>CAVRWX010000011.1:0-461235 GCA_963725035.1 uncultured bacterium | reverse complement strand
GCGGCGCGGGCGAGCAAGCGCCAGCACGACCGCGAGAGCCGCCACGGCCACGAATCCCCCGAAGGTCCCAAGCCCCTTGGATGTCCCGTCCCGCACGGCCGCTCCGAGCCCTTCGACCGTCCCGCTGATCCCAAGCGGCGCCGCCAGTGCCAGCCCCACCACAAGCCCGCCGAGCGCCGCGGCGCGCCACGCGTAAGCGAACGGCGCCACCCCTACGGCTGAAGCCGCGCCCTGAGAGCCTCCATCGTCGTCGGCCCGATCCCGCTCACCTGGTCGAGGTCGTCTACCGAGGAGACGCCCCCGTTCTGGTCGCGGAACTCGAGGATCGCCGCGGCTGTGACGGGGCCTATGCCCTCGATCGTGTCGAGTTCCTCGACGGTCGCGGTGCCGAGGCTGATCGGAGCGTCGGACGCGGCGCCGGTCGCCGCGATGCCACCGCCCTCCACCTTTTCGGGCACCTGGATCTGCTGGCCGTCCGCGAGCGGCGCCGCGAGGTTGATCGCGTCAGCTGCCGCACCGCCGGTGGTCCCGCCGGCTCGGTCGATGGCGTCGGTGACCCGCGAGCCCGGCGGCATGCGGTAGACGCCGGGATCGTCAACGGCACCGGCAACGTGGACGACCAAGTCTCCACCGGTGGTCTCAAAGCTCTCGCCCGTGCTGTCGCTCTCGCCGCCGGCGGACTCGAACGGCTGGTCGGCGCCGGGGGAGGCGGACGCATCCTCTCCCCCGCTTCGGATCCAGCGCGACCCGAGCATGAGCGCGACGACGGCGAGTGCCGCGTAAACGGCAAGTTGCGCTCTCGAGAGCTCGGGCATGCGCCAAGGCTCCCCGGCCGCAGCGCGCGAGTGTCAATCGAAGTGCGCCAACTCAGCGACTGGGATGCAAAGACTTCGTAACGAACCCTCAAGCACCCTCAACGGGGTCTGACCCGGGGTCAGACCCCCGTTAGCGCGGTCTGGGGTTTACGCGCTACTCGATCTTGAAGGTGGTCAGGCCCTCGGGCTCCTCGTCGCGCACGTCGACGCGCTCGACGTCGGCGCCGGACGGGCCTTGCTTGCAGAAGCCGATGAGGGCCTCGATGTCGCCGCGGCGCCCCTCGAGGGCCGCTTCGACGGTGCCGTCGCCCCGGTTGGAGACCCAGCCCTTGACACCGCGTGCCTCGGCGCGCCGTCGCATCGTGTCGCGGAAGAAGACGCCTTGGACGCGACCGTGGATGATGACGCGCTTTCGGCGGATCGGCCCGGCAGACGGCGAGATGCCTACTCGTCCTCGTACGCGTCGTCGTATCCGGCGGCCTGGCTGGCGAGACGGATCGAGAAGAGCTCATCCGCTGAGACGCCGGGCGACTGGACGGAGACGAGCGCGAGAGTCTCGGTGCCGTCGTTCGAGACGGAGTGCTCGGTTGCGGGCGGGATGAGGACGAAGTCGCCTGGCTCGAGGGCCTGCTCGTCGCCGGTTGCGGACATCGCCCCAGAGCCGGCGACGACGATGTACGCCTGCTCGGCTTCCTCGTGAGAGACGAGATCCTCGGACGCGCCGGGCGGCACCTCGATCCAATTCACGGACAGGTTTCGAGAGCCGAGCTCGCCGGCGTCCATGAGGATGTGCGAGCGCAGGCGATGCACCTCGATGGTGGGCGCCTCGGAGAAGCGGCGTACGAGCACGAGGCCGTTTTAGCAGACGGACGCCCTGCGACCTGTGAAGGGTCAGCGCACGACGAGGTTCACCAGGCGTCCCGGAACGACGATCTCCTTGACGATTTCCTTGCCGTCCAGGTGCTTGGCGACCGCCTCGGAGGCGCGCGCGAGGCGCTTTAGCTCCTCCTCGGGGGTGTCGGCGTCAACCTCGATCTGGTCGCGACGCTTGCCGTTCACCTGGACGACGAGCGAGATCGTCTCGGAGGTGAGCATCGCCTGGTCGGCCTCGGGCCAGGGCTCCTCCCACACACGCGTTCCCTCAAGTGATTCGTAAAGCTCGGCGCCCAGGTGCGGGGCGAACGGGAAGATGAGCGAGGCCGCGGTGGCGGTGGCGAAGCGGACGGCGGCGTCGCCCTCCTCAGAGCCGTAGAGGTCGTCTTTGAAGCGATAGGCGTCGTTCACCAGCTCCATGACGGCGGCGATCGCGGTGTGGAGGGCGAAGTCGGTCGTGATGTCGCGGGTGACCTTGTCGATCGCCCAGTGCGCCTTCTTCACAAGGGGCTCGGGGTCGCCGGTTCCGGGCCCGCCTGGGTTCTCCAGGACCTCCTGCGCGAGGCGCCAGAGGCGGGAGAGAAAGCGGAAGACTCCCTCGACGCCCTCGTCGGTCCAATCGCCGCCGCGCGCGGGCGGGCCGGTGAAGCAGATGAACGTGCGCAGGGTGTCCGCGCCGTAGCGGTCGACGAACGCGCTGGGGCTGACGACGTTGCCCTTCGTCTTGGACATCTTCGCGCCGTTGCGGGTGATCATGCCCTGCGTGAAGAGGTTGTTGAAGGGCTCCTGGACGCCGAGCAAGTCCATGTCCGCGAGCGCCTTGACGAAGAAGCGCGCGTACATGAGGTGGAGGATCGCGTGCTCGACGCCGCCGATGTACTGATCGACCGCCATCCAGTGATCGGCGATCTCGCGGTCCCACGGCGCCTCTGAGTTGTGTGCGTCGAGGTAGCGGAGGAAGTACCACGACGAGTCGACGAAGGTGTCCATCGTGTCGGTCTCCCGCCGTGCGGGCCCCGCGCAGGAGGGACAGGTGGTGTTGACCCACTCGTCGACTCCTGCGAGCGGCGACTTGCCCTTGGGTGCGTAGTCGGTGACATCGGGGAGTTCGACCGGCAGCTGGTCGTCGGGGACCGCGACGATGCCGCATGTGTCGCAATGGACGACGGGGATCGGGCAGCCCCAGTAGCGCTGGCGCGAGAGGAGCCAGTCGCGAAGCCGGTAGTTGATTGTCGGTTTGCCTCGACCGTCCTTCGCGAGCATCTCGATGATCGCCTTCTTCGCTTCGGGTGAGGTCATGCCGTCGAAGCCGTTTGAGTTGACGAGCGTCTCGTCGTCGGAGTGGGACACGAACGGCTCGTCGGGTGAGATCTCCTCGCCCTCGGGCGTCACGACCTGGCGGATGGGCAGGTCGAAGGCCTTGGCGAATGCGAAGTCGCGATCGTCGTGAGCCGGGACGGCCATGATCGCGCCGGTTCCGTAGTCCATGAGGACGTAGTCGGCGACGAGCATTGGGATCTGCTCGCCGTTCACCGGGTTGGTGATTGTGCGCCCCAGGCGCACGCCCGTCTTCTCGCGGTCCTCGGCAGCGCGGTCCTCGGTCGACTTGCGCGCCGCCTCCGCGACGTAGGCGCGGACGGTCTCCTCGTTATCGGAGCCGGCGGCGAGGGCGTCGAGGTCCGGGTGCTCGGGCGCGAGGACGAAGAAGGTGGCGCCGAAGAGGGTGTCGGGACGGGTCGTGAAGACGGGGAAATCGATGCCGAGCTCCTCGCAGGTGAAGATGACCTCGGCGCCTTCTGAGCGGCCGATCCAGTTCCGCTGCATCGTCACGACGTGCTCGGGCCAGGACTCGAGGATGTCGAAGTCGGCGAGGAGGCGGTCGGCGTAGTCGGTGATCTTGAAGAACCACTGCTCGAGCTTCTTCTGCTCGACGAGCGAGCCGCACCGCTCGCAGTGGCCGTCGATGACCTGCTCGTTGGCGAGGACGGTGGCGTCCACAGGACACCACTGGACGGGCGCCTCCGAGCGGTATGCGAGCCCTCGCTCGAACATGCGGAGGAAAAGCCACTGGGTCCAGCGGTAGTAGTCGGGGTCTGAGGATGCGACCTCGCGCGACCAGTCGATGGAGATGCCCCAGCGCTTGAACTGCTCGCGGAAGGAGGCGATCGACTTGTAGGTGGCGTCGCGTGGGTGCTCGCCGGTGCGGATCGCGTTGTTCTCCGCGGGAAGACCGAAGGCGTCGTAGCCCATCGGGTGGATGACGTCGAAACCACGACGGCGGCGAAAATGGGCGATTGCGTCGCCGATGGCGTAGTTCTTGAGGTGGCCGACGTGGGGCTCGCCGGAGGGGTAGGGCAGCATCTCGAGGACGTACGACTTGGGCTTCGAGGGGTCGAAGCCTGGCTCGCCTGGGTTGGGGACCTCCCAGGTGCGCTCGGATTCCCATACGCGCTGCCAGCGCTCCTCGATGGGGTGTGGGTCGTACTTTGCGGGCTCGTCGCTCACGGTGGGCGAGTCTAGGCGGCGCCCCCGGCCCGCCAGCCACTACTTGACGCAGACCACGTAATTGATGAAGCGGGTGGATCCGTCCACGTACGACGAGGAGCCGGTGCCGGTCGAGGCGATGCCGGTGCTGTTCACGGTCAGAGCCACGCAGCACGCAAGAATTCGCTCACCCATCGAAATCCATTACCCCTTTTTCGTCCGTTACCGGTCCGGCGAGCAGGATCTCATAGAGGGGCGTATCGTGAGTCACACAACGGCACCTGTTCTCGTGCTGCGCGTTCGCCAGCGCGGGGGGATGACCGACTCGGCGAGGAGGGCACATGGGACGTTTGATCAGGCTGGATCGCACCGGGCACACGACGCTTGCGGAGTGGACGTCCGGGGACGAGGTCGCAGCGCAGCGCGCGCAGGAGGTGTTCGCGCTCGAGCGTGAGCGTGGACTTATCGCCTCGGCGACCCATGCGGACGGGTCGGCCGAGGTGGTTCGCGAGCTCTTGGTGGATGCGGAGTTGGTGACACTTCGCCGCCCGATCGTCGGCGGCTGACGCGTCCCGCTGATCCGAGGGTCAGGGCGCCAAGCGGCGCAGGCGTCGGGCTGCCCGAAGTCGAAAGTCTTGATTGGGGTAGGGAGCGAGCAACGGAGGGCACGCTAAGGCGGGACGGCAGGCGATGGACGATTTGGACGACGTGGGTCGTCGTGTTGTTCTCGGCGCCTGGTGTCGCTCTCTTGTTGATCGAGCCGCTGACCTTCCCGGTTGCGGTCCTCTGCTTCGCCCACGCATGGGCGGTTCCGTGGCTTCAGGCACGAAGGGGCGCCCGGGCAGTCGTTGCGCTCGGGAGCGAGGGAAGCGCCGCCGCCCGCGACGGGGTGACTGGGCCCGAGCAGGTGGCGTTGGGCCTGCTTGCCGACCTGGTGGGCAGGGACGGCATCGACTTCCTCAAGACGACCGGATTCGCCTCGTACGGCGGCGAATTCGGGTTCTGGCTTGTGGGTGAGCAGGGGGCGCTTCTTGTGCGCGACGGTGTTCTCGGGAAGCGCGTCTTCTCGTGGTGCGTGCGCGTCGGCGACGCCGACGGCTTACCTGCCGCGGACCGCGTGGCGCATCTCCTCCTCGCCCTTCGTGAAGACGAGAAGGGGTTTGCGACCATCGCGAACCTGAACTTCTCGGGCGCCGGATGGCGGGTGCGGCAGCATCTGAGAGCAGCGCAGCGCTAGGCGGCTAGAGCGAGTTCGCGGTCGTGCTCGGCCTCGGCGACGACTGCTTCGGTGAGGTTGCGGAGGGCGTCGAGCGTCTGCTCGTCGAGAAGCGCCCCGTCGGAGTCGAAGGCGTCGTCGGCGAGCGCGAGCGAGACTTCGGCGTCGACGACCCGCGCCCCGGTTGAGCCGAGGACCTTGCGAAGCTCGGCCTGTGCCCAGACGGCGCCGAACTGCCCCGTGGTTGCGCCCATGACTGCAGCCGGCTTGCCTGCGAGGGGCGTTGTGGCGCGGGGGCGCGAAGCCCAGTCGATGGCGTTCTTGAGGACGCCGGGGATGGACGAGTTGTATTCCGGCGTTGCGAAAACGAGGCCGTCCGCCTCGGCGATGAGCTCGCGGAGCTCCCGCACCGGGGCGGGCCCGAACTCGGTGTCGTTGTCGGCGTCGTAAGGCGGGATGTCGGCCAGTCCCTCGTAGATGTCGATGTCGACGCCCACGGGCGCCTCCTCCGCCGCGATGCGGAGGAGGCGCGAGTTGTGGGAGTCGGCGCGGAGGCTGCCGGAGATGGCCAGGAGGCGCATGGAGTTACTCCTTCACCAGCTCGAGCTCGACGAGGAGGGTGACGTCGTCTCCGAGGACCTTCTCGCCGTTTGGCAGGTCCATGTTCCAGCCGATGCCGTACTCGTGGCGATTGACCGTTGCCTTGAGGGAGATCGCGACGCGCTCGCCGCCCATGGGATCGGTCAGCGGGCCGCGGAACGCTCCGGTGGCCTCGACCGGGTTGGACTTGCCGGCGAGCGTGAGCTCGCCGCGAAGGGTGACTTCGTTGTCGGTGACGGTGAGGTCGTCCGAGGAGAACTCGATGTTGGGATGGCGGGCCGAGTCGAAGAACTCGGGCGAGAGCAGGTGCGCCCGGAAGTCGGGCTGGGTGACGTCGATGCTCTCGACGGGAACGGCGCCCTCGAGCTTCAGCCCATCAGTTGAGGTGAGCTTGGCGTCGAGCTCGCGGAACGATGTCCGGAAGAGCGAGAAGCCGTTGTGCTCGACCTCGAAGGAGGCGCTGGAGTGAACGGCGTCGATGCTCCAGGTCCCTGCGGGGATTTCGGTCTTGGTGGCTGTGGTGGTCATCTGCTTGCTCCTTTGCGTTAGCAATTGTTGCTGTCGCAATCAATATACCACAGACCGTTGCGTCGTCAACAGATGCGGTTACAATGTGCACTGATGGCTACCGCCGTGAAGATCCCTGAAGACCAGTTGGCGACGTGGCGCGCGTTCCTGCGTGCTCACTCGTCCATGCTGAGGCGCATCAGCGCCGATCTTGAGGAGGCGGAACTGCCACCTCTCCCCTGGTACGACGTCCTTGCTGCGCTCCGGGATGCACCCGACATCCGGATGCGCCAGGTGGAGTTGGCGGAGCGCGTGCTCCTCTCGAACAGCGGGATGAGCCGGCTGCTCGACCGGATCGAGAAGGACGGGTTGGTGGAGCGGGTTACCTGCCCGGGCGACCGGCGCTCGTTCCATGTGCAGCTGACGGCCGAGGGCGAGGAGATGCTCGAGCGGATGTGGCCTGTGTATGCGCGCGGGATTGCGGAGGACTTCCTGCCGGCCCTTGGGTCGAATCCGTGCGAGGTGCGCGACACGCTCGAGGCGGTTGGGCGCCAGTGCGATGCCGCCAAGGCCGCTGAGGTGGCCGAGTAGCTAGTCCGGCAGGCCGTTTACGAAGTCGACGAACTTCTTCGTGTCGCGCACGGGCGGTCCGTGGCCGAAGAGGACGAGCTTTGGCTCGAGGAGGCCGAGCTTGCGCGCGGAACGGCGGTTCTCGGCGGGGTCGGGAGTGAAGTAGGTCTTGGGCTCGCGGAGACCTGGGATGAGGGTGTAGACGTCGGCGGAGTTGAGGACGTCTCCCAGGACGAGGACGCCGTCCGAGTCGCGCCAGAAGGCGACGTGTCCCGCGGAGTGGCCCGGGACGTCGATGACCTTGAAGGAGGCGACCTCGTCCCCCTCATGGAGGTGGCGGTCGACGTGGTGAGCGGGCCCAGTCATGTGCTTGGCGAAGAACTGTGCCATGAAGTGGTCGGGCTGGCGCTCGCCGATGAGCTTGGGGTTCTCGGCCGGCTCGACGTCCTTCTCTCCCACCCAGTAGGGGACGCCGAAGCGCTCGCAGACGGCGTGCGATGCGCCCTGGTGGTCGGGGTGGGCGTGCGTGAGAGCGTGCGCGGAGAGGGGGCGCCCCTCGAGCTCCTTGATGATCTTGCGAGGAGCGAAGCGGGTCGAGGCATCGATGAGGACGTCGTCGAGGAGGAAGACGTTGATTGCGTTCGGGGGGAAGAGGGAGAGCTGCCAGACGCCGTCTGCGAGTTGCTTCATGGGGGGGCAACGCTATAGGGAATCCTCGAAGTCGCTCGGCTCGAGGTCGTCGAAGGCGCCGGGGTCGACGAGGAAGAGCTCGCGCTCGATGGTGCGGCTGGTTTCGAGGAGGAGCCCGGTTGCGGTGTAGAGGTCGCGCTTGCGCCGGCCGACGTCGCGCTCGATCGTCTTGGCGACGAGGTCGCGCAAGACCTCGGGCGGCGGCGGGATGTCGGGGTCGGGGCTCTCGTGGAGGTACATGTGGTCGAGCATGCGAGCGAGCTGAACGCCGCATTCGACGAGCTCTTCGACGAAGCGGGTGACATGCCTGGGGGCAGGTTTCTCATTCATGCTCGGGAGAGGACTCAGGCGTCGAGATCTCGCCCCCTTCGTCGTCGAGAAGCGACGGTTCCGCTGGACCGAGAACTACGTGAGGCTTGCCGCGACGGGTGACGTAGAAACGTTCGCCCAGCGACGCCCGCTGCATGAACAGGCCGAAGCGGTTCCGGAATTCGTGGGCGCCGACCGTCTGAATACCGACCGGAGGAGAAGTGGAGCTAGTCGGGCTCGAACCGACGGCCTCCGCCATGCCATGGCGGCGCTCTTCCAACTGAGCTATAGCCCCAAGCTCGTAGTCAGCCGCCATTCTAACGCCCGCGAACTGCCCATTTCGCGCGGGGAAGAGGCGCAAATGAATCACCGATAACCCCTCGATCTCCGAGATCGGGAGGAGATAGCACGTGTCGCTGGCTGCGCAAAAGGCCGCGATAGCGTCAACCTCGATCGCGCTGTAAGTACTGCGGACGTAACCCTTGGTCGGCGAGTGATATGAGCTGCCGGTTTGGATCACGAGCACCTCGCCCCGCGGCCTCGCCCACTTGCACTGGACTCGGATCAACTGGCCCGCGACGTCGAAAACCAGATCGCATCGGCCGTGCTCTGTCAGCGGTTTGTAGACGCCGATGCCGAGCTCAGCGGCACCCTTCGCGATCGCCAGCTCCGCGAGGTTGCCCTTGTGGTTGGAGTCTCCGATAGCCACGAACGCATGCTCGTGTACGGAGGTGAGAAAAGGCGCGCGAAAGTGCGCCAGTTGTGTAGAGAGAGCGGTCTTTCTAGGGGCTAGCTGGGCTGGCCTCCGCCCCCGCCCTCGCTCGCGAGCTTTCGCTCGCGCGCCAGGAGGAACAGCGGGAACATCACGCTCACAGCGATCAGGAACGAGCCCACGAAGTACACCCACATGTGCTTGATCCCATGCTTCCGCCCCTCCACGAACATCAGCACGAACGCCGCCAGCAGCATGAAGAGCAAATCGTTCGCGATCGACGCGGCCGCGGCGTTCTCGTACATCCCGTCGATGAATCCCTCGAGCCCGCCGTTCCCCTCCTCGCCAAAGAACCTGATGTTCTGCGACCACGTCGCGACCAGCGCGCCGAGGGCGATCAACCCGTAGATCCAGCAGAGCGTTTTGCTTCGCACGGCTACTCGCCGTCGACGTCAAGCACGACGCGGTCGTTCCGCGTGTCCCGCACGGTGAACTCGAACGGGGCCCGCTGCTCGAGCTCCACCAAGAGCGCGACCGGCTCGCTCAACTGCATCTCGAGCGTCGCCCTCCCCTTCTTGAACCGCTTCACCGAGATCTCCTCTGCGGCCCCTATGCCGTTCGCCGCGTCTTCAAAGCTCGCCAGCTGGTCAAAATCCGATAGCGGCCCGACCTCCACCTCGATCAGCCCGTCGAACACATCAGCCTCAACCGGCGCCGCGCCGTTCCCCCGGATCTCCTCGATCCTGTCCGCCTCCACCCGCACGCGCAGCTCATCCAGCGCCGCGTCAAGACGAGCCGTCAGCGTCTCGATCTCCCGGTCGCGCTCCACGACGCGCAGCGCCAGCCGGTCCGCCACCTGCTCAATCGCATTCACCCGCGCAGCCAGATCGAGCGACGCCCGTTCAAGCTCATCAGCCCGGCGGGTCTTGTCGTTCGCCCGCTTCGTCTCCTCTTCGAGCGCCGCGTCGCGCCGCTCCATCGCCTCGTCGACGTCAGAGCGCCGATAACCGAAGAGCGATCTCTTGAAAGCCCGAGGAGCGATGGCCTGCAGGCTAAGGATCGTCGCGGACGGACGCAACCCCGATTCGCCCAAATTCCGCGATCGAACGAGCTACAGCTCGACCCGCGGCGCCTCGCCCCACAGCTGCTCGAGCCGGTAGTGCTCGCGCGCCTCGGGAACGAAGACGTGGAGAACGCAATCGAGATAGTCGAGGAGCACCCACCGCGCCTCCTGCACGCCCTCGGTGCGCGACGGAAGCAGACCGTCCCCCTTCAGCTGCAGATGAACGTCATCGGCGATCGCCTTCGCCAGGCGCTCGTTCCGCGCCGTCACCAGCACCAGGAAGTCCGTGTAGCTCACCAGCTCGCGCATGTCGAGCACCACGATGTCCTCGCCGAGCTTGTCGTCGGCGATCGCCGCAACCCGTCGCGCCAAGTCCGCCGAGGCCTCCGGCGCATCCTCGCGCGTCTTCGCCACCGCCGCCTCACGCTCGCTCAACGGTAGAGCCCCTTCTCCTCGATCAACTCACGCACCGGATCCGGCACCAGATACCGAATCGACCTCCCCGCTGCAACCCGCCGCCTCACGCGCGTCGAAGAAACCCCCAGCCCGGGCATCCTGATCGCTTCGTACCGAGCTCCCAGCCCCTCGAGCACACTCTCCGCCTCGTCGAGGATCGACCCCGGCCGTCCGGCAACCCCCACCTCCGCCAGTTCCAGAACCCGCTCGGGGTTCTTCCACGACCCAAGCGATTCCGCGACATCGGCGCCCATCAGCAGCGTGATCTCATCCCCTGGTCGTGCCTCATGCAACAACTCGAGCGTACGGAACGTCCAGGACGGCTCATCCCTCGCCACCTCCACGTCCGACGCCTCGAGCAACTCATCCCCTTCAGCGGCCAGGCGCACCATCTCCAGGCGCACATCCGCCCCCGGCTCCGGATCAATCTCGCGATGGGGAGCAACCCCGGCCGGAATCATCAAGACCCGCTCCAGCCCAAGCTGGTGCGCCGCCTCGTGAGCAAGCACCAGGTGGCCGATGTGTGGCGGGTTGAACGCGCCGCCGAGAACGCCAATGCGGGAAGCGACCGTCCTACCCTCGGATCTGGCCGTCGCCGCGAAGCACGTACTTGTAAGTCGTCAGTTCCTTCATCCCGATCGGGCCGCGCGCATGCAGCTTCTGCGTCGAGTTGCCGATCTCCGCGCCCATCCCGAACTCGAACCCATCCGTGAAGCGCGTCGAAGCATTCACGTAGACGCAAGCCGAATCGACTCCGGTCGTGAACGCATCCGCCGCCGCCTCCGAAGCAGTCACGATCGCATCGGAGTGGCCCGTTCCATGCGCGTTGATGTGCTCGACCGCCTCATCCACTCCATCCACCACGCCGATCGACAGCTTCAAGTCGTGGTACTCGGTATCCCAGTCCTCCTCAGCCGCCTCGCCCATCTCGACGCCGGCCGCCGCACCGCGCGCCCGCTCATCCGCGACGAGCTCGACGCCCGCATCCGCGAGCGCGCCGGCAACAGCAGGGAGGAACGCTTCCGCAACCGCTCCATCCACAAGCAGAGTCTCGGCCGCGTTGCACACGCCGGGGCGCTGCACCTTCGCGTTGACGGCAATCCGCGCAGCCATCTCCAGGTCCGCATCGGCGTGCACATACACATGGCACACGCCGGCAGCCGCGTACATGACCGGAACGGTCGCCACCTCTTTCAGCGCGGCCTTCAATCCGCCGCCGCCGCGAGGAATCACCAAGTCCACCAGGCCATCAGCGGTAGCGAGCGCCGCCAACTCCTCCCGATCGCCCGAGAGCAACTCAACCGCCCCCTCGGGCAATCCCGAATCAACCAGTGCCTCGCGAACGAGCGCCGCAAGCGCGCCATTGGAGCGCTCGGCATAGCTCGAGCCGCGCAAAACGATCGCATTCCCCGACTTCAAGCACAGCGCTGCGCAATCAACCGTCACATTCGGCCGCGCCTCATAAATCACCGCAACAACGCCGAGCGGAACGCGCATCTTGCGCATCTCGATGCCGCTGGAAAGCGTCCCACGCTCGATCTCCTCTCCGACCGGATCTTCAAGCGCAGCAACAACCTCAACGCCCTCGGCCATCGCCTCCACGCGCTCAGGCGTAAGCGTCAACCGGTCCCGAAGCGCCTGAGTCAACCCGGCAGCCCGTTCATCGGCCAGATCCGCCGCATTCGCATCGAGCACCTCCGCCGAACGCTCCCGAAGCAACGCAGCCAGCCGCCCAAGAGCCGCATTCTTCAGATCGGTCGAAGTGCCGGCAAGCACAGCCGAAGCCGCTTTCGCGCCCTTGAGAGCGTCCTCAGTTGTCTTCTCGGTGGTCGCCATTTGGCACCTCGAAGGGTACCGCTGAACGATCAGGCCAAAACGAAGGAATCCCGGTGCACGGCCTCATCCGCAGCGTGAGGCATCAGCTCGCGCACCGCGTCCGACTTCATGCCCTTGATTCGCCCCAACTCACCAGCCGAGTAGTTGACGATCCCCTTCCCCACCAGGCTCCCGTCGGCCACCACCTCGATCGCATCCCCCGCCTCGAAGTCACCCTCAACCGCCACGATCCCCACGGGCAGAAGGCTCGACCCCTGCTCGCGCAGGACCCGCGCCGCCCCGTCGTCGATCCGCACCGTCCCCATGCTCGGCTTGGCGTAGCGCAGCCACAGCTTGAAGCTGGGTGCCCGTGCATCGCGCGCCGCGAACACCGTCCCCAGGCTCTCCCCCGCCGCCGCGCGCGTCAGGCCGTCGGGCAGCGTCCCGTCGCAAACCACCGTCTCGATTCCCGCCGCCGTCGCCATCTCTGCAGCGGCCACCTTGCTTCGCATCCCGCCCGAGCCGAACACCGACGTCCTGTCGCCGATCTCAAGCCCTTCGAGCTCCGAGAAGTCCTCCACCCGCTCCACGAGCGTCGCATCGTCGTGATGGCGCGGATCCGCCGAATGGAGCCCCGCCGTGTCCGTGAGCAGAACGAGCTGGCGCGCACCCAGGAGCAGCGCCACCTGCGCCGCCAGGAAGTCGTTGTCCCCGAACGTGATCTCGTCCGTCGCCGTCGTGTCGTTCTCGTTGATGACCGGCACGCAGCGCCACTGCAGAAGCCGCCGCAGCGTCGCCCGGGCATTCAGATAGTTCACGCGCGTCGACACATCGGACGAGTTGAGGAGCACCTGCGCCGCGTGCACGTCATGACTCGCAAGCCGCGACTCATACGCGCGAAAGAGCGACCCCTGCCCCACGGCGGACGCCGCCTGAAGCTCATCCACGGCGCGGGGGCGCGCGTCGAAGCCCATCAGCTTCATCCCCAGCGCAATCGCTCCCGACGTCACCATCACCACGTCCTCGCCGCCGGCGTGAAGCTCGCCGACCTGCGCGCACACTCCGTCCAGGACGTCGCCGCGCACGTCTCCCGACGCCTCGGCGACGATCGAAGAGCCCAATTTCGCCACAACGGTCATCGCGGGGCGATTGTAGGTGCGCGGCCCCCTGGCGACCGAAACGTCCAACGCTGATCCCTATAGGGGGTAGCGCTGGACGTTTCGCCCGGTCAACCCGGGTGGAGCTCGAACTCCTGCTCGCCGATCCGCACGTCGTCGCCGGGTTCGAAGCCCGCCCGCTCGAGGGCCGCGATCACGCCGATCTCCCTGAGGCGGTCCTCAAGGTAGGAGAGCGCCTCGTAGTTCGAGAGGTCGTGCCGGGCGACGAGCAGCTCGATCCCCCGCCCCTCAATCCGCCACGCCTCGTTCTCGCGCACGACCTCGAAGCCTTGGTCCGCCGCCGGGCGGTACGTCATGTGCTCAGCCTCGAACTCATCCGCACTTTCGCCCGCCGGCGCCTCAGTCCTCTCCTCGACCGGCACCGCCTGGAAAAGCGCATGAATCAACGGGTCGATCCCCTCTCCAGTCGCCGACGAGGCCGCAAGCACCCGCTCTGGCTCCGCGCCTATCGACGCCGCGAGCTCGCCCACCCACTCCTCAGCCCCCTCGGGCGGCAGCAGGTCGATCTTCGAGAACAGCACGATCTCGGGCAGCTCGGCAAGGCCCGCGCCGTAGGCGCGCAGCTCATCGCGCACCGTCCGGAACGCCTCAGCGGGGTCCGGAGCTCCATCGGGCGGATCGACCTCAATCACGTGAACCAGGACGCGGCAGCGCTCGACGTGGGCGAGGAACTCATACCCCATCCCTGCGCCCGACGCCGCCCCCTCGATCAGCCCCGGAATATCGGCGAGAACCAGCTGGCGATCGGAGTCTTCGACCGTGCCCAGGATCGGATCGACCGTCGTGAACGGATAGTCCGCGACCTTCGGGCGAGCGTTGGTGAGCCGTGCCAGGAGCGACGACTTGCCGGCGTTCGGCAGGCCCACCAGGCCGGCGTCCGCGAGCAGGCGCAGCTGAAGCTCAATCCACCCCTCTTCGCCGGGCAGCCCCTTTTCGGCAAACCGCGGCGCCTGCCTCGTAGAGGTCGCAAACCGCTTGTTCCCGTGCCCACCCCCGCCGCCTGCCGCCACGACCGCCCGCTGCCCGGGCTCTACAAGGTCATAAGAAGTCCCGTCGATCCCCGCCGCGGAAGTACCGGGCGGGACCGGAACCTCAAGCGTCTCCCCCCGAGCACCGTGACGTCGAGCACCCTCACCATGCCGCCCCCGCCCCGCCTTGAAATGCCGAGCGATCCGGAGCGCCGCGAGATCCCGCCTCGACGGGTCACAGACGAGCACGACATCACCGCCACGCCCACCATCGCCACCATCCGGCCCACCCCGAGGCACATGAGCCTCACGGCGAAACGAAACCACGCCGCTACCCCCAGCCCCGCCCTGAACCCAGATGCGTGCCTTGTCAGAAAACACGCGCTGAGTCTGGCAGCGCTAGGGCAGTTCGGAAAGGATGCGCTCCCGCAGCGCCGGGTCCAACTCCGTCTCGCGAAGCCCCTTGAGAGCGGCGATGGTCGCACGCATCTGTTCGAGATAGGCGCGGCAGGCGTCGCACTGGGCAAGGTGCTCGTCGGTCCAACGCCGCTCAGCCTCGGACAGCTTGCCCTCGAGGTAGTTCGTGACCTCCTCGACGAAGTCCTGGCAGACGATGTTTTCTGTGACGCTCATATCGAAAGACTTTCCTTGTCCAGCTCGTCCTCCAGGGCCGCCCGCACTTTCGAGCGCGCGCGGTGAAGGAGCACTCGCTGGTTGGTCTCGGAGATGTCGAGCGCGTTACGCGCCTCTTCGGCCGAGTAGCCCTGCACGTCGCGAAGGACGATCACGTCGCGCTGGCGCGGCGGCAGGCCGGCGATCGCCGCGAGCATCGTGTTACGCGCCGCATCCGTCGCAAGCTTCCGCTCGGGCTCAAGCCACTCCGCCGGCGGGCTCGCCCACGCTCCCGGCGCATCGTCGCGACGGCCCTGGAAGCGGTCGGGATCCACCGCCGGCTCGTCGCTTCCCTCCTCAGCTCGGCGCCGAAACGACGAGAACGGCAGCGTCCGCTTCTCGCGCTTTCCGCGAGTGCGCGCGATGTTGAGCAGGATTCCGAAGATCCACGTGCGCAGCGCCGAGCGCCCCTCAAACCGGTCGATCCCGGTGAGGACGCCCACCCATGTGTCCTGCACGACCTCCTCGGCAACGGCCCGCGAAGGCACGTGTGCCATGGCGAGGCGAAGCAAAGAGGGCGTCAACTCATCGACGAGCGTCGCGTAGGCGTCGCGGTCACCGCGGCGAAGCGCCTCGACCAACTCTTGGTCGGCCGACTGCGTAATCGCAACTACTCCGCTTCAGAGACGGAAACGATGCGGCCCTTGCGGCCGGGCTTGAACTCGACCGTCCCGGGACGCGTCGCGAAGATCGTGTGGTCGCGGCCGATTCCCGTGCCGTCGCCAGGGCGGAAGCGAGTGCCGCGCTGGCGCACGATGATCTCGCCGCCGCCGACCTCCTGGCCGGCGAAGATCTTGACCCCGAGCATCTTCGGGTTCGAGTCGCGACCGTTGCGTGAGGAGCCGAGCCCCTTCTTGTGAGCCATTAGGCGTCCTCCTCCTTCGGCTTCGCGGGCGCCTTCTTGGCGGCCGGCTTCGCCGGAGCTTTCTTGGCGGCCGGCTTCGCGGGCGCCTTCTTGGCGGCCGGCTTCGCAGCTGGCTTGGCTGCGGTTGCCTTCGGCTTGGCCGGAGCCTTCTTGGCAGCGGGAGCCTTCTCCGCGGCCGGCGCCTTCTCTGCTGCCGGCTTCGCCGCGGCCGGCTTGCGCGTGAGCATCTTCACGTCCTTGACCTCGAGCTTCGTCAGCGACGAGCGATGGCCGCGGCGCTTGCGATAGCCCTTCTTGGCCTTGTACTTGAAGACCTTGATCTTCTCGCCGCGAAGGTGCTCGACGACCTCGGCCTCGACCTTCACCTTGTCCAGGTCCGCTCCACCGCCGACGAACTTGTCGCCGCCAGAGAACATGACCGGACGGAGCGCCACCTTGGCGCCCTCGTCCTCGGAAAGGCGATCGACGACGAGAACCGTGCCCTTTTCGGCGCGGTACTGCTTGCCGCCAGTCTCGATTATCGCGTAGCTCTCAGCCATCTGTCTTCGCTTCCTCCGAGGCGCGCGGACGATTGCGGCCACCTCTGCGGCCTCGCCTGCGGCTTCCGGAGGCGGTCGATTCTAGCTCACCGTCCTCGTCGTCTGAGGCCTCTTCGGACCCGTTCTCGCCGCCCGCATCAACCAGCGAAGCGCTCGCCTGCGAGCGCGCCACCTCGTCGATTCGGACGAGCCGGCGCTCGCCGACGTGCTTGCCACCGCCGGTCACCGAGACGATGTAGGAGTCGACGCGGGCGATCGCGTCGTCCGCCTCGTACATGTGGGGCTCCTCGATCGTGACGAGCACCTCGTCGCCGACCGCGAACGGGAGCGCGCGCCGCTCGATGTCGTCGCGGCTGCCCTCCTCGGAGACCTCGTACGTATCCACCGCCAGCGCCTCGCCGCCCTCGAAGTGGAAGTGCTTGCCGGACTCCTTCTCGAGCTCGTCGAGCCCGGAAGCCTCCTCGGTCAGCTTCGACGCGACGCGCGGGTTGACCCGGATCAGGAACGCCTCGGGCTCGGGCTTTTGCGCCACGAGCTCGCGAAGCTTGCGGATCACGTCGATCGCAACGGTCTCCTCGGAGAGAATCACGCCCTCGCCCTCGCACGTCGGGCACGTCTTGGTGAGGATCTCGCGGACGCCGTCCGTCACGTTCTGGCGAGTCATCTCGACCAGGCCGAGCGGCGAGATCTCGACGACGTACGTCTTCGTCTTGTCCTCGTCGAGCGCCTCCCGCATCGTCTTCAGGACCTGGTCGCGATTGCGTGCCCGCGCCATGTCGATGAAGTCGACGACGATGATGCCGCCGATGTCGCGCAGGCGAAGCTGGCGCACGACCTCCTCGGCGGCCTCGATGTTCACCTTGGTGATCGTGTCCTCGAGCCGGCCTTTGCCGCGCCCGGTGAAGCTACCCGTGTTGATGTCGATGACGGTCAGCGCTTCCGCGTAGTCGATCATCAGGTAGCCGCCCGACGGCAGGTCGACCCGGCGGGTGAGCGTCGAGCGCACGGCCTGCTCGGCCCCTTCGCGCTCGAATAGCGGCTCGGCTCCGTCGTACGTCTCGACCTTCGAGACCAGCTCCGGGGCGGTGCGCTGGAAGAAGCTCGTCACCCGCTGGTGCTGCTTCTCGTCATCGATGATCGCCTTGTCGAACTCAGACGGCAAGACGTCACGAAGGACGCGAATGGAGAGGTCCGCCTCCTGGAAGACCAGGTCCGGGCCCTTCACCTCCTTGCCGCGGCGCTCGACCACCTCGGCCAGCTTGTGGAGATAGGCGAGGTCGCGCTCGAAGTCCTCCTTCTGGGCGCCCTGGGCGGCGGTGCGCACGATGACGCCGCCCTTGTCCTTGTGGATCTTGTGGAGGAGCTTTCGCTGGCGGTCCCGCTCATTGTCAGGCAGCCGGCGACTGGCGCCGACTCCCGCGCCCTGCGGCATGTAGACGAGATATCGCCCGGCGATCGAGAGCTGCATCGAAAGGCGAGCGCCCTTCGTCTTCAGCGGGTCTTTGACGACTTGGACGAGCACCTCCTGCTTGGGCTTGATGAGCTCGTCGATGCGGCGACCCTTGCCGTGGCCGCGGCGCGGAACCTTCTCACCGCCGGGCAGGACGATCTCGTCGACGTGCAGGAATCCGTTGCGCTCGAGGCCGATGTCGACGAACGCGGCCTCCATTCCGGGGAGGACGTTGTCGACGACCCCCTTGTAGATGTTGCCGACGATGGAGCGAGAGCCGCGGCGCTCGACGTACAGCTCGGCAACGCGCGACTTGGCGTTGCCCTTCTGCTCGAAGACCGCGACGCGGGTCTCGCCGGCGTCGACTGATACGAGAATCTTTTTCTTCAACTAGCTCACCTCAGGAGCGGGGTACCCCGGCTCCCTGAGGCGAGCTGCGACTGAACATGAATCGACTGGAGCAATCCGAGCGCCAAGAAAGTGACGATTACGGATGAACCTCCAGCACTCATGAGCGGCAACGGGATTCCCGTGATGGGTGCGATCCCGATGTTCATGCCCACGTTGACGAAGATCTGGAACAAGAAGGCGACGGCAATCGAGCCGGCGATAATGGTCCCGTAACGGTTCTTCGAGAGCGTCATGATGCGCAGCGCCCGCCAGATGAGCAGGGCGTAAAGGGACAGAATGAACGCGGCGCCCATGAATCCGTAGCGCTCCCCAACGACCGCAAAGATGAAGTCGGTGTGGCGCTCGGGCAAGAAGCCGTCCCGCGTTTGCGTCGCCTCATCGCCGCGGCCGGTCTTGCCACCGGCGCCGACGGAGATGAGGGATTGATTGATCTGATAGCTGGTGCCCGCCTCATCCTCGCCTGGCGAGAGGAAGGCGGTCAAACGATCCTCCTGGTAAGGCTGAAGGATCGGCTTGTTGGCCGCTGGGGCCACCACCAGAACGATTGTCACGGCTGCCGCCACCAGGGCGCCGATGGCAGCGAGTTGCTGCCACGGCGTGCCGGCGATGAACAGCACTGCAAGCGTGATGACCCCGTAGACCAATGCTGATCCGAGGTCGGGCTGCAAGAAGACGAGTGCCGCCGGGATCGCTCCCAGGAGCACGACCCGGCCGGTCTTCCGCCACGACGACTCGCCATGCGAGCGGTCGATGACGACCGCGGCCAGGACCAGGATCAAGAGCACCTTGCCGAGCTCTGACGGCTGGAAGGTGAAGAACGGAAGCTCGATCCAGCGGTGCGAGCCTCGAGTCGCCTCGGCGAACACGAAGACGAGGCAGATCGAGAAGACCATCGCCGAGTAGATGCCGACGCGAAGCTCGCGGAAACGCGAGTAATCGACGCGCGCGACAGCCAGCATGAGCGCGATGCCCACGGTGGCGTAGATCGACTGGCGAATGACGTAGAAGTAGGGATCGCCAGGAACGTCCTTGGCGGTCGCCTCGCCGAGCGTGTAGATCGAAAACGCGACCAGGCCGATCGCCCCCAAGAGCAGGGCAAAATCCAGCCTCAACACCCCAGCGCGCTCGAGCAGGCTCTCGCGCGGCTCGGCGTAGGGCCGAGGCCGGGGTTGAACACGCGGCCTTGGTCCGCTTACTACAGCCATTACTCGGCTACCACGGTACCTGTTGAGTCCGTCGGAGTCGCCGCTGCCTCGTCGATCTGGCGCTGAGATACCGAAAGGTATTTCCGTGCGTACTCCTCCAGGATCTGTCTTGCGGCCGGCGCGGCGCTGTCGACGCCGAAGCCGCCCTGCTCGATCGTGTAGACGACGGCGACCTCCGGGTCGTCCGCAGGCATGAGCGCGGCGTACCACGCTTGGTCGCCGACGGTGGTCTCCGCCGTACCGGTCTTGCCGGCGATGTCGACCGGGAACGAGCCGAAGACCGGGTACGAGGTGCCGCCGGCCTCCATCGCCGCCGAGTAGAGGCCGTCCATGATCGGCTCGCGCCAGGCGTCGTCGATCTCGACCTCGCGGGCCGGGGGCGGCGCGATCTCCTGGACCACCTTGCCGTCCGGGTCCTCGATGCGCAGGCCGACGTGCGGCGTCACCACGGTCCCGCCGTTGCCCGAGCGCCGCGTAGGCGACCGCAAGCTGGAGCGGAGCGGCAAGGAGATCACCCTGGCCGACGGAGAGGTTGATGTTGTCGCCCACAGACCAGGGGCGATCGGTGTCGCCGTTTTCGAACAACTCGTTGCGCCACTCGGGCGTGGGGACGCGGCCGACGGCCTCGCCTGGCACGTCGAGTCCGGTCACGTCGCCGAAGCTGAGCGACTTCGCCCAGTCCTGGATGAACTCGTCTCCGTCGTCGTCGATGTTCTCCTGCAGGCGGCCGCCGAGCGTGTAGAAGTAGACGTCCGAGGAGACCTTGAGCGCGTCGCGCAGTGCGAGCGGCCCGTGGGCCACCTCACCGGCATTCAGGTACTCCTGCTCGCCCACCTTGTAGAGACCGTCGTCGTTGATGATCTCGGTCGGCGTGAGCCTGTCGGCGTCAAGTGCCGCCAGCGCGGTGACTGGGCTTGAACGTCGATCCGGTCGGATACCCCGCCGCGATCGCGCGGTTGAAGGCAGGGGCGCCGGTGCCGAGCGTGTTGTCGGGATCGAAGATCTGCTCGAAGGCGCGCATTCGAGAGCTCGGGCTTTGCGAGGGTGGCCGGGTCGAAGGTCGGCGACGAGCCCATCGCGAGGACCTCGCCGGTCTTCGACGTCGAGCGCGACGAACGCCCCGCTCCGGCCCAGCGAAGGCTCCCTCGCCCGCCGCCTGGAGGTCCGAGTCGAGCGACAGCACCAGGTCGTTCCCCTGCGTCGGCTCGCGGACGCTCGTCGGCCGCCCGGTGGGCGATCCGGAGGAGTCGACCGGCACGCGCGTCTCGCCATTCACGCCCCGCAGAACGCTGTCGTACGAGAGCTCCACCCCGTCAAGCCCGATCTCGTCACCAGGCTCGAGGTCCGTGTATGCAGGCTCCTCGAGCTGCTCGGCGCTCACCTCCTTTACGTATCCCAGGAGGTGGGCGGCCGTCGAGCCCTGCGGATACTGGCGCACGTAGACGCGGTCAACCGAGACGCCTTGGAACTTCGCCTGGTTCTCGCGGACAAAGAAGACGACGCTCTCGGGGACGTCGCGCTGGAGGGTCACCGGGTTCGACGGCAGGGCTTTGGTCTGCTCATCGATCTCCTTGCGGACGTCCTCGAGGCTCATTCCGGTGACCTCGGCGACCCGTTCGAGCACCTTCACGCGCTCTGCGCGAGTTCTCGGGCAGCTCGTCCTTTCTGACCTGGAGCGCCAGCGCCGTCCGGTTGCCGACCAGGACCTCGCCGTCGCGGTCGAGGATCTCGCCGCGCGGTGCCTGCACCGTGACCGCGCGGACGCGGTTGCCCTGCGCCTCTGCCAGATACCGGTCGCCTGAGAGCACCTGCAGATACCAGAGGCGGAACAGGATCACTCCGAACGCGATCAGCGCGATTCCGCCCAGGATCGCGACGCGTCGCTGGACCTGAGAGGTATCTGAGCGGTCCTTGTTCCAGCTTCCGTCGCCGAAGCTCATGACACCCACCAGCACCTGTTTGTTTCGCACCTAGAGGTGCTCATCTGGACACCCCACCTCCCGCCACCGAACGCCGCATCCGTGAAGCGGGTGCCGTTCGCGTCGACTGGCGCGCCGGCGCTTCTTCCAAGACCAGCGCGGGCCGAAGCGCCCGGCGGATCAGCGGGTACATGGGATATGCCAGGAGGAAGGCGAGAAAGCCCTTCACGATCGAATCGCCGACGACCGACCCGCTGACAGCGCTGTCGACCTCGAGGGTCAGCTGCAGCGCCGTGAAGCCGGCGCTCGCGAGGAGCGCAAGCGCTCCAGTCACAGCGGCAGGGGCAAACGCGCTGTCGATCTCGAAGCTCTCGCGATAGCGGCCGGCCAGGTACCCCACCGAGAGCAGCACCAGCGAGGAGACGCCGAGCGTCTCCAGCAGGGCAACGTCAAGGAGAAGGCCCGCCGCGAATCCGGTGACGGCGCCGATCACTGCGCCGCCAAGGAGCCCGATCACGGCAATCACGACCACGACGAAGTCCGGCGCCACCCCGAAGATCGAGAGATAGGAGAAGAAAACGACCTGGAGGAGCACCGCCGCGAGGACGATCGCGCCGAGCCGCAGGTTGATCCAGCGCGTGAGAATCATTCGTCGATCCCCGGCCTTTCAGGCCCGCCCGTGAGGATCTGGACGTGCGTCAGGTCCTGGAAGTCGACGAATGGGTCCACTGTCACCTCTTGGAAATCGAACTCGCCAGAGGAAGTCTCTGTGATGGCACCGACCGCAATGTTCGGTGGGTAGGCGGACGAGAGCCCGGTTGCAGGGTCTGCCCATCCGGCCGTCACCACGTACTGGCCGTCCGAGAGCTCGTCGTCGTTGGAGAAGATCTCGAGCGTCAACTCCTCGGGGTCGCCGGCGGTGGCGGAGACGATGCCCGTGGGGCCGTCGGGCTCGGTGACGGCGACCGAGACGCCGTTGCGGGGGTCGGTGATGAACTGGACCTGGGCGCTCGTGGACGTCACCTGGGTAACCCTCCCCACGAGTCCGTCTGCCGCAACGACGGCGTCGTCCACTTCGACTCCGTCCGCGGATCCCGCGTTCACGCCAACCGTCGCGTTGACGAGGCTCGGCGTGCGCGTCACGATCCTGGCGGTAACGGGCTTGAAGCCGGAGCCGGCGAGCTCGTCCTTGTCGAGGTCCAGAAGGCCACGGAGCTCCTCGTTCTCCGCGTTCGCGGTCTCAGCATCGGCGAGCCTGGTCCGCACCTCGGCGAGTTCCTCTTTCAAGTCCTCGTTCTCGCCGCGAGCCTCCCACGTCTCATCGAACCAGTCGATCAGATCGCGGGCGGGTTTGAGCGCCAAGTTCGCCACCGACTCGAGCGGCGACAGCACGGTCGCGGTTGCGCGCTGGATCACGTGGAGCGGCCCGGATTCGGCCTCGGTGAAGTGCGCCGAGAGCAGGATCAGGGAACCCACGATCAGGCCGACGAGCACGGCGCGTCGGCGGCGTACTTGCTTGCGATACACGGGTCTTCAGCCCGCCCTGGGATGTGGCGAAGGGGGCATGCGAAAGGAGGCGCAGGGTCCGGAAACGAGGGCCGTCCGAAGGCCGAGTGTAGCGATGCTCCCGGAAGCCGCAAGCCCAACTTGAGGCTACGCGGAATGCCTAAGGGTAAACCTTTGCCTTAGGGTTTTCGCGCTAGCGCGATGCCAGCGCGGGATCGAGCTCCAGGAGCACTCGGACGGGGAGTCCGACCACGTTCGAGAAGTCACCTTCCACTTTTTCGATCAGGATCGACCCCAGCCCCTGGATCGCATAGCCCCCAGCCCTCCCCCGCCACTCCTCGGACTGCAGATAGGCCGAGATGGTCGCTTCGTCGAGCTCGCGGAATGTGACCGCGGAGCGCGATACGCCGGAGCGCTCGCGAAGCGGAGCGCCGGGGATGCCCGCCGCGCGCGGACCGATGAGACAAACGCCGCTCAAGACCTCATGCTCGCGGCCCGAGAGCGCGCGAAGGCGTTCCTCGGCCTCGGCCCGGTCTACAGGCTGTCCGAGCATCCGCCCGTCGACGAAGACGTCGGTGTCGACACCGAGGACGACAGCGTCCTCCGGTTCGCCCGCGGCCTCGAACCCCGCGAACGCCTTCAGGCGAGCGTTCTCGAGGACGAGCGCCTCGGGATCGTCACCCTCGGACAGCTCCTCGACATCGGGCTCGGTCACCTCGAACTCGATCCCGAGCCAACCGAGGATCTCCCGCCGGCGAGGCGACCGTGAGGCGAGGATGAGGCGAGGCCGAAGGGTCACTCGCCTCAGATAAGCAGACTCTCATCACGCCTTCAGGTCTGTACCAGGTTGGCTTGCTCAGATGGCCTTGACCCCCTAACTGAGGAGACCGAAAAATGAAGCGCATTACGAGTATCTGGCTGATTCCCCTGGCAATCGTGTCGCTAGGTGCCATGACCAGCACCGCCGCGGCCGAGGAGACCAAGTGTGAAGGCACGATCGGTGCCAAGACCGAAGACAACATTCGAGTGCCCCAGGGCGCTACATGCAACCTGAACGGCACCACGGCAAAGGGAACCGTCAAGGTCGAGCGGGGTGCGATTCTGCGCGCCGCCGGGGTGCGAGTGATCGGCAATGTCCAAGCTGAAGATGCTCGCAGAGTCAAGGTCGTCGAGAACTCCCGGATCGGCGGAAGCGTCCAGGTCGTGCAGGGCGGCGGCGCGAAGGTGGCCGACAGCAGGGTGAATGCGGACGTCCTCTACGACGAGAACAACCGGACGCTCAAAGTGCTGCGGAATGTCGTGGGAGGGAACGTTCAGGCGTTCCAGAACACCGGCGGCGTCAAGATCAGCGGCAACACGGTCGACGGCAACCTCCAGTGCAAGGAAAACGTTCCTTCACCGACTGGCGGCAACAACACGGTGGACGGCAACAAGGAAGACCAGTGCGCGAGCCTCTAGGCGTCGCCACCAGGCGTCACTAGAGCTCGGGGAACCAGATCCCGATTTCGCGCTCGGCGGACTCGTCGGAGTCGGAGCCGTGGACCATGTTGAAGGTCACCTCGAGGGCGAAGTCGCCGCGGATCGACCCCGGAGCTGCCTCGACCGGGTTAGTGGCGCCGATGAGCTTCCGGGCGGCGGGAACCGCCTCGTGGCCCTCGAGCACCGCGGCGACCAGAGGGCCGCCGGTGATGAACTCCACCAATTCGCCGAAGAACGGCTTCTCGGTGTGCTCGGCGTAGTGCTCGTTCGCGGTCGCTTCGTCGGCCTGGACGAGCTTCAGCGCCTTGATCCGAAGGCCCTTGCGCTCGAAACGGGCGAGCACCTCGCCGGTGAGGGCGCGCTCGAACGCGTCGGGCTTGACGAGGATCAGGGTTCGGGACATCTAGCTGTCGCTGCTTGGCTTTGCGCGGCGCGGCGGCGGCTGGCTGGCGCTGCGTGAAGCCGGATTGGCCGCAGGTTTGGCTGCCTTGGAGCTTCTGGTGGTTCGCGGAGCGGGCCGCGCAGGAGCCTCAGCTTCGGCGGTTGCTTCCGACGACGAGCGCGAGACAGGCCGGGTCGCCCGGGTCGGTCGCGAGGCTCGGCGGCCCGTGCGGCGAGACGACGATGACGGCTCGGGCTCCGCACGCCGGGTGGGCGTCTCGCAGTACGGACACAGGCTCCAACGCGGGTCGACGGGCTTTCCGCACGACTCGCACGGGTCCTTGATGCGCGCGCGACAGTTGGGGCAGCGCAGGTAGGTGCGCTCGACCGGGTGCTCGCAGTTGGGGCACGAGTTCTCCTCGAGCTGCCGCACCCGAAGCTCGGAAGCGCGGATCTCGAGCTCACGCTCGCGGCGATCCTCGAGGAACTCCGGCGGGCGCAGGATCGAATAGACGATCACGCCGACGTACGGGAAGAGCGATGCGACCGTGGCGCAGCCGACCAGCACTGGGTCTTCCAGGCGCCGCCGCGCGTCGAGGTACGTGTAAGCGATCAGGGCCAGATAGACGACCACCAGGAACAGGATCAGGAGGTTGATCGCCAGGTTCACACCGTCGTTTTCGATGCCGAAGATCGCGAAAGGGAGGGCCATGAGAATCGGGGAGTCTACTTCTCTGAAAGCAGGCAAAAGCCTTTACGGGCGCGGTCGTGCGAGCGGTCCCTAGAGGAAGATGCGCCCGAACAGGTAGCCGAGTCCGAAGAAGACCAATATGACCACGGCAACCACCGCGGCCACGAGGCCCATCATCTGAAGTAGCTCCGAGCGCGCTTCTGGGTCCATCAGTACGACAGAAGGTAGTGCGATCCGGCGACGAGTGCCACTCCATCGGCCTCTTTCGCATGAGCAAGCGTCCACGCAAGTGCTTCCGAGGGGTCGAGAATCGCCTCAGTCGGAAGCCCCGCGGCTTCACAGATGCGCCCGAGCTCGATCATCGATACCGAGGTGGTTCCAGGCCGGCCGGCGCCCTCGAGGCGCTGCGAAGGGATCTCGGTGACAACGACAGCCGCGAGCGCCGGCGCGAGGGCCCCGACGATGCCCGCGGCGTCCTTGTCGCCCAGGACCGCGAGGCAGGCGACGACAGGCCTCTCCCCCGCCTCGGCTTTCAGCGCCTCGGCAAGTGCGGCGGCGCCGTCGGGGTTGTGCGCGGCGTCGCGGATCACCGGAGGGTCGCCCTCGACAAGCTCGAAGCGGCCCGGCAGGTCGAGGTCTTCGAGAGCGCGCGACACCACGTCATCACCCAAGGGACCGCCCAAGAACGTCTCCGCCGCCGCAACCGCCACCGACAAATTGCGCCGCAAGTACGGCGCGTGGGAGCGAAACGTCCCAATTGCCCCCCTATAGGGATCAACGTTGGACGTTTCGCCTTCGGGGGAGGCTTCGATGACCTCGCAGTCGAGCTTCGCCGCGTGGGCTCGGGCGGTCGCTCGGCGACTTCGGGGGAAACGTCACCTAGTACCAGTGCGGTTCCGGGGCTCAGTACGGCGAGCTTCTCACCCGCGATCTCGTGCT
This sequence comes from uncultured bacterium, assembly GCA_963725035.1. Lineage (GTDB taxonomy): Bacteria > Actinomycetota > Thermoleophilia > Solirubrobacterales > 70-9 > JALZKA01. The sequence goes on along the minus strand of CAVRWX010000011.1, from coordinate 434,922 downwards.
CGGTCTCGCCGAGCCATTGCGTGTGGTCGAGGCCGATCGAGGTGAGGACCGTGACCCTTGAGTCGAGCACGTTCGTCGCGTCGAGGCGACCGCCGAGGCCGGCTTCGATCACGCCCACCTCGACGCCAGCGTTGCTTAGCGCGACAAATGCGGCTGCCGTTGCCGCCTCGAATTGGGTAACACGCTCGTCCTCTTGAAAGCCAACCTCGACCTCCGGCACCACGTCTGCGACGGCGCCAACCGCGCGCTCAAAGGCGTCGGCGTCGATCTCAGCGCCACCGATCCTCACCCGCTCGGCCCACCGCTCGGAGTGCGGGGAGAGATAGGCGCCGGTTGCCCGCCCCGAAGCCTCAAGCAGCGCCGAAGTCATCTGCGTCACCGACGACTTGCCGTTCGTCCCGACGACGTGGATCGACTCGAACTGGAGCTGCGGGTCACCAAGCGCCGCCAACAGCGCATTGATCCGCTCGAGCCCGAAGCGCCACCCGATCGGGTCGAGAGAGGCGAGCCAGTCCTCGGCGACGAATCCCGCCACGTCCTCCGCTTCGCGTCCGGGCGTGCGGGGGCTCACTCTAGTTCTGAGAGCTCGGCGCGATAACCCTCGAGCTTCGAGCGCTCCTCCTCGACGACCTCGGGGGGCGCCTTGGCGACGAAACCCTCGTTCGAGAGCTTCCGCTCGCCGCGCTCGACTTCGGCGCGAAGCTCAGCCGCGCGTGCCTCGATCCGCTCGGCGACCTGAGCCGGGTCGATCTCGTCGGAGCCGAGCAGCTCCAGGGTGCCGACGCTTGCGAGCGCGTCGCCGCCTGTCCCGTCGAGCTCGAGGCGGGCGAGCCGCCCGACCAGCTCGTGCGGCTGGGACGCCTGAGCGGCCACGCGGGCAGGAAGGACGCTTGCAACGGGCACGCCCGCCAGGTCGCGCCAGCGCCTGACCTGTCGAGTCAGCTCGATCGCGGCCTCGATCTCGCCCTCGGCCTCGGCATCGATACGTGAATCGTCGACCTCGGGATACGCCGCAACGATGAGCGGGCCGTCCGCGCCGGCCGGGACGTAGCCCCAGATCTCTTCGGTTACGAAGGGGATGAACGGATGCGCCAATGCGAGGAAGCGCTGGAGGACCCAGACGAGGTGGCCCGCGACCTCTGGCTCTGAGTCGTAGAGGCGGGGCTTGACGATCTCGAGGTACCAGTCGCAGAACTCGGACCAGAAGAAGCGGTAGAGCTCGGCGACGGCGCCGGAGAAGTCGTACGCCTCGACACGCCGGTCTACCTCGGCGACGGTGCGCTCGAGCCGCGAGGCGATCCACCGGTCCTCGACCTCCTTGACCGAGTGCTCGGGCTTGGCGTCGCCGGCGTTCAGCAGGACCAGGCGCGACGCGTTCCAGAGCTTGTTCGTGAGATCCCGGCCCTGCGCGATCTTGGCGTCGGAGTAGCGCACGTCCTGCGAGGAGGACATCAGGAGGAGCCCGAAGCGGAGCGCGTCGGCGCCATGCTCGTCGATCGCTTCGAGCGGGTCCATCCCGGTGCCGAGGCTCTTCGACATCCGCCGCCCGTCGGGCGCTTGGATGACGGAGTGGATATTCACGTCGGTGAAGGGAATCTCGCCCGTGAACTCGATCCCCATCATCACCATCCGCGCGACCCAGAGAAAGATGATGTCCCGCGCCGTCGAGAGGACGTCGGTCGGATACCACGCGCGAAGCTCGGGAGTCTCCTCGGGCCAGCCGAGCGTCGCAAACGGCCACAAGCCGGACGAGAACCACGTGTCGAGAACATCCTCGTCGCGGCGAAGCTCGCCGTCGCAGGCGCCGCAGCGCTCGGGCGCTACCTCGGAGACGTAGATCTCCTCGCACGCGTCGCAGTACCAGACGGGAAGCTGGTGGCCCCACCAGAGCTGGCGCGAGATGCACCACGGCCGGATGTTCTCGAGCCAGTCGAGGTAGACCTTCGCCGACGGCTTCTCGGGGTGAAAGCGGATGCGGCCGTCCTTCACGACCTCGATCGCGGGCTTCGCGAGCTCGGTCATGTCGCAGAACCACTGGAGCGAGATCAGAGGCTCGACGCGACGGCCCGAGCGCGCCGAATGCGGGACGTCGTGCGTGTACGGCTCCTCCGCCGAGATCAGGCCTTGCTCACGAAGCGCCGCCACCACCGCCTCGCAGGCGTCTGAGGCTTCCATGCCCGCGTACGGTTCGCCCGCCGCATCGGTCATTCGGCCGTCCTCCCCGATGACCGAGATCTCCTCGAGCCCGTGCTTTCGCCCGATCCCGAAGTCGTTGGGGTCGTGCCCGGGCGTGATCTTGAGCGCCCCGGTGCCGAACTCGGGATCGACGTGCTCGTCCTCGATCACCGGCAGGCGGCGGCCGACCAGGGGCAGGATGACCTCGGAACCGACGAGCGAGGAGTAGCGCTCGTCGCCGGGCGACACCGCGATCGCGGTGTCGGCGAGCATCGTCTCGGGCCGGACGGTCGCGACCGTGATCGAGCCCGAGCCGTCGGCGAGCGGGTAATCGATCGAGTACAGGGTGTCGGTGAGCGTCTTCTGCTCGACCTCGAGGTCCGAGATGGCCGAGCCGAGGCCCGGATCCCAGTTCACCATGTAGTTGTCGCGGTAGATGTGGCCGCGCGAATGGAGTTCGACGAAGACGCGGGTCACGGCGCGCGCGTATGCGTCGTCCATCGTGAAGCGCTCGTCCGAGTAGTCCGCTGAGGCACCGAGGCGCTTGAACTGCTCGATGATCTGCGAGCCGTGGCGCTCGCGCCAGGCCCAGACCCGCTCGACGAACGCCTCGCGCCCAAGCTCGTGCCTTGATGTGCCCTCGGAGACGAGCTCCTTTTCGACCTGTGCCTGGGTGGCGATGCCGGCGTGGTCGGTGCCCATGATCCACCGCGTCGGCTTGCCGCGCATGCGATTGAGCCGGATCAGCGCGTCCTGGATCGAGCCGTTGAGCGCATGCCCCATATGGAGGACGCCGGTGACGTTCGGCGGCGGCACGGCGATCGAGTAGTTCCGGCTCGAATCACCCTCGGGCTCAGGATGGAAATACCCGCCCTCGTCCCACCGCTCGAAGATCCGCCGCTCGACCTCCGAAGGGTCGTAGCGAGTCGTGCTTTCGAGCGATTTACGGGCTGGTTCGTCCACCGAGGGCGATGTTAGTCTGGGCGTCAGGGCGCCGGGGAGCGAAAACCAGATCCAAGGAGGGAACGATGAAAAGAGCTTTCACAATGGCGATTGTGAGCGTGCTGGCGTTTGGCGCAAGCACTGCTGTCGCCGGGCAGCCGCTCGGCGAGAACGACTACGAGGGCCGCGTCAAGGGCGAGGACGAGACCTACTTCGGCTTCGACCTCTCGAAAGACGGCAAGACCGTCAAGAAGATCACCGGCTACTTCCACTTCAAGTGCAACAACGGCAAGGAGGGGTCGCTCCCTGCTCGCACCAAGGGTGACTTGAAGGTGAAGGACGGGAAGTTCGAGGGGAAGACCAAGGGGCCGAGCAAGGGGACGATGATCTTCGAAACCACCGGCAAGCTCGGTAAGGACGGAAAGGCGAAGGGCACCATCGAGGCGACGCTCAAGGTCTCGGATGAACTCACCTGCACCGCGCGCGACGACGGCGAGTGGAAGGCCAAGAAGGGGCGGGACATCGACCTTCCGTCCCCGATCTGAGCGAACCTAGGTTCCCGCTAGCGTTGCGGCCGTGACCGAGCTCGGCCGCAGCGCGATCGGAACCTGGGGCGGCGGGCGCTTCATGCGCTTCGGCGAGGCGATCGCGGACGATCGCCTCGAGGCGCTGCTTCAAGCCGGGGGACGGCATCGACTCCGTCATCACGGCCGACGTCTACGGCGAGGGCGAGGCCGACCGCACGCTCGGCCGTGCCCTCAAAGGCCTCGATCGCGAGTCCTACCGTGTCGCGGGCGCAGTCGGACACGACTTCATCCACGGCGAGCGCCAGGGCCCGAAGGGCTTCCCCCGGTTCACCGACCCGGCCCTGCGCGGGCCCGACGGCTATGCGGACTACCTGCGCGAAGCGGCCGAGCGCAGCCTCGAGGCCATCGGCACCGACTTCTTCGACGTGCTCCTCCTGCACAACCCGGACCGCACCGGCTACGAGTCGCCCGCGGTCTGGGAGGCCATGGCCGCGCTTCGCGGTGACGGCCTCGCCCGGGCGGTCGGAGTCGCACCCGGGCCCGCGAACGGCTTCACGCTGGATCTGATCGCATGCCTCGAGCGCTTCGGCGACGTGATCGACTGGGCGATGGTGATCCTCAACCCGCTCGAGCCGTGGCCGGGAGAGCTCGTGCTCGATGCGGCGGCGGCGGCCGATGTCTCCGTGATCACGCGGGTGGTCGACTACGGCGGCCTCTTCTGGGGCGACCTGGCGCCGGATACCCCGCTCCACGAGCACGACCACCGTCGCTTTCGGCCCGACGGCTGGATCGAGCGCGGCCTCGAGCGCATCGAGTCGATGCGGCCGGTCATGGCGTCGGCCGGCCTCTCGCCGATGGGGCTCGCCTGCCAGTGGAACCTCGCTCATCCGGCTGTCGCCTGCGTGGCGCCGACCCTTATCCAGGAGGCCGGGCCCGATGCGCGGCCGATCGAAGACAAGCGGACCGAGCTCGCCAGTCTGCCGGTCGAGCTGCGGCTCGAGCCCGAGCACGTGGCGAAGATCCGCGAGCTCGGCGACAACACCGGTTCGATGAAGCTGAAGGGCGCAAGCGCCGAGCACGAGGGCGAGGACGCGCCCGACCGCTGGGCCCTATCGCCGGAGCTCGCTCGAGACCGGCGAGCGCCACGGGATCGCGCCCGACCGCGACCTCGCCTACGCCGGCTGATCCCTAGCGCTCGAAGGCGCCGATGTCGGGCTTCGAATCGCGGTCGTGACCGCGCTGGTCGCGCGGTGGCGCGCTATTGCCCGCCTTGTCCACCGCGGGGCTCGACTGAGCGATCGCAGCGGTCTTCGTAGGGCCGCCGTTGTCCTTCAGCTGGTCGGTCGTCGCGTTCCCCTTGACCTTGTCGCTGCCGGCGTCGAGGCCGGTGCAGAAATCACCGTCCGAGAGCAGGTTGTGCCCGCCGGACTCGAAGGTCGACGACGCATAGCAGTCCGGTCCGAACAATCCCGCCGAGTTGTCCGCGATGAGTGAGTTGGAGATCCTGACCATGCCTGACGACTCATTGAGGCCACCTCCAACGCTTTCGGCCGAGTTGCGCGTGACCGTGACCGCGTTCAGCCTCGCCGAGCCCGACTGGGAATAGATGCCGCCCCCGTAGCTTGCCTCGTTTCCGTAGATCGTCGAGTTCTCGACCTTGAGCTCGCCTGAGCTGTCGATCCCTCCCCCGGATTCGGTCGTCGTGCCGTTGCCGGCCAGAGTGGAGCCCTCGACGACGGCATCCGCGGAGGAGCCCAGCACGAGGCCCGTGGAGTCGTGCTGCTCGATCGTCGTGTCGCTCACCCGGACCTTGCCCTCGTCGACGTAGACTCCGTTCGAGGAGGACCGGCTTACCAAAGATCGCTCGAGCGTCACGCCTCCGAGGTCGGTTTCCTGGACTCCGATGAAGTCCGTGCGGCTGATCTTCGATTGCGACATCTTCACCCCGCCCTCGCCGGCCTCGTAGATCCCGTTCGACGGGCCTTGATCGAGCTTCGAGCGGGACATGTCAATGCCACCAGCCTCGTACTCGCCGACGATGGTCGCCCCGGCGTCGGCAAGCTTCGTGCGGTCGAGCATCACGCTTCCCGTATTCGACTCGTAGACCATGTTCGAGGCGCTGTTCTTGGCGTCGACGTTCTTCAGGACCACGTCGCCGTCCTCGTATTCGCCGAACGCGGTCGCGTCTGACTGCCTCACTTCGGAGTTGGAGACGCGAAGGTTGCCCACCGACGATTCGTAGACGACGTTCGATGCGAAGTCTTCGAGTTTCGAGCGGGTGATCGTCACGCTCCCGCCCTCGTACTCGCCAAAGCCGGTCGCACCGCTCTTGGAGACTCTCGACCTGGCGACGCGGATGCTCCCCTCGGCCGATTCGTAGACGACGTTCGATGAGGTGTCCTTGACGGTCGAGCCCTTGATGGAGACGCTGCCGCCCTCGTACTCGGAGATCCCGGTTGACCCGATGTGGAGAAGCTGCGAATCGGTGACCTTCACTCCTCCTGGCCCCTGTTGATAGATCGCGTTCGATCCGGTGTCGTCAAACGTGGACCGGCGCACCGTGATGTCTCCGTCGTTCGCCCGGACGCCGATGCTGCCCTTGCTGAACGTGGATCGCTCCACGACAACGTCCCCCGTCACCTCGATTGAATTGCCGTTGGCCCGGGTGAGCTCGAGCTGTTCGAACCGGGCCGAAGCGAAGGCCTCGAAGATCCCATCCACGTCGTCTCCGTCGACTTTCGCGGTCCCGCCGCCCGAAGCGCGCACCGTCGTGCGATCCGTGAGATCGAAGTCTCCTGTTGCGCTTTCGTCCTCTCCACTTCCGGGTATGCCGACCTTGTAGCTCTTGCCCGAATCGAGCACGATCGTGTCCGGGCCGTTCTTGTTGTTCGCCGCGATGGTCGCTTCGCGGAGGGTGCAGCCGCCCTGTCCGCATCCGTTCGGGTTCGAGTCTCCCGTCTTCGTGACGTTGAAGGTGTCGGCCGCGGCCTCGCCGCTCAGTGCGAGCATGCCGATCGCCGCGAGCGCACCAGCCCTGACGATCCCCCCGTTCATGCAGGGGAGTCTAAGCCGATTCTTCGTCGAGCGCGTCGAGGCCCTCGTCCGGCTCGTCCGCGACCGCCTCGGTCACCAGCGTTGGCTGGCGTCCCTCGGAGATCGTCTCGCGGGTGACGACGCACTTGCGAACGTCGCGACGCGAGGGCAACTCGAACTGGACGTCCATGAGCGTCTCCTCGAGAATTGAGCGGAGGCCGCGCGCGCCGGTCTCGCGCTCGAGCGCGCGGTCGGCGATCGCAGACAGTGAGTCCTCGGCGAAGACGAGCTCGATGTCGTCGAACTCGAAGAAGCGCTGGAACTGCTTGGTGAGCGCGTTCTTCGGCTCGGTGAGGATCGTGATCAGGTCCTCGCGGCTGAGCTGATGGATCGCCGCGATGACCGGCAGGCGCCCGATGAACTCGGGGATCAGGCCGTACTCGACGAGATCCTCGGGAAGAACCTTCTCGAACATCTCGCCCAGGTCGTTCTTGTCTCGCGCCGAGTCGATCTTCGCTCCGAAGCCGACGCCGCGGTTGCCGACGCGCTTCTCGATCACCTTGTCGAGCTGCGCGAACGAGCCGCCGCAGATAAAGAGGATGTTCGTCGTGTCAATCGTCAGGAACTCCTGGTGGGGGTGCTTGCGCCCACCCTGCGGAGGCACGGAGGCGGTCGTTCCCTCGAGGATCTTGAGGAGCGCCTGCTGAACTCCCTCGCCTGAGACGTCACGCGTGATCGACGGGTTGTCCGCCTTGCGGGCGATCTTGTCGATCTCGTCGATGTAGATGATCCCCGTCTCGGCCTTCTTGACATCGAAGTCGGCGGCCTGGATCAGCTTCAGAAGGATGTTCTCGACGTCCTCGCCGACATAGCCGGCCTCGGTGAGCGCCGTGGCGTCGGCGATTGCGAACGGGACATTCAGGATCCGCGCGAGCGTCTGCGCCAAGAGCGTCTTGCCGCAGCCCGTCGGGCCCAGCAGCATGATGTTCGACTTCTGGAGCTCGACCTCGCCGTCGCCGGCGGTCTGCTTGATCTGGACGCGCTTGTAGTGGTTGTAGACCGCGACGGCGAGCGCGCGCTTCGCGTTCTCCTGACCGACGACGTACTCGTCAAGGACCGAGTTGATCTCGGCGGGCTTCGGCAGGTTCTCGAGTTCGAACGAGGGCGGAGCCGTGAGCTCCTCGTCGATGATCTCGTTACAGAGGTCGATGCACTCGTCGCAGATGTAGACGCCGGGCCCTGCGATGAGCTTTTTGACCTGCCGCTGCGATTTGCCGCAGAAGGAGCAGAGGAGCTGTTCGTTGGAGTCTGTGGGGCGTGCCATCGTCGTCAGTTACTCCTCGGCTGGACTCGTCCCTTCTCGCGGTCGCCTACATGCAAGCCGGGAGCGAGAAGCTGTTGCCGGAGCCGCAGCTTCCCGAGCCCAGGTCGTGGAAGTCGCTCATCCCCGTTGCCGGTGGCGTTGTTGTTGTTGAACACGTTGTTGTCGGACGGGGCGTCGATGTCGAACCCGATACGCGCCGTTGTCGGTGACGATGTTGTCGACGTACGTGCCGTTGTCCGAGTTGTGGATGTAGATCCCCGTCGGGCTTCCGGTCACGCCGGGCGCGTCGTTGGCGTTCGCCGAATTTGACTCGAGACGGATGTCCTGGTCGCTCGAGAACGACTCCTCGACGATGATCCCGCGGTTGTTTCCGTCCGAGATGTTTCCGGCGACGAAGAGCGTCTTGCCGCGGGTGTCCGAGATCCCGCCGATGTAGATCCCGGCGTCCTCGGAACCCGCCGTACGTGCGGTTATTGAGGAGCTCGAGGTTCCCGGAGCCGAAGATGTTGATGCCGTACTCAGGGCTGTCTTCTGCAGGACTGCTTGATCGCCAGGTCGCTCAGCGTGCCCGTCGGTACGCCGACAAGATTCACCGTATATCCCGGGCCGCCGTCGTCGCTGGCCCCCTTGACCTTAAGGTGCTCGAGCTTTACTCCCCGGCTTTGGACGTCGATCACGATGTCCGTGTCGCATCCTCCGTTGATCGACCGGCCGCGGGCCGTTCTCGCCCAGGATGTCGAGCGGCTTCGTCACCTCCACCGATTCCTTGTAGGTCCCGTCCTTGACCAGGAGCGTGTCGCCTTTCTTCGCCTTGTCGATCGCCTTTTGAAGCGCGTCCGGCTTGGGCTTCACGTTGATCGTCGCCCCCTGCGCGGCCCCGGCGCACGCAAGCGCCGCGACAACCGATCCAATCCCCACGATCCGCATCCTTGCCTTCATCGGGTTCGTCCCTCCTGGTCTTTGGCCGCTCACTTGGAGGGTACCGCCGCTCCGTTGGAGCCGCAGTTGGGTTAGATAGCTGGAAGTGCAGAAGCACCTGGCAAGGGGAATCGCAGCATCGTGCGCGCTCGCTGCTTTGGCGGCGGCGGGCCCTGCGCTGGGCGGAGATCCGGTTTCGACGTCGTTCTCGGCACGGTTCGAGCTCGGTGGCACGATCGAGTTCGTGCTCACCGAAGACAAGAAGCGCAAGGTCCACAGCATCGCGATCACCGACATAATGGCCAACTGTGGGGGCAACGCCGCAGCGTTGGATTTCGACATTTATGGGAACACGAAGGTCCTCGACGATCGCTCGTTCGCGGTGCGCTCGGAGGACGGCGAAGGCGCCAAGGCGATCGTTCGAGGTCACTTCTCGCGCAAGTTCAAGCGGGCAAAGGGCAGCGCCCGGCTTCACGGCAAGTTCGACCTCGGTACCGGCGAAGGCCGAACCCAGTGCGAGTCGGGAAAGCAGAAGTTCAAAGCAACTGTCCCGGCTAGCCTGCGTGGCAATCTGGCGACTAAAAACAGGAGGCGGAAATGAAGCGGATCCTCATCATCGCGGCTCTGGCCGCAGCGGCACTCGCGCCGGCGACGTCGAGCGCGGACAGCGTAGGTAAGGCCACGGCGGCCAGGGGTGGCACTGATCTTCAGATCACGTTCATCCTGGTCTCGACGCCGCAGGGCAAACCGGTTCAGATCCAGGACTTCAAGTTCAAGAGGTTCACGGTGACCTGCGCGGTTGGCGGACCCGTCGAGGTCAAGGGCTCCATTCCCAAGATGAAAATCAACGACAGAGGCAAGTTCGACGGGAACGCGAAGAAGGGCGACGCCAAGGTCCACGTCGAGGGCGAGGTCAAGCAGAACGGCAACAAGGTCGTGGGCACACTCAAGTCGAGCGGCGACTTCGGCGGCGGCGCCGAGGACTGCAACACGAAGGTCGACTGGGAAGCGAGCTGACCGCTAGGAGTAGCGGTCCCAACGTCTGAGATAGGGCTTCGGGTCGACCGTCCGGCCCGAAGCCCTGATCTCGACATGCAGGTGGCAGGGCGTGCCGGAAGCGTTCCCTGAGAGCCCGATCTCGCCGAGGACCTCGCCGGTCTTTACGTGATCGCCGGCAGCGGCCGTCGCCGGCGACCGCATGTGGGCGTAGAAGTAGTCGAGCGGCGAGCTGCGCGCGTCGACCTCGATGAAGTGCCCGAAGAGCTCAGGGTCGTACCCCCGCCGTTCGACCTCGCCTCCGCGCACGGCCTCCAGATCCGTGCCGCACGGCGCGGTCACGTCGAAGCCGCGGTGCGTCCGCCCGTCCACGCGCTCCGCCCCGAACTCGCCGATCGAGCCTCTGGTTCCGTGCGGTCCGTCGATAGGAAACTTGTACCCGCGAAGGCGGAACTGCCCGCCCGCGAAATCGCGGCGGCCGGGTGAGGAGATGCGAAACGCGTAGCGCCCGTCCGGAGCCGGCCAGCCCTCTCGGTCCGACCCGTTCCAAGAGCGCTTGTAGAGCTTTCCCGGATCGGCACGGTCCATGGTCCAGCGCGCGTACGCCTCCTTGGTCTTGGCGTCGATCACCCGCACGTTCACCCTGCGGGGCTCACCGGAGCTGTGGAAGGCGAAGCGAAGGGTCGCCGGGCGATCGCCGGCGAAGTAGGCCTCACCCGGAGCGACGCTCGAGCGGTAGACCTCGAAGCCGCCGCCCTCCGTCACCGCGCGAGGCGCGTTTATCGCGATCGCGGTGGAGGTGGCCGCGAGCGAGAGGATGAAGGCGAGGAGCGGTTTAGCGCTGCTCGAGCACACGGTCGACGATGGAGTATTCCACCGCTTCCTCGGCGCTCATGAAGTAGTCGCGCTCGGTATCGCGCGAGACCCGCTCGAGATCCTGGCCCGTGTGGTGGGCGATGATCTTGTCCAGGCGCTCGCGGACGTCGATGATCTCCTTGGCGTGGATCTCGATGTCGGTCGCCTGTCCTTGGAAGCCGCCCGAGACCTGGTGGATGAGGATCTTCGAGTTGGGCAGGGCCATGCGCTTCTCGGCCGTGCCGCCCGCCAGGAGCAGCGCGCCCATCGACATCGCGACGCCGACGCAGATCGTCTGCACGTCGGGCTTGATGAACTGCATCGTGTCGTAGATCGCAAGGCCCGCGTACACCGACCCGCCCGGCGAGTTGATGTACATCGAGATGTCCTTGTCGGGGTCCTCGGACTCGAGGTGGATCATCTGCGCGACGACGAGGTTCGCGATGTCGTCGTTGATCGGCGTACCCAGGAAGATGATCCGCTCGTTGAGAAGGCGCGAGTAGATGTCGAAGGCGCGCTCGCCGCGCGACGTCTGCTCGACAACCATTGGAACGAGAGGGCTCATCGGCGCGTGAGTCTACTCACGGCCCAGGCGTCCAAAGCTTGTCCGGAGTCTCGCCTTCCGTCTCGCCCTCGGCCGCCGCCGATTCGCTCTCCGCGTCCTTGTCGGGCGTCCAGATCGCATCGCGGGCCTCGGCCTGAGCGACAGGGATCGGCTCGGCTGAGTCGGCGATCAGGTCGGCTGCCTTGCGCAGGCGGACCTCCTCGACCAGAAGGCCCTCTCGCCCGTTCTCGCGCAGCTTCGCGAGCACCTTCTCGGGCTTCTGCTTGCCATCCGCCGGGCCAAGGGCCTCGATCAGTTCCTCGTCGGTCGGCTCGATGCCCTCTGCCTCTGCGACTGCGGCGAGGGTAGCCTCGCGCCGCAGCGTCTTCTCGGCCGACTCGTCCCCCTCGGAGATCATCTCGTGGCGATCGCGCCCCTGCATCTGCGCGTACATCTGGGGGTCGATGCCCCGGGCCTGAAGGGTGCGCTCGAAGCGCTCCCAGAGCTCGTGGGCGCGGGCGTGGATCAGGTCGTGCGGAAGGTCGATCGTGGCGTTCTCAGCAGCAGCCTCCACCGCGGCGTCGCGGAACTCCATCTCCGAGCGGCGCTCGATGATCTCGGCCATGCGGTCGCGGATCTCTGCCGCGGAGCTCGTCGAGGGTGTCGAACTCGGACGCGGACTGCGCGAAGTCGTCGTCGAGCTCGGGCAGTTCCTTCTCGCGCACTTCGCTGACCTTCACATGGAAGACCGCCGCTTTGCCCGCCAGGTCCTCGGCGCCGTAGTCATCGGGGAAGCTGACGTCGAGGTCGGCCTCCTCGCCGGCGCTCTTGCCGACGAGTCCTTTTTCGAACTCGGGCAGAAGGCGCTCGGAGCCGAGCTCGACGGTCATGTCAGTGCCCGATCCGCCCTCGAACGCTTCGCCGTCAACGGTGCCCTCGTAGTCGATAACGACCACGTCGCCGTCGGCGGCAGGCCGCTCAACCGGGTTTAGCGAGCCGAACCCTTCGCGCAGCCGCTCGAGCTCCTCGTCGATGCGCTCGGGCGGCACCTCGGCCTCGGGCTTTCCAACCTCGAGTCCCTTGTAGTCGCCGAGCGCGGCCTTGGGCCTCACCCCCACTTCGATCGAGAAATCGAGTCCCTCCCCTTCGCTCGGCAACTCGTCCACGTCGAGCTTGGGGTCGCCGACCGTGACGATGCCCGAGGAGACGATCGCCTCCTCGTACCACTCGGGGAGCGAGTCGCGAATCGCCTGCTCGACGACCGCCTCGCGGCCGATCCGCTGGATGACCATCTGGGGCGGGACCTTCCCCTTGCGAAAGCCGGGAACCTTCATCTCGTTCGCGAGCTGCTTCGCGGCCCGGCTCATCCGCTTTTCGACGACGTCTGGCTCGACGGAGACGTCCAGGCGGACGCGCGATTCGGGCAGTTCGGTGAGCTCGGTCTTCATCGGCGGCTGAGCCTACTCAGGGTCTCGCCTGAGGCCCACCCGCCGAAGAGCCCAGCCGCCGAGCGCGGCACCCAGGTCGCCGAAGAAGGCGACGACGCGGCCGATCGGGCCGGTGAAGAGCCACGCGAGCGAGCCGATCCGCGGCGTTCAATTCTCCCCCGCGTAACCCAGAATCGAGCGGTCGATGAGCCACTCGACGGGAGCGCGGTCGTCCGAGTAGACCTCGCCACCGGCGAGAAGCTCGCCGAAGCGGGACGCCTCCATCGCGCCGAGGTTCGCGACCTCGACCGGCAGGCTCTCCGTGCCCTCGCGGATCGCGTCGGCGGACAGCTCGCCCTCGCTTCCGACCAGGAGCGTGTTCGTCGGCTCGATGGGGTCGCGCATGACGTTCGGGAAGACCTCGGACATCGTGCGGCCGAGGACCTTCTCGAGGTCGTCGTTTCCCTCCGGGTGGCCGGCGTTCACGACGACCACGCCGCCGGGCGCAAGGCGCTCGCGGACGAGCGCGAAGAATTCCTTCGTCGCGAGGTAGAACGGGATGTAGGGCTGGCGGTAGGCGTCGACGAAGATCGCGTCATAGCCGCCCTCGGAGCGCCTGAGCCATGGGCGCGCGTCCTCGGAGTGGACGGTGAGGTTCTCGTTCGAGTCCATGTCGAAGTACTTGTTCCCCACCTCCTCGAGCTCGGGATCGATCTCGACGCCGTCGATGACGGTCTCCGGCAGGTACTCGCCGTAGCTACGAGCGGTCGTCCCGGCGGCGTTGCCCAGGATCGCGATGCGCTCGGGCGGGCCGTCGAGCCCGGCGAAGGGGAGAACCAGGTACCCGTCCCAGACGTCGTCGGTCAGCGTCGAGTCCGCGCGCATGAGCGAATGGACCGCCTGCCCTTCGTTCAATTCGAGCAGGCGGTCGCCGTCGGGCTCCTCGACGACCCGGATGTACTGGTGCTCGGAGTCCTTCTCGTAGATGACCTCGCCGTCCTCGGTGGACTTGATCGCCCCTACTGGGATGGCGAGCGTCGCGGCGACGAGCGCGGGCGCCAGGAGGTATCGCCTGGGAAGGCCCAAAGCGCCGACCAGCGCGAGCATCACGCCGAAGATGATGAAAGTGCGCTGCGTTCCGACGAACGGGATCAGGACGAGCGCCGAGACCATAGTGCCGAGGAGCGAGCCGACAGTCGAGATCGCATAGAGGCGCCCGGCGATCGCGCCCGCGTGCTCGACGTCCTCGACGCTCAGGCGGATCGCCCAGGGCGAAACGGTGCCCAGGACGGCAAGTGGAATCGCCACGAGGAAGAGGACGGCAAACAGCGAGCCGACGAACGCGCCCGCCTCGATCTCGTCGAGCGCCGAGATCGCCACCTCGAAGAACGGCTGCGCGATGAAGGGGATGAGGGTGAGGAGCACGCCGCCGCCGATCACGACCTGGCAGAGCTTGGTCAGCTCCGGGTAGCGGTCGCCGAGCTTGCCGCCGTACCAGTAGCCCAAGGAGAGCGCGACCAGGACGACCCCGATCGTGTTCGCCCAGACGATCGTGGACGCGCCGAAGAAAGGCGCGAGCAGCCGCGCCGCCGCGATCTCGGCGCCAAGAGTCGATATCCCGACGGTGAAGACCGTCAGGTAGAGGAAGCGATTGCCCTTCAAGTGTGTTTGGCCCCTGCGCCGGAGATGCGCTCTTCGAGGCGAGCGCCGTGCCCCGCGGCCACGGCACGGTCGGCGCGTTCGGGCGTAAGCGGGACGCCGCGTTCGGCCGCGAGCTCCAGCAGACGCTGCTTCTCGGCGTCCCTCGATGCCCACCGCAGAAGCGCCCAGGCGAGAACGCCAAGGGTGATGAGCCCTCCCTCGACCATCATGATCACGCCCGCGGTGCCCTGGTCCGCGGTCGCCGAGATGTTCCAATACGCCTCGCCCGGTGCATAGGCGACGTAGAGCGCCGTGCCCGACCACATCAGGATGTTGCCGAGGCCCGCGCTGGCCAGCCGCGCCACGACCACGTAGCCCACCTGTGCGCCGCCGCCGAACCACGACGGCACCGGCAAGCGGGCCCGCAATCGGCATCCACATCAGGATCCCGAAGGTGATGAAGGATGCGTGCTGGAGGGCGTGGATGAACTCGTTCGTAACCGTCGCGTCATAGAGCGCCGGGATGTGCCAGACGTAGAGGTTCGCGATCCAGAGCGGGAGCGCGATCATCGGCAGGGTCAGGAACTGCAGCCGATCGAAGGCTTTGATCGCCATCACGGGCTGGAGCACCGCGCGGGTCAGCCCCAGCACGATCAGGAGCGCCGCGATGTCAGCGATCAGGAGGTGCTGGATCATGTGCGCGAAGACGAGCTCCCCGCCCAGGTGTGCGAGCGGCGAGACAAACGCGATCGCGATCAGTGCGATGCCGGAGAAGTAGGAAATGACCCGCCACGTCGGCACCGGCCTCCCCGCTCGCGAGAGGTTCGCCGCGCGGATCCCATAGGCGGCGCCGAACGCGGTCAGGCCCGCAATCTGAAGCGGCTCGAAGACGCCCGATGAGACGTGCGCGAGCGTGCCCATGACGGCTGAGCTTAGAGCCAGTCGATCCGCTTGAAGAAGCGGTAGAGGCCGAGGACCGCAACCAGCATCAGGACAAGCGCCGCTGGATACGCCCACGTCTTGGAGAGCTCGGGCATGTGCTCGAAGTTCATGCCCCAAACCGATGCCATGAAAGTCGGCACGGTGATGATGGCCGCCCAGGCGGAGATCTGGCGGACGACCGTGTTCTGCTGAACGCCCAGGAGGGCGAGGTTCGCCTCGAGGATCGAGGTGAGGAGCTCTCGCTGGGAGGAGACCTGCTCATCGACGCGCCTCGCGTGATCGTGGACGTCGCGGAAGAACCGCTTGAGCTCGTCGGTCACCCCGGGCTGCCCGCCGTACTGGAGGCTCTCGAGCGGAGCGAGCAGCGGCCGCACCGCGCGGTGGAACTCGATCACCTCGCGCTTCAGGAAGTAGATGCGCTGCGTCGAATCGGAGCGCTGGCCGAAGATCTCCTGCTCGACCTCCTCGATGTCGTTGTCGATGCCGGCGACGACGGGCGCGTAGTCGTCGACGACCTTGTCGACGATTGCCCAAACGACGGCGCCAGGCCCCGCTTCCAGAAGATCCTCATGCTCCTCGAGCCGCTTTCGGGCCGCCGGTCAGCTCGGAGGCCTCACCGTGGCGAACCGCGACCACGTAGTCGGAGCCGACGAACAGATGGATCTCGCCGAACTCGACCTCCTCCTTCGCGTCGTCGTAGCGCGCGGTCCGGAGGACGATGAAAAGCGAATCGCCGTAGTCCTCGAGCTTTGGCCGCTGGTGGGCGTTCTCCACGTCCTCGAGCGCAAGCTCGTGCAGACCGAACGCATTTCCGACGTGCTCGAGCTCCTCCGCGCTCGGCTCCTTCAGCCCGACCCAGGCGAAGTTGCCTGACGCCACCGCAGAGATTGGCGGCCTCGTCGATCTCGATCGGGCCGTCGTGCTGGCGCTCCCCGTTCTCGTAGTGAGCGCAGTCGACGATCACGCGGTGGATTCCCGCTCGGCCCGGAACGCAGCGAGCTCTGAGCGAAGCTGCGCCGCGAGCTCGAGGCCTGGGTGGACGCGCTCGATCATCTCGGCGTCGCCCTCCCATAGGCGAACCCTCACGTCGAGCGGTGCTTTGAAGTGGGCCGCCGCGGCCTCGCCGACGCTCGCATACAGCGTTCGCAGGTCGCGCAGGTTCGCCACCTTGTCGGCGGCGTAGATGAGGACCGCGCGCTCCCCGCCGGCCTCGACCTGGTCGCGGTGGTGCTCCTTGCGTCGCTCGTATGGCTCGATGTCCTTGTCCTCGGTCATCGATTCGACGAGCTCTCGGACGCCGGAGCCAAATGCCTCCTCGATCTCGTCGAGTGTCGTATCGGTGTCCTCGACGACGTCGTGGAGAAACGTTGCGGCCAGGATCTCCTCGTCGTCGTGCCCCGCCTCGTGAAGCAGCCGGGCGAGCTCAGTTGGATGCCTGATGTATGGCGTGCCGTCGCCCTTGCGCTCCTGGCCTTCATGCGCCTCACGCGCGAACTCGTACGCCTCGTGGGCAAGGCCCGGGCCGGCGAGGAAGTCTGGTGTTTCCTCCACCGGCCCGGCCCCCAGAAATCAGACGCCTAGAACGAGACCTGGACGGGCTCGCGCTCGGCAGCGTCCGTGATCTCGAAGAACTCGCGTGCCGTGAAGCCGCCGCTGGAGGCGACCACCGAGTTCGGGAAGATCTGGATCTTCGTGTTGTAGGCCTGCACGTTCGAGTTGTAGATCCGGCGCGAAGCCTGGATCTCGTCCTCGAGCTCCGAGAGATTCCGAGAGAGCTGCTGGAAGTTCTCGGTCGCGCGGAGGTCCGGGTACTGCTCAGCCACCGCACGCAGATCTGTGAGGGCGGCGTTGAGGAGACCCTCAGCCGCGCTCGCCTCAGCCGGGCCGGAGGCCTGCATGGCCTGGGCACGCGCCTGAGTGACCTTCTCGAAGGTCTCGCGCTCGTGTGTCGCGTATCCCTTCACCGTCTCGACCAGGTTCGGGACCAGGTCGTGTCGGCGCTTCAGCTGGACGTCGATGCCGGACCAGGATTCGTCGACGCGGTTCCGCGAACCGATCATCGAGTTCCGGATCAGGATGTAGATCAGCCCTAGTACCAGGACCAGGCCGACCACGATCAGGACAACTGTCATTCCCCAGATTCTCCTTGTCTTGTAAGGGCTGCTCGATTATCCATCAGTTGGAGGTCGGCAGGTGTCCGAGTCTCTCCAACGCTGACTCTACGAGACCTGTCGCAAGTTCTTCGGGCTCGGTCGCATCGAGCCTGCCGAGCTCATAGGCGAGGGCGACCGCGTCGTTGCGAGCGGCCGCCGCCTCGATCGTCCTGGCGTACTCGCCCGCTGGCGGGTTCTCGCCGGCGCCGCGACGGAGCTCCGAGAGCTCGGAGCGCATTGCGGTCAATGAGCCCGGGCCGAAGCCGGGCGCCGGGACGGCCGCGCCGAGCTCGAGCCCCGGCATAAGCGCCGGGAGCGGCGTTCGGGGCGGCTGGCCCGAAGGCGTGTAGTCGCGGGGCAGGACGCCGCGCTCGCGCAACCGCTCGATCTGGAGGTAGACGGCGTTGCGCGAGACCCCGAGGTCCGTCGCGATCTTCTTGACAGGCATGTCCTGCTCGAGACGTTCGAGGATCTCGTGCTGGCGCTTGGTAAGGCTTTCGTCGATCATGCTTGACAGCCTACTTGACTGTCAAGTTGTTGTCAAGCACTCACACGCACGAAACTGCCAAGTGGGGTCAGACCCGGGGTCAGACCCCATTGAGGTTGATTGAGGGTTGTCAAGCTGGCAGGGAGCCCTCGAGCTCGAGGAGCCAGCGCTTCAGCTCGGGGCCGCCGCCGTAGTTGCCTGGGTCCTTGCCCGCTCGGACGATGCGGTGGCAGGGGACGACGATCGGGAGCGGGTTGGCGCCCAGGGCAGTGCCGGCAGCGCGGTGCGCACGCGGGTTGCCGGCGCTGCGCGCGATCTCGCCGTAGGTCATGACCTCGCCGTACCCGAGCTTCGCCGTTGCGTCCAGAACCTTGCGGTAGAAGCCGCCGGGGACCAGAGTCCAGTCGAGATCGAGGTCGAAATCGCGGCGGTCGCCCTCGAAGAACTCCGTCAGCTCGCGCCGGGCGAGGTCTAGCTTCCCGGGCGCCTCCACGACTCTAGGTGAGATCTCCACCACGAGCCGCTCGACGAAATCGTCGAGCGGGTGGTTGGGAAGTCCGACCGAGACGATTCCGCGCGGGGTCGCTGCCACCGAGGTCCGCCCCACCGGCGTGTCGAGCGTCGCGAAGGCGACCTCGGCGTCGCCGCTTGCAGCCGCTGCCTCGGCAAAGCGCCTGGCGAGCTCGAGCGAGCTGTCGTCGGCGTCACCCTTGCCGCGGAGCTGGGCTTCGATCGCGTCGAGCTTGTTCATCGCTCCTCCTTCTTGACGGTTTCGCGCAGCTTCTTGAGGCCTTCGTGGACGCTCCTCCGCGCCGCCTCCTCGGTGGTGTCCATCGCTCCCGCGATCTCGCGGTAGCGGAGGTCGGCGGCGAAGCGAAGGCCGACGGCCTCGCGCTGGCGGTCGGGGAGCTCTGCCACCGCCGCCCACAGCTCTGGGTCGTACTCAGTCTTGGCGGGCGCCGCCACATCAGGCAGGTCGTCGCCCTTCGGCAGCGGTCGCCTCCCCGTCGCGCGGTGATGATCGATCGCCTTGTTTCGCGCGATCGTCATGACCCAGGCGCGGGGATTGGCGCCGTCGAGTGTTTCGTAGCTCCTCAGAGCAGCCATGAATGTCTCCTGAAAGCAGTCGTCTGCGTCGCTCGGCCCCACCATCGCCCTCAGGTACGCGAGCACCGGCGTGCGGTGCTCGTCGAGGAACGCCTGGAAGGGAAGCCGCGACATTTCACGCATCTTCGTATCTTGAGACGACCGAAGCGCGAAAAGCGTGAGATTAAAACAGGGACTTGGAGGCGGAGATGAGTAGACGGATCATTGTTGGCAGTGGAATCGCGGCGCTGATTGCCGCGGCAGGCTTCGGCAGCATGGCGATCGCCGGCGATGGCGATGAGCGGGAGGCGGGCCCGAGGATTCTCGCCGAGCCGATGACCGCCACGAAGGCGGGCCCCGTCACCCGCTCGGGCGAGGCGAAGATTCAGACTTTCTACCTCTCCGAGCCGATCGATCCGCCGGAGAACTCGGGCACCGTCGTCGGCCCCCAATGCCCCAACAACGCGGGCAGCGCGATCGGCGGCGGCGCTGCGACCGGCCAGGGAATCGTGGTGAGCTATCTCTCCCAGATCCGGCCGAGCAACGCGACGATCAAGGACCGGATCTACTGGGTGGGCGTCGACGACAACAGTGCGACGAACGAGGCCGACGCGGGAGCCTTGATCGAGGTCCACTGCGCGAAGGGGCTGAAG
Source organism: uncultured bacterium (assembly GCA_963725035.1). Lineage (GTDB taxonomy): Bacteria > Actinomycetota > Thermoleophilia > Solirubrobacterales > 70-9 > JALZKA01. The sequence continues at coordinate 415,219 of CAVRWX010000011.1, read as the reverse complement.
GTCAAGAAGTAGCGACCATGAGAAACTGAAGCGATGGACGACGGCTCATCGCTCAGCCTCTGGTCGGAGGACTCGTTCCTCTCGATCGCGTCGAAGGGCTCGTTCCTCTCGGTTGGCTCCGTGGGGTCGGTCGCTTCGCTCGCTTCCGTGGGGTCGGCGGCGTCGGCGTTCTCGGTCGCTTCGGCCGCATCGTTCGGCTCGGCGATGTCGGCGGCGTCTTTCGGCTCGGTCATGTCGGCGGGCAAGAGCGGAGCCGTCATGGATGAGGAGGACCCCCGCGCGGGCTCGCTCGCCGCCTGCGTCCTGATCGTGGTTGGCATCCTCGCAGGCATCGCAATGCGGCGGAGCAATCGGTGAGCGGCACGATTCGCATCGAGCAGCGGGACCGGGTCCTCCTCGCCACGCTCTCGAACCCGCCCCACGCCCTGTTCGACGATCCCCTGGTCGGCGCGCTCGACGATCTCGTGGCGCGGGCCGAGGCCGATGATGGGGTCGGCGCGGTCGTCATGACCGGCGACCACCCGGAACGCTTTCTGGCCCACTACGACGTGGGCGAGCTCCTTGCCGGCGCCGAGGAGAGCCCGTCCGTCTCGCCCCGGATCGCGCGCGGCTCCCTGCGAGCGGCGGGGGCCATGCGCAAGGTGCCCGGCGCCGCGAACGCGCTCAGCCGGACTCAGCTAGCCGGGCTCGTCGCCATCGAGCGCTTCCACGAGATCATGCTGCGGATGGAGAGCTGCGGCGCCGTCTTCCTTGTCGCGATCAACGGCTCTGCGCAGGGGGGCGGCTGCGAGCTATCGCTTGCTTGCGACTTTCGCTGGATGGCTGAGGGAGACCACCGCATCGGTCAGCCCGAGATCCTGCTCGGCTTCCCGCCCGGTGGTGGTGGCACCCAGCGCCTGGTGCGGATGCTAGGAACGAGCCGTGCCCTCGGCCTTGCTCTTGACGGCGGCCCGATGAGCCCTGACGAGGCCCTTGAGATGGGGCTCGTGGATCGGGTCATCCCCGGTGACGACCTCGTCGAGGAAGCGCTGGCAGAGGCCGCGCGCCTTGCCGGGCGCTCGAAGGAGGCCGTCGCCGCGACGAAGCGCGCGATCTACTTCGGAGGCTCGATGCCTCTGCGGGACGGCATGCGGCTCGAGCGCGCCGAGTTCCTCGCGACGGTCGGAAGCGACGACGCGAAGGCGGCGATGCGCGCCTATGTGGACGAGTTCGAGCGGACCGGCGAACTACCCGCATACGATCGCGAACTGATGCAAAGGGCGATCGACCAGGGTCGTTTTACCTAAGCCATCGCGGGAACCCGCCTGGTAGCGCTGGTCATGGAGTTCGCCGAGGGCGAGCACGAGGTCGCGGCTTCGGGCGCGACCGCCGGGAGCGCCTGACTAGGCCGGTGGCCGAACGGCGCTGCCGAGAATCGTTGGTTTGACGCTCGGCGGCGCCTTTGGCCGCTCACCGCGGTCCATCATCTCGACCTCGAGCGGAGAGTCCTCGATCAACTCCCAGGTGCGCCGGTTCGGGTGACAGCCTGCCGCGATGTACCGGTGGGGAATTTCGATCAGGTCCTGGAACCGGCCGAGCATCGTCCCCTCGCCGGCTTCTCTCACCCGGCAACCGTACCGCTGCGCTTCCCCTTCGTGCGATAGAGCGCCTCATCGGCGGTGAGGAGGAACTGGTAGGCGGAATCCTTCCCGTTCCACGACGTGACTCCGGTCGAGGCCGACTGGCCCTCCGGCACCGCCTCGCGCAGCCGGGCGGCAACCCACTCCGAAACATCGAGCGGGCAGTTCGGCAGGACGACGAGGAACTCGTCCCCACCCATCCTTGTGATCATGTCCTCTTGGCGAAGGACGGAGTTCCAGGCGGATGCTGCGGACTTGAGCAGGCGGTCGCCTGCGGCGTGGCCGTGCTTGTCGTTGAAGTTCTTGAAGCCATCGAGGTCGAGCGAGATAAGGCATAGCGGGGCGCCGGTCCGTGCAGCATCGCCGATCACCATGTCGAGGTGATCGGCCAGCCGCCGGCGATTGGCGACGCCCGTCAGCGGGTCGTGGTTCGCGAGGTGCTCGAGCTCCTGCTGGAGCTCCTTGCGGTTCTCGATCTCGCGGTGAAGCCCCGCCTCCGCGCTGCGGCGACCCTCGACCAGCCGGCTGACGGCAGCGCCCGCTGCGGTCAGCGCGAACCCGGTGAGGACGAAACGGGAGACCGGCGAGTAATCGCCGGCTTGGGTCTCGAGTGCCGCAAGCGCGACACCGTACGTGACGAGGATCCAGGCGATGTGGGCGGCGAGCGCCATCCGCGTCGAGATGCACGCGCCGACGATCACGACCCAGACGAACATGACGCTGTAGAGGCTGGCCGCCGCTCCCGAGAGATAGACGCAGAGCGAAACCAGGACGCTCGCCGATGCGAGCGTGAGGTGGATCGCTCCGGCCGTCGCCCGTCCGGAGAACCGGTAGAGGATGCCGCCGCAGAGCGCCGCGAACAGGGCCACCGCGCTCAGCCAGCCCTCCTCGGTTGACATCGGATGCGGCAGCGCCAGGGAGATGACGACGAGCCAGGCGCCGCAGAGATAGAGCACGCCCGAGACGCGCGCCATCAGCGCGAGGTCCGACGTTGCCCGACCGATGATCGGGGCTGCCTGGTTTCGGGCGACATTCACTTTGGTCTCACATCGACCGAAGAGTGCCCGTTGCTTTAGCGTGAGCCGTGCCTGTCAGGCGCTACACTCGAATCCCGATCTAGTTTTATGGAATTAACCCCAGGAGGCACCCATGGCGCTCACGATTGGCGACACCGCACCGGACTTCGAAGCCGACACCACCGAGGGCCGGATCAGCTTCCACGATTGGATCGGCGACGGCTGGGCCGTTCTCTTCTCCCACCCGCGCGACTTCACCCCTGTCTGCACCACGGAGCTCGGCTACATGGCTTCGATCAAGCCAGAGTTCGAGAAGCGAAACACCAAGATCCTCGGCCTCTCGGTCGACCCTGTCGGCAACCACGCGAAGTGGGCCGAGGACATCGCCGAAACCCAGGGGACGGCGCCGAACTATCCGATGATCGCCGACACGGACTACAGCGTCTCGAAGGCCTACGGGATGCTTCCCGCGGACACCGAGGGCGACCCGACCGAGCGCACGCCCGCCCAGAACGCGACGCTGCGGAACGTCTTCGTCGTCGGACCCGACAAAAAGATCAAGCTCATCCTCATATATCCGATGACGACCGGCCGCAACTTCGACGAGGTCCTGCGCGTCATCGACTCGCTCCAGCTCACCGCGAACAACCAGGTCGCAACGCCGGCGCAGTGGCAGCCGGGCGAGAGCGTGATCATCGCCGGGTCAGTCTCCGACGAGGATGCGAAGGAGCGCTACCCCGACGGCTGGGAGTCGCCGCGCCCGTACATCCGGATCGTTCCGTCCCCGTAGCTAAGGGCTCCGCTAGGAGCCGATGAAGAAGATCACGTGCTGGTGGCCCACTCCGGGCTTCCACCGCTTGCAGGAGAAATACGTCTGCTCGAAACCGGCGGGCTTCGAGTGGCAGTTCCACGGACCCTCGTGCATGCCGTGGTATGTGTACTCCCTCGCGAACGTGCGCGCAACCGAGCACGCGATGTTGTACCCCTCGAGGTCGTACCAGCCCCCACCCGGGCGGTTCTGGCTTCCGCAATCCTGCGGGAAACCGTGGTCCGCGACTGCGGAGGGCGGCGCGATTAGAGCAACCGCTACGACGAGGCTTGCCAACGCTGCCGTCGTTGCCTTCATCATGCGCCCCTTCCCTGATAGACACCCACATTCTATGACCTACGAGACGATTCTGTACAAGAGCGAAGGCCGGATCGCGACCATCACGCACTGACTGGCAGGCCGCTTTCTGGGCCGCGAGGCCGCCGAGGTCGAGCTCATCAACGCGTCGGTCCCGTTCTCGGAGCTCGAAGCGAAGGTACGCCGCCAGGCCGAGCAGCTAGCCGAGATACGTGCCTCGCAGCTCGCGGCGATGAAGCTGGTCGTGAACCAGGCCTACGAGAACATGGGCCTCGCCTCGACGCAGGCGCTCGGCCCGATCTTGGACGGCCTGATGAGGAACACGCCGGACGCCGAGCGGTTCATCGAATTGGCCGCGAGCGAGGGCGTCGGCGCCGCGGTGACCGAACGTGATGGTCCCTTCGGCGATTACAGCCAGGCCTCTGCCGGCGAGAAGCCGAACCCGGACAATGTGATCGAGCCTTAGCTCAGGCCGACTGGCGCTGGCGCCGGGTCACGGCGTCGATCGTCACGGCCAGGAGCAGCACGCCACCGGTGATCATGAACTTGATATCCGAATCGAGCCCGAGCAGGTCCATGCCGTTCGAGATCGACCCGATGACGAGCGCGCCCAGAAGCGCGGACCAGATGAAGCCCCGGCCTCCGAAGAGCGAGGTGCCGGCGATGACGGGTCCCGCGATCGCGAGGAGCAGGACGTCGCCGGAGCCCGACTGCTGATTCACCGAAAGCAGGCGCGAAGCCGCAAGCACGCCGCCCGCCGCCGCAAGCGTCGATGCGAGTGCGAATACGGACATCTTGATCCTGTTGACGCGGATGCCGGCGCGGCGCGCGGCCTCCTCGTTGCCGCCGACGGCGAAGACGTGGCGCCCCCAGCGCGTGCGCTCGGTGAGGAAGGTGAAGAAAACGGTGAGAGTCACCACGATGAGGACCACAAGCGGGACGCCGCGATCCTCGTTGAGCACGTACACCGTCGCGAGAATCGCGATGGCGACCAGCACGATCCGTGCGACAACGACGGCGAAGGGCTCGGCCTCGAGGCCTGCGGAGACGCGCTTCCGCCGTTGCATGAAGAGACTCACCGCGTAGGCGGCGATCGCGGCCGCCGCCAGAGCCCAGCCGACCGCCGGGTCGAAGAAGGTCGACGTGAGGTCGGTGATGATCGAGTCGGGCAGGTTGACCGAGCCCGTATCGCCCAATACGGCTAACTGCGCTCCCTGCCAGGCGAGCAGGCCCGCCAAGGTGACCACGAAGGACGGGATCCCGAAGGTGGTGACCATGAAGCCGTTGAACATCCCGATGGCGCAGCCCACGGCGAGGCCGGCCAGGATCGCGAGCCCTGGGTCGAGCCCCTCCTTGACGGACAGGACTGCCATGACGGCCGCCCCGAGGCCGCTGACGGCGCCGACCGAGAGGTCGATCTCGCCGAGCAGGAGCACGAGGACGACGCCGATCGAGATCGTCGCGACCGCGGCGACCTGAAGCGAGAGGTTCGTGAGGTTGCCGGCGGAGAGGAACCGGTCGTTGGCGATTTGGAAGATCGTCCAGATGACCGCGATGCCCAGGAGGACGCGGATGGAGCCAAGCTCTCCGCGCGCCAGGCGGCGCAGCATGACTCCGGGAGCGATCCGCTCGGAGATCTCGGCTTCCGGTGTGACGACTTCGGCTTCGGTGCTCAAAACGGAGCCTCCTCTGTCGGTCGCTCTCCGTCGCTGTCGCCGCCGAACTCGGCCCCCGTGATGGCGGCGACGATTTCTTCCTGGCTCGAATCTCCGATCTCGAAGGTGCCGGCCACGCGCCCGAGCCTGAGCACCGTGACGCGGTCTGCAACCTGAAAGACGTCTGCAAGGTTGTGGGAGATGACGATCACGCCGAGGCCTCTGTCTCTCAGGCGCTGGATCAACTCCAGGATGTGGGCGGTCTGGACCACGCCGAGAGCAGCGGTCGGCTCGTCGAGAAGGACCATCTTTGGCTCGCCCAGGAGGGAGCGGGCGATCGCGATGGCCTGGCGCTGGCCGCCCGAAAGTCGCTCGACCTCAGTGCGAACGCTCCGGATCGTGGTGACGCCCAGCGAGTCCAGGAGCTCAGACGTCTTCTGTTCCATGGAAGTTTCGTCGAGGACGTACCGGTTGCCGCCCGAAGCCTCTTGGCCGAGGAAGAGATTGGAGACGATGTCCAGGTTTTCGCAAAGCGCGAGGTCCTGGTAAACGGTCGCGATCCCGAGTTCCGTCGCGGCTTGGGGCGAGTCGAGCTGGACACTTTGCCCCCCGAACGTCGCCTCGCCGTCGTCCGCCGGCTGCACGCCCGCGATCGCCTTGATCAGGGTCGACTTGCCGGCGCCGTTGTCGCCCAGGAGGCCCATGACCTCGCCGGGCCGCACCTCCAGGTCGACCTCCTTCATGGCTTCGACGGCGCCGAAGCTCTTGGACATTCCCTTCAGCGTGAGAAGGGGACGAGTGGCGGTCGCTCCGCCTGTGGTGGTGTCGCTCATGCCTCTCGTCTCCTCCTCACGCGTCCAGGTACCCGGATTACTACTCGATACCAGCGTCCTCGCACGCCTTGGCGTACTCGCCGGCACAGATCTCGTCGACGGGGTACACCTCGTCGGCGATGATCGTGTCCGCGACGTTGTCGCTCGTCACGGCAATCGTGTCGATGCTCGCCGTCGGGACCGCTTCGGTGCCGTTGTCCGTCTCACTGTTGATGAGATCGGCCGGGGGCTCCTCGCCGTTCGCGACTGCCACGGCGATCTCGGCCGAGACCTCCGCCAGCGGCTGAATCGGCTTGTAGACGGTCATGAACTGCTCGCCGGCGATGATCCGCTGGACGGCGGTCAGCTCGGCGTCCTGGCCGGTGACCGGGATCTCGGTCGGGTCCATGCCGTTGGCCTTCATCGCCGCGATGGCGCCACCGGCGGTGCCGTCGTTCGCGGCGTAGACGCCGACGATCTCGTCAGCACCAACGGATGTGATCATCTGCTCCATCTCGCGCTGCGCGTTCTCTGGCAGCCAGTCCGGAGTGTCGACCTCCTCGGCGATCTCGACGCCCTCTTCCTCGAAGACCTCGTTCGAGCCTTCCTTGAACAGGGTCGCGTTGTTGTCCTTGGGATCGCCGTTGATCTTCACGATCGGGCCCTCGGCCGCGTCGTTGGCAGCGAGCTCTTCAGATAGAGCCGTTGCCTGCTGGCGCCCCACCTCAACGCTGTCGAACTGGACGTAGTAGTCGAGATCGGCGTCGAGGATCAGACGGTCATATGAGATGACCGGGATGCCCGCGTCCTTTGCCCGCGTCGCGAGCGAGCCGGCCGTGGTCGAGTCAACCGGGTCGAGAACCATTACGTCAACTTCCTCGGTGATCGCGGCTTCGACCTGTTGCTGCTGCTTGGCCGGGTCCTGATCGGCGTTCTGGTACAGAACGTCGCAGTCCGGGCAAAGCTCAGCGACCTTCGCCTCGAACAGCGGCTTGTCGAGCGCCTCATATCGCGCGGTCTGGGTCTCGGGCAGCAGGAAGGCGATCGTTCCGCCTCCACTTGATTCTTCGCCGCCGGAGTCTCCTCCGTCATCGTCATCGCCGCAGGCGCCGATCACCAGCGCTGCACACAGCGCGGCGAGGGCCACGAGCAGCGAGCGCATCTGCGTCCTCATGGGACTCCCTTCGGTTGGGGGGTTTGTTGTCTTGCATTGCAAGTTCATGCGGCCTCTTTCAGGCCCGGGGCTGCGAAGCGCTCGGATTCGTGCATCACGAGCGCGAGTGCGCCGAGCATCTCCGCGCGTTCGCCCAAGACGCCGGCGACGATCTCGGTGTCGGCGGCAGCTGAGGGGATCGCGTTGCGGCGAACGACCTCGCGCACGGGGTCGAGCAGGACGTCGCCGGCGAGAGCCATGTCGCCGCCGATCACAACGGTTTCGGGGTTGACGATGTTGCACAGGTTTGCGACGGCAACTCCGAGCGCGCGGCCCGCGTCGCCGATCAGGCGCAGCGTCGCCGCGTCGCCCGCCTCCGAGAGCTCGAGCATCCGCCGCGTCGAGATCTGTTCGCGCCGGCTCACGGATAGGAGGTTTGCGACGGCGCGAGCCGACGCAAGGGTCTCGAGGCAGCCATGGTTGCCGCAACGGCACACGGGCCCGTCCTGGTCGACGATGGTGTGGCCGATCTCGCCTGCCGTGCCGCCGACGCCGTGCGAGAGGCGCCCGCCCGAGATGAGGCCGCCGCCGACGCCGGAGGCGACCTTTAGGTAGGCGACCTCGGAGCGGCCTTTCGCCGCGCCCCATGTGAGCTCGGCGAGCGCGCCAAGGTTCGCGTCGTTCTCGACAACGACCGGAAGGTTGAGCCGGGAGCTGGCCTCCGCCGCCGCGTCGATCCCGACCCAGCCGGGGAGGATCGACGAGTCCCAGACCGTTCCCGTGAGACGGTTGATCGGGGCTGGGAGGCCCATCACTGCCCCGATTACCCGGCTCCGCTCGACCTTCGCCTCGGCCAGGACCTCGTCGACAAACTTGCCGGCCTCCGCCAAGCCTTCGCTCGCCGACTGGTCCACGTCGAGCTCGCGCCAGCGCTCCGCGAGGACAGTGTGCGAGAGGTCGGAGACGGCGACCCGCAGGTGGCGATGCCCGAAGTCGATCGCGAGCGCGAGGCCCGCGGAGGAATCGAGGGCGACCATGACGCCGGGGCGGCCGGCGTGGGCCTCGCCGCCGGGCTGGCCGTCGCGCTCGACCACCAGGCCGGCTTCCATCAGGTCACCGACGATGGTCGAGATCGTTGAGCGCGACAGCTCAGTCGCGCGGGCAAGCTCCGCGCGGCTCGCGAGGCCGCGTTCACGCAGCGCTTCGACGACTAGCCGACGGTTGCCTTCCCTCAGGGAGGCGAGTGAGCCGCTCCTCCTCGAACTCATCTGGCGACATTCGTTTCACACTCGAAAGCATTTGTCAAGGCTTTACGCAAAAATTCTGCATCAATCGTCCGGTTATGTGCGAGTTTCGGTCTATCGCAGGCAGCGCACGTAAGGATTTGCCCAAACCTCGTCGCCAAACTCCGAAAAGGTCCAAGTGCGCCGATGCGATCCGGTCGCGCTCTTACGATCCGGGCGTGGCGTCATTTGTGAGGCGGGAACCGTGCGCGGTGCTTCTTGGCGCTCAGCTCGCGGGCGTCCTGCTTTATCCGTTCATGGAAGGAAGCGACGCCGGGAGGGCGCTCTTCAGCCTGTTCGGCATCGCGGTCCTGGGTCTGGTTGTCCTTGCGGTCCAGGACACGCCCGCCCTGACCTGGGTTGCGATTCTGGTCGGGATCCCGGCCACGATCCTGCTTCTGATCCAGGCGGTGACCGGCGACGACGCTCTTCTCCCCTACTCGTCGGCGTTCGAGGCCGTCCTCTACTTCTACGCAGCGGGGGCGCTGATCAGGCAGATCGTCGAGGACCACGTGGTGACGCGCGACGAGCTGTTCGCGGTCGGCGCGATCTTCACGCTCGTCGCCTGGGCGTTTGCCTACACGTTCACCGTCTGCCAAGCGATCGAGCCGGGCAGCTTCACGGCCGCGGTCGACGCGTCAGGCGACCGCTCTTGGATGGAGCTTCTGTTCCTCAGCTTCACGGTGCTGTCGAGCACCGGCCTGAGCGACGTCGTGCCGGTGGAGCCGTTCGCACGCAGCCTCGTGATGATCGAGCAGGTCGCCGGCCTCGCCTTCATCGCGGGAGTCGTTTCGTATCTCGTCGCGCTTGACGGTGGTGCGGCAGATTCCGCGCCTAGCGTGAGCCCCACGGAGGCGCTTTCGCTCGGGCACAGGCGCAGGTCGCCGCAGCGCGCGACGATCCCCAAGCGCGACTTGACCTGATCGCGGAGACGTACCGCGGCCCGACCGGCCGCGCTCCGAGGCACTTGCCGTTCCGCCGGGCCGCGCTCTCGTTCATGCGCTGGCAGGCAGAACGCGGTTTGCTCAACCCTCTCGGGGGCTCGCCTCCTGGGAGCGATTGGTGGCGAGCAGTCAATGAGCGCCTGCTTCGCGATGGCTGCGAATCGGTCGCCCTTGCCGGCGACTTCAGCGGCGAGCCATCGTCGCGGGCAGTAGAGCAGTGGATGGAATTCATCGAAGAGCCGACGGGGCTCAACTGGTATCGCGCTCACAACGCCAGCATCGTGTGTGGCTACCTGGAGCACAGAGAGCTCGCTGGCGAGGAGAGCCTCCCGGAGCGGTTCTTCATGAACGTCGCGCTCGTCCGTGTCCTCTATGCCCATGCGCTTGTGGGCGCGCCGCGCCTTGCGCTTGGTCGCCTTGCGCCGCTGGGCCGAATCCTCGGCGATCCCCGGCTCGGAATGGCGGGTGCGTTTCTATCGCTGGGCCGCGTGCTGCCCGACCGGTATCCACTGGACCGGAACGTCGAGACATATCTCGCAAACGAGCAGCGTCTCGGCCGGCTCCTCGACTTCTCCGTGATCCTGCCGAGGATTCAGTACGTGTACGAGTGGTCTGCCGACGAGCTCTGCGAGCCCGGATTGCTTGCACTTATTCGAGACGGGAGCCCGATTTACGCGTGGCCGTTCGAGATGCGAGGCGTTTGGCGATCACCGTCCATGCCGCTGGCAGGGCGGGTTCTTCAACGCGCTACGCGATAACAGGAGGCCTGACGTAAGCGCATGCGCTGGGTACTGGTGGTAGCAGTTGGTCCAAACCCGTCCGGCCTGGATCCCGCGGCCCATACGAAAGGCGCGCGAACCGTCTCGGGTCCAAACGCCGGCACCGAGCCCGTAGGGCGTGTCGTTTGCGATCTCCAGCGCCTCGGCCTCGTCCTTGAAGGTGGTCACCGCGAGCACCGGCCCGAAGATCTCCTCCTGGAAGACCCGCATCTTGTTGTGGCCCTTCAACAGGGTGGGCTCGAAGTAGTAGCCCTCGGAAAACTCCTCGTCCATCTCGGGCCGCTCACCGCCGGCGAGCAGCTCGGCACCCTCGTCGAGGCCGATGGTCACATAGCCCTCGACCTTCTCGAGTTGGGCAGCCGAGACCTGCGGGCCGATCATCGTCGACTCGTCGAGCGGGTTGCCCTGCTTGATCGCCGCGACTCGCTCCAAGACGCGCTCCATGAACTCGTCGTAGATCGACTCGTGGATCAGTGCGCGGGAGGGGCACGTGCAGACCTCAAGACGGCGACCAGGCTCGATGAGCCGGCGCCCGAGATCTTCACCGCCTTGTAGGTCGTGACGCCTGCACATGTGAGCGGGGCGGCGTCGAGCGGATCGACTTCGTCGGGAACCCTCACCACGTGGCGTGCGTATCCAACGGCGTACTCGGCGAAGCTGCCATTCATCGCGTAGCCCATGTTGAGCTGGTCGGGGCATAGGGTCTCCCAGCCGCTGTTGCAATAGCGGCAGTCGCCACACGCGTATCCGAGCCAGGGCAGCGCCACTCGCTCGCCCACTTCAAGGCCGTGGGGATTCCCTTTACCGAGGCCCTCGATTACACCGACGCCCTCGTGGCCCGGAATGAAGGGCGGCGCTGGCTTGACCGGCCACTCGCCGCGAGCAGCGTGAATGTCGGTGTGACACAGGCCGCAAGCCTCGACGCGGACCAGAACCTGTTCAGGGCCTGGCTCAGGAACGGGAACATCCTGGATCTCACGCCGATGGTCGGAGCGGGAGATATCCTCGCGCGGCGGGCTCATCTGAGCTTGCCGAGGAAGGAGAAGGAGATGGCGGAAGCGCCGCGCCTGGCCCCGAGGCCTGCTGTCCTCTGGGCGATCGGGGTCGCTGGGCTCGCCTCGGCCGCGGTCACGATGTGGCTGGCGTTCAATAGCCAGCGCGCCGATCCAGGGCTGGAGGGCACCCTGTCCGTCTGGATCTCGCTCCCCTACATCGTCGGCGGGCTGATCGCCTGGTGGAGGAGGCCCGACAGCCGCTTCGGCCCATTGATGCTTGTCGCTGGATGGACTGCGTTTATTACCACCGGCTCCTACTCGACGAAGGACGTCCCGTTCACGATCGGCCAGATCTTCGATCTGGTTCCGATAGCGATGTTCCTCTACGTCTTCCTTGCTTATCCGACCGGGCGCCTGCGAAGCACGCTCGAGCGCGTGATCGTGGTCGCCGCGTACGCGATCTCGATCGGGCTCCAGATCCCGAAGCTGCTGCTGGGCGGCTCGGGCCCGGACAACCTGATCGAAGTCACCAGCCAGCCCGAGACGGCCGAGTCGATCCAGAGAGTCCAGCTCTGGTTGCTGATCGCGCTGCTGGTGGCCGGAGTTGTGCTGCTCCTGGCCCGCAGGCAGCGAAGCGCCCGGCCCTCGCGGCGGCCGATCGCGCTGCTGGTCGACTCGTACGTGGTGGCGCTGGCGCTGCTCGCTCTTCTGCTCCTCGCCGGCCTCAACCAGTGGTCCTCGCTCGAAACGATCCACCGGATCGCGTTCGTCTCTCTCGGGATCGCACCTGCCCTGTTTCTCACCGGGCTGCTCTCGGCGCGCCTGGCTCGCTCGGATGTCGCCGATCTGTTCGTCGAGCTGAGCGCTAACCCGGCGCCCGCCGACCTCCGCGAGGCACTCGCCGGAGCGCTCCGCGATCCCAGCCTCGTCCTCGCGTACTGGCTGCCGGACCGGGGCGAATGGGCGGACGCAGGAGGGCAGCGTATTGCGGTCCCCAGCCCGGACCCGGGGCGGTCAACCACCATGATCGAGGCCGACGGCGAGCCGGTCGCGGCTCTGCTGCACGACGTTGCTCTGGAGGATGAGCGCCAACTGCTCGACTCTGTCGGAGCCGCCGGTGCAATCGCGCTGGAGAATGCCCGGCTCCAAGCCGAGCTCCGGGCCCGGATCACCGAGCTGAGCGAGTCACGCGGCCGGGTGATCGAGGCGGAACAGGGCGAGAGGCGCCGGCTGGAGCGCGACCTCCACGACGGAGCACAGCAGCGGCTGATCTCGATCTCGCTCGAGCTCGGCCAGATCGCGGCCATGTCCGACGCCGCGACATCCGCCCGCCTGGGCGAGACGCGGCAGGAGGTGGCCCGTTCGCTGGAGGAGCTGCGGGACCTCGCCCGCGGTCTTCACCCCTCCGTGGTCACCCAGCACGGACTCACGGTGGCGCTCGAGTCGCTCGCGTCGCGCGCATCCGTCCCGGTGACGGTTTCCAGCGACCTCGACGGAACACGGTTCCAGGGCTCGCTCGAGGTGGCTGCTTACTACGTCGTCGCCGAGAGCCTGGCCAACATCGGCAAGCACGCGCACGCGAGCTCGGCAACGATCGGCGTCACTCGAGCCGGCGGCGACCTCGTGATCGTAGTCGCGGATGACGGCGTCGGCGGAGCGGATGCAGGCGGGGGCTCGGGCCTGCGGGGACTAGCCGATCGGGTCGAGGCGCTGGACGGGAGCCTGGACGTGCGCGGCGGGGATTCCGGCGGCACGGTCGTCCAGGCGCGAATCCCGTACGAGTAGCCGCCGGCGCTAGCCCTCCAGAAAGCGCAGCACCGCCAGCACTCGGCGGTGGTCCTCCGGAGCCGAGGCGAGGTCGAGCTTGCTGAAAATGCTGCCGACGTGCTTCTCCACCGCGCGGTCGGTAACAACCAGACTCTCGGCGATCGCGGCGTTGGAGCGTCCCTCGGCCATCTGCTCCAGCACCTCTCGCTCGCGGGGGCTAAGGGCCGCGAGCGGATCGTCGTCGCGGCGCCGGCCGAGTAGCGTCGAGACGACCTCCGGGTCGAGCGCCGAGCCGCCGCCGGCCACACGCCTGACCGCCTCGATAAAGGTGTCGAGGTCACCAACCCGGTCCTTCAGCAGGTAGCCCAGCCCCTCGGCGTTGTCCGCGAACAGCTCGCTCGCGTTCGCCTCCTCGACGTCATGGGAGAGGACGAGGACGCTCACCTCGGGCAGCTCCGATCGGATCTCCCGCGCGGCCCGCAGGCCCTCGTCGGTGTGGGTCGGAGGCATCCGCACGTCCACCAAGGCCAGGTCGGGCTTGTGCGCGCGGACCTTGCGCAGCAGGTCCTCGGCATCGCCGGCCTGGCCGACTACCTCGAACCCCGCCTCGGTCAGCAGCCTGACCAGCCCCTCCCGCAAAAGGACCGAGTCGTCGGCGATCACAACCCTCACGGCGGGGACGCTATTGCACGAGGTCCTATGGAAGGGCCGCGAGCGACTCGGCCGAGAGCTCGGCCTTCGGCACGAATCCGCTGGCACCGCTTGCCTCTACCAGGCTGCCGAAGTCGGACCGGTCGCGGCTGGAGATGAGGACGATCGCGCCCTCGAAGCCGGCCTCGACCAGGCGCCGGGTGACCTCGAAGCCGTCGATGCCGGGGAGCTGGACGTCGACCAGAGCCAGGTCCGGGCTGGCCGCAGTGACGACGGCGATGCCGGACTCTCCGTCGCTCGCCTCGGCGACCACGTCATAGCCAGCGGCCTCCAGCACCTTCCTGGCGGCCGCCTTGAAGCGGCTGCTGTCGTCGATGAGGACGGTTCGCGGCATGGGCTCAGTGTGACTCAGCTGGGCACGGAATCCATGGGTGCTAGCACCACATCCTCCGCGTGCCATCCGCACCCCCGATCGGTGGCGAACCCGCGCCTAGGACACCAGCCAACCCCATTTGAATCGCACATCCGCCGGAGGAAGCTTCCCTGTGTCACCCGAAAGAAAGGAATCTCATGTTGTCCTCACCACTCACTCGGCTCGCAGGGCCACTCGCCCTCACAGCCGGCGTCCTTATCGTCGTCGCGCAGCTGCTGATGCTCCCGTTCGATCCCAAGGACCATGTCGCGACGTCGACCGATCCGGTCTTCCAGATCGGAGGCGGGATCTACATGGCCGGCTTCATCACGTTGATGCTGGCACTGATCGGCGCATACGGACACGGTCTCCACAAGGCAGGCCGGCTTGGCACAACGGCGTTCGTCGCCGCAGTCGTCGGGACGATGATGCTCGGCGGTGACCTCTGGTTCGAGACGTTCGCCGTGCCGTGGATCGCAGATGAAGCGCCGGCGGCATTCGACACCGATCCGACCATGGTGCTCGCACTCGGCGCGATCGCCAGCTACCTGTCCTTCGCAATCGGATGGGTGCTGTTCGGGATCGCGGGGTATCGCTCCCGTGCCTTCCCGAGGTCGATCAGCGTCGCAATCGTCGTCGGTGGCGTGGTCGGATTCCAGGCCCTGCTGGCGCCGTTCGCAATCCCGCTCGCACTGGCGATCGGCTCGCTGGGCGTCTGGATGATCAGGTCGCGGTCTGCGGCCCGAGCCTCCACGGCCGTCCGCGTGCCGACTCCAGGAGAGCACCACGCCGGTTCAAGCGCAGTCGCTTGACCCCGCTGGCTCACGTTCACGACGGGTGCCTTTCGGGGCGCCCGTCGCGTCCGTTTCGCGGATTTGCAGGCCTTTAGGGTGAGCGAGGGGACTCGAACCCCCGACCACCTGGACCACAACCAGGAGCTCTACCAGCTGAGCTACGCCCACCGAGGGCTTTCAATGTAGCGCGGTTGCTGGGCCCTCGCGACCGTTTTCGGCTAGTCGGGCGGGAGGTGGCAGACGGCCTCGAGATTGTTCCCGTCAGGGTCGAGAACGAAGGCGCCGTAGTAGTTCTCGTGGTACTGCGGGCGCGGCCCGGGAGCGCCGTTATCGGTTCCGCCTGCCGCGATCGCGGCATCGTAGAACGCGTCGACGGTTGCGCGGTCGGGCGCGGCGATCGCGATGTGCGAGGGGCCGCTCGGCTCGCCACGTTCAGAGATCCAGAGGTCCGGCTTGCCGGCATTGCCCATCCCGGCCATGCGGCCGAATTCCATGATCACCTCGGCGCCGAGCGGCTTCAGCGCCTGGACGTAGAAGGCGCGCGACGTGTCGAAGTCACGGACGTTGATGTTGATGTGGTCGATCATCGGGCTCAGCGCCCCCGGCAAGACTCGAACTTGCGACATCCGGCTTAGAAGGCCGGCGCTCTATCCAGCTGAGCTACGGGGGCTCAGGGCGAGCGTAGCCCTACGAAACGGGATCGTCCCCATCGGCCTTGCGCTCGGCTCTCTCCTTGCGGCGCTCGGCCTTGCGCTCGGCGTGCTCAGGGTCGGCTGCCTCGCCTTGGGCGGGTGCCGCGGGGTCGGGCTTGGGCCCGGCGTCGGCTGCCGGCGCAGCGTCAGCGGCGGGCTCCGCGGGGTCCTTGGCGCCTGAGTCCTTGAGCGCGGCAGCGGCGGCCTTCGCCTTGTCGGAGAGGCTGCCCTTGCCCTTCGCGATCTCCGCGAGCTCGGAGGCGTCCTTCTTGAGTGCGTCGGTCCCGCCTCGCTTCTCGACCAGGTCCTTCGCCTGCGCGCTCAGCTTCTTGAAGTCCACCATTGCTCATTGCCTCCTGAGAATCGAAGTCTCCGCCCGAAGTTACCCAGAACTACACTGACGAAGCCACGGGGTGTGGCGCAGCCTGGTATCGCGCCTCCTTTGGGAGCAGGAGGTCCCCGGTTCAAATCCGGGCACCCCGATCTCCACTTCAGTTCTAAGACGCTAGTCCGGCGTTTGCTCCGGGTCTCGCCGCACGATCGGCAGGACGAACCAGAGTCCTACGAAGAGCGCGATGCCTACCACCGCGCAGGCGATCGTGGTTGCCGTCGAGCCGTAGATGAAGTCTGCAACGAGGACGACCGCGCCGACGATCGAGACCGCCACGAAGACCAGGCCACCGATCATCAGGACGTTCGAGGTACGGAGCATCTGCTCCTTGTCCTTGGCTCTGAAGTTGATGCGGTGATAGGCCGAGGGAGCAACCAGAAGTGCCGACGCGATCGCCGTTGAGCAGAGGACCACGAAGTAGAGCGCCTTCTGGAAGTTCGTGACGTCCGCGAACCCCGAGGCGAACGGGACCGCCAGGAGGAACGCGAACAGAACCTGGACTCCGACCAGCGCGACGCGCAACTCGTTGATCAGCTCGATCAGCTCGCGATTGACCTTCTCCGAGTGCGACTCGTCGTCGCCATCCGATTTCCTTGTCGACGTTTCCTCACTGATCGCTGGGAACCCTTACCCGGCTCGGTCGTCCGCAAGCCTGTGAATTGCTTTCATCGGTTTCGGGTAGACCCAACTCATGCCCGAAGTGATCGTGGGACCAATGCTCCGCTACGCGGACGAAACCGAAGCGACCGTCTGGGTCGAGACGGACGAGGCTTGCGAGGTCGAAGTCCTCGGCTTCACCGAGCCGACCTTCTGCGTCGACGGCCACCACTACGCGCTCGTCTGCATCCACGATCTCGAGCCGGGCTCCGAGAACGCGTACGAGGTGAAGCTGGACGGCGAGCTTGCCTGGCCCGACCCCGAGTCCGACCTGCCCCCTCCCTGCATCCGCACCATCTCCGAGGGCACGGAACTGCGGGTCTCCTTCGGGTCGTGCCGGATGGCCGTTCCGCACGAGCCCCCTCACACCCACTCCCAGGACGAGCACGACGAAGGGCGCGAGGTCGACGCCCTCCACGTTCTCGCCAAGGAGCTCATCCGTGACCCAAAGAGCCGCTGGCCCAACCTCCTGCTGCTCCTCGGCGACCAGGTCTACGTCGACGAGGGCTCGCCCAAGACCCGCGAGTTCATCCGCTCGCGCCGCGACACCTCTGAGGAGCCCGGCGAGGAAGTGCTCGACTTCGAGGAGTACACGCACCTCTACCGCGAGTCATGGACGGAGCCCCTCGTGCGCTGGCTCTTCTCGACGATCCCGACGGCGATGGTCATCGACGACCACGACATGTCGGACGACTGGAACATCTCGCGCACCTGGGTCCAGGAGATGGAGCGGAAGGAGTGGTGGCAGAAGCGCCTCGTCGCCGGCTTTGCCACCTACTGGCTCTACCAGCACATGGGGAACCTCTCACCCTCCGAGCTCTCCGACGACCGGACCTGGAACGAGGTGCGCGAGAACCGCGAGGACGCGACCGAGGTCGTAATGGACTACGCGCACCGCGCCCACCACGACCGCACTGGCATCAAGTGGAGCTTCTACCGCGACCTTTGCCGGACGCGCGTGATCGTCATGGACAACCGAGGCGGGCGCGTGCTCGAGGAGGACCGCCGCTCGATCTTCGACGACGAGGAGCGCGACTGGGTCTGGGACAAGGCGAAGGGCGACTTCGACCACCTGCTGATCGGCGCCTCCGACCCGTTTCTCCTCACGCGTTCCTTTCACTGGCTTGAAGCCTGGAACGAGCAGGTCGTCGAAGGCAAGGCGTGGGGGTCGGCGGCGTCGAAGCTCGGTGAAAAGATGCGCCGCGCCGTCGACTTCGACCACTGGTCAGCCTTCGGATTCTCGTTCAAGAAGATGACCGAGTTCCTCCGGCGCGCCGGCTCGGGCGAGTGGGGCGAGCCGCCCGCGACGATCGTCGTCTGCTCGGGCGATGTCCACCATGCGTATCTGGCCGAGGTGGCCTTTCGAAAGTCCGACGGCGTGAAGAGTGCGGTCTACCAGGCGGTCTGCTCGCCGTTTCGCAACCCGCTCGACGCCAACGAGCGGCGCGTGATCCGCCTCGCGACCACCAAGCCCGTTGAGGCCCTCACACGCGCCATGGCCAAAGCCGCGGGGGTTCCCGACCCGGACCTGCGCTGGCGCTTCACCGAGGGCCCGTTCTTCGACAATCAGGTCGCGACCATCCACATCGAGGGCCGCCGGGCCGAACTCAAGCTCGAGAAGACCAAGCCGGGCGAGACCGAGGAAGAGTCACTCGAGACCACATTCACGCGGCGCCTGGCCTAATAGCCTGCCGCGGCGATGGCCGACGTCCGCCCGATCAGGGCCCTCCACTACTCGCTCGACTCCGTCTCCTCCCTCGGCGACGTCGTCGCGCCCCCCTATGACGTCATCGACGCGTCAATTCGCGCCGGTCTCCTGGGGCGCTCGCCGTTCAACGTCGTCGAGATCGACCTGCCGGTCTCGCCCGGCGGCGGCGACCCTTACGAGCACGCCGCCGAGACGCTTGAGAACTGGACGCTCGAGGGCATCCTCGCCGCTGACCGCGAGGAGACCCTTTGGGCGCTCGAGCAGGAATACGAGGGACCGGATGGCTCGCGGCACACCCGCCGGGGCTTCCTCTGCCGCGTTCGGGTCACCGACTACGGGCCCGGCAAGGTCCGGCCGCACGAGCGCACTCAGCCTGGGCCGAAGGAGGACCGGCTGCGCCTGACGCAGGCGACGCGCCACAACCTCTCCCCCATCTTCTCCCTCCACGAAGGAAACGCCTGGCTCCACCTCGAAGCCAGCGCCGCCGGCGAACCATGGGGTGAGGCCACCGACGCCGACGGCACCGTCAACCGCGTCTGGCGCATAGCCGACCCCTCCGTGATCGAGGCCGTCCAGGCTGAGCTCGAATCGTCCGAGCTCCTCATCGCGGATGGCCACCACCGCTACGAGACCGCGCGCACATACGCCGACCAGGTCGGCGGCGAGGGCGAGCACCGCTACACGCTGATGGCGCTCGTCTCGCTCGAGGACCCCGGCCTCACCGTCTTCGGCTACCACCGCCTTCTCACCGATCTCAGCGATCCCGCCAAGCAGGAGGCAATCGCGGCCACGCTCAAAGACCACTTCGAGATCGAAGAGGTTCCCCTCGACGAGCTCGACCCAGCCGGCGAGGAGGGGATCGGCGTCTTCGGCTACGCGGACGCCCACTTCAAGCGCGGCTTCCGCCTGCGCCTCAAGGACACGGCCGCCGTGGACTCGGAGCTCGCGGAGTACTCGGAGGACTACCGCCGCCTGGACGCGGCGATCCTCGAGACGCTCGTCCTCCGCGGCGCGCTGGGCATGAGCCCGCAGGACGTCGAGGCGAAGAAGGGCATGGCCTACACCGCGTCTGCCAACGATGCCATCGGTCGCCTTGGAGATGGCGCCGACGCTGTCTTTCTCATGCGCCCCACGCCCGTCGATCAGGTCCGTGCGGTCGCCGCCGCGGGCGAGACGATGCCACCCAAGTCGACGTACTTCTACCCCAAGCTTCTGACCGGGCTCGTCTTCAACCCGCTGGAGTAGCCTCGCGCCATGACCCGGATCTACACCCGAAAGGGCGACGACGGGACCACCTCGCTCTGGTACGGAGGGCGCGTCGCTAAGGACGACGGGCGCACCGACGCATACGGAACTCTCGACGAGGCGAACGCCGCCCTGGGCGTCGCGCGGTCCCTGACCGGCGACGACGCCGAGCTCGCCACCGACATCCTGCGCATCCAGGACGAGTTGTTCGTCGCCGGCGCCGAGCTGGCGACAGCGCCCGAGGCCGCCGGGCGCCTGGAGGACGGGGTCAGCCGCATCACGCCCGAGATGGCGGCGGAGCTCGAGCCGCTGATCGACAAGTACATGGACCGGGTCGACCTGCCTCCGAAGTTCGTCTTGCCCGGCGGCACGACCCTCTCGGCGCACATCGATCTGGCGCGCACGATCGTCCGCCGCGCCGAGCGCCGCGTGGTGACCCTGAACCAGGCGGGCGAGCTCGCCTCCGAGGACCTCCTTCGCTTTCTCAACCGCGCCTCCGACCTTCTCTTCGCCATGGCGCGGTACGCCGACGTCGACGATCCCGAGCTCTTCGCCGGACGCGGCAAGGAAGGCTGAACCGATGCGGGTAGTGGCCCGGAGGCGCGAGGGCTACGCCCACGACGTCGAGATCGAGGGCGGGCACTCGCTCGTCACCGACGAACCCGAGAGCGTCGGCGGCACCGACACGGGGCCATCCCCCACCCGCCTCCTGGCCACTTCGCTGGCGGCGTGCACAGCAATCACGGTCGAGATGTACGCGAACCGCAAGGGCTGGGACGTCGGCGGGCTCCAAGTCGATGTCGAGACGAGCTACGAAGGCCCTGTCCCCACGACCTTCGACGTCACCGTTCACCTACCTAGCGACCTGGACGAGGGCCAGATCGAGAAGCTTCTGGTCATCGCCGGCAAGTGCCCCGTTCACAAGGCGCTGACCGGGCGATACAACGGTCAACATCTCAGAAGCGGTCGAGTCAGGGACGTGAACCTCGGCCTCGACGGCAAGGTCTGCGTCGTCACCGGGGGCAGCCGCGGCATCGGGCTCGACGTCGCGAAGCGCCTCTGCGAAGAGGGCGCGTCCGTCCTCCTCGTGGCCCGCGGGGAAGAAGAGCTGGCGAGCGCCGCCGCCGATGCGGGCGCCAAGGGCGGCGAGACGGCGACGCTTGCGCTCGACGTCACAGGCGCCGACGCGGGCGACCGGATCGTCGCCGAGGCAACCGAGCGCTTCGGCCAGCTCGACGTGGTCGTCAACAACGCGGGCCAGGCGAAGTGGAGAAAGCTCGCCGACGTCCCCGACGAGGACTGGCAGGCCGCGTGGGAGCTGAACGTGATGGCGCCGATGCGCCTGATGCGCGCTGCCATCCCGGCCATGGCCGAGCGCGGCTGGGGCCGGGTCGTCAACGTCTCCTCGACAGCGGGCAAGCGCCCGTCCGGCCACATGCCGGAGTACTCCGTGGCCAAGGCGGCGGAGCTCTCGCTCTCGAAGCTCTACGCCGAAGCCCACGCCGGGAGCGGCGTCCTGGTGAACGCGGTCTGCCCGGGACCGACGGCGTCCGAGATGTGGATGGCGCCTGGTGGACTACTCGACCAATCGAAGGAGATCTCCGGCGCCTCGTCCCGAGGCGAAGCCCTTGAAGCCGCGGGTGCCTCCCGGCCGATCGGCCGCCTTGCCGAGCCCGCCGAGATCGGCGCCGTGATCGTCTTCCTCTGCTCGGAGGCGGCGTCGTACGTGAGCGGCGTCGCGTGGGGAGTCGACGGAGGCACCGTCCAGGTGATCATCTGAGCGCCGCGGAGGGCCCGCTCGCGCGACGCCCTGGCGCAGGCGCTCCTGCCGCTCTCGGAGGCGGCCGAGATGAACGCCTCCGGCAGCGTGGACGCCGCCGTTCTCGTGCCCCTCTACGGCTGGCCTGAGCGTCCCGGGCCTCGTCTTCACCGAGCGCCGGCACGACCTTCGCCGCCACGCGGGTGAGATCTCGTTTCCCGGTGGCCGGCGTGACGACGGCGAAAGCTATTTGCGCACCGCGCTGCGCGAAGCGCACGAAGAGATCGGCCTCGAGCCGGACGTCGTCGACGTCCTCGGCGCGCTGCCGCCGATCGGCACCTTCGTCACCAACTACAAGGTCCACCCCATCGTCGGGCTCGTCGAGGCCGACCTCGAGTACGTGGTCAGCCCCACCGAGGTGGAAGCCGTCCTGGCGTTCGAGATCGCCGACCTCCGCAAGGGCTTTGCAATGCGCCGGCTCGTCCGCCGCGGGCTCCCCATCCGCACGCCCACCTACGTGGTCGACGACCACCTCATCTGGGGCGCGACCGCCCGCATCCTGGGCGACCTGCTCGAGCGCCTGCCCTGAGCTTTTCCGGGCAGGAGGCTCGGACAAGGAGTAGGGTGCTGAACATGAGCCACCGCCATGCAGGGGTCGGCGTAGCGTTCCTGGCGGCGGCGATCCTTCTTGTGGGGAGCGCGGGTGCGGCTGAGCCGGGAGAGCCGATCCTGGACAGCTCGCTGAAGAAGCACGGGCCTTTCGGTAACACCGTCTTCATCAAGTCGAAGCGGGCCAAGGATGCGTACGTGCGCGTGAGCAGCACCTACAGCGACCAGAATGTGGTGCTCACGCAGGCTCTTCTTGGATCCGGCGACGACTACAAGTTCAAGTGGTTTCGCGGCGACGAGAACATCAGCCACGACGTCAAGACCAGCGGGTACGAATTCGAGCTGCCCGGGGCGGGCAAGCGCAGGTTCCGCGTTCAGATCAAGCCGCGGGTGAACAAACCCGACACGGCGTGCATGTACGTGAACGTAGCCGTGGACACGCCGCCGGCAGTCACGCACCAACGGTGGCTTCGTTGCCCTGCACGAGGCAGAACGGCTGCTTCCTAGCTCCCCGACGGTTGTCGGTGGCGGTTAGCCGTTCCGGCCATTACAGTTCCGTTGAGTGGCTGAAGGGACTGAAGCCTCGACGAGATGACGGCCCTCGATCGGCCCCAACACGATCGAGCACGTCCCGCCCGAGGAGCGGCTCGACATGGACAAGATCTCCGACGTCGATGCAATGGGCCTCGACAAGCGCCGCCAGGTCGGCGGCCAGCGCTATGGCGCCTCGCCCGCGAAGCAGCTCGCCGTCTATGGCGGCGCGCTTGCGGTGATCGTCGCTCTCTTGATCGGCGCAAAGCTCCTCACGGACGAACTCGACAAGGCCCCGCCAGAGGGCGAGGTGCCTCCCGCTCCGTGGGCGGACGCCGAGCAGAAGCCGCCGGCGCCGATCGACTTCCAGCGCGCGACCGAGCAGTAGCCCTCGGCTAGACCGGACCGCCGATCAGATCGGCGACCGCATCCCGCATCGCGGCGACCCAGTCCCTCGTCCTGGCCCTGTCCACATCGACGACCCGCGCGGGGATGCGCCACGTCGCGCTCGCCGCGGCGACCAGGTCCTTTGCCTCCGGCTGAGCCGGCGGCGTATCCAGCACGAACCCGCGAACCGGCGTGTCGACGAGGCGCTCGAGCATCCGCTCGAGGCGATGCCCGTTCACGTCTTGCGCCGACGAGCCCGCCGCGCCGCCGAGCGCCCATGCGACAACGGCGACGTCACCCACGTGCTCGAGCACTGTGCCGACGCGGTCCGGGTCGCAGACGGTGCCCTCGAGCCCGGCATCCTCGATCCGCTGAGCGCCCTCGGCGGTCCGCGACGTCCCGCGGACGACCCAGCCGTCATCGGCGAGTGTGCGCCCAAGCTCGGTGCCGAGGCATCCGCAACCGACGATGAGCGCCCGCGCCACGACGCTCGCCCCCTAGACGCCGAACTCGTCCTCGAGCTCGTCGAGACGCTTGTCGTAGTTGGCGCGAGCCTTCTCGCGGATCGCGTTGTCCTCGTCCGCCATCCGGTTCGCATCCGCCTCGGTCAGCTCCGGTGCGCCCCGCCTGCGGCGGTACGCGTTCTGCGCCTCGATCATCTGCTGGACGTCCTCGAGCTCCAGCATCGCCTCCGTCTCATACGAGCGTGTCGGCTTCCAGTCGAGGAGGTCCGCGCCGCTTCCGGGGTACGCCCGCGCGAGGAGGACGAGCACTACGACCAGCCCGGCCACGAGCCCGAAGGAGATGAGGATGAACTCCACGGCCCCATCCACGATAGAGGCTCCGCCCGCCTGCCAGAATCGCCGCCCGTGCCAGAAGCATTCATCGTCGAGGCAGTAAGGACACCCATGGGGCGCTACGGCGGCGCCCTCGCAGGCGTCCGTCCCGATGACCTGGGCGCGAGGACGATCGAGGCCGCGATCGAGCGCACCGGCCTCGATCCCGAGCGGATCACGGACGTCTACTGGGGCGCCGCGAACCAAGCCGGCGAGGACAACCGGGACGCGGCGCGCATGTGCAGCCTCCTGGCGGGCCTTCCGGTCGAGGTGCCCGGCGTCACCGTCAACCGCCTCTGCGCGTCCGGTCTGGAGGCGGTCAACTCGGCGTCGCGGGCGATCCGCCTCGGTGAGGGCGACCTGTACCTGGCGGGCGGCTCAGAGTCGATGAGCCGCGCGCCGTGGGTAGTGCCAAAGCCCCTCAAGGGGCTTCCGCGCGGACCCGAGACGATGCACGACACCGCGCTCGGCTGGCGCCTCATTAACCCCCGCATGGCCGAGATGCACTCGACCGAGTCGATGGGCGAGACGGCCGAGAACGTCGCCGAGCGCTACAAGATCTCGCGCGAGGACCAGGACGCCTTCGCCCTCGCAAGCCACCAGCGAGCCGTCGCCGCGACGGAACGCGGCGTCTTCAGCGAGGAAATCGTCCCGATCGAGGTGCCTCCCGCGAAGAAGGGGTCAGACCCCTCACGGATCGCTGACGACGAGGGGCCGCGGCCCGACGCCTCGCTCGAGGCGCTCGCGAAGCTCCGGCCCGTGTTCCGCGAGGGCGGCACAGTGACCGCCGGGAACGCCTCGACCCTGAACGACGGAGCGGCGTGCCTGGTCATGGCGAGCGACCGCGGGATGGAGGAGCTGGGCGCAGAGCCGCTCGCCCGCATCGTCGCCATCGGCGTCGCGGGCGTCGATCCCGCGGTGATGGGAATCGGCCCGATCCCGGCGATCCGCAAGGCGCTCGAGGCCGCGAAGCTCGACCTCGAGGCCATCAGCCGGGTCGAGATCAACGAGGCGTTTGCCGCCCAGGTCCTCGCGTGCCGGCGCGAGCTCGGCATCGATCCCGAGATTCTGAACGTGAACGGTGGCGCGATCGCCCTGGGACACCCGCTGGGCTGCTCGGGCGCCCGGCTCGCAGGAACGCTCGCCCGCGAGCTCAAGCGCGAGGGACTCCGCTACGGCGTCGCCGCGCTGTGCGTTGGAGTCGGCCAGGGCCTCGCGACCGTCATCGAGAACCCCGCCGCGAGCTAGGCCGCCCCGCGATCATCCGAGCTGGTCGTACACGTCGTTGTACTCCAGCCATCTCCCGGTTGGCGTTTGCGGGTAGCCCTCCGGCGAGTCCTCCCACTCCTCCTGGCGTCCGAGCGCGGTGATGTCCAGGTAGTTCCAGGTGCTGCCCATCGCCTCGTCGCCGCGAGCGTCGATGAAGTAGGTGCGGAAGATCTGGTCCCCCTCCCTGATGAACGCGTTGTGGCCATGCCACTCGCCAACCCCGAAATCGGCGTCGAAGTCGTCGGTGATCGTGTACCAGGGGATGAGCTCCCATCCGTGGCGTTCTTTCAGGCTTTGAATCTCGGCTTGGGGAGCGCGCGAGATGAACGCGAGCGATGTATCCCGCGCGTTCAGGTGGGCGGGGTGCGAGACCTGGTCGGCGACCATCGAGCAGCCGAGGCACGCCCGCTCGGGGTAGGAGGTCCCCCGAGTCGTCGTCGTCACGTCGGGCCCGTAGAAGGCTCGATAGACGATCAGCTGCCGGCGCCCGTCGAAGAGGTCGTGCAGGCTCATCCGTCCGTCGGGGCCCTCGAAGCTGTACTCCTTCTCAACGGCCATCCACGGCATCCGGCGCCGCTTGGCCGCGAGCGCGTCACGCGCACGGGTGTGCTCCTTCTCCTTGACCAGCAGCTCCTCGCGGGCGGCGGCCCACTCATCGGGTGAAACGATCGGCGGCGTGTCCATGACGCCGATGCTAGACGGCGCGTCGAGAACCCAACCCTCAACCATCCCTCAATGGGGTCTGACCCCGTTGAAACCTTGCGAAACGAGCGTCGCTGCGGGTCCGGTAGCGTCCGTCCCATGGCCCACTTTGTAGTAGCCCCGCTCGCGAGTGTGGACGGCAAGATCACTCCCACGAGCGAGGCAACCCTCCCCCTGCCCGACGACGGCCTCTACCGCGGTGACGGCGTATTCGAGGTCGCCCGGCTCTACGCAGGCCGCCCGTTTGCGATGGACGAGCACTGGGACCGCCTCGAGCGCTCGGCCGCCACGATCGACCTTCCCGTCGATCGCGCGGCGCTCGAGGCCGAGCTCCCGCCCCTCCTCGCCGAAGCCGGCGAGGTCGAGGCGAACCTGCGCGTAGTCGTCACCCGCGGCGGCCGTCGCATCCTGCTGATCGAGGAGCCCTTCCCCTACGCCGACTCGGCATCCGTCGCGACGGTCACCTATCAGCCAACCGTGATCCTGAACCGCGTCAAGTCGCTGAGCTACGCCGCGAACATGCACTCGACCCGGATCGCCAAGGAGCGCGGCGCCGACGAGGCGATCTTCGTGACGTCCGACGGAGTGGTGCTGGAGGCGCCGACCTCGTCGGTCTTCTGGGCGGGCCCGGACGGTGTCTTGAAGACGCCGTCCTTGGACAACCCGATTCTGGACTCGATCACCCGCGACCGGGTCGTCCGCGGAATCGAGGTCGAGGAAGGCACGTACGACATCGAGGACTTTCGGGCCGCCACCGAAGCCTTCATGGCCTCGACAGGCCGCGAGGTCCAGCCGCTCTCGGCGATCGACGGCGTCGAGCTCAACTGGCCGGGCCCCCATACCATCGCTGCGATGGACGCTTTCAAGACCGCAATCGAGACCGAGCTCGGCATCTCCCTGGCCGGGGGCGCATCGTGAACCTGGACCTCACCGACGAGCAGAAACTGATCTCCGAGACGGCGCGCGACTTCGTCGACAAGGAGGTGGTCGAGCGGGCGCGGCAAAACGACCGCGACGCCAAGTTCGACCGCGAGCTCGCGTCGATGCTCGGAGAGATGGGCTATCTCGGCGCGCCGGTCTCCGAGGAGTACGGAGGCCGCGGCCTCGACTACATCGGCTATGGCCTGATCGTCGAGCAGATCGGCCGCGGCGACTCGGCCGCCCGCACGGTCGTCTCGGTCCAGACCTCGCTCGTCTGCAAGTCGATCGAGGCCTGGGGAACCGAGGAGCAAAAGCAGCAGTGGCTCCCCAAGCTGTGCTCGGGCGAGTACCTCGGTTGCTTCGGCCTGACCGAGCCCGACACCGGCTCCGACGCCGCAAGCCTCCGCACCCGCGCGGAGAAGACCGACTCCGGCTGGAAGCTCAACGGCCAGAAGATGTGGATCTCGCTTGGCAACTTCGCGAACGTCGCGATGATCTTCGCCCAGACCGAGCCCGGCTCGGGCCCCAAAGGGCTTGCCTGCTTCCTCGTCCCCACCGACACCGAGGGCTTCTCGACCCAGGAGATCCACGGCAAGCTCGGGCTCCACGCCTCTGACACCGCTTCGATCGCCCTCGACGACGTGGAGGTGCCCGACGACTGCATGATGGGCGAGATCGGCGAGGGCTTCAAGGTCGCGATGAGCGCGCTCGACTCCGGGCGATACTCCGTTGCGGCCGGGTGCGTCGGCATCATCGATGGCTGCGTCGACGCGTCTGTCAGCTACTCGAAGGAGCGCAAGCAGTTCGGCGTGCCGCTCGCCCGCTTTCAGCTCGTCCAGGCGATGATCGCCGACATGATCGTCAAGCGCGACGCGGCGCGACTCCTGGTCTGGCGCGCCGGAATGCTGAAGGACCAGGGCAAGCCCTCCACGCTCGAGACCTCCATCGCGAAGCTCTATGCAACCGAGTCGGCGATCGAGTGCGCGAACGACGCGATCCAGGTCCACGGCGGCTCCGGCTACGTGGACGATCACCCCGTCGAGCGCTACCTGCGCGACGCGCGCGTCACGACCCTTTACGAGGGCACGTCGCAGATCCAGAAGCTGATCATCGGCCGCGACGCGACCGGCATCTCCGCCTTCCTTCCAACGGACTAGGCTCGCCGGCATATGACCGCTCTGATCCGCGAAGAGCGCCACGGGCACGTCGCGCTGGTCCAGCTCGACAGGCCCGAGGCACGCAACGCCCTCTCGCCGGACATGATGGACGAGTTGGGCGCGGCGCTCGAGCGGCTCGACCATGACGACGAGGTGCGCGCGATCGTCATCGCGGGCTCCGACGAGGTGTTCGCGGCCGGCGCCGACATCCGCGCCCTTCGCGACCGCTCCTTCGGGGAGGCGCTCTTCCACCCCACCTCGATCTTCTGGAAGCGGGTAGCCGGCTGCCGCACACCGCTGATCGCCGGTGTCTCGGGCTTCGCCCTGGGCGGCGGCTGCGAGCTGGCCCTCGCGTGCGACATGATCGTCGCGTCCGAGACGGCCGAGTTCGGCCAGCCCGAGATCACCCTGGGGATCATCCCCGGCGGCGGAGGCACGCAACGGCTCGCACGGGTGCTCGGAAAGCAGCGCACGATGGAGCTCGTCCTTACCGGCCGGCGCTTCGATGCCAAGCAGGCGCTCGAGTGGGGAATCGTGAACAAGATCGACAAGGCCTGGCTGAACGCCGCGATCGACCTCGGCCACGTCGTCTCGTCCGGGCCGCCCGTCGCGGCGAAGCTCGCAAAGCAGGCCGTCCTGGCCGCGGACGAGTCCGGCCTGGCCGCCGGCCTCGATCAGGAGCGGCGCCTCTACGAGCTCGCGATGGCGACCGAGGACAGGGTCGAGGGCATGTCCGCGTTCCTCGACAAGCGCAAGCCCGACTTCCGCGGCAAGTAGGAGTTGAGTCGAGCGCCTGGGGGTCGTGGGCGCAGGGACGATGGGCGCGGGCATCGCCCAACTCGGCTGCCTCGGCGGGTACGAGGTGGTCCTGCACGACCCCGACCCCAACGCGCTCGCATCTGGCGCAGACCGCTTGCAGGCGGCGCTCGCCAAGGGCGCCGGCAAGGGCCTGTGGAGCCCGGGAGACGCGGCTCACGCCTCTGGCGCTCTGGAGACCGACACGGCTCTCGATGGACTCGACGGCTGCGACCTGGTGATCGAGGCCGCGCCCGAGGACCTCGACCTCAAGCGAAAGCTCTTCGCCGATCTCGCGCGGACGTGCGGCCCTGAGGCGATACTCGCCACGAACACGTCGTCCATCCCCGTGTCCGCCATCGCCGCCGATGTTCCGGATCCCGAGCGCGTGTGCGGCATGCACTTCTTCAACCCCCCGCCGCTCATGCGCCTGGTCGAGATCGTGGCGGGCGAGCGCACCGCCGAGGCGACGCTCGACGCCGCCACCGGAGTCGCGCGCGCGATGGACCGCGAGCCCGTCCGCGCCGCAGACGCACCGGGCTTCATCGTCAACCGCTGCAACCGTCCCTTCTCGCTCGAGTCGCTGCGCATGCTGGGCGAGCGCGTGGCCCCCCATGCCGACATCGACCGGGCAATCCGCGAGCTCGGCGGCTACCGGATGGGCCCCTTCGAGCTCATGGACCTGATCGGCGTCGATGTGAACTTCAAGGTGGCGCAATCGTTCTATGCCCAGCGCCCGGAACCGCGCTGGGAGCCGCACCCAATCCAGGAGAAGATGGTCGCGGACGGGCGCTTGGGGCGGAAGGCGGGTCGCGGCTTCTATGAGTACGAGCGCGGGCGCAAGGTTGAGGAGCGGGAGCGCTCAACCGGCGAGACGATCGACCGGGCCATCTTCGAGCGCGTCGTGAGCTGCCTGGTGAATGAGGCGAGCTTCGCGGTCGAAGAGGGAGTCGCCCAACCGGATGACGTCGACACCGCGATGAAGCTGGGCCTCAACCACCCCCGCGGCCCGTTCGAGTGGCGCGAGGAGCTGGGCGCCGACCGGGTGGTGGCGACGCTCGACACTCTCGCCGAGCGCGCGAGGACCGCGCACGACGCCGAGCGCTACCGCGTCGCGGATTCGCTGCTCGAGCGGGTGTAGCCGGCCGCGAGGTACGAGCCGAGGAGGATCAGCGCGAGCCCGGCGATCGTCGCTGGGCCGATCGGCTCATCGAGGAGGATCGCGCCGTAGACGACTGCGAAGCCGGGCGAGAGATACGTGACCGTGAACGTGCGGGCGGGCCCGATGTTCGTCATCAATTCGAAGAAGATCGCGAACGCGACGCCCGTTCCGACCACGCCGAGCGCGACCACGGCAGCGGTCGGCCCGATCCCGGGCGCCTCTGACGGAAGGTCGGCGATTGCAAACGGCGTGAGCAGGATCGTTGCCGTGAGCGTGATCCACGCGGCCACTCCCGCCCCTGGGGCGCCGGGTAGCTTGAGCTTCGTCACCAGGCCGCCGATCGCGTAGCCAAGGCTCGCGAGCAGGACCAGGGTGCCGCCGATGATCTCCGCGGAGGCCCCGCGCAAATCGACCCCGAGCAGGAGGCCGACGCCGAGGAGCCCGGCGAAGATTCCCCAGATCTGGACTCCTTCCGAGCGCTCCGACGGATCGAGACGGATCGCGAGGAGGGCGGTCCATAGCGGCGTCGAGGCGACCAGGATTCCCGAGAGCGACGAGGTGATGTCCTTCTGGCCTTCGCCGATGAGGACGAAGGGCACGGCGACCTGCGTTGCCGCCAGGAACACGATCAGGCCGACGCCGGCGCCCGGGACGCGGAGCACGCCGCGATACCAGGCGAACGGAACGAGGAACGCAGCGCCCAGCGCCACCCGCGCCCACGCGACCACGGCGGGGCTCATGTCGCGAATCCCGATCTCGATGAAGAGGAAGCTGGCGCCCCAAATCGCGCCAACGACGAAGATGAGGATCCACGAGCGCCGGTCCATCGGGCGAGGCTAGTGAGGCCCTGAATCGCCATCAGGCGGTGGTACTCTGGCTGGGCATGGAAGGCGGGGAGACTTCAGGCATGAACGCGCTGACGCGAGTTCTGTCCGCGGCGTTCGTCGCGCTGCTCTGCGGGCTCGGCGCGTGGCTGATCGTCATGTCGGCGACGCCGGCGGCCGCAGGCAGCCCGGGAGGCGACGCCCTGCTCCCAGACCTGATCGTCGAGCCGCCCGAGGACATCGTGCTCCAGAGCGTTCCCGGCTCGAAGACGACGTTCCTGCGGTTCTCGCACACCACGTCGAACGTCGGTAAGGGCCCCCTTGAGATCTACCCCGACCTCGAAGCCGAAGACTGCAACGACCGGGGCGACCGGGCACTCGTCGCCTACCAGCGCATCTATGAGGACACGAACGGTTCGGGCAACTTCCAGCGCGGCGTGGACATCGACTCGACCGAGCAGACGGTCGGCTGCATGATCTTCCACGACATCCACAACCACTACCACTTCGAGGACTTCGCCCAGTACGAGATCTACCGGGTGAAGTCGGGCGTCCTCAAGGAGACCTCGGACAAGGTCTCGTTCTGCGTCGTCGACATCCTCAACACCCACCCGGGACCCGACGCCGCCCCGGATCCCTACTACCAGTTCGGGGATTGCCTCACGGACTCGGGGATCCACGGCATCTCCGTCGGCTGGGCGGACATCTACGCGTCAAGCACTCCCGGGCAGGAGTTCGACTTGACCGATCTCAAGAACCCCGGCCGTTTCTGCCTGGTTGCCAGAACCGACCCGGCCGATCGCCTCGATGAGATCGCGACGGGCGGCGAGGACAACAACGTCCAGACGGTCCAGATCCGCGTGAACAAGAAGAACGCGACGGACTTCGGCAAGCAGGTACCGATCGTCGACGAACCCTGCGCGCCGCCCGCCGTTCCGTAGTCGCGTGGAGGTCACGCCAAGACGACGGCTTTGGATGGCCGTCCTTGTCGGGCTGACGTCAGCCGGAGCGTTCGTTGCGCTCGTGGCACAGGGACCACATGCAAGTGCCGGCGACACAAGCGGGCCTGAGCTCCTGCCCGATCTGGTCGTGGAAAGCCCCGCGGACATCGTGCTCGAGAGCGCCCGGGACTCGAAGCGGGTGTACCTGCGCTTCTCCCATTCGACCGCGAACTCGGGCGCAGGGCCGCTTGAGATCTACCCCGATCTGTCGACGAACAGATGCGGTCCGAAGGGAAAGCGCGGCCGCGTTGCCCACCAGGCGATCTACCACGACGCAAACGCAGACGGCGAGTTCGGGCGGGCGATCGATTCCGGCACGACCGAGGCGCCCGTCGGCTGCATGATCTACCACGAGGTCCACGAGCACTACCACTTCGAGGACTTCGCCCGCTACGAGCTCTACCGCATCGATACCTCCAAGCTCGCGGAGGTCTCGAAGAAGGTGTCGTTCTGCGTCGTCGACTCCCACAAGTACCTGCCGCAGCTCCCGGGCTCGCCCGGCAATCCGTTCTACCGATTCGAGGACTGCGAGGACTCCGCGGGCACGCACGGCATCTCGGTCGGCTGGGCCGACAAGTACGGAGCTGGCACGCCAGGCCAGGAGTTCGACGTGACCGGCTTCAGGAAGGGCCGCTACTGCCTGGTCACTCGCGCCGACCCGAAGAACCGGCTGGCCGAGATCGCAACGGGCGGCGAGGACAACAACGTCCAGACAGCCGCGATCCGCTTCAGCCCGCAGCAGGCATCACGCCGCGGCCACGAGGTCGCGGTGCTCGACGAGCCCTGCGCGCCGCCTACGCCGTAGCTTCGGCCACCTCGCCCGGGCTCGAGCCCCAGTGGGCCTCCGGGTCGGGCGGCGTGTCGCGCAGATACCACTCGGCGTCGAGGGCGCCCATGCAGCCGGTGCCGGCGGCGGTGACCGCCTGGCGGTAGGTGTGGTCGACGAGATCGCCGATGGCGAAGACGCCCGCGAGGTTGGTCCGGGTCGACTTGGCGTCGGTGCGGACGTAGCCGTCCTCGTCCGTGGCGACCTGGTCCGCGACCAGCTCCGAGCGCGGGATGTGGCCGATGGCGACGAATGCGCCGCCGACCTCCATCTCCTCGGTCTCGCCCGTCTCGGCGTGCCTGAGCCGCACGGCGCGGAGCTTGCCGTCGTCGCCGGCGATGAACTCCTCGGGGACGTAAGGCGTCTTGAGCTCGATGTTCTCGGTCTCGCGCGCGCGCTCGAACATGATCTTCGAGGCGCGGAACTCGTCGCGCCGGTGGACGATCGTGAGCTTCGAGGCGTACTTGGCGATGAACATCGCGTCCTCCATGGCCGAGTCGCCGCCGCCGATGACGATGACCTCCTCGCCCTTGAAGAAGGCGCCGTCGCAGACGCCGCAGGTGGAGACGCCGCGGCCGGAAAGCTCCATCTCACCGGGGAGGCCGAGGCGCCGAGGCTCGGCGCCCATCGCGAGGATGATCGTCTTGGCGACGTGCTCCTCGTCGCCAAGGAAGACCTTCTGGAGGCCGCCGTCCGAGAGCTCGACGCGGTCCGCGTCGTCGGTGATGAACCGCGTGCCGAAGCGCTCGGCCTGGGCGCGGAACTGGTTCATCATCTCCGGGCCCATGATCCCGTCGGGATAGCCCGGATAGTTCTCGACGTCGGTCGTGTTCTGAAGCTGGCCGCCCCACTGGAAGCCCTCGATCAGGAGCGGCTCGAGGTTGGCGCGGGAGGCGTAGAGAGCGGCCGTGTAGCCGGCCGGCCCACCGCCCAGGATGATCACGTCTTCGACCTTCTTTTTGGTGTTCTCTTCGCTCATCTCGTTCTCCTAAGTCTCACTCATGATGATACTTTACTTTTTGAAGTATTGGCCACGCCCAGAAGCTCAAGCTCCTGTGGAAGCGCGCCTACCCCGTCGGTGCGGTCCTTCGGGCACTCCCCGTCTTCCCAGCGCTTGATCGTGCGCCGGAGCTGGAAGAAGGCGACGATCCCCGGCGGAAGCGGCAGCCAGAAGGCGATGAAGCGGTACATGAGTACCGCCGCGAAGACGGTGCTGCCATCCAGCCCGAAGAGGACGTAGGTGCCGATCATCCCAGCGTCCACCGCCCCCACCCCGCCGGGCGCTCCCGGGATCAGGTTCGCCGCCATCCCGACGAAGAAGCCCTGGACGATGACCGCGCCCGAGACGTCCAGGCCGAAGGCCTCGAAGCTCGCCCACATGATCGCGATGTTCGCGGCCCAGAAGCCGACCGCCCCCGCGACCGCGAGCCAACCCCGGCCCGGCGTCTTGATGATCTCGATCGCCATCCGCGTCGAGGTCGAAATCGTCGCCGGGACTGTCGCCAGCCGAACCGACAGGCGCCCGTACCAGGTGTCCGAGCTCGAGTGGCGAGAGCCTGCGCTGGAGGTCGCCGGGCACCAGCGCGGCCAGGAGGAAGAGGACGAGGATGCCGCCCGCGATCGCCGCGGGGACGATCGTGAGGCCCGGAGGGTTCGCTCCTGCCAGGACACCCGTGCGGAGCAGGATCCCCCCGAGCAGCAGGGCCAGCATGTAGACGGAGTACATGAGGATCAGGAACGCGACCATCCGCGCCGCGGACTGCTGCCGCGGCATGCCGGCCTTGCGGAGCGCCCAGTAGGTGAGGATGATGCCGCCGGCGCCCCCGGCTGAGAAGAGGCGGGACGCCGCGAGGCTGGCCATGTTGATCTGGTAGCTCTCGGGCCAGGTCAGCGCCAGGACATCGCCGCCGACGACCCCCTTGAACATGGCGATCTGCGCCAGGAACATGACGACGCAGAACGCCACCGCGATGCCGATCCACACGGGGTCCCCGTCGTCGAGCTTCGCGAGGCCGTCCTCGACGCCGACGATCGCCGGGAAGAGGAAGTAGATCGCCCCGATGAGGACGATGACCGACCCGATCGTGATCGCGATGCTCTTCGGGTCCTGGAAGTACCTGGGCTCTTCCTCGTCATCGTCATCGGGGTCGCCTGAGATCGGCCCATCGCGTGAGGTAGAGCCGAGCCCCCCGTTGGCTTCGGTTCGGTCAGACATCCCGGGGTTCATATTCGCAGGGACGGTGGCGGCGCGAGCGCTCGGCTTGCCCTCAGTCAGCGATCTGCTGCAAACGGTGGAGCGCGGAGCGCACTTCGCCCATCACCGGCTCGGCGATCGGGTCCCCGAGTCGCACCGCGGCGACCAGCGCGGCACCGGCCACGAGATCGGTCACGTAGTGCTCGCCCAGGTAGACGAGCGCGAAGCCCAGGACGCCCGCGTACGCGGCGCCGACCGCGCCGGCCTTGGGCCCCGTCTCGCGGAGGAGAAGCGCACCCATGACGGAGGATGCGAAGTGAAGTGAGGGGAACGCCGCCCATGGGTTGCCGTTGAAGGAGTCATACAGCTTCGGCCAGGCCCGGCCCCAGACGCTCTCCCCTACGTCGATCATGAGGCGGCGGACCGGCTCGCGCAGGTGGCCGTTCTCCGCCGCCCACCACGGCGGCGCGGTGGGGAGCGCCCAGTACGCGGCGGCCCCCAGGTCATAGGTGGCCGACATCTGGCGGGCGGCCCGCGGGAAGCGACGCTCGCCCGGGGGCCGCTCGTCGTCGCGGATGAGGATGTAGGCGACGGTCACGTGCGGGACGAAGAACCACGCCCAGTGGGCTGCGGTCAGGACGCGATCCAGCGCGTTCGGCTCGGCGGGGTTGGCGAGCGCCCTCTGGAGGCGGATGTTCGGCAGCTCCCCGCCGCCGATCAGGCGGTCGGCTTGGATCGGGTAGTCGATCTTGAGGCGGCGCCGGAGCGCGTCGGGGTCGTCGTAGGGAAGCTCGTGAGCCATCACGAACCCCCACATCTGGAGCGCGTACATGGCGACGTCGCGCGCGCGGCTGCGAGGCCAAAGCACGGCGATAGCGGTCGGCCCGGCAACCGAGATCCCAACCGTCGCCGCCGGCGGCATCTTGAGCCGCTTGCGAAGGGGCGGGACGACGATCGCCGCTGCCACCGCGAGCGCGGCACCGCCTCGCACCGCGCTCCGGAGGGCAGGGCTGGGGCGCTTGGATGGACGCGAAAACCGGGGCAAGGGGGCGCGAGTATAAGAAGCTTCAGGGGCCTTTCGGGGCCGAGGGGGTAGCGGCGCCGTCCCTTCGGATTAGAATGCGGCGCTCGTGACGTTGCCCAGCCCCGGTCGCCTCGTTTTCGCTCTCGCAGCGCTCCTCGCGCTGGCGCTCGCGCAACCCGCGAACGCGGCCATCGCGCCCGATGCCGCGCACTCTCCGAACGCCGAGGACATGCGCACCGGCTACTGGGTGATGCTGGTCGTCGCGACCGTGCTCGCCCTCGGCCTGATCGGCGGCCTCGTAGTAGCGGTGCGTCGCTTTCGCAGCACCGGGTCGGAGGAAGAGCCGCGGCAGCTCACCGCTGGGCGCGGCTTCATCGCCAAGGTCGGCGCCGGTCTCACGGCCCTGGCCCTCGCGATCTTCGTCTTCGGCGTCATCGTCTCCAACGGCGTCAAGCAAGCCACCGCCGAGGATGGCGCCGAGGAGATCGAGATCGAGGCCGTGGCGCAGCAATGGCTCTGGCGCTTCGGGTATCCCGAGCAGGCGGAAGGCAGCTTCTCGGAGGGCATCTCGACCATCTTCAGCTACGGCGAGCTCGTCGTCCCCGTCGACACGCTTGTGACCCTCAACATCCGCTCCACCGACGTCATCCACTCGTGGTTCGTCCCCGCCCTCGGCCCTCAGATCTGGGCGGTGCCCGGCGAGACCCAGGAGCTGTCCTTCGTCGCCGACGAGGAGGGCGTCTATCCCGGACGCTCGACCGTGTTCTCCGGTGCCGCCGGGTACCCGGTCATGCGCGCGTTCGTGAGAGTGGTGTCGGCCGAGGAGTACGCGGACTACATCGAGGGCCTCAACGCCAACCTGCAAGCCGGTCAGGCTGCCGTTCGGGAGGCCGCGGCGGCTGAGGCCGATGCCACGGATTCGGAAGAGACTGCCGCGGCGGAGGAGGAAGAGTGACGCCGCCTCCGACGATCGCAGACCGCCGCCCCGAGGTCGTGACGCGCGAGATCCCCTCGTGGCGCGAGGGTTGGACCACCGCCGCGACGAGCGCCGACCACAAGGTCGTCGCGAAGCTCTTCATGGGGACCTCGCTCAGCTTCCTCGCGATCGCTGCTCTCACCTTTGCGCTGACACGGATCCAGCTGATCGTCCCCGACTCGACCATCATCCGGCCGGACATCTTCAGTCAGATGTCGACCACCGCGATGCTCTCGATCACGGTGCTCTTCGCGGTGCCGTTCGTCCTCGGCCTCCTCGGCTACGTGGTCCCGCTCCAGATCGGCGCCCGCAGCGTCGCCCTCCCCCGCCTCAATCAGCTCGCCTACTGGCTCTATGCGGCCGGGACGCTCGTCTTCTTCGTCAGCTTCCTCTACCTCGTGCCGGAGAACGGGCTCTCGCCGCTCCCGCCGATGTCGGACGAGGTCTTCTCGCCCTCTGGCGGCGTCGACGCCTGGATCGGCGGCGTCGGTCTGGCCACGCTCGGCTTCATCTGCTGGTCGATCAACATGATCGCGACGCTCAAGAACATGCGCGCGCCGGGCATGGCCTGGCGCCGCGCGCCGGTGCTCGCTTCTGCCGCCCGGGTCATCTCGTACATCCTGCTCGTCACGGGTGCGGGCATGCTGGCGGCGCTCGTCATGCTCACCGTCGACCGCCAGTACGACGGCGTCTTCTTCGACGCCGGCCTGGGTGGCGAGCCGATGCTCTTCTCGCACCTCAGCTGGCTCTACTTCACCGGCATCCACGCCGTCATGGTCGTGGCCGCGCTGGCCGTGATCTCGGAGATCGTTCCGACCTTCTCGCGCAAGCCGCTCTTCAGCCACTCGGCCGTGGCGGGATCGCTGGTCGCCGCCGGCGTCCTGGGAACCCTCGCCTGGATGCAGAACCTCTATGCCAGCCCGCTGGCGGAGGGCTTCGCCTTCTTCACGATGTTCGTCGCGATCCTTTGCCTGGTCCCCATCTGCCTCATCTATGTCGTCTGGATCCTGACGATGTGGGACGGCACCGTCTCGACCCGCGCCCCGCTCGTCCTAGCCATCACGGGCGCCGTCGCGCTGGTGTTCGGCCTCGCCGGCGAGCTCGCGACCTCGGTCGTCAGCGTCGGCCTCCTGATGGAGAACACCGTCGCCGCGCAGCAGGACACGATCATGGTCATCACCGGCTTCGTCCTCACGATGTTCGCGGGCCTTCACTACTGGCTCCCCAAGGTCACCGGCCGCGCCGTCCACGAGGGGCCGGCCAAGACTGCCGCCGGGCTTATCTTCGTGAGCGCCGCCGTCTACTGCATGTCGATGTTCTTCGCCGGGCTAGCGGGCCAGCCGGTCGACGTCTTCCGCTACTTCGAGGACGACGGCGTCTCGACGCTCAACCTGATCGCTTCCATCGCCTCCTTCTTCCTCTTCATCGGAATCTTCATCGAGCTCGTGAACCTCGTCCGCTCCTATAGCGGCGGCCGCCCGGTCGGGCACGACCCGTGGCAGGGCACGACGCTCGAATGGTTCGCGCTCTCGCCCCCGCCCCCGCACAACTTCGACGCCGTCCCCGACGTCCGCTCAGCCGAGCCGCTTCGCGACATCCGCGAGGCGATCCGCGAGCGCGAGGCGACCTTCGTCCCACCCGAGCCGCTCGAGGCCAGCGCCCCTCCCGAGCCGGAGCCGGAAGAACCGAGCGCGGGGTCTGGCTTCGAATCCGAGGCGGAACCGGAAGAACCCAGCGCGGGGTCTGACCCCGATACCGAAGCGGAAGCGGCAGCTGAGCCTGTCGAGGGGTCTGACCCCTCAGACGGCGAGGCCCCGCCCGTATCCTGAGCCCGATGGATTCGGCCGCTGAGCTGGGGCGCTTCCGGCGCCTCGTCACCGCCACGATCGTCGCCACCTTCGTCCTGATCCTGATCGGCGGAATCGTGCGCGTCTCGGACTCCGGGCTCGGCTGTGGCCCGGAGGGATCAGGCACGCACGGATGGCCGCTGTGTGAGGGCGGCGTGATCCCCGCCTCGTCCGCAGAGTCGATGATCGAGTACTCCCACCGCATCGCCGCGGGCATCGTCTCCATCTTGATGCTGATGGTCGCCTGGCGGGCCTGGAGAAGCTTTCGCGAGTACCGCTGGATCGTCGGCCTATCGGCCACCGCGGGCGTGCTCGTCCTCGCCCAGGCGGGCCTGGGCGGGCTGACCGTCGAGGAGGGGCTCCACGAGTACCTCGTGGCCGCGCACCTCGGCCTGGCCATGATCTTCCTCGGAACTCTCTTCGCGCTCAGGCGTCTTGCTTCTGAGCCCGAGCCGAAGCCCGCGAGCGGCAGCGGCCTCTTGCGCTCCCTCTCCGTCGTCACGGCGGTATTCGTCCTCGCGACGATCGTCGCCGGCGGACTGGTCGCGGGCACCGAGGGCGAGGGCACACCCACCGAGCCGGTCCTTGGCGCGCACACGGCCTGCGGCGAGCAGTTCCCCGGCTGCGTCGATCAGTTCATGCCGTTCGGAATCGACCGCCTAATCGACATCCAGCTCGTCCACCGCCTCTTCATGTACCTGACGGCGCTCACCGTTCTCGCGCTCGTCGCCGTCGCGATCCGCCAACGGGCGCCGAGTCGATCGTTCGTCGCCGTCGGCGGCCTGGTGGCGGCGCAGATCGTCCTGGGCGCGGCCAACGTCTGGCTCGGCAAGCACGCCGGCCTGATCCTCGCGCACCTGAGCCTGGGCACCGCGATCTGGGCCACGATCGTCTACGCGAACACAACGCTGATGCGAATCCCCGCCCCCCGCTCGGTGCCAGGCACCGTGCCTGGCACCGGGACGCTCCGACCGAGGCGGCGACCGTCTGATGGAGTCGGCGACAGCGACACGCGACGCCGGCCTCGTCGAGCGCTACGGCGCCGAGGCGCGCCCGTCGTTCATGGCGCACGTGCGCGACTACATCGCGCTCACAAAGCCGCGCATCATCTCGCTCCTCCTCGTCACGACCGTCGCGACGATGGTCGTCGCGATGCCCGAGGGCCTGGCGCTGTCGACCGTCCTGTGGACGATGCTCGGCGGCTACCTCGCCGCTGGAGGCGCCGGCGCTATCAACCACTACCTCGACCGCGACCGCGATGCCCGCATGGCCCGCACGCGCTCCCGCCCGCTCGTCTCAGGGCGGATCGAGCCCGTCCACGGCCTCGTCTTCGGGATCGTGTTGGGTGCGCTCGCGTTCATCCAACTCGCGCTCACGGTGAACATGCTCTCGGCCATCCTGGCGATGGCGGGGCTCCTGGGCTATGTCTTCGTCTACACGATGTGGCTGAAGCCGCTGACGCCGCAGAACATCGTGATCGGCGGCGCAGCGGGCGCTGTGCCTCCGCTCGTCGGCTGGGCTGCCGCCACGGGCAGCCTGACCCTCGACTCGCTCTATCCGTTCGCGATCGTCTTCATGTGGACGCCGCCCCACTTCTGGGCGCTCTCGCTGCTGATCAAGGACGACTACGCCAGGACCGGCGTGCCGATGATGCCGGTGGTGCGCGGCGAGGAGTCGACGCGGCGCCAGATCGTCGTCTATGCCGTGCTCCTGGTCGCGCTCACACTCGCGCCCGTCGCGACGGGCCTCTTCGGCAGCTTCTACCTCGCCTCGGCCCTCGTCCTGGGCGGCGTGTTCCTGGTCCTCGCGGTGAAGCTCATGCGCTCGCCGTCGCGCCAGGCCGCGCTTCGCCTGTACCTCTCCTCCCTCGCCTACCTCGCCCTGCTCTTCACCGCGATGGCCATCGACCGGGCCATATAGAGTTCAGCCCCGATGGACAGGCGACTCGCCGACAAGAACCTCAGGACCGGCCTCTTTGCGGCTGCGATCGCGGTCGGCGTCTTCGCGCTCGCGTTCATGTTCGCGACCTACTACCTCGCATAGCGATGGCTGACGAAGAACCCCAGCCGACCGAGCTCGTCTACGTGCCCGAGCCCTCTTGGGACCCGGCGCTCCTGGCGTTCGGCCTCGCCGCCGTCATCGCCGGCATCTTCGTCTGGTGGCCGTACGGAGCGATCGGCGCGATCGTTGCGATTGCCGCGGTCGTGCGGATGTTCCGCGGCACCGAGGACGGCGTCGCCCGCCTCCCGCGCCGCCAGAAGCTGACGACGGCGGTCCTGCCCGCGGTGCAGCGCAAGTCGTCCGAACCCAGCTCCTAGGGGTCTCTCCTCGCCGAAAGGTGGAATTCCCACGATATGTGTGGAAATTC
Source organism: uncultured bacterium (assembly GCA_963725035.1). Taxonomy (GTDB): domain Bacteria; phylum Actinomycetota; class Thermoleophilia; order Solirubrobacterales; family 70-9; genus JALZKA01. The sequence goes on along the minus strand of CAVRWX010000011.1, from coordinate 374,332 downwards.
CTACTCTCGGTGAAGCTAGGCGTGTGAGGCTTCGGACTCCGGGCGACGTCATCGACGACGTGGCGCCGTCCGACGTCCACACGCGCATGATGTCGCGCATCGAGAGGACGCCGACGAGCTCGCCGCCCTCGACGACCACGAGGTGGCGGATGTGGCGGCGGGACATCTCCATCGCCGCGCGCTCGAGGCTCCAGTCAGGTGCCGCCGAGATGATCGCGTCGGAGAAGTGATCGGCGACTCGCTCGGAATCGGGATCCTGTCCCTTCCCCAGCGAGACGAGGATGTCGCGTTCCGACAAGACACCGGGCGCGGGCAGCTGATCGTCGATCACCACGGCGGCGCCGACCTCCCGCTCGGTCATCTTCTGAGCGGCCTCGCGCAGCGTGTGTCCCGGTCCAACGGTCAAGACCACCCCAGACATCCCGTCCCGGACCTCCATCTGCGTGCCCCAGCTCCCTTCGAAAGCGGTTATTAGTGCGAATCCGCTCTTAAACATATCCGAGCCTGAAAGTTCGTGCGTCGGCACGCATACCGGTGCCGTCCCGCAAGATAGGATTGCGCGCGTGCCACGCCTCGTGTCAGTCGCCCGCGGGAAGGCGGTCCTAGTCACCTCGCTCGCCCTCGCTGCGGGAGCGCTCGCCGCGGGCTGCGACACCCAGGAGGAGGCCGATCTCGCGCGCGGCAAGGATCTGTTTGCCACGGGCTGTGCGACCTGTCACGCGCTGACCGAGGCGCGCGCCACGGCGAGCGTCGGGCCGGACCTCGACTCCGCCTTCGCCCAGGCCCGCGCAGACGGCATGGACCAGGACACGATCGAGGGTGTCGTCGAGGACCAGATCGCCCACCCCCGCCCCGTCGACGAGGGGGACGCAGACTACGTCCAGACGTACATGCCCGCTGACATCTTCACCGGCTCCGACGCCCGGGACGTTGCCGCGTACGTTGCGAGCGTGGCGGGCGTCGAAGGCATCGAGCCGCCGCCGCTGGGCGACGGCCAAACGATCTTCAACGAGAGCTGCGGCGGTTGCCACGCGCTCGAGGCCGCGGGCACGGCGGGAGGCATTGGCCCAGACCTGGACGAGCCCCTCTCACAACAGGACGCCGCGATGATCGAGGAGTCGATCCGGAACCCCGAAGCCAACGATGTCGCAGGGGTTCGAGGCCGGCGTCATGCCCGTCTTCGACTGCAGCGTCCTCCCGCAGGAGAACCTGAAGGACCTCATCAACTACCTGCTCGAGTCCGTCGACAGCAAGGACTCGGCGGACGAGCTCCCGGACGAGTGCGCGGCCTAGGCGCCCGGCGCCGACTCGGCCTCTAGGTCCACCACCACGTGCGTAACCGGCTGGGGGAGCTCGGCGCGGGCCTTGTCCACCACTCCCGACTCGAGCCAGCGCGAGCGCTTGGGCGGGTGCGTCGAGATCACGACCTCGTCGGCCGGGAACTCCTTGAGCGCGTCCTCGATCGCCTGGTTTGGGTCGTGGTGGTCACCAAGGCGCCCTGACGCCTCGATGCCCGCCGCGCGCATCGCCGTGACCGAGGCCTCCAGGCGCGCTTTGGCCTCGGGGATGTAACCGTCGATGTCCGAAGACCAGTGCTCTGCCGCAGAGCCCGCAAGCGGCGGGCAGACGACGAGGAGCTCAGAGCTCTGCTCACCCTGAAGTCGGTTCTGAAGCTCGGCGAGAAGCGCACGCCCGCCGACCGTCTCGTTCGCGACCACGAGGACGCGGTGGACGCCGTCGTCAGGCACGGTCATCACCTCGGCCGCGCGAGGCTCGACAGCCCGCCAGCGCGTGTACAGGTAGCCGATGCCGACCCCGATCTCGATCCCGAACAGGATCGCCCCGGCCACGGGGTCGACGGCGACCGCGAGCACGATCACGGGAACCATCGCGATCCCAACGATCAATACGACCCTGAACATCTGAGGCTCGGTGATCTTCACAAGCTCATTATTCGCATCGCCGAACGGCTCTGAAAGAGCAAGGATGGCTAGGACGCAGGGAGCCGGTGAAGCGAGCGTGCGTCAAAGTCCCACGTGAGCAAGACGGACGACTGAGGACGACGCCAGCCGCCGCTTTGCAAGAGCCGCGCTCAGAGGATGTAAATCGTTACGAACACGATGATCCACATAACGTCGACGAAGTGCCAGTAGATCCCGGGCACCTCGACGCCCAGATGGTCCTTCGCCGCGGTGCCGAAATGGCCCTTGTAGGCGCGGATGTTTGCGAACGTGAGGAGCAAGAGCCCCACGAAGACGTGCGCGCCGTGGAGGCCGGTGAGGCCGTAGAAGATCGAGCCGAAGGCGCCGTCGCGTGCCGAGAAGCCGATGTGGACGTACTCGTTGATCTGGATGAAGAGGAACGTTGCGCCGAGGAGCCAGGTGGCGGTCAGGCCCATCTGCATCGCGCGGCGGTTGCCGCGCTTGGCGCCCTCGAGCGCCAGGTGCACGGTGAAGCTCGACGAGATCAGGATCGCCGTGTTGACGCCGGCCACCGCGACGGGGAGCTCGTAGGGCTCGGGCGGCCAGGGGCCCTGGTTGGCGACGACGCGGATGAAGAAGTAGGAGGCGAAGAACGCCCCGAAGAGCATGATCTCCGAGACGATGAAGAGGAGGATGCCGAGCGTCTGGCGGTCGATCCGCGAGCTCGCGTGCGCCTCGGGCGGCCCGTGATGCTCGTGCGCATGCCCTGCTGAGATCGAAGCGGATTCCATCAGTGGGCCTCCCCTGCGGTGTCGCCAACCGTGACGCCCTCTTCGCGGCCCTCGCCGGGCGCCTCGGAAGCCTCGGCGTCGGGCACGGCGCGCGGAGCGACGTCGCCGCCCGCCTCAACGTGCTCGACGGGCTTGTCGGTGATGTCGTGCACCCGGTCGATGAGCCCTTCCTCGAGCCAGACGGACTGCTCGCCCGCGAGGGTCGAGATCAGGATCTCGTCGACGCGGTAGTGCGCGATCGCGTTCTGGACGGCGGCGAACGGCGCGGGGCTCATGGGCTGGCCCGTGGCGTCGATGTCGGAGCGGTACATCTCGGCGAGGGTGCGGGCGAGGCGCTCGCAGACCTCCACGCGCGAGAGCTGGCCCGAGCGCGGGCAGATGAACGTGTAGCGGTGTGGGCTCTCAGCGGCACGCGACTTGAGGCGCCCCAAGAGGTCGCCTGAAGCAACCGTCTGCGTCGCCACCACCAGCGTGTGCGTGACGTCCCAGCGGATCGCGTCGTCGTCGAGGCGGACCGGGACGTGCGTGATCGGAATCTCGAACGCGCCTTGCGCCCAGTCGACGAGGTTGCGCCGTGTCATGCCGTAGCGGGACTCCGTGAGGCACGAGAGAAGCACCTCGGCCGGCTCGAAGGCGCGGATCGCATCATCGATGGCGAGGAGCGGATCGGGGTCCATGATGGCGCCTTCCGCCTCGATCCCGAACTCGGCGAACACCGACTGCGTTACCTCGACGCGGCTCTTGGCAGCGTCGGCGAGCTCGGAGCGGTCGACGATCTGCCCAGCGACCGGCTGGTTCTGCGGGGCGGCGATGGCGATGCGCTCGGCACCCGCCTCGACCCGCTCGCGGACCTGGCTCAGGAGCTTGCGGCCGCCCGCGACCTCGTTCAGGAAGACGAGGACGGTGCCGCCCGCGAGTCGCGGGGCCCCTCGGCGCCGTTGTGAGCAGCGTCGGTCACGTCGCCGCGCCCGAGGTAGTTCCTACGGTGGCGGGCTCGGGCTCGGCGACCTCATGCCCCTCCTCGCCATGCATGATCGCGTGGCGTGCTCCGGGCACGCCGAACTCGTACGGGCCGCCGACGACGCGCGGGATCTCGTCGAAGTTGTAGACCGGCGGCGGCGATGAGACCAGCCACTCGATCGTCTTCGCGTTCCACGGGTTGTCGCCCGCCTTCGGGCCCCACTTCCAGCTGACGACGACGTTGTAGATGAAGATCAGCTGCGCGGCGCCCAGGATGAACGAGAAGATCGAGATCACCAGGTTCCACTCGGCGAACTGCTCCGCGTAGTCGGCGACGCGGCGCGGCATGCCCTCGAGGCCGATCCAGTGCATCGGCACGAAGGTGCCGAGCATCCCGACCAGGGTGAGCCAGAAGTGCGCCCGCCCGAGCCGTTCGTCGTACATGCGCCCGGTCATCTTCGGGAACCAGTGGTAGATGCCCGCGAAGATCGTGAAGACCGAGCCGCCGAAGAGCACGAAGTGGATGTGAGCGACGATGAAGTACGTGTCCGACATGTGGATGTCGAGAGGCACCATGCCCAGCATCACGCCCGAGATCCCGCCCACGACGAAGGTCACGATGAACCCGAGCGCGAACAGCATGGAGGTCGATTTCAGGTGGAGCACAGAATCGAACAGCGTCGCTAACCACGAGAAGATCTTGATCCCGGTCGGCACCGCGATGAGCAGCGTCGTGATCATCATCGGCACGCGGAGCCAGCTGAACATGCCCGAGACGAACATGTGGTGCGCCCACACGGTGTAGGAGAGGACCACGATCCCGATCAGCGCGAGCGCCATCAGGCGATAGCCGAAGATCGGTTTTCGGGCGTGGGTCGATAAGACCTCGGAGATGATCCCGAACCCGGGCAACATCATGATGTAGACGGCCGGGTGGGAGTAGAACCAGAAGATGTGCTGGTAGCTCAGCACGTCACCTCCGGCTGCCTCGTTGAAGAAGTTGGTGTGGAGCGCGCGATCGAAGAGGACCATGAACTGGACGCCGGCGATGAAGGGCGTCGCCGCGACGACCAGGAGCGAGGTCGAGAGGTTCGCCCAGACGAGGAGCGGCATGCGCCAGAACGTCATTCCGGGCGCACGCATGGTGATGATCGTCACCAGGAAGTTCAAGGCGGTCGCCACCGACGAGGCGCCGGCGAACTGCACTCCCAGGTTGAAGAACGACTGTCCTAACGGCGCCCCGGTCGAGAGCGGCGCGTAGCCGGTCCAGCCCGCGTCGAAGGCGCCGCCCGGGACGAAGTAGGAGGCCATGAAGAGCAGGCCCGCCATCGGCAGCATCCAGAACGACAGCGCGTTCAGGCGGGGGAACGCCATGTCCGGCGCGCCGATCATCAGCGGCAGGACGTAGTTCGCGATCCCCGCGAAGACGGGGATGATGAACAGGAAGATCATGAACGCGGCGTGCGTCGAGAAGAGGCCGCCGAAGAAGCCCGGATCGACGATCTGCGTGCCGGGGTTGGCGAGCTCGGCCCGCACGGTCATCGCGGCCAGGCCGCCGCAGATGAAGAAGAAGAACGTCGTGCAGATGTACTGGATGCCGATCACCTTGTGATCGGTGTTGAAGCGGAAGTAGTCCTTCCACTCCTTGGCCCCGTGCTGGGCGTGGTCCTCGGGGATCGTGGGAGCGCCACCGGCCCAGCGGAACCAGTACGAGAAGCAGCCCATGCCGACCAGGAAGCCGAGCGGGGCGGTGATCGCGGGCACGACGACGTGCGGGTAGCCGGTCTGCTCGGTCTGGTAGATCTCGAGGCCCGAGATCGCGCGGAGCGCGACGACCAGGCCGAAGCCCAGCGCGCCGCCGACCACGAAGCCGAAGAGCGCGCGGATCATGCCCGGGTTACGCCACAGGATGCTCATTCGTCGCTCGCCCCCTCGTCGTCCGCGGCCGCCTCAGCGTCCGCGGCTTCCTCGGTAGGAGTACCTGCCTGTGCTGCTTCCTGCTCTGCCATCCAGGCGTCGAACTCCTCCTGCGATTCGACGACCACGTGCGCCCGCATCGTCGCGTGGCCCCAGCCGCAGTACTCGGTGCAGATCAGGGCGTACTCCCCCTCGACGTCCGGCGTAACGCGAACGATGTTGTCGACGTCCGACGGGTTGCCTTCGGCGATCGGCACCAGGTCGCGCTTGATCCGCCATTCGGGCACCCAGAAGGAGTGAAGGACCTCGAGCGCGGTGAGGTTGAGCTCGAGCTGGGTGCCGGACGGGACGTGGAACTCGTCCGAGACGACGCCCGTCTCGGGGTACTCGAAGGTCCACTTGAACTGCTGCGCGGTCACGTTCACCGGCAGCTGGTCGGAGGCCTCGGCCTCGATGTCGTCAAGGATCACCCATGAGTAGGCCGCCGCGAAGAGGACGATGACCGTCGGGATCAGGGTCCAGGCGATCTCAAGCTTCGTATTGCCGTGGATGGGCTTGCCGTCAGATTCGTCGCCAGGCTTCGCGCGGTACTTGTAGATGCAGTAGCCGAGCATCACGATGACGATCGCGAAGACGAACGACGAGAGCACGATCATCACGTCCAGAAGCAGGTCGATCTCGTCCGCCTCGGCCGAGCCCTGCATGCCGTTCCAGTCGGGGATCAACATGATCACGGACTGCACGACCGTGAGGACGAGCATGAGTCCGATCAGCTTTAGATAGGTGGCCCGGGTCACCGCGCGGCATTCTATTCAGACTCGGCGGAGGTTCAGGCCACGATCAGCACTAGTCATCGCCCTTTGCCGCGGCGATCACCTTGCGGGCGACCTCCTCCCACCCCCATAGGCGCTTCGCCGTGTCGCGGAGGCCCATCCGGGTGAGGCGCCGGGCGTGCGGATCCAGGCCCAGCCAGATGTTGAGCCGGGCGGCGATCGACTCGATCGCTGAGTCGTCGAGCCTGAACGAGACCAGGCCCGCCACCTCGTCGGGCAGGCCGTCCATGAGCGCGCGGCTGACCTCGAGCGCGCCCGAGTGCGCCGCGGAAACTGGAAGGACTCCAGCGGATGCAGCCTCGGCAGCGACCATGCCGAAGGCCTCGGGGTGGGTCGATGGGAAAACGAGCGCGTCGCATGCCGGCACCAGCCGCCCGACCTCTGAGTGCTCGAGGCGTCCGCTGAGGGCAATCGAGCCCGCAGCGTCCTTGGCGAACTCGGCGTAGTTCGGCGGCGGATCGGCCAGGAACTTCGCGAGCATCTCGAGCGGCTTCATCTCCCCGCCCTCGAGAGCACGCCCGCGATGCGCGATCCCCCGGGCGCCCTCGATATCTCCCTGCTCAAGCGCCGTGATCAGGTTCTCGACGCCCTCGCGGTAGGCGCCGAAGCCGCAAAGCATCAACCGCGCGTCGGGGAAGCGCGCGTGGACTAGCGGCCAGGCGGCGACCAGTAGGTCGATCCCCTTGGAGACGATCAGCTTGCCGACGAAGACGACGCGCGGCCCCTCGGTCTCGGCCAGCCAGCGCACGGCGGCCGCCGCCTCGGCGCGATCGCGATCCCAGGAGCTCTCGCCTTCGGCCACGGCGTCCTCGCCCTGCTCGAGATCGGCCGCGAGATCGCGCAGGCGCTCCGGTCCATCCTCGCGCGCGATCGCCGCGAACAGCTCGGTGTCGACGCCAGGAGGGCCAAGCCGCACCTTGGCGTTGACGGCGGGCTCATCCACCGCCTCACGCAATCGTTCGGCGATATGGTCGGAGCCGACCAGGATCCCTCGCGCCGCACGCGCCCCGTCCCGCGCCATCGGGCCGAAGCGCTCGAGCTCCGGGATCACCGTGTAGGAGAGGTCCGACCCGTGGACCTTGACGGCGAACGGCACGCCCGCACGCTCCATGATCAGGGGCGCGGTCACCAGGTGGTTTGCGAGCGCCGCGTCGGGTGCTCCGGCCCGAGCAACGACATCGCCCACAGCCTGGGCGTTCGCGTGGATGTAGCTCTCGATCTCCTCGTCGGAGAGCTCTGAGAACGTCTTCACCTCGAAGCCCGAGTAGCGGTCGCGGACGAAGACTGGAAGGAGGCCGCCGATGTCGGGCGTGTACACGGTTGCCGAGCCGGCATCCTCGGCCGGCTCATCACCCGCCGCGTGCACCTGAAGCTCGCCCGAGTCCCAGTCGCCCGCGAAGTCGACCCACTCGAGATCTCCGGCATCGCGGTCCTGGCAGACGAGGTGGACCTCGTGACCCATCCCGCGCATGGCACGGGCCAGGCTCGCGTTGTAGACGTTCGACCCCGTCCCCGAGAGCAGGTACCCATGGAAGATCAGCACCCTCACGGCGCCCAACCCTACGTGTCCGTGCCAGCACCGTGCCAGGCACGGTGCCTGGCACCACGGCCTATCTCCTTAGGATCGCCGCGTGGATTACGGCGACCATTACCCGCGGCCGTCCGAGCTGGGGCCCGAGGCGCTTCACCGCCACCCGCTCGGATAGATTTCCCGGCGATGGCAGAGAAGGAGACATACCGCCTTCGGGCACCGGCCTCGGGCCGCGAGGCGATCGCGCCCGTGAGCCCCGACGGCGTCTACGTCGATTCGGTGACGGGCGAGGAAATGGAGCCCGTCGCGCGCCCGCTGCCGCTCTCCGAGTCGCCGTCGAAGCTCATTCGCACGCCGGAGAACCTCAGGCTCTGCTCACGCTGCGAGCAGATGATCGGCGTCGACGTCGCCGACTGCCCGTACTGCGGCAAGCGCCAGGAACCGCTCGGCCAGCCGGCCTAGTTCGGGACGAACCAAGCCTTGTAGAAGAGGCGGTCGGAGAATTGGCAGCCGTACTCGCGGATTGAGCCCACCTTCTTCTGCGGATTGCCGGCGATGATGCCCTGGTCGTTGCAGTCGCCCTTCTTCAAGTTCGTTCGCCAGGCGCTCTTCCCGTCGCCCCTCTTATGCGGCTTGAGCATCGGGATCCACGTCATGCTCGACAGGCCGACGATCTCGCCCTTCTTGATGGGGAGGGGCCGCTCCAGCGTGATTACGGTGTCCTTGTTGTAGAACGGGCCTGAAAGCTTCTCGGTCGGGCTCTGGTCGACGAGCTTGAACTCGACTCCGCTGCCCTGTCGCTTGAGGATCGCGAGGCGCGCCACTGGCCCCTTGCCGTACCTCTCGCTGCCGAAAAGGTCCTGGAAGAACTCGAGATTGCTCTTGCCTTCCGGGTTGCCCTTGGGGGACCTGTGGCTTGGCTTATGGCCCAGCTCGATCGACCAGGCGACGATCCTGCCGTCCTTTGGAGCGACGAAGGGATGCTTCTTCTCCCCGAGCTTGTTGATGAAGGTTGTGAGGCTGCCCACAACCAGGCAAGTGCCGTACTCGCGGCCCTTCTGACAGAACGGCTTGAGCTTCGAGTCGCCCTTTCCGAAGACCTTCGTGCCACCTCCCCCTCCGCCGCCACCCCCGCCGCCGGCGGCGAAGGCAGCTCCGGCCGCAACGACCAGGGCGGTCGCCACAAGCGCGGAAATGATGGAAATAGCGGATCGGTTCACGTTCGGCTCTCTATGGGCAACACGCGATCGGGGGCGTGAGTTGCGGTTGAAAACGATACCCAGGCACATCGTCCTGGTCCCATAACGAGGCCCAGCCGGGACGGAGCGTGCAGGCCGCACGTTTGCCTCTCAGGCGGCGCCCTAGACTCGGGCGCCAATGGATGCGATCGAGGTTCGGGGGTTAGAAAGGGCGTTCGGTGACGAGGTAAAGGCCGTGCGCGGCGTCGACCTCGACGTGGCCGAGGGCGAGATCTACGCCTTCCTCGGCCCGAACGGCGCCGGCAAGACGACCACTGTCCGCATGCTCACCACGCTCCTGCGCCCCACGGGCGGCACCGCGAAGGTCGCTGGCCACGACGTCGTCTCCGAGGCGAGCGAGGTCCGCAAGTCGATCGGCGTAGCGCTCCAGGAGGCGGCCCTCGACCCGCTGATGACCGGTCGCGAGCTCATTCGGCTTCAAGCGACTCTGCACGGACTTTCACGCGCCGAGGGCGAAAAGCGCGCCGACGCGCTGCTCAACCGGGTTGACATCGACTACGCGGCGGACCGCCGCGTCGGCACGTACTCGGGCGGGATGCGCCGTCGGCTCGACCTTGCATCCGCGCTGGTCCATCAGCCGCGCGTTCTCTTCCTCGACGAGCCGACCACGGGCCTCGACCCGGTCAGCCGCAAGGCGATCTGGGAGGAGGTCCAGGCGCTGAACGACGACGGCGCGACGATCTTCCTCACCACGCAGTACCTCGAGGAGGCGGACCAGCTGGCCGACCGCGTGGGGATCATCGCGGGCGGTCTCCTGGTCGCCGAGGACACCCCGAGCGCGCTGAAGGCCGAGGTGGGCAACCCACACCTCGAGATCGCAGTGTGCGACGGCCGCCAGGACGAGGCGCGAAAGGTTCTGGCGAACCTCGGCAAGGACCTTCCGTCCAAGGACGGCTTACTCCTGATCGAGCTCGCCGAGGGAGCTTCAGGCGTTGCGCCCGTCGTGCGCGCGCTCGACGACGCCGGGCTGGCCGTGGAGGGCCTTGACCTGGTCGAGCCGACGCTCGACGATGTCTTCGTCCAGAAGACGGGCTACCACCTGGAGGGCGACGACGAGGAAGCCGCACCCGAGGCCGAGCCGGCGACGGCCGAGAGCTAGAGCTTGGGAGCTCTCGTCCAGAACGCGCGGGTCGTCGCGGCGCTAGGCAGGCGCTCGATCCGCCAGACCTTCCGGCGCCCCCAGCTGATGGCGCCGATCATCATCTTCCCGACGCTTCTGCTGGCGGTGCAGACCGGCGGAGCTGCGGGGGCCGTTGATCTGCCGGGCTTCCCGGAGGTGAACGGCTTCCTCGACTTCATGCTCGCCGGGGCGATGATCCAGTCGTGCCTGCTCGCGGGCAACTCGGGAGGCATCGCGCTGGCGGTGGACATCGAGATGGGCTTCACCGACCGCCTCCTGGCCGCGCCGATCTCGCGCTTTGCGATGGTGCTGGGCCGCCTCGCCGGAACGGCCGCCCTGGGTGCGTTCTCGGCCGTCTACTACATCGTCCTCGGCCTGCTCTTCGGAGCACGGATCGAGGAAGGCGTCCTGGGGATCGTCCTCATGATCTTGTTCGTCACGCTCTCGGCAGTGGCCTTCGGAGGGATCGGTGCGGCCATTGCGATCCGCTCGGGATCGGCCTCGGTCGTCCAGGGCCTCTTCCCCCTCGTCTTCGTGATCCTCTTCCTCTCTTCGGCGTTCTTCCCGTACGAGCTGATGCAGGAGCCGGCGGCAAGCATCGCCGAGTACAACCCGGTCTCGTTCATCGTCGAGGGCGTTCGCGACCCGGTGATCTCGACGCTCACGGGCGAGGACGCGCTGAAGGCCTTCATCTCGATCCTGGCGATCATCGCGTTCAGCCTCGCGCTCAGCGCGGGCGCGCTGAGACATCGCCTGAGGACCGGCGGATGACGGCGGCGGCGATCCAGGCCGGCTGGCCCACCGTCTCCGCGCTTGTCAGGCGCTCCGCCAACGAGCTCCTGCGCGTGCCCGGCGCGGCGATACCCGGCGTGCTCGCGCCGACGATCTTCTTCCTCGGCCTGACCTCGGTCTTCGGCGAGTTGACCAACCTCCGCGGCTTTGCGACAGAAAGCTACGCGAGCTTTCTGATCCCGGTCTCTCTGCTCCAGGGCGCCGGGTTCACGGGCGCGGCCACGGGCGTCAACCTCGCCCGCGACATCGAGCAAGGCTGGTTCGACCGATTGCTGGCCTCGCCGTCGCCGCGGCCCGCCCTTTTGGCCGGCCTCGTCTTCTCAGCGTCAGTGCGCGCGCTCGTGCCGGCGGTCGTGCTCTTGAGCGTCGCCTTTGCGGTCGGAGCCAACTGGCCAGGGCTACCCGGCCTCCTCATCGCGTTCTTCGGCGTGATGGCGATGGGGACCGTCGCAGCGCTCTACGGGTGCTGGCTCGCCCTCAAGTTCCGCACGCAGGGGGCGGCGCCGCTCATGCAGGCCGGGATGTTCGTGGCGATCCTGTTCACGACCTCGTTCGCGCCCAAGGCGCTCCTTCAGCCGTGGCTGCAGACGGTCTCCGAGATCAACCCTGTCACGCAGATCCTCGAGATGGTCCGCCAGGGGTTCGTCACGGGCGGCGTGACGTGGGGCGAGACGTGGCCCGGCCTCGTCGCGCTTGCAGGTCTCATCACGCTCTTCGCCTTCCTCGCGCTGCGCGGCATGCAGCGGATGGCCGACTGAAGCCTCGACGGTCGCACTCACCGCCTCCTTCGCCGAGAGTCGAATTTCGATCCAATGTGGATCGTTTTTCGACTCTCAACGGTTGACTGAGGCGGTTACGGCCCGAGAAGCCTTCGCGCGGTCGCGATCGCCTCGAACGGCTGGTGCTCCACCACGTGGTCGGGCACGCGCCCGTGGCGGTACCCATGCTGCGTGAGCAGTTCGTCCCGCCTCGCGTCTCTCGCCCGTTGCCAGCCGTCCGAGTGATAGGGGCCACCGTCCGTCTCGATCACGACCCGCTCGCTTCGCCACAGAAAGTCGACCTCGTGATACTCGTCGCCGAGTAAGAGGTAGCGGTTGATCTCGGGCTTGGGAAGCCCTGCCTGCCGACACAAGTCTGCGAAAGCGATCTCCAGATCGGCTCTTGGGCTGGTCGTCAGCGCTCAGGTCGCCGCGTTCAAGCACTGCTCGCAGGCGCCGGATTCCGCGGTGCCCCTTGGACCTGGAAAGCAGATCCTCCATCTCCCGCAGGTTGAACACACGCTCGACGACCGCCTGTTTCGCTGCTCTTTCGAGTGCGGACTCGCTCAGGACGGTCGCGAGGTCAAGCAGCGTGCGCGAAACCGATGTGACCGGAATCCCATCGACGATGGTCATGTCTTGCGGGAGCAAATCAGCGCGATGGCATCGGATGCCCGCGCGCTTTCGCAGCGGCGTACCGGCGGGAATCGTCACGTCCACGTAGCTTGATGCGGTCGCGCGAATCTCGTGCGTGGCGCCGGCTGTAACGAACGAGCCTCGGGCACCTTGCCCGCAAGCGAAGATGGCCGCCAGTCGGTGCCCCTGTGCCGAGAGGTCCGGACGGCCGAAGGCGAAGACGCCCTGGTACTTGCGATAAAGATGCCCAGCGGCGACCCAATGCCGGACTCCGGACGCACTCAATCCGAGCCCGCAAAGGTGCTCGAGCTTCAGAACCTCGTGCTGGGACGAAGCGAGGTCCGCGGCCGCCAGATAGAGCTCTCCGCGCCGAGAGTCGATTTCCGATCCACTATGGATCGTTTTCCGACAGTCGGCGGGCATGGGGGCACGGTGGCAGCCCGAAGCGCGCGTGTGGGGAGCGGACCGTGCCTATCGAGTGCCGGAAGCGTCACGCTGCACGCGACGATCTCGCCCTTTAGTGCCGAGAGCCCTGCTCGCGGCTGGAGCCCTTACTTGTAGCGGTAGGTGATCCGGCCGCGGTCGAGGTCGTACGGCGAGAGCTCGATCTTGACGCGATCGCCGGGGAGGATGCGGATGTAGTGGCGACGCATCTTGCCCGAGATGTGCCCCAGGACCTCGTGTTCGTTGTCGAGAGTCACCTTGAACATGGTGTTGGGCAGGGCCTCGGTGACCTCACCCTCCATCTCGATCTTCTCTTCTTTGCCCATCTGGGGCAAAGACGTAGCCGGATCGTCGGCTAGCGACCCTTGAAATCGCTGAACTTGCCAGGGCCTTCCCGCAGGAAGGATTCGACCGCATTCTTGAGATCTTCGGTCTCGAAGAGTTCCGCGAAGACGCCTGGAGTCACCTCGTCAGCGTGGTCGATGCCGCCGTCGAGATAGGCGCGCACGATCTGCTTGGTCTTGGCGTGCGCGACGGTCGGGCCGGCCGCGAGGCTGCGGGCGAATTCCATGCCCTTCTCGGCGATCTCCGCATCCGGTAGGACCCGGTTCACGACGTTCCAGCGCTCGAGCGTCGGCCGCGTCGTAAAGGCGCCCGGTCATCACGAACTCGCGCGCCCGCGCCGGGCCCGCGCGCTCAGCCATCCGCTGCGTTCCGCCGGCACCCGGCGTCAGGCCCACGACCTTCTCGACCAGGCCGAACTTCGCGGACTCAGAGGCCCAGATCATGTCGCAGCCGAGCGCCACCTCAAGGCCCGCCGTGAGGCACAGGCCGTGGCAAATCGCAAGCGTGGGGATAGGCAGCGCCTCCAGTCGCTGGACGGGGCCGACCAGCGACGGGAACCCCTCCCCCGCCTCGGCCGCGTCCTTGAAGATCTGCACGTCGACACCTGCCGAGAAGACGTCGCCTTCCGCGCGCCACACGGCCGCGCGGACGTCCGAGTTCTCGATCTCGCCGACGCATTCCTCCAGCTCGTGGAACGCCCCGGCGGTGAAGAAGTTGAGGTCGCCGTTCGAAAGCGTGATGACGCCGACGTCGCCGTCCCTGGAATACGTGATCGCGGCCATTCAGCTCTCTCCTCTGATCGTCTGGGCGGTTGCCTTGATTTCCTCGGGATCGCCCGGGCGGGGGATCCACGGCAGCTCGAGCGGGTCGTCGTGGTTTCGCGGCACGACGTGAATGTGGAAATGGAAGACCGTCTGCCATGCGGCCGAGCCGCAACTGTTGAGGACGTTGAATCCCTCGGGGTCGATCGTCTCGCTCATCTGCCTGGCGAGGCGCCGGGCCGCGAGCATGCACGCGGCCAGGTCGTCGTCGGAGATCTCGAGGAGGTCCTTCGAGTGCTCGCGCGGGATCACCAGCGCGTGCCCCGGATTCGCCGGGTTGATGTCCATGAAGGCGATCGTCTTTGAGTCTTCGGCGAGGATCTCGCCCGGCAACTCGCCAGCGACGATCTTGCAGAAGATGCAGTCGGGGTCGGCCACGGGCGGGGAGCCTACGCGAGCGTCCTGCGCGCGTGTGTGATGACCTCGTCGCGCCCGGAGACCTCGCCCGCGAACAGCGCGGCCTGGATCTCGGCGATGAGGCTTCCGAGCTCCGGGCCCTCGGGAACTCCCGCCTCGCGCGCCAGCTCGTCCCCCGGCAGAGGAAGAGCGGGCGGGCCCGAGCGCTGCCATTCGAGGGCGTCGGGGAGGACCTCGCGGACAAGTTCCAGGTGCGCTTCGATCATCTCGGGTGCAGCGACGGCGCCCGAGCCCCGCGCCGACATGCGGTCTGCCGCGGTGAGGAGCGTCACGTCCGGGGCGACGTCCCCGCACTTCTGCAAGTAGTCGAAAAGGCGGCGGCGCGGCAGCGGGCGCTCGTGGACCATGAAGCCCAGATGCAGGTGGTGGCGCGTGAGCCCCGCGACGTAGCGGCGGAGCGCCCGGCTGGCCTTGAGCCTCCCCAGCGCTTCGTCGACGATGTCGGCGCCGACCGAGTCGTGGCCGATAAAGGTGACGTAGCCGCCGTGCGAGCCCTTCGTCGCGGGCTTCCCCGTGTCGTGGAGGAGTGCGCCGAGGCGGAGGCCGTCGCCACGCGTGAAGTCGTCGCCGAGCGGCTCGGCCAGAAGCGCCCTGACCCCGTCCACGCTCTCACCCGCGTACTGCTCGAGGTCGGACTCGATGATGAGGAGCTGGCGCAGGACCTCGATCGTGTGCCCATGGACGTCCAGGTGGTGATTCGGGTTCTGCTCGACGCCGCGGAGGGCCTCCAGCTCGGGCAGGACGCCAGAGGTGGCGCCGAGCTGATCGAGCAGGTCGAGAGCGCGCACCGGATCGTCGGCACGGATCAGAAGCCGCAGCTCAGCGAGGCGCCGCTCCCCCGCCGGCTCCGCGGCGCGGCCTGCCTCTGTGCGCGCGAGCTCGATAGTCCCGGGCTCGATCTCCAGGCCCAGCGCCCCCGCGATCCGGGCGGCCCGCACAAGCCGCAGCGGATCGTCGGCGAAGGCGCGATCCGACGCGGCGCGCAGGACGCGGGCCTGGGCGTCCGCGGCGCCGCCCGTGGGATCGATCGGGTCCGCGTCGGGATCGGAGAGCGGGACGGCGATCGCGTTCATCGTGAAGTCGCGGAGCCCGAGATCTGCCTCGATTCCGTCGGCGCGAAGCCGCGATATGTCGAGGTGCCACGAGTGGTCGCGGGCCTCGACCCGCCAGGTCCCGAACTCCTCCGAGAGCTGGAACGCCGCCGCGCCGGCCGCCTTGGCGACCGCGCGGGCATCGGCCTCGTCACGTCCCGGCTCGACGGCGAGGTCGACGTCGATCACGTCGCGGCCGAGCAGGGCATCGCGCACGGCGCCGCCGACGATCCAGCCGCCGTCCAGGACATCGAGCGCCACGGTCAGCCCGGGAGCCTGGCGAAGCGCGTCTCCCACCCGGCTCACGAGCCGCCCTCGTATTCCCGCTCGACCCGGGGAAGCAGCGCCGTGGTCACCTCGTAGTTGATAGTTCCCAGCTCGCGCGCGAGGTCTTCGGCGAGGATCCGCTCGCCGGCCCGCTCGCCGATCAGGACCACCTCGTCAAAGGCCGAGACGCTCGTCTCGGGACCGAGGTCCACGGTGACGTTGTCCATCGAGACCGTGCCGACGATCGGCCGCTTTTCGCCGCCCACAAGCGCGTTCGCGCGGTTGGAGAGCCCGCGGCGCCAGCCGTCGCCGTAGCCGATCGGCACGGGCGCGATCCATGTGTCTGCCCCGGCCGTCCAGCTGCGACCGTAACCGGCGCTCGAGCCCGCCTCGAAGCGCTTGACGTCGGCGACGTACGAGCGGAGCTCGAGCGCAGGCTCGAGGCCGTGGTCGCGCGGGTCGCTGCCGAAAGGGTCGAGGCCGTAGATGGCGACACCGCAGCGCACCATGTCGAAGTGGGTGGCGGGGTCGCGGAGCGTGGCGGCGCTGTTCGCGGCGTGGATAGTGATCCCAGGGTGCCGCTCCCTGGCGGCCTCCGCAACCGAGCGGAAACTCCCGAGCTGTTCGTGCATGAACGCCACGTCCTCGTCGGCTGTCGCGAAGTGGGTCCAAACCCCGGCCAGCTCCATCCGCTCATCGGCCGCGACTGCGTCCACCAGCGCGGACGCCTCGCCCGGGTCACGCAGGCCGAGCCTCCCCATGCCCGAGTCGTGCTTGACGTGGACGCGCGGCGCCACACCCAGCTCTTCCGCAACCGCGCCCAGGAGCTCGCGCGACGCGTCCCGCCAGATCGCGATGTCAGCCCGGGCAGCAAGGGCCTGGCCGATCTCCTCGCCCGCGACCGAGCCCATGACCAGGATCGGGGCGTCGCCTACCTCTGGGCGCAGCGCAGCCGCCTCCCCGGCGGTCGCGACCGCAAGCATCGTGGCGCCGCCCTTGATCGCTGCGCTGGCGCTCTCGGCCATGCCGTGGCCGTAGGCGTTCGCCTTCACCACCGCGCACATCGCGGCGCCGGGCTCCAGCATCCCGGTGAGGTGCGCGACGTTCCGCTCGATCGCTCCCAGGTCGATGCGAGCGACGGCGCGCTTCACGGGCGAAGCCCCGCGGGGAGCGCGTCGATCACGTCGCTCGCGATCACGGACTCGGCCGCGCCCACCTGCTCGGCGGCGGCGACCCCGGCGTTCGCGTTCGCCCACACCCCCGCACAGGCGGCCTCGAACGGGTCGAGGCCCCTGGCAAGAAGCGCGCCGATCGTGCCCGCAAGGACGTCGCCCGTGCCGGCGGTCGCTAGCGCGGGCGCCGAGACCACGCTGACCGCCACGGGCCCATCTGGCGATGCGACGATCGTGTCGTCGCCCTTCAGGACGACAACGCATTTGCCCCGCTCGGCCGCATCGCGCACGCACGTGAGGCGGTGTGCGCCGATCTCGTCCGAGTCCTTTTCGAGAAGCCGCCCGAGCTCGCCCGCGTGCGGTGTGATCACCGTGGGCTCGGTGCGCGAGGCCAGGCTCTCGAGCGCACCGGCGTGGGCGTTGAGGCCGTCTGCGTCGACGACGAGCGGCAGGCCGGCGCCGGCGGCGACGTCGCGGGCGACGGTAAGCGCTGCGTCCGAGCGCCCTACTCCGGGTCCGAGCACAAGGGCCGCGGCCTTCTCGCACGCATCCAGGATCTCGCCCGCGGCGCCCTCGGCGAACGCTCCGTCGGCCGATGCGCATCCGCGGCTCATCACCTCGGTCAGTTTCGCCTCGAAGATCGCCTCCAGCTCGCCGGGCACGGCGACTGTCGCATAGCCCGCGCCGGCGCGGATCGCGGCCCTTGCCGAAAGGACGACCGACCCCGTGAGGCCGCGCGACCCGCCCGCAACCACGACCTGGCCGGACGTGAACTTGGTCGAGTCCGGCCCGCGGCGCGGGATGCGGTCCAGCACACGCGCCGTGATCGCCCCGCCCGGCGGCGCGGAACCGGCGTCCGCGGGGATGCCGATGTCGGCGACGCGCAGATCGCCCGTCGAGCGCTTTCCCGGGGCGATGCGATGCCCGAGCTTCGCTGCGTGGAAGGTGACCGTGACGTCGGCGCCTGCGGCTGCGCCCTCGACCTCGCCGGTGGAGCCGTCGACGCCAGACGCGATGTCCGCGGCCACAACCGGCCCGCCGCAGCCGTTCATCGCCTCGATCGCCTCCTTTGCCGGCGAGCGGGGCGCGCCGTCGAAGCCGGTCCCGAAGATCGCGTCGACGACGCATCCCGAACCCTCGAGCGCGGTGGCTGCCTCTCCCGCCTCGATCTCTCGGCCCGGCTCCGCCAGCCGTGCGTGATTCTCAGCCGCGTCGTCCGAGAGCTCATCTGCAGGCCAGAGGAGGAGCGTCTCGACCTCGAAGCCGGTCTCGGCCAGGAGCCGTGCGGCAACAAGCCCATCGCCGCCGTTGTTGCCCTTTCCGCAGACGATCCGAATCGGGCCAGGCTCCGCGGACTCGCGCACCGCCTGGGCGAGCGCCGCGCCCGCGGACTCCATCAGCTGAAGCGACGGAATACCGCGCCCGTCGATCGCCTCGGAGTCGGCGGCACGCATGCTCTCGGCGTCGTGAAGCGGATCCAGCCAGTCGGGAAGGCATCGCCCGCAGGTAGAGGGACAAGCGCTAGCGCGTAGTCCTGCGCACGACGTGGCTGGCACTGGGGGTGCTAGCCGTGTGCGTGGGCGGGCGATTACGACCGCTGCGGCCAGCTCGCGCGAGTGCGTGAGCGACACGTCCAGGTCCACCCCGCGCTCATCGGCGGCCCGCTCGGCCGAGCCCGACAGGCGAAGCGCAGGCGCCGAGTCCTTGCCGCCCTCGACCTCGACCTCGTGCAGGCGCAGGCCGCCGATGCCGAGCGCCTTGAGCGCCGCCTCCTTGGCTGCGAAGCGCGCGGCCAGGTGCCGGGCGGGATGTGGGCGGGCGTTCGCCGCCTCGAGCTCGCGCTCGGTGAAGATCCGGCCGGCCAGCGCGGGCCGCCGTTCGAGCGCGCGCTCGATCCGGTCGATTTCGATCAGGTCGATGCCGGCGCCGGCGGTCACTCGGCCAGGCTGCAGGACGTAGCGCTGGATCGCGGCGTCGTCCTCGTAGCGGACGCCGAACGCAACGACGCCGAGCTTCTGCGCGACGAAGCCGCCGATGAGCTCCTCGGGCGATGCGCCTGAGAGCACGTCGTCGATCCCGGCGCCACTTACGAACTTGTCAAGGATCGGGGCCAGATCGACCGCTCCGATGTATTCGAAGTCGTCGCCCAGCGCCTCCTCGCCCGCGGCGTAGGCCTCGGTCTCGCCGAAGTCGCCCGCGGAGTCGGGGTCGGAATCGCTGTGGCCGCCTCCTCGTCCGTGAAGAACCCGTAGCGGATCACGTCCCCGTCGAGCTCGAGGTTCACGAAGGGCAGGTCGGCGTGGCTGGCTCGGCGCCGAGGGGATCGCGCAGCCTTCGGTGAAGTCGTCAACGTCGCCCTCGTCGGCGCTCGGGGTCAACGGTGCCGACAGCGCAGTCGGTCGTCGGCTCGAAGGGAGGCTGTCGAGGGATCGAGCTCTCCATCGAGCGCCGAGAAGCCGACGTCGGACCCGCCGACGGGCGGCCCGAGCTTGGCGCCCTCCTCCTCGGAGACCTCCTCCTCGATCGCCTCGATCAGGGCGGTCGCAGCCTCGGTGTCCGAGACCTCGATCTCGCCCGCCACCTCGAGGGCGTCGGGGAGCTCGCCGCGGACCCACAGGCTCGCGTCGCCAAGTGCCGCCGCAGCCTCGTCGATCGAAACCCCTACATGATCCTCGAAGGATGCTTCGAGCCCCTCCTCGGGGAAGTCGTCGAGCTCAGCGCCGGCCTCATTGGCCCGCGTGAGGAGGTCGGCGATGGGCGGAGCCGAACTCGCCGATGGTCTCGAGAGCGAAGGCCGCCGAGCGCGTCACCGGGCGCGGTGCCGAGCAGGTCGCTGGCGCCGGCCTCAGGCTGACCCTCGATAAGCGGCGTCACGTAGTCGAGATAGACCTGGTTGCCGGCGGAGACTCCGGCCGACATCGCGATGCCGCCCTCGAAGAACTCGGGCACGATCGCCTTGGCCTGCTCGAGCTCCTCGGATCGGTGGAATCAAGGGTCGCGAACTGCTCAAGGTCGATGAAGAGCGAGGCCAGCCCTTCGTCCCCGAGCTGGTCGAAGCTTTCGGTGAGCTTGTCGTTGGAGGCGAGGCTGTCGCCCTCCGACGCGTCGACGGAGGCCTCGAAGTCGGCGGGAGGCGCGAGCACGACGTGGCCGTCGAAGACGCCGAGGCGGTACTCATCGCCCGGGGCCGAGATGTAGGTCACGCCCTCGTACTCGTCTTCTTCGTACGGGACGGAGTCTTGAGAGAGGATCGCTTCGATCGACTCGCGGGCCTGGTCCTCATCGGTCGTCTCGAGGGCGGCGACGAACCTCGTCTCCCTCGGCGTCCTCGGCGATGCCGAACCCGGCCTTCTCGCCGAGCCACGGCTCGACGTCCTCCGCGTATGAGAAATCGACTCCGGCCGCAGCCGCCTGAGACTCGAGCTGCGAGACGATGAGATCCCCTGGATCCCCCAACTCAAGGCCCGGGAGTGGAAGCTCGGCGAGCTCGGCGAGGAGCGCGTCCAGATTCTCCGCCTGCTCGCCCTCGGGCCTGACCGTCGCCTCGATGTAGAGGGGCATGTCGGCGGGGATGACCGTCGCGGGCCCGGAGGCCGGCTCCGAGCCCTCGTCGCCGCAGCCGGCGAAAGCGATGGCCACGGCAGCGGTCATCGAAAGAACGGTCTTCTTCATGGCCTCACTACGGTCTCGGGACGGCTTCGTCACGGCTACTCGACCGTGACGGTCTTGGCGAGGTTCCGCGGCTGGTCCACGTTCAACCCCTGCATTCGGGCGACATGGTAGGCGAGGAGCTGGAGCGGGATGATCGCGACGATCGGCTGGAGTATCCAGTCGGTCCGGGGCACCTCGATCGTGAGGTCGGACGCTTCGGCGACCTTGGGCGTGCCCTCGGTCGCGATCGAGATCACGTCCGCGCCGCGCGCGCGGACCTCCTCGACGTTCGAGAGCATCTTCTCGAGGATCGGGCTGTCGGTGGCGACGCAGACGACAGGTGTCGACTCGTCGAGGAGGGCGATCGGGCCGTGCTTCATCTCGCCGGCGGCGTAGGCGTCGGACGGGATGTAGGAGATCTCCTTCATCTTGAGCGCGCCCTCCAGGCAGACCGGCAGGCCGATGTTGCGGCCGAGGTAGAGGAAGAAGCGGCCCTTGTGCTCGGCGCGCGCCACCGCCTTCACCTGGTCCTCGACCGTGTCCAGGGTCGCCTGGATCGAGTTCGGAAGCTTCTTGAGCTCTGCGATCAGCTCGGCCTGGCGCTCGTCGGGAAGCGTGCCGCGCTGCTGAGCGACCCAGAGGCCGATCAGGTACATCGCGGCGACCTGGCAGGTGAACGTCTTGGTGGCCGCAACGCCGATCTCGAGGCCGGCGCGGGTGTAGAGGACGGCGTCGGCATCGCGCGTGGCCTGGCTGCCCATGATGTTCGTGAGGGCGAGGACCTTGGCGCCGCGCTCCTTGGCGAGCCGCATGGCGGCGAGCGTGTCGGCCGTCTCGCCTGACTGGGTGATCCCGATGACGAGGTCGTCCTCGTTCACCACCGGGTCGCGATAGCGGTACTCGGAGGCGATGTCCATCTCGACCGGCACCCGCGCCCACTGCTCGATCGCGTAGCGGCCGACGAGACCCGCGTGGTAGGAGGTGCCGCAGGCGACGATCACGATGCGCCGCATGTTCTTGATGAACTCGGGATCGATCTCCAATTCGGAGAGATCGACGCGGTCGGCAGAAGGCAAGCGGTCGGCGATCGTCTCAGCCACGGCGTCGGGCTGCTCGTCGATCTCCTTGCGCATGAAGGTCGCGTAGCCGCCCTTCTCGGCGGCGTCCTCGTCCCAGGTCACCTCGTCGGCCTCGCGCTCGACGGGCGAGCCATCGGCCTTGGTGACGGTCGCGCCGTCGGAGGTGACGGTGACGAGCTCACCGTTCTCGATCGAGAGCGCGCGGCGCGTCTCGGCCAGGAAGGCAGGGATCGCCGAGGCGACGAAGGTCTCGTCATCGCCGAGGCCGACGATCAGCGGGCACTCCTGGCGAGCGGCGACGAGCGTGCCGGGGTGTTCGGCGTGCATCGCAGCGAAGGCGTAGTGGCCGCGGAGATCCTCGAAGGCGGCGCGGACCGCGTCGGTGAGGTCGCCGGAGTAGTGCTTCTCGATCAGGTGGGCGACGATCTCCGCGTCGGTCTCGGAGGAGAAGACATGGCCCTCCTCGCGCAGCTGAGCGCGAAGCTCGGAGTGGTTCTCGACGATCCCGTTCAAGACGATGTGGACGGCATCCGAGCAGTCGCCGTGGGGATGGGCGTTCTCCTCGGTGACACGGCCGTGCGTGGCCCAGCGGGTGTGAGCAAGGCCGATAGTGGCGGGCGGAGCAGCCACCGCGACGCCGCCGTCGCCGTGAGCCCGGTCGTCGGCCGCGACGGCATCGCGCAGGTTCGAGAGGTTGCCAACGGCGCGAACGCTCTCGATATGGCCGTCTTCGAGCAGGGAGATGCCAGCCGAGTCATAGCCGCGGTACTCCAGCTTCTGGAGCCCTTGGATGAGGAGGTCACGGCATGGCCGCTTCCCCACGTAGCCGACGATGCCGCACATGGTCGCTAGAGGGTAGAGGCGTCAGGCAAGTCCAGTCGCGGGCTGGCGTACGCGGTGTTACGAGCTACGCGCCGAGCTCGCGCTCGACCGACGCCGAGAGACGGCCGGCAACCAGATCCGCCTCGTCCTGAGTAGGCGCCTCGACCATCACACGGACGAGCGGCTCGGTGCCTGATGGGCGCACCAAAATGCGCCCACGGCCCTTGAGCTCGGCGCTTTCAGTCTCGACCTCGTCCCAGAACGCCTGGGCGTCCTCGATCGCATCGCGATCCGCCACCTCGACGTTGATGAGCGTCTGCGGCAGCTTCTCCATCGGGATCGCGTCGGCGAGCGAGCGCCCGCCGAGCGCTCGGCAGGTAAGAAGCGCGGCTGCAATGCCGTCGCCGGTCGGCGCAAAGCCGGTCCAGATGATGTGGCCCGACTGCTCGCCGCCGAGTGTCCAGCCGCGCTCCCGGAGCTCCTCGGAGACATGGCGATCGCCCACGTGAGTGGTCGACACCTCGATCCCGGCGTCCTTCATCGCGGTGTGGAAACCGAAGTTCGACATCACCGTCACGGCAACGCCGCCGCCGAGCTCGCCTCGTCTCGGCGAGGTGTCTGGCCGCGAGGACGATCAGCTCGTCGCCGTCTCGCACCTGTCCGGAGGCGTCGACCGCAACGCACGCGGTCCCCGTCGCCGTCGAACGCGAAGCCCAGGTGCGCGCCAGAGGCGAAGACCACGCGCTCGGCGAGCGACTCGGGATGGGTCGAGCCGCAGCCCTCGTTGATGTTTCGTCCATCCGGGTCGGCGCAGGTGACCTCGGTCTCGGCGCCGAGGCGCTTGAAGATCTCGGGAGCGGCGACAGTGAGTCGAACCGTTCGCGCAGTCGAGAACGACCTTCAATCCGTCGAGGCGGCGTCCGGAAGGTGCCCTCGAGCTCGCGCAGGTAGTCGTCGGTCGCGCCGTGGAACTGGCGAACCTGGCCGACAGCCTTCGGCGGGCGCAAGCCCTTGCGGACGGCCGCTTCGATCCGCTCCTCGGATTCGTCGGAGAGCTTCGCGCCGTCGCGGCCGAAGAACTTGATGCCGTTGTCGTGCCAGGGGTTGTGGGACGCGGACACGACGACCGCCAAGGTCAAGACCCAGGCGGCGGACCAGGATCGAGGCGGCCGGGGTCGGAACGACGCCCGCGATCAGCGCGTCTCCCCCGCCCTGCGCGACGCCCGCTGCGAGCGCGCCCTCGAGCATCGGCCCGGACTCGCGGGTGTCGCGGATGATCAGGACCTGTGGGCGCTCGGCTTGGGCCTCGTCAGCCGCGGCCCGCCCGAGGGCGACGGCAAGCTCCGCCGTCAGCGCGTCGCCGGCGACCCCGCGGACGCCGTCGGTGCCGAAAAGACGTTTAGCCACGCAGGGGTTCTAACGCTTTGAGAACTGCGGCCGCTTGCGGGCCTTCTTGAGCCCGGCCTTGCGGCGCTCCTTCTCACGCGCGTCACGCGTGAGCATGCCGCGGCGCTTGAGCTCACCGCGGAGCTCGGGATCGATCTCGATCAGGGCGCGAGCGGTGGCATGGCGCACTGCGTCGGCCTGGCCGGAGACGCCGCCGCCGTGAACGCGGACCTTGACGTCGATCTGGCTGTCGTAGCCGGAGGTGACGATTGCCTGACGGGCGATCGTCTGGTGAAGGCTGCGCGGGAAGTACTCCTCGACCGACTTGCGGTTGACGAGGAACTCGCCCCCGCCCTGGACCACCACAACGCGGGCGATCGCGGTCTTCCGCTTGCCGGTCGCCTGGATGCGCGTGCCTTCGGGGAGGTCGAGCTTTGCGCCCTCGCGAAGAGCTGGTTCCTCGGCGACGACATCGGTTTCGGCGGCTGCGGCAGCGGCGGCCTCCTCCTGTTCGGCTTCGAGGCGGGCGCGCTCCTCGGCGGAGAGCTCGCGCTCGTCCTCGATCAGGAGAGGCTCGAGGTCGGCGCCGGGCGCAACGTCCTTCTTCTTCGCCTCGGGGGGAGGAGCCTCGGCAGACTTCTCGGCGGCCGGGAGCCTCTTCGGCGGGTCGCGACCGTCGGCGGGTGCCTCCTCCGCTGGAGCTTCTTCGTCGGCGGGTGCCTCCTCCGCTGGAGCTTCTTCGTCGGCGGGTGCCTCCTCCGCTGGAGCTTCCTCTTCAGGATTCTCCACGGCGGGGTCCTCGGCTACCGGCTCCTCCTCGGAAGCCTCATCCGGCGGAGCGGTCTGCTTCTCAGCCTCGGGCGCGGCCTCCTCGGGAGCAGCGGGCTCCTCGACGGGCGCGTCTTCCTCCGGGCTCGCGCCCTCTTCCTGGGTGGGGTCGTCGCTCAAGTCTCTATCTCCAGTGGCTTCGGCTGCTGTGCCGTGTGTGGGTGGTCGGGGCCGGCATAGACCTTCAGCTTGGTGAGCTGGGCGCGGCCCAGGCGGTTACGCGGAAGCATGCCCTTGACGGCCTTGCGGATGACCTCTTCGGGCCGTCGGTCGAGCTGTTCCTTCAGGCTGCGCTGACGAAGACCGCCGGGGTAACCCGAATGGCGGTAGTAAGTCTTCTGCTCCAGCTTCTTGCCCGTTACCACGATCTTTTCCGCGTTCACGACGACGACGAAGTCGCCGGTATCGCAGTGAGGCGTGTAGTCGGGCTTGTTCTTGCCGCGGAGCTGTTCCGCGAGCTGTGTCGCGAGACGGCCGAGGGTCTTACCTTCGGCGTCGACGAGCACCCAGCCTCGCTGGCGATTCTCAGGTGTTGCTACGTAGGTCTTCATTGGCTTGATTACGCGCGAAAACCGCGCCCGGCAAGGTGCCGCAGCGCGGGCGGATGATGATAGAGGGTCTTCGGTTGGGCCGATTCGTGTAACCAGCCTCGCGTGCTCGAGGACTCTGCAGAAGCGCTTCAGGCGCTCGAACCTCGTCTTCGCCGACCCCGTCGGGCTCGGTAACGGCCGAATCTCGGCCTGAGCGTCCACGGCCGTTGTTAGCCTCCGCGCAGTCCCTGACCTTTCGAAGGAGGAGTTAACACGTGACCAAGGCTGAATTCGTCGAGAAGATTGCCGGGGAGTTCGATTCGAAGAAGGCTGCTGCAGATGCAGTCGACACGATCCTCAACGGCATCCAGGATTCCCTCGTCGGCGGCGACGACGTCAACTTCACCGGCTTCGGCAAGTTCTCCGTAGCCGAGCGCGGCCCCCGCCAGGGCGTCAACCCGCGCACGGGCGAGCGGATCACCATCGCCGGCGGCAAGGTGCCGAAGTTCTCAGCAGGCGCCGGCCTCAAGGGCAAAGTCAAGGGCAGCTGACGCAGGCCTCGCGTACCGCCTTCGCGGATCGGCTCGCGGCGCTCGTAGAGGAGCGCTCGAGCCAGATCTGCGTTGGCCTTGACCCCGACCCCGACGTTGCGGGGGAGGCGTTCCCCGACGCTTCGGGCGAAACCCCGGCCGAGCAGGCCGCGGACGCGGTTGCTCTTTGGTGTGAAGGGCTAATCGCCTCGGCCGCACCTGCATGCGTGGCCGCCAAGCCCCAGCTCGCCTGCTTTGAGCGACTTGGCGCCCCGGGTTGGACGGCCCTCAGCCGGACCATTGATGCCGCGCACGACGCTGGCCTCCTGGTCATCGCCGACGGCAAGCGCGGTGACGTGCCCGTGAGCGCCGCCGCGTATGCCCAGGCGCTCTTCGGCTCTACGGCAAGCCCATTCGGAGACGTGCCCGGACTTGGCGCGGACGCGGCGACGCTCAACGGCACGCTCGGCCGCGATTCGCTCGCACCGCTGATCGAGGGTGCTGAGGAGGCAGGCGCCGGTCTCTTCGTGCTTGTGCGGACGTCGAACCCGGGCGCGTCGGACCTTCTTGACCAACCAGCACCTGAGAGTCCGTTTCATGAGCGTCTGGCGGCGATGGTCGCCGAATTGGGCTCGAGGCTTCAGAGCGAGTCGGGGCTTTCAGGCCTCGGCGCAGTCGTGGGTGCGACCGAGCCAGCGCACATCGCCCGCCTTCGGGAGTTGATGCCCTCCGCGCCCTTCTTACTTCCCGGCGTCGGGGCGCAAGGCGGCAGCGTCAAGGACCTCGGCCCAGCGTTCGGCTCGCACCCGGCTTCCGCGATCGTCACGGCGTCCCGCTCCATCGCGGGGGCGGACGACCCCGGAGAAGCCGCCGAAGCGCTTCGCCAAGAGGTTTGGGACGTGGCTTGCCGGGCTCTCGACACGGGCTAGGCCGACGATGAAGCAGGGGTACGATCGCCGCGAGCCTGGGGCACTCGAAACCGATGGAAAGCTCGACCCGATTCTCATCCAAGCTGGGCAGGCGCTCGATCGTCGCGCGCCTGGCAGCCCTTCTCGCCTTGGTGGCGTGCGGCGTTGCGATCTACCTGGTCGTGATGGCGTTCACGGAGGACGAGGGTGGGGGCGACTCGAAGAACGACAAGAAGAACCGCTCGGAGCAGACAAAGGAGGAGAAGGCGGGCGGCAACGGTGACCAGCTACACGGTTGCTTCCGGCGACACCCTTTCGGCAATCGCAATCGAGACCGGAGTCCCCGAGCCCAAGATCGAGCGGCTCAATCCGGACATCGACGCCGAGAGCCTGAACGCCGGTCAGACCCTGGCATTGCGCTGAACCGGGCGATAGCCGTCGTCCTGGCGGTCGCCGCGATCTGCGGGGCCTTCGCTCCGGCAGCACCCGCCGCGGCTCCGAAGCCGCCGGCGTCGCTCCCGGCGGCGAGTTGGATCCTGATTGACGCAGAGTCCGGCGACATGCTTGCGGCGCACGACCCCGCGACGGCGTATCCGATCGCGAGCGCGACGAAGCTCATGACCTATTACGTCGCCGCCGAGCAGCTTCGGCCCGGCCAGGAGATCGTCGTCGCCCCGTACGACCCGGAGCCCGGCGAGTCGCTCGCGGGCCTCGAGCCGGGAGACACGGTGTCAGTCCGCGATGCGCTCTATGGCCTCATGGTCCCTTCCGGAAACGACGCGGCCCTGACCCTCGCGCTCGCGGTGTCGGGCTCCGAGTCGGACTTCGTGTCCAGGATGAATGTGGCCGCCGATGAGCTCGCCCTGGCGGAGACCGAGTACCTGGACCCCATCGGGCTCAACGCAGGCAATGTCTCCAGCGCGCGCGACCTCGTCGACATCGCGACCGAACTGCGCGATCAAGACCTTTTCCGCGAAATCGTCGATACGCCGCGCATCACCCTGCGCTCGACCGCCGAGCCGACCAGGATCGAGAACCGCAATGCATTGGTCCTCGAAGAGCCCTTCATCGACGGGATCAAGACTGGGACGACGGCGGAGGCCGGCTACGTCCTGGTCGGATCCGGAACCCGGAACGGGGTTGGCCTCGTCTCGGTGGTCCTTGGCTCGCCGGACGAAGCGTCGCGCGACTCGGCGACCCTGGACCTCATGGACTACGGCTTCTCGCTCTATGACGAGCGGGAGCTCGTCAAGCAAGGCGAGCGCCTTGGATTCGCGCAACTCGCCGAGGGTGGGCGCCTCCCGCTCGTCGCCGGCGCGAGCGTGAAGGAAGTCGCACGGGCGGATCAAGAGGTTGATGTGGCGCTTGGGGAGACCCCGCCCGTGGCCGCTCCTGTTGCGGAAGGCGACCAGATCGGCGTCGCAGTGGTGCGGCTCGATGGGAAGCGGGTGGGGGAGGTGGACGCCGTGGCGGCGCGAGCGGTAGCGGGTCTCCCCGAACCGGAAGACAGGAGCACGGGCCTTCCGCCCTGGGCCTGGATCGTGTTCGGAATCGCGGTACTGATCTCCTTGGTGCTGGGTCTTCTTGCCGCCGGAGTCCACCGTCGCGAGTAGCGGTTACCCTTCGAGAGCCTCGCGTGATTCTCACTGTCACCCTCAATGCAGCGATCGACCGTACGGTCGCGGTCCCGAATTTCCGGCTCGGCCAGCGCCACCGCGCTGTCGAATCGCGCACCGTCGCGGGTGGCAAGGGCGTGAACGTCGCGCGGGCGCTCAAGCTCCTTGGCCGCCCCGTGATTGCAACGGGCCTCGTGGGCGGCTCGGCTGGGACGCGCATCGTCGAGCGCCTCGGTGAGGAGTCGATCCTCAACGACTTCACGCGGATCGCCGGCGAGTCCCGCACCAACTTGGCCGTCGTCGACCCGACCACCGGCGAGCAGACCGAGATCAACGAGCGCGGACCGCAGGTGACTCCGGAGGACGTGGACCGATTCGTCGAGAAGCTCCTCTACCTCGCGCAGGGGGCGTCGTTGTGCGTCTTGGCCGGGTCGATTCCCCCGGGATGCGATCCAGACGTGTACGCCCGCCTCGTTTCTGAGCTCAAGGCTCTCAACGTGACCACCGTCCTCGATACGGACGGTGAGCAGATGCGCGCGGGCCTCCGCGGCGAGCCGGCCGTGGTAGTGCCGAACGCTCTGGAAGCCGAGGAGGCCGTGGGTTACGAGTTCAACGACGCGGACGATCGCGTCATGGCGCTGAGCGGCCTCTTGGAGATGGGCGCCGGCGAGGCGATCATCACCAGCGCCGAGGGCTGTGCCGCGATCGTGGGCACCGGTGCGGACCGGCGCCGCTACGAGGTCGAGACCGATCTGATGGAGCCGATCTCGACCGTCGGCTCTGGGGACGCCTTCCTTGCGGGCTACGTCGCGGCCCGGTACGAGGGCAGATCGGCACGCGATTGCCTCGCCTTCGGGGTCGCTTGCGGCGCGGAGTCCACCCAGCACTTCGGAGCGGGCACGCTTGATCCCCGCGAGGTCGAACGCATCTATTCGCGGATCTCCGTCTCGGAGCTCGAAGTCTCGGCGGGGGTCGCCTGAGCCCAGGTTGACCGCTGTTATCATCGCCAAGACCTTGGAGTTCCCGGGTCTAGGTACCACCGACACATGCTGGATTCGCGCTAAGGCGCTCATCAGACTCCTGCAAAATGCGCGTTTCGAGCCCCTTTCCGAGGGGCTTTTTTCGTCCGCTTTCGGACCTAGCCTGAGTGCTCACGAAATAAGGAGCTGAGAACGGGTGGAAGTCGAGATCGGTCGGGGCAAGAAGGGCAGGCGGGCCTACGGGTTCGACGACATCGCGATCGTGCCTTCGCGAAGGACGCGCGACCCCGACGACGTCGACGTCTCTTGGAACCTCGGCCCTTACCGCTTTGAGCTGCCGCTCCTGGCTTCGGCCATGGACGGCGTCGTCTCACCCGCGACGGCGATCGGCCTCGGACAGCTCGGCGGCCTGGGCGTCCTCAACCTCGAGGGCATCTGGTCGCGCTACGAGGACGCCGACGAGCAGCTCGAGCGCATCGCCTCGTCGCCGCCCGACCGCGCGACGCACCTCATGCAGCAGATCTACGAGGAGCCCGTCAAGGCCGAGTTGATCGCCAAGCGGATCGAGGAGATCAAGGAAGCGGGCGTCGTTGCCGCCGGCTCGCTGACTCCGCAGCGCGTGACCGGCTTCTACGAGGTTGCGCTCGAGGCCGGCCTTGACATCCTCGTGATCCAGGGCACCGTGATCTCGGCCGAGCACGTCTCGACCAAGTCCGAGCCGCTCAATCTCAAGGAGTTCATCGCTGAGGTGCCGGTCCCGGTCGTCGCCGGCGGCTGCGCCTCCTACTCGACCGGACTCCACCTCATGCGCACCGGCGCCGTCGGCGTCCTGGTGGGCGTCGGACCTGGCGCCGCTTGCACGACGCGCGGCGTCCTCGGGCTTGGTGTCCCGCAGGCCACCGCGATCGCCGACGTCGCAGCCGCTCGGGCCCAGCACATGCTGGAGACCGGCGAGTACTGCAACGTCGTCGCCGACGGCGGTATGCGCACGGGCGGTGACATCTCGAAGGCCATCGCCTGCGGCGCCGACGCCGTGATGATCGGCTCGCCGCTCGCCCGCGCCAAGGAGGCGCCGGGCCGCGGCAACCACTGGGGTATGGCGACCTTCCATCCCTCGTTGCCTCGCGGCACCCGCGTCGCGACGCGCCAGGACGGGACGCTGGAGGAGATCCTGATGGGCCCCGCGCACGAGAACGACGGCACCTTCAACCTGATGGGAGCGCTCCGCACCTCCATGGCCACCTGCGGCTACGAGGACATCCGCGACTTCCAGCGGGCCGAGGTGATGGTCGCGCCGGCGCTCCAGAGCGAGGGCAAGCAGCTCCAGCGCTCGCAGGGGGTCGGGATGGGCTCGAACGGGAAGGCTGCGGCCGTTAGCAACGGAGCCGAGAACGGGGTCAAGGTCGCGGATGGCTGATCCCGCTTCGGGCGTGGCCGCGCCGCTTGACGGAGAGCTGCGCCCGGAGCACCACGACGGGATTCCCGCATCGGCGACTGCGGCACGCGAGATCGTCAAAGGGGAGCCCGCCGCGCCCGAGACGGTCGACGTCCAGCCGCCCGAGTCGGCGCGCGAAGAAGTTCTCGTCCTCGACTTCGGCGGGCAGTACTCCCAGCTGATCGCCCGGCGGATCCGCGAATGCGGTGTCTTCGCCGAGCTTCTGCCTGCGAATGTCTCGCTGGAGGCCATCAGGGATCGCGCTCCCCGGGCACTGGTCCTCTCCGGCGGCCCCGCATCCGTCTACGCCGAGGATGCCCCGCGCCTCCGGCCGGAGCTCCTCGAGATGGGCATCCCGGTGCTCGGCATCTGTTACGGCATGCAAGCGATGGCGCTCGAGCTCGGCGGCAAGGTCGAAGGGGCAGAAGCCGGCGAGTTCGGCCGCACGACCCTCACGCTGACGGGCGACGGCGGCAAGCTTCTCCGTGACCTCCCCGAGGAGCAGCAGTGCTGGATGAGCCATCGCGACGCAGTGATGGAGGCGCCCGAGGGCTTCGAGGCGCTTGCGGCAAGCCCCGGCTCGCCGGTTGCCGCCCTCGAATCGCCCGAGCGCGGCCTCTACGGCATCCAGTTCCACCCAGAGGTCGTCCACACCCCTTACGGCACCGAGGTGCTCGAACGCTTCCTGCGCGAGATCGTCGGCTGCGAGGAGCGCTGGTCCCCCGCCTCGGTGATCGAGGAGCAGGTAGAGAAGATCCGCGCGCAGGTCGGTGAGGCGGAGGTGATCTGTGGCCTTTCCGGCGGGGTCGACTCGGCCACAGCGGCAGCGCTCGTCCACCGCGCGGTTGGCGATCAGCTCACGTGTGTCCTGGTCGACCACGGCCTGATGCGAAAGGGCGAGTGCGATCAGGTCGTCAAGGCCTTCCGCGAGGAGCTCGGAATCAAGCTCATCCATGTCGATGCCGAGGAGCGCTTTCTCACCCGCCTCGCCGGCGAGACCGAGCCCGAGGCAAAGCGGAAGATCATCGGCTCCGAGTTCATCCGCGTCTTCGAGGACGAGGCGCGGAAGCTCGCCGATGCGAAGTACCTCGTTCAGGGCACGCTCTACTCGGACGTGATCGAGTCCGGGGGTGAGGGGCACGGCGCCGCGACGATCAAGTCCCACCACAACGTGGGCGGCCTTCCCGACGATCTCGACTTCGAGCTGGTCGAGCCCCTTCGCATGCTCTTCAAGGACGAGGTTCGCGCTGTCGCTGCGGAGCTCGGCCTTGCCGACAAGCTTGTCTGGCGCCAGCCCTTCCCCGGCCCCGGCCTTGGCATCCGCATCGTCGGCGGCGAGGTGAACAAGGAGCGCCTCGACATCCTGCGGGACGCCGACGCGATCCTTCAGGAGGAGATCCGCGCCGCTGGCATGTATCGCGAGCTCTGGCAGTCCTTCTGCGTCCTCCCGGTCGTGCGCTCGGTGGGCGTCCAGGGCGACGGGCGCACCTACGCCTACCCGATCGTGGTTCGCGCCGTCACCTCAGAGGACGCGATGACCGCCGACTGGGCGCGGCTTCCCTACGAGCTGCTCGAGCGGATCTCGAACCGGATCATCAACGAGGTCCCCGGCGTGAACCGCGTGGCGCTCGACATCTCGTCGAAGCCGCCGGCGACGATCGAGTGGGAGTAGCTCAGGCGGGCTTCGAAGCCGTCGGGCAGCGACCAAAGCTCACATTCGCTCGGGGGCATCAGTCCCGAGCAGGCCCAGGCTCTGGGCAATAACGCGTTTGCTCGCCAGGCAGACGCCAAGGCGCGCCGCCTCGAGCCCTTCGGTGCCTGACTCGGCATCGGCGCCAACGACGCGGCAGTCGCGATAGAACGCGTGGAAGTCGGCCGCGACAGCGGTGGCATAGGCCGAGATGCGATGAGGAGCCCTCTTCGCCGCCGCCGCTCGTACCTCATCGGGAAACTCGAGCACGCGCCTGATCAGCGCCCGCTCCGATGGCTCGCACGTCGCATCCATCGCTCGACCCTCCGCGACTGTCGAGCTGATCGCATCCTCATCCGTTGCCGAGCCCTCCGCGACGGCCTTGGCGATGATGCCGGCGATGCGCGCGTGCGCGTATTGGACGTAGAAGACAGGGTTCTCCTGCGACTGGGAGCGCGCAAGCTCGAGATCGAGGTCGATCACCGTATCGTGGGAGCGCTGAAGCAGGAAGAACCGGGCTGCGTCCACCCCGATGTCGTCCATCAGCTCGTCGAGCGTGACGAAGTCGCCCTTTCGCTTTGACATCCGGGCGCGCTCGCCGCTCTCGATGATGTTCACGAACTGCATGATCGGCGCCTCGTAGCGATCCGGGTCCCCGCTCAGCATTCCGACCGCCGCCTTCATGCGAGGGACGTAGCCGTGATGATCAGCGCCAAGGGGCACGATCATCTGCTCCGCACCCCGCTCGAGCTTGTCCCGGTGATAGGCGATGTCAGCCGCGAAGTAGGTCGGCTCGCCGTCGGAGCGGATCAGAACACGGTCCTTGTCGTCGCCCCAGGCGCTCGTCTTCAGCCATAGGGCGCCATCCGATTCGTAGGTGTGACCGCGCTCCGCGAAATCGCTCAGCGTGCTCTGGAGCGCGTTGTTTGAGTGGAGCTCTCGCTCGGAAGACCAGGTATCGAAATGCACTCTGAAGCGTCCCAGGGTCTCCTCGATCCGCGCGCGCATCCGTTCGACGCCCAGACGTGTGAGCTCGCCGACGTCATTGGGATCCGTGCCGGCCTCGCGCAGCTCCTCGGCGAGCTCCGTCACGTACTCCCCGGAATACCCGTCGGCGGGCGGCTCGTCGCCGGCTATCCGCGCCGCAATCGATGCGCCGAACGTCTGGATCTGCGTCCCGGCGTCGTTCAAGTAGTACTCGCGCGAGACGTCATGCCCCGCCATCTCGAGGACGCGGGCAAGAGAATCGCCGTAAGCCGCACCGCGACCGCCGGCAGCGGTGAGTGGGCCGGTCGGGTTGGCCGAGACGAACTCCAGGAGCACCGCCGGCGTCGCTGGAGGAGATTCGCCGAAACGCTCCGCGTCAAGCACCGACGCAACCCCGTTGCGGTGCCACGAATCCGAGAGGAACAGGTTCACGAAGCCGGGGCCAGCGACCTCCAGCCTGTCGAGGCCCGCGCCGAGCCTCGACTCGAGATCGCCGGCGAGGCGCTCGGCAATGTCCCGCGGCTTCTCCCCCAGCCCGGGTGCGAGGAGCATCGCGGCGTTTGTCGAGTAGTCCCCCTGCTCCGCACGCTTGGGCCGCTCGATAGCTGGTTCCTGGCTGGTTTCCGCCCCGGTCGAGGCAACGGCCGCACCCACGGCCGCGCGCAAGTCTGAGAGCGGATCGACAGCCATGGGCTATTCGAGTCTACGAGGACAAATAGGCTGCCAGGGTGCGATCCCTGGTCACCGGCGGAGCCGGATTCATCGGCTCCAACCTCGTTGATGCGCTCGTCGAGCGCGGCGACGACGTGCTCGTCGTCGACAACCTCTCGTCGGGGAAGCGATCAAATCTCGACGGAGTCCTCGAACGTGGAGCAAACCTCATGGAGACGGATATCTCCGACGGGGAGGCGGTCGCTTCCGCATTTGCGTCGCACCGGCCTGAGCAGGTCTTCCACCTGGCGGCCCAGATCGACGTGCGGGTTTCCGTGGCGGACCCCGGCTTCGATCTCAACGTGAACGTGGGAGGCACGATCAACCTCCTCAATGCGGCCGTCGAAGCCGGCTGCCAGCGATTCCTCTTCGCCTCCACAGGGGGAGCCATCTACGGCGAGGGTGAGGGACGCGACCTTCCCTTGCCGGAGAGCGCCGACCGGCGACCCGACGCTCCATACGGCATGTCGAAGCTGGCGGCGGAGGGGTACCTCGATCTGTTCGCCAGGCTCCATGGCCTTTCGGCGGTTGCGCTGCGTCTTGGGAATGTCTATGGCCCGCGGCAGGACCCTCATGGGGAGGCGGGCGTCGTGGCGATCTTCTGCGGCGCACTCCTGGCCGGCACGAAACCCAAGGTCTTCGGAGACGGCAAGCAGACGCGCGACTACATCTACGTCGGAGATGTGGTGAATGCGTTCCTGGCCGCATCGCCGAGCGATGTCACCGGCGCCATCAACGTCGGCACCGGCCGGGAGGCCAGCGTCTTCGATGTGGGAAACGCCATCGCAGCGGCATACGGAACCAGCTTCGAGCCCGAGATGGCAGGCAACCGCCCCGGCGAGGTCCAACGCATCGCTATCGCCGCGGACCTCGCGCGAGAGCGTCTCGGCTGGTCCGCCGCGACGTCCCTGGAAGAGGGACTCCGACTGACCGCCGAGTGGGCGCGAGAGGAAGCCGCCTAGCGCTCGCCCTGCTCCCACGCCCGCGCGGAGCCGATCCGCTCGAGCGTGGTCGGATGCGTGCCGAACAGCGCGACCACCCAGCCCGGCGGATCGACGTCTGAGAGGTTTCGCTCCGCGAGCCGGACCTGAAGGTCCACGAGCCCCTGCGGGTCGTCCGTGATTCGCAGCGCGAACGCATCGGCGCTCGCCTCGACCTCTCGCGAGAGCTGATTAGCGGGGACGTTCGCCACGAAAGTGACGACGCCGATCGCCAGGAACAGCGCGGGCACCGCCGCGGCTAGCCCCGGCTCCGCCCCGGATCGCCGCGCCATTGCGCGCGAGAGCTCGCGGACCAGCAACAGGCCCAGTGGGGTGACGAGCGCGGCGAACAGGATTCCGCGCGGGATGTCCGAGTGCGAAACGTGGCCGAGCTCGTGGGCCACGACTGACCGCAGCTCGGGCTCGCTGGTCCCGTCGATCAGCGTGTCGTAGAGCACGACCCGCTTCGTCGGCCCGATCCCGGCGACATAGGCGTTCAGCGCCGTGCTGCGGCGGCTCGCGTCGACGCGGTAGACGTCCCCAACCTCCACCCCCGCTCGCTCGCCAAGCTCGACGACGTCACCGCGAAGCTCACTGGCCTGCGGAAGCTTGTCGAAGTCGTTGAACCGTGGCGCGATCAGGATCGGAGCCAGAAGGCTCATCGCGGCGCCGTAGCCAACCACCACGATCGAGCCCGGTACCCACCACCAACGCGGCGACCGGCGAATCAGCGCGGAGAGCGCGGCGGCGCCGGCGCCGGCGACGATGGCACCAATCACGAGGCCCTTCGCCTGGTCGCCAAGCCATGGCCCGAGCGTCTGAGTCGAAAGGCCCACGTCAACGGACCGCTCGTGAGCCGCGAGCGTCATCGGAAATGCCGCAGCCTCGGCAACCACGACCACCAGGACCCCCGCTGCCGCGGTGCCCAGGACGCTCCGCGACGACAGCCGGGCCAGGAGGTCGCGAGCGCTTCGGGGACGGCCGATTGCGAGCGCGCCAACCACGAGGACCTGAGCGGCGAGCCCGCCCACCAAGAGGAGTCGCTGACCCTCGCGAAAGTCGGTGGCGCCCTTCAGTTCGGCCGGATCGAAGTAGTCACTGGCCACGACCGTTTCAGGCGGGATGCCCTCCTCGGACGGCGCGAGCAGCAGGACCGCGCCCTCGGCCACGACGATGAGCGCCGCGAAGCACACCCCCGCGCGCGCCGCCTGAGAGCCCGCGATCCGGCGACGGAGGCCCGAGATAGCCATCCGCTCCTACGATAGTCCGCCCGTATGAAGGTTGCGGTTATCTCCGACATCCACGCGAACCTGCCCGCCTTCGAGGCCGTCCTGGCCGAGATCGACCGGGATCCGCCGGACGAGCTCTGGTGCCTGGGCGACGTCGTCGGCTACGGCGCGCAGCCCAACGAGTGCACTCGCCTCGTCGCTGAGCGAGCCGATTTGTGTCTCGCGGGAAACCATGACCTCGCGGCCCTCAGCGCGCTGGACATCTCTTCGTTCTCGCCAGCAGCCGCGGAGGCGGCGCTGTGGACGCGCGGACAGCTCGATGACGATTCGCGCGACTACCTGGAGAGCCTCAAGACCACCGACGAGTCCCGGGATGTAGCGATCTACCACGCGTCGCCCCGAGACCCGATCTGGGAGTACGTCCTGTGGCCCGAGCAGGCGGGCGAGTGCATCGCCCGCCAGGCGACCCGCGTGGCCATGATCGGCCACTCCCACGTAGCCCTCTGCTTCCGCGCCGACGACGACGGTGACGTCGACGCGACCCAGGGCGCCCAGGTAGCCGCGGGCACCACGCTCGACGTGACCGAGGGCGGCTGGCTCCTCAACCCCGGCAGCGTCGGCCAGCCACGCGACGGCGACCCGCGGGCGGCCTGGCTCACCCTCGACACCGAGGCCTGGACGGCCGCCTACACGCGCGTCGAATACCCGGTCGACAAGGCTGCCGAATCGATCATCGAGGCGGGCCTGCCAGAGCACCTCGGGAGACGCCTGGCGGTCGGGCAATGAGGCCCAGGGGACTACATACACTCGCTCGTGTGCTGGGGAAACGCGCAACACTGGGCGCGATGAGCACGATCGCTTGTGCCCTCGCTATGAGTGCCTGCGGGGGCAAGGATGAAGAAGGCACGATCCCCCAGGACCAGGGCGACCAGATCGTCGCGCTGCTCGACCAACTGGACCAGCGTGTCGACGACGGCAACTGCGTGGCCGCGCAGGCCACGGCCCTAGAGATCGTCAGAAGGGTCGAGGCGCTGCCCGAGGAGGTTGACGGCGAGCTTCGGGAAACTCTTGTGACAGCAAGTGGCAACCTTGTCACCCAGTCCCGCGACTCTGATCAGTGCCAGGAGGCTGAAGAGCCACTTGAGGAGCCGAGCGGAGCCACCGGCGAGGAAGGCGTGGCGCCCTGATGTCAGCTCCTGGCGGCAGCCTCATCTCCGACCGCTACGAGCTGGGCGATCGCCTTGGCTCGGGCGGCATGTCGACCGTCTACGGCGCGACCGACCGCGTGCTCGAGCGCACGGTCGCGGTGAAGATCCTTGCCGAGCATCTCTCCGACGACGAGAAGTTCGTCGCGCGCTTCCGCCGCGAAGCGCTGGCCGTCGCGCGCCTAATCCACCCCAACATCGTCCAGGTCTATGACACGGGCGTCGATCACGACCGCCACTACATCGTCATGGAGTACGTCGAGGGCCGCTCGGTCGCCCAGCTTCTCCAGCGCCAGGGTCAGCTCGGCTCCGAAGTTGCTGTCTCGATCGGCGTGCAGGCCTGCGCGGGCCTCGAGTACGCACACCGCCAGGGCATCATCCACCGCGACGTGAAGCCGGGCAACCTGATGGTGATCGGCGGTCCCGCTGGACGCCAGACCCGGGGCTCGCACGATCCGCAGACCGACGAGATGACCATCAAGCTGACGGACTTCGGCATTGCGCGAGCGGCCGAGCAAACCCGGATCACCCAGGTCGGCTCCGTGGTCGGGACGGCCGCCTACCTCGCTCCCGAACAAGCGCGCGGCGGCGAAGCGACCCCCGCTGCGGACGTCTATGCCTTGGGCGTCGTGATCTACCAGATGCTCACGGCCCGGCTGCCCTGGGAGGGCTCGAGCCTCGCCGAGCTGGCAATCCGCCGCGAGTCCGAGAGTCCCCTCCCACCCACCTCATACGACTCGGCGGTGCCCGAGACGCTCTCGACCGCCGTCCTTCGCGCGCTTGAGGGAGAGGTCGACCACCGCTACTCCACCGCCAAGGAGTTCTCTGCCGCCCTGCGCGCGGGCGTCTCGGGTCGCGAGCCGCCGGTCGCCTCGGACGAAATGCCGACCCGGGCGCTCATCGCCGGCGGCGCTGCTACGGCCGCTACGCGCGCGATGGATTCGCCCGACATCGCAACGCCCATCTCACCCGAGCCCGCCTACCGCCCGCCCCGCCGGGCTGCCGCGGCGCCTGCCCCAGTGCCCGTCCAGGCCCAGAAGCCGTCAGGCGGCTCCCGCTTCCTGCGCGCTCTTGGCGTGCTGTTCCTGGTCGCCATTCTGGCCGCCGTGATCGCCATCGTCGTCCTGGTCCTCACCGACGCCGGCCAGAACACCGACCTCGGCGACTTCATCTCGGACGAGATCAACGATCAGATCGACAAGCTCAAGGAGCTCGTCGGCGACAACACCCAGTAGCGGTCAGGCGGCCCAGGGCGGAGCGCCAGCAAGCCCGGCGCTGCGGTACTCGTCGTAGCGACCCTCCGCGATCGCCTCGCGCGCACCCCGCACCAGGCGCTCCAGGTACGTCAGGTTGTGGAGCGTGAGAAGGCGAACGGCCGTCAGCTCCTCGGCGCGGGCCAGGTAATGGAGGTAGGCGCGGGTGTGGCGAGCGCATGCCGAGCACGGGCACCCCTCGACGAGCGGGCTCTCGTCCTCGGCCAGGTCGGGTGAGCGCACGTTCATCCGGAAGCGATCTCCGGGCAATGGCGCGAGCGCCACGCCATGCCGTCCCAGTCGAGTCGGCACCGCGCAGTCGAAGACGTCAATGCCCAGGGCGATGAAGTTGAGGAGGTCGTCAGGCTCGCCGATTCCCAGGAGATGCTTCGGTGCGTCAGCCGGCAGGAGCGGAACGGTCAGCTCGAGCACGCCCGCCATCTCGTCCTTGTCGCGGCCGAGCGTGCCGCCGATTGAGATGCCGTCGATCGCCGCGGCGCTTACGCGCTCGGCCGAGCTCCGGCGAAGCTCCTCGTGGACGCCGCCCTGCACGATCCCGAAGACGGCCTGACCCGGTGGTCCCTCACTCTCGTGCCACTTGAGGCACCGGTCCAGCCAGCGGTGGGTCCGCTCGGTCGACCGGGCGGTGTAGTCCAGATCGGCGTGATACGGCGTGCACTCGTCGAAGACCAGCGCGATGTCGGAGCCGAGCGCGGCCTGGATACCCATCGACTCCTCGGGGCCCATGAAGCGCTCGACGCCGTCCAGGTAGGAGCGAAAGCGCACCCCCTCCTCGGCGATGTCAAGAATGGCGCCGTGGTTGCCCGCGCTGCCGCGCCGGCCCTTGATCTCGTCCGCGACGTTCCCGTGTGCGAGCGAGAAGACCTGGAAGCCACCCGAGTCGGTGATGATCGCCCCGTCCCAGTTCATGAACTCGTGCAGGCCGCCGAGCGCGTGGATCTGCTCGTGGCCTGGGCGGAGGTCGAGGTGGAACGTGTTGCCCAGGACCATCTCGTAGCCGAGCGCCGCCACCTCGTCGGTATCGAGACCTCTGACCGCCCCCGTCGTTGCGAGCGGGATGAATGCCGGCGTTACGACCTCGCCGCGTGGCGTAACGAGCTTCCCGGTGCGAGCGGTGCCGTCGCGCGCCTCGATCTCGAAGCTGAGGCGGTTTGGGTCTTCGCGCATGCCTAAGAGGAGAGCAGCGAACGGCCGGTCATCTCGGCCGGCTGGTCGATCCCCAGTAGGGCGAGCGCGGTCGGAGCGACGTCGGCCAGGATGCCGCCGTCGTCGAGATCCACGTCCCGCGCCGTGACGATGAAGGGCACCGGGTTCGTGGAGTGCGCGGTGTTCGGCGAGCCGTCCGGCTCCAGCATGTTGTCGGCGTTGCCGTGGTCGGCCGTGACGATCATCGCTCCGCCACTCTCGTGCACGGCCGCGACGACACGACCGAGGCAGTCATCCACCGCTTCCACCGCCTTGACCGCTGCCGGGATCACGCCGGAGTGCCCGACCATGTCGGGATTCGCGAAGTTGAGGATGCCGAAGCGCGGCGAGGCGTCCTTCCAGCCGTCAATGAAAGCGTCGGCGGCCGCACCGGCACTCATCTCGGGCTTCTCGTCGTAGGTGGCGACATCGCGTGGCGACTCCACCAAGCGGCGCTCCTCACCCTCCCACTCCTCCTCGCGCCCGCCATTGAAGAAGTAGGTGACGTGCGCGTACTTCTCGGTCTCGGCAACATGGAGCTGGCCTGCGCCCTCACCGGCCAGTACCTCCGCCAGCGTCGTCTCGGGCGTCCTGGGCGGAAAGGCGATCGGATACGGCCAGCCCTCGCGGTACTGGGTGAGCGTCGTGAGCTCGAACTCCGGCGCGCCTGAGCGCGAGAACTCGTCGAAGTCCGGCTCGGCCAGGGCGCGAACGAGCTGGCGCGTGCGGTCCGGGCGGAAGTTGAAGTGGATGAGGACGTCGCCTGGAGCCATGCCGTCGTAGTCGCCGATCACGGCGGGCTTGATGAACTCGTCGGTCTCGCCAGCCTCGTGCGCGTCATTCACGGCTTCTTCCGCTGTCCCCGCGCTGGCGCCCTGTGCGTGCACCAGCGCGTCGTAGGCGAGCTTGGTGCGCTCCCAGCGGGTGTCGCGGTCCATCGCGTAATAGCGCCCGCTGACGGTGCCCACACGGCCGGCAAGCCGGAGCCAGCGCTCCAGCTCGGGGATATAGCCCGCAGAGGATTTGGGAAGGGTGTCGCGGCCGTCCGTAAACGCATGCACGACGAGGTCCGGGACGCCCTCGCGCGCGGCAAGCTCGATGAGCGCCTCGATGTGCTCCCAGCCGGAGTGAACGCCGCCATCGGAGACCAGCCCCATCAGGTGCAGGCGGCCGCGCGGCGACTCCCGGGCTGCCTTGCACGCGGCGACAAGCGCCTCGTTCTCGAAGAAGGAGCCGTCGGCGATCGCGTCATCGATGCGCGCGAGGTCCTGCTTGACGATGGCGCCCGCCCCAAGGTTCATGTGACCGACCTCCGAGTTGCCCATCTGCCCGTCCGGGAGCCCGACGTCGCGGCCCGACGCCGACAGCTGCGTATGAGCGTTCTCAGCCCAGAGCTGGTCGAAGACCGGGGTGTCCGCCTGCGAGATCGCATTGCCGGGGCCAGTCGGGCGCGAGCCCCCAGCCGTCCAGGATCACCAGCGCCACGGAGGGTGCGGGCAGCTCGACGGGTCCGGGCGGCAGGCTCACGCCGCTTCGCAGATCGCCAGGAAGTCCGCGGGTTCGAGGCTCGCCCCGCCTACCAAGGCGCCGTCGATCTCCTCCCGCCCGAGAAGCTCCTCGGCGTTCTCGGGCTTGACCGAGCCGCCGTAGAGGATCCGGATCTGCGCGGCGGCTTCCTCATTGCGCTCGGCGACGATCGAGCGGACGAATCCGACCGCCTCCTCAGCCTGGTCGGGAGTGGCGGTCTTGCCCGTCCCGATCGCCCAGATCGGCTCGTACGCGATCACGATCCGCGGCAGATGCTGATCCTCCACCGGCTCCAGGTCCGCCTCGAGCTGCCGGCGCAGACACGTCTTCTGTCAGGCCCTCTTCGCGCTCCTCCTCGGACTCGCCGATGCAGAGGATCGGCTGGAGCTCGGCGCGAAGAGCGGTGACGAGCTTCTGCGCAAGCGCCTCGTCGGTCTCGGCGAACAGCGCCCTGCGCTCGGAGTGGCCCAGGATCACGGCCTCGACCCCGAGCGAGGTGAGCATCGAGGCTGAGATCTCGCCGGTGTAGGCGCCGGAGTCGGCCTCGTGCATGTTCTGCGCCGCGACCTTGACCGGGCTGCGCCTGCAGCGATCAACAGCCGTTGCCAGCGATGTGAACGGCGGGCAGATCACGATGTCAGAGTCCGAGAGGTCGCCGATCTCACCCAGGAAGCGGTCGAGGAAGTCCTCGGTCTCCTCAACCGTCTTCTGCATCTTCCAGTTCGCTGCGAGGTACGGCCGGCGCTCGCTCATGTCACATCCTTTTCGTTGGCATCACCATTCTGAGCGAGCGCGGCTACGCCCGGCAGTTCCTTGCCCTCCAGGAGCTCAAGCGACGCGCCGCCTCCGGTCGAGAGCCAGTCCACGTCCTGATCCAGGCCGAACGCGACGAGCGCGGCCGCGGAGTCCCCGCCGCCGACGACCGTGTGCGCCGAGGAAGCCGCGACGGCCTCAGCGACGCCTCGCGTGCCGGCGGCGAAAGGCTCCATCTCGAACGCCCCCATCGGGCCGTTCCAAAGGACGGATCCCGCGCCTTCGATTGCATCCGCATACCGGCTTGTCGTCTTTGGCCCGACGTCGAGGCCCATCCAGCCGTCCGGCACCTCGATGCCGTTGATCTCCTTGCGCTCGGCGTCGGCGCTGAAAGAGTCGCCGATGACGAGGTCGGTGGGCAAGCTCAAGCTCGCATCTGGAGCGCTCCGACTTTTCGAGGAGCTCCTCGGCCAGGGGCACGTCCTCCTCGGAGAGAAGCGAGTCGCCGATGCCGACGCCTCGCGCCTGGAAGAACGCGAAGCACATCGCGCCGCCGATCAGCACCTTGTCCGCGACCTCCAAGAAACGGTCGAGGACACCGATCTTGTCCGACACCTTGGCTCCGCCGAGAACCACGACCAGCGGCCGCTCGGGGTCGTCGCGGAGCGCCGTCAACTCGGAGAGCTCGCGCTCGAGCAGGAGCCCTGCGTACGCCGGCAGGAGGTGCGCCACGCCCTCGGTCGTCGCGTGGGCGCGGTGCGCGGCGCCGAACGCGTCGTTCACGTAGAGGTCTGCCAGATCGGCCAGGCCAGTGGCGAGGTCGGGGTCGTTTTGCGTCTCCCCCTTCTCCCAGCGGCTGTTCTCGAGCAGGAGCACCTGACCCGCTTCGAGTTCCTCGGCCCTGGAGACAACATCGTCACCGACCACGCCTGACGCCAGCTCGACGGGCACGTTCAGGTGCCTGGCCAGCCGGTCGCGCACCGGGCGCATCGAGAACTCGTCTCGGCTCTCTGGCCGGCCGAGATGCGAGACGAGGACGACGCTCGCGTCCTCTTTCAAGAGCAGCTGGACCGTGGGCAAGGCCGCACGAATACGCGTGTCGTCCGTGATCTCGCCATCGGCAAGCGGCACGTTCAGGTCTGCGCGAACCAGTACGCGCTTGCCCTCGGCCGGCGCCTCCCGGACGCTGCGAAAGCCGTGCGCCAAGCCGAGCGCTACCCGAGGACCTTGGTGGCCAGCTCGACGACCCGGTTCGAATAGCCCCACTCGTTGTCGTACCAGGAGACGGCCTTCACCATCGTGCCCTCCATGACCATGGTCTGGCCAGCGTCGAAGATCGACGAGTGCGGGTCCTTGACGATGTCCGTCGAGACGATCTCATCCTCCGTGTAGGAGAGGATCCCCTTGAGCGGGCCCTCCGCTGCCGCCTTCACGGCCGCGTTGATCTCGTCCTTCG
Organism: uncultured bacterium; assembly: GCA_963725035.1. Lineage (GTDB taxonomy): Bacteria > Actinomycetota > Thermoleophilia > Solirubrobacterales > 70-9 > JALZKA01. The sequence continues at coordinate 330,494 of CAVRWX010000011.1, read as the reverse complement.
ACGTCTCCTTGCCGACGATGGCGACGAGGTCGACCACGGAGCCCGTGGCGACCGGAGCCCGCATCGCGAAGCCGTTCAGGCGGCCCTCCAGCTCCGGCAGAACGAGGCCGACGGCCTTGGCTGCGCCGGTGGTCGTCGGGATCAGGTTGAGCGCTGCGGCGCGCGCGCGGCGCAGGTCCGAATGCGGCATGTCCTGAAGCCGCTGGTCCGCTGTGTAGGCGTGGATTGTCGTCATTAGCCCGTGCTCGATGCCAAAGGCGTCGTTGATGACCTTCGCGATTGGTGCGAGACAGTTGGTCGTGCACGATGCGTTCGAGATGATGTGGTGTGACTCGGGGTCATAGTCAGACTCGAAGTTGACGCCGAGCGCGACCGTCACATCGGGCTCTGTGGCCGGCGCCGAGATGATCACCTTCTTCGCTCCCGCATCCAGGTGCTTCTTCGCGTCGTCGCGCTTGGTGAAGAGGCCGGTCGACTCGATCACGACGTCCACGCCGATGTCGCCCCAGGGCAGGTCGGCAGGATCACGCTCCTCGAAGACCTTGATCTGCTTGCCGTCGACGGTGATCGAGCCGCCACCCTCGGTTACCTCACCGGGGAACCGGCCCAGGATCGAGTCGTACTTCAAGAGGTGGGCGAGCGTCGCGTTGTCGGTGATGTCGTTGACGGCGACGATGTCGAGGTCCGCGTCCGACTCGTGCGCCGCCCGGAAGAGGTTGCGCCCGATACGCCCGAAGCCATTGATGCCGACCTTGACTGCCATGTTTCTTTCCTCCTGGTTAGTTTCTTGAGTTGAGTTTGTCAGTGGGCGCCGACCGCGATCTCGATCCGGTTGCCGTCCGGGTCGAGCAGGTAGGCGGAGTAGTAGGTGGCACCGTATTCGGGCCGCTGTCCCGGGGGGCCGTCGTCCTTGCCGCCATTGTCGATCCCTGACTCCCAAGCGCCCTTCACACCCGAGATGCCTGGGGATTCCAGACAGATGTGCCCGCCTGACGCGCCCGGTGCGTGGCGCGTCGATGCATAGAAGATGGGGCGCACGATCCCCCAGCCGATCTGGTCGTCGGACTCGACGTGGCGGCGCCAGCCGAGTGCGCCCAAGACGGCGTCGTAGAACTGCCCGCTTCGCTCCAAATCGGAGACCTCGACGCTTACGTGGTGGATCACTCAGATGAATCTATTCAGTGACTAGTTGCGCGGGGCCCAGCGGAAGAAGCGCATCGCGAGGAGCAAGCCGCCCACTCCCCAGAGCGCCACGATGCCAAGGCTGCCCCACTCGAATCCGGCTCCGGTGGTTGCAGGATCGAAAGCAGTGAGGAGTGCCTCGAAGAAGTTGCGGATCGGGAACACGGAGGCAAAGTCGAGGACGCCGTCGGGGATATCAGGGTCGGGGATGAACACGCCCGAGAGGAAGTACAGGGGAAGCACGGCGACGTTGGTGATCGCCGGAGCCGCATCCTCGTTGGGGATAGCGGCGGTCAGCGCGAAGCCCAAGCACGAGAACGCGGCAGCGCCAACCAGGATTGACACCAACAGCGCTGGGGCTGTCGAGGTCGGCACTTCCACGTCGTAGACGACGTAGCCGATCAGAGTCACGATCACGGTCATGAGTAGCGAGATGACGACCGCGTTGCCGACGCGTCCGGCGACGGTCGCCCACGTGGGCAAGGGGGTCGAGCGCACGCGCTTGAGCCTTCCTGACTCGCGCGCCTCGACGAGCGAGATCGCAAGGCTCACGAGCGTCGCGGACACGATCGCGAGGGTCATGATCCCTGGCACGTAGTAGGTCGCGATCGAGATGTTCCCGCGCTCTTCGATCGTGTCGTTGCCGAAGATCTCGCAGAAGATGAACAGGAAAATCAGCGGCAGCATCACCGTGAAGAACACGGACGCCGGGCTCCGCCAGAAGACACGCCTGTCGTAGCGGTACTGGTGCCTGACCAGAGCGACAGCGCTCATGCTGGCTCCTCCGTCAGTTCGAGGTACATGTCCTCGAGGCTCGGGCGCGTGACTTCGAGACCGCTGAGCTCGTAGCGGCGCTCCATGGCCCATCTGGTGAGATCGTTCAGCGTGCGCACCGGATCGTCCGTGGCAATGGCGACCCCCGCGCCGCGAAGCTCGGACTCGACGCGGCCCAGGCCGTCCGGCAGATCCTTTGCCGAGACGCCGGGCGGAAGCAGAAAGCGGATCGCGCTGGCTCTCTCCGCGCGCCCGCCGAGCTCGTTCGGCGCGCCCTCGGCGACGATCAGCCCGTCGCGGATGATCGCCACGCGGTCGGCGAGGAACTGCGCCTCGTCCATGTAGTGAGTGGTGAGGAAGACCGTCTTTCCGAGCTCGCGGAGGCTCGCGATGACCTCCCAGGCCTGCCGGCGCGCCGACGGGTCGAAGCCGGTCGTCGGCTCGTCGAGGAAGAGCAGCTCGGCGTCCCCGACCAGCGCCATCGCGACGTCAAGGCGGCGCTGCTGGCCGCCCGAGAGCTTGCCGGCGCGATCGTCAGCCTTGCCTTCGAGCCCGACGAGGGCGATCGTCTCGTCGACATCTCGGGGCGACCGGTAGTAGCCGGCGTAGAGCTCGAGCGTCTCGCGCACGGAGAGGAGCGGTTCGACGCGGCACTCCTGGAGGACGATGCCGATGCGCTCCCGCCACTCACGGTCCCCGTCCTTAGGGTCGACGCCAAGGACGCTGACATCGCCGGCGGTCCGCTCGCGATAGCCCTCGAGGATCTCCACCGTCGTGGTCTTGCCGGCGCCGTTTGGCCCAAGGAATGCGAAGACCTCGCCGGCCTCGACGGAGAGGTCGATTCCGCGCACGGCTTCTTGCGAGCCGTACGACTTGTGCAACCCGTCGATCTGAATCGCCGGCTGGGTCATTGAGTCGCGTCCATCTATGCGGATGAGTTGAGCATGTACCTGTTTGACACCCGCCCTGGGCCTTGAAGAGAGATGCCTAACCGGAGAGAAGGACTAGCGTAGTCCGTCAGCTGAGCGGCGTGTCGCGATGCACCACCCGCACCGCGACGTCCGTGCGGTCCTGGAGGTGCCTCGCGATGCGGTTCGCGACCGTGATCGAGCGGTGCCGTCCGCCTGTGCAGCCGATCGCGATCGTGAGGTGCGTCTTGCCCTCGGCCACGTAGGCCGGGACCAGGAAGTCGAGCAATCCGAGCACGCGGCGGTAGAACTCGCCCGCGAGCTCTCCTGCCTCGACGTGCTCGACGACCGCAGGGTCCATCCCGGTGAGCGGGCGCAGGTCCTCGCGGTAGTGCGGGTTCGGCAGGAAGCGAACGTCGAACATCAGGTCGGCGTCACGAGGCGGGCCGTTCTTGAACCCGAACGTGAGCAGGGTCAGCGCCAGGCGGCGGCGCTCGTCCTTCGGCCCGAGCAGCTCGTTCGCGATCCTCCGCCTGAGCATCGCTCCCGTCAGGCCTGACGTATCGACGACGACGTCGGCCGTCTCTCGAAGCGGCCCCAGCACCTCACGCTCCGCTCTGATCCCCTCGATCACGCGCCCGTCGGGCGCGAGCGGATGCCTCCGGCGGGTCTCCTTGAAGCGGTCCATGAGCGTCTCCTCGCCCGCTTCGAGGAAGAGCACCTTCAAGTCCAAGCCGTCGTGGTCGAGCTCGCCGATGACCGCCTGGAGCTCGTCGAAGTAGCCGCGCCCCCTCACGTCGGTCACAACTGCGGCGTGGCGGACCATCGACCCCTCGTGGCCGAAGAGCTCGCCAAGCGATCCGATCATCCGCGGCGGCAGGTTGTCGACGCAGAAGAATCCTGAATCCTCGAACGCGGCGATGGCCTCCGACTTGCCCGCGCCCGAGTAACCGGTGATCACCCAGAGCTCGACCGGCTCCGGGAACAGCTCGGCCTGGGTCTTCATCCCGACTTGTTGAGCTGGCGATGGATGTCGCGCGCGATCTTGCCAGGAATACCGGGAACGGCCTCGATCTCCTCGCGTGTGGCGGCGACGATCCGCTCCGGCGAGCCGAAGTGGCTGAGAAGCGCGCGCTTACGAGCGGGGCCGACACCGCGCAGCTCGTCGAGCAGGGAGCGCGTCATCGCCTTGTCACGGCGGTTCCGGTGAAAGTCGATCGCGAAGCGATGGGCCTCGTCGCGCACGCGTTGGATCAGATGCGAGGCGGGAGAGTCCGGCGGGACCTCGAGCGGCGCGGAACGGCCGGGCACATAGATCTCCTCGAGGCGCTTGGCGAGGCTGATCACGATGACCCCCCGGTCGGTCAGCGTCCCAATCGCCTTCATGCCCGACGAGAGCTGGCCCTTGCCGCCGTCGATCATGATCAGGTCCGGCATGGAAGCGAAGCTCGCATCGCGCTCGGCGTCGTGTGGTGATCGGTCCGCCTGTTCCACCAGGCGCGACACGCGCCGCGAGAGCACCTCGTTCATGGAGGCGAAGTCGTCGGGTCCGCCCGTGCGGTCCCCACGGATCCGGAAGCGCCTGTAGTCGGACTTCTTCGGGGCGCCGCCTTCGAAGACCACCATCGACGCCACCGTGTGCTCGCCGCCGATGTTCGAGATGTCGAAGCCCTCGATGCGGATCGGCAGGTTGTCCATCCGGAGCGCCTCCTGAAGCGCCGCGACCGCGTCGACCCGCTGCGAGCGGCGCCGTTCGGAGCGGAGCTTGTCCTGCTTGAGCGCCAAGCGAGCATTCCGCTCGGCCAACTCTCGGACCCGCCTCTTGTCTCCGCGCTCGGAGACCCGCACCTCGACAGTTCCGCCCCTGCTTATCGCAAGCGCATCCTCCAAGACCTTGACGCGGCTTCGCACCGCCTCGCCGACCACGATGAGCCGCGGAATCGACGGCGCTGCCGAGTAGTACTGAGCGACGAACTCCTCGATCACCTCGCCCTCCTCGCGCCCGCCGGCGTTGGTCATGTAGAAGCTCTGGCGCTCGGCGAGGATGCCGTCGCGAACCTGGAAGACCTGCGCGTTCGCGGTGTCCTCCTCTGTTGCGACCGCGATCACGTCAGCGTTGTCGAGCGTCTCCCCCGCCACGCTTCGGCGCTCCATCAGCGAGCGAACGGCCTCCAGGCGGTCGCGGTAGACGGCCGCGCGCTCGAACTCCTCCTCGCCTGATGCCTCCTCCATCTTGCGCTCGAGGTCGCGTTCGACGTCTCGGTAGCGGCCCGACAGGAAGCTCGCGATCGCGTCGATATTGCGTCGGTACTCCTCGCGATCGATATAGCCGACGCAGGGCGCCTGGCAGCGCTTGATGTAGTAGTCGAGGCATGGCACCCCGGAGCGCCGGCCGGGCTCTGGCCCGTCGCATGTGCGGTACTGGAAGAGCTTGCCGAGGATCTCGAGCGTCTCACGCGTGCGCTTGGCGTTCGAGTACGGGCCGAAATAGAGGCGCGCCGAGCGGTGACGCTCACGCGTGAAGTAGACGCGCGGGTACTCCTCGTCGAGCGAGATCCCGATGTATGGATACGACTTGTCGTCTCGGAGTCGGATGTTGAAGGTCGGCCTGTGGCGCTTGATGAACTGCTGCTCAGCGAGCAGCGCGTCCGCCTCCGTGTTCGTCACCAGGAACTCAATCGACGAGGCCTGCTCGGTCATCGCGCGGGTCCTGGTCTTGCCCGAGAAGTGCCCGCCGACGCGCTTTCTGATCGATCGGGCCTTGCCTACGTAGAGGACCTTGCCCTCCGTGTCGCGGAAGATGTAGACGCCCGGTTCGTCGGGGAGCGCCCTGCGCTGCTCGGCGATCGAAGCGCCCTCTGCCGACTGAAGGTCGCGCTCGATCTCGATTTCCGCCATACCTTCAAGGTTAGGCAGGCGTGGAGCGGATAAACGTTGGCGTGAGGCGCCCTCACGCTGCGTGTTCAAGTATTTACACTGCCGGTGTTCCCCCGAGAAAGGACCTCCTCGTGAAGAAGAAGCTTTCTGTCGCCCTGGCCATCACCGCGATCGCGCCGTTTGGGCTCATCGCTTGCGGGGACGACGATGACGAGTCGAGCGAGTCCGGTTCCACCGAGACCGCGACCGAGGAAACGACTACCGAGGACACCGCCAGCTCGGGAGGCGGCGGCACGCGTCGCCTTCACCGCGGCCGAGGACGGCAGCCTCGCCTTCGAGGAGGACTCGGCTGAGACCGAGGCCGGCTCCGTGACGCTTGAGCTGGACAACCCCTCGTCCGTCCCGCACAACGTCGAGATCGAGGGCTCCGACGGCAGCGACCTCGGTGGCACGGAGACCGTCACGGGCGAATCGACCTCGGCAACGGTCGAGCTCGAGCCCGGCGACTACATCTTCTACTGCTCCGTCTCAGGCCATCGCGAGGCCGGCATGGAGGGCGACCTCACGGTCGAGTAGGACTCGTTCCGTTGCGCGCTCGTCAGCCGGCGAGCGCGCGTCCAACCGACTCGGCGACGCACACGGGCTTTTCCTGGTCCTCGCCCTCGAGCGTGAACTTGGTGACCGACTGGTACCAGCCGCCTTCCAGCTCATCGACGGAGATGAGCTCTGCGGTGGCGCGGACGCGGCTGTCAGCCGGCACGGGCGCCGGGAAGCGGACCTTGTTCCAGCCCATGTTCACGCCGAGCTTTACGCCCTCGACCTTGATGAGCTGGATGCGGAAGCCGTCGATCATCGCGAGGGTCAGGTTGCCGTGGGCGATAGTGGTCCCGAACGGGCTCTCGGCCTTGGCGCGCTCGACGTCCACGTGGATCCACTGGTCGTCGCCTGAGAGGTCGGCGAACCTGTCGATGTCGGCCTGGGTGACGTCGCGCCACTCGGTCGGGCCGATCGGCTGACCGAGCAAATCCTGCATCCCGTCGATGCCGCTGATGGTGACCGGAAGGTCCATCAGCTGGAGCCTATTGGCACTCGCTTTCGATCGGCAACGACGGCCTCGAACGCATCCGCCCCAGAGGCTGCCCCGCCGGTCGCCTCGAACCCCGCGGCGACTCGCGCGGCGCCTTCCTTCATCGTCATCGCATTGCGCACAGCGTCGCGGAGGCGCTCGGCGTTGAGCTTCGAGGGCGACACCTGCGTTCCCGCGCCCGCGATCTCGACGCGGCGGGCGACCTCAGGCTGATCGCGGCCGAAGGGAACGACGCACACCGGCACTCCAGCCGCGAGCGCCTTCATGGTCACTCCCGCACCGCCATGCGTGATCGCGCACGCCGCGCGTTCGAGAATCGGCGCGTGGGGCACGAACGGCTCGACTCGCGCGTTGGCGGGCACCGAGGCGGGAACGTCGGCTGACGGGAGCGTCGCGATCACTTGAACGTCTTCCGTCGCAAGTGCCTCGAGCGCGGTCGTCACCAGCTTCCCATCGTCCTGGAACTCGGAAGAGGTGCTGACGAGGACGATTGGCTTGTCGATCTCGGCGAGCCAGGCGGGAGGGTCCGCAGGCGGATCCCAGGAGCATGGGCCGACCATCCGCACCGACTGAGGCCAGTCCGACCGCGGGTACTCCAGCGGCTCGGCCGTCATGTAGAGGAGGAGCGGCGCAGCGAGGAACAGCTCGTCGGCGTTCTCGATCGGCCGCACGCCCAGCTTCTCGCGCGTGACATTCAGCTCGGGCAGGCTTGCTCTCTCCAGCGTCCCCGTGAGCAGGGGGCGCAGAACGCGGTCGCGCAGCCTGCCGGCGGGCCCGGTGGCCGGCGCCAGGCCCAGACCGAACGGCGGCACGTCGCGTGACGACACCGGCAACGGGTAGGGGAACCACTGGGCCCACGGTCCTCCCCAGCGCTCGGCGACCGCGGCCGCGCCCCAGCTCATGCAATCGACGATGAGCGCATCGGGGGACTCCTCGGCGATCGCCGCTGCCAGGTCGGCCCCGTCGAGCGGCGCCCTACTCGTGAAGGTGAGCATCGCGCGCTTCACCCGTGCGGGCGGCGTCTTGCCGAGGTAGTCGTCGTGCTCGATCGCCTCGATCTCGGCCGAGATCGACTTGGCGTCGAAGCCGCGCTCGCGCAGCATCGGAACCTGGGAGGCGAGGGTTCTCACCGAGACCTGGTGACCCCGGCGCGAGAGCTCGTCGAGGATCGGCATGAGCGGGAACAGGTGGCCTCGCGCAGGCGAGGTGTAGGCAAGGACCTTCATGTCGTCTCCTCCAGGAGTAACCGTTCGATTGCGGTGATCAAGGTCGCCCGCACCTGAGCGCGCGGAAAGCCCAGGTCGCGGGACAAGATGGCCCAGGTCTGCACGTCGCAAAGGGCGATGAGCGCGCCGCGGATGCGCTTCCTTTCAGCAGACCCGCGTTTGGAGAGCCAGGCGCCGAAAGCGTGGTCGACCCACCCGTGGTGAAACTTCTTGCCTGCCGCGGCGAACTCGCCCATCGCGTCGTCTCCCCTTGCGGCGCTGAGCACGAGTGCCCGATCGCCGACCTCCTCGTAGTGGTCCAGGAGGTTGTCGACCGCGCCTGCGATGTCGTCGACCGGCGCGGCCATCCGCTGCTCGCCGATGCGCTCGAAGGACCGCTCAGCTCCGGCTTGGACCAGGCCGTCCCTCGAACCGAAATGGCGGATGAGCGTCTGCTTGGTCGTCCCGGCTTCTGCCGCGACGTCGGCAAGAGTCGTCCTTTCCCACGAGCCGGAGAAGTACGCGCGTTCAGCCGCGTCGAGCAGTTCTACCCGGGTCCGCTCCTCGGAGCGGGCGCGTGCGACCTTGGTGTATCGGCGTGTTGCGGATGCCATTTCACATTACCGATAGTAACACGAAATAATCGTGACAGCAAGTCAGCCGATCAGACGCACCTCGAGGGCGGGCGGCGCACTCGCCCCCACGCCGCCCATCAGCCCGAGGATGCGAGCGACGTATGCCTGGGTCTCGGGGTAAGACGGAACGCACGAGCAGGCCGCGACGGGCGCGGGGCCGGCGTTGTAGGCGGCAAGCGCAAGCGAGACGTCGCCGAACTGGCGGATGAGGTCGGACATCAGATGGGCCTGGGCAGTCGATGGCCGCGTCGGGATCGAACGGATCGTGCAGGCCATAGGAGGCTGCCGTCCCCGGCATGAACTGGGCGATGCCGCTGGCGCCGGCGGGCGAGACGGCGAGCGGGTTGAAGTTCGACTCGGCGAGGAGCTGCGCGGCCAGAACGTTGACGGGCACGTTCCAGCGCGATGCGGCTTGCGCGAGAGGCTCCGCGAAAGCGGGCAGGGACGAACGAGGGCAGGCCCGCCCGGAAGCTTGCGCCGTCGCCTCCTGCGGCGATGCGCTCGCCCAGAGCGGAGCACGGCACCGGCCCACGCACGTAGCCGTAATGCCACGCCTCCCAGGAGTAGCGCTGAACGAAGCCGAAGCGCTGTGCGTTAGCCGCGAGCCAGCCGTACGCACTCGACGGCCCAAGGTCGAGCTCGGTCCCGCAGCGGTGGAGCGAGGTGCCCGGCCTGGCGACCATGCGGGGGTCGGGGTTGGCCGCAAAGAGCACCGCTTGCTCCGCGTCGGAGCGAAATGCGGAGTTGATCGTGAGGGCATGGCCGGCACCGGAGGCGGAGGCGAACATCGCGTCGAACGCCCTTGCAACGTCAGGGCGCATCCCCTCTCCCTGGCGCGTCGCGAGCGGACCTGAGTAGCCGCCGCCCGACGCCTCGGCGGTGCCGACAGGCGCGGCGCTCGCCGGATAGGCCTCGGCGACGGCCCTTACCCGCACCTCGGAGGCTGACTCTTCGCCGGCGAGAGCCGGCGCCGCGCTCATATCGACACGGGCCCGAGTCGGCGCGAAGGTGGCGCCGGGAAAGGTCACGGTCGTCGTCACCTCGTCGGCGCCGTTCGCGGCCGCCGCCTCGAGGGCCGCGGCGGTCGCCCGCTGCCGGTATTCGGAATCGCTCATATGCGCCGGGTTGGGAAGGCCGCTGGGCAGCGTCGCCGGAAGGAAGAGCCGGTGGTGATCGTCACGCAGTGAGCGCGCCGCCGACACCGCCGCAAGGTCGGCCGCGCGCTGGAAGCGCGACGCGCCCGTAGCGGCCGAGCCCAGGATCGCGAGAAGCATCCCCGCGACCACCGTCGCCAAGGCGAGAAACAGCGTGAGCGGGACGGCCTGGCCGTCCTGCGCTCGCACGAACCGCCGGGCGAAGCGCGCTGAACGGAGCCCGAGTTCCCCCCCGGACTCGATTCCGGCGAGCGCGCGGCGTGTCGCGACCAGGCCTGGCGGGCGCGGCATGACGCAGGTCGGGGTGCCGGCGCTGATCAGGTCGCGCGCGGCGAGAGCCGTCAATGGCCGCGATGCCTTCGTGTCAGCGCGCAGGACGGCCGCGCCGACCTCGCCGGTATCGACCAGCTCTCTCCAGAGGGCGGGCTCGCCGTGGACGACGACCGTGGCCGCGCCCGACTCTCGGCAGATGTCGATGGCGTCCGGGAGCGACTCCTTTGTCGCGGTGACCGCGCAGATGGCGCCGCGGGCCACGGCGGGAAGGTCCGTGCGGAGCCTGGACTCCAAGCTGCGCGCGGCGGTTGACGAAACAAGCGTCGGCCGTGGGCGTGAGCCGGACTCGGTGTCAACGACAACAACGCCCAGTGGCTCTCGATCGTCTATGCGGGCGACCGCGACACCGACAGCGGCCGCAGTCGCTGCTCCCCCCGCCGCTCCCGGCAAGGACGTGACGGCCACGAGAAGCGGGGCCTCAGCCTCCATCGGCGCTCCGTGCCCATGCCTCGGCGGTTACCTCCAAGGCATTCGAGATCTCCGGGAGCGGAGCGGGTGGCTGTACGGCCACCTCGACCCGGCCGCCGTCGACAGCGACCTCTACGCGCTCTGCGGCCCAGCCGGGAAGCGCGCCGGCCGCCGCGACCTCCGGGTCCGTTCCGGCGGCAGCTGCAAGGGCGCCTGCCTCTGCCGCCCCATCCGCCAAGTGAAGCGCGTAGCCGGTGATCGCCAGTTGCAGCGCGATCATCGCGCCGAGCACCATCGCCGGGACCGTCGCCAGGAGCTCGAGGGATGCTTGCCCTTCGTCCTGTGCCCGCGCCCTGACGATGCGCCGCGTCACCCGCCGCCCTCCGGGTCCAGAGCGGCCGTCGCCGCCACGGGGAACTCGGGAACGCCGGGGAGGAGCGCCGGGGCCTGGACCTCGATCCGGACCTCTGCGCCGTCAACCTCGACATCAGCCGGCTCGAGCGCCGCGGGTAGCGCCTCCCCCGCCGCCGCCTTTGCGTCGCCGCCAACGTGGGCGATGCGAGCGGCGGACCGGGCGGCCTCGCCGGCGCTGAGGAGCGCCCAGCCCGCGACCAGCGCCTGCGCGAGCGCCAAGGCGCTCACGAGGAGGAGCGGGACGATCGCGACAAGCTCGGCCGAGGCCTGCGCACGATGGGAGGCAATCCGTCTCATCGCCGGCGACGCTAGGTCGCGACGGCGCGCGAGTGGGTGGCGCAGTGTGCCGATTCAGCGCCTAAAGGCGGGCGCCAGCGAGCGCTAGACCGAACGCGCCTCCATGACGACCGTGTAGATCAGATACAGGCCGATCCCGATGACGCCGAGGAGGATGAAGACCCCGCCGGCCCAGTCCACCACCTCGTCCGAGCCCGCCACGACCAGTGTGATCGCACCGGCCGAGCCCAGGAGGATCGCTCGGCTTCTGTCCGGCAGGGTCATGTACGCGAACCGGTTCTGGCGGTAAGCGAAGTACACGGTCGCCGCAATCGCGACCATGAACCCGACGGTCAGCGCCGCGAAGATGCCGTCGGCGACGTTGCCGCCGCCGGGCACCTCGGCGACGATAAGCGCCAGCAGCATGATGATCGCGATGTTCCGTGCGGCCCTCACGCCGGTAAATCCTACGTAGAACGTCGCTAGCTCGTCATCACGATCAGGCCGAACACGACCGCCGCGATCGTCCCGGCCAAGCCGATCACGGCAAGCATCGTGTAGCCGACCGTCCCGATGACGCCCGGAACCCTGGACGAGTCGGAAAGCTTCGCTGCGCCGAGGATTCCGAGGGAGAACAAGAACGCCACCCCCACACCTGCGATGAGCGAGGCGAGGACTGTCTCGCCGAGCGCGGCCCAGTCGACCACGGTCGCGATCACACTCATGCCGGCACCGGCTGGCGGAATCTGCGACTGACGGCGTAGACGGTCAGCGCCACCCCTGTCGCCGCGATCAGGACGACTCCGGCCGCGCCGTCGCCGAAGATCTGGGTCACCCCATAGGTGAAGCGCGCCGATGGCAGCGGCCATCGGGAACGTGAGCAACCAAGCGACGACGATGTTCCCGGCGACGCCCCAGCGAACCGCGGAGACGCGCTTGCCGGCCCCCGCGCCCATGACGGCGCCGGAGATCACCTGCGTGGTCGAGAGCGGGTATCCGAAGTGTGTCGAGGCCAGGATCACGGCCGAGCCCGCGCCCTGAGCCGAAAACCCCTGTGCGGCGTCCATCTTGATGATGCGCGTGCCCATGGTGCGGATGATCCGCCAGCCGCCCAGGTAGGTGCCCAAGGAGATTGCCGTCGCGGCGGAGATGATCACCCAGAAAGGCGGGTCCGACCCTGAAGCGAGGGTGCCGTTGGCTATCAGCGCCAGCGTGATCACGCCCATCGTCTTCTGAGCGTCGTTCGTGCCATGTGCGAGCGCGAGCATCCCTCCAGAGACGATCTGCCCCAAGCGGAACCCGCGCGTGACCGGGCCGGGCCGCTGCCTGCCGACCAGCCGGTAACAGACAACGATCGCGAGGCCGCCGACGACGAAGGCGACCACCGGGGCGATCAGGGCGGGCACGAGCACCTTGCCCACAACGCCGTCGAACAGGACCGCCTGGGTTCCTACGGCGGCAATCGTCGAACCCACGACGCCACCGATGAGCGCATGTGACGAGCTGGATGGCAGTCCGTAGAACCACGTCGCAAGGTTCCACACGATCGCGCCGACCAGGCCCGCGAACACGATGGTCGGGGTGATGACGTCGGCTTCCACCACCTCTTCCGCCACGGTCGCCGCCACCTCGAGCGAGATGAACGCACCGGCGAAGTTCAGGATCGCGGCATAGGTGACCGCAACGCGAGGCGACATGGCGCGGGTTGAGATCGAGGTCGCGACGACGTTCGCGGTGTCATGAAATCCGTTCGTGAAGTCGAACGCGAGCGCCGTCCCGATGACGATGTAGAGAATTACATCGGCCTCTGTCATAGCCCGGCGCCCGTTCTAGGCGTTCTTGATCGCGATTCCTTCGAGAATGTGGGCGGCCGTTTCCGTGGCGTCGACGGCGCGCTCAAGCACCGTGAAGACATCCTTCCACCGGATCACGACCATCGGGTCGATCCCGTTCGCGAACAGGGAGGCGACCGCATCGCGGTAGAGGCGGTCGCCCTCGTTCTCGAGCCTGTGGATCTCGATCAGGTACGCGTCCAGGTCCTTGAAGCCGCGAAGGTGCTCGAGGGCCAGAGCGAGTTGCTCGCACGCCTTGACCAGGACGGCCGCCAGGCCGACTGCCTGCTCCATCGGCGCCTCGATCTTGTAGAGGACCATGAAGTCCGACGTTTCCTCGATGTAGTCGGTGATGTCGTCGAGGGCCGACGCGAGGCCGTAGATGTCCTCGGAGTCGATCGGCGTGACGAAGGTCGAGTTGAGGCGCTGGATCAGCTCATGCGTGATCTTGTCGCCCTCCTGCTCAGCCAGCAGGATCTCGCGGGCAAGCCCCTCGGAGGCCGGCCACCCCTCGAGCATCTCCAAGAGCATCCGTGCGGAGTGCAGGCCGTTCTGCCCCGACCGGTTGAAGAGGTCGAAGAAGACGTTGTCCTTGGGGATCAGGGAGGGAAGCGCCACGCCCGGAAGCTACCAATCCGCGACTACGCCAGCGATGCGCTCGGCCGCATGGCCATCCCATAAATCCGGACGTTGCGGGCTAGCGTCGATGCCGTCGAGGAGCGACGGAATCTCCGCAATCCGCCCTGGATCAAGGCCGAGGAGCGTGTTCGTGCCCGCGCGGACCGTCACCGGGCGCTCCGTGTTGTTGCGCAAGGTGAAGCAGGGAACGCCCAGCCACGTGGTCTCCTCCTGGATCCCGCCCGAGTCGGTGAGCACCGCGCCGGCGTCCGCCTCGAGCGAGAGGAAGTCGAGGTATCCCGCCGGCTCGGCAAGGGTGACGCCCTCCTGCGAGTCGAGGCCCAGGGCTTCCAGACGCGCCCGGGTGCGCGGATGGACGGGGAAGAGCACGGGCATCTCGCTCGCGACCGCGGCGAGCGCGTTCATCGCATCGGCCAGGAGCTCACCGTCGACGAGCGCGGGCCGGTGGAGCGTGACGAGGAGGTAGCTGCCCTGCTGGAGCCCAAGGGCCCCGGCGGCGGCCTGCGAGCGGATCCGGTCTTCGAGCGCTACGAGGGTGTCGATCATCGTGTTTCCCACCATGTGGGCCCGCTCGGGCGGCGAGCCCTCGGCGGCCAGATTCTCGGTCGCCTCGGCCGAGTGGAGGAACAGGATCTCCGACAGGTGGTCCACGACGATCCGGTTGATCTCCTCGGGCATCTCGCGATCGAAGCTCCGAAGGCCGGACTCGACGTGGGCGATCGGGATTTCCAGGCCTGCCGCGCACAATGCAGCCGCGAGCGTCGAGTTGACGTCGCCGGGCACGATGACCAGGTCCGGGCGCTCGTCGCGAAGGACGGGCTCGAGCCGCTCGATTATGCGCGCCGCCTGCTCGGCATGGGAACCCGAGCCGACGCCCAGCATGTGGTCGGGCTCGGCGACGCCGAGCTCCGTGAAGAACACGTCCGACATCGCCCGGTCGTAGTGCTGACCAGTGTGGACGACGACGTTCGACGACTCGCCGAAGCGCTCGCGGCAGGCGCCGATGACGGGCGCCATCTTCACGAAGTTCGGCCGCGTGCCGACGACGTGGAGCAGACGCGTCAAATTCCGAGATGCCTGTTCAGGAAGTCGATCTGGTCCACCACGGCGCGCTCGAAGGTCTCGCCACGGTAGATATCGAAATGGCCGACCCCGGCGTAGGTGATGAGCTCGCCCTTGGGGGCCGCCGACGCCGCCTCGATCGCCGGCGCGGGCGGCGTGATCGCGTCGTCCGAGCAGACCTGGACGAGGAGCGGGCAAGAGACGTCTTTAGCGCGGCGCCCGGGGCTGTAGAGCGACAGCTCTATCGCCGCGCGGGGCGTGAACTCGTTGCGCCACTCGAAGCCCTCGTCGTACATCGCGGTGTAGCCCGGCTCCGCGTCCGGCGTGGTCATAGCAGCAATCGAGTCCGGCGGGCCGACGATCGGGATGTTCCAAGCGCCGCGCCCGAGGGCCGCGGCGGCAAGGTCGCGAAGGGCGGCGTAGGTCAGTCGCGCGATTCCTGCGGGCCCGACATTGAAGAGAGTCCTGATCCCGTCGGTGTGCGGCAACTGCGAGATGACCGACTTGATCGAGGGATCGTCCGCGGCGAGGGCGATGACGTGCCCGCCCGAGTACGAGGAGCCCCAGAGCCCGATCCGGTCCGGGTCCACGCCGTCGAGGGTCCTGGCGTGGGCGATGGCGGCGCGCCAGTCTTCGAGCTGGCGCTTGGCGCTCAGGAGCTGCCGCTGCTCTCCCCCACTCTCGCCGAAGTGGCGATAGTCGAAGGCCAGCCCCGCGAAGCCCGCCGCGGCGAAGCGCTCGGCCGAGCGGATCGGGCCACCCTCCTTGACGGCGCCGAAGCCGTGGGCGAGCACCACACAGGGCGCGGGCTCGCTTGTCGTGGGCCGGACAAAGACGCCTGCGCAATCAGCCTCCCCGGAGCGGAAGCGGATCTCGGTCCGGCTCAGGGGGTCGGTCGCGGTCTCAGACGAGGCCATCTATGCGCTCGGCCAACTCGAAGTCGTTGGCCGTCAGGCCCCCCTCGGAATGGGTGGTGATCGTTACCTCGACGGTGTCCCACGAGATTGAGAGGTCCGGGTGATGTCCCATCTCCTCGGCCGGCGCGACGATCGCCTTCACGAAGTCCACCGAGCCGACGAAGTCGTTGTGCTCAAACGCCTTGCGAATAGCGTCGCCGGCGCGCTCCCAGCCCTCGAGGTCCGCGAGGCGGCTTTCGATCTCCGAATCTTCGAGCTTCTGCACCACTACCAACACCTGCTTCTTTCGCGCCTAAGGCGCTCAATAGACATATGCGCAACCATATTCTCTCCCCCATGCGCATCGCCAGTCTCGTCCCGTCCGCGACCGAGGCGCTCTTCTCGCTCGGACTGGGCGACGACGTGGTCGCTGTCACGCACGAGTGCGACTGGCCGCCCGCAGCGCTGGAGCGCCCACGCCTGACTCGCAGCGAGATCCCCGACGGGCTCACGCCCCGCGAGATCGACGCCGCCGTGCGGGAGCTCACCGCCAAGGGCGAGGCGATCTACGGGCTCGATTCGCAAGAGCTCGAACGGCTCGAGCCGGACCTGATCGTGACCCAGGCCCTCTGCGCCGTGTGCGCCGTCTCATATGACGACGTGTGCCAGGTGGCGGGAACCCTGCCTGGCGACCCCGGCGTGCTCTCGCTCGATCCCGAGACACTCGACGAGGTTCTTGCCGACCTGGTCCGCCTTGGCGCCGAGTGCGGCGTGCCGGAGCGCGGAGAGCACCTCCGCGGCGAGCTCCGGGAGCGCCTGACCGCCGTTCGGACGGCGGTCGAAGAGGCGCCGCGGCCGCGCGTTGTGGCGCTTGAGTGGCTCGACCCACCGTTCATCGGCGGCCACTGGGTGCCCGAGATGATCGAGGCCGCGGGGGGCACCGACGCGCTCGGCGAGGCGGGCGTCAAGTCGCGCACGGCGACGTGGGAGGAGCTTCACGGTGCCAAAGCCGAAGTGGCGGTCGTCATGCCGTGTGGCCTCTACGCGGACGAGGCGGCGGCGCAGGCAGCTGAACACGCGGTCGACCTGGAGGCTCTGGGCGCGAAGGCGGTCTGGGCGGTCGACGCCGCCTCGTCGTTCTCGCGCCCGGGCCCGCGCCTGGTCGACGGCGTCGAGCTCCTTGCGCACCTTCTCCACCCCGAGCTGGCGGAAGCTCCACCGGGCCTGGCGTTCCGGCGGGTCTGAGCGGGGACGGAGCTCACGCGTGGGTCTGACCCCGAGCGTGGGGTCTGACCCCGCCTTACGGCTCTAGAGCCCCAGGGGCACGGCCGCGTTGCCGGCTACAACGCAGGCGACGGCCAGCGCCGCTCCCGAGCCCAGGATGATCCCGATCTCGACCGGCCGCGCGCCGGCGCCACGCGATCGCCTGGCCTGCGCCAGGAGCAGCGTCAGAACACCGCCGGCGACCATGCCGCCGATGTGACCGCCGACCGAGATGTTCGGCACGCTGAAGGTGAAGATCAGGTTGATGACGACGTAGAAGCCGATCTGCGAGGCGATGTCGTTGAGGCCGCGGTCCCTGGCCTCGATGAAGCCCGCCGCCATGAGCCCAAAGACGGCGCCCGATGCGCCGACGGTCAGGTCCTCCGGCGAGAGGATCAGGGCCCCGAGCGAGCCGCCGAGGAGCGAGACGAAGAAGATGCCGGCGAAGCGCCATCCGCCCATCGCGCGCTCCAGAAGGGCCCCGAGGAAGAAGAGCGCGAGCATGTTGATGCCGAGGTGGAGGATCCCAGAGTGGAGGAAACCGCCCGTGATGATCCGGTAGTACTCGCCCTCGCCAACTCCGATCAGCTCCTGCGCCTGCGGGTCGGCGCCAAAGCCGAGCAGGCCGTAGTCGAGGGTCACGGTCCCAGCGGGGCTGCCGCTGACAATGTCCATGCCGCCCGCGACCTGCGCGATGAATGCGGCTACGCACGCGACGATCAGGCCGATCGTGACGGGATGTGAGCCACCGAGCATTCCGGAGGGAGAGCGGACGACCTTCGTCTTCTGGCGCGCGCACTCGGGGCAGCGCATGCCCACCGGCGTCGAGGTCATGCAGTCCGGGCAGATCGGCCTCCCGCAGTTCGAGCAGGCGACGTTCGTCTCGCGGTCGGTGTGGCGGTAGCAGGTGGCCATCGGCGGCCGAATCTACTTGGAGGCCGGGCCCGTGGTCAGGACAGCTCGATGCCCATGATCGGTCGTTCGGTCGGCGCCTCGGAGCCTCCCTCGGGCTCGCGCGTGATGTAAACCCCGTCGGCGCCCTCCAGAGAGCCTTCGATCTCCACCTCGCCGTTCATGCGGACGTCGAAGGTGCTGGACGCCTCCATGTCGCCATCGCGCTGAATCCAGGCCTGATACTGCTCGCCCGATTCCAAGCCCGGCAGCTGCACCACGTGGAGCGTGCCCTTCTCGCCCTCCACCTCCAGGGTCGCCTCCATTTCAGGCCCGATCTGGGCGAGGCTCTGCGCCTCGAACGTCTGACTCTCGGGGTCGTCGCCCCGCAGGAGCCAGCCGGTGGTGACGCCGGCGACCAGCACGACGGAGAGGACGCCGGCGGTGACGGGCCTCCAGATCGTTCCCCAGAGGCCGCGCTCGGAGCGCGTCTTGGCCTTCTCGGCCTGGCGCTTCGCCTTGAGGTCGGCCTCGACCTCGCCCATCAGCGAGCGCTTGAGGCGGGCGGGCGGGGTCCGGGGCTGGACCGATGCGGGCAGGAGGTCGACGGCCGGGTCGAGCCACTGGAGGTACTCGCGGCACTGCTCGCAGCCGGCGAGGTGGCGCTCGATCTCGAGCTTCTCGGTTGTCTCGAGAGCGCCCAGCGCGTAGGCGGCGATCTCGTCCCGATAGTCGCGGTGGTCGCTCATGGCAGTGCCTCCGAGGCGTCGCGGATGCCCATCCCCTCTGCGAGGAGCAGGCGGACCTTCTCGAGGCCCAAGCGCATCCGCCCCTTGACGGTACCCAGGGGCATGCTGAGCATCTCGGCGATCTCCGAGTGGGTGAAGCCTCCGAAGTAGGCGAGGCCGATGACCTCGGACTGCTCGTCCGGAAGTTCGCGGAGGGCGCCGCGCACGCGGCTTGCGGTCTCGCGGCGGATCGCCTCGGCGTCGGTCAGCGCGCCGGAGTCCTGCGCCTCGAGGGTCGCGTCGTCGTCGAAGTCGAGCTTGGGCGCTTTGCCGGACTGGCGGCGGAGGGCATCGATCGAGCGGTTGCGGACCACGCCGAGCGTCCACGAGCGAACGCTTCCGCGAGCGGAGTCGAAGTGGGCGCCGCTCCGCCAGATCGACAGGAACGCCTCTTGGACGACGTCCTCTGCCGCCTCGGGGCTGCCGACGATGCGATGTGCGAGCGAATACGCGGCGCCGCCGTGGCGGTCGTAAAGGATCTCGAACGCCATGGGGTCCTTGCGCTCGACCAGGACCATCAGGTCCTCGTCGGCCAACTTATTGAGGTCATCGCGCTTCATGAAGGGGTTTTCGTGCGGCTCTTGAAGGTTCCACAAGGCTCGCAACCCGGGTCCCGCCGCCGGGCCACAAGCCTCGTGGAGTCTGTGCGTATATAGATACGCCCAAGTCCGCTGTCCGGATCACATCATGAATGACGCCACCCCAGCACGCCTTTACGCGACCCTCGTCGGCGGAGCCCTGGTTGTCGCCGGGATCCTCGGCTTCTTCTACAGCTCGGGCTTTTCGACAGGCAAAGCGGTCGCGCGGGAGTCCGAGGAGGTCCTGGGGCTGCTCGCCGTGAACGGCTGGCACAACCTGATCCACATAGCGACAGGCCTCCTGGGTTTGGCCGCAGCGGCGTACGCGGCGCGGACGTACGCGCTCGCGCTGGGTCTCGCCTACACGATCATCGCGATCTGGGGCTTCCTCGTAATCGACAACGGCTTTGGCACCCTGCTTTCGACGGTGCCGGTGAACACCGAGGACAACTTTCTCCATCTGATCCTGGGGCTGACGGGACTGGCCGCCGGCGCGGCGACACCGAAGCCCGCCGGCGCCAAGAAGCGCGAGCTGTCGCGGCGCAACCGCGAGCGCACCGCCTAGCGGCGGTGCTCGCCGCCGAGGTCTGAGATCACGCGGCTCGCGTTCGCGCGCAAGCCGGTGGGCTTGCGGCGGCGACGGGCGCCGACCAGGACGAGGGCGCCCGCTGCGGCGCCGCCGACAGCGACCGCGGCGACCGGGCGCACCCAGTTGCGCGGGTCGCGCAAGGACTGAAGCTCCGATTCGGTGAGCTCCTCGGCCCAGGTCCCGAGCGCGGCCGCGGCCTGCTCGGTGATTGCGGAGAGGGTCGTCTCGACGCGGCTCGCGAGATCCTCCGGCGGATCCATCGGGCGGAGCGCGTCGGCGAGGAGCGCCTCGAGGTCCAAGCGTTCCGGCTCATGCTTCGCGCCGCTCCCTTCGGTCGGCTCACTCATCGCGTGGCTCCCCTCGCTCGGCGTCCATCTGCTCCTCGAGCTGCTTGATCGCCCGATGGATGAGCACCTTTGTCGCGCCGTCGGTCTTGCCCATCGCACGAGCGATCTCGCGGTTGTCCATGCCCAGTGCGAAGCGCATGATCAGAGCCTCGCGGCGCTCGTCCGGCAGCCCGTCGAGCTTTCGCATCAGCAGGCGAAGCTCCTCGCGGCCCTCGACCACGCGCTCGGTCGAGTGCGGATGGGCCGGCGGCTCGACCGCCTCGATGTTCGCCGTCGGCTTGCGCGAGCGGTCGCGATAGAGGTTCGAGGCCAGGTTGTGGGCGATGCGGATGAGCCATGGGCGCATCGGTCGCCCCGCCGACTCGCGGCGCGCCCGCTCGAAGTGCCTGTACGCCTGTAGGAACGCCTGCTCGGTCAGATCCTCGGCGTCGTGATGGTTGCCCACCCGGTAGTACGCATACGAGTAGACGTCGCGAAGGTGTGCGCGGTAGAGCTCTGAGAACTCGCGGTCGAGCTCTGCCTTGGAGATCGGTGCGGTGTCCCCCGGTGGCATGGCATGAGCGTATGCGCTGGCGGGTCATGCCGCCCTCCTCGCCCGCTGCGCGCGGCGCAGTCCTGCAATCCATTCGCCTGCGGTGATATCGCCGGCGATGAGCGACGCGAGGCCCTCCAGGCGCGGCGCGTCAATGCCCGCCCGAACGACGGTCTCGGCGATCAAGGGAACGGAGTCGAGGCCCTCGGAGGCCTGGCCGATCTTGCCGGGGATCTGCTTGGCCGGCATGCCCTTGCCCAGCAGCTCCCCAGCCTGGCGGTTGCGGCTGCCCGGGGCGAGGATCGTGGCTGTCAAGTCTCCGACGCCGGCCAGGCCGGCGAAGGTCTCGATCCGCGCGCCGCGCGAGACGCCGTAGTCGATGCACTCGTCCCAGATCCCGGCCGCCGCGATGCCGGCCGCGTTCAGGCCGTGCGGCTCCGCAGCGGCGGCGGCAAGCGCCGCGGCGTTCTTGGCCACGCCGGCCATCTCGACGCCGACGACGTCGTCGGTGCGCTCGCAGACGAGGCCGGCACGATCGAACACCTCGCCGAGCTGCACGCGCAGGTCGGCATCGGCCGAACCAAGGACAAGAGCTGCCATTCCGGCCGCAGCCTCACGCGCATGCGCCGGGCCGCCCAGGCACGCGATCGCGCGGGCACGCACCCGCTCGGAGACGTAGTCGGTCGGCAGGTGGCCCATCGGCTGGATCAAGCCCTTCGAGAGGAGCAGCACGGCCGCGCGCGAGCCGATCTTGTCGGCGTAGGTGCCGACGGCCTGCGGGATCGCCTTCGACGGCACGGCGAGGCAGACGAGATCGCAGCCGGCCAACTCGATGTCGGTCGCCTTCTTGACCTCGACGCCGTCGGGGATCTTCACGCCGGGCAGGTACGTCTCGTTCTCGCGCCGCTTGGCGATCTCGGCCGCCTTGGCCTCATCGCGGGTGCCGAGCTGGACCTCCAGGCCTCCGCGGGCCATCAGCGCGGCGATGGCGGTGCCCCAGCTGCCGGCGCCGATCACGGCTGCTTTACGGAGCGGGGGCAGGCCGCCCAGGTACTCCCACTGAAGCTCGATGTTCGGCCAGATCCGCTCGGTGACGGTCTGGGCGAGGCTGGGCGACGGGCGCTCGGTCTGTGGGAAGGTCATCGCGCTGCCGGCGCGAAGGCGCACCTTGCGCGGGCGGATTCGCCAGCCGTCGCGGACGTGCTCTGTGCCGATCACGGCGACGGGCATGACGGGCACGCCCGACTCCAGCGCGAGGCGGCCGACGCCGCGCTTGGGCCTGGCCAGAGAGCCCTGGCGGATGCGGGTGCCCTCGGGGAAGATGACGACGGTGCCGCCGCGCTCGACCGCGAGCCTCGCGGTTTCGACGGCGGTCTCGTCCGACTGGCCTCGGCGGATCGGGAAGGCGCCGAGGCGGCTGAGGATCCAGCCCTGCCAGCGATTCTCGAAGAGCTCGACCTTGGCGACGAACTGGATCGAGCGACGCCAGGGCAGGAGTGCCCCGATCGCGAAGGGGTCGAGAAAGCTCCGGTGGTTGGAGGCGACGATCAGGCCGCCCTTGAAGCGGGCGTGCTCGCGGCCCTGGCGCTCGAGGCGGAACCAGATGAGGAAGAACGGCAGGAACAGACAGCGGACGATCGTGTATACGAAGCGATTCGTCCCATGCTCGCGCGCGAAGCGGTGATACGCGTCGAAGCGCTCCTGGGATATGACGTCGTCGCCGCGTGGCGGCGTCGAGGCTCGGGGACGATCCTCCATCGAGATGGCTACACGCCTGAGCGTGCGTGGTTACCAGGCGATTTCGATGATTCGCCGCAGTTCGTCGCGATCCGGCGTGTCAGGCGTCATTCCCAGCTCGCCACGCGCCTGGATCACGTCGAGCGCTTCGTCGAGCTTTTCGGGGTCCGCGCCGATCTCTGAGAGCGTCCGGCGGCCGCCCGAAAGGGACTCGATCCGGCTGGGCAGCTCCTCCGGCGTGGTGCCGAGCGCGACCGCCAGCTCCGCCATCTCCTCGGGGACGCGGGGCAGAAGCGCCTCGATCACCCGCGGCAGCATCGCCGCGTTCGTCTCGGCGTGGGAGATGCGAAGAACGCGGACAAGGCTCTGGCAGATGACGTGGTGCAGCGAGAAGCCCGCGCTGTCGATCGCGTAACCGGCGAGGATCGCCCCGAGCGCCAGGTCTCGGCGTCGGTCCTCCTCGATGCCGGCGGCGATCAGGCGGGCTCCCTCGAGCGCCGCCATGCGCGAGACGGGCTGGGCGAACGGCGTGTAGAGGGAATCCGCGGCATGCGCGAGCGCGTTCATCGCCGACGCTCGCCGCTCGCGCTCCGGCTGCGCGGTCATCGCGCCGGGATCGGCGATAACCAGGACGGGCCGGTTGAGCCCCTCCCGCGGTTTGTGACCGTCCGGCAGCTTGTGGATCCGCGTCATCTCGGCGCCGGAGAGGGTCGTCGGGATCGCGGCGACGCGGGCGCCGGTCACCGCCGCGATCGCCTTGGCGACGTCGACGACCCGGCCGCCGCCGAAGGCGACGAGCTGATCGGATGCGACCTCGCTTATCTGCTCCGCCGCGATCTCGTTCACCGCGCCGGGACGCAAGGCGTAGATCTCGGCCGCCCGTCCCGCAAGCGCGTCGGGCGCCGCCGCGAGTGCGCGCTCGGTCGAGAACAACTCGTAGGAGTCCCAGCCGTTGTCCGCGAGGATGTCTGGCGCAGCGGCGAGGGCGCCATCGGCGAACCGGATCAGCCGGTCGCCGTCGTGCCAGTTGATCTCCTCGTTCAAGAGCCCAGGGCGGGACTCGAACCCGCAACCTTCGCTTTACAAGAGCGATGCTCTGCCAATTGAGCTACCCGGGCTTGTCGCCGACCCAGTATCGCGGGCCGGGCCCGAATCTCGCCGCCCGATCGCCAGGATTCGCAAGCTTGCAGCGATCGAGTGACAGACAGCCGCACCCGATGCACTCGGTCAGGCCCGCCTTGAGCCGCTCCAGCTCGGCGATGCGCTCGTCGATCCGCTCGCTCCAGTTGCCCGAGAGCTTGGCCCAGTCGCTCTT
This sequence comes from uncultured bacterium, assembly GCA_963725035.1. GTDB lineage: Bacteria > Actinomycetota > Thermoleophilia > Solirubrobacterales > 70-9 > JALZKA01. The sequence goes on along the minus strand of CAVRWX010000011.1, from coordinate 306,772 downwards.
GATCGGCGCGCGATCGGGTGGGAGCTTCTCGAGCTCGTGGCCGATCTCGTCGAGCGACAGGCCGACCCGCTGGGCGAAGACGACGAAGGCGATCCGCCTCAGCACGGTGCGCGGGTAGCGGCGGTGCCCGGAGCCCGCTCGCTCGGACGAGATCAGGCCCTTGTCCTCATAGAAACGCAGGGCCGAAGCTGCGACTCCGCTGCGCCTGGACGCCTCCGTGATCGTGATCTGATCTTCCACTTGACTTAAAGCTTACTTGAACTTGTAGTCTCGTGAAAACCGCCAGATTGGAGCCATGAGATGACCGAGACCGAGACAAAGACAGCGTTCGACGTGATCGACGAGGAGGTCTCCTCCTGGCCGGGCGTCAGCGCCGGCACCGGATCACGCGGGGAGTACGGATTCCGCTTGGGCAAGCGGGAAATCGGGCACCTTCACGGCTCGCGCGTTGCCCACTTCGGCTTCCCGAAGAAGGTCTGGCACGAGCTGTTCGAGGCAGGGCGCATCACCTACCACCCCGTCTTCCCCGGCCGCCCGGGCTTCGCTTCCCGCTCGATCGAGTCCGAGGAAGACGTCACGGACGTGATCGCCCTGATGCGCCTCAACTACGACCGGGGAGTCGCGAAACACGGACTCCCCGGCGAGTGAGCTGATGAGGGCAACCTCGCCTCCCAAACGGGCGTCTGCCGGAGTCAACCCTTAGGGTCGCCTAGAGAGCAGGACTTCGCGACCCGAGATGTGCGCGGAGACCTTGCGCTTGACGCGCTGAAGGGCGTTGTCGACCGTCTTCGTGTCGCACTCGAGCCGCTCGGCGACCACCTCGTAGCTGTAGCCATCGAGATAGAGCGCAAGCACTTCGCTCTCCAGCTCGGAGAGCACGTCCCCGAGGCAGGCCACCAGGCTCGACAGCTCCTCCGAGGCGATCACGCGGTCCGCTGGATCGTCGGAGATCGGGCCCGGGAGGATGTCCTCGAGCGTCGTGTCCGAGTCGCCGGCCGCTGCCGGCGTCTGGGCGAACGACACGTACTGGTTGAGCGGTGCGTGCTTGTTGCGGCTCGCGGTCTTCACCGCGGTGATGATCTGGCGGGTGATGCAGAGCTCCGCGAAGTTGCGGAAGCTCGATTCGCGATCGGTGCGATAGTCGCGAATGGCCTTGTACAGGCCGACGGTCCCCTCCTGGATCAGGTCGTCAGAGTCGCCTCCAAGCAGGAAGTACGACGAGGCCTTCAGCCGCACGAATCCGCGATAACGGCGGATCAATCGGTCATAGGCGTCGGCGGATCCCCGCTTGGCGAGGGCGACGAGGTAGTGATCATCAAGCTCGGGTTGAGCCTCAGACCGGGGGCGGCGAGCGGTGGCGGCGGCGACGGCCGGCGCGGGCTCGGACAGCTGAACAGCATTATGGGAAGCAGAAACGGCCACCAGAATTCCTCTCGGTTGAATTCGGTGGCGCCACTCCTCCCCGGGGGCGCCCCTCTCCTATGGGATCTCCATCGGCCGGATAAGACTCGACCTTTAGTTCACCCTTACTGACGCGTAAGTTTATGCAGGTACGCGTAGTTCTGTCAACCCCAACTTTCGAATGCACGTTCCGTTGCAGGAAACGGGGTCCGTCCGGAGGGTCCTTTAGGCATCCCTCTGGCGAACGGCTTCGAACAGCAGGATCGCCGCCGCGGCCGACACGTTGAGCGACGCTGCCCTCCCCCGCAGGGGGATCGAGACGAGCGCGTCGCACATGCTTTCGACCCTGGGCCTGAGGCCCGAGCCCTCGCTCCCCATCACCAGGACGACCGGGCCCTTGAGGTCAACGGACGTGTACGGCTCGGCCGCCTCCGCAGCCGCGCCATAGACCCAGAGCCCCGCCCGCTGCTTCGCCTCCTCGAGCCAGTCGGCGAGATTTCGCACCCGCGCAACCGCCAGGTGCTCGACCGCTCCCGCCGACGCCTTGCAGACCGCGGGGGTCACCGCAACCGCCCGCCGGTCAGGGATCACGACGCCGGTCGCACCGGCGGCCTCGGCCGAGCGGCAGACGGCGCCGAGGTTGTGAGGGTCCTGGACCTGGTCGAGCGCGACGATCAGGGCATCAGGCGCCGCGGCGAGCTCGTCGGGATCGGCGTAGGGATAGGGCTCTACCTCGGCGACGATCCCCTGGTGGTCAGGGGACCCCGCGAGCCGCGTCAGCTCATCCGGGCTGGCGTCGTCGGCGGTGACGATGCGAAGGACGCCGCGGCGGCCGCGCTCGGCCTCCGCGACGGGACGGCGCCCGTAGACGACGTCAGCCACGGCGCACGAGCTTTGAGCCCTCGGCCGAGTCGCGGACCTCCCAGCCCAGCTCGGCCAGGCGTTCGCGCGCGTTGTCGGCTCGCTCGAAGTCACGCGCAGCTCTGGCCTCATCGCGCTCACGGAGGAGCGTCTAACGCCTCCTCCCCAGCCTCGTCGTCGGACGAAAGGATGCCTTCAAGGCCGAGGAGAGGCAGCATGCGCTCGAGCGCGTCGCGGGCACCAGGCACGGGCCTGCGATTCGCCTCGGCGATCAGCTCGAACACGGCCGCGAGCGCCCGCGGGGTGTTGAAGTCGTCGCAAAGCGCTTCAACAAGCGCTTCCTCGCGCTCGGTGGCAAAGTCGTCCTTGCCCTCGACCCGGGGCTCGCGCAGGAAGTTGCGGATGCGATCGACCCTGGCGCTCGCCTCCTCCAGGGCGCCATCGGAGAACTCGAGCGGCTGGCGATAGTGGCCCGAGATGAGGAACGCGACGACGGCATGCGCGCCGTAGGTGTCGATCGCCTCGCGAAGGCCGAAGATGTTCCCGACCGACTTCGACATCTTCTCGTCGGCGATCCGGATCATCCCGTTGTGCATCCAGATGCGGGCCAGCGGAAGCCCTCGGGCGCCCTCGGACTGCGCAACCTCGTTCTCGTGATGGGGAAAGACCAGGTCGACGCCGCCGCCGTGAATCTCGAAGTCGGCGCCGAGGACCTTCTCGGCCATCGCCGAGCACTCGATGTGCCAGCCGGGGCGACCCTCGCCCCACGGGCTCTCCCACGCGGTGTCCTCGCCCGGCTTGCGCGCCTTCCAGAGCGCGAAGTCGAGCGGGTTCTCCTTGAGGCTCTGCGTGCCGGCCTCCTCGCCCTGGTCCATCTCGTCGGGATCGCGGTTCGAGAGCTTGCCGTAGTCGTCGAAGCTCCGCACGCGGAAGTAGACATCGCCGCCAGACTCGTACGCGTACTCGCGCTCGATCAGCGCCTCGATCATCTCGACGATCTCCGGGATCGTCTCGGTCGCGAGGGGCTCTGAATCCGGCCGGCCGATGCCCAGGAGGCCCGTGTCCTCGATGTAGAGGCGGGTCATCTCAGCCGCATGCGTCGGCCGACGGGCACGCCGAGTTCCTTCGCTGCGTCGAAGATCTTGTCGTTCACGTCGGTGACGTTCATGACGACCGTGGTCTCGTAGCCCAGGTGGCGAAGCAGCCGGCCGACGAGCATGAAGACGACGTACGGGCGCGCGTTGCCGACGTGGATCCGCCCGTAGACGGTGGGGCCGCAGGCATAGATCCCCGCCTTGCCGGCGGTTCGAGGCTCGAGCGCCCGCACCTCGCCGGTAAGCGTGTCCTTGATCCTCACCTCGCGCATCGGGCCATCATTGTGTCTGACGCGTCGCCGAACGGCGGCGCGACAAGCAGGTGCCGTTGAGTTTTCCTGGGTAGTCATAGACTCGACTCATGGCATCCGCGCCAAAGCCCGCAAGCGACGTTTCGACGAACGGCCACCACGCCTCGACGAACGGCGGTTCTCCCAAGATCTCCGAGCGCGTGCCGCTCGAAGGACTGGCCGACAGCGTCGGCCGGGCCACCGGCGACGCGGTGCGCATGGGCCAAGGCCTGCTTGGCAGGGCTGCCGGCAGCGCCGCCCGCTCTCTCGCGAAGCGCCTTCAAGCGGACCTCGACGACCGCGATCCGGACTACATCCGCGAGAACCTGCCCCTCTCGTGGCTCATGGCGACCATCTGGTACCGGGCCGAGGTAAGGAACCTCAAGAACGTGCCCGAGGACGGGGCCGTGCTCCTGGTCGGCAACCACACCGGCGGGAACATGTCGCCCGAGACGATCTTCTTCACCCTTGCCTTCTCCACCTACTTCGGTGTCGAGCGCCGCTTCCACCAGCTCGCCCACAACCTGGTCCTCGCCTCTCCCCTCGGCCCGTTCCTGCGCCGCTTCGGCACCGTCGCCGCATCGCACGACAACGCTCTCAAGGCGCTCGACGCGGGCGCGGCTGTGCTCGTTTTCCCCGGCGGCGACTGGGAGGTTCACCGCCCGAGCTGGCAGAGCTCCAAGATCGACTTTGGCGGCCGTCGCGGCTTCGTGCGGCTCGCGCTCGAAAAGGACGTGCCGATCGTCCCGGTGGTCACCATCGGCGGCCAGGAGACCGCGCTCTGGCTCGACCGCGGCGCCTGGCTCGCGAAGCTCCTTCGCCTGGACCGCACCGCGCGCCTGAAGGTGCTGCCGATCCTCATCGCGCCGCCATGGGGCCTGACCGTCGGCGACTTCCTGCCGCGGATCCCGCTGCCGGCCAAGATGACGAGCGACGTCCTCCCCGCCATCCACCTGCGCGAGCAGTTCGGCGAGGAGCCCGACATCGACGAGGTCTACGAGCACGTCACCGGCGTCATGCAGGAAGCGCTCGACGGACTCGCCGCCGAGCGGCGCTACCCCGTGATCGGCTAGCCGATGAGGCTGTCGGAAAGCGTCGTCGTCGGCTCGCCGCCCCGGATTGTCTGGAGCTATCTTGTCCGACCTCGACGGCTACGACCGCTTCATGTCGGGGATCACCCGCTGGGACGCGGACGGCGAGGCGACGACGGGCCTTGGCGCGCGCCGGCGCATGCTGATCAAGGTCGGGCTCGGCCGAGGTCGGCGGGCTGATCGAGATGGTCGAATGGGACGAGCCCAACGACCTCGCGTGGAGCTCCGTCACCGGCATCGACCAGCGCGGGCGCTTTCGCCTGCGCCCGGCCGGCAACGGCTCGACCCGGGTGGAGCTCCGCTACCAGTACGGCGTGGCGGGCGGTGGCCTCACGGGATGGATCTCCGAGCGCGTCTCGGCGCCGAGCATCTCGAAAAACCTGCGCCTCTCGCTCCAGCAGCTCAAGCGGCTGGTCGAGTCGGAGCGCCAGCAGCGCGTAGCCGCTGCGGCCGACGCAGAGCGCGCCGAAGCCTAGGCGTCTTCGAGATCGCGCTTCACGACCTTGCCGGTCGCGTTCCGGGGCAGCTCGTCGATGAACTCGACCTCGCGCGGGACCTTGTAGCCGGCCAGGTTTTCCTTGACGTACTTCTTGGCTCCGTCCTCGTCCAGCGAGCCGGACGACGTAGTGACGACGAACGCCTTGAGCGCCTGTCCGAACTTCTCGTCGTCGACGCCGATGACGGCGACCTCGTCCACCGCCTCGTGGCCTGCGAGCAGGTCCTCGACCTCACGGGGGAACACGTTCTCGCCGCCGGAGACGATCATCTCGTCGTCACGCCCGTCGATGAAGAGGCGCCCCTCCTCATCTAGGTGGCCGACGTCCCCCGAGCTCAGTAGCCCGCCGATGATGTCCTTGTTGCCGCCGCCCGTGTACCCCTCGAACTTCATCTCGTTGCCGACGAAGATCCGGCCCGTCTCGCCCTGAGGGAGCTCCTTGCCGTCCTCGTCGTAGATCTTCAAGACGGTGCCGTGCGGGATGCGGCCGGCGGTGCCGGGCGCGTCGCGAAGGTCCTGGGGCGTCGCGATAGTCGCCCAAGCGACCTCGGTGGACCCGTAGAGGTTGTAGAGGTTGTCGCCGGTCGCGTCCATCCATTCGGTGGCGAGCTCTCCGGGCAAGGCGGAGCCCGAGGCGCACGTCGCCTTGAGCGTGGAGAGGTCGTACTTCTGGATGACCTCGTCGTCGAGCTGGAGGGTGCGCTGGAGCATCACCGGCACGACGATCAGCGCCGACGCCTTGTGGTCCTGGATGGACTTGAGCATCTCCTCCGGGTCGAACTTCCGCCGCAGGACGTAAGTCGAAGACAGCGAGAGCCCGATCGAGAAGTGCGCGAAGCCCCACGAGTGGAAGAGCGGCGCCGAGATCACGGTCGTCTCACGCGCCTTCAGCGGGATCTTCGATAGAAGCGCCGCGATCGGCCCAAGCGTGTCGGGCTGTCCGCGCTGGGCGCCCTTCGGAGTGCCGGTGGTGCCCGAGGTGAGGACGATGAACTTGGACGACTTCTCGGGCGGTTTGAGGTCCGATGCGTCGTCGGTCTCCTCGATCAGCGACTCGATCGTGGGGTCGTCCGCCTTGCTCCCCTCCGCCCAGGCCACGTAGCGCTGGAGCTCCACGTTCGCCTTCTCCATGACACCGAGGAACTCCTCGTCGTAGACGACCGCCTTCGGGTCCTCGCGCTCGAGCACGTCAACGAGCTGAGGCCCCGAGAACATCGTGTTCATGAAGAGCGCGTTCGCGCCAAGCTTCGAGACAGCGAGCACGGTCTCGACGAAGCCACGGTGGTTGCGGGCGAGGATTGCGACGCCGTCCCCTTCCGAGATCCCCTTCGCGGCAAAGGCATTTGCAAGCTTGTTCGAGCGCTCCTGAACCTCCGCGAAGGTGAGCTCACCTAGCTCGTCGATGATCATCGTCTCGTTCGGGTGGCGGATCGCTGCCGCCGCGGCGCCCGCCGCCGGCGAGGCACCCCAGCGCCGAAGCTCACGCAGCACCTTGCCCATGCGGTCGGGTCGCGTCGGTCTGACGATGCCGGCCTCGATGAGGACCTTGACGTTGAACGGGACGTCGGGCAGAAGGCCCAGCGAGCCGACCTTCACCTTCCCAAAGCGTTCTCTGATCACGCGGGCAACCTTATGGAGCAGGGCTCAGGCACGTAGCAATCACTCGACTTCCACTGATGCGATCGCCAAACAGGCGATGCCCTCGCCCCGGCCGATCCAGCCCATGCCCTCGTTGGTCGTGGCCTTGACGCTCACCGGCGCGCCAGCCGCTTCGGTGAGGATCCGCTCCATCTCGTCACGATGCTCGCCCAGGCGTGGCTCCTCGCAGATGACGGTGGCGTCGACGTTCACGACGAAGCCCGAGACCATCGCCACAGCGGTCCGCAGGAGCTCGACGGAGTCGGCATCCCGCCACCGCTCCTCCGACGGCGGGAAGTGCGTGCCGATATCACCCAGCCCTGCTGCACCCAGGACAGCATCCGTGATGGCGTGGGCCACAACGTCGGCGTCGGAATGTCCCTCGAGGCCGTGTGAGTGCGGGACCTCGACGCCGCCGAGGATCAGCGCTCCACCCTCGGTGAATCGGTGCGAGTCGTAGCCGATGCCTGCGCGCGCGGTCATCCGATCTCCTCGAGCCTACGCTCGCGCCCCTCGAAAACGCAGAGCTCGGTCACACCCCAGCCTCGCATCGCCTCGATGGCGCGGTCGTACTCGTAGCCGACATGCTCGGGCAGGTGCGCGTCCGAGGAGAGCGCGAAGACGGCGCCGGCGTCCACACACATCTCGGCGAAAGCGTCAGCGGGATAGAGCTCGCCGACCGGTTTGCGAAGACCCGCGGTCGAGACCTCGACCGCGGTCCCTGTGTCAGCGATCGCCTCGATAAGCGGCTCGTAATGAAAGCGCGGGTCGCGGCTCGGGCTGGGCCTTCCGGCGCCCCAGACCTTCACGAGGTCGGGGTGTGCGCAGATGTCATACATCCCGGTCTGGATCGCCTCGGCGAATGTCTCGAAATAGAGCGCCCAGACCTTGTCGGGGTCGTTGATCTCCTCCCACACGTCGTACGCATCATGATCCACCGCCATGTCGCGGATGAAATGGACCGAGCCGACGACGTAGTCCAAGTCGTGGCGGTCGAGCACGTTCGCGATGCGGTCCTCCCTGCCCGAGACCCAGTCCATCTCGATGCCTGCGCGCAGGCCCACCGAGCGGGAGAACTCGAGGTACTCGCCCAGGTCGTCCACCGCGTTCTCGCGCCAGAAGGGGTGATCCCAGATCTCGAGCGACTCGGTGAAGCGGTGGATGTGCTCAGACACCCCAAGCTCCGAGATGCCCGCCGCCTCCGCCGCCTCCAGGTAGCGATCGGCGTTCTCCTGGGTGAAGTACTCGGACGCCTTCGCGTCCGTCTCGTCCGGGCGCAGGTGGAGGTGATAGTCCGTCAGCACCGCGGATACGCTAGCCAGCGATGGTCCACCTGAGGATCGTGGCGCCGGAAGCCGAGGCCAAGCAGGCGCTCGCGCTCTTCGAGAAGACCGACTCCGTCTACAACGTCATCGTGCTCGAGGGCGCCGCTCGCAAGCCCGAGGGCCACGCGATCCTGTGCGACGTCGCGCGCGAGGACGCGAGCGTCGTGATCGCAGACCTAAAGGAGATCGGCATCCACCACTGCGGATCGATTGCGGTCGAGGACATCGACTCGCAGATCTCCGACGTTGCGATTGCCGCCGAGAAGGCGGCGCAGGGCCTCCCCTCGGACGCAGTCGTCTGGGAGGAGGTGGAGTCACGGACCTCCGAGAACGTCGAGCTCTCAGCCAGCTTCCTGGCATTCATGGTCGTCGCGACCCTGATCGCGGCCGTCGGCATCCTGACCGATCAGATCATCTTGATCATCGGGGCGATGGTCGTGGGCCCGGAGTTCGGCCCGCTGGCTGGCCTCTGCGTCGCCCTGGTCCACAGGCGCCCGGATGTGGCGAAGCGCTCGCTCCTGGCGCTGGCGGTCGGCTTCCCGCTGGCGATCACGGCCTCTTTCCTCATGACGCTCCTGATCGACCTTGCCGATCTGGTGCCAGAGGACTTCTCGCAGCAGAACCATCCCTTCACCGAGTTCATCTCGAAGCCCGACGAGTTCACCGCGATCGTCGCGATCCTCGCCGGTATCGCCGGCATCCTCTCGCTCACATCCGCCAAGTCCGGCGCCCTGGTGGGTGTGCTGATCTCAGTGACGACCATCCCGGCCGCGGCAAACATCGGCGTCGCCGCTGCCCTCGGCGACTCGAAGGAATGGGTCGGGGCGATGGGTCAGCTGACACTGAACCTCGCCTTGATCGTCATCTCGGGCGTGGCGACGCTGTACATCCAGCGCCGGCTCTACATCCGGCGCAAGGCAAGGCACCGTTCCGACGCCGGCCGGAAGGCCGCTGGGCTACCGGGCAAGGTTGAGAATCGGCGGAAGACTTGAGCCGCTCATACCGGCTCAACCCTTCGGTCGATTGAGGAGCAGGGCTTCGGCGATCGTCAGGTCGGATCGCGTCGTCACCTTGAGGTTCGGCTCGTCCCATCTGAAGATGCGGACTACGCCGCCCGCCGCCTCGATGAGGCTCGCGTCATCCGTTGCCTTGGCGAGCGCTGCCGGATCCGCATCCAACGCGCTGCGAAGCGCCTCCGTGCGGAACGCTTGCGGCGTCTGCACCGCCCACAGCTCGCTTCGCGGCACGGTATCGATCACCCTGCCGGCCATTGCCCGCTTGACCGTGTCGGCGACTGGCACGGCGGCAACCAAAGCGTCGCACTCGGGGTCGGCCGCCAACTCGGCAACAACCGCATCGAAGAGCCGCGGCGGAGCAAGGGGTCGCGCGGCGTCGTGCACCACCACCAGCTCAGTGTCGACCTCTTTCATCGCATTCGCAACGGACTCAGAGCGAGACTCACCACCAGGGACCACCGCTGCGCTGCCGGCCATCTCCAGCACCGCCTCCTCATATCCCGCCGGAGCGGAAATGACGACCGAGCCGACGCGCTCCGAGGCAGCAAGGGCGGCCAGCGACCAGGAAAGGAGGGGCTTCCCGGCCACCTCGGCCAGAGCCTTCGGGCCGCCGGCTCCGAGCCTGTCTCCGGAGCCGGCGGCCGCGATCACGGCTGTTGCGAGCGCGTCAGCGCCCATGGACGAACGCCCTTAGACGGTCGCCTCGGAGAAGCGCTCCTCGAGGAGCCCGTCGATGTACTCCTCGGCGCCCTCCTCGTCCTTCTCGAGCGCGTACATGAACTCGGAGGCGAGGATCTTCTTCGCCCGCGTGTACATCTGCTTCTCGCCGGTGGACAGTCCCTTGTCCATCTCACGGATCGCGAGATTGCGGACGACCTCGGCGATCTCGAAGATGTCGCCGGTCTTGATCTTCTCGCGGTTGTACTTGAACCGGCGGTTCCAGTTCTTCGGCATGTCGGAGAGCTCGCCCGTCAGGACGGCGATTACCTCTTCGACCTGTTTCGGATCGATCACGCGACGGAGCCCGGCGATGTGCGCGTTCTCGCACGGGACCATCACCGTCATGTCGTTGTGGAGGATCTTGATGGTCAGGTAGTCGCGGGTCTCGCCCATGAGCTCCCTGGATTCCTTCAGGATCACGACGCCGGCACCGTGATGCGGGTAGACGACGTGGTCGCCTTCCTCGTACGTGCACTCGACCGGCGCGATCTCCTCGAGCTCGATCTCCTGCTCAGTAGCTAGTTCCGGAATGGGATGCCTCCTTTGGGGTACGCCCGCTCGGAGCGGACGCTTCGTTGGCTCATGACTGGCGATCGACCGCGTCGACCTCTTCGGCTCGGCGAAGACCCTCGCGGATCTCTGTCGCTCGCGCCTCCCCTACACCGTCCACGGCTGCCAGCTCTGAGTCCGTGGCGGAAAGGATGGCCTCGAGGTCGCCGAACCGGTCGACGATCTTCTGGGCCACCAGACGAGGAAGCCTCGGCACGCTGGAAAGCGCGCGGAAGCCTCGGGGTACTACAGGGAAGTCAAGGGTGTTGGTCTTGCGGTCGTAACCGAGGTGCTCGGCGAGGCGGCCGAAGTCGAGGAGGTCGTGGTGGCCGAGCTGGGCGAGGCCAGCCGTCGCCCTCTCGAGCTCCGGCTCGGAAGCGTCGACTGCGTAGTCGCGGACAAGGGCCGCACGCTCAGCGAAGACGCCGTGGACGAGCTCCTCGAGCTGCATTTCGATCAGGCGGCCTTCGGCGCCCAGCTCGATGATCCAGCGCTCGACCTCAGCGGCCATGCGGGTGACCAGCTCGAGGCGCTGAAGGACAGAGAGGACGTCATGGAGGACTGCGCCACCGGTGAACTCGAGGTGCGTGAGGCGCGCCGAGACCTGGTCGAGGCGGGCGCGGTACTTCTCGAGGGTCGCGAGCCCCTGGTTGGCCTTCGAGAGGACGCTCGAAATGTCCTCGAGGATGTACTTGATGCCCTCGACGTAGAGCGAGACGACCTCGCGGCGCTGCGAGATCGCGATGACCAGGGCCTTGGACTGCTTGGAGACGCGCTCGGCCGTGCGGTGGCGGGTGCCCGTCTCCATCGAGAGGATCGTCGGATCGGGCATCAGCTGCACGTTCGCCCACATGATCCGGTAGGTCTCGGGCTCCAGGACGATCGCGCCGTCCATCTTCGCCAGTTGGTACAGAAGCGCCGGCGAGTAGTCAACGTCCAGGCGGATTCCGCCCGAGAACATGAACGAGACCTCTTCGGCCTCCCCTACGAGAATCAGCCCGCCGGTGCGGGCATGGACGATGTTGTCGATGCCTTCGCGAAGCGGAGTGCCGGGCGCGACGGTGTCGAGCGCACGGAGTAGACGCGGATCCTGTCGCGCTTCCAGCTCAGTCTTCTCATCAACAGGAGAAAGCGCCATCGCTCCATCAAGGATGACAGACCCGCCCCTGAACTTAAGCCAGAGTTAAATCCGTGTGGATAGATCGGAAAGGGCTTTGTCAAGCCGGGTATGCCACCCTGCACGCACAAGTGGTATGCCTTACGCGGGCGGGCCACGTTCCAAAACGAAAGGAGCTCGCATGGAGCTCTACGCGATTATCCGCCGCAAGGGGTGGCCGACCGGAGGTGACCTCGAGGAGGCTGCCGGCCGCTCGAGCAAGGTCGGTGACGAGGAGATGTCGAACGACATCCGCTGGATCAGGAGCTACGTGCTCTCAGAAGAGGACGGCTCGGTCGGGACGCTCTGCATCTACGAGGCATCGAGCCCGGAAGCGATCCGCGAGCATGCGGAGAGGGCGGACCTTCCGGTGGACGAGGTCATTCCGATCGCCGATACGGTGATCGTGAGGCCCGACCCCACGCCCGCAGCAGCCTAGGGCTAAGCAGCCCGCGCGGCTTGCCGCGTGAAGGCGGCGCTTAGCGCCGCTCGAATCGTGTCCTGCGGGGCGAGGCCCCTCATTGGCTCTCGCTCCGCGGGCCCGAGCACCGGCGAGAGGCCGAACTTGTGAGCCTCGGCCAGGCGGCGGTCGGCGTGGCCGACCGAACGGAGCTCGCCCGTGAGGCCGACCTCGCCGAAGCAGGCGAGCGGCGTGCCTGTGCTGTCGGCTAGGGGCTCACCGCGATGCGCGGACACGACGGCTAGGGCAACTGCAAGGTCGGCACCCGGCTCGTCCACGCGGACCCCGCCGGCCACGTTCACGAAGACGTCGGCGCTCGCCAAACCAGGGCCGCCGTGGCGCGCCAGGACGGCGAGGATCATCGCCAGGCGGTTGCGGTCCACCCCGTTCGCGACCCGCCGGGGCGGGACGATCTCGGTGGGAGCGACGAGGGCCTGGACCTCGACGAGGAGCGGGCGCGTCCCCTCCATCGAGCACAGGACGACGGAGCCTGGCGCCGCGGATGCCTCGCCGACGAAGCGCGCCGACGGGTCCTCGACCTCGACCAGGCCGCCGCCCTGCATCTCGAAAACACCGACCTCACTGGTGGCGCCGAAGCGGTTCTTGAGCGCGCGCAGCGTGCGGAAGCTGCGCTCGCGCTCACCCTCGAAGAACAGGACGCAGTCGACCAGGTGCTCGAGGACGCGCGGGCCGGCGACGGCGCCCTCCTTCGTCACGTGACCCACGAGGATCACGGCGCTGCCGGTCCGCTTGGCGACCTCGAGGATCGCGTTGGCCGCCTCGCGCACCTGCCCGACCGAGCCGGGCGCCCCGGACATCCCCTCGGAGTGAAGGGTCTGGATCGAGTCGATCACGCATGCGTCCGGCTGCTCGGCCTCGAGTGTCGCGAGGACGTTCTCGAGCGAGGTCTCAGTCACGGCGGGCACGGCGAGCGCCCCCTCCCCCAGCCTCTGCGCGCGCATGCGCACCTGCGCCGCCGACTCTTCGCCCGAGATGTAAAGGGTCCGGCGACCTGCCGCGGCCATGTTGCCCAGGGCCATCCCCGTGATCGTCGACTTGCCGATCCCCGGCGACCCTCCCAGGAGGACCAGCGAGCCGGGCACGAGGCCGCCGCCCAGGACGCGATCCAGCTCGTCGATCCCGGTGAGAAGGCGCGCCGTCGGCGGGAGCCGAGACGTCGCGGAGGGCAACCGGCTTCGCAGCGGCGCCCTTCGGACGGCCAAGACGGCCGCCCGCCGCCGGCTTCGCTGTCTCGCGTGGGGCCTCGACAAGCGTGTTCCACTCACCGCAGCCCCCGCACTGCCCCGCCCAGCGGAGCGCCTCGTGTCCGCAGGACTGACAGACGTATGCGGTGTTCTTGGCCACCACCCCACACTAGGCACGGGCTCCGACGGATTCGCCCCACGGGAACCGGCGCATCGAGCGAGGTGTTCCCTCAAGAGCGTGTTAGCCGCGCGGCGATTCGCAGCTGCGAGCAGCGGGAATGAGGGGAGTGAGAAGGCTAAGCCGCGTCCGGATCCGGAATGGCATCCGGGTCCGCCGGCTCGTCGGCAGGCTCGTCGTCCGAGCCGCCTCGGCCACCGACGCCCGCGGGCTCCTTCTCCTTCTTGCGGGCGCGAGGCTTCTTCGGCTTGACCAGCTTCAGCTTGAGCGGAAGGTCGTCCTCGTCGCCGGCCTCATCGCGCTCGACCAGGACGGTTGTGCCCGTCGCGAGCTCGCCGGCGCGGAGCACCTCATCGGCGAGCGGGTCCTCGATGTAGCGCTGGATGGCTCGGCGGAGCGGCCTGGCGCCCATCGACGGGTCCCAGCCGCGCTCGGCAAGCAGGTCCTTCGCGTCCTCGGTGAGTTCGAGCTGGAGATCATGCTCGGCAACCTGGGTCCGCACGCGCATGATCAGGAGGTCGACGATCTCCTTGATCTCCTCGCGGGAGAGCTTGTGGAAGACGATGACCTCGTCGATCCGGTTGAGGAACTCGGGGCGGAAGACCTTCTTGAGGTCGCCCATGATCTTGCCCTTCATGTCGTCGTAGGACGTGCCGGACTCGTCGTCGTTGGCGGCGAAGCCGAACGAGACGTTCTTGGCGATGTCCTTGGCGCCGATGTTCGAGGTCATGATCACGATCGTGTTGCGGAAGTCGACCGTGCGGCCCTGAGCGTCGGTGAGACGCCCGTCCTCCAGGATCTGAAGCAGGATGTTGAAGACGTCGGGGTGGGCCTTCTCGATCTCGTCGAGGAGGAGCACCGAGTAGGGCTTGCGGCGCACGGCCTCGGTCAGCTGGCCGCCCTCGTCGTAACCGACGTAGCCGGGGGGCGAGCCGACGAGCCGCGAGACCGCGTGCTTCTCCATGTACTCGGACATGTCGATGCGGATCATCGATTCCTCGTCGCCGAACAGGAACTCGGCGAGCGTGCGCCCGAGCTCGGTCTTGCCGACGCCAGAGGGGCCCAGGAAGATGAACGAGCCGGCGGGGCGCTTGGGGTCCTTGATGCCGGCGCGCGAGCGGCGGATCGCCTTCGAGACGGCCTCGATCGCGACGTGCTGGCCGATCACGCGCTTGTGGAGCTCCTCCTCCATGCGAAGAAGCTTCTTGGTCTCGGCCTCGGTGAGCTTGAAGACGGGGATGCCTGTCCACATCGAGACGATGTCGGCGATCTCCTCCTCGCCGACCTGCGGGCGCTCGCCCTCATCCGACTCGGACCACTCGTCCTGCATCTCGCGCTTCTTGTTCGTGAGCTGGCGCTCCTGGTCGCGAAGGCTCGCTGCCTTCTCGAACTCCTGTGCCTCGATCGCGGTCTCCTTGGCGCGCCGCGTCTCCTCAATCTCCTCCTCGAGATCGCGGTAGACGGGCGGCGAGGACATCGACTTGATGCGGAGCCTGGACGCCGCTTCGTCGATCAGGTCGATCGCCTTGTCAGGCAGGAAGCGGTCGGAGATGTAGCGGTCGGCGAGCTCGGCAGACGCCCGAAGCGCCTCGTCCGTGATCTCGACGTGGTGATGGTCCTCGTAGCGCTCGCGGAGGCCTTGAAGGATCTTGAAGGTGTCGGGGATGGAAGGCGGCTCCACCTTGATCTGCTGGAAGCGGCGCTCGAGAGCTGAGTCGCGCTCGAGGTACTTGCGGTATTCGTCTAGCGTGGTCGCGCCGATCGTCTGAAGCTCGCCGCGGGCAAGCGCAGGCTTGAGGATCGAGGCCGCGTCGATCGCGCCTTCGGCAGCGCCTGCACCGACCAGGTTGTGAAGCTCGTCGATGAAGAGGACGATGTCGCCGCGCTGGGTGATCTCCTTCATCACCTTCTTGAGGCGCTCCTCGAACTCGCCGCGGTACTTGGAGCCGGCGACGAGGGCCGCGAGGTCGAGGGTGTAGATCTGCTTGTCCTTGAGGAGCTCCGGCACCTCGCCGGCGTGGATGCGCGAGGCGAGGCCCTCGACGATGGCGGTCTTGCCGACACCGGGCTCGCCGAGCAGAACGGGGTTGTTCTTCTGGCGGCGCGAGAGGATCTGCATGATCCGCTCGATCTCGGTCTCGCGGCCGATCACGGGGTCGAGCTTGCCGTCGGCGGCGAGCTTGGTCAGGTTGCGGCCGAACTGGTCGAGGAGCTTGGAGGACTTCTTGCCCTCGCCCGAGGCGCCGGAGCCCTGGCCCTGGCGACGGCCGCCGGGCCCGGAGAGCATGCGGATGACCTCGTTGCGGATCTTCTCGGAGTCGGCGTCGAAGTCGAGGAGGATGCGGGCGGCGACGCCCTCGTTCTCGCGAACGAGCCCGAGCAGGATGTGCTCGGTGCCGATGTAGTTGTGGCCCAGGCTCAGGGCCTCGCGCAGGGCGAGCTCGAGCACCTTCTTGGCGCGCGGCGTGAAGGGGATCTGGCCTGAGGTGACCTCCTCACCGGAGCCGACGATGCGCACGACCTGGGCGCGCACGCGCTCGACGGTGATGTCGAGGGACTCGAGGACGCGGGCGGCGAGGCCCTCCTCCTCGCGGAGCAGGCCGAGCAGGATGTGCTCGGTGCCGATGTAGTTGTGCTTGAGCGTGCGCGCCTCTTCCTGGGCGAGGACCACCACCTGGCGCGCTCTCTCTGTGAATCTCTCGAACAACTTGCCTGCCTCTATCTCGCCTTAAGTATCTCTATGTCGGTGGTCGTAATCAGGCGCCGTTTCCGGGTAAGGATGGGCGCCGCAGGCTCCCAATCCATTCATCGGCGGTGCAGTGCCTTCGGATTAGGACCTCCGGGGGTTGTGGGACACGAAGCCCGACGAAGTATATCCGCCGTCAGGCGGCTGAAATATGCGTCAGCCGTGCGTGGCCGACGCGTCCCGCAAACTGCGCGTTCGGCTTATTCCCTGCCGCACAGAAGTTGAGCTCACCGATCGTGACGCCCGAGGTCAGCTCTCCGACCGGCTCGCCCCATGTCAATCTCCGCGCATCGCGGGAAAGAGAACGACCTCGCGGAGGTTCTTCGCCCCCGTCAGGAGCATCACCAGGCGATCGATTCCCAGGCCGACGCCGCCCGTGGGCGGCATGCCCGACTCGAGTGCATGGATGTAGTTCTCGTCCATCGGCTGCGCCTCGACGTCTCCCCGCTTGAGCTCCTCGGCCTGCGCCTCGAAACGGCGGCGCTGCTCGTCCGGGTCGTTCAGCTCGGTGAACGCATTGGCGATCTCGAACCCGCCGACGTAGGCCTCCCAGCGCTCGACCAACCCCTCCTCGGTCCGGTGCGCCTTGGCGAACGGCGACATCTCGACCGGATAGTCCGTGATGAAGGTCGGCTGGATGACCTTCGGCTCGACAGCCTTCGAGAGGAGATCGTCCACGAGCTTGCCCCAGCCCTGCTCAGCCTTCGGCTCGATGTCCATCGCCTTCGCGAGCGACTCGCGGTCGTGGTTCTCCATCACGTCGATCCCCGTCTCCTCGCGGATCGCGTCGCGGAGCGTGACGCGCTTCCACGGGGGCGCGAGGTCGATCCGGGCGCCGTCGCGCTCGACGGTCGTGGTGCCGAGCGTCGCCTGCGCCACATGAGCCACCAGGCCCTCGAGGCGCTCGGCCGCGTCGTTGTAGTCGGCGTAGGCCTCGTACCACTCGACCATCGTGAACTCTGGGTTGTGCTTGAACGAGATCCCCTCGTTGCGGAAGTCCTTGCCGAGCTCATAAACGCGCTCGATCCCGCCGACGATGAGGCGCTTCAGGTAAAGCTCGGTCGCGATCCGCAGGTAGAGGTCGCGGTCGAGCGCGTTGTGGTGTGTCACGAACGGCCTGGCGAGAGCACCGCCGTAGATCGGCTGGAGGACGGGCGTCTCGACCTCGACGAAGCCCTCGCCGTCGAGCCAGATGCGGGTCTCGGCGATCACCTTTGCGCGCTTGATGAAGCGCTCGCGTACCTCGGGGTTCGCGATCAGGTCCTGCTCGCGGTGGCGGTAGCGAAGATCGGTGTCCTCGAGCCCCGACCACTTGTCGGGCGGCGGCCGAAGGCTCTTGGCGAGGAGCGTCCAGTCGTTCACCCGGAGGGTCAGCTCGCCCTTGCGGCTCTTGAACGCGGTGCCTTCGATGCCGACGATGTCGCCGAGGTCGAGGCCGGTGAGCGCGGCGTGCCCGTCACCCAGATCGGCCGAGCGCGACTGGAGCTGGATCTTGCCCGTGCGGTCGACGAGGTCGAGGAACGCAACCTTTCCCATGTCGCGGTTGGCGGCGATCCGCCCGGCGACGCGGTACGAGGAGTCGGTCTCCTCGCCGTCTTCCAGACTGTCGTGCTCAGCGCGTATGGGGGCAATGTCCACGCGACCTTGGAACTCGTGCGGGAACGGATCGACGCCGCTCTCGCGCAGGCGCGCGAGCTTCGCGCGGCGCTCGGCGATGATCGCCGGCTCGTCGCGCTCCGGTGGGCTTTCGTCAGTGTCGGTCACGCGGCGGCGAGCCTATTGGCTCGCCGGCCGAATGGTCTGCCGGTGCGAGCGCGCAAGCGGGTTCGGCTAGGCCGTCTCGATCTTGGTGATCTTGAGCTTCTTCTTGGGCCCGCGCGGCACGTCGACGGCGACGATGTCGTTGCGCTTGTGGCCCAGGAGCGCCTTGCCGATCGGTGATTCGTTCGAGAGCTTCTGCTCGGTCGGGTTGGCCTCGGCGGGGCCGACGATCTGGAACTTGCGTGAGTCGCCGGTCTTTTGATCCTTGACGTGGACGATGACGCCGACCGAGACCGAGTCGGTGTCGATGGCCCTCTGGTCGATCACGATCGCGCGGCGAAGGCGCTCCTCGAGCTGGGCGATCCGCTGCTCGAGCAGGGCCTGCTCGTTCTTCGCGTCGTCGTACTCGGAGTTCTCGGTGATGTCGCCGAACTCGCGGGCCTCCTTGATGCGCTCCGCGACCTCGCGCCTGCGCACGGTCGAAAGCTCGGCGATATCGGCCTCGAGCTTCTTGAGGCCTTCCTTTGTTATTGGTATCTCGCGAGCCATGTGAGTCCGAATCTCTCCTTGACGCAAAAGACGCCCGATTCGCGAAGCTCTGAGACGAGCGCGCGGGTCGAGCAGAGCCGACGATTATAGCGACGAGTCCGGGGGCCTAAACGGGGCTTGATACTGCCGTTTCGACCTCTTCCAAGAGCTCGCGCACCCGGTTGAGATCGGTCGTTCGCTGGAACTCGTCGGCCGCCTGACCGTGCACGTCGAGGCGCTCCAGGTACCAGGGGTAGAACTTGCGCAGGTTGCGGGCGGCGCGTTCCTCGCCCCAGTGCTCCGCCGCTCGATCGAGCACCCAGCGCAGCTCCTCGACGACCTCATCGCTTTCGGGCATCGTCTCGCGAGTCCCGGTCAACTCCTCGAAGATCCACGGGTTGCCCATGCCTCCCCGGGCGACCATGACGGCGTCGGCGTTCGACGCCTCGTACGCGTGGCGGGCCTTGGCGGCATCGCCCAAGCCGCCCGAGATGACCATCGGACAGTCGAGCTCGCGGCGGCGAAGCTCAGCGACGAGCTCGGCGGCAAGGGCGTAGTCGGGACGGCCCTTGTGGTGGACGGTCGCCGGGCGCGGATGGAAGCCGATCGCCGCGACCCCTGCCTCGGATGCGAGCCGCAGCGCGAGCTCGTAGCCCGAGCGGTCGCCGGGCCGAAGGCCCGAGCGGAGCTTGACCGTGACCGGCAGCCCCGACCCCTCGCCGGCGGCTCGCGCAACCTCGAGCGCGAGTTCGTGGTCGTCCAGGAGCGCGGCGCCCGCGCCCGTCTTCAGGACCTTCCTGACCGGGCAGCCCATGTTGATGTCGAGGAGGTCGGCCCCCGCCTCGGCCACCATCGAGGCCGCGGAGCGCATCGCCTCGGGGTCCGGGCCGAAGAGCTGCACGGACACTGGGTGCTCGTCGGGGTGAATACGGAGGAGCTCGCGCATCGTGCGCTCGTTGCGGTAGTGGAGCGCGTAGCTCGAGACCATCTCCGAAACGGCCAGGCCCGCGCCGTGGCGCTTGGCCTGAAGGCGTACGAACCAGTTGCCGACTCCGGCGAGCGGCGCCAGGAGCACCCGGTTCTGGATCTCGACCGGACCGATGCGAAAAGGGTCTGTCAGCGGGGGCTGGACCATGCCCAAGAGCGTAGGTACTCTGACGGGGTGGCCTATCGAATGGTCTTTCGGTGTCACTTCTGCGACGCGGAGCCCGACGCGCTCACGCAGGTCTCCATCGAGCGCCAACTGCTCAACCACCGCTTCGGCGAGTACGTCGACGCAGGCCCCGGGGCGTGGCTCATCTGGCACGGGCGAGGTCCGTACGGGCCGAACGTCTACGCCTGCGGTAACCACCGTTCGACCCTTCGCGCCTATCTCTTGAAGCACCACGCAGGGCCGCACACGAAGTCGACCCGCACCAACCCGAGCCTGCCGCCCGAGGACTACGCGTTGGCCCGGCGCCGAGCCCGCTACCAGGGTTATGCGAGCCCGCTCCGGAACCCTCCGGAGCCGTCCGGGCCGATGCCGGAGCGCGAAACGCTTTAGGCGTTTCGCTCCCAGATGATCCGCAGGCCCGTGAGGGTCAGGAGGTCGTCGATCTCGGAGATCGTCTCGCAGTAGGGGACGATCGATGAGGCGAGCCCGCCCGTGGCGATGATCGGCGTCCCCTCCCCCAGCTCGTCGACGATGCGCCGTGCGATGCCGTCGATCAGGCCGGCGAAGCCGAACACGACGCCCGACTCGATCGCCGAGCGGGTCGACTTGCCGATGGCAGCCTCCGGCTTGGCGAGGTCGATCTGCGGGATCCGGGCCCCCCGCTGGGCGAGGGCAGTCAGCGAGATCTCGACGCCCGGCGCGATCGCGCCACCCAGGTATTCGCCGGTGGCCGAGACTGCGTCGAAGTTGATGCCGGTGCCGAAGTCGACGACCACACACGCGCCCTCGTATCGCTCGAACGCGGCGACCGAGTTGACAAGGCGGTCCGCGCCGACCTCGTAGGGGTTGTCGATCCGGATCGGCATCCCAGTCTTGATCCCGGGGCCGATGAGTAGGCACTCCCCGTTGTTGAGGTAGCGCTCGCAAACCGTTCTGTACTGGTTCCCGAGCGGGGGAACAACGGAGGACACACAGACCGCATCCACGTCGCGGAAGTTCAACCCGCTCAGATCCATGAAGCCCGAGATACGCTCGGCGATCTCGTCCGATGTCATCCCGGCACGAGTCTGGAAGCGCCAGTTCTCGCGCAGGTCGGAGCCCTCGAACGCGCCGAGGTGCGTCTGGGTGTTGCCAACGTCGACGGCAAGAAGCACGCCGCGAAGTATGGGAAATAGGATGCCCCGCGTGTCCCGTCCCACCCTGTATGTGATTCCCGGCTCCCATCCCGCCATGGCCGCGCGGCGGATGCTCGAGCACAAGGGGATCGACTACAAGCGTCGCGACCTCATGCCCGTCGTCAGCCGAGGCGTTCTCAAGGTGATGCGCTTTCCGGGCATCACGATCCCTTCTCTTCGCATCGACGGCCGCCGCATCACCGGCTCACGCGAGATCTCGAAGGCTCTCGACGAGATCCAACCCGACCCGCCACTTTTCCCCGCGGACCCTGCTCAGCGCGTTCAGGTCGAGGACGCCGAGCGGTGGGGCGACGAGATCCTCCAGGACGCGGTGAGGCGCATCCTCTGGAACGCGATCAAGCGTGATCGCAAGCCGCTTCGCTCGTACCTCGACGGGGCGAAGATCGGTGTCCCCCACGGTCTGGCCGTGGCGACCGCAGCGCCGATCATCGCGGCGGAGTTGCGGATCAACGACGTGACCGACGAGGCCGTCGAGGCCGACCTCGCGGCGTTCCCGGGATGGCTCGACCGCATCGACGACTGGATCGAGGGCGGCGTCCTTGGCGGCGACCCTCCCAACGCAGCGGACTTCCAGATCGCGTCAGGGCTCGGCCTGGCAATGACGATGGACGACCTGCGCCCGGCGATCGAAGGACGTCCGGCCGGTCAGCTGTCCAAGCGCCTGGTGCCCGGCTTCCCGGGCAAGGTCCCGCCGATCCTGCCGGCGGAGTGGCTCGAGCCGATCAGCGGCTGACTACAGGATTGAGCTCGCCAGCGCCGGACCGGCCACTACAAGCGCCGTCAACCCGGCCGCCGCCGCGATCCGCTTCCATGCCCCCGGCCTCGTCACGCTTGCCAAGGTAAATCACCGACCCGCTCGACGCTAGGTCCGTCGCGGAGGGCGTCAGCGAGGCTGGCGATGCGCTCGCCGCTCGGCAGCGCGAGCTCGGGCTCGAGCTCCAGGAGGGGCGCGAGGACGAAGAGCCGGCGAGGTCACCTCGGCGTGCGGCAGCGTGAGGCGCTCGTGCTCCAGCTCGACGTCGCCGAGGAGCAGCACGTCCACGTCGATCGGGCGGGGGCCGTGGCGCGGGCCGGCGAAGACGCGGCCCAGCTCGACCTCGACCGCCTTGCAGACGTCGAGGAGGTCGAGAGGCTCGAGGTCGGTGGAGATGCGCGCGGCGGCGTTCAGGAAGTCCGGCTGGTCGAGGATCTCGCCGACCGGCTCGGTCTCGTAGAGCGACGAGACCGCCTCGACCGTCGACGCCGTGGCTTCCGAGCAGCTCGAGCGCCTTCGCGATGTTCTCGGCGCGCTCGCCGACGTTCGAGCCGAGACCGAGGTAGCCGGTCCGCGCCGTCAATCGTCCTCGTCCTCGTCCGGCGGCTCGAGCGGTCGCTCGACCAGGACCTCGACGGATACCTCTTCGATCGCGAGCGGAAGCGGAGGCTCGGGCTTGGTGGCCCTGACCCGGACCCTTTCTGAGCGGTAGCGCTCCATCAGGCGCTCGCCGACGACGTGGGCGAGCCGCTCCAGGGTGCGGTAGCTCCTCTCCGTGGCGGCCAGCGCGACGATGTCGGCCACGACTCCGTAGTCGATCGTGTCCTCGACCCGGTCGGTCAGGACCGCATCGCAGTCCGGGACATCGAAGGTGACGTCGAACTCCAGCCGCTGGCCGATCTCCTGCTCGGCGTCGGTGACGCCGTGGTGGGTGAAGATGGACAGCCCTCGAAGCTCGACGTCGACGCTCACGTCGAAGGGGTTGCCACCTGCCTCCATGGCGTGAATCTATCCCTTGAACTCGGTCATCGCAGCGGCGAACTGGGTGGCGACGCCGAAGTCCATCAGGCGACAGCCTTCCATGATCGGCGCCCGATGAGCGCCTCAGCGACATCGAGGGCTTCCTTGACCTCCGCGACGTCGTGGACGCGGAACGCGTCGGCGCCGTTCAGGAGCGCAAGGACGTTCGACGCGACCGTCCCGCCGATCCGCTCGTCCGCCTCGCGCCCGGTGATCGCGCCGATGAAGCGTTTGCGAGACGTGCCGACGATGATCGGCCGGCCGAGGTCCCGCAGCTCGCCGAGGCGGCGCAGAAGCTCGAGGTTGTGCTCGAGCGTCTTGCCGAAGCCGATGCCTGGGTCGATCCAGATGCGCTCCTCGGCAACGCCGGCGACGACGGCTGACTCGACCCGCTCGGAGAGAAACGCCTTGACGTCGTCCACGACGTCTTCGTAGCGGGGGTCTTCCTGCATCGTCCGCGGCGTTCCGAGCATGTGCATCAGCACCACCTCGCAGCCGCGCTCAGCGCAGAGCGCGGCGATGTCGGGATCGCCCCGGAACGCCGTGACGTCGTTGACGATCCGGGCACCAGCGTTGAGAGCCGCCGCGGCCACCTCGGCCTTGGAGGTGTCGATCGAGACCGAATATCCGGCCTCGGCGAGCGCCTTGACAACCGGCTCCGTGCGCCGGACCTCCTCCTCGGCGCCCACTGGCTCGGCGCCGGGCCGAGTCGACTCACCGCCGATGTCCAGGACATCCGCACCTGCGGCAGCAAGCTCGAGCCCATGGGCGATCGCCGCATCGGCGTCGAGATAGAGCCCACCGTCGGAAAACGAATCGGGCGTGACGTTGACGATGCCCATGACGCGCATGGGCGATGACGCTAGCGCCGGCTAGTCGTTCGCGCGCATTTCCGCCGAGCCGCCGCCGTATGCGGGGCGCGGAGGAGGTGCGGCGCGCGGGCCCTCGCGGCTGGCCGACTTCTCGGCCTCGGCCTCGGGTTCCTCGGGAGTCACAGGCGCTCCGGACTCCTCGTCGTCGGAGCCGAAGACCTCTTCTTCCGTCTGGCCGGCGAGGAGTGCCTCGAACTCCTTTGCGTCGAGCGTCTCGCGCTCGAGGAGGATCTTGGAGATTCGGTCGAGGTCATCGCGGTGCTCGGAGAGGATGTCGCGAGCTGACTGGTGCGCGTTCTCGACTATGCGGCGGATCTCGTCGTCGATCTCGCGGGCGACATCGTCCGAGTAGTCGGGCTCGGTGCCCATCGAGCGGCCCAGGAAGGGCTGGGTCGTGTCGTGGCCGAAGACGCGGGGGCCGAGCTTCTCGGACATCCCGAAGCGCATGACCATTGACTTGGCGGTCGCGGTCACCTTCTCGATGTCGTTCGAGGCGCCGGTGGTGATCTCACCGAACACGATCTCCTCTGCGGCGCGACCACCCAGGGTCATCGCCATCGTGTCCGACAGCTCGGCGCGGGTGGTGAGGAACTTGTCCTCGCCCGGAAGAGAGATCGTGTAGCCGAGCGCCTGCCCGCGCCCGATGATCGAGACCTTGTGGACGGGGTCGCAATTGGGCAGGACGTGCCCGACGATCGCGTGTCCCATCTCGTGGAAGGCGGTGATCAGGCGCTCCTTCTCGGACATGACGCGGGTCTTCTTCTCGGGGCCGGCGATCACGCGCATGATCCCCTCCTCGAGCTCGACCATCGTGATCTCGCGCTTACCCGTGCGAGCCGTGAGCAGCGCCGACTCGTTGATCAAGTTGGCGAGGTCGGCACCCGTGAAGCCAGGAGTCTGGCCGGCCAAGGCGTCGAGGTCGATCTCCTTCGCGAGGGGCTTCCCGCGAGTGTGGACCTCGAGGATCTGCTTGCGGCCCTTGCGGTCGGGGCGGTCGACGACGACCTGGCGATCGAAGCGGCCGGGGCGAAGGAGCGCCGGGTCGAGGATGTCCGGCCGGTTGGTGGCGGCGATGAGGATGATGTTGTCCTTCATCTCGAAGCCGTCCATCTCGACGAGGAGCTGGTTCAGCGTCTGCTCGCGCTCGTCGTGGCCGCCGCCCATGCCGGCGCCGCGGTGGCGGCCGACGGCGTCGATCTCGTCCATGAAGATGATGCAGGGGGAGTTCTGCTTGGCCTGCTCGAAGAGGTCGCGGACGCGGCTGGCGCCGACGCCGACGAACATCTCGACGAAGTCGGAACCTGAGATCGAGAAGAACGGCACGCCGGCCTCGCCGGCGACGGCGCGGGCGAGCAGGGTCTTACCCGTGCCGGGAGGGCCGTAGAGGAGGACGCCCTTGGGAATCCGGGCGCCGAGCGCCTGGAACTTCTTGGGGTTCTCGAGGAACTCCTTGATCTCGTGGAGCTCCTGGACCGCCTCGTCGACGCCGGCGACGTCCCGGAAGGTGATCTTGGGCGCGTCCACGGACATTCGCTTGGCCTTCGACTTGCCGAAGCTCATGACGCGCGAGCCGCCGCCCTGCATCTGGTTCATGAGGAAGATCCAGAGACCGAGGAAGAGCAGGAAGGGAAGGATGTAGGTGAGCGCCCCCAGCAGGCCGCCGCCCGTAATGGGATCGATCGTCGTCTCGATGCTCTTCTGCTCGAGCGTGTTGATCAGCGTGTCCTCTTGCTCGGCGAGGTAGCCGGTCTCGTACTCGGTTCCGTCGGTCAGCGTGTACTTGAGCTTGTTCTGCTTTTGCTCGAAGACGACTGTCTCGATCGAGTCGGGCTCGGAGTCGACACGCTCGGTGAACTCGTTGAAGGTTGGGATGTCCTCGGGCTCGCCTGGGCTGATCACGCGGCTGGCGAAAAAGGCCAGCACGAGGACGACAAGGATCGGGAATGCGGCCGAGCGGAAGAAGCGCCTCATGCGGGGCTCCCAGGGGTCCGATCCGCCGGAGCGGGACTAGGGCTGTCAGCCGTGCTCGAAAAAGGCATGATTAAAAGGATTTCGTGGTCCCGCAACGCTCAGATCAGCGTAGCAACGGATCCAGGTACTCCTAAGTGTCTAACGCAGCCACGTACGGAAGGTTGCGCAGGCGCTGAGCGTGGTCGAGCCCGTACCCGATGGCGAAGCGGTTGGGAATCTCGAATCCGACGTACTTGATTGGCAGGTCCACCCGCCTGCGCTCGGGCTTCGTCAGGAGCGCGCAGACCTCCAGCGAGCGTGGGTTCCGGGCCCTGAGGTTCTTCATCAGGTAGTGGAGCGTGAGGCCTGAGTCGATGATGTCCTCGACGATCAGGACCTCGCGGTCCTCGATCGGCGCATCGAGGTCCTTCATGATCCGCACGACGCCCGAGGAGTCCGTCTCCGAGCCGTAGCTGGAGACGGCCATGAAGTCGATCTCGCACGGGACCGTGAGCTCGCGCATCAGGTCGGCGATGAAGAGGACGGCGCCCTTAAGCACGCCGACCATGAAGAGGTCGCGCCCGTCGTAGTCGCGGCTGATCTCCGCCCCCAGAGCGGCGACGCGCGCCTTGAGATCGTCCTCGGACACGAGGATCTCGCCGATCGCGGGATCGTTCACGCGCCAGAGACTAAAGGGGGCGCGCGGTGATGACGGCGGCCGAGGTGGTGTCGGCGCCGAGGCGGAAGTCGTCGGATACGGCGACTCCCGCCACCCAGGCGACGCGGTCGCCGCAGGTGACGACCGGGACGCGGGTGCGTTGCGAGCGCGGGACGCCGCGGTCGGCAAAGAGGTCGCCGAGCGTCTTCGAGCCATCCATGCCGAGCGGGCGGATGCGGTCGCCCTTGAGCCACGTGCGAACGTGGAGGGGTTCGCCGAGCGAGGCGGCGTCGAGCGTCGCGAGCTCGGGGCCGGCAGGCGCCACGGGTGCGGGGTGAAGCTCTGCTCTGACTTCCCACTCGCCGACCTGGCAGCGGCCCGGAAGCGTCAGTAGCCCCGTGGTGGGCTCGGGGGCGGCGTCGAGCGGGTCCATCACGCGGAAGGACACGGTGCCCGACTCGCACAACGCGCTGATCCCGCCACCGATCTGGATCTCTCCACCCTCTGGCTCAGCGGCGAGGCGCGCGATCTCGGCGGCGCGCGAACGCCCGAGCGCGACCTGGCGGCCGGACGCGCGTTCGGCCAATGAGCGGAGCGCGAGGCGCTGAAGGGCGGGCTCCCAGACGCGCAGAGCCCGGGCGTCGAGGCTGGTCTCAGAGGCTCCGGTGCCGGCGCGCTCCAGCGCGTCGAACGCGACCCGCTCGAGCAACGCCGCCTCCTCCCCCAGTTCGGCCCTGGTCTCGGCGATGTTCCGCTCGGTCTCCGGGCTGAGGCTCGCGAGTGCCGGCAGGACCTCGGCCCGGATCCGGTTGCGGGCAAAAGCTGGATCGAGGTTCGACTCATCGTCTGCGAAGGGCAGGCCCGCAGCTGCGGCCAGCGCCCGCGTCTCTTCCCGCGAAAGGCTGAGGAGCGGGCGGATGACACGGCCCGATCGAGGACTCATCCCAAGGAGCGCGCGGGAGCCCGGCGACTTCGCGAGGCGGTACACGACCGTCTCGGCGACGTCGGAGCGCGTATGACCGGTGGCGATCCAGGTCACGCCGAAGCGGGTGCGCAGCCGCTCGGCGGCGAGGTAGCGAGCGGCGCGGGCAGCCGCCTGGAGGTTCCCCGGTCCAAGGTCGACCTTGCCAACGCGCTCGACGTGGAGGTCGATCCGCAGCGCAGCGCAGAGGCGGCGGGCGGTCTGCTCGTCCGAGTTCGCAGCGTCGCGGAGGCCGTAGTTGACGTGGAGCGCATGGATCCGCTCGGGGCCGACGATCTGCGCGAGCGCTGCGGCCGCGCAGGCCGAATCGGCGCCGCCCGAGACCATCACCACGCCATCGGAGGTGGAATCGACGAGACCCGATGCCTCGGCCGCCTCCTTCAGCCTCTCAAGCGCATTCCCCTTCGTCACGAATAGATCGTACGCCGGGTGTCGGTCGAATCCTGCTTGGACAAGCCGGAAACTCCGGGACTATTCGAGTGGCCGCGCCCTCACGGTGAAGAGATCGATCGGCTCCGGGAACCCCTTGAGCCCGACCTTGCCGATCGGGTCCAGCTCGAGATACTCGGAGCTCCCGATCGCATCAGCAACGGCGCGGGTGATCATCACCTCGCCGCCGAGGGCGCGCGCGACGACCCGATGAGTCAGGTTCACGTCCGTGCCGAAGTAGTCGCCGTCGCGGTATACGGCGCGCCCGAGGTGGATGCCGACGCGCGGCTGGGGGCGCTCGGTGAACAGGGCAAGAAACCCGACCGACCACTCGGTCAGCGTCACCGGGTCGGGCGAGACGATCATCACCTCGTCGCCGATCGTCTTGACGACGAGCGCCTCGGAGGGCAGCGTCGCCTCGACGGTGTCGACGAACCGCTCGACCAGGTCGAGTGCCTCCTCGTCGCCCTCCTCTTCGGTGAATCGGGTGAACCCGGTGAGGTCGACGAAGCAGAACGACATCGTGACCCGCCCGAGCTGCCGCGATCCGTCGAGTTCGGTCTCCATGTGGCCGACGACGTCCTGCTCGGTGTAGAAGCGCAGGTAGCGGTTGTGGATGTACGACATGAGCGGCGCGGCCGAGGGGAACAGGTCGCGGGCCAGCCCCTCCATCTCCTCGGCCATCTGGAGGGCGTCGACGCCATCGGCGATCAAGGGCTCGTGGACGAACAGGTGGAAAAGGCGCACCTCGGCCTCGGCGATCTTGCGGATTGACTGCGCGTAGACCCGGACGAGTTGCAGCAGGGCGACGAGCGGGAAGCCGGCGTCCAGGACGCCCGCGATCCGCTTCATCGCATCGACGTCCTGCTCGGTCAGCGTCCCCTCCACGGCGGTCGGCGTCCCGAGGAGGCCCATGATGCGGTCGATCAGGTCCTCCTGGAGGCCCGACATCTCGGCCGCCTGCTTTCGGGAGTACGAACGCTCCGAGCGCGGGATCAGGTCCTCGACGTAGCCGAACGCGAGGCGCCCGTCCCGAGCGGCCTGGCGCAGGTCGTTCAGCGAGTGGCCGCGGTCGCGCATCCGAGCCACCACCCGAGCCTGCGCCGCGATCGCGCGAGTCCAGCGACCGCGCTTGACCGGGAGGACCTTGGCGCTCACCCAGCGGTTGAGCGTCGCCGTCGAGACCCCCGCGATGCGAGCCGCCTCGGCGATCGTGATCTCTTCGTCCGCCATGCGCCGATCCTCGCAGGCAGATCGAGCTCTTTGTGTGATCGAGGGCTCGAGACGCGCTAAAGCGCTCACCAGGTACATAGGACGACGGGATCGGAATGACCCCGTCGTCCGCAGGCTCTACGGCCCGCTAGGTCGGCCTACGGCGCCCATTTTGAGCGTCTCGCGAGCGCTGACTCCGAGTCCCAGTCGCCGGGGACTCCAGGCAACGCCACTGCGGCCTCTTGCCTTTGTTGATGTGACCGACACTACGCCCGTCGGAGGCGAGAGTCAAGGGAAATTTCGTCTAGACCTTTCGGCTAGGTCACGGCCAGATGCGGATGCAACTTCGTGACCCAACTCCGGTACGGCTCGACGAGGAGCCGCAGCGCGGGCAGGTAGACAAGGGCCGTCTTCAAGTCGCCGGAGCAACTGACCTGTCCCCGCGCGATCGCCACGGGAAGGCTTGCACGGCCCTGGAGATAGGCGTTGGCGGTGGCCGAGTCCATCGCGAGGGTGAGCCCCGCCGCCGAGTCCTCTTCCTCCTCGGACGCAAAGGCCCAAGAGAGGTGGTGCATGCCCTCGTCTGATGCCCGGACCCGAATGACCATGTCTAGGTCGGTCACCTCGAGGCGCACCTGTAGGCCGGTCGCCTGGAGCAGGGCGCCGCGGCGTTCATCGACATCGAGCTCTGCAAGGACGTGCTCGATCAGCTCGCGCAACTCGTCCGCTTCGACGCTTTCGGCCATGCGACCTAGATATACCGCTTACGCGCGCCTTCGGCGCTTGCACCTGCTGCTTTCGCACCTAAAGGTGCTCATCCAACATCTCAGAGGAACGCGCCGCCGCGAGCCACCAGGTTCTCGTAGATCTTCGCCTGGATCGTCTCGCGGACCTGCTCTGAGATGTCGAAGACGAGCGCGCGATCGTCAGCGGCCTCCGGCGGGTGATCCGATATGTCGATCGGGTCGCAGAACTCGATCCGCCACTTCGACGGGAGGGGGACGAGCCCGAGCGGACCGAGGAGAGGGAAGGTGGGAGTGATCGGGAAGAAGGGCGCGCCAACCGCGCGAGCAAGAGTCGGCGAATCGGCGACCTTGGGGTAGATCTCCTCGGAACCGACGACCGCGACGGGGATGATCGGCGAACGAGTGCGAAGGGCGACCTCGACGAAGCCGCCGCGGCCGAAGCGCTGGAGGCGGTAGCGCTCGGAGAACGGCTTGCCCGTTCCCTTCACGCCCTCGGGGAAGACCATCACCAGCTCGTCGCGCTCGAGCAGCGCGCTCGCGTTGTGCGGCGATGCGGGAACGCCACCCACCCTGCGCATGAACCCGGAGAGGAACGGCAAGACGAAGGCCCAATCGAGGACCATGAAGCGCGGCCACCGCGGCAGCGGGTGCTCGCGCATCACGGCCATCGTCATCATCGAGGCGTCGAAGGGGAAGAGCGAGCCGGCGTGGTTGGCGACCATGAGGCCGCGACCGTGGGCCGGGACGTTTCTGACACCCTCGACGTCGACGCGCCACCAAACCTCATAGAGGAACCGGAACAGCGGGAAGACCGCCTCGGCGAAGTCCTCGTCGAATCCCCACTCGTCCTCGGAGTACTCGCCGCGGAGCCGCCGCAGGATCGTCTCGACGGCCTCGCCGACGACCCTGGGAAGCGAGCTGACGGCATCGCCGGCGGCCGTGACCGGGTCGACGCCCGCCTCGACGCCGGAGCGGACCTCGCGGAGGAAGCGGGCGAGCGCTTCGGAGTCCTCGCCGGTGACGCCGACCTTGGGCCGCTCTGCACTCATCGCCCGGGCCCCGCGAGCCGCGCCAAAGCGACGCCCGGATGCAGCGGAGGGCCGACGCGGCGGCCGTCGAGGCGCGTCATCAGTTCGCGGGCGGCCTCGACGGCGCTCAGCTTGGGCTCGAAACCGAGCTCCCGGCGCATGCGGCCGTTATCGACGCCGCGGCCGTAGCGGAGCAGGCGCACGGCATCGCCGGCCAGGGCGCCAGCGCCAAGGCGACCGCCGAATCGCTCGAGCGCCGGCCCAAAGAGCGGATGGGGGATCGGCAGCGATGGCCGGCCACCCATGCGGAGGATCCGGCTGAGCGAGAGGGCGCCCGAGGGCGCAATGTTGACCGCGCCGCGGATATCGCTCCACACCGCCGTTTCCAGGGCGCCCGTCGCGTCATCGGCGTCGAGGAGCTGAAGCCTTGGGTCGTAGCCGAGCTGGGTCGGCACAACTGGAAGGCTCAGGTAGCGCACCAGGGGCGCGTCGAGGTCCGCACCGATCTCTGGCTGGAAGCGAAGCATGCAGCTGGAGATCTGGGGGTGCCGCCGCGCGAAGTTCTCGAAGTATCCCTCGAGCTCTGAAACGTCGCGCTGAAAGCGGGTCCGGAGCGGCATCTCCCCCGCCAGGTTCTCCGGGAAGAACAGTGGCGCCGCTCCCTCGCAGCCGTAGATCGCGGCCGATCCACGCACGACAACCCGCTCCAGCGTGGGCGTACGCTCGCACGCCGCCAAGAGCTGCAGCGTGCCGATGACGTTGAAGTCGTGCAGCGACCGAGCGGGCTTACCGGGCTCGGGATACCAGAGGATCCCGCAGTGGACAACCGTGTCGACCTCGGTCGAGGGCAGGAGGCGCGAGATGAGCGCGCCCCGAAGGTCGGCCTCGATGAAGTCGACATCGCCCACGTCGCCCGAGGGCGCCCGGGTGTCGATTCCCACCACGTATGAGACCCGCGGGTCGCGGGCGAGCCGCCGCGCGATCTCGGAGCCCCAGTGGCCCGAAATGCCGGTAATCGCAACGCGCCGACCGCCTTCAGAATTCATCTAACCCTCAGCTTCAGGTTTAGCTTTACGGGTTTCCTGGGTGCCTTCAGCGGGGGCTGCGGACTGTGCGGACTTGAGGCGCTCTTCAACCGATACGAGTCGTTTTTCGAGCGCATCAAGCTGCGATCGGAGCTCTCCTGTCGCCTCCAGGCCCCGCCTGGAGAGGGCATCGCGGGCCTCCTGTCCGAACCTTGCGATCTCGGCGCCGGCCTCTTGAGAGCGGCGTGCCAACTCGTCCCGCGCGTCCTGGCCGCGCTTGGAGATCTCACCGACGATCTCACCCGCTCGCTCGCGGGTCTGACCCGCTGCAGGAGCGGTTGCCGCAAGGGTGCGTTCGATCGCTGCGCGAAGGGCTTCAGCGACGCTGCCGTCGTCGCCTGCCGGGCCCTTGTCTGGCTCCTCGGATGCCATGGAGGCAGCTTACGGTTTCTCACGCGCTTGAATGGTGGCCCGATGCGCACATATCTCGACCCAACCGCACCCATCGCACCCGACGCTTTGTTGGTAGACGACCCGAAGACGGCGATGGACCTGGCAGTCGCCATCACGGAATCTCCTCGGATGAGCAACCTCGCACATGGCCTCTGGGGGTACCACGGCGCGACGCGGGACGGGACCGAGTTGACGATTCAGTCGCTTGGCATCGGCGGACCCAGCGCGGCGGCCGTCCTGGCCGATTTGGCCGATTTGGGCGTCTCAAGGGCAATTCGAATCGGATCGTGCATTGCGCAATATGGCGGCTTGGAGCGTGGGTCCAGCCTCGTCGCCACGGGTTTCGAGCCTGGCGACGGTGCCTCGGTTGCCCTCTCGGGCGGGGAGTTCCTCCAGCCCGATGCCAGGCTCACGGAGGCCCTCATCCACGCGGCCAACGACCCGGCGACCTGCACCGTTCGCTCGGTCGACGTCCTTGATGGCGGCACCGATGCGATTGGCGGCGCAGCGGCGCTGGACCTCAGCTCAGCGGCGTTCGCGGCCGCCGCGGCGAGGGGTGGAATCAGCTGCGCATGCGCCCTGGTGGTCGCCGGGCAACTGGGCGGCCCAGCGCTGGAGCGCGAGACGCTTGAGGAAGCTCTGATCGGCTTGGGGACGCGTGCCGCAGCGGCGCTTGGCGCCGTCCCTCAGGCCTCTGGCTCCTGAACGGAGTTGCTTGCGTCGCGCGCCCTGAGCTCGGCAAGGTCATCGCGAAGATCGTCGATCGAGTCCTCGATCGCCTCGAGTCGGGAGGCAAACGAACGGAGCCTCAACTCGAGGCGCTCGAAGTCAGAGCTCGACGCGAGGTTGAGGGCTCCAATCGCCTGGCGCTGGGCAACGGCAGCCTTCTCGCCGGCCCCTAGAGCCCGCGCCATGGCACCCCCGACAAGGGGGTTTTCCGCGATGGCCTGAGCCAGCTCGGAGAGCGCCTCCTCGCCGCGTGCCTTTATGCCGCTGTCGTCGCCTTCGGTCAACCTGGGGAAAACTTACGGCACCCGGCTTCAAGCATGCCTGCCGACCTGCCGATGGGTTCCCGAGTTGGCTTCATGTGAAAACAACACATTCCGGGTAAACCCTGCGGTAGGTTTCGTGTGCGTCGGTTGGTCGTTGCACGTTCAGGCCCGAACAGGTAGCGTCCTCAAGGCCCTGGTGCAGGCCGAAACGGAGTTTATTCCTGCGCGGCGGGCCGGGTAGAGAGAGATAGAGATTCAAACCGTGAAGAGGCAGCTTCAACTTGTTCTAGCCCTCGCCCTATTCGGGATCTGTGTGCTGGCCGCAAACGCGACCGCAGGCGGCACCAGCCTTGGCAGCGGCGAGGGCAGCGTGAACATCGACCTGGGCGACGGCTCGAGCCTCCCAAGCATCGAGCTTCCCGTCTGCTCCAACCTGAAGGACGACGACGACGACGGCAGGCTCGACCTGCTCGACCCGGGCTGCTCGGGCCCTG
The DNA here is from genome assembly GCA_963725035.1 of uncultured bacterium. Taxonomy (GTDB): domain Bacteria; phylum Actinomycetota; class Thermoleophilia; order Solirubrobacterales; family 70-9; genus JALZKA01. The sequence goes on along the minus strand of CAVRWX010000011.1, from coordinate 273,293 downwards.
GTGACGGCGACGAGACCGACCAAGCGCCTCCCCCCACCCCAGATCCCCCAGTGGATCCTGACGTTCCGCCCGTCGACGGCGGCGACGAGGACGGCGGCGGCTCTTATGACCCGGTCCCGGGCCAGTCCGGTCAGGGGAGCGGCGGCGGCGGCAAGGGAGGGGGCAAAGCGGACGACCCTAAACCTGAGGATGAGGGTAAGGGTCCGGACGAGCCGATCGAGCCTCCGGAGGATCGCAACCCCGACGGCACTCCGACCAACACGAACCCGACTGTCACCATCGCGGACTTCGGCGCGGCGCCGATCGGCGTCCCGAACTTCGTCATCGACCAGTTCACCATCCCGCCCTTCCTACTCCCGATCTACCAGGCCTGCGGAACCCAGTACGGGATCCCGTGGGAGGTCCTCGCCTCGATCAACCGCATCGAGACCGCCTTTGGCACGAACCTGAACGTTTCCTCCGCCGGCGCCCTCGGCTGGATGCAGTTCATCCCGTCGAGCTGGGAGGCATACGGGGTCGACGCCAACAACGACGGGCGCAAGGATCCCTACAACCCTGTTGATGCGATCTGCGCCGCCGCGAACTACCTTGAGGCCGCCGGCGGCCAGGAAGACCTCTCCACCGCGATCTTCGCCTACAACCACGCCGACTGGTACGTCGACGAGGTCCTTCTCTATGCCCGCCAGTACGGCAAGATCCCCGATGACCTCGTCGGCTCGCTCACCGGCCTGACCGAGGGCGCGCACTTCCCGGTCGCTGCCAAGTCCAGGTACGCGGACGACATCTCCGAGCGCGAAGCCCTCGAGCGCGCGACACCGAAGAAGGGCTCGGCCGGCAACGCCGCCGACGTCATCTCGAGCTCCCCCACCCAGCGCGGGATCAACATCTACAGCCGTGAGGGCGCCCCCGTGGTCGCCGTCAACGACGGCGTCATCAAGCGGATCGGCAAGTCGGAGCGCCTGGGTCGCTACGTCGTGCTGGAGGACGCCTACGGGAACCGCTTCACCTATGCCGAGCTCGGAGAGGTCGCAGAGGCCTATCCGGTGCCGAAGCAGCGCAAGAACCCGATGCGCGACCTCTTCGTCGAGTCCGAGGAGAAGCCGGACGAGCCCGCCTCGGCCGGCAAGCAGGTCGAGACGAAGGATTCGAAGCCCAAGTCTGAAGAGCCGACCTCCGGGCCTACCAACACCGAGGATTCACGCACCCGCCTCTACGCCTTCCCCGAGCGCGCGGCCAACCAGGACCAGGCGAGCCTCACCGGCCAGCTCGACGATCTCCTGAACCGCCGGATGCCTGGCTACGACGGCGTCAAGTCCTACTTCTCGAGCGTCCTGCGCTACGACGACGACAAGATGGACCTGGCGCAGCTCGAGAAGGGCTCGAAGGTCGTCGCCGGCACGATCCTCGGCCGTGTGGGCAAGACGAACGAGCTTGCCCCCCATCTCCACTTCGAGATCCGCCCGACCGGCCGCGGCGCGCCCAAGATCGACCCCAAGCCGATCCTCGACGGCTGGAAGCTCCTCGAAGCGACCGCCATCTATCGCGCGGCAGGCAAGAACCCCTTCGCCGGCACCGGCGTCACGACCGGCCAGGTCCTGCTCATGTCGAAGGAGCAGCTGATCAGGCGGGTGCTCGTCAACAACCGGCTCGAGCTCTCCGACTGCGATCTCGACTACGTGCGGGGTGGTCAGATCGACCGCCGGATCCTCGCGGCGATGGAGTTCCTGACCGCGCGTGGCTACCGCCTGACGATCACGTCGATGCGCTGCGGGCGCGAGAGCAGCATCACGACCTCGGGCAACGTCTCCAATCACACGTATGGCGGTGCTATCGACATCGCTCAGATCAACGGCATCCCGGTCCTAGGCAACCAGGGCTCGGGCACCGTCGCCGAGGCGCTCGTGCGTGACACGCTCGAGCTTCAGGGCACCATGGAGCCAGACGAGGTGATCTCGCTGATGAGCTTCGGAGGTCCATCCTTCGCGATGTCCGACCACCACGACCACGTGCATATCGGCTACCGGCCCACCTCAGGCCCGGCCTCGTCCCTGGACAAGCAGTTCGTGCAGCTGCTCGAGCCCGAGCAATGGGGACGCTTGATCGATCAGATCGGCTCGATCGACAACCCGACCGTTCCGACCGATCCGTCCAAGTATTCGCTTCCCGCGAAGAAGGGCAAGAAGCAGCACGGCAATCGCGCCTCGGCCGCCCACGTCGGCGAGTAGTCGGACCCTGAGCCTCTTCGGTTTCGTCCAGTTCGAGCTCCCGGGCTCGCTGGGGATCGCCGACGGCCGCTACCCCGTCCGGGAGCCGGAGACCGGCACCGATGGAGCCGAGACGCCGTTGGTCCTCGTCGCCGAGACCTACGGCGCGCCCTATCCCGCTCGACGGCGGATGCGCAAGGCGAAGCCGAAGTCCGCGGACGGCCGTGCGGCCCAGGTACCTGTCACAACGCTCATGGTCGTCGTGTCCGACGAGATCGAAGGCGATCCCGAGGCCTGGCTCGAGCGGATGCGCAAGGACGGTGCCGAGCGCCAGGAGCTGATCGACCGTGGGCTGGCGTGCATCAGGCGTGCGGTCGCCGCGCGCCGTATCACGGCCACCGACCCTGCGATCGCCGACCCGGCGGCCGAGTCGGCTCTCGCGATTCGGATCGGCTTCGGCCAGGGCGACGAGCTGGTCGAACGCCAGTGGGAGCAGGCGATCGAGGTACCCCTCGATACGCAGCGCGCATCGCGAAGCGAGGTGCTGCGCCCGCAGGAGCGCATGGCCGCTCTGCTCGGCCTTCGGGACACGCCGCTAGCGTGTGAGGAGCTCGTCCTGCGCGCCCGCGCGGACACGCTGTCGGGCCGCGGGCGCGAGGCCGCGCTTCAGCTGCGTGTGGGGCTCGAGGCGCTCCTTGCCGAGCGCTCAAGGCTCACCGGCCACGGCCAGGAAGAGGACCTCGCTGCGCTCGACGAGCGGCGAAAGGCCACGGGCGACGCGGCCAACGAGGCGCTCCAAGGCCCGCTGTCGGCCGAGCGCGCCGCCGAAGTCGAAGAAACGCTCGCGATCTGCGAGCGCGTCCTCCGGCGCCGCGCCGCGCATGGCTGGGAAGCGAGCTAGACGCTAGAGCGCGGCCAGGACGGCGGTCAGGTCGTCCACCACGTCGCCGTCGAGCCTGACCGCAGCGTCGCGGTCGTATGGCGTCGGGCCCTTGGTGACGATGGCGAGGCGGGCGCCACGATTGAGCGCGACGCTCGGCAGGCCCGCGACCGGGTAGACCTCGAGCGACGACCCGACGCACAGGATCAGTCTCGGCGTCCTCGCAGAGCGCGGTTGCCTCCGCCATCGCCTGCTCTGGCAGGAACTCGCCGAACAGGACCACGTCGGGCTTCACCTTGCCCCCGCAGCCGGCGCAGATCGCGACCTCCTGGTCCGTAAAGAGCGATTCGACCTCGTCGATTCCGACGCTTTCTGAGCATGAAGTGCAGCTTGAGGTCTCGATCGAGCCATGGACCTCGATCACACGCTTAGACCCCGCGGCGCGATGGAGGCGATCGATGTTCTGGGTGATGACCGCAGCTACCAGGCCTCGCTGCTCGAGCTCGGCCAGGACGCGGTGGGCGCCATTGGGCTCCTTGGAGCCAAGCTCGTGAAAGCGCGGCCGGTAGTAGCGCCAGAAGCGCGCCGTGTCGCGATGGAAGGCGTCGATGTGGGCGACCTCCATCGGGTCGACGTTCTCCCACATGCCGGTTCCGGGTGTGCGGAAGTCGGGAATGCCCGACGGCACCGAAACGCCGGCACCGGTCAGCACGACCGTCGAGGCTGACTCGCGGAGCATTCCCGCGAGTCGCTCCGCCTCCTCGGTCCTGGTGGCGTTCTCAGCCGAGGGCGAGCTCACTCGCCCTTCCACTGAGCCTTTCGCTTGCCGAGGAAGGCGGCGATGCCCTCCTTGCCGTCGGCTGTCCGGAAGACGTCGGCAAAACCCTGCTTCTCGGCCTCGATGCCTTCGTCCAGGTCGCCCTTGTGGCTGACCTTCTTGATCTCCTCCACGGCAAGCGGCGCCTGGCCGGCTAGCTTGCGACCCCATGCGAGGGCCGTATCGAACAGCTCGTGGTCAGGCACGACGCGATTGACGAGGCCGTGCTCGAGAGCGTCGTGCGCGGTGATCGCGTCGCCGATCAGGTTCATCTCGAGCGCCTTGTGGGGTCCGACGAGGCGCGGCAGGCGCTGCGTGCCGCCAAACCCGGGGATGATCCCCAGCTTGATCTCCGGCTGGCCGAAGATCGCGGACTCGGCGGCGATGCGGAAGTCACACGCCATCGAGACCTCGCAGCCGCCGCCGAAGGCCAGCGAGTTGACCGCGGCGATCGTCGAGACCCGGTTCTGGCCCAGGTCGCGAAGGAGCGCGTGGCCCGAGTGGATCAGGTCCTCGCCCCCCGCCTCGTCCATCTGCGTGAACGCCTTGATGTCGGCGCCCGCCGAGAACACGAGCGGGTTCGCGGAGGCGATCACCATCGCGCCGATGTCACCCGACGACTTGACCTTCTCCCACACGGTCCCGAGGTCCTTGACAACGTCAGGTGAAACCGCGTTCATCATCCCGTTGGCAAGCCAGGCGATCGCGACGTTGCCGCGCGTCTCGAGCTTCACGGTCTCGGTCTGATCGCCCTCGTCGGCCTGCGGATAGGCGTAGAAGCCCTGGCCGGCCTTCTGGCCGAGCCTGCCCTGGGCGACGAGGCGCCGTAGCGTCACCGGCGGAGCGAAGCGCTCGCCGTGCTTCTCCTCTGCCTGCTCGAGCTTCTCCAGGATCACGTCGAGCCCGGTGAGGTCGGCCTTGGTAAACGGCGGGAAGATGCCGCGGCGCGGGTCCATACCGGCGCCGGCCATCATCCCCAGATCGATCTCGCGGACGGTCGAGACCCCCTCTTCCAGGACGAGGCAGGCCTCGACGATGGCCTTCAGCGACATGAGCTCGGCGAGCTCCTCGCCATTCGGCTCGGCGTCGCCCTCGATCTGCGGCTCGCCGTTCTCGTAGAAGCCCGAGCCGCCCGTCTTGGCGCCCAGCTTGCCCGCTTCGACGAGCTTCTTCATGCCCTGGTGGACGTAGAAGGAATCGCCGTAGGACTCGTTCAGGTGCTCGGCGACGTGGAAAACGGTGTCGAGACCCAGGAGGTCGACCAGAAAGAACGGGCCCATCGGCGCGACGTTCTGGGCGCCGACTGCCTCGTCGATCTTCTTGATCGAAAGGCCCTGCTCCTCCTGCGCGCGCCAGATCTCGCCGACCGCGGAGTTGAGGATGCGGTTGACGACGAAGCCGGGGACCTCCTCGCAGACGATCGGCTGCTTGCGGATCGTCTGAGCGAAGTTGACGGCTGCCTCGATCGTCTCCTCGTCGGTGATGCCGGCGACTATCTCGACCAGCGGCATGACCGACGCCGGGTAGAAGAAGTGGAATCCCACGACCTTGTGGGGGCGAAGCGTCGCGTCGGCCATCTCGGCGATCGACAGCGAGGAAGTGTTCGAGGCCAGGATCGCGTGTCCCGGCGTCACGGCGTCGAGCTCTGCGAAGACCGTCTGCTTGATCTCCATCTTCTCGGGCGCCGCTTCGATCACGAAGTCGACGTCGCCGAAGTCGGAGTAGTCGGTGGTGCCGGTGATGCGACTCATCACGACCTCGAGCTGCTCGTCGGCCTGCTCCTGCGTCAGCTTCTCCTTCTTGACGAGGCGGCCGAGCTGGCCCTGCGTCACTTCGCGCGCCTTGTCGAGGCCCGCGTCGACGAACTTCTGGTCGATGTCCTTGAGGACGACGGGGATCTCGGCGGCTGCGATCGCCTGTGCGATCTCGCCGCCCATGGTTCCGGCGCCGACGACGGCGGCCTTGAATACGAACATCTGGAGAGTGCTCCGTTCGGTAAGGGTGGGAAAGGGACGCGAGAGGCTATTAGCCCGGGGTCGCCGAGCGGCCCACAGCCTCCCGCACGAAGGCGTCGAGCGAGCGGCGGAGCGTGCCGCGGAGCTGCGCCTTCAAGAACAAGAGAGCCCCCAAGCGGGCGAAGACGCTCTTGTCGAGCAGGCGGTAGTCCATCGCCGCGACGATCTTCGTCCCCTCTCCCTCGATCTGAAAGCTCACGGTCATCTCGCCCGCAAGCGACGGATCGGAGAACTCGATGCGGTGCATGCGGCGGGGCTCGTGCTCGAGGACCTTCTCGGTCACCTCGCCCCTTCCGGCAGGGACGGACTTCCAGCGCAGCGTGCCGCCGGCGTCGGGATACCCGTCGATCTCGATCACGCTCCCGAACGAATCGACCCACTCACCCCAAACGCGTGGCTCGAAGTAGAGGTCCCACGCGTCGGCGAGCGACGCGGCGACCAAGACCTCCTGCTCAACAACACTCACGGCACATGCTGCTTTCGCAGCTAAAGCTGCTCATGGATACCCCAACCGGCACACGCTGCTTTCGCAGCTAAAGCTGCTCATCGATCTATTTGCCATACAGCTCGGCTTTGATCAACGTCATCGAGCGGATTGCCGACTCGAGGACGGGCTCGAGCCCTTCGCGGAGCCGCTCGAGCTCGGCAACTCCGGCCTCGGTGATCGAGTAGAAGCGGCGAGTGCGGCGGTCAGGATGCTCCCAGGCGCCCTCGATCAGCCCTCGCTCCTCCAGCGATCGCAGCAGGGGGTAGATCGTGTTGGGATTGACCGTGAGGACGCCTTCGGTCAGCTCTTCGATGCCCTTCATGATCCGGTTGCCGTAAACGGGCTCCTCTCGCATGAGGTGGAGCACGAGGGCCGGCACAAGGTCGCGGCGCCGGACCTCCTGGCTCAGGAGATCGCGCCCTGCGTCTTCTCGGCGCTCAGCGCGGCGCCCGCGCGCGACCGCCTCGGAGACCGGTCGGGAGAGCTTCTCGGCCACGCGCTGACTATAGGCGTGACGCACGTCACATCGCGGGGCTCCGAGATGAGGGAAGGTGATCTCACACCGACCGAGGGGAGCCACGAATGGCCAGCACCGACATCACTCAGCGCACCATGTACGAGCGGATCGACCTCACCGCACCGCCGACCGCGGGAGCAGAGGTCAAGAAGGCGTGGCGGATCGTCGCCCTCAACGCGACGCTCGCCGTGATCGCAGCGGTGCTGCTCTACGCCCTCGTCGACGGCATCAGCGGCTGGGCCCACCTCGTCGTCATCGGCGGCATCGTCCTCACCGTGATCGGCACGATGCTGGCGGTGGACCCCAACCGCAAGGGCTAGCCTCCGGGTGCCAGGCACCGTGCCTGGCACCGAGTGGCCTAGACGGCGGCGGGGGCCGTCTCGGCCTCCTTGGCCGCGACCTCGTTCTGGCGGGCGGCCGCCTCCGGGATCGGCTCGTTCACGTTGCGGCCCATCAGGACCTCCTTCGCGATGACGAGGCGCTGGATCTGCGAGGTGCCTTCGTACAGCTGCATGATCTTCGCGTCGCGCATGAGCTTTTCGACCGGGTACTCCTTGATGAACCCGTAGCCGCCGTAGACCTGCACGGCGTCGATCGCGATCTCCATCGCCGAGTCGGCGGCGAAGCGCTTCGCGTGCGAGCAGGCGAGCGTGTTGCGGATGCCCTGGTCGAGGAGCGCGGCCGACTGCCACGTGAGCAGGCGCCCCGCCTCGACCTTGGTCGCCATGTCGGCGATCATGAACGAGACGGCCTGGTGCATCGCGATCGGCACGCCGAACTGGACGCGCTCCTTCGAGTACTCGCAGGCGAACTCGAACGCCGCGCGGCCGATGCCGACCGCCATCGCGGCGACGCCGGGACGGGTGCGGTCGAGCGTCATCATCGCGAGCTTGAACCCCTTGTTCTCCTCGCCGAGGAGGTTGTCCGCGGGGATCTCGGTCTCGTTGAAGACGACCGTGGCGGTGTTCGACGCGCGCTGGCCCATCTTGTCTTCCTTCTTGTCGATCGTGACGGTGTCGTCACGTGGAACGACGAAGGCGGAGATGCCGCGGTGGCCGGCGTCCTTGTCGGTCTTGGCATAGACCGTGTACCAGTCGGCGTAGGTCCCGTTCGTGATGAAGCACTTCGAGCCGTTCAGGACCCACTTGTCGCCTTCCTTCTTGGCGGTGGTCTTCATGCCCGAGACATCGGAGCCGGCGTCCGGCTCGGTCAGGCAGAACGAGGCGAGTTTGGGCTCCTCGGTGAGCATGCCGAGGTACTCCTTCTTGATCTCCTCGGAGCCGCCGAGCGCGACGGGTGTCATCGCCAGGCCGTTGGCGGCGAGCGAAGTACCGATGCCGGAGCAGCCCCAGCCGAGCTCCTCCTCGATCAGGCAACCCGAGAGAAAGTCGAGCCCCGGCCCGCCGTACTCCTCGGGCACGTGGGTGTTCATCAAGCCGACCTCCCATGCCTTCTCGACGATCTCCTGGGGCCAGGTGCCTTCCTTGTCGTACTCCCAGGCGACCTTTCGGATCTCCTTCTCGGCGAAATTGTGGGCCAGCTCGCGGAGGTCCTTCTGCTCGTCGGTAAGGGTGAAATCCACCGTGCGTTCCTTCCTTGATTGACTGGTCAGTCAGTAGCTAAAGACCCGGCAAGGATAGCCTCTTCTACGTGCTCCAGGTCGCGGTCTCGAACGGCGAAGTGATCCTCATCATCGTCCTCGTCGCGATCCCGCTCGGGGCCATCTCCTTCGCGCTCTCCGGGGAGGCGTTCAAGCAAATCGGCAGGGGGCCGCTGTCGATCGAGCAGGACTTCCCACAAGGCTCAACCGGCGGGCCCTCCGCGCCGATCTCGGCCGAGGTCCGGGAGGCCGAGATCCGCCAGTTCCTCGAAGCCAGGTCGTACAGGCTCGCGTCCAGGGGCGAGAAGCCGCTGGACATCGATGCCGAGCTCGAGCGCATCCTCGCCGACGAGCGCGGGACGGGCTCGCTGATGCGCGATGCACAGCTCGTCGCCGAGGTGCGCCAGCTGGTGGAAGCGTCGAACGCGAGGCGCATCCGCATGGGCCGCGAACCGCTCGATGTCGAGGCCGAGGTGAAGCGCCAGCTGACCGAGCTGGAATCGCTCGGGCAGTAGGTCCTCGGACCGGCGCCCACGCGGGCGTTTGCGCCTGTAGCATGCCCGCCCGATGACCGGTGAGAACCTAGATCTGGACGAACTGGTCCTGCGCCCGGGCACCTATTTCAACCCGAACACCGAGGTCGTCGTGATCGTCGACGACTCCCACTCGATCGACCAGGAGGTTTTCAGCCTGGACGATCTCGACGCCGACTGGGTCCACGTCTCCGACGACGTGCCCGTCGACGAACACGGCCTGGAGCAGTCCATCGAAGCCTTCCAGACGAGCTATCACCCCATCTCGCGCGACGCGGTCGAGGCGACCAGCGCCGATCACGGCGACGACGAGATCCACCCGGATGAGGAAGTCGACGATCTCGAGCCTGACCCCGAGTTCGAAGAAGTAGACGACATCTAGCGCCGGAACCCCTTCAGGGCACCTGCTTCTCGCGTTGCCGTTGGCAACGCGCTAGTTACCTTGAGATGTCGATCAGGCGCGCCGCGGCAAGGAAGAGGCGTCTCCCCTCCTCGGTTTCGGCCGAGTGCGTCTGCCCGCCCCCGCCTTCGGTGTAGACGCGAGCGAACGGCTTGCGCGTGAGTCGGCGCCGGCGCACGTAGGCGGCAGCCTCGTCCGCGTATCCGGACATGCGGTCGAGGACGAGCCGGTGAGGCTTTTGCATCAGGCAGCCTCCGCGGTCGCCGGCACCGGTACTGGATGCTCGCGCGCGAGCCTGAGCGCCGCCCGCATGTCGGCGAACATCAGCGAGGCCAACGTGAACCTGGCCGTTACAGCGACCATCGCGAGGTCACCCGAGCGCACGGCAAAGACCTCGCCCTCCTCGGTGGCGACGTGCGCGTGGGTCGTGCGAGTCGCCCGAAGCCTGGTCCGCGGCATCCAGGAGAGCGAAGCCGGCATCGGCCCAGCGGGCAGCCGGACCAGAGGCCGCCAGGACCCCGTCAGCCCCGAAGATCACGCAGCCGCGGACATCCGGGGACGCGCCGTCGAAGCGCGCCACTGCGTCCGCTGGGGCCCCCGGCGAGGTCCCTTGAATTCGTTGGGCCGATGAAGGGTCCGCCATCCCCTGACAAAATAGCCAGCGTGAACGCCTCCAGGATCACGTGGCTCGTTACCGTCGGCATCTGCGCGATCGCCGCCGTGGTGCTCGTACTGAACGGCTACACGGGCTACTCGATCACCGTCGGCGCCGTGGGGCTCGCGGCCGCGGTCAACCTTCGCTAGGAGGCTCCTCGGCCGTCGAATGCCGGAGCGGGCTGCCCTCAAGCTCGCGGTGGGAGCTCTCCGGCTCGACGTGGATGAGGACGTCTGAGCGCGGCAGCTCGGCACTGATCGCGTCGCGGAGCTCATGCGCGGCCTCATGCGCGCGCTCGAGGCTGGTCCCGTTCCGGAACTGGACGTGGAGGTCGATCCAGCGCCGCGCCCCGGCACGGCGGGCGCGGAGCTTGTGGTAGCCGAGCATCTCTGGGGGTCTTGCGGCAGCGATGGTCGCCTCGATGCGGTCGAGCTCCTCCGGCGGCGGTGCTTCGTCCATCAGAACGCTGCCCGAGCGCCGCATGATCCTCACTCCCGAGATGACGATCACCACGGCTACGGCCAGAGCGGCGATTGCATCGAAGGCGGAATTGTCGGTGATCTCGACGAGCACCAGGCCGGCGAGCACGCCGAGCGAGGTGTACGCATCGGCGCGAAGGTGCGCCGCATCGCCCTCGAGCGCGGGCGACGCGAGGCTCTTGGCGCGCCGGCCCAGAAGCCCGGAGACCGCCAGGTTGAGCACCGCCGAGAACGCGATGACGGCGATGCCGATACCGAGCGACTCGATCTCGGCGCCCGCCACCAGCCTCCGCGTCGCCTCGAAGATGATGATCCCTGCCCCGACGAGGATCAGCATTCCCTCGATCGTTGCGGCGAGGTTCTCGGCCTTCTCGTGGCCGTAGGGGTGGTCCTCGTCCGGAGGAACGTCGGCGCGGCGCACGGAGATCAGGGCAACGAACGAGGCCATGAGGTCGATCGAGGAGTGGATCGCCTCGGTGAGGATCGAAATCGACCCGGTGATCGCCGCTGCGGCGAGCTTCAGCGCGATCAGGAAGGCGTTCGAGAACACCGACAGGAGCGCAGCGCTCGTTTTGGTCTGGATCACGTCGCACCGCCCAGGCCGAGCTTTTCCGCAAGCTTTCGCGCTGCACGGCCCCGATGGCTGATCGCGTGCTTCTCAGGATCCGAGAGCTCGGCCATCGTGCGCTCGTCATCGGGGCCGGTGTCAAGGGGAACGAATGCCGGGTCGTATCCGAAGCCTCGGGTTCCGCGCGGTTCGAGGATCAGGGTGCCCTCGCAGCGCGCTTCGACCACCGTTTCTGTGCCGTCCGCGCCGATGTGGGCGAGCGAGCACACGTACGCGACGTGCCTGTCGCCGGAGTCCCGGAGCTCGGAGATCAGGAGGTCGAGGTTCTCCTGGTCGGTTGCGTTCTCGCCGGCGTAGCGGGCGGAGCGCACTCCCGGCCGTCCCCCGAGAGCGCGGGCCGAGATTCCGGAATCGTCGGCGAGCGCCGCCTCGGCGCATGCCTCATAGGTGGCTCGGGCCTTGATCAGAGCGTTCGCCTCGAAGGTGTCGCCGTCCTCGGGAGGAAGCTCGACCTCGGGATCCAGCGGAACCAGCTCGGCGCCGGTGAGGATCTGCGAGAGCTCGCGGAGCTTGTGCTCGTTCCGGGTGGCGGCGATCAGGCGCATGGGCCCTGCTCCCTACGCGCAGGCAGCGGTCTGGGCCTCGCGGAGCGTCGCCATCGCCGGCTCGGCCAGCGCGAGGAGCTCGTCCAGGCGCGCCTTGGTCACCGGCGTCTGCTCGGCCGTCGCCTGGACCTCCACGAGGCCCTCCGGCCCGGCCATAACGATGTTGGCGTCCACCTCGGCTCGCGAGTCCTCGGAGTAGTCGAGGTCGCACAGGGCCTCGCCGTCGACGAGCCCGCAAGAGATGGCGGCGAGCTGATCGGTGATGGGATCCTTGGTGATCTCGCCGGCTTCCATCAGCGAGTTGAGCGCGAGCCTGAGCGCGACCCAGCCTCCGGTGATCGAGGCACAGCGAGTGCCGCCGTCAGCCTGGAGAACGTCGCAGTCCACGTAGACGCTCAGCTCGCCGAGCGCGTCCAGATCGACGACCGCGCGAAGCGAGCGACCGATCAGGCGCTGGATCTCAACTCCGCGCCCGTCCTGGCGGCCCTTGCGGGAATCTCGCTCCTTGCGCTCACCGGTCGACGCCGGCAGCATCGAGTACTCGGCCGTGACCCAGCCCCTGCCGCGGCCCTCCATCCAGCGCGGAACCTTGTCTGAGACTGACGCCGTGCAGATCACGCGCGTCTCACCCTGCGAATAGAGGGCCGATCCGGTGGCCGTCCGCACGAAGCCCGGCTCGATCTCGATCGGGCGGGGCTCATGTGCGGCACGGTCGTAGCTGCGGGTGGCCATTGCGCCAGTCTTCCAGACGGCGCGTACGGCCCCGCAAAGCGGCTCAGTCGCCGAAGGTGATGGCCTGGACGGCGCTCTTGATCTTCGCGACGATCACCTCGGCGATGTCGAGACCCGATTCGCCCGAGAACCCCTTCATCGCGGCGACCATGCCGACCATGAGAAGCGAGACGAGCAGGATCAGGCCGACGTATTCGACGGTGCCCTGACCGGCTTGAGAGCCGAGGCGGGCGCGGGCGGCGCGGGCGAGGTGGATCGTGGTTGCCATAGCGGAGGCCCCTTTCATTCGGAGTTGACTGCTCGAATGCTCCGGCGGGCGGATTTACCGATCAAGACGCGGGCGTGCCAACTCTGAAAAGAGAGGGACGTGCAACTATCGCGCGCGCCATTTCGTAGATTCACGGCCCGTGGCACCACGCCGATTCAGCTTCCGTCGACGCAAGGACGCCGACGCTGCCCAAGGGTCTACAGATGATGCGCCCGAGGGCTCGACCGGGTCCGGCCCTCCGGAGTCCACCGCGCCTCCAGCGAGTAGCGCGGCTGCACCCGATGGCGAACCGGAGACCGGGCCGTTCGATCAGGCAGCCTCAGAGCCGGCGGACTCAAGGCCCGACGGCGGGCCCGATGTGCAAGCCCAGGAGCGTGCGCAAAAAGAGGTAGCTGAGGCCGAGGAGCGCTCCAAAGCGCAGCTCGAGGCAGCCGTCGGGCCAGGCGAGATAGGGGCTGCACAGGCGCTCGAGGAACAGGCGCGAGCCGGCGCTGCGAATTGGTTGCGCGAGCAAGTCAGGCAGATCGAACGCAGAGCAGACGAACGAGTCGCCGAAGAGGTGAGCAAAGCCCGGGCGGAGGGAGAGGCCCTAGCCCGCGAACAACGCGCCAACAAGCTTGCGGGAGATGCCGACACGCGCCTTACCGAAGAGCTCGAACGCGTCCGCAAGGAGAGTGAGGAGCGCGTCAAGGCCGCTGAGGAGCGCGCCGCCGAGGCCGAGGAGCGCGCCGCGAAAGCCGCGACCGACGAGGAGCGCGAAGCAGCTCAGGCCGAGCTCGCAGCTGCAATCACGGCAAAGGAGGAGGCTGAGGCCAAGGCAAAGACGCCCGCAACCGACCCCAACCGCGTCGACACTGCCGTCCAGGAGGCGCTGACCCAGGCCCAGGAGGCCGAGCACCGCGTCACCGAGGCCCAGCTTGCGCGCACCGAAGCCGAGCGGCGGATCCGCGAGGAGGCCGACGAGCGGGTCGCGGCGGAGACCGCCGATTTGCGCAAGGAGCTCGAGCACGTCAAGGCGACGATCGACGACCGCGTCCGTGAGGAGTCGGAGCGGATCCGCGCTGAGGCCGACGCGAAGGCCGACGAGCTTGCCGCGGAGCGTGCTGCCGCCGCCACGGAGGAAGCCCGGATCGAGATCGAGAACCTCGCCCTTCAATCCGCGGAGACCACGCGCACACAGATCGAGGAGCGTGCCCGTGCAGAAGCCGACGAGCGCGCCGCCGTCGAGCTCGACCGCGCCCGCATGGAGGCTGAAGATCGCCTTCGCGAGGAGGTTGACGCTGCGCGCGCCGCACAGAAGGAGCGTTACGAGGCCGAGATTCTCAAGCGCGACGAGGAGCTCGCGACCGAGCGCGAGGAAAACACCAGGATCCTCGAGAGCTCAGGTCACCGCCTCAAGGAGATCGAGCAGCGCGCCCTCGCCGCGGCGGAGCGTGTTGCCGCCGCTGAGGAAGAGCTTGCGAAGGAGGCCGAACGGCTCAAGGCCAGCGCCGAGCAGCGCATAGCGGACGAAACCGCACGCGCCGAGCGCGAGGCCACAGACGCCGCCAACGCGCGGGTGAAGGAACGCGAGGACGAACTCGCCAAGGCCGTCGAGGAGCAGGAGAAGCAGGCGGCCGAGATCGGGCGGCTCCGCGCCGAGATTGCCGCGACGGCCCGCTCCGAGGTCAACGAGGTCAAGGCTGAGCGCGCGACGGCGCTCACCGAGTCCGAGCGCCGAGGCCAAGCCTGCAGGCGCCCGAGGCCTGGGTGACCGACACCGGAGAGGAACCCGAGACGGCGCCCGAGAAGCCTAAACGCGGTCTCTTCGGCCGCCGCAAGAAGGACGAGCCGTAGGCCGAGACCGAGGTCGTCCCCTCGGCGGTCCGCCGCTCGCTAGAGCGGCCAGTTCGCGGCGAACCGCTCGCGATACGGCGCTGCCAGCGACCCGTCCGCGCCAGACGGTGCCGCGCCGTCTGAGAGACCCTCGAGCATCGCGACGACGGAACGGCCCAGCGCTGCCGGGTCGTATCCGCCTTCCAGGCAGACGAGCACCGGCACGCCAAGCTCCTTTGCAGTGGCGGCAACCTGCGCGGCCATCGTCCGGAAACCCTCTTCGGAGACCTCGCACGACGCGAGCGGATCGTCCGCGTGGGCGTCGAAGCCGGCCGAGATCGCGATCAGTCCGGGGTCGAATGCCCGCGCAATAGGTGCCACGACGTGCTCCGTGAGAGCCTCGAACAGGTCATCCCCGGATCCGTTCGGAACGGGCATGTTCACCGTGTAGCCCTCGCCCGCGTCCTCTCCCGTGTACGAGATGTCGCCGGTGCCCGGGTAGAGCGGCCAGCCATGGATACTGGCGTAGAGGACGTGCTCCGAGGCCTTGAAGATCTCCTCGGTGCCGTTGCCATGGTGCACGTCCCAGTCGAAGATCAGGACGCGCTCGGCGCCACGCGTGCGCGCGTGCTCGGCTGCGATCGCGATCTGGTTCACGAGGCAGAACCCCATTGATTTGTCGGTCTCGGCGTGGTGTCCGGGAGGACGAAGCGCGCAGAAGGCAGAGCTGTCTTCCTTGGCCAGGAGGCGGTCAACGGCGTCGCACGCCGCGCCGGCGGCTCGGAGCGCCGCTTCCCATGAGCCCTCCGACGCCACCGTGTCGAGGTCGATCATCCCGCCGCCGTCGGCACAGAAGGCCTCAAGCGAGGCCAGGTGCGCCGGGTCGTGCGCGCGGGCCAGCTGCTCGTTCGTAGCTCGCGGAGGCTCGACGTCCTTGAGGCCCGGCAGCGCGGCCTGATCGAGGGCGGCTTCGATCGCCCGGATGCGTCCTTTGTTCTCGGGATGGCCCCCGGTCTCGTGGGCGTAAGAGGACGGATGCGTGTAGAGCAGGGTCACCGAGCGCCATCTTGCCACGCCGAAGGTCATACGGTTGGCGCTCTGGCCAAGAGCGAAGACAACCCGGTCGTGGTGGTCGGCGGCGGTGCGGCAGGCCTCCACGCGGCGATCCGTGCCGCCGAAACCGGCACGCCCGTGGTCCTCGTCTCGCGAAAGCCACTTCAGGAGAGCTCCAGCTACTGGGCCCAGGGCGGCCTCGCGGCGGCCCTGTCGGCCGACGACACACCCGAGCGCCACGCTGCCGACACTCTGGCGGCCGGCCGAGGCCTGTGCCGGATCGAGGCCGTCGAGACCCTCGTCGAGGCGGCGCCAAGCGCGGTCGAGTGGCTCGTTCAAAACGGGGTGCGCTTCGACGAGGACACCGATGGCGCGCTCGCTCTGGGCCTCGAGGGCGGGCACACCGCAAGGCGCATCGTGCACGCAGGCGGCAGTCAGACCGGCCGTGAGTTGACCGACCGCCTGGCGCGCATGGCAGCCGCCGACCCGCGCATCGAGGTGCAGGAGGGCGCTTCGGCCCAGGCGCTCTGGAGCGACGGCGAGCGCTGCTTCGGCGTCGTGACCGAGGCCGGGCCGATCAGGGCGCGAGCGGTGATCCTCGCCACGGGCGGAGGTGCCGCGTTGTGGCAGCGGACGACGAACCCTTGGGGAGCGATCGGGGCCGGCCCGGTCCTGGCGCACCAGATCGGTGCCGAACTGGCGGACCTGGAGTTCTGCCAGTTCCACCCGACGGCGCTGTCTGCGCCTGGATCCGAGAGCGATGGCTCGCTCATCACCGAGGCAGTCAGGGGCGAAGGGGCAACGCTGCTTGACGCCTCGGGCAACAGATTCACCGACGAGCTCGCGCCTCGCGACCAGGTCGCCGCGGCAATCGGTGACAGGATGCGCGCCGACGGGACCCCGCACGTCCATATCGACCTGCGAGAGATCGAGCCCAGCCGGTTCCCGAACGTCTTCGCGACCCTGGAGCAGGCCGGCTTCGACCCGAGGAACGAGCCAGTGCCCGTGGCTCCGGCGGCCCACTACCTCATGGGCGGCATCGTCACCGACACGGACGGCCGCTCGACCATCCCGGGGCTCTACGCCGTCGGAGAGTGCGCATGCACAGGCCTCCACGGCGCCAACAGGCTCGCGTCGAACTCACTGACCGAGTGCTTCGTCTTCGGTGAGCGGGCCGCGCGGTGCGCGATCGAAGACTCCTCAGCCGCCGGCGACGCTCCGGACCCGGGCGACTGGCTCTTTACGCCTCCGGCGCTGGAGACCCGGGCGGCGGTGTGGGACCTGGCCGGGCCCTCGCGCGATGCCGAGAGGCTCAGCCGCCTGGCCGGCGACCCATACCCGCTTGCATCCCTGATCGCGCGCGCGGCATTGGCGCGCGAGGAATCACGGGGATCACACCGCCGAACGGACTTTCCGTTGCCAGATGGCACTTTGGACGGCGTTCATCTGCTCCTTCGATGGGATGACGAACCACGTCCAGAACGCTGGGTCTGATCGCTGGATGCAGTGCCTCCTACGATCGAATGAGGTATAGCTCCATCGATCGGTTAACACAAGCTTAATGATCGACCCTTGCTATTTACCGTTTCGGTGTAACAATCCCGGGGTAGTTCGCTGTATTGCAAAGCCTCAGGCACGAAAGCCACCGAGAAGGAGAGTACGCAAGGACATGTACCGCTTTAGCCGATCGATCTACCGGGACCTGGCACCTCGAGTCGTCGACGACCGTGACGAGTCCGGCGCGTGCAACAAGCAGAAGGTGCTGGAAGCGTGTGAAACCGCGATCCGGAGGATCGGCACCGATCGCCGCTATTTCGCCCGGCCGTCCCGCTCGCTCTTCAACGAGGTGCGCATGCACTTCAGCATGGGCGACCAGCTTTTCGTCTGGAACGTGATCGATACGAACATCTCGCTTTGCCTCGAGCTGATGGAGACCGCGCCCGAGCTCCTCGAGATCGACGGCGGGCCGAGGGAATGCCGCGCCCATACGCGCAAGGGCACTCCCTGCCAGCGCGAGCCGCTTCCCGGCCGCGACTACTGCCCGTCGCACAAGCATCTCGAGGAGAGCTTCGACGACCTCCTCATCGAGCACGAGGTCTTCGACGACAAGCTCGTTACCGCTTAGGGGTAAGCCGCCTATATCTCAGATCCCTTAACGGCACCTGCGTCTCGCGTTGCCGTTCGGCAACGCGTTAAATACAGCAGGTGCTACTCGGGGTCGACGTAGGCGGAACGTTCACCGACGCCGTCCTGTTTGACGGCGACGAGGTTCACACGGCAAAGGCGCCCACGACTCCTGGGGACGAGTCGGAGGGCGTCCTTGCTGCGATCACCTCGGTGATCGAGAGGGCCGGAGCGACGGCCGGCGAGATCGAGCGCTTCGTGCACGGGATGACCGTGGGCACGAACGCACTCCTCGAAGAGCGCGGCGCCCGGACAGTGTTGGTCACGACGAAGGGCTTCGAGGACGTCCTGGAGGTCGGACGCCAGGACCGCCCCGAGCTCTACCGGCTCTGCGCGCCAAAGCCGGCTCCCCTGGTGGCGCCGGATGACCGCATCGGCGCGGGTGGCCGCATGGGGCCGGACGGCGAGCTCGACGCCCTGGGCGAGGACGAACCAGGCGCGATAGCCAAGGCGATCGAGGAGCTCGACCCCGAGTCGGTCGCGGTCTGCCTCCTGTTCTCCTACCTCGACTCTTCGCACGAGGAGCGGATCGCCGAGGAGATCCGGGGCCGCATCCCGGGCCTCCACGTCTCGGCCTCTCACGAGGTGCTGCCGCGATTTCGCGAGTACGAGCGGACCTCGACGACCGTCGTGGACGCCTACCTCTCCCCCCTGCTTGGTCGCTACCTGAGTGCCCTGGCCGACGCTTCAGACTCCGCGGGGATTCCCGCGCCGGAGATCATGCGCTCGTCCGGAGGCGTCGCGCCCTGGCAGGAGGCGGCCAGGCAAGGTGCATGGAGCGTCCTCTCGGGCCCGGCCGGAGGTGCCGTCGGCGCCGGGCTTTTGGCCCGGCTCTCTGGAACGGGCGATGCCGTCGGGCTCGACATGGGTGGAACCTCATGCGACGTCTGCGTGATCGAGGACGGCCGGGCTCAGATCACCGAGTCGCGCGAGGTCGGAGGGCGCGTGATCCAGCTCCCGATGGTCGACGTTCACACCGTAGGCGCGGGCGGCGGCTCGATTGGCTGGGTGGACCACGGAGGAGCGCTGCGAGTTGGGCCCAAGTCCGCGGGCGCCGATCCCGGGCCCGCATGTTACGGGCGAGGCGGCACGGACGCCACGGTCACCGACGCGAATCTCCTGCTTGGACGCCTGGCCCCCGATTCGAGCCTGGCCGGAGAGCTCGAGCTCGACGCCGAGGCAGCGTCAGCAGCCGTCGAGGCGCTCGGGCGGAAGCTCGGGCTCGATGAGCTTCAGACGGCGACCGGCATCGTGCGCCTCGCAAACGCGGAGATGGTCCGAGCGCTGCGGGTCGTGACCGTAAACCGCGGCATCGACCCACGCGAGTTCGCGCTCCTGCCCTTCGGCGGCGCGGGGCCGATGCACGCCGCAGATCTCGCCGCCGAGATGGGGATGGCCCGGATGATCTGCCCGCGTGCGGGCGGCGTTCTCTCGGCCCTGGGACTTCTGGCTTCGGCTCGCAGGCGAGACACGGCGCGCACGGTGATGATGAGGCCGGCCGAGTTGACGGCCGATGCCGTCGCAGCGGCGGTCTCGGAGCTCCGCGACAGCCTCTCCGGCGGAATGGACGCAGACGCGGAGACGATCTCGTACGAGCTCCGGTACGAAGGCCAGTCCTTCGAGCTGCCCGTCGAGGCGGGCCCAGAGCCCTCCTCAGAGGACCTCGAAAAAGGGTTCGCCGAGGCTCACGAGCAGCGCTACGGCTTCGAGGTGCCCGATGCGCCGGTCGAATTGGTCGCGATCCGCCTCGCTTTGGAGGGCGCGGCCCCCGAGCTCGAGCCCCGGGCCGCGGAGGGAGCGCTCACCGAGGGCTCGAGGCGTGTCCGCTTCGGCGACGACTGGCACGACGCGCTCGTCGCTCGCGGGGAGCCATCGGCCGGCACGAGCTTCGAGGGGCCGGCGGTGCTCGAGATGCCCGAGTCGACCCTGGTCCTGCCCCCTGGCTGGACCGCGGAGGTCGACGAGCACGGTTCGGTCATCGCGAACGCCGAGGAGCGCTCATGAGCCTGGACCCGATCAGCCTCGGCGTGCAGGTCGGGCGGCTTCGCGCCGTATGCGACGAGATGGGTGCCGTCCTGATCCGCTCCGCCCACTCGCCGAACATCAAGGAGCGCCGCGACTGCTCGACGGCACTGTTCGAGCCAGGTGGCGAATTGGTGATGCAGGCCGAGCACATCCCGGTGCATCTGGGCTCGATGCCGGATGCGGTCGCCGCGATCCTGGACGAAGAACAGCGCCAGGGCGAGTCGTGGATCCTCAATGACCCGTTCCGCGGGGGCACGCACCTGCCGGACATCACGCTGATCACGCCCGTCTTCTGGGGGACGCGAGCTCGCGGGCTTCGTCGCGAGCCGCGCGCACCACGCGGACGTCGGCGGGCCGACGCCGGGCTCGATGCCCGCCAACTCACGCTCGCTCGAGGAGGAGGGCGTCGTGATCCCGCCCACCCGCCTCGCCGATCAGTCCGAGCTCTCAGACATCACCGCCGGGATGCGGAACCGCCCGCAGCGGGTGGCGGACCTCCGCGCGCAGTTGGCGGCGAACGACCTGGGAGCCCGCCGCTTGGGCGATCTGATCGATGCCGACGGTCTGCCCGAGCTCTCGGCGGCGATGAGGGAGATCCTCAACTACTCGGAGCGGCGCACGCGTGCCGTCCTCGAGAAACTCGAGGACGGCGAGTGGGAGGCGCGCGACGTGCTCGAGGGCGGTCCCGACGGGTCGGAGGACATCGAACTGCGCGTGAAGGCCACGATCGCCGGCGACGAACTGCAACTCGACTTCGGCGGCAGCGCCGGGCAGGTGGACGGCAACCTCAACTGCCCGCTCTCGGTCACCCGCTCGGCGGCGTTCTTCTGTGTGCGAGTGCTGCTCGACCCCGACGCACCGCCCAGCGCCGGCGCCCATCGCCCGGTCGAGGTCTCGGCCCCCGGAGGGTCGGTATTGAACGCGCGGCCCGGAGCGGCCGTCGCCGGCGGGAACGTGGAGACTTCGAGCCGCGTAGCCGACCTCGTCTTCTCCGCGCTCGCTGAGGTCGCCGGCGGCCCGGCACAAGGGCAGGGGACGATGAACAACCTGACACTCGGCGGGACTGGCGAATCCGAGTGGACCTACTACGAGACGCTCGGCGGCGGCCAGGGTGCGTGCCCTGATGCCGACGGACCGAGCGCCGTCCACGTCGCGATGTCCAACACGCTCAACACCCCGGTCGAGGCGCTGGAGTCCGAGCTGCCGGTGCGGGTGCGCGAGCTATCGGTCCGGCGCGGCTCGGGCGGCGATGGAGAGCATCGCGGCGGCGACGGCATCGTCCGGGAGCTGGAGGCGCGCGAGCCCATGAGCTACAGCCTCATCACCGAGCGCCGCCGCCACGCGCCGCAGGGGAGGGCGGGTGGCTCGGCTGGCCAGCCAGGACGAAACCTGGTGGACGGCGAAGTTGTCCCCGGCAAGGCGGCGGGTGAGCTGCGTGCCGGCCAGACGCTTCGCATGGAAACGCCCGGGGGCGGGGGTTTCGGCAGGCCCGGCGAGGACTCCGGCGCCTGACGGCGAATCTCGCAACTTCTCTCACATACTTGGCAAACGCAGGAAAATTTCGTAACCTGCCTCGCCTGAGCCGGTTTCAGCGCCCGTCTTGGCGCCTTTCGAAACCGGGACCCACCAAACCTTTTCCTACCCCCGAGTAACTTCACTTATATGCCGATCGCCTTCAAAGAATGGGCCGTGACAGTGCGCGCACTGGCCGAATGCGAACAGCTCATCACCATGCGGAAGGGCGGAATCCGCGAGGAGAACAAGCATTTCGAGCTGGAGCACGACCAGTTCTTCCTCTACCCCACCTTCGATCACCAGCGGAACGACCTCGTCCGCGAGTCCCATCACCCCGAGCTTCGCCGCGCGCTCGAGGAGGGCGTCTGGCCCGATGACGAGCCCACGCCACGGGCGCTCCTGCAGGACGGCGGCATTCCGCAGCCCGACCGCGTCCGGATCCGCGCCTGGGCCGAGGTGACCGACCACTGGACGACCGACGACCCGCGCGTCGTCGATGCGCTTTCGCCCTTTCACGTGTGGACGCCCGACTACGCGATGAAGAGGCTTGGCTGGAAGCGCCGTCACCCACTCCACATCATGCTCCTGCGGGTCTACCGGATCCCGCGCCCCGTCACAGTTCGAGTGCGCGACGAGTACCACGGCTGCCGCTCGTGGGTGGACATCGAACGGGACCTGCCCTTCGAGGGCACACCCGTCATGGCCGACGACGAGTTCAACCGCGCGGCGGAGATCATCCGCGACGTAGCCGGCCAGTCCGAAGCCGCGCTGGTCTAGCTCTGCTCCCCTTTCCCGCCCGAGTAGCGGACGCGAGCCGTGCGCTCGTGCTCGGCATCGGTGGAGGCGGCGACGCGGTCGGATCGATCGCGATCGCCCATTGGCTGGCCGAACGCGGTCTCGAAACGATCCTGGGCGGAGTCGCATGGGAGCGCATGGTCGTTGACCCGCATCCGGGACCCCGGAGGCTCGAGGAGATCCGCGGCGGGAGAGTCCTGGACGGCGCGGTGGTCGTCGACTCGACCACAGGCGCTACGACGCCGGAAGGCGTGCATTTCTGCGAGTCTCGCCTTGCCCTGCATCTAGGTGAGGAGACCGTCCTAATCGACGTCACCGAGGGCGCCGGCGGAGCTGCCCGTGGCATTGATGCGGCGGCGCGCGAGCTCGGCTGCGATCTCGTCTTCCTGGTCGACATCGGCGGAGATGCGATCGCCGATGGCTCCGAGCCCGGCCTCGCGAGCCCGCTGTGCGACGCGGTGATGCTCGCAGCGGGGGCCGCCTCGAGCTTTGAGTGCCTGGTCGGCATCCTTGGCGCAGGATGCGACGGCGAGCTCAAGCCGGCAGAGGTGCTCGCGCGCGTGGCGGCGCTCGCGCGCGCCGGCGCCTGGCTCGACACGGTCGGCACGTCCTCGGCCGCGGCGGAGATCGAGGCGGCGGGCGCGGTAGCTGTCACAGAGGCGAGCCTGCTTGTCGCCCGGGCGGCCCGCGGCGAGATCGGCCCAGTCGAGATCCGAGGCGGCCGGCGCACCGTCGACCTCGGGCCAATCGCCGCTCTCGCCTTCATCTTCGACCTCCGGGCGGCCCTGCCCGAGTTGCCGCTCGTGCGAGCCGTGGCGAACGCTTCCTCGATCGAGGCGGCGCGGAACGCCCTCAACGAGATTGGAGTCTCGACCGAGCTCGACTACGAGGAGCGCCGGGCGGCGGAACCACCCGCGTAGATTCACAGGCAATGTGGGTCGAGACCGAATCGCTCAGCTTCACGGCGCGCCACGAGGAAGCGGATGAGGAATCCGCGCAGCGGACCCTGGACGCCCTGGAGGACCTGCGCTTAAAGCTCGAGGACCGCTTCGACGACGCGCCCGGCGACGTCACCGTCGTGGTCCACCCATCGCCCGCGTGGCTTAACGCGGCCCATCCTTTCCTGCCGGCGGCGCGGCTTGCGGCCGCTCCGGCAGGCCGCCGCTACCTTGCCGGCTGGGCGATGGCGCGCGAGCTCCACGTGCTGAACGATGACTACCTCGACCGGCGCGCGGCCGGCGAGGACTCGCTGGCCGCGCTCCGCGGCACCGCTGAGCGCCTCTACGCGCAGATCGTGATCGGCGCCAACAACTCCAGCCTGCCGCCACCGTGGGGCGTCCGGCGGTTCTCGCGCTACCTGCGCTGGTCGTGGCTGGTCGAGGGCGGCGCGCAGTACTTCGCGGGCCAGGTCCCGGTATTCCGCCCCGCGGTCCAAACACGGCTTCGCGCGGGCCAGCCGCCCACGTTTCCGCCGTCGGGGCGGGACGCGATCATCCTGGGTGGCACCGTCTTCGATCTCCTCGAGCGCCAACGCGGTCGCGACGCGTGCAGCCTGCTGATCTCGAGGACACGGCGCGACGGGCCGGAGAGAGCAATCCAGATCGCCTTTGGCGAGTCAGCGCACGACGTGGGGCTCGAGTGGCGCCGCTACCTCCGCGAGGAAGTCCCTCGCGCCGGCTCACCGGACGCGTTGGAAGAGCTGCACTGGTGAGCTGAGGGGTCGCTCGCTGTGGTGCGAGGCCGATGCTGGGCGCTGTCGCTCGCTGTGGTGCGAGGCCGTAGCGCGCGCTAGGCAGAGCCGTCGCGTGGTGCGAGACGTCTGTGTGGGCACCCAAGGAGGAAGGGCCGGAGGCGTGGAGGCTGACGCGGGGGTCTGGCGAACTTTCGTCGCTATGTACGACGCAACTTCGCAAGCCCCCTCGGCCGCAGCGCCGAAAGTAGGAATTCCCACGCATATCGTGGAAATTCCACCTCTCGGCGAACCCGGCGCGCCGAATGAGGCCTTAATCGCGGTATGCGCGATTTCTACCGCTCTCGGCGAGGGCGACCGGCCGGAGCACCGATCCCTCCCCCTTTAGTGCCCCTTCTAGCGGCCGACGCGGCGCCGCATCGGCCCCGGCAACGCCGACCGTCCTGCCGCGCGCCGGTCAGCCGATCTCGATCTCGACCTCAGCGACCTTGCCGTTGCGCATGTCCCAGCCGCGGACGACTGGGTTGTCGGGATCGGCAAGGGAGACGATGACCCAGACCGGGTCTGGCCAAAGCTCGGCCTGGTTTCGGTCCTGCTGAGAGGGCTCGGCGGCGCTCTTCGTGTGGGAGTGGTAGATCGCCAGCAGGTCTTCGCCGCGGTCCTCGATCGTGTTGTAGATCCTGAGCATGTCGTTCGTCTCGATCTTGAACGAGAACGGACTGGCCAGCTCGTTGAAGCCCCGGAAGACCTCGGTTGCGACGCCGTCCGAGCCCGAGACCATCCCGCAACACTCATTCGGGCGGTCCTCAAGCGCGTGGGCGATGACCTCGTCAAGCAGGTTCTGGGCGATCTTCACGCTACGAGGCTAGCCGTGGGAAGATGTCCTTCGTCGAGGCGGTAAACAGAAGCCGGGACCTCTCAACGGGCGACCGCATGGCCGCCGCGTTCCTGTGGATCCTGATGGCGGCGGGGAGCTTCGCCATGTGGGTCGGCGTGCCCGCAGCCTGGCTCTGGATCGCGGGCAAGATCACGTCCGACCAGGCGCAGCACATCATGCTCTCCGTGATCGGGGTCCCGCTCGCGATCATCCTCTGGGCGCGCGGCCTGTTCTGGCTCAACCGACTTCACATGCGGATCACGATGCCTCGCCTCATGCGCGAGATCGAGGAGGCTCCGGAGGACGAGGAGCCGCGCATCATTCGCGGCCCGCTCGAGCCGCTCCTGGTGGGGTCACTCGCGGTGGCCGTCGTTGCGATGGCGGTCTGGTTCTTCTTCTTCGCCGAGCGCCCGCCGCCCACGCTCTCGACGTCCTGAGCCGGACCTCTAGTACCAGGTGCTCGCCGGATCGCGCGGAGGCTCGGCCAGATCGCCCGCCGCGCTTCCGAGCAGATCCGGATTGCGGCGACCGAACTCCCAGAGCATGTCGTCCAGGACGGGCGGGCTGATCTCGGTCTTGGCCGCGAGCTCCTTGAACGCCACGCGAGTGGCGGCGCGAACGTCGTCCAGCGGGCCGGGGCTGACCAGACCCGAGCGAAGCGCGAGCCGCATGAGGACGTTGTCGGCCGAGACCTCCCATGCCCCGGGGTCCAGGACGTGGAACCAGCCGCGCCGTTCCGCGACCTTCGCGAACAGGAATGCCTTCTTCGCCAACGGGTCGGAGTAGGCGCGATATGCGCGAAGCCGCTCGAGCAGGCCGTCGGCGCCGGTCAGCCGGCCACCGGCCCCAGCGAGGAGCTCGAGCGCGGAGCCGCCGTAGTCGCGCTCGAGGCCCGAGGCGAGATCGCGCCACAGGGCGGCGCGCCGTTCGGGGTCGCCGATCGGCTCGGAATCTGCGCGAAACCACTCCGCGACGTCGCCGGCGCTCACGTAGCGAAGGTGCCTGGAGGTGAGAACGCCCGGCTCGTCTGCGGCAGCCTTCAGGCCGAGCATCCACATGAGCTCCGAGCCCTCGTAGGGGCCCTCACCATCGACCTCGTGGGCTTCGGAGTAGCCCGTCTTGTGGTCGACAGCGCACAGGAATATCGCGGCGTCGGCGTCGGGCACGTGCCCGAAGTCCGGGGGCTCCCAATCGCTCGCGATCTCGCGGACCCTGTCCGAAGCACGGGACAGCGCGTCGGAGGCGTTCACCCGGCCATCATCCATCGCGCGCGCTCGTCCTTGGGCATCTTCTCGATGGCATAGCGGAGAGCCGTGCGAGGCATCTCCCCCGCGTGATCGGAGAGAAATCCGCGGAGCGCCGAGATATCGCGCTTTCCCACCTCGCGGAGCATCCAGCCCGTCGCCTTGTGCATCAGGTCGTGCTCATCACCGAGGAGCAGGGCGGCTGCGCGGAGCGTCTCATCGAACTCGCCCGCCTTGATAAGGGAGAACGTGGACAGCATTCCGATCCTGCGGTCCCAGACCACAGGCGAGGCCAAGAGCGGGTCGATCAGCTCGCGGGGCGCTTCCTGCACACGATCGCACAGGAGATAAGGAGCCGAGCCATCAACGAGGTCCCAGTTGTTCACGCCCGCGCGATGCTCCAGATAGAGGTCCGCGATCACCTCCCGCTCAGACTCCTCGGCCCGGTCGAACCGGTGCCGGAGAATCACGAGGGCGACGAAGCGGTGCTCGTGGACCTCGCTTCGCAGGAGCTCCATGCATACGTCAAGCGGCACGTCGCGGTTGGCCCGAGCGACCTTCCGCTGTTCCGGCACGGGTATGCCCAGAAGCACGTCCTCCTCCCCATAGCCGCCCGGCACGACGCCGAGGTAGGGGGCCATGAACTTCGCGCGTTCGGAGTTGCGGAGCCGCTCGAGCTCTGCCCTGATCATCGCCGCGGAGGGCGGCGGCTCTACCACCAGACCGTTGAGTCCAGACCTTCCAGCTCGTCGACGGGCTTGGTGTACACGCCGGACGAGAGGTACTTCCAGCCATCGTCCGGAACGAGGAAGACGACGTTGCCCTCTTCCATCTCGCCGGCGATCCGAACGCAAACCGAGGCGACCGCGCCCGCTGAGACGCCTGCGAACAGTCCCTCCTCGCGGAGGAGCCGCTGGGTCCAGACGATCGCGTCGCGGTTCGACACCATGATCTTCCGGTCGAGCAGAGAGAGATCGATGATCGGCGGGATGAACCCGTCATCCAGGGAACGAAGCCCCTGGACCAGCTCGCCCTGCATCGGCTCGGCGGCCACGATCTTCGTCTCGGGGTCGTTCTCCTTGAGGCGCTTGCCCACCCCCATCAGGGTGCCGCCGGTGCCGAGGCCCGCAACGAAGGCGCTGACCTCGTCGAGCTCGTCGAGGATCTCAACCGCCGTGCCGTGATAGTGCGCGCCCGGGTTTGCCGGGTTGCCGTACTGGTAGGGCATGTAAACGGACGAGTCTCCGTCGGCGAGCTCGAGCGCCATCTCGACGGCGCCGTTCGAGCCCTTCGCGCCCTCGGAGTAGACGATCTCCGCGCCGAACATCTCGAGGAGCTGCGTGCGCTCCGCGGTCACATTGTCGGGCATGACGACCCGGAGTGGATAGCCCTTGCGGCGGCAGATCATCCCGAGGGAGATGCCCGTGTTGCCCGAAGTCGGCTCCAGGATCGTCTGCCCTTCGGCGATCGCGCCCTCGGCCTCGGCCGCCTCGATCATCGCCTTGGCCACCCTGTCCTTGACCGAGCCCGTCGGGTTTCTGCCCTCGAGCTTGGCGAAGATCCGGACGGCCTCGGGCTTCGGCGACAGCGTCGGAAGCTCGACGAGCGGGGTGTTTCCGACCTCGGCGACGATGTCCGCGTAGCGCCCGCCGCAGGGCCGGTTGAGCGTCGGCTCCGTCACTTCAATAAGTGTAGTGCGGTGCAATCGGCACTGCCGTCCTGCGCTTGCAGTTCATAATGCGCGCGATGACGGGAGAGGCGACGATCCGCGAGGGTCGCGATGATTCCCCACGCGAAAGGCGCGAGGCGATCCTCGTTGCGGCGGCCCATGTGATCGCCAAACGAGGGGTGCGGGGACTTCGCGTCGAGGAGGTCGCGTCTGAGGCGGGCGTGTCTCCCCCGCTCCTCTACTACCACTTCGCAAGCCGCTCGGGCCTGATCCGCGCCGCTCTCGAGCACGCTTCCGAGCAGGCGCCGTCAACGGCGCTCCGGCGCGAGCCCACCGGCAAGGACGGCTTCGAGGCCGTCCAGACCGCGCTCCTCGCCGAACTCGACGACGACCGCGCCGTCCGGGAGAACGCCGTGGTCTGGGGAGAGGTCAGCGCATCCGCCGTCTTCGAGCCGGCGCTGCGCGAAGACGTCCGCAGGGTGTCCGAAGAGTGGGCCGCCACAGTCGCGGCCGGGATCCAGCGCGGCTGCGACGACGGCTCCATCCGCCTCGATGCGGACCCTGAGGAGGCGGCGCAGATCCTGATCACGCTGGTGGACGGACTGTGCACCCGCTGGCTCGCAGGGGCCATCGACCGCGAGCGGGCTCGCGAGCTTCTGAGCGGCGCGATCGAGCGAATGCTTCGCAAGTAGCGAACGTTTGCTCCGGAGGGCCACTTGACGAGCTGGCCAGATTTGTGAAAGGGTGTCCCTGAACTAGTTTCAGATGTCTGCGAGAGGCGGACATCGACGATGGGAGGCATGGGTGAATCGTAAGAGCGTTTGGGCAGCAGGCATCGCAGGAGTTGCAAGCCTCGCACTGGTCGCCCCGGCACAGGCAGCGACCCTGTCGGTCGATGACGACGGAGAGGAATGCCCAACCGCGGCCTATGACTCGGTCCAGGACGCCGTCGACGACGCCAGTCCCAGCGACATCGTCTCGATCTGTCCCGGTACGTACACGGAGGGCACCGGCGCCGCTTCGACCAACGCGCTCACGATCACCAAGAGCTTGACCATCCGCGGCGCGGGCGCGGACCTGGTGAGGATCCAGGCTCGCCGCACGACGCCCACGGGCGGCCAGATCGCAGCGGGCTCGCCGAACATCCGCGACAACGTCGGGAACATCGTCACCATCGCGGGCGGCAGCGCGGTTCCGATCACGGTTGACATCTCCGGTGTCACCATCGACGGCAACGGTGTCTACTCCGAGGTCGGCGTCGTCTTCCTCGACGCGCAGGGATCCCTCGTCCGCAGCCGGGTAACCGACGTCGTCACCTCCGAGGACAACGCCGCCGACACCTTCCCCGGCGGCTACCGCTCGAACGACATCGGCTACGGAGTCGCCCAGGTGACTTCCGCCACGTCTCCCCCTCCGGGCGTCCAGCCCAGGCCGCTCCTGATCGACAACTCCCGCGTCGACCACTACAACAAGCTCGGCGTCCTCATCGACGGCGCGACCAACGACACCCCGCCGCTGACACCATCGGGCGTGGTCAACGCGGCGACCATCCGCGGATCCTCGATCATCGGGCGCACGCAGTGCATCAACTTCTCGGTCAACGGCAACTGCGCCACGGTCGGCCTCCTCACTTCAGGCCCCACGTTCGGCCAGGAGGGCCTGCGTGTCACGGCCGGTGCGACCGCCACCGTGACGGACTCGATCCTCTCCCAGAACCTGGTGAACGGAACCGGGGCACCGACCCGCTCTTCCAACACTGTTCCGAACTCAACGAACAATGCGAACCTTCCGCTCGGTTCCGGCGCACGGTTCATCGGCGCAGGCACCTCGTCGATCTCGTCCTCAAACGTGGTCGACAATGCGTATGGCGTTCAAAATCACGAGCTTGACGGCACGACGCCGGCGGCGACCCCCATGGCTGCCGAGAACAACTGGTGGGGCCTGCGCTTCACCAGCGTGACCAACAACGTCGGCCCGGCGATCTCGCCGACTTCGAACCCGCCCGTCCCCGAGAACCCCGTGAACGGCACGCCCGTGGCCGATCCTGCATGCGTCCCCACCACCGGGGCGGCCGTCGACAACTCGACCGCTGTCGACTTCTGCCCATTTCGCAATGGCACGCAGGGCGATCCGAACACCGGCCAGTGGCCCGTCGTGAATGCTCCGCTCCCGGTTTCGGATACGGGCCCGACCGTCGAGATCGATGCCGACGCGGCGATCTATGAGCCTGGCGACACCGTCACGCTCTCCGCCACCGCCTCGGACGACTTCGGAATTACGAGCGTCACGTTCTTCGACGGCGCAAACGCGCTTTCGATCGACGACGAGCCGGCCTACGGGACGACCTTCGTCATTCCTGAGAACGGCCCGTGCGGCCAGCGCACCTTCAGCGCGATCTCGAAGGACTCGATCGGCCAGACCGCATCCGACAGCGTCACCATCACGGTCGACGACGAGTTCGACTGCCAGGGCCCGCCGGATCCTCCGACGATCGCGTTCGACCCCGGCGCGCCGAGCTCTATCCCCGCCTCGGGGGCCACGTACTCCGTGACCGCATCCAGCGATAGCGGTGTGGACGAGGTCGAGTTCTTCCTCGGCACCCGTTCCGTCTGCGTGGATGACGCGCCGCCCTATGTGTGCGAGGTCCTGCCGAACGGCGATGAGGTCGGCGATCAGATCCTGAGCGCCGTCGTCACCTCCAACGACGAGCAGACCGCGACGGCAGCGATGCTTGTGACCGTGCAGAAGTTCGTTCCCGAGTTGACCATCGAGATGGACAAGGACCGTTTGAACAAGAAGAAGGTCCACCGGACGATCTCAGGCGAGGTGGTCCGTCCGGCCCGCGTCGACACGGACGCATGCACCGGCACCGTCACGCTCAACATCCAGCGCGACGGCATCACGCTCTTCCCGAGCACGCAGGTCAACGTGCAGTCCGACTGTACGTACTCGCTCGAGTTCACGATAAAGGAGAAAAAGAAGAAGGGCAAGCCAAAGCCGGTTTACGACGTGGGGGCGTCGTTCTCAGGCAACAACACGCTGACATCTGCCGAGGCGACCGAGGTGTTCGGCCGATGACCGCCCTCTATCCGAAGAACCGACCCCAAGGTAGGCAGATGAACCTCAGAGGAACGCTCTCCGTACTGGCCGCGCTGGCCGCGACTGCGATCGTCGCAGCCGCGCCCGGGACGGCAGCAGCCGCGCCCGACCCGCCCGGCTGCACAAACAACATCCAGTACGACCCGACAGTCCCGACGTTCAAGGACTACGCCGACGCGAACGGGATCCCGAACAACACGCTGGGTGGCTTCTCAACCGGCACCACGAACAAGCACATCACGCTCCCAGCTATACGGCTACTTCGACGCCGTCATTGCGGCCACTGCGGCCAACCCCCGGGTGCGCGTCCTCAGGCGCGATCTCGGCAACACGTACCTCGGCCAGCAGTTCCGCTACTACGTGGTCGGAACCCCTGACAACATCGCCAACCTCGACGCGGGCCGCAACGACGGCGCGTTCTGGCGCGGCGTGCGCGAAGGCACGATCTCGGCTGAGCAGGGCGCTGCGGAGGCACAGGACCGCCCGGCATTCGTCTGGAACACCGCGACCCCGCACGGGAACGAGCCGGCGGCCGGCGAGGCGATCAGCCGAATCCTCTATGAGCTGACGGCGCGCACGGACTGCGCGAACATGCAGCGCCTGGACCGGCTTGACAACTTCCTGATGCCGGTGACGAACCCCGACGGTCGTGACCAAAACGTGCGGACGACGGCCTTCGGATTCGACCCCAACCGCGACTTCGCATCGCGGAACCAGGACGTCAACGCCACGCGCGTGACCGACGGGATCATCCCGTACCCGGGGCCGGTCTACATCGACGCCCACCAGCAGACGAACGGGTACTTCTTCCCGCCGAACGAGGACCCGGCGCTGCATGAGATGTCGGACTTCCTGCTCGACCTCATTCAGAACCGGATCGGCCCTGCGCTGCAGCAGAAGTTCAACGACCAGTCGGCGCAGTACCGCAACTACAACACGTACGACTTGTTCGCGATCGAATACGGCGACTCCGTGCCGGCGCTCCAGCTGGGCGCGGCCGGCATGACGTTCGAGAAGGGAACGTCAGAGAACTACGGCAAGCAGGTGTACGACCACTACCTCGCCATGGACGAAACCATGAACGTCATCTCGGATGAGAAGGACGTGATCATGGCCGAGTGGTCCGCTCAGTGGGAAGAGGCCCGCGAGCAGGGCGAGAACGGAGAGCTCCAGGAGAACCGGCTCGTCTCCCCCCTCACCCCCACCATCATCCAGGAGCCGAACACCGATGTCTTCGGCTACTACTACCTGCCGGACAACCACACGGGTGACACGGCCAAGCTCATCCGCGAGATGCGCGAGACCGAGGTGCACGTCTATCGCCTCGACGAGTCCGTGAACGTGCCCGCAGCGCACGATTTCGCGGACGGGCATGCCGCCCCACCGTCCGGCTCGCTTGCCGGGCTGCCCAGCTCGGAGCCGATGACGCTTCCTGCCGGGACTCTCTATATCCCGATGAACCAGACGCAGAAGCACTGGATCCAGGGCATCCTCGGTGAGGACCCCTTCATCCCGGTCCCGTTCTTCTACGACGTCGTTGACTGGTCGTTCTCGCAGATGCGAGGCATGTCGGGCAACGGCTTCCTCACGGAAGACCTGCCGCCCGGTGTCGACATGACCGAAGTGACCGAGGCCAACTACGACGGCGTCACCGACGGTACGAAGCCGGTGCTCGCATTCGCAACCGACTCGGCCCAGGGCATCGCGATGATGATCGAGCTCCTGGCCAAGAACGCGACGGTTTCGCGCTCAGAGACGGCGTTCACCTCGGGCGGCAAGAGCTTCCCGACGGGTACGGCTCTGGTCGACACCTCGACCACTACGGGGATTGATCTGGCCGCGCTTTCGGACAAGCGCCAGGTCCCGATCACCGGGCTCGATGCGTATCCGGTTGCGCGCAAGTCCATCGCCAAGCCGAAGATCGCGCTCTACACAGGCGCAACCTCGGTGCCGACCAACCCGCTCCAGCCAGGAGCCGGCGCCGGCCACTGTGGAACGACAGGCCAGACCGCTTACTGCGCGATGCTGCACGCACTCGCGGTAAACCTCGGACTGCCGTACCAGGGCGTAGACCAGGTGCTCTACCCGATCACGCAGACCCAGATCCTCGCCGACGAGCTGATCACGGGTAACTACACAGCGATGATCAACCCGGGGCAGAACCTCACTGTGGCCCAGGGGAATGCGTTCCTCCAGGCGTTCGTGAACGCCGGCGGCCGCTATGTCGGTGACTCCGCCA
Source organism: uncultured bacterium (assembly GCA_963725035.1). Lineage (GTDB taxonomy): Bacteria > Actinomycetota > Thermoleophilia > Solirubrobacterales > 70-9 > JALZKA01. The sequence continues at coordinate 240,328 of CAVRWX010000011.1, read as the reverse complement.
ACGGCACGACGACCGCGAGGACCGCGGGGTTCACCAACCTGAACACCGTGTCGACCGGCGCGCCGCCGTTCACCGATCAGTGCTACACGAACCAGGCCTCGGCGCTACAGACGCCGGGCACGATGTTCCTGGCCTCATTCGACACGACGAACCCGGTGTCGTGGGGCTTCGACAACGGCGGGTTCATCTACCGCCAGGCGTCGAGTAGCCCGGTGTACGACCCGGCGACGCTTGGAGGAACCGTCCCGACGATCCCGGGCACGAACGTCGCGATCTCGTACGCCAACCCGACCACCGCGTTCGGCTACTCGTGTAACGCAACGGGCCCAGGCGAGCTGGAGGGCCGTCCGTACGCGACGGACTCCACGTTCGGCGCCGGCCACTCCACGGTGCTCGGCTCAGACCCCTGGTACCGCTCCTGGGTGGACGTCGAGTGGCGGATGGCTCTGAACGGAGCGCTCTACCCGACCGGCGCGTCGATCCCGGCCGGCCCGGCGCGTCGCACGGCGGTGGCCGAGCCCTCGAGCAAGCCGATCGCCAAGAAGGCCATGCCCAAGGTGAGGGACAGGCCCGTGATCAAGGGCGTGCCGGCGCGTGAGGACGCGCGGATCGTGGTCGACCCAGGCGACGAGTCCAAGGTCAAGAGGCTCCTGCGCAAGGCCGACGTTCCGAAGTCCGTGCGCCGCAAGGCGACGTGGGTCACCGAGGGCGACAAGCGCGTCCTGGTCTTCCGCAAGGCCTGGAAGCCGGGTAGCGAGCTCGACCCGTGGGTCTTCGCCCTTGGGATCGTGACGAAGGGCAGCACCTTCGCGGATACGAACATCCCAGGCAGAAGCCACTAGCCGCAAGCTCACGGAGCGCCGGGAGCGATATGTTCCCGGCGCGTACCTTTTCGGGGCGGAGTCCCCGATATCCACCAAAGGGAGAGACATACAGATATGAGAGGAACACGACTCTGGCTCGTGATCGCGATGGTCATCGGCCTGTTCGCAACCGCCATCGTGGCCGGGTGCGGTGACGACGACGACGATTCATCCGGCGGAGGCAGTGAAAGCACCGACCTCGGCCTGCTCCAGGACGGCACGCTGCAGGTCGCGTCCGACATCCCCTACCCACCGTTCGAGCAGGGCGAGCCGCCCGATTACGAGGGATTCGACATCGACCTGATCAACGCCGTCGCCGATGAGATGGGGCTCGAGGTCGAGATCCAGGACCAGCCGTTCGAGGTCATCCTCGCCGGTTCCAAGGGACGCTTCGACCTCTCGGTTGCGGCAACGACGATCAAGCCGGCGCGCGAGAACCGCGTCGACTTCTCGGATCCGTACTTCGAGGCGTCGCAGTCGCTCCTGGTACCGACCGGCTCGGACATCGCGTCGGTCGATGACATCACGGCGGACACGATCGTCGGAGCCGAGGACTCAACGACCGGTGAGACATACGCGAACGATGAGACCGACGCCGAGGTTCGGTCGTTCGGCGGTATCAACGAGGCGTTCACAGCGCTCGACAACGGCCAGGTGGACGCGGTCATCAACGACCTCCCGTCGTCCGCGTCAGCCGTCGAAGACTCCGATGGCGATCTCGAGATCGTCGAGGAGATTCCGACCGACGAGCTCTACGGGATCGTGATTCCGGAGGACTCGGACCCGCTGCTCGAAGCGGTGAATGAAGCTCTCGCCACCCTCAAGGAGGACGGGACGCTCGACGAGATCTATCAGGAGTGGTTCGGTGTCGACGCGCCGGACACCGTCATCAACGGGACGAACGACGCGACCTGATCGAGATCTGAGTATCAGCAGTAGCTGTAGAGAAGGGGGCGCCACGACAGGCGCCCCCTTCTTCGTTTAGCTTTCGGTAGGGGCCCGGAGAGGGCCCGAGGAAAAATGGAAGAACTTCTCAAGGAGTATTTCGACTTCGACGTCATGCGGGAGTACGCCCCGCGGGTCCTCGAAGGCTTCTGGTTCACGATCAAGCTGTCGATTCTGGCCGGGATCCTCTCGCTCCTCTGGGGGCTCATCCTGGCCGTGCTCCGCCAGACCCCCGGCAAGTGGGGCCGGATCATCCGCTGGCCGGTCATCGCGTACATCGACGTCATGCGCGGCCTGCCGCAGCTGATCATCATCTTGTTGGTCTTCGGCTTCTTCGGCGAGCTTGCCGACAGCGGCCTCCTACCGCTCGAGATCGCGATTCCACGCTGGCTGGGCCAGCCCGACCCGTTCTGGTACGGCGCCCTCGCGATCACCCTTTGTTACGGCGCCTACATGGCGGAGGTCTATCGCGCCGGCATCGAGGCCGTGCCACCGGGGCAGACCGAAGCCGCACGCTCCCTTGGGATGAGCAATGGGCAGTCGATGCGCTACGTGATCGTCCCTCAGGCAGTCCGCAAAGTCATCCCGCCGCTCCTCAACGACTTCATCGCATTGATGAAGGACACGTCACTGGTGGCCTTCATCGGCCTCCTCGAGGTCGTCCAGGTCGGGCGTGACGTCCAGCAGACGGAGTTCAACTCGTCCGCGCTGATGCTCGGCGCGATCCTGTACCTCCTCGTCACGATTCCGCTGGCGAGGCTCCTCGACTACCTGATCGCGCGCCAGCAGCGCAAGGAGTCGCGCGGCTTGGGCGGGGACGACGACGGCGACGACGACGCGCCCAGCACTGATCCGCGGGCCTCCGCTGGGGGGGTGGGGCTTCATGGCGGCTGACGAGACGCACGAGGCCCCCACGACGGCGCTTCCTGGCGACGCGGTGAACGAAAGCGGCGCCATCCTTTCCCTGCGCGACGTCCACAAGAGCTTCGGCAATCTCCGGGTGCTGGCCGGGGTGGACCTCGAGGTCCAGCGCGGCACGGTCACCTGCGTAATCGGGCCGTCGGGCTCGGGTAAATCGACTCTCCTTCGGTGCATCAACCTCTTGGCGCCGCCCGAGCAGGGGTCAATCATGCTCGAGGGCAAGGAAATCGCCCAGAACGTCAAGGGCGAAGATCTCGACTACGTTCGCCAGCGGGTGGGGATGGTCTTTCAGCAGTTCAACCTGTTCCCGCACATGAGCGCGATCGAGAACGTGAGCATCGCACAACGGAAAGTGCTCGGCCGAAGCGAAAGCGAGGCCAACGAAAAGGCCGACTGCGCTCCTTCACCGCGTTGGCCTGGAGGACAAGATCGAGACCTACCCGGACCGCCTCTCGGGCGGCCAGCAGCAGCGCGTCGCCATCGCCAGGGCCCTAGCGATGGAGCCGCATGTGATGCTCTTCGACGAGGTCACGTCCGCGCTCGATCCCGAGCTGGTCAAGGAGGTCCTCGACGTTATGAAGGAGCTCGCATCCGAGGGCATGACGATGGTCGTCGTCACGCACGAGATGAACTTCGCGAAGGACGTGGCCAACAACGTGGCCTTCATGGACGGCGGCGTGATCGTCGAGTACGGCCCGCCGTCGGAGGTCCTTGGCAACCCGCGCGAGGAGCGGACCAAGAAGTTCCTGGGCCTGGTGCTCGACCACTAGCGGCGAGCGGCCGGGTTTCGCTCGTTGAGGCGCTTCTTACCGGCCGCCGGCCATGGCCGGGAGGATGACGACGGTGTCTCCGTCGTCGATCGCCGTCTCCAGACCATCGAGGACGCGGACGTCCTCGTCGTTCAGGTAGACGTTCACGTAGCGGTTGAGGTCGCCGTCCTCCGAGAAGAGCTGGCCCTTCGTGTCCGGGTGGGCATCGACGAGCGAGGAAAGAACGTCGCCGACTGTCGAGCCCTCGGCGGGCACCTGCGACTCGCCTCCGGTCTGGTTGCGGAGCACGGGCGGGATCTTCACGGTCGCGGACGGCATCGGGCGGGAATCTACCGGTCAGCAGCAGCCGGCGACGGCTCGCGCGCCGGGGCGCCGCAGAAGAGCTCGTAGTCGGGGAACTTGCCCATCTCCTCGACGGGGATCTCGGGCGCGTCCTCGCCGCAGATCGGGCACGCCGGGTCGCGGCGGACCTTGAGCTCGGTGAACGTCGTGCCGAGCGAGTCGTAGAGGAGGAGGCGGCCGGAGAGCGTGTCGCCGATGCCGACGACCAGCTTCACGACCTCGTTCGCCTGGAGGAGGCCCATGAGCCCTGCCATGACGCCGAGCACGCCGTTGGCACCGCAGCTAGGGGCGAGCTCGGGCGGGGGCGGCGTCGGATAGAGGCAGCGATAGCACGGTCCTTCGTAGGGGATGAAGGTCGAGATCTGACCCTCGAAGCCGAGGATCGAAGCGGAGACGACGGGCTTGCGGAGCCTCACGGTCGCATCGTTCAGGAGGTAGCGGGTCGGGAAGTTGTCGGCGCCGTCGACGATCACGTCGTACGGCTCGATGAGCTCGAGGATGTTCGACGCGTCGAGGCGCGTGTTGTGCTCGACGACCTTCACGTCAGGGTTGAGCGACTCGATCGCCGCCTTCGCTGAAGCCGTCTTCGGGACGCCGATCCGGTCGGTCGTGTGGATCACCTGGCGCTGGAGGTTCGACGCATCGACGACGTCGTCGTCGACGATGCCGATCGTGCCGACGCCGGCGGCGGCGAGGTAGAGCGCGGTCGGCGAGCCGAGCCCGCCGGCGCCCAGCAGGAGCACCTTGGCGTTGAGGAGGGCGACCTGGCCCTCGACCCCGACCTCGGGCAGGAGCGTGTGGCGCGAGTAGCGGTTGCGCTGCTCGGGAGTGAGGCCCTTCGCGTAGACGAGCGGGTAGCCGGCCGCCTCCCAGGCGACGATGCCACCCTCGACGACCACGGCGTTCTCATAGCCGAGGTCACCAAGGAGGTCCGCGATCCTCGCGGAGCGGTTGTCGGTGCGGCACTGGAGGATCAAGCGCTCGGAGGTGTCCGGGGCGACCTCGTCGATCCGCTCGGCCACCTCGGCCTGCGGGATGTGGATCGCGCCCTCGAGATGGGACTCGTCCCACTCGTTCTGCTCGCGCACGTCGATGATGCGCACGCCTTCGGCGATCTCGCGCCTGGCCTCGTCAACCGGGATCATCTCGATCCTGGCCTTGATTTCCTCCATCGGTTCAGCGGCGCCGGCCATCTAAAGGTCCTAATCTCGGTCGGGATTCAGGGGTTACTTCAGAAAGTGTAGCGCCCCTGCCCCGCCGAGCCGACGGTCACGGACGCTCAGAGGCCCGGCTTCAGCACCATGTCGAGCACGATCAGGATCAGCAGGGTGAGCTCGATGCGGGAGATCGTGACGACGCGAGCGATTCGCGCCTGCACCTCGGGGTCCTCGGGCCCTTTCTCGTCCGAGAGCGCGCCGATTCGCCCGGTCTCGGGCCCGAGGAAGGCGGCGCCGGTCACGGCGGAGATCAGGAACATCACAAGCGCCGCGCTGATCCAGAACTGCGAGAACTCATAGAAGTCCGAATCGATCACCAGGAGGACGCCGAAGATCACGACGAGGAGCGACGCCGTGTTGAGCACGCGCAAGCCGATCCACTCGACGTCCTTTGCGAACTGGGCCACGGCTGCCGGCCCGGTGACCCGCGCGCGGAGGTAGAACATCTGGAGCATCAGGTCGCCTCCCAGCCACACCATCGCGGCGAGGAGGTGCCCGAACAGCAGAAACTCGAAGTAGCTCATGGCGCGCACCCTAGCGCCGAAACCAGACCCACGAAGGGCCGGTCTAGCCGGCCCTTCGTCACGCGAATCTTGTTCAGATACCTAACGACACCTGCTGCTTTCGCACCTAAAGGTGCTCTCTTGATAGCTAGCCGAGTGTCGGGCGCATCTGGCGCAGGCGCCTGACCCGCTCCTCGATCGGAGGATGGGTCGAGAACAGCCCGGCCAGGCCCTTGCCGGCGAACGGCTTCACGATGTAGAGGGGCTCCGCGGCGGAGTTCACCTGCATCGGGATCTCCTTAGCCGACTCCTCGAGGCGCAGGAGCGCCGAAGCGAGCGACTCGGGGTTGCCACAGATATCGGCGCCCGTCGCGTCGGCGGAGTACTCGCGCTGCCGCGAGACGCCGAGCTGGATGAGTGAAGCCGCAATCGGGGCGAGGATCACCAGCGCGAGTGCGGCGATCAACCCGAGCGGGCCCGAGTCCTCATCGCCGCCGAACCAGAGCAGCATGTAGCCGAGATAGGTGATCGAAGCGCCGATCGCCGCGGCAACGGATTGGAGCAGCACGTCGCGATTGCGGATGTGCGCAAGCTCGTGCGCGATCACGCCGCGAAGCTCGTCCTCGGAGAGGCGCTTCATGATCCCGGCCGTCACCGCGACGGCGGAGTTCTTCGGGTTGCGCCCGGTCGCAAAGGCGTTCGGCTGCTCCTGCGGGATGACATAGAGGGAGGGCATCGGCAGGTCGGCGCGGGTGCAGAGCTCGCGGACCATCTGGTAGAGGCCGGGGGCCTGCTCCTCGGTGACCGGCTTTGCGCCGCTCATCTTGATCGCGATCTTGTCGGAGAAGAACCACGAACCGAGATTGATGACCAGGGCGATGCCCAGGAAGAGGGCGGCCATGTCGGGCCCGCCGATGACGGCGCCGATGCCGACGAGCAGTCCTGCCAGGGTCGCCATCAGAAGCGTCGTCCTGAGGCCAGCCGCGAAGTTCGACTTACGCGTGGTAGTCATGGTGAGGTGAGTCTCCTTTGGATCTCCGATGCCAGGGCGTCCGGCCCAAATCTCAAGGCCATCCATGACCTTGAATTTCCTACAGGAATCATGGCAGGCGGACGTTTGTTGGACATGAGGGCCAGTCTTCATTCATCCTGGGGTCTAGACCCATGACCAGAAACCCGATGAACTAGACACCCACCGACACATGCTGGTTTCGAAACAAGGTTTCTCAAGAGACAAATTATGAGGCGCTCGCGCACATTGATGACGCAGGTCCTGGCGGTGAACTTGCTATTGATCGTCGCTGCGGTCGTGGCGGCCATGATTGCGTCCAGCCCTCGATTCGAGCTGCCGTCCACTCCGGAGGCCGGCCTGGTCCTGGGGCTCGCGGTGTCGCTGACGGTCCTGGTCAACGTCTTCCTCCTGCAACGTAGGATGCGCCCGCTCGAGCAGCTCGTCGACGAGATGGAGCGTGCCGACCTCTCGCGGCCGGGCGCGAACCTCAGCGACCCGGCCGGGCTCGGCGAGCCCGAGGAGGTCGAGCGGCTCCACAAGACGTTCCGCCGCATGCTCGAGCGCCTGGAGACCGAGCGCCGGCGCGCCTCGAGCGCCGCGCTGACAGCTCAGGAGGAGGAGCGCACGCGAATCGCGCGCGATCTCCACGACGAGGTGAACCAGTCGCTGACCGGACTCCTGCTCCGCCTCGAGGCGGTGCGCGAGCACGCTCCGTACGAGCTGGCGAAGGAGATCGACGAGACGAAGGCCCTCGCAAACCAGGCGATGCAGGAACTCCTGACCCTGGCGCGCCAGCTTCGCCCCACCGCGCTCGACGACCTGGGTCTCAAGGCTGCGCTCGCCGGCAACGTCTCGGACCTCGACCGCCAAAGCGCCCTCGAGGTCACCTTCACCTCAGACGCCTCGACCTATTCCGACCTCTCCACCGATGCCCAGCTCGTCGTCTATCGCGTGGCTCAGGAGGCCCTCTCCAACGCCGCTCAGCACGCCGAGGCGGAGTCCGTCCAGGTAAGCCTTGCCCGCATGAACGGCACCGTCGAGCTCACTGTCACCGACGACGGCCGTGGATTCACCTTCGATCAGGCGAGCCGCGGCTTGGGCATGGGAGGCATGCGTGAGCGCGCGCTGCTCGTGGGCGGAGACCTGCGAATCGAGTCCCGGCCAGGCGTGGGCACAAGGGTTCGGCTCCGCGTGCCGATAGAGGACATGGATGGAAGCGTCCCTCCAGGAAACCCAAATGACATCGCGCCCGGCGTCGGTGGCAGCGCCTAGCGCTGAGCCCATGAGAGTTGTGATTGCAGACGACCACGGGATCGTCCGCTCAGGCGTACGGATGCTGCTCGAGCGCCAGGCGGACATCGAGGTCATCGGCGAGGCCGAGGACGGCGCCGAGGCGCGCGACCTGGCGATCCGCGAGCGCCCCGACCTGGCGATCCTCGACGTGAAGATGCCGAAGCTCACAGGCCTCCAGGCGACGCGCGAGATCCGCGAGCAGGCGCCCGACGTGGCCGTGCTGATCCTTTCGATGTACGACGACGAGCGCTACCTCTTCGAGGCGCTCAAGGCCGGAGCCTCGGGTTACGTCCTCAAGGCCCAGGCGGACTCAGATTTGATGGCGGCCGTCCGTGCCGTCGAGAAGGGCGAGCCGTTCCTCACCCCGGCGGCCCAGCAGGCACTGATCAAGGACGTCCTGGGCGAGGGCGAGGCGCGCTCGGACGAGCTCACCCCGCGCGAGCAAGAGGTCGTAAAGCTCGTCGCCGAGGCGCACACGAACAAGGAGATCGCGGAAATCCTCCACCTCTCCGAGAAGACGGTCGAGAACCACCGCTCGAACGCGATGAAGAAGCTCGGCATGCGCGACCGCGTAGAGCTTGTGCGCTACGCGATCCGTCGCGGCCTGATCGAACCTTGAGCCGGCGCTATAGCGCACCGCGAAGCTAGTCCCGGACGACGAAGTTCAGATCGCCCGATTGGCACTGACCGAACGGAGCGTCTGCGTCGGTCTTGAGCGAGATGGTTCCCGCCAGCTTGCCTGCGCCGCGCGCCTTGCCGCTGACCTTGCCGTACTCCCACGGACCCTTGAACTCGCCGCCCTTGATCTCCACTCCAGGTGTCATTGGGCTTGCCTGCCGTCGCGTCCCCGCTGGTCGTGGACGGCCCGTTGTCGCACTGAACGGGAATCTTCTTGAACGCGATCCGCGTGACGTAGCGATCCCCCTCGATCTTCTTGACCGTCAAGCCAGCGAAGCGTCCGGCTCGCCCTTGATGCTCGCCCTTGTACTACGGCGGCCTGAGCCGGTGCGACCCACACCAGTGCCACTCCGATGACCAAAGCCAATCCCGTTGCGAACCTTGCCACTTCTTACCTCCCTGAAATTCACGATTGCCTAGCCGCGACGCTAGCAGTCCTCCGTCCGGGGGGCTCCAGTTGCGCAACCAAAACCCACCTCCTCGCTAGGATTTCTGACGATGCTGTTTTCGACGAAGGCCGAGTACGGAGTCAGGCTCATGGTCGAGCTGGGACGCCGGACGGACGGCGCCAGCCCGGAGGAGTCCACGCCCGTGTCGCTGACCGCGGTCGCCGAGGCGGAGAACCTCCCCCTCTCCTACCTCGAGCACCTGGTCGCAAAGCTTCGCCAGGCAGGGCTCGTCACGTCGGTGCGCGGCGCGCACGGCGGCTACCGGCTGGCCCGTGACGCATCCGAGATCGCGATGCTCGATGTCGTCCAGGCGCTCGAGGGCCCGATCGCGCCGATGGAGTGCTTCCACACCGAGCGCGAGGGCCGCGTCCTTTGCTCGCACGAGATCGATCCCGATTCGTGCGCGACGAAGCTCCTGTGGACGCGCGTCCACGGCGGCGTCACCAAGGCTCTGGCGGGCACCACGCTGGCCGAGCTCGTCAAGTTCTCCGAAGGTCAGCCGGCCACGCTGACCGTCGCCTGACCATCCCCCACCACCTACGACTGGAGCTTTCATGGCAGACCTAGAGATCCGCGACCTGCACGTATCCGCCGAGGACAAGCAGATCCTCAAGGGCGTCGACCTGGACGTCTCGAAGGGCGAGATCCACGCCCTGATGGGCCCGAACGGGTCCGGCAAGTCGACGCTCGCAAACGCCGTAATGGGCCACCCCGCGCTCGAGGTAACCCAGGGCTCGATCCATTTCAAGGGCGAGGACATCACCGAGGCCGCGCCCGAGGACCGCGCCCGCATGGGCCTTTTCATGGCCTTCCAGTACCCGGTGGCAATCCCCGGCGTCACCGTCGCCAAGTACCTCCGGATGGCCGTCAACGCCCACCGCGACGCGCGCGACGAACCGGAGATCAAGCTGAAGGACTTCCGCAAGACCACCGAGGAGGCGATGGAGCTCGTGAACATCCCGCGCGACTTCTCGAGCCGCTACCTCAACGAGGGCTTCTCCGGTGGCGAGAAGAAGCGGATGGAGGTGCTCCAGCTCGCGATGCTCAAGCCCGAGATGGCTGTCCTCGACGAGACCGACTCTGGCCTCGACATCGACGCGCTCCGCATCGTCGCCGAGGGCGTGAACACGTTCGCGGGCCCCGAGATGGGCACGCTCATCATCACCCACTACCAGCGCATCCTGCATCTGATCGAGCCCAGCCGGGTCCACGTGATGTACCAGGGCCGGATCGTCAAGGAGGGTGGGCCCGAGCTGGTCGCTGAGCTCGAGGACAAGGGCTACGCGCCGATCATCGAGGAAGTCGAAGGAGCAGCTACGGCGGCCTGACGCCGCTGGGGCCGCCACTCAAGATGGCAACGCCCGTCACCCAGGATCCGCTCTCAGGCGTCCGGGAGGCCTTCCCGGCCCTCTCGCGGGAGGTCAACGGAAAGCCGGTCGCGTACCTCGACTCCGGCGCCTCTTCGCAGCGCGTCCTCGCCTCGATCCAGGCCGTGGACCGCTACGAGCGCCGCCATCACTCAAACGTCCACCGCGGCTCGCACACGCTCTCGGCCGAAGCGACCGCTGCGTACGAGGGCGCACGCGCAACGGTCGCCGACCACCTGGGTGCCGCCGACCGTCGCGAGGTCGTCTTCGTCCGCAACGCGACCGAGGCGCTCAACCTCGTCGCCAGGGCGTGGGGCGACGAGAACATCGGCGCGGGCGACCGGATCGTGCTCACCGAGATGGAGCACCACTCGAACATCGTGCCGTGGCAGCAACTGGCCGCTCGCACCGGCGCCGAGATCGACTGGGTCGGCGTAACCGACGACGGACTGCTCGACATGGAAGCGCTCGCCGAGGCGCTCTCGCGCAGCCCGAAGGTTCTCGCGGTCACGCACGTCTCGAACGTGCTCGGCACGCTCAACCCGCTGCCCGAGATCGCGCGCATGGCGCACGACGCCGGCGCGCTCGTGGTTGCCGACGGCGCCCAGGCCGCTCCGAAGCTCGCGGTCGATGTCGCCGAGCTCGGCGTCGACTTCTACGCACTGACGGGCCACAAGGCGTACGCGCCGACCGGGATCGGCGCCCTGTGGGGCCGGCTGGACCTGCTGCAGGCTATGGAGCCGTTCCTCGGCGGCGGATCGATGATCCGCAAGGTGACCAAGCAGGGAACGACGTGGGCGGACGTGCCGGCGCGGTTCGAGGCCGGGACGCCCGCGATCGCGCAGGCGATCGGCCTCGCAGCGGCGCTGCGCTGGCTCGACGGCATCGGCATGGAGCACGTGACGGACCATGAGCGCGATGTCACCGCGTACGCGATGGATCGCCTTCCCGCCGTCCCGGGGCTCGAGATCTTCGGGCCGCCTGCAAGCCCCGAGCGCGTCGGCCCCGTCTCGTTCGAGCTCGAGGGCGTTCACGCCCACGATGTCTCGGAGATCCTCGACCGCCACGGCGTCGCGGTCCGGGCCGGTCACCACTGCGCGCAGCCGCTGATGGAACGCCTCGGCGTCTCGGCGACCGCGCGCGCGAGCTTCGGGATCTACACGACGCTCGAGGAGATCGACCGGCTGGTCGAGGGCCTCGAGGACGCTCGCAAGATTTTTTCCACCTGAGCAGCGCATTTGGGTTTAAGCTGCGCACGCGGTTTGACTGGGCGATACGGGAAACTCTTGCGTGAGGGTTACGACGCCTGGAACGTCGGCGATCGCTCCTTCGTGCTCGATCACTTCTCGCCAGACGTCGTCTGGGTGACCCCGCCGGACGACCCGGACCAGGGCGTCTTTCGCGGCCATGAGGCGGTCTCCGGCTTCTGGGACCAGTGGCGAGCCGCGGTTGGCCAGCTTCGCTTCGAGATCGAGGAGCTCACCGAGGTCGGCGACCGGGTGCTGGCCGTCGTCAAGCGCTCCGGCGTGGGGCGCCAATCGGGCCTCGAGGTCTCGGACACCGTCTGCCAGGTGTTCTTCTTCGACGAAACCGGCCAATGCAGCCTGGTCCGCGAGTTCTATGACCGCAACGCCGCCAACGCCGCCGCCGGCATCACGCAGCCCTCGCCGTGAACCAGGCGCTCAAGGACATCCCTCTCACCCCGGAGGAGCTCCGGCTCCGCCGGTTCATGCTGATCCTGGCGCCGGCGTTCCTGCTCATGGCGCTCGGATACATCCTTCAAGGCCTCCTTTACGACGCGGAGTTCCCGTTCGTCGCGAACTCGGTCGCCAAGGACGGCACGTTCGCCATTCTCTGCATCGTCGCCGCAGCCGACATCCGCCGGCACATGTGGGCGGTCAGCGTCGTCATCGGCGCACACCTGCTCATCATCGGGTCGCTTCGTGCTCTCGTGGGCGACCGAGAACGCGGACGACGTCTCGGGCTCGTTCGACTCGCCGGACGGACTGGCCCTCCCCGATGCCGAGGTGATCCTCTTCATCTGGCTCGCCCTAGCGATCGCGGTCACGGGGGCGCTCATCTATTGCCGCCACAAGGCGGTGCGGGCCCGGTTCGAGCTCAAGTACCTGGCGCCGCACCAGCACCGGGCGCTCATGGCCCTGGCCGAGGTGCTGGTGCTCGGGCGCGACGAGGCCCTCTCCCCCGTCGCCGTCGCCGCCAATGTCGACGACTACCTCTACTCGTTCCCCGCCGAGGCGAAGAGCAAGGCGAAGATGGCGCTCACCGCACTTTGGATCTACCCGATGCTCCGGCTACGCCCGCCTTACCCGATCATGTCGCCCCAGGGGCGGATCGACTTCATCGAGAGGTGCTTCCTCTCCGATGTGTCCGAGCGGCGTCTGCCAGGACCGCTCCGCCGGCTCATCCAGTCGGTCCTGGTCGCGGCCCAGAACCTCACCTTCATCGGCTACTACTCGGACCCCCGAGCCGCCAAGGAAACGGGATACGTGCCGTTCTCCGAGCGCGATGAGGGCGGCCCGCTGACCGAGCTGGCCAAGCGCCCGTTCCCGCCTCTCAACGTCCGCACGCCCCGCGAAGTGGACTCGGATCGCATCACCGCGGACGTCGTGATCGTCGGCTCGGGCGCCGCCGGCGCGGTGCTGGCCAAGCGGATGGCGGAGAAGGGCCGCGAAGTGACCTTGCTCGAGCGCGGCCTTCATGTCGATCCGTCCGAGTTCACCGAGGACGAGAGCAAGCAGTTCGCCTCGCTCTATGCGGACGGCGGCATGCAGATGTCAACGGACGCCCGCTTCCAGGTGCTCCAGGGCAAGTGCGTGGGCGGCACGACCGTCGTGAACAACGCCGTCTGCTTCGACCTCCCCGATCACGTCCTCGAGCGCTGGAACGACGGCAATGGCCTGGACGCGGGGCTCGACGAGGCCGACCTCGCCGCGGCGTTCGAGCGGCTCCGGGACTTCATGCCGATAAAGCGGATGACGTCGCGAAAGCACCTCGCCGGCGGCGCCGTCAAGTTCCGTAAGGGGATCGAGAAGCTCGGCCTGGACCGCACCGGCGACTTCGACGTGGTCGAAGCGAACATGTCGGACTGCCTCGGCTCGGGCTATTGCAACATCGGCTGCCCGCTTGGCAGAAAGCTGTCGGCGCTCGATTACACGCTGCCGATGGCGCAGTCCGAGCACCCGGACTCCCTGAAGATCCTGAGCGAGTGCGGCGTCGAGCGCATCACCCCGCGGAACGGGTCGGCGGCTGAGGTCGAGTGCAAGCTGAGCGACGGGCGGAAGCTGCGCGTGAGCGCGAACACCGTGGTCATCTCGGCGGGGGCGCTCGCGTCCAGCCTGATCCTGCAGCGATCGAGCCTGGGCGGCCCGAACGCGGGGCGCGGCCTGTCGTTCAACCTCGGCGCGCCGATGACCGCCGACTTCCCGGACAAGATCGACTCGTTCCGCGGCCTTCAGATCTCGCACTACCTCCGGACGCCTGGCGACGACGGCCTGATCCTCGAGACGTGGTTCAACCCGGTCGGCGCGCAGTCGCTCTTCATGCCGGGCTGGTTCCGTGACCACTACCGCAATATGCGCCGCTACGACCACATGGCGAGCACGGGCTCCGTCGTCGGCACCAGGTCCGACGGCCGCGTGAGCCTGGACTGGCGGGGCAAGATGAAGCTCACGTACGACCCTCACCCCGACGACCTGAAGCGTCTGGTCGCGGGGTTGAAGCTCGCCGGCCGGATCTACCTCGCCGCCGGGGCGACCCGCGTGATGCCGCCCACGTTCCGGTTCCTGCCCTTCACCACCTCGGAGTCCCTGGACGAGCTCGACGCCCAGGTGGTGGACAACACGGACATCACGCTCCACTCCTCGCACCCGCAGGGCGGCAACGCGATCAGCCGCAACCGCACGCGCGGAGTCGTCGACCCCGACTTCAGCGTGCCGAACGCTCCCGGCGTCTACGTCTGCGACGCCAGCGTGTTCCCGGCCGCCATCACCGTCAACCCGCAGCTGACGGTGATGGCGCTGGCCGAGTACGCGGCCGAGCGGATCGAATAGACCCGCTGGACGCTCCAGTCGTCTAGTCGACGAAGATCCGCCGCGACTTGTCCTGCTTGCACCGGTTGCCGCTCGGCAGGAGCGAGGCGTTGACCTTGGCGTAATAGAGGCCGGACTTGAGCGTGAACTCGCCGGGCTCCAAGATCGCCCACTCGCCGGTGCCATTCGTCTGGTCCTGGCCGAGGAGCTTGTCCTCGTTGTTCTTTACGCGATAGAGGCGCACGATCCGCGACGGCACGCAATTCTGCCCCTCGCTGTCGACGTCCCCGTGGAACGCCGGGGCCATATCGCTGATCCCGACGTGCGACTCGTACGAGGTGACAGCCAGCGCTTGTGGTGCGGCAAGAGCACCGCAGGCAGCGACGGCAACCGCCGCCACGCCCAGCTTCAGGTTCTTCCCCATTTCTACAGCTCCTTCCCTCAGGGCGCCCCTGCGGCGCCGGATGGTGCGCACCCTACTCTCTCGGAGAGATGGACGAGCTCTACCGCGAGAACATCCTGGACCACTACAAGCGCCCGCGCCATTTCGGGCGCCTTGACGACTTCGACCTCGACTTCGAGGACACGAACCCGTTCTGCGGCGACGAGCAGCACGTCTACATCAAGCTCGACGCGGACGATCGCGTCGCCGGCGTCTCGTTCGAAGGCAAGGGCTGCGCGATCTCGACCGCCGCGACCTCGATGCTCGTCGACGAGCTCGAGGGCATGAGCCGCGAGGAGCTCCTTCGGATGCCGAAGGAAACCGTGCTCGAGCTCCTTGGGATCCCGATCTCCGCGACGCGCATGAAGTGCGCGCTTCTGGGCCTCAAGGTCGTGAAGTCCGCCTCGCTCGGCGAGCTCGCCGACTGGGAGGACGAGGGCGAGCAGGGCGATCCCTCACTCGCCGAGCAGATTTGACGTAGAATTGCGCCCGATGGCCGGGGGACGGAAGCTGCTTGGGGCGCTTGTAGCGGTGCTGTTGCTCGTGCCGGCATCGGCGACGGCCGCCACGATCGTTCCCGACACCCTCGGCGACGAGCCGGGGGCAAACCCGGACAACGGCAACTGCACGCTTCGGGAGGCAATCGAGTCGGCCGACCACGACGTCTCCGAGGACGCCTGCCGCCGCGGGAGCGGAGCCGACGTCATCAAGCTGCGCCGCGGCTCCTACCAGCTGAGCGTGCCGGGAAACGAGTCGGTCGGCTCGACTGAGATCGACAACAACATCGGCGATCTCGACGTCGGCCTGTTCGGATCGAGCCCGCTCAAGATCGTGGGCCACAAGCGGGGAACCACCGTGGATGGCAACGACAACGATCGCGTCTTCCAGGTCTTCAACGCAGGCACTGCCACGTTCGAGCGCTTGACGATCACCGACGGCACGGCGGTCAACCGGGGCGGCGGCGTCAATGTGTACACGGATTCGCAGGCCCGCTTCAAGCGCACCACGATCGCCGAGAACACCTCTGGCGACGGCGATGCCGGGGTCTCGGTCTTCTCGGGCGGGAGGGCAACGTTCACCAAGGGCGCTGTGCGCGACAACACGACCGCGCCCGGCGACGTGGGAGGCGGGATCGGCATCTTCGGCCGAGCCGAGCTCAACCGGACCAAAGTGATCGGCAACGAGGCCGGCTCGGCTGGAGGAATCCGTGTCCACGCAGAGGTCGGTCCGGACCCGGCTGGAGTCGCAATCCTGCGCCGGGCTCTTGTGGCCAGGAACGACTCCGCGCTTTCGGGCGGTGGGATCTCGACCGGTCCCGGCTCTCGGCTGACTGTCTCCGAAAGCACGATCGAGCGCAACGACACCGGCGGTCGCGGCGGCGGCATCCACGTTGATCGCGCGACACTCGTGTTGAACGCGAGCACGATCGCCTTCAACGACGCGGATCAGAACGGCGGCGGCATCTCCCTCTCCAGCGACCCTTCCGACCCCGTCACCATGCGCATCACGAACAGCACGGTCTCCGGCAACGTCGCCGACAAGGACGGCGGCGGAGGCTCCGATTCTGAAGGTGGAGGCATTTCAGCGGGCCTCGTTCGGCGAGAAGCGGATCGTGAGCTCGACGATCACGGGCAACAGCGCCGATCGTGGCGGCGGAATCGCGGGACCGTTCGTCTCCACCAACCTCCCCGTGGAGTTGAAGGGCACGATCGTTGCCGGTAACACTGCGCTCTTTGCGAACCCAGTCAACGGGCCCGACTGCCTGTTCTTCGGCACCGGATCGGGGATGAGCCTCGGACACAACCTGATCGGCGACTCGAACGGCTGCGAAATGGATGCGAGCGGCTCGGACCTCGGCGGGAACGCCGGCCTTGAGCCGCTTCGATCGAACGGTGGGCCGACCAAGACGCACGCGCTCAAGCGCAGCTCGAAGGCGATCGATGCAGGGCCGAACGACGCGCCCCGCAAGGATCAGCGCGGGGTCAGGCGCCGCGACCCCGACATCGGGTCGTACGAGCGCCAGCTAGATCCGGGCGCTCAGTTCTTGACGGTCAGCGCGCGGACGAGGAGCTCGCAGCCGCCAGCCATGCCCGGAAGGTAGCGCGACCGGCGTCCGGCGGGCGTGACAGCTAAAATCCGACCTCTGAAGTTGGATTTTCTTTATATGCCTGATTTGACCGTCTGCAACATCGATGAGCTACCTGAGGGCGAAATGCGTCTCGTCATGGCTGACGATGGCCGCAAGATCGGCGTCTTTCACTGCGTAGGTGGCGAGATGTTCGCGATCGAGGACCGCTGCTCGCACGACGACGGCCCGCTCGCCGAAGGGGAGTTCGACCAGGCGTCGTGTACCGTGGAATGCCCCCGTCACGGGTCGCTGTTCGACCTGCGCACGGGCAAGCCGAAGTCGCTTCCGGCCTACGTGCCGGTCGAAACGTTCGAAGTAAGTGTCCATGACGGCGAAGTGAAGCTGGAGATTCTGAATGAAGCCACCGCCTGAAACCGCCGCACCTGAGTCCACCAAGGTCCTGACCGACGCCGAGGCCGGCCTCAAGGACATCGGCTCCGACTACAAGGAGCGCTTCGGCTTCTCCGACCCCGAAACGGGCTACTCGTACAAGGCGCCGAAGGGCCTCTCGCGGGAGCTCATCGAATCGATCTCCGAGTACAAGTCCGAGCCGGAGTGGATGCGCGACTTCCGCCTCAAGGCCTACGAGCACTACGAGAGCCGGCCTACCCCCCAGTGGGGCGGGGACCTCAATCAAATCGACTTCGAAGACATCCACTACTTCGTCCGCGCCTCCGAGAAGGTCGGCCACACCTGGGACGAGGTGCCCGAGGACATCAAGAACACCTTCGACAAGCTCGGCATTCCCGAGGCCGAGCGGAAGTTCCTCGCCGGCGTCGGCGCGCAGTACGAGTCTGAGTCGGTCTACCACCAGGTGAACGAGAAGCTCGAGGCTCAGGGTGTGATCTTCACGGACATGGACACCGCCCTCCGCGAGCACGAGGATCTCGTCCGCGAGTACTGGGCGACCGTGATCCCGGCGAACGACAACAAGCTCGCGGCGCTGAACTCGGCGGTCTGGTCGGGCGGCTCCTTCGTCTACGTGCCGAAGGGCGTCAAGGTCGCGATGCCTCTCCAGGCCTACTTCCGCATCAACACGGAGAACATGGGCCAGTTCGAGCGCACGCTGATCATCGCCGAGGAGGGCTCCGACGTCCACTACATCGAGGGCTGCACCGCTCCCGTGTACTCGACCGACTCGCTCCACTCCGCGGTCGTCGAGATCGTCGCGAAGCCTTCGTCCCGCGTCCGCTACACGACCGTCCAGAACTGGTCGCAGAACGTCTACAACCTCGTCACCAAGCGCGCGATCGCTCAGGAGAACGCGACGATGGAGTGGGTCGACTGCAACCTCGGCTCGAAGCTGACGATGAAGTACCCCTCGATCTACCTGCTCGGCGAGGGCGCCCACGGCGAGATCCTCTCGATCGCGTTCGCCGGCAAGGGCCAGCACCAGGACGCGGGCGGCAAGATCATCCACGCTGCGCCCAAGACGACGTCCTCGATCTTCTCCAAGTCGATCTCGAAGGACGGCGGCCGGGCGACCTACCGCGGGCTCTTGGAAGTCGCGAAGGGTGCCTCGGAGGCCAAGTCGAAGGTCGTGTGCGACGCGCTCCTGCTCGACCCCGACTCCCGCTCTGACACCTATCCGACGATCCGGATCGACGAGTCCGACGCCAACGTCGGACACGAGGCCTCGGTCTCGAAGATCGGCGAGGAGCAGCTCTTCTACCTCCAGTCGCGCGGCCTTGACGAGGAAGAGGCATCGAAGATGATCGTCAACGGCTTCATCGAGCCGATCGCCAAGGAGCTCCCGATGGAGTATTCGGTCGAGATGAACAGGCTCATCGAGCTCCAGATGGAAGGCTCGATTGGCTGAGGTGGCCACCGCACCCGCCTGGCTTGACGAGAGGCGCCGAAAGGGCGCCTCTCTTGCGCACAGCCTCGAACTGCCCCATCCGAAGGCTAAGGGCTGGGAGTTCACCGACCTCTCGACTCTGGACCTCGACGCGTATGAGGAGGCCGACGGCGGCGATGGCGCCTCCGCTGAGAGTGCCGAGCCCATCCTCCCCGCTCCCGACGGCTCCGCGTTCCTTCGCCAGGTCGACTCGCTGACGCTCGGCGCTGAGCTGCCGGAGCCTTCGGGCAACGGCAAGCCTTCGGAGCCGACCGTGATGCCGCTCTCCGACGCGGTCGTCCGATACCCCGATCTCGTTGGCGAGCACCTCGGCTCGATCGTTCCCTCCGACGACATCTTCGTCGCCCGTAACGAGGCCTCCTGGACCGGCGGCGCGTTCGTCTACGTCCCCGCCGGTCAGCGCTTCGAGATGCCGATCGGCCTCTCCGCCATCCAGGGCGCGGCAGGCTCGGCCATGGGCTGGCGCTCGCTCATCGTCCTCGAGGAGGGCGCCGAGGCCGAGGTGTGGGAGCAGTACCTCGCCGGCGACCCAGAGGCGGAGGCGCTCTTCAACGGCGTCACCGAGATCCGGGTCGGCCAGGGCGCGACGCTTCGCTTCGTCTGCGGCCAGGACCTCTCCGACTCGTCATGGGTCTTCGCAACGCAGCGCGCCGAGGTGGAGCGCGACGCATCGCTCGACTGGCTGGCGCTGGGGTTCGGCTCGGCGCGCGGCAAGGTGCGCATGGAGACGAAGCTCGCGGGCCAGGGCTCCTCGGCCAAGGTGACCGGCGCCTACGCGGGCCTCGGCACGCAGCACCTCGACTACGACACGACCCAGGAGCACGCGGCTCCGAACACCGTCTCCGACCTCGCCTTCCGCGGAGTCCTCTCCGACTCGGCGACCTCGGTCTGGCGCGGGATGATCCGCGTCGACCGCGACGCCCAGCACACCGACGCCTTCCAGGAGAGCCGCAACCTCCTCCTCTCCGACCGCGCCCACGCCGATTCAATCCCCGGCCTCGAGATCGAGGCTGACGACGTCCGCTGCACCCATGCCGCGGCAATTGCGCAGGTCGACGCCGAGCAGCTCTTCTATCTCCAGTCGCGCGGCCTCAACGAGGCCGACTCGAAGCGCCTCGTCATCGACGGCTTCCTTCAGGAGCTCGTCAACCGCACGATCGAGGGCCCGATCCGCGACGCCCTGGCCGGAGCGCTCGAGCGCCGCCTGGGCGAGCTCCTCGCCACGACCTCTAGGTCGCCGAAGTAGGAATTTCCACACTATCGTGGAAATTCCACTCTCGGCGCAGCGCTGGCCGCTGCGACTGGCGTCTCTTGTTCTTCGAGGCTGCGATCTCACGCCAGTGTGCGGCGAGGAACCGCTCCCGGGTCAGCTGGTTCGCCTCGGCGAGATCGATGACGCGGAGGTGCGTCTCGCAGTCCGGGCAGGCATCCCTCGTCAGATGCCCGACCCCGAGAGTGGTCGTGGCTTCGATCACGAGGCCGCAGTTGGTGCATCCGAAGAGAGCCACCTGAGCCGTGGAGTATCTCGCGATGCGGACGGCGTGCGCTCCGCTCGCGCAATCAGGTCGAGATCCGGCTGCTCTCTCGCTCGAGCGCGAGTCGAACGCGGGGCACCCACCATCCCAGCTCGGCTCGGCCCCATTCCGTCTCGGCCGGGTCCGTGTGAATGCGAGCGCTGTGGGCGATCCGCCAGCCGTACTGCACGAGACCCGACACCATCCCGAGCTCGTGCTCGGCTTGCGAGAACCCGTCGCCCTGCGCTCTCGACGTGGTCCGACTTCGATCTCGTCGTGGCCCGGCGTCGATCCTGCGAGCTGAGTGGGCGAGATACCAGGCGAACTCGACGCCGGGCGTGGCGGCCGCGGCCAGGTCCCAGTCGATGAGGACGAGGCGGTCGCCGTCGAAGCCGAGGTTGTCGCCGCGCAGGTCGCCGTGGATGAGGGTCGTGGCCGCCGTACGCATCGACCAGCGCGTCGCGCCAGCGGGCGCGGGTCGCGCGCCAGGCTGAGCACCGACGTCGGCGACGTCCGTCGGACACGAGCTCGCCGAACGCATCCCAGCCCTGCTCGAACTGCTTCGGGAGGAGGTCAGGCTGGGCCCGCTCGGCCTCGCCGATCGCGGGCGACGACATGCCGACCCGCGCCGCGAGCGTTGCAGCTCCAGGCGGTGCGTTCCCGCGGAATGTGCGGTGAAGGTCCGCGGCCGCGTTGAGGATGCGCCGGCTCTCCTCGCGCGATAGCCGCGCGTTGCCGGGCAGCAATATCGCGCTGACATCGCGCATCGCGACCCACGCCGCATCCCCGTCGCGCTCGACCGCGACGATGCCGTGGCCGATGGAGTCCGGCATCCGCTCGAACGCACCTACTTCGTAGAGCTGCGCGGTCCGGCCCTCGTCTCCTGTCGCGCGCGCAAGCCAGTCGGAGCCTCCCCCGCCGACCCGCTTCAGGATGAACGACGAACCGCCAGCCTCAGCCCTTAGAAGCGCGGCGCCTGAGTTGCCGCCGTGGCTTAGCGGCGTGGTTCGGGTAGCTCTGAGCTCGTTCAAGAGCGCCTCGGGCGGGAATGGCGCTGAGCCCGTGCCGGCTTCCTCAGGACGCGCCGCAGTGCTCCAGATCTCGGCAATCTGCCCGTCCTCGCCGGCGCGGACGTACCAGCGGCGGCGATCCGCGCCGTTCTCCCCGTGCCATTCGAACGTCACCGCGACCCCCGTCTCCCACTCCTGCGCATCCCAGACCGGAACCTCCCCGGGCCCGGGCGCCGAGAGATGGCGCACGATCGCATCGGCGCCTTCGACCTGGCGACGCCCAGCCTCGCTACTTGAGTCCAGGACGGCCGCGTCGTCGATCCGCTCGCGAAGCGCCGACCAGTCGCCCGACTCGACGGCGGCACGCAAGAGTTCGGCTAGGCCGGCCATCGTCACCGACGTCAGTCCCAGAAGCCCTCGACCGGCTGGCCGTCGACCCCCTCGGCCTTCCGGCCGCCGATGCAGATCACATCCAGGCCGTCCGGGCCGGCTTCGAATGAGCGGACGACAGACGGCGCGACGCGGAGCACGTCCCATACGGAGAGATCGATGATCTCGTCGTCGAGCTTGGCTCGGCCTGAACCCCCGACCACGACGTATGCCTCCTCTTGCATGCGGTGCCGGTGACCCCACGGCATCTTGGCGCCCGGCTGGTATGTGAAGCGACTGACGCCGAGCTCGGGCGAATCCAGGGCCTTGCGGGTGAACCGCCAGTCGATGTCGACGCCCTCGGGGCTGACGTCGGGCACGTCGTTGAAGTTCTTCTTCGTCCAGTCGGGCACTTGAAGGCGCTAGCTGTCCGCGCCGTCTCGTGCCTCGCGGCGCTCTTGGCGCACCGTCTTCACCACGGAGGCAAGGACGACGATCACCGGCACCGCGTAGATGATGTACATCGTCCAGTGTCCGACGTGAGCGATGAGGAGCGACGCGGTCACCCCTCAAAGGCTACCGCCGTTTTCGGAGCACGCCGCGCTTGAACGCTGCCTGACGCCTATTGGTTGGCCGCGGACAGGAGCGCAAGTCCGAGGACCGTGAAGCTCACCATCAGGGCCAGCATCCAATACTGCGACTGGGTCGCGCGGCGCAGGTTCTGGTAGACGGCGAGCGCCTTGTCGTGGCCCATCGCGAGCGCAGCAACGTGGCCGACGATGAGCGCGCCGACCTGGACGTACCAGACGAACTCCGAGCTGATCACCCCGAAGTCGACGGTCCCGCTGGCGGTCCCGAAGTAGTCGGACCCCTGGCCGAGCGGATCGGAAAGCAGATAGGTGAACTGCGCCTGCTCCTGGAACACGGCCAGCGAGAAGTAGTGCGCGAACGTGTAGGCGAACGCGATCGGGATGAAGCAGAAGGCGAACGTGCGACCGAGATCGCGGGTCGTCATCCCGCTGCCCTCGGTTCCCATCCCCTTGATTCCGCCCCAGTAGATGCCGGAGACGACCCCGAAGGTGACGAACATGAAGACGGTTGCGGTGAGGCGCCTCGCGAAGACGTCTCCCTCGGCGCCGCCACCGCCGTTGATCAGCTCGTAGAGCCATTTGATCGGCTCCGCGAGGACGCCTTCGGCAGCCCCGTCGTAAGTCGTGCCCGCGATGAGGAGGAGCACCAGGGCGACCGATCCGGGCACGAGCCCCCACCCCACCGCGCCCGAGAGCCACGGCCGTCTCCCAAGCGTGCCATCGCGCACCTCCAGGGGCGCAATCCGCGAGAACATGTTGAAGAGGACCCCGAAGGTCTCGCCGCGCTCGCACCACTTCTCGACCCCGAAGAGGGCCATTCCGACGAAGGTGATCGCGGTGTAGATCAGAGCCGCGGTCGCGACGTCGGCGGGCTTGATGATCACCACCGGCTCGAATGGCACCGCGAACGCAAGCTCGAACCAAAGGAATGCGGCCAACCCCACGACCGCGGGCCAGCGCCCGAGCTTCTCCGGATAGGCCAGGGGTGCCGGCGCCGAGCGGCCCGCGATCAATCCGAACAGGCCTCCAAACGCTCGCCCGATCGCCCGCCACGGATTGAACGCGCGAAAGACGTCGCCGAAGAGGATGCTCACGACCGGCACGCAAACCCAGAACGTGACGAAGACGAAGGTGACGCTGAAGTTCGCACGCTCGTTCTCGGTCCCGTAAAGGCCGGACCAGACGACCACCCCCAGCAGGAACACGCCCAGCGCGCCCGCCAAGACCTGGGTCACCGGGTTCACGAGGACCCGTGAAAGGCCCCCGAAGGCCTTCCAGCGGTCCTCTTCGAAGCGCGGTTTCACCCAGGCAATCGACAGGCCGATGAACGAGAGGATCAGGACGATCGCCGCGCCCCACGCGAACCACGTCTCCGGGATGGGCAGGTCTTCCTTGGGAGCAAGCGTCCCGTGCCCGAGCGGCACCGCGAACATCAGCGGCTAGCCGGGGACTACGGAGATCTCGGCGAGGAGCGCGCCGGTCGTGTGCGATTCCAACTCGAACACGCCGCCGATGTCGGCGCTCTCGACGACCAGCTCATTGGTCTTGCCGGGCACAACGTCGAGGTAGACGTCGTAAGTGTGGAGATGGAGCTCGTCGGGTGCATCGGTCGTGACGTCGATCCGAAGTTCGTCGCCCTCCGTCACTTCGACCTCCAGCGGGCCACCGACCGGCGCGCCATCGCGGATCTCGAGCTGAGGCACCTCGGGCTCGGCCGGTTTCTCGGGTTTCTCCTTATCCGGCTCATCCTCGTCATCGCCCGTCTCGTCCGTGGTGGTCGAGGTCGCCGCCGTTTGCGTCGTCTCGCTCTCCTGGTCGGCGGTGTCGTCGTTGGCGACGAAGAAGAACACGATCACCGCGATGACGATGCCGGCGAGGGCAAGCAGGGCTGGGATCCTCCGGTTCTCCATTGCGGCGAGTCTAGGTAACGAGTCCTAAACGGCAGCTCAACGATCGGGCTGAGATCGCTCCGGCTCGCCGCTCGTCCCCTCGAGCTGCGACGAGTCGATCGTGTCCTCGGAGAAGACGAACACGAACACGGCGACAATCGCCAGCCCGACCAGGATGCCGAGGACTATCCCGAGAGCGCGATCCCCGCGCGACAAGGCCTCTAAACGCCGTCGAGGAGGCGCCAGTTGGCCTCGTACGCGCTCTCGGCGGCGGCGACCAGGCGATCGGCATCCTCGTCGGAGGCAAGCTCCGAGATGAGCTCACGAACCTCGGCGGCGTGCTCGATGTCGCGCCCCTCGTGGACGCGGAAGTAAGCGGTGCCGGAGCCCTCTTCGAACCCGTAGCGCTCGATCAGGCCTGCCCGCTTCGTCCGCGAGATCGCAGGCTGCGAAGCCTCGACCGCGTAGAGGCGCGAGAGCAGCTCGAGGGCATCGCCCTCACCCGCCCAGTCCGAGACGCAATCCGCGGTCTCGGCGGTCGGGGCAGCCTCGGTGTCTCCGTCCACGGCCTCGACGAAGCCGTCCCAAAGGCGGATGTGGCCGAGTTCCTCGGCGGCGTGGGTGCGAAGCTCGTCGCGCTCGGGAAGCGCGTCGGCAGCAGCGGCGCTCAGCTCGGCGATCGCCTCGACCGCGTGGCGGTACTGGCCGGAGTAACGCGAGAGCTCCTCGCGGGTCAGCTCGCCCTCGGACCAGCGCTGGTAAAAGGGGTGCTCGAGCACGTTCCAGCGGCGGCGGCTCTCCTCGATGCGGTCAAAGACGTTGGGGTTCAAGGTGTCTCTCCTCTTCTTCGGGGTCAGACCCCAACACTTCGAAATGCCTCGGACAGATCGGATTCTTGGGGTCTGACCCCGATCAGTTCAAGGGTGCGGGGGCCTCCAGCATACTCCCGGCGTGAGACCCGAACGGGACAACATCGGCGTTCCCGAATTGCCAGGTCGGATCAAATGGCTCAACCGCGACGAGCCGCCAACGATGGCGGCGCTCAGCGCCTCAGGACCCGTGCTCGTCCACTTCTTCGACCCCACGCAGCTCAACAGCGTGCGCGCCCTCCCCTACATCGCCGAGTGGAACACGCGCTACTCGAAGCTCGGGTTGACGACTCTCGGAATCCACTCGCCGCGCTTCGCCTTCACGGCGGACTCCGCGGTCGCGACCGATGCGATCGAACGCCTGGGGATCGAGCATGCGGTCGCGCTCGACCTCGACTACGCCATCTGGCACGACTACGGCAGCAAGGGCTGGCCCTCGCTCTTTCTGTGGGGACAGGGCGGCGCGCTGCGCTGGACGCACAACGGTGAGGGCGAGTACCAAGCGACGGAGGAGGCGATCCAGGACGAGCTTCGCCTCAGCGACATTTCCATGGACCTGCCGGTGCCGATGGAGCCCCTGCGACCGACCGACGCGCCTGGCGCGCTCGTCCCCGTGCCGACCGCCGAGGTGCTGCCAGGCGGGTCACCCGCGGAGCCATGGAGCCCGGAGCCGGGCGGATCGCCGATGATGATCGACTACGCCGCGGGTGAGGCTTGGGTGGTGGCGGATGGAGACGGCTCGATCGGGGTTGCAGTAGACGGCGAGCCCGCTGAGAACATCGTCGTCCCGCCCATCGGCTTGGCGAAGATCGCGGGCTCCGGGCCACACGAGTCGCACAGCGTGGAGCTCGAGGTGCCCGACGGCGTGCGCATCTGGGCGATCAGCTTCGCGCCGGGCCTGCAGTGAGGTACGCGACCGGCATCGCACGCGCCGAGGTGCCTGCGCGCGCCGGGCTCGTGGGGAATCCCTCGGACGCGTTCGGCGGCGCGATCGTGGGCATCGCGATCGACGAGCTGAGCGCGACCGTCGTGGCAGAGCCCTCGCTCTCCGTTCGGCTCGAGGCCGATGGCGAGACGCTCGAATTCGAACGCTTCGGCCAGTTCGCCGACGATGCAGGCCACCCGCGCTCGGGACCACTGGCCCTCATGTGGGCGGCCGCCAAGCGATACGTCGCCGAACGGCCCGAGCACGAAGGCACGAACGCCCGCGTCAAGCTCGAGAGCTCGACCATCCCGCCCGGCGTCGGCTTGGCCGGCTCCAGCGCGATCGTCATCGCGACGCTGAGGGCCCTCGGCGAGCTGTTCGGTGACGAGATCGGCGACCGAGACCTCCCGTCGATCGCGCTCACGGCCGAGCGCGAGGAGCTGGGGATCACGGCGGGCCTGGGCGACCGTGTCGTGCAGGTCTACGGAGGCCTGGTCTATCTCGATCTCGCGCGTGAGGGCGGGCCGCGGGTCGAGCCGCTCGACGCCGCGCGCCTGCCGGACGTGTTCGTCGCCTGGCGGCCGGACGCCGCGACCGACTCGGGCCATGTCCACAACGCGATGCGGGAGCGCTTCACGGCCGGGGACACGGAGGTTGTCGCGACGATGCGGGAGATCGCAGGCCTTGCCAGGGCCGCGCTGAAGCCCCTCCTCACCGGCGACACCGGCGGCCTCGGAATCCTGATGGAGCGAAACCTGGAGCTCCGCCGCTCCCTCTACGACCTGGACGAGCGCCACACGGAGATGGCGGACGCCGCGCACGAGCTGGGAGCCGCGGTCAACTACACGGGCTCCGGAGGCGCAATCGTCGGCCTCCTGCGCGACGAAGATCAGCTCGGTGAGCTCCGTGAGGCGCTCGGCGCCCTCGGCTGCGAGCTGGTGGTGCGCCGCAGGCGGCGCGCTGAGGTCAATCGACGGAAGGGTTTAGCACGCTCAGAGCGGCACAAGTCTTCCGTCGATCGGAAAGCTGGGGCAAGCGCGGGTCTTACGCGTGGAGAGTTCGACGCCTATCGGAAGTACATCCGCTCCACTGAACGAAGGCTTCCCCGATAACGGGACATAGCGCTTGTGCGTCCAAAGTCGCCTAACGAACGAACGTCTCGATTGCCCTGCATCCCATGGGCGGGGAGCGCTGGACGACGTTCGGCCCTGTGGTGTGCGACGTTCACTTGAGCGACGACTCAGGTGACGTTTCCATGACACAAGCGCATAAGCACCACGTAGCGTCGACAGCGGCTAGCCGCGGGCGGCGAGCTCGGAGCGGATCTTCTTCGGCAGCATGAACCGGACTGACTCGTCGACCGTCTTCAGCTCGGCGATGTCGTCCGTGCCGCGGTCGCGGAAGAACTCGACGAGCTCGGACACGAGCTCCTCGGGCGCGGATGCGCCGGAGGTGATACCGACGGTCTCGGCTCCCTCGAGCCAGTCCTCTTGAACCTGCGAGGCGTTGTCGATCAAGTGCGAGTCGGCGCCGTGGTCGCGGGCGACCTCGACCAGGCGGTTCGAGTTCGACGAGTTGGTCGAGCCGATGACCAGGACCAGGTCGCACTGCGCGGCCAGCTCCTTGACCGCGATCTGGCGGTTCGTCGTGGCGTAACAGATGTCCTCGGACTTGGACGAGACGATCTTCGGGAAGCGCTCGCGCAGGCGGTCGATGATCTCGGCCGTCTCATCGACGGAAAGGGTGGTCTGCGTGATGAAGGCGACGTGCTCGGGATCGGGAACCTCGACGGAGTCCGCGTCATCGATCGTCTCGACGAGGGTGATCGCCTCGGGCGCCTCCCCCATCGTCCCCTCGACCTCCTCGTGCCCCGCGTGGCCGATCATGATGATCGTGTAGCCCTGGTCGGCGAACTTGCGAGCCGAGACATGGACCTTGGTGACGAGCGGGCAGGTCGCGTCGATCGTGCGGAGCTGGCGCGCCGCCGCGTTCTCGTGCACGGCGGGCGAGACGCCGTGGGCCGAGAAGACGACGAGCTCGCCCTCGGGCACCTCGGTCTCCTCCTCGACGAAGATCGCGCCGCGCTCGGAGAGCTGCTCGACCACGTGCTTGTTGTGGACGATCTCCTTCCGGACATACACAGGCGGGCCGTGCATGTCGAGCGCGCGCTCGACGGTCTCGACCGCGCGATCGACGCCCGCGCAATAGCCGCGCGGAGCAGCCAGGCGAACGCGTTTGGGGGCATGGAGAGCCGTTTCGGGCATGCCCTGAGGGTACCTTTGCCCAACCGGGCTACAGTTCTTCGCTCATGGTTCTCGGCGAGCTCCTCATCAGCCTCATCCCGGCCTTCGCGCTGGTCATCGCCCTGCTCTTGGGGCGGTATCCGGGCCAGCTCACCCTCAATCGCCTGCCGAGTCCGTCGCTCGCCGCTCCGCGCGGCCAAGGGCGCCTCGCGCGCTCGGCAGCCGGCGCCGCGTCGTCTTCGCGGAGATCCTGACGGGTGAGCTCATCGCCCGCTCCCTGGCCACCCGGCCTCCTCCCGCTCTGACCGTCTCCTAGCGCCCCCTTGCCGCTGAAGCGGCCGAGGGTCGCTTCACCACGAGATCAAGGAGGCGTACATGCGCAACGCGCGCGTGGCCGCGGCAATCGCGGCAGCCCTCCTGGCCATTGCGGCACCTTCCGCGCCGGCTCACGAGGGCAACCCGGACTTCAGATCCGAGGTCAACCAGGTCGACCCGGAAACACCCGGACTGGACATTGAGGTCGTCAACTTCGACGACAGCCTCAGGCTGCTGAATCACTCGGACCAGGACGTGGTCATCGAGGGCTACGAGGGCGAGCCATACGCCCGCGTCCTCGCAGACGGCTCGGTCGAGCTCAACCGGAACTCGCCCGCGTACTACTTGAACGACGACCGCTTCGGCGAGTCCGAGGTGCCCGACAGCGCCGACCCCGAGGCCGAGCCCGACTGGGAGCTCGTCGACCGCTCGTCGATGCTCGAGTGGCACGACCATCGAATGCACTGGATGTCGACCACGGTCCCGCCGCAGGTCAAGGACGAGTCCGAAGGAGACGAAGATCTTCGACTACGAGATCCCGATCGAGGTCGGCGGCGAGCCCGGCGCGATCCAAGGCACGCTCACCTGGGTCGGGCAGGATGAGAGCTCGTTCCCGGTCCTGCCGGTGGTCGTCGGAGTGCTCGGCGTTGGCGCCGGGCTCGCGCTCCTGGCGATCCGCCGCCGGCGCTGGAGTGACGAGACCGCAGGCGAGGACACGACCTGGTGAGAGCGCGGGCGGTCATCGTCGCGCTGCTTGCAATCGCAGTGGCGCTCGTCGTCCCGGCGCTCGCGTCGGCACACGCCACGCTCGAGAGCTCGACGCCCGAGCGCGGCGCCAACCTGCGCGAGGCGCCAGAAACCGTCGCCCTCCACTTCTCGGAGCCGGTCGAGGCGAGCTTCGGCTCGCTGCGCGTGTTCTCGAGTGACGGCGAGGCGCTTGAGCGGGCTCGAGGAGTTCAGACCGAGCGGCGAGGGTTCCAACCTTGGTGTCCGCCTGCCGGACGACCTCGAGGACGGCACCTACACCGTCACCTACCGGGTCATCTCGGCCGACTCCCACCCCGTCTCCGGCGGGTTCGTCTTCAGCGTCGGCGAGGCCGGGGCGGCGCCGGCGGAGAGCGTCTCCGAGCTTCTGGACGACACGGACGCGAGCACCTCGACTCAAGCCGCCGCGACCGTCGCGAGATTCCTGACCTACGCGGCTACCGCCCTCGCCGTCGGCGTCCTGGCGTTCTCACTCTTCGTCTTCCTCCCCGCGGCTGGGCGGGTCCGGGGCGCCAGCGAGAGCTGGCGACTCGCTGACGATGCGTTTGCAACGCAAGCCCGGACGCTGGTGCGCGTGGCAGTTCTCGCCGGACTCGTTGGCGGCGCGTTGGGGATCGTCTGCCAGGGGGCAATCGCGGGAGGCACATCGGTCTGGGCCGCGGTGGACGCCTCGGTGATCGGCGACGTGCTCTCAACGCGCTTCGGGACCGTCTGGGGCATCCGCGAGCTTGCCTGGGTCGCGATCGGCGCCGCCACGATGGGCGCTCAAGCGCTGTCACGCGCAAGGTTGGCTCTCCTGGCCCTGCCGCTGGGCTTCGTGATCGTCGCACCCAGCCTCGCTGGACACGCCTCCACCTTCAGCCCTGAGTGGCTCCTCATCCCAGCCAACATCGTCCACGTCGCCGTGATGTCCGTGTGGGTCGGCGGCGTGGCAGCCCTCGCCATCGCGGTACGGGCCGCGACGCGCAAGCTCGAGCCGGCCGATCGCTCTCGCCTCCTCGCTGCGACGCTCACCCGCTTCTCCCCTCTTGCTCTGGGAAGCGTCGCCGTGATCGCGGCCACGGGGGCGATCCAGTCGATTGCCTACCTGGAGTCAGTCTCGGACCTCTGGGAGACGGGCTTCGGGCGAGCCATCGCGGCCAAGATCATCCTGCTGGGGGCTCTCATCGCCGTCGGCGTCATTCACCGCAGGCGAACCCTCCCCTTGCTGCGCGAGGCGGCCGAGGGCGACATGGCGCCCGAGCGCGGAGGCAAGGTCGCCATGCGCGCGCTTCGCTCGGAGCTTGCCATCTTCGTCGTGGTCCTGACCGCCACCGCCCTCCTGGTCGGCGAGCCGCCTCCGGGCAGCGCCGCGGAAGGCCCTCAGAGTGCCTCGACGACCATTGGAGACGCCCGCCTGGACGTCACCGTCGACCCGGCGCTGGCCGGCTCGAACGACGTCCACCTCTACCTCTTCGACTCCGAGGACGGTTCGCAGTACGACGAGCTGCGAGCGGTCGAACTGACCGCGACGATGCCCGAGAACGAAATCGGCCCGCTCCAGATCGAACTGAGACGGGCCGGGCCCGGCCACTACACGGCGCCGGACGCCGCCCTCGGAGTGTCCGGCGAGTGGGAGCTCACCTTCTCGGGGCGCCTCTCGCGCTTCGAGGAGGCGCGCGCCGTCGTGGATGTGCCCATCGAATGACCCCGCTTTTCAAATGGACAAACAGCGAGCCCATAAGGCCCGCGCGAAAGGAGAAACAAGTGAAAGCAAAGGCAATTGCAGTTGCCGTCGTGGGTGCCCTCGCACTCCCCGCCAGCGCAGGCGCTCACGTCTTTATCCAAGAGCCCGAGGTTCCGACCGACGGCTTCGGGTACCTCGACTTCATCGTCCCACACGGGTGTGACGGGTCGAGCACGACGAAAGTGACCGTCCAGATCCCCGAGGACGTCCCGTCCGTGACTCCCGAGGTCGAGCCGGGCTGGACCCTCGAAACTAAGACGGGCCCGAAGGAGGAGGTCGAGCTCTTCGGCGAGACGATCACCGAAGGCGTTTCCGAAGTCACCTGGACCGCCGAGAACGGGCAGGAGTTGCCGGACGGGTTCGCACAGCGGTTCTGGCTGGAGGCGAAGCTCCCTGCCGGCGAGCCTGGCGAGTCGATCTATTTCCCGACGATCCAGACCTGCGAGAAGGGCGAGACTCGGTGGATCGAGATCCCGGCCGAGGGTGAGACCGAGGAGGACCTCGAGAACCCAGCCCCGGCGGTCGTGCTGACTGAGGCTGAGGTTGAAGGTCACGACGACTCGCATTCCGACGACGCGGCTGCGGAGGACGAGGAATCGGCGAGCGCCGATACCGCCGAGGCGGACGACTCCGACGACGACTCGGACGGCATGACGATCGCTGCACTCGCACTCGGCGGGCTCGGCGTGATTCTTGGCGGCGCCAGCCTGGCCCGCTCACGGAAGAGCTAGGTCTAGGACTAGCCAGACGGATCGAGGACACGCACGGCGGGTTCGCCCACGGCCTCCAGGCTCTCGGGGCAGACCTTGTCGAGCGTGTCCTCGGTCGTGTGCCAGTAGGCACCCGGCCGGGCTTCGCCGCCGAAGGCGAAGTCGATGACGTCGAGCGCGGGAACACCCGCCGCCAGGAAGGGGCTGTGGTCGTCCCCGATCCCCTCCGTCACGCCCTCGAACGGCGCCGCGGAGTCCGTGCCGCTGACTTCGCGCGCGGCTTCGGCGAACCGCTCGAAGAGCGCCTGGTCCGAGGACGCCTCGCGCGGGACCGCGAGGTCGCAGTCGCCGACCATGTCGAAGAGGATCATCGAGTTCATGTCTGTGAGGGCGGGCGAGCCCTGCTTTCCGGTCTCGGCGTAGGCGACGTACTGCTGGGAGCCACGCGTGCCGTCTTCCTCGAACGGCCGGTCGCCCCGCGCCTCCTCGGCGTCGAAGAGCGCGATCGATACGGAGGGCCCGTCGAGCGGCGCCTCGGCAGCGAGCACCCGCGCGAGCTCGAGCACGACGGCGACACCCGAGGCGCCGTCGTTCGCGCCCAGGAAGCCAGGGATGTCCTTCGTGTCGTGGTGCGCTCCGACGACCACCGTGCCCTCGCCATTGCCAGGGATGGTCGCGACGACGTTCGCGTACGGACGCTGAACCGCGACGTCCTCGGCGCCCGCGCGCTCGAGTTCAGCGACCAGGAACTCCACCAGCTCCTCGTTCTCCTCGGATGCCCGAAGGCCGCGGCCCGATCTCGACCTGCGCCTGGAGGTCGGAGAAGGCGCGCTCGGCGTCGAAGCGCTCAGGCGCGGCCTCGTCGGGCTCGTCCGAGCCGCAACCGGCGAAGGCAATGGCCGCGAAGGCCAAGAAAAGGGCGAAATGCACCCGAAGAGGGTAGGTTCCACCTATGTCACAGGGTCATATGGACAGGCTCTCGGCACTCGACGTCTCGTTCCTCACCAACGAATCGAGCGTGGCGCACATGCACGTTGGCGGGGTGATGATCTTCGAGGGACCGCCGCCTGCGTACGAGGACATGCTGGAGCACATTCGCTCGCGCCTTCACCTGGTGCCGCGCTTCCGGCAGAAGCTGGCGAATCCGCCGATCGAGACTGGCCGCCCGCTCTGGGTGGACGATCCGACCTTCAACCTCGAGTACCACGTGCGCCACTCCGCGCTGCCGTCGCCTGGCTCCGAGGAGCAGCTGCGCAACCTGGCCGCGCGCGTCTTCTCGCAGCAACTCGACCGCACAAAGCCCCTCTGGGAGTTCTGGCTGGTTCAGGGACTCACGCGCAAGCGCTTCGCGATCGTCTCGAAGACCCACCACGCGCTCGTCGACGGCGTCTCCGGGGTTGACATCGCCACCGTTCTCTTCGACATCAAGCCGGTGCCCGAGCCGATCAAGTCCGATCACGACTGGATCCCCTCCCCGCAGCCATCCTCCGCTCAGCTCGCCGCCAAGGGCTTCGGCGGGCTGGCGAAGATCCCGCTCGCACTGGCGCGCCGGGCAGAGCGTGCCGCTTCCCACCCGCGCGACTCGATGGCGCGCGCAAGCGAGATGGCAACCGCCGTGGGCGAGGTCGCGTGGAACTTCGCCAACCCGGCTCCCACGCTCCCGCTGAACGTGCCGATCGGCTCGCACCGCCGATTCGTGTGGGTCCGCTCTGATCTGGCGCAGTTCAAGGCCATCAAGGGCGCTCTTGGCGGCACGGTCAACGACGTCGTCCTAGCCGTGGTCGCAGGAGGTGTGCGCGACTGGCTACACGCCCGCGGGGTCAAGACCGAGGGCATGGAGGTGCGCGCACAGGTCCCTGTCTCGATCCGCGGCACGGATGGAAAGGGTCAGCTCGGCAACCAGATCACCGCGATGCGCGCCGCGCTCCCCGTCTACATCGAGGACCCGGTCCAGCGCCTCGATCGAGTCAAGGATCAGATGAAGGACCTCAAGGAGTCGAGGCAGGCGCTCGGTGCCGAGGTGATCTCGCGATTCAACGACTTCGCCCCGCCCACGATCCTGGCCCAGGCGGCGCGCATCAACTTCTCAACCCGGCTCTTCAACATGGTCGTGACGAACGTGCCTGGCCCCCAGATCCCGATCTATCTCTTGGGCCGCGAGCTCGAGGACATGTTCCCTGTCGGCTTCCTGCCGCCGGACCAGACGCTCTTCGTCGCGATCATGTCCTACAACGGCGCGGTCAACTTCGGCCTCCTCGCCGACTACGACTCGATGGACGACGTCCAGTTGATCGCCGACGGCATCGAGGGCTCCCTCGCCGACCTTGCGGCGGCGGCCGAGGAAGCCCGGCGCGAGGCGGCTGCGGAAGCCGCACCCGCGGAGGCCTAAATCATGGAAGGCGGCCCCTTCCGCTACCACCTCGAGCTGACGCCGGAGCAGCTCAAGATCGTCCATACGGCGCTCAAGAGCCTCCAGGATGACTTCGGCCACGACGAGCCGGAGATCCTGCGGATCATCCAGTCCCTGCTCGAGAAGCTCCCCGACGAGCACGCGATCCGCGCAATCCGCATCGGCGAGGATGGCGCGCCTGCCCCGGTCGTCGACATCACGCCGCCGGGCGGCGTGCAGCCCGGGCCGCCTGAGGGCACGGACCCCGCCGACGGCGCCGCCTGAGCGGCAACGTAGCCTCACCTGCCCGTGTCCCTCTCGGTCCAGATCGGCCTGCTGCTTTCGCTTGCGACGGCGTTCGCGTCCGTGCTCGGGTTCCTCTACAAGCACCGCGGTGCGATCGCGATGCCCCACGTGGACATGCGAAAGCCCCTCCGGACTTCGTTCGCGCTCTTCAAGAACCCCTGGTACACGCTCGGCATCGTCACTGCGACCGTTGGCTGGGGCTTCCACGTCGGTGCCCTGGCGCTGGCGCCGATCTCGCTCGTCCAGGCGACCATCGCCGGCGGCCTCGTTCTCCTCACCGTCACGGCCGACCGCCTGTTCGCCCACGAGGTGACGCGGCGCGAGTGGATCGGCGTCGCACTCGCCGCACTCGGCCTCGCCTTCCTGGCCGCCACGATCGGCGACACCGCCTCCGAGGCGCACTCCGACTACGAGAACTCGAGGCTCGTCCCGTTCCTCGTGATCGTCACCGGCGCCGCGCTCGTCGTCGCCTGGCGGGCGTCCGGGAACATCCGCGAAGGGGTCCTCTTCGGCGTCTCCGCCGGGCTCTTCTGGGCCGCATCCGACACCGCCATCAAGGCGCTTTCGGGCGGGCTCGGCGAGGAGAGCGCGGCCGAGATCATTCTGACCCCGCTCGCCGTCCTGATCGCCCTTGCGTCGATCGCCGGCCTGGTTGTCTCGGCGCGAAGCCTTCAGGTCGGCAAGGCCGTGCCCGTGATCGCGCTCACCAGCGTCGCCGCCAACACGCTTACGATCGCCGCCGGACCCATCGTCTTCGAGGAGCCGCTGCCGGACGAGCCGCTCGGCGTCGCGCTGCGCATGATGGCCTTCGTCCTGGTGATCAGCGCGGCGGCGCTGACGCCGGCGCCGATCAGCGCGGCCGAGAGGCTCGAAGCCGCCGACGCGGCTTAGTCCTGCGACACGGCTATGAACAGTAAGCTCAAGCGGTGGCGATCCTAGTCCAGAACCACCGAGTGCGAATCGTTCTGGTTCTGCTCTTGGCTGGTGTCTTCTTCGCGGGCAGCAAGCAGTCCGATTCGGAGATCAAGGACGCCGGCGAGCGCAGCGAGATCCCGAACTTGAACTGGCCCCAAGAAGGCCACAACAGATCTGTCCAGCCGAGCAGGTGGGCGAACTGTGACCGTTTCTGCCCGAAGGGGCCGGAGCCCTTTGAGCTGAGCACCGCCTACCTCTATCCCAAACTGCAGGAGGGGATAGACCACTACGTGACGACTTGTTGGAGTGGCGGCACGGATCTCGAGCTGGAAAGCGAGAGACGGCTCCGGATCAGTCGGGCAGGCTTTGAGTGGCAAGGCAAAGCGGGCCACATCCGTGTGCCCCTCGCGCCCGGAGAAAGCTTCGCTGTGGACGCCGGACAACAGCGCTATCACGTCAGGTGTTTGCCGGACAACTTTCCAGGCTGGGCTTTCGAACGGTTAGAGGATCCCAGCCACAAGTTCTATTCCGTTGCCTACGGGCGTTCCAACGACAACGAGGACATGAATCTCAACCCCTTCGTTGTCGTCTTTGACCAGCACGGGGTTCCAGTCTGGTGGCAGGATGAACGTCTGGGCACGTTGGGCGGCCAGGTGATCGAGTACGAGGGCAAGCCGTACATCTACTGGCGCCAAGAAGGCCTCCGCCAGGAAAGCTTCATCGAGGACCTCCACCAGCTTCACGCCTTGGACGGGACGCTGGCTCACCAGTTCGAAAGCCCGCGGCTCACTACCGATGGTCACGAATTCGACTTGCGCAAGAACGGGGATGCCTGGCTGATCAGCTACGTGCCTCGTGACAACGCCGACTTCTCGGATATCGGCGGTCCGGAATCAGCGTGGTCTGCGGAAGCGATCGTCGAGCAAGTCAGGGACGGCAAGACAATCTGGCGCTGGTCGACCAGGAGGAATATCCGCACCTACGAAGCGCAGCGCATCCTCGAGGGCAACCTCGACGGGAAGGACGACGGAAGCGTCGATGATCCTTTCGACCGGGTACACATGAATTCGGTCGAGCCGGCCGGGGACAGGGTCATCGTGAGTTTGCGGAACACCGATGGCGTCTACGGAATCGATCGGGCGACTGGCGACATTGCCTGGAAGCTGGGTGGCGAGGAAACCCCAGAATCGCTTCGGATCATCGGCGACTACTACGAGTACCCGTCCGGCGCTCAGCACGATGCCCGCGTCTTGCCCGACGGGACCCTCTCCGTCTTCGACAACCGCACGGGACTCGATGCGCCGCCTCGCGTGACTCGCTGGCGCATTGACGAGGAGAAGATGACGGCGACGCTGGTTGAGGCGTACGAGGATCCACTCGCGCCGGGTTCTCCCGCCACAGGCTCGTCTCGCTTCTCCCGCGACGGAAGTCTCTTCGTCTACTGGGGTGACAGCCACCTGATGACTGAGTTCAACCCCGAAGGCTCAATCGCATTTCGCTTGTCAATAGACGGAATGGCCTACCGCGCTTTTCCCGTTCCCGACGGACTGGTGGGCTATCGCGATTTCGACCGCGGCATGGACGCGAAGACCGCCCGCTGACTACCTGAACTCGAACTGATCCATCTCACACCCTCATAAGGGGTGCGAGGAAGAGCAGAACGCGTAGGACGGCGAACGTCTTGAACGGGGGCTAGAACCCCAGCGCGAACTTCGCGTCCTCGGACATCATCTCCGTACCTGGACGTCCGGTCCGTTCGCTGAGCGCTTGCTGAAGCGGTTTATGTTGGTCTTCTTCCAGGAGGAGGGCATCGCGGGCTCCGGGATGTCACATCCTGCAGCCGGTCGGTGTCTCCATGCCGAAAGCACCCAAACGAAGGAGTAATCATGGCCAGCAGTACCCGGATCCCGCCAGCAGAGGTGGACGGCATCTACGGCGCGATCGTCAAGCGGATGGCACGCAAGATGATGGGTGAGGTGCCCGAGGCCATTGGTGTCGGCTGGCACAACCGCAAGGTCCTCTCGCGGACGAGGAATTGGCTCGGCTTCGGCCTGGGCCTCGCGCTTGTCGCTCGAGAAGTGGGCCAGTGCGACGAACCTCGTCGTTCTCTGGCCCACATGGCGGCTGGCATCGGTAGTCGGCTCGCAGCTTCTCCGCATGGACCTCGGCCCGTTTCACGGCGCACCACAAGCGGTCTCGCCGAGGCAAAGGTGCGCGAGGTGCCGCGGTGGCCTTGAGTCGCGATCCGCATTCGCTCCCCTCGAGCGCGACGTCAGGAGTACGCCCTCGCGAACGCGATGAGCCAGACTCCGCCCCACGGCTCACCGACGAGCTCGTCCGACCGGCTGCTCGAGGCGCTCGGCGCGCCGGCTCTGGTCGAGCTCAACGCGTACATCGCGCTGGCGAACCTCTACGCGCGCATGAACGTCGCACTCGAGCGCGCGGCCCGCACGGCCTGGCCGCGTCGTGCGATCTCGCACCGCTCCCCGAGCGCCGAGCGACAGCGCCTTACCCTCGCCGGCATGAACGACGATCCGTTCGTCACCCACCGCAGCCTGCTGTTTCCGGTCGCGTACGAGATCGCCTCGGCTCAGCCGCGGACGCCGAGGACGTCGTGCAGGAGACCTGGCTGCGGTGGGATGGGATCGGCGACGACGCCCGCGACGAGGTGCGCGACCCCCGCGCGTACCTGGTCCGGACGGTCACCCGCCAGGCCCTGAACCGGCTGCGCACCTTGGCGCGGCGCCGGGAGGACCTACGTCGGCCAGGACGTCCCGCTTGCGCTGCCGGACCGCCGGCTCGTCAGCGGCCACCAGTCGCGGCGCAGGTACGCCGAAGCTCGTCGCAGGCCGAAAGCGTCTCGATCGCCTCGCGATGCACCGCGCTACCGCAGAATCTCCGCGCGGTGCACCCGGCAGCGCCCGTGGATGCTTCCGATGGCATTCGTCTGGCACCACTGCTCCATTGCCTCGGTCCACTCCTCGGCGACGTCGTACTGCGCGAGTCCCTGCAGGGCGCAGACGAGCTCGCAGTACACAAGCCCGGTAGAGAGCGGATCGAGTTCCCCCGAGACCGCCGCCACTCCCGCTTCGTCGAGCAGCGCCAGGCCTTGCTCGACATCCCCGTCGAGGATGCGCAGGCGGGCTGCCGCCACGCGTCCGACGGCGCACGCGGCAGGCTCGTGCCTCGTCCCAGCTCGATAGCGCGCTCCGACCATGGCGCGCGCCCTCGACATCGCCGGTGAGCATCCGTTCGTAGGTGCGGACGACCGCGAGCCACGCGTGTGCCGGCGTCTCGTCGTCGTGACCGTCGAGCAGCCGCTCCGCTCGCGCGAGCCAGCCGCGCACCGGTGCCATCCGCGCGGTGTCCAGGAGCAGGTGCATCGCGACGCGCACCGCTGCACCCGCGGCCGCGACCGGGTCGCCGGCCTGTACGTACAGCGTGTGTGTGCGCTCCCACGCCTCGATGGTCACGTCGAGATGGCCGACGGCGTAGGCGTCCTCGCCGAGCACCGCCCAGTCGGCCGGCCGCGAGGACGTCCGCGTCGGCCTTCCGAAGTTCGAAGGACTCGTCCTGGTCTCCCCGCGCCGCCGCGTCATGCGCTCGACGGACGCCCCTCGCGCTTCGATCGTACCACGCCGGCAGTTACGGCCGTATCGAGCCTGCTCACGCATTTCGAGTGAGGGCACCAGATCCCCGAGGCGAACGAGGAGCAACCCGCTGAAGGCGTAATGGTCAACGGCTCGAGCCTGGAGTACGAACTGGTCGGATCCGGCGAACCGGTGCTGCTCATCAGCCCGGTGCTCGCCGACGGGTTCCTGCCCCTGGTTTCGCAGCCGACCCTGACCGATCGCTACCAGTTGATCCGCTACCACAAGCGTGGCTGGGCTGCAAGCACGCACACCGCGACGCCGGTCAGCGTCGGCGACCACGCCGCCGACGTCGCGGCGCTGCTCAGCCAGCTCGGCGTGCAGCGCGCCCACATCGTCGGCACTCAAGAGGGACAGCGGTTGCGGTCCAACCGGCGTTGGACCGTCCGGATCTGGTCGAACGCTGACGCTGCTCGAGTTGTCGCTGTTCTCGGGCCCAGCCGCCGGGCCTGCCTCGACATGCGGCCCCTTGTCGACGCCGGCGGCGAACGGCGATCCCGCCGCTCGCGATCGAAGTCCAAGGCACGAGGCATGTCGGATCGACGACGATTCCGATCATGTCCAGTCTGGCGTTCGTTCGGGCACTCCTTGAGTTCACGGACGTCCACCTTCTTCGAACGTCGAGCTTCCGGCGTTCGGGGGGTCGTTCGACGCCGAGCACCCAGCCGCGATCGACCTTCGCGTCCTCGCGTCCTCATCTCCGGGACGAGGGCGGGTCGAAGACCATCTTCGGGTGGACCCCGCCGACGCCCTCGAGGTCGCCGACGAACTCGATCATCTGCTCGGAGACCTGGGGCCCGATCGGGCAGGCGGGAGTAGTGAGCGTGAAGGTGACGTGGACGTCCGCCGCTTCGATGTTCACGTCGTAGACGAGGCCGAGCGAGACGAAGTCGAGCCCAAGCTCAGGGTCGATCACCTCTTCGAGGGCCTCGTAGACGTCTTCCTCTGTGACCATGGTCCAAGCGTACCGACGAGCCCTCTGAGACTGGCTGGGACTCGAGAAGTGGACGCTCGTGTGCCGCGAGAAGAAGGGCGGCCCGGTCAAGGCGACCGAGAAGGTCCTGGTCAAGCGAGGCGACGTCGCGCACGTCAACCTCGCGAACACCTGCGACTAGCCAGGCAGCCGCACCCACGCTCGTAGGATCAGGAGCGGCATGTTGCCGCTCCTTTTCCTTCTCTTCGTCCTGCTCCCGATCGCGGAACTGTGGCTGATCATCGAGATCGGCGGGGCGATCGGTGTCGCGCCCCACGCTTGCGCTCCTCATCGTCGACAGCCTCATTGGCGCCGCGCTCGCACGCTCACAGGGCCGCGCGGCTTGGGAGCGCTTCAACGCCGCGATGGCCGAGGGGCGCATCCCCGGGAAGGAGGTCTTCGACGGAGCGATGATCATCCTCGGCGGGGCGCTCCTCCTCACCCCCGGCTTCATCACCGACATCTTCGGCCTGATCTTCCTCATCCCGCCGACTCGCGCCATCATCCGCGCTTTCCTCACCCGCCTGGCCGGGCGCCGTGGCGCGGTGGCATTCAGGATGGCTGACTTCGGCTACGCCAAGCGACCTGGCGCGGGGGCTCCGCGTCCCGGCCAGAGCTACGACTACGAGGGGTCGGCCAGCGAGGTGACCGAGCCGCCGCCCGAGCTCGAGCCGCGACCTTCGACAGGGGACGATCGTGGCTGACGGGATCGCCCTCGAGCTCGCGCCCGGGATCCGGGTCGCCTGGGACGACCTGGACGAGACTCGCGTCGACCTTGCAGCGGGCGAGCCGTCCGCGAAATGGCGTCTGGACGGTGAGCTCGGATCAGGCCACACCGCGCTGAAAGTGCTCACCGCCTCGGCCGGCAAGGGCTCCCTGCTGCTCCTCGCGGGCGCACGCCCCGACGGAGCCGACGGCCACGACGCTGAGAATCCCCAGGCCGTCCTCGTGTCCGGCTCGGGTGAGCTGAAGGCGATCGAGGAAGCACTGGTCTCAACGCAGTACTCGGCGAGCGGCGCGATCGAGCGCGTGACGGTCGAGCTCTACGCAGAAGGCGACGACTACCCCGTCCGCGGCGCCGGCGACGTCAGACGTGCCTCGGCCGCGGATGAAGGCGCCCTTCGCCGCGAGCACGCCTGGCTCGACTTCCGCCTCGACGGCGAGGTTGGCGACGCGATCCTGGACATCGTCCACACCTGAGCCATGGCGATCCGCTGCGTCATCTGCGACTTCGGGGGCGTCCTTACCACGCCTCTCGTCGGCTCGTTCATGGCCTTTCAGGACCAGACGGGCATCCCCACGGAGGCGCTCGGCAGCGCGATGGCTCGCATCACCGAGCGCGACGGCGCACATCCCCTTTACGAGCTCGAGAAGGGCCACATGACCGAGCACGACTTCCTCGCTCAGCTGCGGGTCGAGCTGGCGGTTGAGCTGGGACACGAGCCCGAGCTCCACGACTTCAAGGAGATCTACTTCAAGGCGCTCAACCCGAACGACGAGATGATCGCCGAGATGCGGGCCGCCAAGGAGTCGGGCTTTCGCATGGCGCTCCTCACCAACAACGTCCGTGAGTGGGAGCCCCTGTGGCGCTCGATGCTTCCCGTCGACGAGATCTTCGAGCTGGTGGTCGACTCCGCCTTCGTCGGCATGCGAAAGCCCGAGCCCGAGATCTACCACCTGACGCTCGAGCGCATCCGCGAGCACGATCCGGCCGAGCTTGGAGACCTCGAGTTCTCCGAATGCCTCTTCATCGACGATTTCGAGGTGAACTGCGCCGCGGCGCGCGAGCTCGGCATCAACGCCGTGCGCTTCGGATCCAACGACCAGGCGCTCGCCGAGGTCCGCGCCGCGCTGGGGACGGCTGCCACGTGACGCGCGAGGAGGCGGAGGCGCTGTGCGCGCAGTACGCGGCCGAGCATCCGGACCGCAAGGTCGCCCAGTGGCGAACACAGGAGGGCCAGGACGGAGAGTGGAACGTCGTGCGGATCGGCCTGCCGCCGAGCCCTGACACGACGACCGAGGTCCGCGCCGACGAGCGCCCGCCGACGCCGCCCGACCCGCGCCCGGACGTGCCGCCGACCGTCGGACCGCTCGCCTAGCTACAGCTGGAGCGGGACCGGCTCGGGGCCGTCGCCCGAAGGGCCGCGGAACTCGTCGCGGAAGTCCTGGACGGCGTCGAGCGTGGCGTCGCCTTCGAACGAGTCGCACCCCAGGAGGTTGGTCCAGCCGGTCACCGCGACCTCGTAGGGCATATCGGGGTTCGGGAAGAAGAGGACGCCGCCCGGATCAGCGTCGAAGATGCCCTTGAGCGCAAGCTGGTCCTCCTCGGGCAGGTCGGGCGAGTACTGGATCGCCACGCGCTGGTGCTCGAGCGAGTGGACGATGCGCCCGACGGGCGGATACTCCGCGTAAGCCCCGTCGGCGAGGGCGCCCGAGAGCGTCTCCGCCGCGTTGCCGTAGTGGTCGCCCGAGGTCGGCGGGTTGGTCTTGTACTCAACGTCGGGCACGTCCTCGTCGCTGAGGTGGGTGTTGCCCTCGTCGGGCAGGCCCGTCTCCAGGTCGCAGCCGGCTGCCTTGGCCGCCGCTTCGAGGTCGGGCTCGGACACTGCCGGAGGCTCGGTGCCCTCGCGGCCGTCGAGCTCGATGCCCTCGGGCACGACGCCCAGCTGGGGCTCGACGTGGGCGTTCACCGGGAAGCCGTTCTCGTCCAGGTCCGCGGTTTCCTCGGTCGTCGAAGTGGTCGACGCGGTGGTGGGCTCCGGATCGCCACCACCGCACCCGGCGCAGAGCAACGCGCCGAACACGGCAAGCGCGCAGACAAGCGCGATCAACCTGTCGGGCACCCTGCTCACGCGCCAGAAAGCTAGCCAGCGCGGCTAAAGGACCGCTCAGTTATCGGAGCCGGCGCGGTCCCAGACGTAGAGCTCGACGGCTTCCAGCGCGAGTTCCATCAGGCGCGGGCCCGAGAGCCAGTCGAGGACCGTGTCGAGCGCGCGCTCCTCGGTGACGCCGCGGTCGACGGCCTCCTCGCCGCGGAAGCCCGCCGCGAGCTTCAGCGCCTCGCGCCGGTGCTCGCCGAGGCCCGAGAACGAGCGCATCAGGAAGTCGCGGTTGGGGAGCGGGTGCCCGATCTCCATCGAGGCGTGCCACGCGGCGAGCATCGAGATGTCGTGGTCGTCGAGCTCCGAGATAGCCCGGGCGTAGTGCGATTCGAGCTCGTCCTCCGGGATCTCGTCAACCCACGCACGCACGGCTTCGCCGAGAAGCTGGCGGCGCGCCTCGCGCCCGACTGAGTCGGCGATGGCGCGAATTGCGTCGGCTGGATCGATGAAGCAGAGTGACATTTAGGGCGAACCTCTCAATGGGTTGGCGCGACGGGGACAAGGTACGGGCGCCTGCGGACGGCATTCCGGCCCCTGGAAAAGCGGTGTTTCCGGCAT
Source organism: uncultured bacterium (assembly GCA_963725035.1). GTDB lineage: Bacteria > Actinomycetota > Thermoleophilia > Solirubrobacterales > 70-9 > JALZKA01. The sequence continues at coordinate 196,893 of CAVRWX010000011.1, read as the reverse complement.
GAGGAAGCCATCCCCGAGGCAAAACGTCCAACGCTGATCCCTATACGGGGGCAATTGGGACGTTTGCCGCCGGAGGCGCGTCAGGTGATGCCGCCCCCGTCCGACCTAGGATCGAGAGGTGCGAGGCGCGGAGGACATATGCCGCTCGACCTGATCGTCGGGCCGCCGAACTCGAACCGCGCGGGCGCGGTGCTCGACCGCCTGCGCGGGGCCCTGGACCGCGACCCGGTCCTGGTCGTTCCCACCGGCGACGACATCGTGCGCTTCGAGCGCGAGCTCTGCGCACAAGGGGTCCCACAGGTCGGTGCGACGATCCGCACGTTCGCGTCCCTGTTCGACGAGATCGCAGGCCTCACCGCCACCCCGGTCCCGCCGCGCCTCTCGCCGCCACAGCGCCTCGCGCTGGTGCGCGCTGCCGTCGCCTCGACGGATCTTCGCGTGCTCCGCCGATCGTCCAACTCGCCGGGCTTCTCGCCAGCTCTGGACACCCTGATCGCCGAGCTTCAAGCCGCGCTCGTTTCCCCCGCGGACCTTCTGGCCGCCGCCGACGCGGCGGACGGAGACGCCGCGCAGGAGGGGGAGCTTGCTCGCCTTTACGCCGAGTACGAGCGCCTGCGCGACGGCGCCGGCCGCTCCGACGGAGGGTCGGTCGCAGCGGCCGCGGTCGCAGCGCTTCGCGCCCAGCCGGATGCCTGGGGCGACGCGCCGGTGCTGATCTACGGCTTCGACGACCTGACGGAGGTCCAGCTCGGCCTGATCTCGGTTCTCGCCGGCGTCTGCGAAGTCACGTTCGCCGTGAACTACTCGGATCGCAACGCGCTCACGGCGCGCGCCGGCCTGCTGACGCGCTTGACGGACGAGGGCGGCTCCGTGGTCGAGGAGCTCGAGTTCGACACGGGCTACACGGCCCGCGATTCGCTCGCCCACATCGCCCGGAACGTCTTCGAGAGCGACTCCGCGACGGTCAATCCGCTCGACGGCGGGCTCGCGTTCCTCGCCAGTGCCGGCGAGCGTGGCGAGGCCGAGGCTGCCGGGGTCGAGATCGCACGCCTGCTGGCAGCCGGGACGAGCGCGGACGACATCGTCGTCACGCTTCGCCGTCCCGGCGTGGAGGGGCCTTTGTTCGCGTCCGTCATGCGCGAGATGGGCATTCCCGCGACGCTCGAAGCCCATCTCCCGCTGGCTGCCACGGCGGTGGGCCGGTCGCTTCTCGCGCTCTGTCGCGCCGCCGCGGACGAAGGCGAGCCGACCGACGTGATCGCGCATCTCCGCGCCGACGCCGCGTTCCGGCCCTCCCGCGCCGACTGGAAGGAGCGTGACGTGGCGCGCGGCAAGCTGGGGAGCGTCGCCGAGCTGATGGAGAGCTGGGGTGAGACGCCCCCCGCGCACCTGCGGCGAGTGTTCGAAGCGCGCGGCCCGGTCGAGCGCGTCCGCGCAGTCGCCGTAAGCGCGAGGCGCGTCGCCGAGGCCGTTCACCGCGAGCAGGCGCCGCTCGCGGGCGAGCGCACGGCCGGCGTCCCGCTCGACCCGATCGAGCTCCGGGCTGGCGTCGCGGCGGCGGAGCTCCTGGAGGAGCTCGCCGAGGTCGCGGCGCTTCCGGGCATCAATCCTCCCGACCTGGCCGACGCGGCCGACGCGATCGAGTCGGCGACCGTCCGCTCGTGGCAGGGCTCGGCCGAGGGCCGCGTTCGCATCCTCAGCCCGTACCGGGTCCGCGCCGGACGCGTGAAGCACCTCTTCTGCTGCGGGCTGCAGGAGGGCACGTTCCCGGGCCGCGGCGCGGCCGACCCGCTCCTGGGCGACGAGAGCCGCGGCCGCATTGGCATCCCGGCGCTTCGGCGCTCCGAGCAGGACCAGGAGGAGCGCTACCTCTTCAGCGTCTGCGTCTCGCGGCCGACCGAGTCGCTCACGCTCAGCTGGCGCTCCTCCGACGACGAGGGCCACCCAGCCGCGCGCTCGCCGTTCGTCGACGAGGTGATCGACCTGCTCGAGGGCGACGCGGAGGCGGTGGAGGATGCCCTCACGACTGAGCGCGGCCTCGCGAACCCGGTTCCCAGGCCGTCCGATGCCACCACGCCGCGCTCACTCGCCCGCGCCCTGACGGCCTCGCTCAGCCTCGACGTCGAGGCGCACCGGGCCCGCCTCGACGCGATGGGCGCGGACTTGACCCTTACGGGGCCGGTGCTCGAGCTGGTCGGGGGCGTCCCCGACCCCGGCTACAAGCCGAAAGGGCTCCACCACCCCGCGGTGCTCGAGGCGATCCGCTCACGCGAGGCGCTCAGCGCCGGCTCGCTCGAAGGCTGGATCGAGTGCTCGTACAGGTGGTTCGTGCGCCACGAGCTCTCGCCGCGGCGGCTGGAGCCGACCGCGGACCCGCTCTGGCTCGGCGGCCTCGTCCACAAGGCCCTGGAGAAGCTCTACTCGGAGCCGCCGGGGTCCGACTCGATCCCCCGGGAGGCGGATCTGAACAGCTGGCAGGCGCGCTTCCGCGAGCTCCTGGACGAGCTCGTCGCCGAGGGGTCGGACGGCCAGCTGAACGCCGAGCGGTCGATCTTGATCGCCCGGGTGAAGATCCAGGTCGAGAAGTTTCTCGACGACGAGTCCAAGCGGAGCATCTCGTTCCGCCCGAAGCCAGAGCTCCTCGAGCGCAGCTTCGGCTTTCCGGAGAAGAACACGATGACGATCCGGGCGCGCTCGACTTCGGCGACTTCAAGCTGCGCGGGTTCGTCGACCGGATCGACGTCGCGCCGGACGGCCACAGCGCGATCGTGCGCGACTACAAGGTCTCCCAGGCTGTCCCAGGCCGTAAGCAGATCGTCGATCAGGGCAAGCTCCAGCTCCCGCTCTACATGCTCGTGGCTCGCGACCTGCTCAACCTCGACCCGATCGCCGGGCTCTACCACCCGCTCGCCGCCTACGACAAGCGCTCCGGTCGGGGCTATGGGCTGAAGGAAGAAATCGGCGAAGGCGGGTTGCTCGAAGAGGCGGGCGTGGAAATCGGCACGGACAAGGTGACGCGTGAAGACCTGGACGAGGCCCTGGACGCGGCGCGCGAGCGCGCCAAGGCGAACGGCCTTCGCATGCTGGCCGGCGACATCGACCGCGATCCCCTCAAGGGCAAGTGCAACAAGTACTGCGAGTACCAGCCCATCTGCCGGCTCGAACGCGCCGTGGGCCTCGAGGACGAGGCCGAGAACGGGGGCCCCGAGTGAGCGACGCCGCTATGGGGCGCGAGCCGACCCCCGAACAGCGGAACGCGATCGAGACGCGCGACCGCGACGTCTTCTGCGAAGCCGGTGCCGGCACCGGCAAGACGCGGGTGCTCGTGGGCCGCTACTGCGGCGCGCTCCTCGAAGACGGCGCGGAGATCGACGAGATCCTCGCCTTCACCTTCACCGAGCGCGCGGCGGCGGAGCTTCGCCAGCGAATCCGCCGCGAGCTCGCCGGCCGGGGCGAGCGCCGCCTGGCGCGCGATACCGAGCGCGCCTGGGTCACGACCATCCACGGCTTCTGCCGTCGCCTTCTGGCTGCGCACCCGGTGGCGGCCGGCCTGGATCCGCGCTTTCGTGTGCTCGACGCGCCGGAGTCGCAGCGCCTGCTCTCCCAGGCGGCTCGCGAGGCGGTAGAGGCTCTCGTCTCGGGCGGCGACGAGACCGTGCAGCGGGTGACCGCGGCCTACCGGCCGTATCGCATTCGCGACATCACGCTTGTGGCGCACGAGCGGCTGCGAAGCCAGGGCATGGCCGCCCCGCGCCTGCCCGAGGTCGGCGAGCCCAAGCGCTCGCAAAAGGAGAAGGACGAGGATTCAGAGCTGAGCGTGGACGAGCGGCGCTTCGCGCTGGAGGCGCGGGCCGCACTCGACGCCGTGCTCGACGAGACGAACCGGCGCTACGCGGAACTCAAGCGGATCCGCTCGGGCCTCGACTTCTCCGACCTCGAGATCCACGCCGTCGAGCTCCTTCGCACCTCTCCCGCGGTCCGCGAGCAATGGCACGGGCGCTTCAAGCACCTGATGGTGGACGAGTTCCAGGACACGAACCGGGTGCAGCTCGACCTCGTCGAGCAGCTTCGCGGCCCCGAGACGCGCCTCTTCACGGTCGGCGACGAGCACCAGTCGATCTACCGGTTCCGAAACGCCGACCTCGAGGTGTTCCGGGCGCAAAGGCGAAAGGCGGAGGAGTCGCCCACAACCGACGTTCTACCTCTCCGAGGCAACTTCCGCTCGCGCCGGCCGATCCTCGACGCGGCGAACTCGTTCGGCGACACCCTGCTCGAGAACTTCGCGCACCTCGTGGTCGGCAAGGGATCGGACCAGGACATTCCGGGCTCGCCCGAGGTGGAGCTGCTCCTCACCTATCAGGAGGGGAAGGGAGCGAAGCACTTGAAATGGAAGGACCACGAGGGCGTGATGAAACGGCCTCAGTCCGAGACCGACCTGGCGATCGTCGCGCAGGCGCGGGCGCTGGCCGAGCGGCTGCGTGAGCTGGTCGACGACGAGGACGTGAAGCGCGGCGACATCGTCGTGCTGCTCCGGGCCTTCACCCATGTGGACGCCTACGAGGAGGCGTTGCGGCGTTTCGAGCTCGAGCCGTACGTGGTCGGCGGGCGCGGCTACTGGTCGCAGCAACAGGTCGAGGACATCCTGCGCCTCCTTGGCGTGGTCGCCAACCCGCTCGACGACGAGATGCTTTTCGGCGCGCTGGCCTGCCCCGCGGTCGGGGTTACGCCCGACACGCTCTGGCTCCTTCGCGCCGCGGCGGGCGGCGGGCACGTTTGGCCTGCGCTCGAGATCGGATTCGGCAGAACGACGGACGAGGAGTGGGACTACGAGCTGGCCGAGCCCGAGCGCCTCGAGCAGATCGAGGACGCCGACGCCGCCAAGCTGCGCGATTTCTGCGAGAAGCTCGAGGCCCTCAGGGCGGAGGCGCCGCTGCTCCCACTCGACGTCTTGGTCGAGCGGACGATGAACGCATTCAGGTATGACCTGGCCCTGCTCGCGAAGAGCCAGCCGGCCGGGCGGATGGCGAACGTCCGAAAGCTGATGCGGATCGCAGCGGAGTTCGAGCGGAACGAGGGCCGAGACCTGCGCACGTTCCTCGTCCAGGCGGCTGAGTCGACACAACGCGACGAGCGGGAGGGGCTCGCCCCGGTCCAAGCCGAAGACCACGACGGCGTGCGCATCATGACGGTGCACGGCGCAAAGGGCCTTGAGTTCCCCGTGGTCGCGGTCCCCGAGCTCGATCGCCCGCTCCAGGCCGGCCGCAGAAGCGGGGACATCTGGATCGGCCGCGTCGGCGACGAGGGCGAGCCGTGCCGGTTCGGCCTGCGGCTGGCCTTCCCGACCGCAAAGTCCTTTGGCGTCTGGGAGCTGGAGGAGCTCAACTCAGAAGAGAAGGAGGCGGACGCCGAGGAGGCTTGCCGCCTGAACTACGTGGCGATGACCCGAGCGCAGGACCGCCTGCTCCTCTCGGGCCAGTACAACGAGAAGGCATGCGTCGCGTCCGAGCCGGAGCCAAAGGACAGCGTCTTGAAGCGCATCCTGCCTCTGCTCGTTGACGCCGGCTGGGAGGAGACGAGCGGGCTGGTGCAATTGCCCGTGCCACTCGATGTGCGCGTCCAGCGCCCGAGCGAGGAACGGGCGATCGCCCTGACCCCTGCGCCCCCGTCAGCGGAGCTGCCACCCGAAGACGTCCTGGGCGCGATGCCGCCGATCCTGGAGGAGGGCCGCTCGGTCGTCCCGCTCGGGCATCTCTCCTACTCGGCGCTCGACGCGTTCAAGCGCTGCGGCTACCGCTTCTACGTCGAGCGCGTCCTGGGCGTTCGCGCAGGACTGGTGACGGCGGCGGCTCCGCGCGAGGACGAAGGCGATGAGCTTGACGAGGAAGCGCGGGCAGGCGATGAGCTCCAGGAGCCCGAGGACGACGCCGTGGTGGGAGGCGCCGGCCCCTCCCCCGCGCTCGCGCTCGGCAACGCGGTCCACGCGGCGCTCGAATGGAGCGCGCGAGCCGGCTGGGAGCACCCCGGCCCTGAGCGGCTTACGGCTCTCCTCGCTCGCGAAGGCGTCGAGGACAGCGAGGTCCTGGCCCGGGCGACGCGCTTGGTGGACGGGTGGCTTGGCTCCGAGCTTTGCGCGGAGATTCGCGGCGCGCGGGTGCGGCCCGAGGCGCCGTTTGTGCTGCCGCTGGGCGGGACCGTGCTTCGGGGCAACATCGATCTCTTGGCGACCCCGAACGGCGGCGACAACGGGGATGGTCCGGTCGTGGTCGATTTCAAGACCGACAGGGTCGGGTCCGGCGGAGTGGAACCGTTGGGTGAGCGATATGCGTCGCAGCGTGCGGTTTATGCGCTGGCGGTCGCTGGGGAGGCCGGCGGTGGCGGGACTGTGCGGACCGCCCACGTGTTCCTCGAGAGGCCCGACGAGCCGGTTGTCGAGGTCTTCGATGAGGCCGCGCTCGCCACCGCGCGCGGGAGCCTCGAAGGGCTCGTGGCGCAGATCCGAGCGGGATCGTTCGAGGTCACGGACGAGCCGTACGCCGCGCTGTGCTTCGGCTGCCCCGCGGCCCCGCGCCTGTGCCCGCGCCCCGCATGGCGCCCGTCGCGCGACGCCCCCGCCCCGGTTCGATGACCCCCGACGAGGCCATCGACGGGGAGAGGCTCGCGGTGTTCGGGTATGGCTCGCTTGTGAGCCGGGATTCGATCGCCGAGACACTTGGGCGTGAGGCGCCGGCGCCTGTTCCGGCGCAGCTTGCGGGGTGGCGACGGCGATGGTCCGTCTACAGGAAGAACACCGCCCACGAGAAGACCTTCGAGCGGGTGGACGGCGAACCGTTCGAGCACATCGTGGGCCTGAACATCGAGCGGGCGCCCGATGCGCCGGAGGCCGAGTGGCCCAATGGGGTGCTGATCGAGCTGACGGAGGCGGAGCTCGAGCGGCTCGACGGGCGTGAACTGCGCTACGACCGGGTGGAGGTGACGGACGGGGTTGTGGCGGACGACTCAGGCTTCGACCGCGTCTACGCCTTCACCGCGAAGGAGGGCCACTTCGCGGTGGAGACTCCGCCGAGCGCGATCATCATCGCTTCGTATGTCCGGGCGTGTGAGGCGGCGTTCGACGAGCTGGGGCCGGGTGCCTGGGAAAGGTTCATGGCAACCACGGGAGAGTTTCCGGCGCCGGTGGTTGACGTGAGGCTGGTCGATGGACTAGATCCCCGAGGGCAACCCGCGCGCCTGGTGACGCTCCGCGCCGTCTTCTTCGCCGAGAGTAGGAATTTCCACGATATGTGTGGGAATTCCACCTCTCGGCGAAGTTGAGGGTTCCTAGCTCGCCGAGTACGCGGGCTCGCGCTGATCGGCCTCGTGGGAGCCTTCGCCCTCGGGCGCCTCGGCGTGGCCGGGCACCTCGTCGGGTGCCTCGACCACCAGAGCGGCGACCGCGATCGCGACGGCAACCAGCGCGGTGCCGATCCAGAACGCGAGATGCCAGCCGCTGACGAGCGCCTCGGGCTCGCTCGTTCCGCCGGCGATCAGGTTCTCGGTCCGGGTCGCGGACAGCGTCGCGAGGACCGCGAGCCCAAGCGCGGCGCCCACCTGCGCGGTCGTGTTGACGAGGCCCGATGCGAGGCCCGCGTCCTCCTGCGTGGCGCCCGACATCGCGAGCGTCATCAGCGCCGTGAACGACGAGCCCGCGCCGATTCCCAAGAGGAGCATCGGCGGCAGGACGTTCTCCAGGTAGACGCCGTCGACTGGCGTGTTGGTGAAGAGCGCCAATCCGAGGCCAATCAGGGTCAGACCCGGGATGAGCACGTTCTTCGGCCCGAAGCGATTGATCAGACGGTCCGAGAAGCGGATCGACATGATCCCCATCGCGAGCGTGGTCGGCAGGAACGCGAGGCCGATTTCCAGCGCGTCGTAGCCCAGGACCTGCTGCATATAGAGCGAGCCCATGAAGAACATGCCGAACATGCCGGCGATAGTCAGCGCCTGGATGACGTTGGCGCCCGAGACGTTCCGCGAGCGGAACATGCGAAGCGGCATGAGCGGGTTCGCCGCGTGCGCCTGGCGATAGATGAAGAGGGCCAGGAGCGCCGATGAGATCGCTCCCAGAAGGAGCGTCGTCGAGTTGCCCCAGCCCTCCTCGGCCGCGGGGCCGACGATCGTGTAGACGCCGAGCATCAGCGACGAGGTGATGAGGACCGCGCCGGGGATGTCGGTGCCCTTGTCGAAGCCCAGCCCCTTGTCACGGGTGACGAGCTTGTTGGCTGCGAAAGCAGTCCCGATGCCGATCGGCAGATTGATGAAGAAGATCCAGTGCCAATTGATGGCCTCGGTCAGGATGCCGCCTGCCAAAAGGCCGATCGAGCCGCCCGCCGATGCAACGAACGCGTAGACGCCCAGCGCCTTGGCCTGCTCCTTCGGCTCCTGGAACATCGTCACGATCATTCCCAGGATCACCGCCGAGGTGAGGGCACCGCCGACGCCCTGGATGAACCTCGCGCCGACCAGAACCTCCTGGCTCTGCGCAAAGCCGCATACGAGCGACGCGGCGAGGAAGATCGCCATACCCACCATGAAGACGTCCTTGCGCCCCAGAAGGTCGCCCAGGCGCCCGGAGAGCAACAGGAGACCACCGAAGGCGATCAGGTAGCCGTTGACGACCCACGCGAGGCCGGACTGGCTGAAGCCGAGGTCCTCCTGGATGGCGGGCAGCGCGACGTTGACCACCGTCATGTCGAGGACGATCATCAGGAAGCCCGCGCACAGTACGTAGAGGGCGAGCCAACGGTCTCGGGCTGAATCTGCAGTGGTCAAAACGTCTCCTTGGTTGGGGTTAAGGAGACACCGTAGCAGATAGTCCTAAATTAGGACTTCTGGATACAAGATCAGGATCTTTGTGACACTTCGGTGTGTCCGCTACCAAACTTACGGACCGCCGCCCAATTGATCACGAAGAGCACGGCGCCGATGCCCAGAAGGATGCCCGCCCTGCCCCAGTCCTCGCCCCTGACCTGCGTCATCAGCGCGATCGACACGCCGACGCCAAGCACCGGAATGGCCGACGGGATCTGGAAGTGCTCGTGGTCGACGGGATCGCGGCGAAGCCAGAGGACGGTGGCGTTGACGACCGTGAAGACGATCAGGAGGAGCGCGACCGTTGTCCTGGCAAGCGCCTCGAGGTTCGCCTCGAGGATGAGTCCAGCGGCCACGAGGGTGGTGAAGATGATCGCGACCCACGGCGTCTTGCGCGTCGTATGGACAGCGGCGAACGGCTTGGGCAGGACGCCTTCGCGCGACATGCCGTACATGAGCCGCGAGGCCATGATCATGTTGATCAGCGCGCCGTTCGAAAGGGCGAGGAGCCCGATCGCCGAGAAGACCTTCGTGTCGATGCCGAGCGGCCCCTGCTTCACGACCTCGAGGAGCGGCCCGGAGGAGCTGCTCAGGTCAGCCGTGGGCACGACCGCGGAAGCGCCGATCGTGACCAGGAGGTAGATCACACCTGCAATCGCGAGCCCGCCGAAGATGACCTTCGGATACACCCGCGTCGGGTCCTTGACCTCCTCCGAGATGTTCACGGAGTCCTCGAACCCGATCAGGGCATAGAACGCGAGCGCCGCTCCCGCAAGTGCCACGCCGATCAGGCTCGAACCCTCTTGATCTCGAACGGACGTGAGGTGTCCGCGTCTCCCTGGATAACAGCGATCACCGCGATCAGGATGATCAGTAGGAGTCCGCCGACCTCCACCACGGTGAAGCCGACGTTCAGCTTCACCGACTCGGCGATGCCGCGGAAGTTGACGAGCGCGATGAGCGTGATCAGGGCGAGCGCCGCCAGCACGACATCGACGTCGATGAACACGTTCAGATAATCGCCTCCGAAAGCGCGCGACAGGGTGGCCGCTGACGTGATGCCCGACATCGCGACGGCGAACGCGATCATGAAGCTGAAGAACGCGTTGCCGTACGCCTTGTGGACATAGAGGCCGGCGCCCCCGGCCCGCGGGTACTTGGAGACGAGCTCGGCGTACGAGCCCGCCGTGAACGCCGCCATCACAAGCGCCACGGTGAACGCGATCCAGATCGCCCCTCCGGTCTCGCCGCCTACCTCTCCGACGAGGGCGTAGATCCCGCCGCCCAGGATGTCTCCGATGATGAAGAAGAGGAGAAGCCTCGGGCCGATGGCGCGGCGAAGACCGCCCCCTTCCTCCTCAGCGGGGTCGACAGGCTTGGCTCCTTCGGACGCTTCCATGTGAGGAGACGTACCCAGGATGGGGGCACTCACACGTTGGTGCCTGGCACCGTGCCTGGCACCGGGCAGCGCAGGGCCAAAGCGTTAGGTGCCTGGCACCTCAAGCGCCGGGTTACGCGGCGCAGGGGCCGGTTGGGGCGCCGTCGAGCGGGCCCGAGAGCGCTTCCGCGACAATGTCGTTCGGGATGCCGAGGCCGCTCGGTGCGCCGCTCGAGACCGAGGAGGCGAACACGGTGGCAAGGACGTCCCCGTTCCCGTCAATGACGGCCCCGCCGGAGTTGCCGTTTCGCACCTCGCCGCGAAACGGCGTCATCCGGCGCTCGATCGGGCCGCGGCCATAGGAATCCTGGCTCTCGACGGTGCCCGTTCTCCCCAGGCGCGCGGGCGTGAGCGTGAGCGGCCCGCCCTCGGGATAACCGACAGCGACCGACGCGGTGCCCTTGCGCGGCTTTTCGACCAAGGTCGAGAGGGGTCCCCCCGAGGCCGGGCACGCCGAGCACGGCGAGGTCGTTACGCGGCTCGTAGTGGAGCGCGCCCGCGTCCAGCGTGCGGCCGTCCGTGGTCGTCACCTGCGTGTCGTCCTGGCCGGCGACCACGTGCGCGTTCGTGACGACGATCCCGGGGCCGGCGATCCAGCCCGAGCCCTCGATTCCCAGGCCGCAGGCGCTGCCCGTCACCCGGACGACCGAGCGGCTCGCCGCCACCACTTCCGCGTCCCGCGCGAGCGCCGGGTCGGGTGGGCCGACGTCCGCCTCGGGCCCCTTGACCGACCGCGTGGGATCGATCCTCCGGAGCGCGTTGAGGAAAGCGCCTGACGGCGGGGCCACGTCGTTCAGTGCGACCAGGATCGACGACCGCTGCACCGCCTCGCGGATCTCGCGCGCGTTCTGTCCGGGCAGGTTGAGGGCGACGGCACCGAAGACCCACGCTGCGGCGAGAGCAAGCCCGAGGAAGAGGACCGCGCCTCCGGCCGAGTCAATGCGCCGAGTCGCTGGGCGCTCGGCCAGGCGCACGGAGAGTCGCTGCCCCGCCCCCTCCAGGGCGATGGCGAGGAAGACCCCGAGCAGGATCCCGCCACCCGCGGCGACGGCCGGCGCGTATGGCGACTCGGCGCCACCCTCGAGAAGCAACGGCGCCAGGCGGGCGCCCGCGAAGACGCCGACGACGAATCCCGCCAGCGGCAGGGCCGAGCGCACAAGGCCGCGCTCCCACCCGACCGCGGCCATCGCGAGCGCGAAAACAACAATCCCGATGTCAATGAGGCTCACAGCAGTGATCTGGGCGTATTGGTCACTAACTTTCCGGCGATGAGCGACCGCCCGCCCACTCCGGCCTCGCAGGGCGGGCAACGCTACCGGACGGATCCTCCCGAGCCGCGCAGTCCTGCGAAGCAGCGTTCCGAGCCGGAGTCTCGGCGGCGAAGACTGATGAGCCGCGCCGTCCCGCTGGTGGTCCTCTCGGTCGGCGCGTTTGCGGTGGGTATCGCGGTCGGCGCTTCGAGCGCCGAATCGGAGGCAGCCCAGAGCTTCGCCGACGCGTGGGAGCGCCAGGACTTCGACGCCATGCACGCGGAGCTCTCGCCCGCCGCCCAGGAGACGTACCCGCTCGAAGCGATGACCCGCCACTACGTGGACGCGCAGGCGACGGCCACGGCGGTCGAAGTCGGGACCGGTGAGATCGCCGTGGAAGACGACACGGCATCGTTCCCGGTGACCGTCGAGACCGAAGCATTCGGCGAGGTCGAGGGAACGGTGGCTCTGCCGCTCGACGACGAGGGAGCCGTCGATTGGGAGCCCCACATGGCGTTCCCCGGCCTGGAGGCGGGCGAGGAGCTCGGCCGCGAGACGCGGCTGGGCGAGCGTGCGTCGATCCTCGCGGCCGACGGCTCACCGCTCGCCGACGGGCCCGCTTCGGCTCGCACCTCTCCCCTGGGGGCGTCTGCCCTGGCGATCGCTGGCGCGATGGGGTCGCCGTCGCGAAAGCAGGACACGGCGCAGTACGCGCTCGGCTTCCCGAAGGGGACGCTGGCCGGCACCAGCGGCTTGGAGCTGGCGTTCAACCACCGGCTTGCCGGCCAGCCCTCCGGGGAGCTCTTCGCGGTGGGCGAGGAGGGCCAGAAACGAACGCTCGCGACCGGCGAGCCGACGGACGGAGAGGACGTAAAGACCACCATCGATCCCGACGTCCAGACGGCCGCAGTGACGGCGCTCGGCGATCAGTACGGCGGAGTGGCGGTGATCGACGCCAAGACCGGGGACGTGCGCGGCGTCGCCGGTCTTGCCTTCTCGGCCCCGCAGCCCCCTGGCTCGACCTTCAAGATCGTCACCGCTACGGCGGGGCTCGACGCGGGGGTGGTCGAGCTAGACGACGAATTCCCCGTAGAGACGTCGAACTCGACGATCGGCCGCGAGATCTCGAACGCCCACGACTCGCCCTGCGGCGGCACCTTCGTCCGGAGCTTCGCCGACTCGTGCAACACCGTCTTTGCACCGCTCGGCGTCGAGGTCGGGACCGAGAAGATGGTCGAGACCGCCGAGGCGTTCGGCTTCAACTCGGAGCCCTCGCTCGCCGCGCCCGAGGTCTTGGACGCCCTCGCGGTTCCTCCCTCAAGCCTGGGCGAGATCGAAAGCGACGTCGCACTGGGCGAGACTTCCATCGGCCAAGGCGAGGTGCTTGCGACCCCGCTCTCGATGGCCTCGGTCGCGCAGACGATCGCGAACGACGGCGTCCGCGAGCCGACCTCGATCGTGAAGACGGCGGACCTCCGTCCCACCGACGAGCCCGTGGAGGTCACCTCGCCCGAGACAGCGAAGAAGGTCGAGGGCATGATGCTCGAGGTCGTCCGCTCGGGCACGGGCACCGCCGCGCAGATCCCAGGCATCAACGTGGCCGGCAAGACCGGCACGGCCGAGCTGGGGCCGTTGGCACTCGAGCCGGGACAGGTTTTGGAGGAGGGCGAGGAGCCGCCGCAGGACGAGAACGCGTGGTTCGCCTCCTACGCGCCGGCCGACAATCCCGAGCTCGCGATCGCGGTGATGCTGGTTAGCACGCCCGGAGGCGGCGGTACGGTCGCGGCGCCGATCGCGCGCTCGATCTACGAGTCCGTGCTGGGCGGCTAGAAAGCTCGACCGGAGCCAGGCACCCTGCGTTGGTGCCGGGCACAAGCCTGGCGCAGCCTCGGTGCCAGGCACCGGCTAGTCATATTCGAGCTCGTCGGCCGGGAAGCCGATCACCGAGCCGACCACGACCAGCGCCCCGCCCGCTACCGCAACCAGGCCCCCCACCGTCTCGCTCACCTCGGAGACTCCGGCGCCGATCGCGGACAGCGCGGCGCCGGCGCCCAGGATCGTCCACCAGCCTCCGCCCTGCCGGCCTCGCTCACCGGCGGTAACGAGGGTCGCAAGGACGATCACGCCCAGGCAGCCGTAACGAACAGCGTCGGAGAAGAGGCCGGCCAGGATCACGACCGCGGCCAGCGAGGCGAGCACCAGTGCGGTGCGCAGCACGGACTGCGATAGGCCGTCGTTCACGCCGCCTAGATGTCGAGCTCGATGATGCCCGTGCCGCCGTCCGCCGACTCGATCTCGAGCTCCAGCGGTCGCTCCTCGGAGACGTCGTCGTCGACGAGGAAAAGGAGGAGGGCTCCCTGGGTCGGCCCGGCGGCAGCCACGGTGTCGGACTTCGGGATGATGCCGTCGGGCGGGAGCGACGAACCCGTCTCGAGGGTGAACTCGGTCTCGAGCTCGACCGGCTCGAAGACACGATGGGCCCCGTCGAGGACCGCGTAGCTCGTCGCGCTGGCAAGCTCCTCCTCGCCCTCGTTCTTGATCTGGAGGAAGACCCCGAGGTAGCTCATGCCCTGCGGCTCCTCCTCCGCGCCCTCGAGGTAGGCCGTGTCCTCGGTGATGTTGGGGTTGAGGAAACGGGTGATCGAGACGTTGTAGATGAGCCCGCCGAGCTCGAGCGGTTCGCCCTCGACCACTGCGGGAATCTCCTCGTCCTCGTTCTCGTCTCCGCAGCCGGCGATTGGCACGGCAAGGGCGAGAACGGCCAGAAGGCCGACGATGGTGGCGACTCGGGTCCGCATGCGAGGCAGGAGTCTATGTAACTCATCGGTGCCTGGCACCCGTTCGGTGCCTGGCACCGAACGAATCAAATGCGATCGCCACCGGCAACCGCGATGCGCTCTGGAGGAGCCTCGCTTTCGGCGACGTCTCGCAGTCGCTCGAGCGTCTTTTTCAAGCCCTTGCCGAGGCGCCGCTCCGACGCCTTCCGATCCTTCATCTTGTCGATGCCGTGCTCCGGTTCGGTCCAGAAGGTGACCTGGACCTCGCAGCCGTCAGGGCCGGCGTCGGAGAGCAGCCATTCGGTCACGTTCGGGATGCGGTTGAGGTAGCCGCCCATGCCGCGCTCGATGAGACGATGAGGGGCGTCGGCCTCCTCGATGATGGAATCGACCCAACCGGCGTCGCGGATCTTGAACCTGGCGCCGGCTCCCACCCCGACCGGCTCGATCCGGAGGAGGTGGAAGCCCTCCATGAAATGGTCTGTGAAGGAGGGCCGGGCCGAGAGGTCCATCAGGAGCTCGAAGACGTCCTCGCGTGGAACATCGATCGCGACCTTTGCGGAAACTGGGCCCATTTCGCGGGCGATTCTATGCGTGAACTGGATCTGGGTACTCAGGAGGGGTAGTTTCTTTTGTGCAGTTTGTAGCTCTCTCTCCCGGAAGGACCACCAAAATGACTATCGCCGTACGCGGCCTGGGGGGACTTGTATGCGAGGGCTGCGGTTATGCGATCTCCATCACCGTCGATGACCCGGTGCCCGCGTGCCCGGCGTGCGGTGCGAGCTCGTTCAAGCGTGCCCGCGCATTCGACCGGCCGACCACTGACATCGAGAAAGTCGACGTTGCCGACGCCAAACCCGAATGGCTGGAGGAGGCGCGCACCGACGTTGCGGGAGCAGGGCCGCACCTCGCGTGGGAGGAGGCCGGCGAGGTTCGCACCTTGCCCATCGCCGAGGGCTGGGCGAAGGTGGGGCGGTCGAGTTGCGCCGACATCCGCCTGGACGACCCGACCGTCTCGAGGCGGCACGCGCTCGTAGTCCGCACCGAGGACGGGAAGCTGAAGGCGCTCGACGACCGCAGCCTGAACGGCCTCTTCGTAAACGGGGAGCACGTCGAGTGGACGGCGCTCGCCGACGGCGACGAGCTGGAGATCGGGCGCTTCAAGCTCTACGTCCTGGCCTAATCCGCCTCGCAAAGCCGTTGCGCGCATATGCTGCGCGCCGTGGCAATCACGATCTCGATCCTCTCCCAAAAGGGAGGCACCGGTAAGACGACGATGACCCGCACGCTGGCGGACGTCTTCGACCGTCTGGGGCTGGACGTCCTCGCGGTCGACGCCGATCCTCAGGGCAACCTCTCCGACTACTTCGACACGGCCCCCGACGCCGAGCCGACCCTGGCCGACGTGATCACAGGCCAGGTCCGCGCGGCCGACGCGATCCACGGAGAGGTCGTTCCCGCCAACCTCCGGCTCGCTGAGGCCGAGCTCGCCTTGGCCGGAAAGATCGGCCGGGAGGTCACGCTCAGGAACGCTCTCCGCGACGTCAAGCGCGAGCACGAGGTGATCCTGATCGACTGCCCTCCCACGCTCGGGCTCCTCACCGTGAACGCGCTGGTGGCATCCGACTACGCGATGCTCTCGACTCAGGCCCAGTACTTCTCGCTCCAGGGCGTCGAGCAGGCGATGGAGGTCGTGAACCTCGCCAAGGACAGCCTCAATCCCGATCTCGAGCTGCTCGGGATCGTCCTCAACATCGCGAACATGCGCACCAAGCACGCAAAGCACACGCTCGAGTCGCTTCGCGAGCGTTTTGGAGATAAGGTTTTTCGCACGGTGATCCGCCAGTCAGTCGCCTACGCCGAGTCCGCCGAGCGGGCCGTTCCGATCCTCGACTACCGCCCGGGGCGAGGTCAGGACTACCTGTCGCTCGCCGGCGAGATCCTGCGCCGGATCGGCAAGCCCGACCTCTTGGAGAGCCTGGACGAATTGAGCGCCGAGATCGTGCCGGCGGGAGCGCGAGCATGACCGATCCCGATTCAGCCGAGGCCCTGACCGAGACGATCGTCCGCTACAACGACGCGTGGAACGCCCACGACCTCGACCGGATAATGGCCATGCACGCCCCCGACATGGTGTTCGAGAACCACACCGCCGGCGAGAGCGCCCAGGGCGAGGAGGTGCGCGGCCACATCGGCTCGATCTTCGAGACGTGGCCCGACATCGCGTTCACCGAGCGGCGCCTCTACGCGAGGACGGGACTGATCGTCCAGGAGTGGACCGCGACCGCGACGCACACCAACGTCATGCGCCGCGGCGACCTCGTCGCCGAGCCGACGGGCAAGACGATCACCTGGAACGGACTCGACGTGATGCCGTTCGAGGGAGGTCTCTTGAAGCGGAAGGACGTCTACTCGGACTCGGTCACGATCCTGACCCAGCTCGGCCTGCTGGGCTAGATCTACAGCCCGGGGACGTCGCTACAGCTCGGGGACGTCCGCCCCGACGGGGCTGAAGGGGACGCGGAGGACCTCGGCCCAGCCCGCTACCTCCTTCTCGAGCGCGGACACCACCTTGCCCGTGTCTTGCCAGAAGCTCCAGATGAGCACCGTCGGGGCCCGCACCCGAGATCGTCGCGCCAAGGGCGCCCATCCCGGTCGCGTGGCGGACCAGCTCCATCGAGCGTGGGTAAAGAGCTTCGCGGTGAGGCTGATGAAGCGTGTCGGCCAGGCCCCGGCGAATGAGCGCCAGGTCCGAGCGCTCCAAGCCCAAGGCGAGCTGGGACGCGGCCGCGACGTTCTCCACCGCGTCAGCGAACGGGACCTCAGCCGGGAGCGCCGCCCGCGCCTCGGCCGTGGGCACCTCCTCGCTCGGGATCACGACGACCGCCTCAACGCCCTCCGGCGGCTCCAGGCGAATAGGGGCGGGAAGCCCGCCATGCTCCGGCCGCGGGCAGATCGTGAATCCGCCGTAGAGCGCGGCGGCGACGTTGTCGGGATGGCCCTCGATCGCGACGGCCTTCGCGTAAATCTCTTCGCGGCTGAGCGCGAGCTCGTACATGTGGTCGGCCGCCATCAGGCCGGCCACGATCGCCGCGGCGCTCGAGCCCAGGCCGCGCGCGAGCGGGATCTGAGAGGTCATCTCGAAGTGGACGCCGTCGGCAGAGTGCAGCTCTTCGAAGGCGCGGACGCACAGGTTGGAGCGATCGCGCGGAAGCTGGTCTTCACCGGTGTCGATGGCGAACTGCTCGGCCTCCCACACCTCGAGCTCCAGGTTCAGGGCGAGGGCGGCCGCGAACACGTCGAAGCCCGGGCCCAGATTGGCCGAGGTCGCAGGGACCGAGACGAGCCTTCTCCTAGCGGTCACTTTGCCTCCGTCGTCAGCGAGCCCGACCGCCCGGCGATCGCGCCCACGAGGTAGCACTCCGCGGGCACCTCCGCATCCGGCAGGAGGACGGAGGACTTGATGCGCGCGCCGTCGCCGATCTTCGCGCGATCGCCGATCACGCAGGGGCCATCGATCCGCACGCCCGCGCCAACCTCGGCATCGCGCCCGACCAGGACTCGTCCGTCCACCTCGGCGTCCGCGGGCAGCCCGGCCTGCTCGGAGCCCAGGGCGTGCTCGCCCGGCTCGCCCGGATCGGCGCTCGACTCGACCAGTTCGCCCGACCACTCGACGTCGACGTGACCCGACGCGACGTCCAGGTTGCCCTGCAGATACTCGGCCGGCGAACCGACGTCGTTCCAGTAGCCGTCCGTCTCGTGGACGAAGAAAGGAATGTCGCCGTCCAGTAGAGCCGGGAACACGTCGAGGGCGAAGTCGGGTGCGTCCATGGCGGGGAAATGGTCGAAGATCTCGGGGCTGAACGCGTAGATCATGCAGTTCGCCAGGTCGGAGAGCGCTTCGGCGGGGTCGGGCTTCTCCTGAAAGCCCTGGACGCGCCCGTCGGAGCCGGTCACGACCACGCCGAACTCCTGAGTGTCGGTCACCTTCTTCACGGCAAGCGTCGCGAGGCCGTCGTTCCGCTCATGAGCGGCCGCGAGCGCGGCGAAGTCGATGTCAGTAAGCGCGTCCCCCGCCATGACGAGAAACGGCTCGTCACCGAAGAAGTCACGAACGTTGCGAACGCCGCCCGCGGTGCCCAGCAGCTTCTCCTCATGCGAGTAGGTCAGCTTCACGCCGAGGTCCGAGCCGTCGCCCAGCCGGCCCTCGATCGTCTCGGGGAACCAGTGGAGATTGCAAACGACGTCGGCGACGCCGCCCTTCGCAAGCGAGCGCAGGATCAGCTCGATCACGGGGCGGTTTGCGACCGGCACCATCGGCTTCGGCACCTCGTAGGTGAGCGGGCGCAGCCGCGTGCCCAGCCCTGCCGCCATCACCATCGCTTTCATCGCGTGGGGAGGCTACCCAAGGCCACGACTCCGCCGGTACCCTTGATCGCATGACGACTGCCGCCGAGACCACCGCCCCTGCCACCGAAGACTTCAAGGTCGCCGATCTCGGCCTGGCCGAGTACGGCCGCAAGGAGATCAGCCTCGCCGAGCACGAGATGCCCGGCCTGATGCGCACGCGCGAGGAGTTCGCGGAGTCGCAGCCGCTCAAGGGCGCCCGGGTCACAGGCTCGCTCCACATGACCGTGCAGACCGCGGTGCTCATCGAGACGCTGGTCGCGCTCGGCGCCGAGGTCCGCTGGGCCTCGTGCAACATCTTCTCGACCCAGGACCATGCCGCGGCGGCGATCGCTGCCGCCGGCGATCCCCGTCTATCGCCTGGAAGGGCGAGACGCTCGAGGAGTACTGGTGGTGCACCGAGCAGGCGCTTGAACTGGCCTGATGCGGACGGGCCCGAACATGATCCTCGACGACGGCGGCGACGCCACGCTGCTCGTCCACAAGGGAGTCGAGTATCGAGGCGGCCGGCGCCGTGCCCGATCCCGCCGGAGCGGACACGGACGAGCTGCGGATCATCCTCGAGCGCTTGGAGCGCTCGCTTTCCGAGAACCCGACCGCTTTACCCGCATGGCCGCCGGGCATCATGGGCGTCACCGAGGAGACGACGACGGGCGTCCACCGCCTGTACGAGTTCGCGCGCGACGGCAAGCTCCTGTTCCCCGCGATCAACGTGAACGACTCGGTCACGAAGTCGAAGTTCGACAACCTCTACGGCTGCCGCCACTCGCTGATCGACGGCATCAACCGCGGCACCGACGTGATGATCGGCGGCAAGGTCGCCGTCATCTGCGGCTTCGGCGACGTCGGCAAGGGCTGCGCCGAGTCGCTCCGCGGCCAGGGCGCCCGCGTGATCGTCACCGAGATCGACCCGATCTGCGCTCTTCAGGCGTCGATGGAGGGCTATCGAGGTGCGGACGCTCGACGAGGTCGTCGAGACCGCGGACATCTTCATCACCGCCACCGGCAACAAGGACGTCATCACCGTCGCCGACATGGCGCGCATGAAGCATCAGGCGATCGTCGGCAACATCGGCCACTTCGACAACGAGATCGACATCGCCGGTCTGGAGCGCTCGGGCGCAGAGCGGATCGCCGTGAAGCCTCAGGTCGACGAGTGGACCTTCTCCGGCGGGCACGCGATCATCGTGCTCTCCGAGGGCCGCCTGCTCAACCTGGGCAACGCGACGGGGCATCCCTCGTTCGTGATGTCCAACTCGTTCACGAACCAGACGATCGCCCAGATCGAGCTGTTCGGGAAGAACGACGAGTACGAGAAGCAGGTCTACGTCCTGCCCAAGCACCTCGACGAGAAGGTCGCCCGCCTCCACCTCGACGCGCTGGGCGTGAGCCTCACGCAACTCTCGGCCGAGCAGGCCGCCTACATCGGCGTCCCGGTCGAGGGCCCGTACAAGTCGGACCACTACCGCTACTAGGCGGCCGGACGGTTCGCAGCGCGGCGACTACTGTGGCCGCACCATGCTGCGCATCGCCTCGAACCTGAGCATCCCGCTGAGCGAGATCGAGCTGCGCGCGAGCCGCTCGTCCGGGCCGGGCGGGCAGCACGCGAACGTCACTGCGTCGCGGATCGAAGCGGTGTTCGAGATCGCGGAATCGGCCACGCTGAGCGCTGAGCAGAAGGAGCGTCTCGCGCATCGCTACGGAAAGCGCGTGACGGCGGTGGCGCAAGACGCCCGCTCGCAGGCGCGCAACCGCGACCTCGCGCTCGAGCGCCTGGCCGAGCGCATCCGCAAGGGCCTGGAGCGCCGTCGCCCGCGCCAGGCGACCCGCCCGGGCCGCTCAGCGCGCGAGCGGCGCCTGGCCGAGAAGCGCCAGCGCGGCGAGCGAAAGCAGCAGCGGCGGCGCCCGTCGATGGACGACTGAGCAATGGGCGTGATCACGCTTCACCTTGGCGACATCACCTCTGATGAGGTCGATGCGATCGTCAACGCGGCCAATTCGAGCCTGCTCGGAGGTGGTGGCGTCGACGGTGCCATTCACCGTGCCGCCGGCCCTGACCTCCTTGAGGAATGCCGGCTCTTGGGTGGGTGCAACACCGGCGAGGCGAAGATCACCGGTGCGGGCAACCTGCAGGCTCGGTACGTGATCCATGCGGTCGGTCCTGTCTGGCACGGCGGCGCCGAAGGCGAGGCTGAGGCGCTGGCCTCCTGCTATTCGCAAGCGCTGAATCTCGCGGCTGAGCATCAGTGCCGGACGATCGCGCTCCCAGCCATCTCAACCGGCGTCTACTCGTACCCGATGGATGAGGCCGCGGAGGTCGCGATCGCGTCAGTGCGCGCGGGCCTCGACCGCCACGCGACGATCGACGAGGCGCGCTTCTGGCTCTTCGGCGACACCGCCTACGACGCGTTCTCGAAAGCGCTGGCCTAGCCCGGGCGGGCGATGTTCGTGACGGCTCGGGCGTGCTTGGCGGCCGCGCTCGATGACAGCTCGCCGGCAGCCAGTTCGACCACGAATGCGCGGCGGCCGGGCTTGCGGTTGAACCACTTCGTCGCCGTGCCTGGCAGGTCGCCGCCTCGGCATGCGAACTCCATGTTCACGAGGTTCGCGTAGCGGCGCTGCACGCGGTCGGGGCCCTTGCAGGAGCCGAGGACCTGGTTCCACGGCTGGTGGTAGAAGATCGAGAGGTCTGGGTCGATCCGCCTGGCGAGCCGCCTGACCGCTCGCGACTCGGGCTCGGAGAACGGCTTCGGGCCGGGGTAGTAGCCGCTCGAGGTGTCCGAGTTCGCCTTCCAGCCGACGGAGAAGTTGCGATTGAGGTCGACCCCGTGGGCGTTCTTTCGCTGATTCTGAGCGATGCCGTCGGGGTTCGCCGTCGTCACCAGCCACATCGCGAACGTGTTGGGGCTCTCGTCGCGCAGGCGCGCGACGATCTCATGCCCCTCGTCCTCGTCGCCATGGAACGAGCCGATGACGAGCACGACGCGATCCGCATCCTTCGGCCCCACCCGGTATGCGCGGAGGTCGCGGCCCTGCACCGAGTCGCCGAACTCGAGTTGCCGGTCGGGGTCGGCGGCGCCGGCGGGCGCAATGGCGATGCCGGCCAGCGTCAAGAGGAGCGAGAGCACGAAGACAGTTCGGCCCGCAGCGCTTCTCAGGTCCCTTCCTTGGGCGTTCACGCCCTCATTCATACGAGATCGCCTGGATCACGTCCAGGCGCGCCGCTCGGCGCGCCGGAAGGATCGCAGCGATCAGGCCAAGGATGATCCCCGCCAGCGCCACGGCCACCATGGCCGCAACCGGCGGTCTGTAAGAGACACCAGGCACGCCTGACGCGAGCCCCTGGAGGAGCGCCCAGCCCAGGCCGGCTCCCACGGCAACTCCCAGAAGGGCGCCGACCAGGCCGATCACGACGCTCTCGGCTGCGACCTGGCGGCGGATCTGCCAGCGCGAGGCGCCGAGCGCCCGGAGCACGCCGATCTCGCGTGTCCGCTCGAGGACCGACATCGTGAGCGTGTTGATGATCCCGAAGAGGCTGGCGAAGATTGCAACGCCGACGATGGCGTAGAAGGTCGCGAACTGCTGGTTCACCTGATCCTCGACGTTCGCCTTGAGCTCGGTGTTCGAGAGCACCGCAAGGTTCGGATAGTCCTCGCGGACGATCCTTCTGACCTTGTCCTCGAGCACCGGCCGGTTCGCGACGGACGTCGCCTTGAGCGCAAGCTCCGAGTCGGCGGTCACGCCATAGACCTTCCGCATCGTCTCGAGGGACATCCCGACGGTCTGACCGCCGAAGAGGACGGTCTCGACGATGCCGGCGATCCGCGCCTTCTGATCGCCCGACGGTCCCTCCAGGCGCAGGGTGTCCCCCACCACCAGGTCCTCCTCGTCGGCATAGCCCTTGCCGACCGTCACCTCGCCCTCGCGCATCCGCTCGAAGACTTCCTCCCGCGGCGCGCCCTGGATGTCGGTCGTGTCGACCTCCTCGTACTCGGCCGGCTCGAAAGCGATGATCAAGCCGTCCGACTTCGTCTTCCCCTTGGGACCGGGCAGGTCGGTGGTGTAAAGGAAGCGCTCGCGCGCGACGACCGCCGCCTCGGGGATCTTCGCCAGGCGCTCGGAGAGGCGGTCCCCGATGGTCTGCTGGGGACCCTGGCCCGGAGAGAGGCCGGACGGCTGAACGGTGAGGTCCCGCGCGAAGGCGCGGTCGAACTCGTCGGAGATCGTGCCCAGGAAGCTCGATCCGAGGCTGTTGACGGCGACGACGAGGGAGAGGCCGATCAAAAGCGCGGTTGCAGTGGCGGCTGTGCGCCCTGGGTCCGAGCGTGCCGCGTCGGAGGCGAGCCTGCCCTCGACGGGCAGGATGCGCCGCACGGGCCACGAGAGAACGCGCACGAGCGGCTTGACCACGAACGGCGCGACCAGTGCGATCCCGAAGAAGATCGCCACCGTCCCTGTCATGCCCGCAGCCGCAACGATGGGGGTGGTCTCCTCGGCGGCGCCCAGCCAGAACGCACCCGCGAGGCCGAAGACGATTAGCGCGGCGCCGACGCCTGCCCGGCGCGGTTGTGGCTTCGGCCTCAGCTCATCCGAGCCCAGGACGGCGCGGATCGGCGACGTCTTCCCAGCGCGGCGCGCGGGCGCATAGGCGCCCAGGACCGCCGTCACGAGGCCGGTGGCGACGGCCGCGATCGGCGCCCACCACTCAAAGGTCAGCTTGCCGACTGGGAAGTCGAGCGCTCGGACGAACTCCGCCAGCGCGTAGGCGAGCGCGAAACCGAGGCCCAGTCCGAGCACAGCACCGAGGATCCCCAGGAGCGCGGCCTCGCGGAGCACGGAGCTGGTGATCTTCCGGCGCGGGGTCCCGAGCGTGCGGAGCATCCCGATCTCCCGCGTGCGCTGGAGCACGGTCATGTTGAAGGCGTTGAAGATCAGGAAGCCCCCGACGAAGAGGGCCATCGCCGCGAAGAAGTAGAGGATCGCGTTGAACGCCTGAAGCTGGGATTCGACGTCCTCGGACTTGGTCTGCGGCGTCTCGACATCCACTCCCTTGCCGAAGCGCCGGTCGATGCGCCGCTCGAGTGAGGAGATCGTCTCCGCGCCGCCGGCGGCGATCACGTCGATCTCGTCAAAGGCGCGCTTCTTGTCCATCACCTTGCGTGCCGCATCGAGCGGCATGACGGCGAAGCCCTCGCCGCCGAACTCGAAGCCGCTCTGGAACTTGAATAAGCCCACGACCTCGAAGCGGCGCTCGCCGTCGGGTGTCGCGAGAGAAATGCGGTCGGAGACCTTGACGTCGTTCGCATCCGCCCAGGTGTCCTGGATCGAGACCTCGCGGCCGCGCTCGGGGTCACGCCCGGCGACCGTCTCGGAGTCCGTGACGTTCGTCGCGTCCGGATCCTGGCCCGCGACGTTCAGCTGCTTCGTCGCGTCGGGCGGCGCCTCGCCGTCCCCGTCGACGAGCGTGAAGACGCTCGAGATCCGGCCGACGGCCTCATCGACGCCTGCCGTGTCCTCGACCTCTCCGAAGGCGCGCTTGGGAAGCGACTCCTCCTGACCGCCTCCAGAGACGATCAGGTCGGCTCGGCCGTAGACCGAGTCGTAGAGGTCCTTGAAGGTTCGGTTGATCGTCGCCGACAGGAGGAGGACCCCGAGGATCATCCCGACGCCGAGCACGATCCCCGCGGCGGTCAGGAGCGAACGGGCGCGGCGCGAGCGGACCTGCTTGAGGGCGAGGGAGCCGAAGTTGCGCATGGGGTTGGTCTCAGGCCTGAAGCGCCGTGAATGCCGCCGAGATCAGCTCCCGCGAGCCACCGGCCTCCTCGCCCGCGACCTGGCCGTCGCGAAGGAACACGACCCGGTCGGCGATAGCCGCGGCGCCTGGATCGTGTGTGACCATGACGACGGTCTGGTCCTGCGAGTTCGACAGGTCACGCAGGAGCGCCAGAATCTCGGCGCTCGAGCGGCTGTCGAGATTCCCTGTCGGCTCGTCGGCCAGGATCAGCTCCGGCTCGCGAAGAAGCGCGCGAGCGATCGAGACCCGCTGCTGCTCGCCGCCGGAGAGCTCGGACGGCAGGTGGCTGACCCGGTCGACCAGGCCGACCACGCCGAGGAGCTCGCGCGAGCGAGAGCGCACCCGGTCACCGGATTCGCCTGCGATCAGCGCCGGCAGCAGAACGTTCTCCTCGGCCGTCAGCGAGGGCAGGAGGTTGAAGAACTGGAAGACGAAGCCGATCCGGTCGCGGCGAATGCGCGTGAGGCCTGCGTCATCCAGGCCGTCATAGCGCTCGCCGCCCAGGCTGACCTGCCCAGCCGATGGCGTCTCGAGCGCGCCCAAGAGGTGGAGCATCGTGCTCTTACCCGAGCCGGACGGTCCCATGATCGCGACGATCTCGCCCTTGCGCACCTCAAGCGATGCGCCGTCGAGCGCGCGCACCGCAGTCGAGCCCTCGCCATAGACCTTCGCGAGGTCCTTGGCTGCCAGCACTACCGGGGCCGGCGGCTTCGGCGGCTCGGTAGCTTCGAGCTCGGGCCGGTCGCCGTTTCGCCCGAGGGCAATCAACGCCTCGCCGGCGCGGCCAATCCCGCCGCGAACGGCGCCTGTGATGTCGTCGAGAAGGGGCACTGGTGCCCAGCCAAGGGTACTACTGACCGATCAGTCAGTTGGCGATCTACAGCTTGCCGAGCTCGGCCTTCAGGGTGTCGATCACCTCGACGGGCGAGGGATCGATGCCTCGCTTCGCGGCCAGGGCGAGCGAGACGAGGTCGCCCAGCATCACCGTCCAGAGCATGCGGGCGGTGCGGGTCTCCCCCTCTGCCTCGACCTGGATGAGCCCGGCTGCCGAGGACTCGATGAGGTTCGCGGTCAACTCGAAGCGCTGACGCGCGCGCGGATGCTGGTCGAGGTCGTCGAGGAAGACGGCCGAGAACTGTTGCGAGCCGCCGCCGGTGTCCCAGCCGACGATCTCGTTGTGGTCCATCTCCGGCAGGGAATGGGCGAAGGCTGGGATCTTGGCGTTCTCGTTGATCTGCGTCTTCCAGCGGTAGGCGACGGAAGAGGTGAGGTCAGATCCGTAGATGACCGGGAACGAGCCGTGAAGGACGTCGGCGATGACGCTCGCGCGCTCGACCAGCGCATCGCGGCTGGCGCGCAAATGGGCAACGGCGCCGTCGATCTCGGTGCGGATGGCGGGCGCGGCGCCGGCGAGCGTCGCGACCTCGGCAGCGGCGACGAACATGTAGCCGACAGCCGCTCGCGGCTGGAGCGCCGCGGGGATGGGGATGATCGGCACGTTTGCCTCCCGCGCCGCGTCGCCCAGGGCCCCGCCCGTCGTCGTAACGACGCGCTTCGCGCCCACGGCAGCGGCGGCCTCAAATGCGGCGAGCGTCTCCTCGGTGTTCCCCGAGTAGCTCGCGCAGAGGACCATCCGCTCGGGGGAGGTCCAGGGCTCGAGGCTGTAATCGCGAACGACGGTGAAGGGCAGGGTCGTCCGGCTCCCGAACGCTCCACGCGCGAGGTCGCCGCCGATCGCAGAGCCGCCCATCCCGCAGACGACCAGGCCGTTCGCCTTGGTGGCGGGGATGCGCGCGGACTCGACCCGGAAGAGAGCGTCCGAAAGGTGGTCGGGCAGGGCCAGGACATCGTCCAGCTGGTTCTGCGAATCGACCGCGCGGATGTCATCGAGCAACGTGCTCACGCCGCAACCATGCCAGGTTCCACGCGCGCATCGTGCTCAAGCCGCACGCCGGGCTCGATCCGGGCGCCTTCGCCCACAATCGCGCCGTCCTCGACCAGTGCGTTCTGGCCCACCTTGACGCCAGCCGCGAGGATCGCTCCCTCGATCCGCGCGCCGTCTCCGATGAGGCAGTCCGTGTGTAGGACCGAACCGACCACGACCGAACCCTCTCCGACAATCGAGTCTCGGCCGATGACCGCATGTGGGCCGATTTGAGCGCCGGGCCCTACGACGGCGCCCGAGTCGACCAGGACAGGGCCCTCGAGATGGGCGGAGCCATCGACCTCAGCGTGCTCGTCGATGCCCACGCCGCCCGACACGCGCCTTTCGACCTCAGTCTCGACGCGGCCCGTGAGGATGTCCCAGCTCGCCTGGAGGTACCGCTCGGGCGTGCCGATGTCCATCCAGTAGCCGTCGAGCCGGAGGCCGAAGAGCCCTTGGCCGACGAGCCGGGGGAAGATCTCGCGCTCGATCGAGACCGAGCGGCCCGGGGGGATCAGGTCGGCCACCGAGCGCTCGAGGACGTATGCACCCGCGTTCACCTCGTCGGTGTCGATCTCGGCCGGCTCCGGCTTCTCCAGGAACTCGGTGACGGCGCCCGTCTCGGGGTCCTTGCGGACAAGGCCGTATGACGTGGGATCGTCCACGGGGTAGAGGGCGAGCGAGGCGACCGCGTCGCGCTCGGAATGGACGCGCATGTGCTCGGTGAGGTCGAGGTCCGTGAGGACGTCGCCGTTCAGGACGAGGAAGCGGTCGGAGAGGAGCCCCTGGTCGGCGGCGAGGCGGATCGGCCCCGCGGTGCCGAGCGGCTCGGACTCTTCGACGTAGCGCACCCGCGGCCCGCCCGGGATCTGGTCGCCGAGCGCCGAGCGCAGGTCCTCAGGGCGAAAGCCGCAGGCCATGACGATGTCCGTGACACCGTGGCGGCCGAGCCAGTCCGCCATGAAGCGGATGAACGGGCGATCCACCAGCGGGATCGCCGGCTTGGGCTGCGTGAGGGTGAGCGGCTGGAGGCGGGTTCCCTCCCCGCCGACGAGGACCAGCGCCTGCATCTTACTCGCCGCCGTTCTGTCCGTCCGGGCGGCCGATGCCCTCGTAGGCGAAGCCCGCGGCGCGGAGCTCACCGGCGTCGAGGTAGTTGCGCCCGTCGATCAGGACTGCGGTAGCCATCGAGTCGCGCGCGCTCACCCAGTCGAGCTCCGAGAATTCGGGCCATTCGGTTACGAGGACGACCGCGTCCGCGCCCTTGAGCGCCGCTTCGGCCGAATCGGCCATCTCGACGTCGGGCAACATCGACGCCGCGATCTCCTCGGCGACCGGGTCGAAGGCAACGACCGTCGCGCCCTCCCCCTGAAGCCGCGCCGAGAGCACGAGGCTCGACGCCTCGCGCATGTCGTCGGTGTCGGGCTTGAACGCGAGGCCGAGCAGGGCGATCCGCTTGTCGACGAGCGTTCCGAGGTGCTTCTCGAGCTTTGCGATCACGCGCCGCTTCTGAAGCTCGTTCACCTCGATGACGGCGTTGAGGAGCTGGAAGTGGTAGCCGGAATTACCGGCGAGCTGCTTTAGGGCGCTCACATCTTTGGGAAAGCAGCTGCCCCCATAGCCGATACCCGCACGCAGGAAGCTGGCGCCGATGCGGTCGTCGAGGCCCATGCCGCGGGCGACCTCGGTGACGTCGGCTCCGGTCTGCTCGCAGACGTTGGCGATCTCGTTGATGAACGAGATCTTCGTGGCGAGGAAGGCGTTCGAGGCGAGCTTGATCATCTCGGCCGAGGCGACGTCGGTGCGGACGATCTCGCCGCCTAGCGGCGCGTAGAGGCGATCCACAGCATCGGCGGCGTCCTCTGAGCCGGCGTCGGCGCCAATCACCACCCGGTCGGGCTGCATGAAGTCCTGGATCGCCGAGCCTTCCTTCAGGAACTCGGGGCACGAGACGTATGCGAGGTCGGGTTTGTCGCGGCGGATCGAGGCTCCGGTCCCTGACGGCACGGTGCTCTTCATGACGAGCGCGTGGTCGGAGTCCGCTGGAAGCTGCTCGACGACGGAGCGCACGCGCGAGAGGTCGGCATCTCCCGAATACGTCGGGGGCGTGTCCACGCAGCAGAAGAGGAGGCGGGCCGCGGAGAGCACGTCGTCCATCGATGTGGTGAAGGTGATCCGCTCGGCGTTCTTATTGAGCAGCTCGGCCAGCCCGGGCTCGTGGATGGTGACTTCGCCGCGGCGGAGCGACTTGACCTTCTCTTCGTTCACATCGAGCGCGACGATCCGGTGCCCCAGCTCCGCGAAGCACGTCGCCGTCACCAGGCCGACCCAGCCGACACCGACGACGCCTACCTGTTCACGCTCAGCGTTCATGGCGACGAAAGGCTAGTTGCCGAAGTCCCGCATGGTCGTTGCGATGCCGAGCATCTGCGCCTCGGTGAGGGCGTGCGTGAGCGTGTTGATCACCCAGTACGAGCCCTTGGACGTCTGCCAGCCGACCAGGCGCAGCTTGTCCTGCTCGTAGAAAAGGAGGTACTCGCGACCGTTGATCGTGCGGGTGTCGCTTGGGTTCTCCAGGATCGGAGGGCTGTCCCAGTTGGTGCCGCTCACGCCGTAGTAGCCGGGCCCGAAGCTCTCCGCGTACGGGAGCACGTACTTGTACATGTAGTACGGCGTCTTGCCGTCCGGCCCGATCAGCAACGCAGCCCGGCTCTCGTCCGAGATCCCCGTGATCGCCGACTGGACGAGCTTCGTCGGGTAGTAGACCGGCAGATCCACCTTGCGGTGTTTCATGAACTGCGCAAACTCTGCCGCCTTCGCCTGGGCCGGCCCGGCAAAGTCGACGAGGGGTGCCGGGGCGGAGGGAGTGTCGGGCTTCGGCTCTTCCTTCTTGTCGTCGTTTCCGGAGCCGCCGCCTCCCTCCGGCTTCGGCTCGGGGGCGGGCTGAGCGGGCTCCTCGCCTTCCTTTGCGACGTCCTCGCCAAGGAACTGGCTCACCGCGGAATCGATTTCAGCAGGGGTCGCCACGACCCCACCCTCAGTAGAGAGCTTGCCGAGCGACACCTGGCGGACGGGCGCGTCTCGCACGTCCACGAACGACTTCATCATCCCGATGATGGTCGAGACGTTGTCGATGTCGGAAGAGGTGTTCTTCGTAAAGATGTCGATGAGCTCGTCTCCTCCGCCGAGGACGGGCAGCAGCTCACGCGGAGGGACGCGCTGTCGCGCCTCGCGGATGAAGTCCTGCTGGCGGGCGCCACGCACGAGGTCGTTGTCGGTGTGGCGAAAGCGGACGTATTGGAGCGCCTGATACCCGCAGAGCCGCTGGTAGCCCGCCTTGACGTCGATCTCCGCGTACTCGCCTCCAGTCGGGTTGTAGTAGTGGCGGTCGACGTCGACGTAGACGCAGCCGATCGCATTCACGGCTTCCAGGAATCCTCCGAAGTCGACGTTGACGACGTGGTTGATCGGGATGTCCAGGTATTCCGTGATCGTCCGAATCGCGAGTTCTTCCCCCCGCCATCCGGATTCGCGAGCTCACCGT
The DNA here is from genome assembly GCA_963725035.1 of uncultured bacterium. Lineage (GTDB taxonomy): Bacteria > Actinomycetota > Thermoleophilia > Solirubrobacterales > 70-9 > JALZKA01. Next base: position 166,912 of record CAVRWX010000011.1, on the reverse strand, counting down.
ACGTGTAGGCGGCATTCAGCTTGTTGTCGGACCCGTAGCCGGGGATGGGCACCGATAGATCGCGCGGCAGCGACATCAGCGACAGGAACTCCTTGTCGGGATCGACGCGCAGGAGGATCGCGGTGTCGGAGCGGCCCGGATCGCCCTGAGTCGATTCGCGCTTGTCGGAGCCGAGAATCAGGATCGTCTGCGGGTCCCCGCCCTCCACGGTCTCGAGTTGCTGTCGCGCCGCCGAGAGCCCGGAATCGTTGAGGCCCTCGGCGATGTCGGAGAGAAAGAGCAGGAAAGAGACGGCTGTTGCGGCCGCCATCGAGGAGACGATCACGAACGCCGCTGCCACGAAGCGCCAGCCGATCCGGCGCTTCGGCGGCCGGCCGACTCCGTCTTCGTCGTCCGAGTCCGCGGCCACAGCGGCGACCGGGGGCGCAGCCGCGGACGGCTGGACCTTGTGCGATCCGGTCGTGACCTCGTGCGAGAACGACGACTTTTCCGCACGCTTTGCCAAGCCGGCGTGCGCGGCCTCACGCTGCTCCTCGACGTCGGAGAGGGTCAGCGTGTCCGCTTCGATCGTTTCCCCGCTGATCTTCGCGGGCGGTACGACGATGGTGTCGTCTACGGGGGGCTCGGTGTCTGGTTCTTCACCAGCGGCGTCTGTGGGTTCAGACCCCTCTACAGGCTCGTCTGTCGATTCCGCTTCACCAGCGTCGACTTTGGGGTCAGGCACCGTGTCGGCGGCAGGCTCATCTGCCTCGGCAGCGTCGGAGCCAGACCCCGCGCTCGGTTCTTCCTCGGCAGCGTCGGTGTCAGACACCGCGCCCGATTCTTCCTCGGCGGCGTCGGGGTCAGACCCCGCGTCCGGCGCTTCGCCCTCTTCTCCCCCTCCTCCTCGGCTTTGCGTGCCTTTCCGGCGAAGGTGGACGGCGGTGGGAGGTCTGGGGCGTCGTCGCCTTCCTTCGCGTCCTCGTTCTCGGGCAGCTCTTCGTCGCTCATGCCGGCGTCCCTCCGTTCATGACGGTGGGCAGCGAGGCGACGAAGTCGGAGATGGTGCGCCGGTAGCTCGAGAGCGACGGGATCGAGACCCACTCGTCCGGCCCATGGTGGCCCGCGCCCGACGGGCCGAACTCGACCGTTGGAATGCCCGCCCTGAGGAAGGAGACCGCATCAGAGGCGCCGTGGCGGCCGATCGTCGTGACCTCCTCGGGGTGGTGCGGCGAGGCGGCGTCGCGAAGGGCCGAGACGAAGGGAGACTGCGGGTCGACAAGGGCGGGTGGGCGGTGAAACGTCGAGATGACTTCGGCCCCGTCGATCGAGGACACCTGCTGGAGGATCGCCTCAGGCTCCTGCTCCGGCAGGTAGCGAACGTCGACATCGATCACGCAAGCGTCTGGCACTTTGTTGAGCGCATCGCCCCCGAGGATGCGTCCTAGGTTGATCGAGGGGCGGTCGTAGAGCTCCGAGCTCTCCTGGGCAAACGGTAGCGATTCGATGTCGTGGAAAACCTCGATTGCGCGCAGGATCGCGTTCCGCCCCAGCCACGGCGTTGCGCCGTGTGCGGCGTGGCCGCCGACCTTGATGCGCATGGCGAAAACGCCCTTCGCGGCCACTCCTACGAGCATGTCAGTTGGTTCGCCGGTGATCGCGAAATCCCCTTTGAATCCCTCCTCGACGAGCAGATCCGCCCCGCGCTCGTGCTCCTCTTCGCGTTCCTCGTCGGGAACGATTCCGAGGCGGCAGCGGATGCCGCTCACACTTTGAAGATCGGCGATGGAGAGCATCAACGCTGCCAAGGCTCCCTTCATGTCGTACGCGCCGCGCCCGATGAGCCGATCACCCTCGACCCGAGCCTCGAACTGGCCCTCGTGGCCGGGCACGACGTCCATGTGGCCGTGAAGGAGCACGGTGATCGGCGCATCAACGGGTCCCGCATCGGCAACGAGAACCGGCAGGTCACGCACGGTCAGCTCGTGAACGGTCACATCCCGAGCCTCGAGCCAGCCACGCACGAATCCCGCACAGAGCCTTACGCCCTGCGCGGTCGAAGAGTTGAAGCCGATCAGCTTCTCGGTGAGAAGACGCTCGTCCAAGGACAGATGAATCTAGTGGTCGAAGGGGGCGCGGACGCTAAGCGTGGGGTTGAACCGGATATGGCGGCTCAACTCACACTCGGAACCCGTCGATCGCCTTATTTGGAGGCTGGCGAAGCGGCAACACGGAGCCGTAGCCAGGTGGCAGCTCCTGCCATTGGGGGTCACACGACACGAAATCGCAACTCGGCTCCATGCAGGCCGGCTCACGGAACTGCATCGAGGTGTGTATCTGGTTGGCGCGGTGCCGTCGGAACACACCTATGCGCAGGCGGCCCTACTTGCACTCAAGGAAAAGGGAACGCTGAGCCATTTCAGTGCAGCGAGCATCTGGCGGCTGCGCGCCTATCCATCGCTCGCGGATCCGTGGGTGACTGCAAATCTCGCCGGAGGCTTGACTCGTCCGAGGATCCACATTCGCCGCGCGGAGCTCGAGGCAATCGAGATCAGGCACTACCGCAACCTCCGGCTGACCAGCCCGCCGCGAACGGTCCTCGATTGCGCCGCCCTATACGAAGACGCCTATGAATACGAAGCACTTGTGGCAGAGGCACGGTACCGCGGCTTGGCCGATGAGGCAGAGATGCTTCGTCAAGCTGAGCGCAACCCGCGAAAACGCGGCCTACCGCTTCTTCGAGCGGTACTCGATCTGCCCGGCGGCCCGAGGCGCACGCGTTCGAAGGGCGAGCGCGCCTTCCTGCGCCTGTTGCGCGACGAGGGGATCACTGGCTACGAAACTAACTCGAAGGCGTTCGGCCCGGAGCTCGATTTCGTATGGGCGGACCTGCGGTTTGCCGTGGAGGTCGATGGGTGGGATGGGCATTCAGGGAAAGTTGCCTTCGACCGAGACCGGCTCAAGATCGCCGAACTGGGCGCCAAAGGCATCCAAGTAATGCCAGTGACGGGCCGGCAGATCAGGGCGGACCGAACCGGAGTCACCAGGAGGGTCCAAAGCGCCCTGGCAACCCGAAATAGGACTTAAGAGTCGACGGATTCAACCGCTATATGCGGCCCAACCTAAACGCGGAACCAAGCAACGGGCCGAATCGCCCCTTTAGTGCCCCACACAGACGCCTCGAAGCGCCAAGCGAGACCGCGCTCCAGCCCCGGCGCCGCGTAGCGCCGCACAAACCGCGCTCAACCCACGGGCGTTGAAGCGAACTAGGACGCTTCGGCGATCGTGATGAAGGCTTCGGCTCGGGCCTTGTCGCGCGCGGCTTGCTCCTCGGCGGCTGAGCCTTCCTCGGCTTCCTTCAAGCGCTGCTCGGCGTCCTCGAGCTTCGACTTCAGCTCCGAAGCGTCCAGCTTGTCCGGCTCGACGGCCTCGGCGATGAGGACGCGCGCCCGGTTCGCGAAGACCTCGAGCCACCCCTCGCCCTGGGCGTAGCGGCTGTCCGGCTCTGACCCCTCCGACTCGTACAGGCGCAGCTCATTCGGCACGAGCCGGGCGACCAGCGGCGCATGCCGCGCCCGGATGCCGACCTCGCCGACGGACGTGCGGGTGGAGAGCTGCCAGAGCTCGCCGCGATAGACCTCACCCTCCGGGGTAAGGACCTCCGCCTCGAACTTGTGCTCGTCAGCCAAGGGCTAGCTCTCGTCTCCGGAGTCGCCCTCTTCGGCCTTGAGCTCGGCCTCCTCGGCTTCCTTCTCCTTGCGCTCCTCGGCCTCGGCCTTCTCGCGCTCGATGCTCTCGTCCTTGTCGCCCTTCTCGTCGTCGCCTGTGACCTGGTCGATCGAGCCCTTCATGTAGAACGCGGCCTCGGGCAGGTCGTCGTGGTCGCCGTCGAGGATCGCGCGGAACCCGGCGACCGTGTCGGAGACCGAGACGAACTCACCGGAGCGGCCGGTGAAGGCCTCGGCGACGAAGAACGGCTGCGAGAGGAAGCGCTCGATCCGGCGCGCCCTGTTCACCGCGAGCTTGTCCTCGTCGGAGAGCTCGTCGATCCCGAGGATCGCGATGATGTCCTGGAGCTCTCGATAGCGCTGGAGCGTCTCCTGCACGTCGGTCGCCGTCTTGTAGTGCTCCTCGCCGAGGATGTCCGGCTTGAGGATCGTCGATGTCGAGTCGAGCGGGTCCACCGCGGGGTAGATGCCCTTCTCAGAGATTGCACGCGACAACGTGGTGGTCGCGTTCAGGTGCGCGAACACCGACGCCGGCGCGGGGTCGGTGAGGTCGTCAGCCGGGACGTAGACGGCCTGGATCGAGGTAACCGATCCCTTGGTAGTCGAGGAGATCCGCTCCTGAAGCTCGCCCATCTCGGTCTCGAGCGTTGGCTGGTAGCCGACGGCCGAAGGCATGCGGCCAAGGAGCGCCGAAACCTCGGAACCCGCCTGCACGAAGCGGAAGATGTTGTCGATGAAGAGCAGCACGTCCTGGCCACCCTGCTCGCGGAAGTACTCGGCCATCGTGAGGCCGGAGAGCGCGACACGCAGGCGCGCGCCGGGCGGCTCGTTCATCTGGCCGAAAACGAGCATCGTTTTGTCGATGACGCCCGACTCCTTCATCTCGAGCCAGAGGTCGTTGCCCTCGCGCGAGCGCTCGCCCACGCCGCAGAAGGCGGAGAGACCCTCGTGCTCCTCGGCGATCGAGCGGATCAGCTCCTGGATCAGAACGGTCTTGCCGACGCCGGCGCCGCCGAAGAGTCCGACCTTGCCGCCCTTCGCGTAAGGCGCGAGGAGGTCGATGACCTTGATCCCCGTCTCGAGGATCTCCTGGGCGGGAGCGAGGTCTTCGACCGAGGGCGCCGCACGATGGATCGGCCAGCGCTCCTCCGTCTCGACGTCGCCCATGTCGTCGATCGGCTCGCCGAGGAGGTTGAAGATCCGGCCAAGGGTGTTCTCGCCTACCGGCACCGAAATCGGCCCGCCGGTGTCGATCACGTCGTCGCCGCGCTGAAGGCCGTCAGTGGCGTCCATCGCGACGGCCCGCACGCGGTCGTCGCCGAGGTGCTGCTGCACCTCGAGCGTGAGATCCATCCCGTGGCGCTCGTCGGACTCCTCGACCTCGATCTTGAGCGCGGAGTAGATCTCCGGCAGCTCGCCAGGGAACGACACGTCGACGACGACGCCGAGGACCTGGTCGACACGGCCGACGTTGCTTTCGCTCCCGTTCGAGGAAGCGCCATTCGTGCTCTGGGCCGTTTCAGTGTCAGACATTCATTCCCTTTCCGTCACATGCTTCTTTCGCGACAAGGTCGCTCATTAGGTGCCTTCCTTAACCGAGCGCTTCCGCGCCCGCGACTACTTCAAGAATTTCCTGGGTGATCTCCGACTGGCGCACCCGGTTCATCTCCCGGGTCAAGTCGTCGATCATCTCCTCCGCGTTCTCCGACGCGGAACGCATTGCCGTCATCCGCGCGCCCAGCTCCGACGCGGACGATTCGAGGAGCGCGCGATAGACCGACAGGTCCACGTACTCCTCGATCAGCATCGGCAAGAGTGTCTCTGCGTCCGGCTCGTGGATCATGTCCGAGCGCTGATGCGCCTCGGCAAGGTCCTCGTCGGCATAGCCTTCTGGGTCCGGAATGCCCTCGCCGAATACTTCGGCCTCCGAGATGGGCAGGAGAGTTTGCCGGCGGACGTACTGCGTGAGCGGCGAGACGTATCGGTTGTAGACGATGTCCACCTTGTCGACCTCCTCGTCGCGGAACGCAGCTGTGAGGTCGCGCGAGATGGCCCGCGCGTCCGTGAACGCTGGACGCTCAGTGAAGCCGACGTAGGACTCCTCGACGTTCTCGCCGCGAAAGGTCATGGTCGACGAGCCTCGCCGGCCGACCATGCGGAAGACGACCTCGGCGCTCTCGTCCCGCTTGTACTCGCCCTTCAGGCGTACGCCCTCGCGGATGATCTGCGTGTTGAAGGCGCCGGCCAGGCCGCGGTCGCCAGTGACGAGCAGGATGCCGACCTTCGAGACGTCGCGTGTCTCCATCAGAGGCACTCGCTTCGCCATGCCCTCGCCCGCTTCGGCGACCTCCTGAGTCAATTTGCGGATCGCCTGCGCGTACGGACGCATGTCGGCAATCCGCTGCTCCGCCCTTCTCAAGCGTGCGGCAGCGACCATCTCCATCGCCCGCGTGATCTTGCGGATGTTCTTGACGGAGCTGATCCGCGCTGTGACTTCCTTGCGCGTCGGCATGGGTTAGCTGGTCTCGCTCCCGTCATCCGCCTCGTCATCCGCCTCAGCGTCGTCTGAGGGGTCAGGCACCTCGTCGGTGTCGGGCTCATCTGAATCGGCGGCGTCGGAGCCAGCCCCCGCGTCGTCAGATTCGTCGCCGGAATCGTCTCCCGCGCTCGCAACGTGGCTGCCCTTATCGCGCTCTTCCTCGGACTTGATGCGGTCGGACTCGCCCTCTTCGAGCGGCTGGCCGTCCTCGTCGAGGTCGGGGCCGAAGTCGTCTACGGACTCGGCGAGCGCGGCGTCGAGCTCCTTCTCCTCCTCGTCGCCCCAGTTGCCCTCGTTGAGCCGACCCATGAGGCCCTCGTTCTCCGACTTGAGGCGGCTGATCGCCGATTCGAGGAAATCGTGGACCCGCTCGACCTTGAGCCGGTCGAGGTGCCCGCCGGTGCCGGCGTAGATCGAGACGACCTGCTCGGCGACGGAAAGCGGCTTGCGCTCGTTCTGCTTGAGCATCTCGACCAGACGCTCGCCTCGCGCAAGCGATGCCTGCGTCTCGGGATCGAGCTCCGAGCCGAACTGTGCGAACGCCTCCAGGTCGCGGAACTGCGAGAGCTCGAGGCGGAGCTTTCCCGCGACCTTCTTCATCGCCTTCGTCTGCGCGTTACCTCCAACTCGCGATACTGAGATGCCGACATTGATCGCCGGCCTCACGCCCGAGTAGAAGAGGTCGGACTCCAGGAAGATCTGGCCGTCCGTAATCGAGATGACGTTCGTCGGGATGTAGGCGGACACGTCGTTCGCCTGGGTCTCGATGACCGGCAGAGCCGTGAGGGAGCCGCCGCCGAGTTCGTCGTTCAGCTTCACCGAGCGCTCGAGTAGGCGCGAGTGGAGGTAGAAGACATCGCCGGGGTATGCCTCGCGGCCCGGCGGGCGTCGCAGGAGCAGCGACATCTGGCGATAGGCGAATGCGTGCTTCGTCAGGTCGTCGTAGATGCACAGCGCGTGCTTGCCGTTGTAGAGGAAGTGCTCGCCCATCGCGCAGCCCGCATAGGGAGCGATGAACTTGATCGGCGCAGCCTCATCGGCAGGCGCCGCGACGATGATGGTGTTGTCCATCGCGCCCGCGTCCTCGAGCGTCTTCTGGAACTGGACGACGGTCGACATGCGCTGGCCGATCGCCACGTAGATGCAGACGACGTCTGAGTCCTTGTTGTTGATGATCGTGTCGATCGCGACCGCGGTCTTGCCCGTCTGGCGGTCGCCGATGATCAGCTCGCGCTGGCCGCGGCCGATCGGGATCATGCCGTCGATTGCCTTGAGGCCGGTCTGGAGCGGCTCGACGACCGGCTGGCGCGAGACAACGCCTGGAGCCTTGAACTCGGCGGGCCGCGTCTCGGTGGCGTTGATCTCGCCCTTGTCATCAAGAGGACGCCCGAGCGGGTCGACCATGCGGCCAAGGAGCGCCTCGCCGACGGGGATCTCGAGGAGCTTGCCGGTGCGCTTGACCTCGTCACCCTCCACGACCTGGTCCCACTCGCCGAAGAGCACGGCGCCGACGTTGTCCTGCTCGAGGTTGAGCGCGAGGCCGGTCACGTCATGTGGCAGCTCGAGCATCTCGAGGGCCATGCAGTTCTCGAGGCCATGGACGCGAGCGATTCCGTCTGCGACCTGAAGCACCGTTCCGACCTCCGAGAGCTGCTGCTCGTCGGTGTCGAAATCCTGGATCCGGTCTCGCAGGATGTTGCCGATCTCGTCTGGGCGAATCTCCACTGCTTTCAGCTCCTTTTCATGAGTCGCGTCCGGCGGCTAGACCGCCTGCGCGACTTCCTTTCTCAGTCTGTTCAGCTTCTCGCGCAGGCTGGCGTCGAGCACCATGTTCCCCACGCGAAGGACAAGGCCGCCGAGGATCTCCTCGTCGACGTTGGCCTCAAGGTCGATCTTCTTGTCCGTCTGGCGCTCAATCTCATCGCCGACGCGCTTCACGACGCTGTCATCGAGCGGCACCGCGCTTGTGAGACGTACTTCCAGGCGCTTGTTCTCCTCGGCCCAGAGCTCGTCGAAGTAGGTCCGGACTCGGAAGATCGCGGGCATCCGGTGCTTCTCGGCGAGGAGCCCCAGGAAGTTCGAGAACTCGTCCGAGGCGCCATCGATCGCCTGCGCGATGCCGTCCCGCTTCTCCTGAGAGGAGAAGTACGGGCTGAAGAAGAAGACCTGAAGGTCGCGATCCTCGTTCAAGGCGTCGGCGAACTCGCCGAGCTCCGAGCGGATCTCGTCGATCTTCCCCTCGTCTTTGGCGACCCTGAACAGGGCGTCGCCGTATACGCGCGCGATCTCTTCCATCGTGCCTTTCGCTACTCCGAGCTCTCCGCGCCGGCGAGGGCCGAGAAATCCATTTCCTCGAGTGCCTCGCTGATCAGGCGCTGGTGGTCCTCATCGGTGAGCGTCTTCTTCGTGACCTTCTCCGTGGCGATCACCGTCAGGTCGGCCACCTCACGCCGGATCCCGTCCAGCGAGCGACGCGTTTCGGCCTCGATGTCCTTGCGCGCGGCGGCAACGAGTTCCTCACGCTTGGCCTTGCCCTCGGCAGTCGCCTCGGAGATGGCGTTGTCAGCCGACTTGCGGGCGCGGGCCGAGATGTCGTCGGCCTGCTCGCGAGCCTCCTTTAGCCGTGCGCGGTACTCCTTGAGGATCTCGTCTGCCTCGGCTCGCTGCTTCTCCGACGCCTCGATGTTCTCGCGGACGGCGTTCGCCCGCTTCTCGAGCGCTTCGGCGATCTTCGGGAACGCGGTCCTCTTCAAGAACCACATCGTGAAGAGGAAGAGGACCAGCGTCCAGATCATCAGGCCGAGGCCCGGTGAGACCAGGAAGCTGCCGCCCTCCTCGTGCTCCTGCGCGAGCGGCAGAAACGCCACTATGTCGGTCAGTGCCTCCACGTGCGGCCTAGAGGAAGAAGGCGATCAGGCCGAAGATGAACGTGTAGAAGGCGACTGCCTCGGTCAGTGCGAAGCCGAGCCAGCGGATCTGCTGGAGCTCGTCCTTCATCTCAGGCTGGCGGGCGACCGACTCGATCTCCGCGCCGAAGATGATGCCAATGCCGATGCCGGCGCCGATCGAGCCCAGTCCCGCGCCGACGCCGAGAGCGATCGACTTGAGACCGTCGTCGGTCACCTCCGCTAGGGGGATCAGGAAATCCATGTTGCTCCTTTTGGTTGGGACATACAGTCTGTATGTATCTTAGTTAGTAACAAGTTGTTATTTGTGTGACGAAAGTCCGTTGACCGCTTCATCAATGGGTCTCCGAAGTGGCGCCACCGAGGTAGATGGCGGTCAGGGTCGCGAAGATGAAGGCCTGAAGCGTTGCGATCAGGCCCACCTCCAGGAGGAAGAAGAGGAAGGCGAGGGGCAGGGTGATGAGGCCCAGCGCCGCGACGCCGAGCAGGACCGCGAGACCTCCGCCCATGAAGAGCAGCAGTAGATGCCCCGCCAGAATGTTGGCGAACAATCGAACCGAGAGAGAGATCAGGCGGGCGACGTGGGAGATGGCTTCGATCGCGAAGAAGAAGCCCTTGGCGAAGATGTTCATGTTCTCGAGGCCGGGCGGCAGCCAGCTCGCGAGGTAGGGGAAGAAGCCCTTGGCCCGGACCCCCTCGACGTGGTAGGAGGTCCAGACGACGAGGGTGAGCACGAGCGGGATCGAGAGGTTGGCGGTCGCGGCATAGAGCGCGAAGGCCGGGATCTCGACGCCGAAGACGTCGATTGGGTGCTCGGTGTTCGTCGGCAGCGGCAGGTAGCCGATCATGTTCGAGAACCAGATGAAGAAGAAGAGGGTGGCCAGGAACGGGAACCAGCGCAGCGACATCTTCTCGTCGAGGTTGTCTCCGGTGATGTTCTTCCTGGTGAGGTCGTAGGAGAGCTCCATTGCCATCTGGACCTTGTTCGGCTCGCGCTGCATCCGGTTCGCGATGTACGTCATCGAGCCGATCGTCGCGACGGTCGCGAGGACGAGGTAGAGGACGGCCTTGTTGATCGAGAGATCGATGCCCGCGATGTCGATCGTGATCCACGGGTCGAGGAAGAACTCGTTCTGGGGCTGGAACTCCTCGTTCTTGCCATCGGTCCCCACGACGAACACCAGGACGCCCAGGATCACGAGGTAGAGCGCGAAGCCGATCAAGACCTTCACTTTGAGGCTCATGCCGATGCCTCCTCGCCGGAACCGGTCAGGGCCTGGGACGCAAGATGCGTCGTAAAGAGCGCGGTCAAAAGCAGCGCAGCGGCCAGTCCGTCCTCGCGCTCGGCGATGAGGCCGACCAGGAGCGCCGCGATCGTGACCATCCAGACGCGGCCGAGGCCCGAGATCGCCTTCATCTTGAAGGCGTCGCGGCGATCGCCGGCGGCGAGGCTCCGCGCCGTGCGCGTGTCCGTGTAGGCGAGGACAAGGCGCTGGGCGATCCAGGCGCCCGCCGCGACCGCGTAGCCAAGCAGCGGCCAATCCGCCGCGATGAACACGGGCAGGGCGACAGCCAGCAGGATCAGATCCAGGTAGCGGAGGATCGCCGAAGCTCCCGCGCCGGCCCGCTCAGATCCGCTTAAAACGAGCGTGGACAAGGACCATGCCCCCGACGATTCCGACGAACAGGCCAACCAGCCCCAGTGGCACGGCCAGGCCAACCAGCGAGCCGAGCCCTAACCCGACCGCTCCGCATCCCACCATCGCCCCGACCAGAGCCATGCCGGCGGTGGCGGCATCCATCCTCGTGGGGGGTTCTTGACTCATCCGAGTCGGAGGGGGTGGGAGAAGACACTTAGAGGTGGGATTTGTGGCTCAAAAGAAGGAGATAGCCGCTCCGGGGGGCGCCTTGCGCCGAGCCGGTGCGGCCAGGACGAATATATCCAATAACGCTTGTCACCTTAGGCGCTTGTAACACCTTTGTGACGCTCGGTCAGGGCGGTGGCAGGGCCTCGAACTCGCCCGTCTCGGGATTCAGCTCGCGGAACTCGCCCGTGTCGGGGTCGATCGCGGAGAAGCTGCCCGTCTCGAGCTCGCGCGCCACCCCCTCGTCCAACTCGCTATCGGGAACACCTCCCGGCCTGGCGGCCGCGAGCTGGCGGGAGCGAACGCCTCGGAGCTTGAGGATCTCCAAGACGTAGATCAGATAGATGCTCGCGGCCAGCGCGACGAGCATGAAGACGACCATGAGCGCGGTCCACCCGGGGTTGAAGTTGCCGTGGTCGTCGGAATAGGGGACGAAGCGAAGCGCGAGGGCCAGACCTGCCATGACAAGCGCCCAGCCGTAGAGGTAGGCGAGGGTCCGGCGCTGGGAGAAGCCGAGGTTCGCCATGCGGTGGTGGAAGTGGGAGCGGTCCGCCTCGTAGATCGGCCGCCGGTACTTGATCCGCTTGGCGACGACGAAGCCCGTGTCGAGGATCGGGACCATCAGGACGATCAGAGGCAGGAACAGGGCGACGACGGCGTTCGTCTTCAGGGCTCCCTGGATCGCGATGCACCCCAGCAGGAAGCCCAGGAGGTTCGAGCCGGTGTCGCCCATGAAGCTGGACGCGGGAGGAAAGCCGTGGCGGAGGAAGCCCAGCGCCGCCCCAGCGGTCAGAGCGGCCAGGACGCCCGCAGGGTTGCGGTCGAGCGAGAGGGCGATGATGGCGAGCGTTGCCGCCGAGATCACGCAGATGCCGGCGGCGAGCCCGTCGACGCCGTCGGTCAGGTTGATGATGTTCACGATCGCGACGATGCCGAAGACCGTGAGCGCCTCGCCCAGGTCGATTGAACCGACGAGATCGACGCTGGCCGGGTCCACGCCGCCAAGGAACGGAAGCGTGAACTGCGTGACCGCCACGCCCGCAGAGACCGGGATGATCGTTGCCGCGATCTGGCCCAAGAGCTTGAGCGCGGCGTGGAGGTCGAAGACGTCATCGATGACCCCGACGGCGGCGATCGCCACCGCGCCCGCGAGGATCGCGCGCGTCTGTTCGCCCCGGAGCCCGTCCCCCATGGGCAGGAACAGGATCCCAGCGACCAGGACCCCTACCAGGATCGCGAGGCCTCCCAGCTTCGGTGTCGGCTCGACGTGGAGGCTGCGCTCGTTCGGCACGTCGATCGCGCCGATCCGCCGGGCGATCCACTCCGAGGCGGGAACCAGAAGCAGGGCGAGGATCGCAGCGACGAAGAACGCGTAGACCGCGTCGATCGTGTCGGGCACGGCGTCGATCAGCATCTAGGCGACCGCTCCGAGGATCCCGTCGACGAGGAGTGAGACATCGCGGGGATTCTGAACGCCCGCGGGCGAAGTGCGCTTGGAGAGCTCGAGGGCGGCGGGATCTTCGAGCGGCAACAGCAGTCCTTCGGCCATGAGCTTCGCGTCGACGGCCCCGAGCTCGCCGGTGAAGATCGTCCGCACGGGAGTCCCAAGCGCCACCGCCTCGCGGTTCATCGTCCCTCCCGCGGAGACGACCAGGTCCGCGTAGGCGATCAGGCTCTGCGCGTCGATCGCCTCGGCGGGGACGATGAGGCTCGGGTCCGCCCGCCCCTCCGCCTGGGCCCGCTGTTCGTCGGTTCGCGGGACTAGGACGGCGATCGCGGCCTCCGCGGTTGCGAGGCGGTCGAGCACGCCCTCATAGAGGTCGTTCTGGGCGTGGTACTCGGACGTCTCGGGAGGCGGACGCACCACGACGAGCACGCGGTCGTCCATCCGGTCCGCCGAGACGCCCAGCTCGGGCAGGCCCAGGTCCGACAGGACGCGGGGCGAGGGCTCGAAGTCCGCGAGGTAGTAGTCCTCCTTGAGGCCCGGGTAGCGCACGAGCTTCTCCTCCGCGGCGCCGGCCTCGACCATCGCCTCGACGGGGATCGCGTCGGGCACCAAGACGCGGCGCGCCGCTTTCCACGCGAGCTTTCGCTGCAGCCCCGCGTGCTCGTAGTCCTGCATCTGGGCCGAGGGGATGCGGAGCGTCTTGGAGACCACCGCCAGGTCGACCGACCCGTGGGCGACCGAGAGATCGAACCGCTTCGGGCGCGCCCAGCGGGTGAGTTGCGCGCTGCGGCCTGCGAGCGCCGAGCCCTTGCGCACCATGGATCCGCCGCCGTGGCGCCCCACGACGGTGTGCTCGAGGCCCAGGCGCTCGAGGATTCCGACCGTTTGGCCGTACTCGCGCGTCGTGATCTCGACCTCGTGACCCTGCTCGCGCAAGCGCTCGACGATCGGCCGCAGGACAAGCGGATGCGCGGCAGCGGTGCAATCGGCCCAGACGCGCATTGCCTGAGCCTAGTTTGGGGTCTGGACTGAGCGCGGTTACGCCGCGGCGAGCGGCGAGAGCTGCGGGTAGAGCGGGTACTGATCCATGAGGACCTTGGTCCGCTCGGACAGCGCGTCCTTCTCGCCATCGAACCGGTCCGAGAGCGCGATGGCGATCACGTCGGCGATCTCCCGCATGTCGTCCTCGCCCAGGCCGCGCGTCGTCAGAGCAGGCGTCCCGATCCGCAGGCCGGAGGGGTTCATGGGCGGGCGCTCGTCGAACGGGATCGCGTTCCGGTTGACGGTGATGCCGACCTCGTCGAGCCGGTTCTCGCCCTCCTTGCCGTCCAGGCCGGTCGGATTGAGGTCGACCAGGACCAGGTGCGTGTCGGTGCCGCCGGTGAGGACCTCGACGCCGCCCTCGATCAGCCCGTCGGCGAAGGCGCGGGCGTTCGCGACCGTCTGGCGCTGGCGCTCGCGGAACGGCTCCGTCGCGGCGATGCGGAGCGCCACCGCCTTCGCGGCGATGATGTGCATGAGAGGACCGCCCTGCTGGCCGGGGAAGACTGAGCGGTCGATGTCCTTCTGGAGCTCCTCGCGGCACAGGATCAGCCCAGACCGTGGGCCGCAGAGCGTCTTGTGGACGGTGGTCGTGACCACGTCGCAGTGCTCGACGGGGTTCGGGTGCTCTCCGGCGGCGACGAGCCCGGCGAAGTGCGCCATGTCGCACATGAGTTTCGCGCCGATCGAATCGGCGATCTCGCGGAAGCGCGCGAAATCGAGCTGGCGCGAATAGGCAGACCAGCCGGTGATGATCAGCTTCGGCCGCTCTTCCTCCGCGACCCGCTGGACCTCGTCCATGTCGATCCGGTAGTCGTCCTTCGAAACGCCGTAGGCAACGACCTCGTAGAGCTTTCCCGAGACGTTCAGCTTCATCCCGTGCGTGAGATGACCGCCGTGATCGAGCTGCAGGCCCATGATCTTGTCGCCCGGATCGAGCAGCGCCATGTAGACCGCGTTATTGGCCTGAGCGCCGGCGTGGGGCTGGACGTTCGCGTGCTCGGCGCCGAACAGCGACTTCGCGCGGTCGATCGCAAGCTGCTCGCCGACGTCAACCTCCTCGCAGCCGCCGTAATAGCGCCGGCCGGGATAGCCCTCCGCGTACTTGTTGGTGAGCACGGAGCCAGCGGCGTCCAGCACGGCCTGCGGGACGAAGTTCTCGGACGCGATCATCTCGAGCGTGCCCTGCTGGCGCGCGAGCTCGCGGTCCAGGACCTGCGCGATCTCGGGGTCGACCTCGGCGAGAGGCGCGGTCTGAAAGTCGTCGGGAAGTTCGGTCATGCAGGGCTCCTGGTGGCTCGGTGTAGCGGCGAAGGATCAGGTTGACACGTTACGGATGCGGCGCGACGGAGCCGACCGTCGTCGTCAGTGAACGATCGCCTTGAGGGCCACCATTACGAGGCCCAGCGCCGCGCATCCGGCCGCGGTCATCGCGACGCGGTGAGGGGGCAGCCCCTCGCGGCGGGCGACGCCCACCCCGAGAAGGCCGAGCTGGCCGACGCAGACCCAGATCGCGATTTCGATCGCGGCGTCGGCGGATGCCCCGGCCGCTTCCGCAAGCCCCAGCGCCACAAGCGGGGGAACCACGGATTCGACGATTGGAAGCTGGTCCTGGAGGCATTTGAAGAAGCCATGCTCCGGCATACCCGCCGCGCGGAAGCCGAGCGCGTGCCCCCATGCATGAGCTATCCAGAACACGACTACGGTGGCCAGCACGTAAAGGCCGGCCTCAACGGCCTCAAGCGTGCTCGACACTCCGCCGGAGACGGCCAGGACGCTGGCGCCGACGATGGTGCCGTGAACGGTCCCGATAAGCCGCTGCGCTCGCTCGTCCCCACGCAGCCGCTCGTGCCGCTCGGCCGCGCTTACCTGATCCACTCCCGAAGGCGGCTCACTCACGCGCGGGAGACTAGATCACGGGATCCGCTTGACTATTTATTGATCGTATGGTAAATAATGCCGACGCAGATCACCCGTACCCCATCGGAAAGGCATTTACGTGAGCGACACCGTGAGCACCCAAGCGCAGAACGGCGACGTCGAATCGGAGGACGACGCCCTCTCGGTCCTCCTGGACGGAGACATCGACAAGGTCATGGCGGGCCTCGACCGCATCGTCGAAGCGGCCCCCTCCTACGAAAAGCTCTTCATGCGCTGGCAGCGCCAGCATTGGTCCACTGAGGACTTCGACTTCACCGAAGACGCCCGCCAGTGGGCCGACCCGGACATGTTCACCGACGAGGTGCGTCAGTTCCTGGCGTTCGGGTTCTCGGAGTTCTTCATCGCCGAGGACCGCGTGACCGTGGAGCTCCTCCCGTTCGCGATCGCCGCGCCGCACAAAGAGGCGCAGCTATTCCTGACGACGCAGATCTCGGATGAGGCGAAGCACGTCGTCTTCTGGGACCGCTTCTACCGCGAGGTGTTCAACTCCGACGCGGACGGGATCGCCGAGCAGCTCAACCAGCACCGCTACGTGGTGAACAAGGACTGGGAGACGATGTTCGACGACATCCTCCACGAGTGCGCGGAGGACCTGCGCAAGGATCCGTCGAACTTCGAGGCGCTCGTCCGCGGCGTGACCGTCTACATGGTCGTGATCGAGGGGATGCTCGCCCTGACTGCGGCCCGCTTCATGATCAAGTCGCTCAAGGACAACGGCTGGTTCCCCGGCTTCGTCCAGGGCTTCACCGCGGTCAACCGCGACGAGTCCCGCCACGTCGGCTTCGGCGTCAAGTTCCTCGCCGACGCGATCAAGGAGGACCGCAAGAACGCGGACGTCGTGGTCGCGACGCTCAAGGAGTGCCTGCCGGTCGCTCCTCTCGTGTTCGTGCCGCCGTGGGTCGACGACCCGTACGACTTCGACACGCCCTTCTACCACTCGTCCGAGATCTTCGAGTACGCGACTAAGGCGCTTTCGAAGAAGCTCGCGGCGATGGGCCTCGACCCGGCCATGCTGGGCGAGCCGGCAGCTGCCTGAGGTCGGAGCGTGGAAGCGGCGGCGACAGCTCGAGCCGGTCCCGGCCGGCCGTCGACGGGCGCGCGCGAGCGCATCCTGGAGGGCTGCCTCGAGGTCCTCAAGGAGTCCGGGTTCGCCGGGCTCACGATCGCCAAGGTCGCCGCCACCTCGGGTGAATCGAAGGCGCTGATCTCCTACCACTTCGGCTCGAAGGACGGGCTCATTGCAGCCGCGGGCCGCGAGCTCGGCGAGGAGATCACGCGGGAGGTGCTCGACGGGCTCGAGGGCGCAACAACGGTCAAAGAGATCGTGTCGGGCGCGGCCGGGGCCCTCTGGCTGCTGATCGAGCGCGACGAGCGCCTCCCGCGTGTCTACTTCGATCTCAACGCCGTTTCCGTGGTCGACTCGGACATCCGCGACGTGCTGCGCGAGATCAAGGTCGCGTGGCGGGACGTCGTCTCGCGTCTCCTGCTCGAAGCGCACCCGCCCGTGGCGAAGAGGAACGTCGGAGCGGTTACGACGCTCATGATCGCGGGGCTCGAAGGGCTCACGCTCGAGCGCATCGAGCGGGGCGAGACGGCCGAGCTTGACCAGGCGCGAAAGCTGTTCGTCAACTCGATCTGCGCGGTCGCTCAGTCCTGAGCGGCCGTCACCACTCGAAGACGAGCCTGAGCTCAACCCCACGCTCGGCGCCGTCCGCAGCAGCGTCGAGCCAGACCTCGACAAGCGTGCCCGAGATCCGTGGATGCTCGGCCCAGATCGCCGTCGCGTCGGTGATCACGAGCGCGTAGCCGTCGTTTACCGCGTCGAGGTCGCGCAGGCACTCCTCGAGCGCGTCCCAGTTGCGCCCGAACCAGTCCGGGAAACCGAAGCCCTCGGCGATCGTGTCGAGGAGCTCCTCCTTCTCTCGATCGAATCGGCCTCGATTCTCAGGACCTCGAAGCCATCCAGGTCCGGCGCCTCATCGGTGAACGAGACGCTTCTCATTGGCCGTAGTCCGACGGGTCGATCTGAGTGAACGACGCGTAGTGGTCGTCGGTGTAATACGTCTCGCCGCCGTCGCCGATCACCAACCGCCGCGCGCCGCGGTCGGGCGAGCCGGGCGTCTCGACCGTGTATTCGGCGTAGTAGCCGATCGGCTGCGCGGGCAAGAGGCCCTCGCGGTTCTGGAAGGTCTGCCCGTCTTCTGAGTAGGGCAGCGGCTCGCCGGACTCGATCGCGGCGAGTACAACTGCGATCGCGGCATCCTCTGTCTGCGAGTCGTCCTCGAGCGCGGGTACGCCGATCCCAACGAGGGCCGCAACCGCAACCACGACGCCCACCAGGGACTTTGCCCGGGTGGACGAGATCACGATTAGATGAGTGAACCCACGGGCTCATGCCTGTGGGGGCGCCTGGCACCGAGCCGGGCGCGGACGTGGGACGAAACGCGTGCCGGTTGGCACGCGTGAGGAGCACGGCCCCGATCCGGCGAAGTGTGTCCAGGCGTCATCCGCAGGCGTGATGTCGTGGGTTCACTCATCAAGGCTTCTCGCCGCGTTCGACCGCGGCGATCTGATCGACGCGGCGCTCGTGGCGGCCGCCCTCGAACTCGGTGGCGAGGAAGGTCTCGACGATCGGCCGCGCCTCATCGGGCGTGAGGCGCCGTCCGGCGAGCGCGAGCACATTGGCGTTGTTGTGCCGGCGGCTCATCTCGGCCTCCTCGGCGTCGTGAGCGTTCACGGCACGGACCCCGTCCACCTTGTTGGCCACGATCGAGACGCCGATCCCGGAGCCGCAGACGATCACTGCCCGCTCGGCCTCGCCCTCGGCGACCATTCGCGCGGCGTCCGCGGCGTGCCGCGGGTAGTCCGTGGACTCCTCGGAGTCCGTGCCGACGTCCACGACCTCGTGGCCGCCCTCTTCGAGAAGCGGCCTGACGAGCTCCTTGAGCTCGAATCCGGCGTGGTCGGATCCGACGGCGATCTTCACGCGCCGGACGATAACGGCTGCCCGCGATACCTCCGGCCGCAGATACCCTCGCGCTGTGGCGAACGACGACCTTGACCTCCTCAAAGACGGCTTCGAGCGACTTGGCGCGGAGGGGTATGAGGCGATGGTGCCCCTCGTTCATCCCGAGTTCGAGATGGAGACTCCAGCCGCGCTGGCCGCCGAGCCCCAGCGCTACGAGGGAGTCGACGGCTTCCGGCGCTGGTGGACATCGTTTCTCGATGTGATGGACACCGTGACGCTTGAGCCGAAGGGTTTCCACGAGATCGGCCCTGACCGGTACGCGATCGAGACGGTCATGCGCGCCGTTGGCGGCTCGAGCGGGATCGAGACCACGCAGGAGGTCGTAATGGTCGTGGCCCTTCGCGATCAGAAGATGGTCCGAATCGACTTCGCGACCAGCCTCGAAGAGGCGAGGGAAGGCCGCCTGGCCTAGCGTGCCTGGCACCAGGCGTTGGGTGACCTCGGCGGTGGGCATCCCGCCCTCGCGCAGGATCTGCCAGCCGTCTCCCAGCTCGAGACCGGTCACGTCGACGACCGTCGAGGGCAGGCCGGTCAGCTCGCCGCCGTCGATGGCGAGGTCAGCGCCCCCGATGATCTCGAGGGGCACCTGGTCGAATCTCGCCGGCGCGGGCTCGCCGCTCAGGTTCGCCGAGGTCTGGAAAAGCGGCGTGGCGACTCCGGCGAGCGGGCTCTCGATCAGGCGGATTCCGAGCCGCTCGGGGTCCTCGCGGCAGGCGAGCGGATAGCGCCGTTCCGGGTTATGGACGACAGCAGTGACTGGCCCGGGCAGCAGGGCCGCGAGCGCCTCACGCGTGGCCTCCCCAAGGCTCGAGATCAGCTCTCGAAGGATCAACGGGGAGAAGAAGAGAACGGCCGAGGACTTGCCGTCGTCACGCCCTTTCAGCGCGTGCACACGAGCAATGGCGTCCGCTCGAAGCGGGTCGCACGCCAGGCCGTAGATGCCGTCCGCGGGAAACACCGCCACCCCGCCGGAAGCGACCGTGGCGGTGAGCGCCTCGCGCGCCCGCTCCGCCCCGTCCCCCGTGACCGAGGCGATCTGCGTCATGTCCAAACCTCCGCGTGGCCGACGACGACGCGATCGATCCCAGCGAGGTCCTTCCGCACCTCGATGTCGGCGAAGCCCGCCCTGCGGACGAGGTCGGCAACGGTCTCGGCCTGCCCCTCCCCCACCTCCAGGCCGATCGCATTCGCGCTCGTCGCGGGCGAGACCGTGAGCTCGCCCAGGAGCGCATCGATCGCTTCGAACCCTGTCGGGCCGGGTGTCAGCGCGCCGCGCGGCTCCCAGTCGCGGAGCTCGGGCTCCAGCTCGTGCCATTCGCGCTCGGCCACGTACGGCAGGTTCGCGACCAGCAGGTCGAACTTTCCCGAGGCGAGGGTGCCGTGCGCGAGGCGGACCTGGGTGGTGAGGCTGAGGCGCGCGGCGTTCTCGCGCGCGGCCTCGAGCGCGTCGGGATAGAGATCCGTAGCGACGACCGCCGCGTCCGGCACCTCGTCGGCAATCGCGAACGCGACTGCGCCCGAGCCGGTGCCGACGTCCAGGACGCGCCGCGGCTGAAGCTCAAGCGCCAGCTCGACCAGGAGCTCCGTCTCGGGGCGCGGGATCAGGACCCGCCGGTCCACTGCCAGCTCGATGCGGCGAAAGCCCTTGCGACCCGTGATGTAGGCGACCGGCTCACGCCGAAGGCGGCGCCGGACTGAGCTCTGCGAAGGCCCGCGTCGCGACGGGGTCGATCGGTTCCTCGGGCGATGCTATGAGCGAGGCGCGACTTGCCCCGCTCGCCGCGGCGAGGAGAACTTCAGCGTCGAGCCGCGGCGAGTCGACACCCGCCGCGCGGAGCGCATCGGTGGCCGCCTCCAGAGCGTCGCGTACGGTGCTCACTCGCCGCTGGGCTTGAGCTCGCCCCCGGCCGCCTGCGCCGCCAGGAGCGCCCGCTTCTCCTCCCCCGCGAGCGCGTCGGTGAACTCGCGCAGGTTGCCGTTGAGGATCTCCTCGAGGTTGTGCGCCGTCAGCTTCACCCGGTGGTCGGTGACCCGGCCCTGGGGATAGTTGTAGGTGCGGATCTTCTCCGAGCGCTCGCCCGAGCCAACCTGCGACTTGCGCTCCGCTGCGATCTCGGCCTGCTGCTCGGCCATCTTGCGCTCATAGATGCGCGCCCTGAGCACCCGCATCGCCTTGTCCTTGTTCTGAAGCTGCGACTTCTCGTCCTGCATCGAGACGACGATGCCCGACGGCTTGTGCGTGATCCGCACGGCGGAGTCCGTCGTGTTGACGGACTGCCCGCCGGGCCCTGAGGAGCGATAGACGTCGACCTGAAGGTCGTTCGGGTCGATTTCGACCTCGACCTCCTCGGCCTCCGGGAGGACAGCGACGGTCGCCGTCGAGGTGTGGATGCGCCCCTGGGACTCCGTCTTCGGCACCCGCTGGACCCGGTGCGTGCCGCCCTCGAACTTGAACACCGAGAACGCGCCATCGCCCTTGATCGCGAACGTCGCGTCCTTGAATCCGCCCATGTCCGCCGGCGAGAGCGAGAGGTCCTCGACCTCGTAGCCGCGCTCCTGCGCATAGCGGGTCAGCATCTTGTAGAGGTCGCCGGCGAACAGCGCCGCCTCGTCGCCACCGGTGCCGCCGCGGATCTCGACCAGGACGTTCTTCTCGTCGTTCGGGTCCACCTCGACCATGGCCAGGCGGATGGCTTCCTCGACCTCTTCGATCCGCTTGGGAGCCTCGTTCACGACAGCGCGGAGCTCGGCGTCCTCCCCGTCCTCGGCGATGAGCTCGCGCGCGCCCTCCAGGTCGTCGCGAAGTTTGCGCCACTCGGCCGCCAGCTCGTGGGCGTCGCCCAGGCGCCTGTACTCGCGGCCGACCTCGGCGTACCGAGCCTGGTCCGAGATCACGGCAGGGTCGGACATCTGGCGCTCCAGCTCGGCAAAACGCCCTTCGATCTGTTCGACGAGGCTCTCGATCACGGTCCATTGAGTTTGGCGGAAGGGCGTGACGATTCCCGCGCTGGGCCGTAGTCCGGGTATGGAGACTCCCAAGAAGCGGCGCGTCCTGTCCATCCTGGCCGTCGGCGGCGTCGCCGGCGCCGCGCTCGCCACAGGCGTGGTGGGCGGCTCGGGAGGGCTGGGCAATCCGGACGAGGCAGCCGCCTCCGCGCTCGAGCCGTTCGATTCTTGCGACGAGCTCCTCGAATACGCGCGCGAGCACCGCTGGGCGTACAACGCCTACCCCTACGGAGTGACAACGGACGTGATGTTCCTGTCGTCGGCGGGCGCAGCGGAGGACAGCGCCGTCCGCGCCGCCGTGCCACAGACCGACTCCCTCGGCCCGAGCGAGACCGGGACGAACACGCAGGAGATCGGCATCGACGAGCCCGATATCGCGAAGCTTTCGGGGACGACCCTCTTCCGCGTGCAGGGCAAGGCGCTTCGCTCCTACGACGTCTCGGGCGACTCCGCGGAGCTCCTCGACGAGATCGAGCTCGAGGGTGGCTCGAACACGCAGCTACTGATCGCGGGCGACAAGGCGCTGGTCACATGGGACGACTACGACAACAAGCGCGACACCCCGATCGCGTTCGTGGCCGAAGTCGACATCTCGGACCCCGCCGCAATGTCCGTGCTTCGCAGGCTGGAGCTCGACGGCGCGAACGTGAGCGCGCGACTCCAGGGCTCCACGGCGCGGCTCGTCATCCAGTCCCAGCCCCGGTATCCGGGCCTGGGCGAGGGATCGCCCCAGCCCGAGCCGCTTCCGATGGAGGACGGCGACGCTCCCACGGGCGCGACGGGTGAGACCGGGCCTGAGCCCGAAGAAGACGACGAGCCCGAATGGCTGCCACAGGCCTCCCTGCTCGACATCGAGACGGGCGAGCGGGTTACGACGCCCATCGCCGGCTGCGACGACGTGTCCTATCCCGATGAGTTCTCCGGGCTGGGCCTTCTCTCGGTGCTCACCATTGACATGGAGAGCGGGATCGCGCCTACGGACGTCGACTCGGTCTTGACCGACGGCACCACGGTCTATGCGTCAGACGGCAGCCTCTACGTCGCGACGCTCAAGATGACTCCGCCCAACGACGGTGTCGTCAACTCCATCGGGCGTCTCATCGGGCCGGATATGGGCGTCATCCCGAGCCAGCAGTCCGGCGAGACCGCGATCCACCGCTTCGACACCTCCGGCATCGACGAGACGGATTACGTGGCGAGCGGCGAGGTTCCCGGGCGCCTCATCGGCCAGTTCGCCATGTCGGAGTCCGAAGGCGTGCTTCGCGTCGCTTCGACGAAGGGCGACACGTGGACGGAGGGCCCGGGTGAGAGCGAGAGCATGATCACAACCCTCGCGGAGAGCGATGGAGAGCTCGAGGAGCTCGGGAGCGTCGGCGGACTCGGACGTGGCGAGGAGATCTACGCCGTCCGCTTCATCGGCGACATGGGCTACGTCGTGACCTTCGAGCAGACCGACCCGCTCTACACCGTGGACCTGTCCGATCCCGCGGACCCCGTGACGACGGGCGAGCTCAAGATCCCCGGCTACTCGGCCTATCTCCACCCGGTCGCCGACGGCAGGCTCCTGGGCATCGGCCAGGCCGGCACGGAAAGTGGCACGATCACGGGCGCCCAGGCCTCGCTCTTCGACGTCGCCGACCCGACGCAGCCGGAACGGCTCGACGCCCTGGACCTCTCGGACGGCCGCTGGAGCTCGACCTCGACCGAGTGGGACCACCACGCGTTCCTCTTCTCCCCCGAGCACTCGATGGCCGTCGT
Source organism: uncultured bacterium (assembly GCA_963725035.1). Classification (GTDB taxonomy): domain Bacteria; phylum Actinomycetota; class Thermoleophilia; order Solirubrobacterales; family 70-9; genus JALZKA01. The sequence continues at coordinate 143,674 of CAVRWX010000011.1, read as the reverse complement.
GCCCGTACAGAGTTACGGGCGCGACGGCCTGCGGGGCGCGATCGTGATCTCGGTCGACCCGGAGAGCGGGCTCGCCGAGGTCGCACAACTAGAGGGCGAGGGCCAGATCGAGCGAACGCTCATCGCTGGCGAGAACCTGGTCACCGTCTCGACCCACGGCGTCGAGGTGCACCCGATCGACGGGATCTAGGCCGCGATCTCTATCCGGTCCTGCGCCGCCAGCTCGGCCGGGTTCTCGACCGCGAGGACTGCCTCGAGCGACGCGATCGCGACCTCGAGGTGCTCGCGGTCCGGCTCGCGCGTCGTCAGGCTCTGGAGCATCAGCCCGGGCCACATGATCGCCCGGACCCACGCGCGCTCACGGTGCCTGCCGGCCCACTTGATGAGCTCGTAGGCGAGCCCCGCCACCAGCGGGATGCCGAGGACGCGCGAGGCGACGAGCCAGTACCACTCGGGCAGCCCAAGCGGCGCGAAGACGAAGACAGCGAGGACGACCAGGAGGAGCAGGAAGCTCGTGCCACAGCGCGGATGGTGGCGTGAGTAGAGGGCGGCGCGCTCGGGGGTGAGCTCGTCGCCCGCCTCGAAGCACGAGATCGTCTTGTGCTCCGCGCCGTGGAACTTGAACAGGCGGTCCACCTGACCCAGACGGCTGATCGCAACGATGTAGCCGACCAGGATCGCCACGCGCAGGAACCCCTCGACGATCCAGAAGAGGACCGGGGAGTCGAGCTGGTCCTTGATCAGGCTCGTGGCCGCCACCGGGATCACGAAGAAGAGGCCGACCGCCAGTAGGAGGGCGCCGATCACGGTGAGCGTCCACGCCAACCCGCCGATCTCCTCGATCTCGTCCTCTTCGGTGATCTGGGAGTTGGCGGCGATCCTCATCGCCCGGAAGCCGAGCTTGAGCGACTCGACCAGCGCGACGACGCCGCGGACGACCGGCAGGCGAAGCACGCGATGGCGCTTCGCCCAGCTCACGACCGGCTCGGAAGTGACCTCGACTGTCCCGTCCGGCTTCTTCACGGCCAGCGCCCAGGTCGAGACGCCGCGCATCATCACGCCCTCGAGCACGGCCTGCCCGCCCACGGGGATGTCGCAGGAGGCGACGGGAAGCCCGTCGGGCATGCGTGCGTCGGCGATCTTGAGAGCGCGATCGCTCATCGCCTCACCATCGGCGTCCCCGCGACGCGGCTTGACGAGCGGTGCCTACTTGGTGCTGCGGGCTGCGCGGCGGCGGAAGCGCTCGACGCGGCCACCGGTGTCGACGAGCTTCTGCTTGCCGGTGTAGAAGGGATGGCACTCCGAGCAGATCTCGACGTGGAGATCGGACTTGGTCGAGCGCGTGTAGAAGCTGTTCCCGCACGAGCAATGGACGTGCGAGAGGACGTACTCGGGGTGGATTCCAGCCTTCATCGTGCCTCTGAGTCTAGCCAGGGGTTTCGTCTGATCTGACGAGCTCGAATTCGCCTGAGTCGACCTCTTTGAGGACACCCGTTTCATGCTCCCCGATCCCCGGCTCAGGCAGGGGAACCTCGATTACGAGTGACGAGCCGTCGCGCCTCACGGACTCCCGCGGCCCCAGCGAGTCGAGCAGCGCGAGCATCGGAGCGTTGTCGGTCAGGACGTTTGCCTCGAAGCTCGCAACACCCACCTCGCACGCCGCTTGGGCGAGCATCCGGAGCATCGCCTTGCCGAGTCCCGACCCCTGCCACGAGTCCACGACGATGATCGCCGCCTCGGCCACCTCGTGCCGGTCGAGACGGATGAACCTCGCGACGCCAACAGCCTCGCCCGAATCCTCGTCGACCGCGAGGAGCGCCTCGTGATCGCGGTGGTCCACCTCGAGGAGATATCGGAGTTGCGACTCCGTCAGGCGCTCGACCGGCGTCATGAACCGCTTGTAGAGCGATTCCGGGCTCATGTTCGCGGTGCCGTCGAGATAGCGGCTCCGGTCGTCCGGGTGAAGGGGCGCGACCAGCGCCACGCGGCCGTCGCGAAGCGTCACACGTTCTGTTCTTGGGGCTCCTTGAAGCACCCGTTCACGCTAGCGGCCCACCTGGCCGAGCCTAGACTGCCCGCCGACGTGTCAGGACCTCTTTGCCATCGATTCGGCGCGGCGTGAGCGGCCCCAAAGTCTCAAACGTCCAATCGGCGCGCGCGGCTGCGAGTTCGCCGAGGGCTGCCTTCGAGGTCAGATCAAACTCGTCTGGCTGCTCGAGAGCTCCGCTGAGATCGGTGCCTTCGCCCAAGAGCACCGCGAGCAGGAGTTGCTGGCGTCGGATCCGTCCGAAGTCGCCGGCCTCGCTCGGTTCCGTCGAATACCTCCCTGCCACCCAGTCATGAATCATGTCGCCACAAAGCCGGGTCGCGGGTGGATCGAAGCGGACTTCCCTGCGTGCCTTTCTGATGTCACCGCCGGGCACGTCCGGAACGGTGAGCACGAACGCCCGCGCCACGGGCATCATCACGTCGAGACCCGCGATCACCCGCTCCGTTCCGGCTCGACTGAGGACGAGGCCATGGTCCGCCTCGATGCCGTGCTCGGCCAGGGCCGCCTTCAGGCCGGCGTGTCCGCCCAACTCATAAGCGCGGTTGATCCTGTCGCCGAGGTCTTCGCACCACAGGTCGCGGGGTACCCAGAGAAGCCGCTTCCGCTCGGAGTCCGCGACCACCGTTACGTCCGTACGTGCCCGCAACGAACGCTCGTCCATGACCCCGACGACCGTCGCCACCGCTATCTCTCTCCGGACAGGCTCACGCGCGGATGATCGCGTGTCTCCTCCCCGCGCGTAACGCCGAGGCTGAGATGAGCGACTGGCTGCAATCGGCGGCGGCCTTCGCCGACGCGATTATCGCCCTCGACGACGGCAGCACCGACCGCACCGCTGAGCTTCTCCGAGCCGAGCCAGCAGTCGCAAAGGTGCTCTTGAACGAGGAGCGACCCGGCTACGGCGAATGGGACGACGGCGCAAACCGGCAGCGCCTGCTCGCCGCTGCGGCCGACCTCGAGCCCGATTGGATCGTTTTCCTCGACGCCGACGAGCGAATCGATGCCGAAGACGGAGGAGCGCTCAGGGAGTTCTTGAGAAGCGACGCGATCGCGCCATGCGCCTACGGCCTGAGCATGTTCGACGAGGTTGCTCCGGGAGCGGTCGAGCTCCCGCCCAGGACCGTTTACCGGGTGTTCGCGTGGCGTGAGGGCCTCGAGCTTCCCAAACGGCGATTCCACTTCAACCCGGTCCCGGTCTCGATTCCGGATGAGGCGTACGTGCCGACGACAATCCGCGCGCGCCACCTCGCATCGCCCGAGCGGCGCGCCTTCCGCTCGGCGAAGTACCGAGAGGCCGATCCGGACGGGGACTGGGGTCGCGACCGTCCAGGCACTGTGCCGAGCTCCGAAGTCGTGGCGTGGCGCGCACGAGAAGCCGGATTGCCCGTGCTGTTCCCCCACGGCATGCGACCGGATTGGCTCGCCTCAGGCGGATCGCCGGAGACCCGGCCCACGCTTGTCTGTCTCCTGCCGGTCCGGAACGGCGAGGCCGAGCTCGAGGGGTATCTGGACTCGGTCAGGCCGTTCGCCGATGCGATCTTGGCGCTCGACGACGGCAGCACCGACCGCACCGCGGAGGTCCTGGAGCGAGCCGAGGGAGTCGAAGTCGTCCACACCGAACCGCCGCGCGACTCGTATGCGGGATGGGATGACCGGCGCAACCGGCAGATTCTCTTGGACGCCGCGCGCCTGCGCGGATTCGATTGGGTGCTCTACCTCGACGCCGACGAGCGCATCTCGCCCGACGATGCCGCCGCACTGCGCTCGCTGGTGGATGCGGCTGCCGATCCCGACCATGCCTACGGCTTCCGGGTCTTCGGGATGACCGGACCTGACACATTCGACCGCGCGGGGCTCTGGGTCTACCGGCTCTTTGCCGCGCACGCCGCCGGTGATCTCCCCGAGGCGCGCCTCCATCTCGTGCCCGTGCCCGGGTCGATCGAACCTGAGGACCTCGTCCGCACGACGATCAGGATTCAGCACTTCGGGGGCAGCACTCCCGCCCGAAGGCTTGCGCGGGCCCACAAGTACGACGAGGCGGACCCCGAGCGCGAATGGCAGGCGAGCTACGCGAACCTGACGCGGGCGGCAGGGCCCGACCGTAGTTGGCGTAGCCGGCCCGAAGGCCTGCCCTTGCTTGCGGACGCTCACGAGGGGCGGGGCGCCTCGCTCGACCTCGCCACGATCGGCTGGGATGCACCGGCACTCTCGGCGATCGTGATCGCCCGGAACAACGCCGCGACGATCGAGCGAACGGTGCGCTCGGTGACCGCACAGGTGTGCGATGCGCCGTTCGAGGTCATCGTGGCCGCAAGCGGCGATGACGGCACCCTCGACATCGTTCGCCGTGAGTTTCCCGGCGTTGTCGCAGTCGAGGTCGCTGAGCCCGGCCTGCCCGGCATGGCGCGAAACGCGGGGCTCGCGGTCGCCCAGGGCGAGTTCGTGTCCTTCCCCGGCTCCCACGTCGAGCTGCCGCAGGGAAGCCTCCAGGCACGCATCGAAGCGCATGAGTTGGGATACGCAATGGTCACCGGCTCGCTCCTCAACGGAACCCAGACCCGTTCGGGATGGGCCTCCTACTTCATGGACGCCTCGGGATCGCTGCCCGACCGGCCGTCGACCGAGCTGGCCGGTCCGCCCGCCCGGTGCTCGTACGTCCGCGATGCCATTGACGAGGTAGGCGGCTTTCCCGAGGACGTGCGGGCGGGCGAGGACACGACGGTCAACAACGCCCTGTGGGATCGAGGATTCAGCGCGTACCGCTCCCAGAAAGTGCAGCTCGTTCACCGCTCCCGCTGCAAGTCTCCCGCCCTCCTCTGCACTCATCACTTCAGCCGTGGGCGGGCGCTTGCCCGGATCATCCGGGCAGACTTCGGCTCGGTGCCGCACGCCCTTCGCTCGCGCCTCGGTTTCGTCGCCAGGTACCCGTGGCGGAGGTTTCGGGGCATCGAGCGACGGGTGCGACTCTGGGGCGGGCCGCTGCGAAGCGAGTATCGCCGCGTTCGCCCCCTGGTCGCGCTCGGCGTCCTCGCGGCGACCGCGGGCCTGGCGCTTGACCTGCTCGCGCCGCAGGGGCGGCGCGGACCCCCGAAGGGCTAGCCCGCGAGCACCTTCTTCTGGATCGCGACGATCGGGTCGTAGAGCCCCTCGTTGGAGATCGCCTGGACCGTCACCTTGGACCTCTTCTTGCGGTTGAGGTCACCGGCGTCGGAGAACTTGATCTTGATTTCCTTCTTACCGCCGCTCTCGCCGAACTTGACCTCCTCGAACCCGAGCTGGGACCAGGAGTTCCCCTGCTCGACGCGGAGCTCGACGGTCAACTCGCACGGATCCGCGCTCTTCACGCGAACCCTGACGGCCTTGTCCTTGGCGATTTCCTCGGTCGTCTCCGACAGGATGCGCAGCTTGACGAGTGGGTACTCGTTCAGACCGGCCCTTGGCGGCAGCCTTGGGCGCGAGGTGGTGGGCGTAGGCGGTGGCAGCTCCTAGTGACACCCCCGCCGCGACGAGCCTTCGGATCAGCGTTCTCCGGCTGATTGCACCTTCTACGTACGCGCCAACCAATTCGTGATTTGACATCCCTGGCCTCCCTAGGTTTCTTGGTACAGAGGTCCGTCTCCGCCCTCGGGCAATGTTAGACGCCCGCCCTTCGCCGTGATCGCTCCGCACTGTACGCAGTTCGACGCGGTGACGTTCACGTCGACCGTCGGGCGTCGTTCGTCTCGAGCTGCGCCTCAGGGATCTCATAGACCTGCGCGGGGCACATCGAGACCCACGTCTGCGCAACCTCGCGCGGGACGTGGCGCTGGATGCGCACGTGGTTCGGCGCGTCGTCGCGGGTCGCGTTGCCTGAGAGGAAGACCGAGGAGAGCTTGTCGAAGGTGTACTCGCCGTCGGGCTCGGGATAGGAGTCGGCGGCATCGCCGATGAACATCTCGACCTCGGAGTCGGCCTCCGACTTCGAGTGACCTCCGGGCAGGAGCGCCATTCGAGAGCAGCCAGACGTTTGCGATCGTGCCGAACGCGAGGAATCCCTTGTCGCCGTGCTGGCGCACGTTCTTCGACTTGAAGAGGTCCTTCTCGATGTCGGACTTGCGGACTCGCTCCTCATAGCCCTCGAAGTTCACCGACTCGGGGTCCTTCTTCAGGCTCTCGACGATCGCCTCGGCCGCGTAGATCCCGGCGTGCATCGCGTAGTGGATGCCCTTGAGGTAGGGGATGTTCACCATCGAGACGTTGTCGCCGCACATGACCATGCCGGGCACCGCGAGCTTTCGCGGCATCGACCAGTAGCCGCCTGACGGGATCGTCTTTGCTCCCCAGCCGACGCGCTTGCCGCCCTTGAGCAGGTCGCGGATGAAGGGATGGGTCTTCAGCTGCTGCAGGAGGTCGTGGCAGGAGAAGGTCGCGTCGGTCGTGTCGAGGCCGGCGACCATGCCGATGCAGAGCTTGTCCTCGCCCATCGGGTAGATGAACGAGCCGCCGAACTCGTTGTACTTGGGGCCGGCCCGGAGCGGCCAGTTCATCGTGTGGATGACGCGATCGAGCGGCTTCTCGATCTCCCAGACCTCCTTGACGCCGATCTCCCAGCGCTTCGGATCGCCGGCCAGGTCGTAGTACGCGACCGCGGCGTCCGTCAGGTGGCCGATCGTGCCCTCGGCGAGGACGGTCGCCTTCGCCATCAGGTCCGAGCCGGGCTCGAAGTTTCCGAGCTCTGAGCCCTCGCGGTCGCGGCCCTTGTCGCCGGAGCGCACTCCGCGGACGATCCGGTCCTCGACGATGAGCTTGTCCGCGGCTGTCTCGGTGAGGATGTAGGCCCCCGCCTCCTCCGCCTGGTCGGCTAGGAACCGGCTCAGCTTGGCCACCGAAGTCACGTAGTTGCCGTGGTTGCGGAAGTTCGGCGGCGGCGGCTTTAGCGGAATCGCCCGCTTCTTGGTCAGGAGATAGACCGCGTCCTTCTCGACCTTCTGGTAGACGGGCCAGTCCTCCGGGTCGAGGTCCGGGAAGAGCTCCTCCATCGCCGATGGGCGCATGTTGGCGCCCGAGACGTTGTGAGCGCCGCAGACCTTGCCCTTCTCGAGCACTGCCACGGGGATCTCGCCGAGTTGCTCCGTCAGCTCGGGCTCGTCCTCGAGCAGCTGCATGACCTTGTTCGCGCATGCAAGCCCGGCGGGCCCACCCCCGACGATCACGACACCGGCCTCGAGGCGCTCGTCCTCGGGGTCGGTCGCGGGACCGACGTAGTCGGTCGGATCGAACGGCGGCGGGAACTCGCCGGGCGCTACGGACATGGCCTTCTCTCAGCCGCCCTTCTTGGCCTTGATGGCCTCGGTCAGCTTGGGCATGATCTTGTTGAGATCACCGACGATGCCGAGGTCGCAGAACTCGAAGATCGGCGCGTTCTGGTCCTTGTTGATCGCGACGATGTTCTCGGCGTTCTGCATGCCGACCTTGTGCTGGATCGCGCCGGAGATGCCCGCTGCGAGATACAGCTTCGGGGCGACGGTCTTGCCCGTCTGGCCGATCTGGGTCGCGTAAGGCGTCCAGCCGGCGTCGACGATGGCCCTGGTGGAGGCCACGGCGCCGCCCAGCGAGTCGGCGAGCTCGTTGGCGATGGAGAGGTTGTCCGCATCCCCGAAGCCACGGCCGGCGCCGACCAGGAAGTCGGCGTCCTCGATGTTGACGGCACCTTCGTCGCCGACATCGCCGCGCGTCTTCATGCGCGCCTTCGTCGACCACTCGGACAGCTCGACCTCGATGTCTACGACCTCGGCATCGCCGGAGCCGTTCTCGTTCGTGTCGAACGCGTTCAGACGGCCGATGATGATCCCGGGCTCCGAGACGTAGCCGACGTCGACGATCGCCGAGTCCTGGAGGACCGGGCGCTCTGCGACGAGCTTGCCGTCGGCGACCTTGACCGCGGTGACCTCCATGGTCACGCCTGCGTTCAGACGGGCGGTCAGGCCCGCGCCGATCTCGAAGCCGAGCAAACCGCCGCCGAACAGGGCGTACGAGTAGCCCTCGTCCGTGATGACCTTGGCCATCGCGTCAACGATCGGCTGCGCGAGGCCCTCCGGGACGGCCTTGGCCCGGTAGACCTTGGCGGCCCCGTACTTGCCGAGAGCGGCACACGCCGCGTCATCGACCTCGCCGACCACGAGCGCCGCGGCGTCGCCGCCGATGTCTCCGGCCAGCTTGGCGGCCTCGGAGATCGCGCCGAGTGAGTTGTTGTTGAAGTTGCCCTCATCGTCGTGTAGGGCGTAAACCAGAATCCCGCTCATGAGAGAAGTTTCCTTTCATCCAGCCACGCGACGATCTTCTCGACCGTCTCGTCCGTGTCCTCGTCCTCGATGATCTCGCCGCCCGCCTTCTCAGCCGGGGGGTTGATCTCGAGCACCTGGGTCTTCGAGCCGCCCTCGCCCACCTGATCGGCTTCGATGCCGACGTCGCCGGTGGCCTTGGTGTCGAGCTGCTTCTTCTTCGCACCCATGATTGCCTTGAGCGACGGGTAGCGGGGCTCGTTGATCGCGTCGCCTACCGAGATGACGGCGGGCAGGTCGACCTCGACCGTGTCATAGCCGTACTCGGCCTGGCGCTGGCAGGTGAGCGTGCCCTCGGCCACGTCGACCTTGATGACCTGCGTCAGCGAGGGCATCTTGAGGTGGTCGGCCACGACCGCGCCGATCGTGTAGCACTCGCCGTCATCCGACTGCTGGCCCAGAAGGACCAGGTCGGGCGACTCGGACTCGAGCACCTTCGCGAGGGCGTAGCCAGTCGCGCAGACATCGGAGCCTTCGAGGGCGGAATCGGTGAGGTGGACGGAGCGGTCAGCGCCGAGCGCGACGGCCTTGTGGAGGGCGCGAACGGCGCTCTCGGGGCCCATCGTGACGGCGACGATCTCATCGACATCAACCACGCCGCCTTCGCGGATCTGCATTGCAGCTTCGATGCCGTGGGTGTCGAACGGGTTCAGGTTCTTCTCGCCGGAGCGGTCCAGACGCTTGGTCGAAGTGTCGATCCTCTTCTGGACCGCCGCGTCGGGAACCTCCTTGACAAGACAACAGATCTTCAAGTCGGTGCCTCCTTGGGGAAAATGGCGCGCTCCCCTCAGAGATTGGGTGGGGTGCGCCGGGCATATTACCCAGGTGCGGTACCCGTTGACTGACCAGTCAATCTACGTTCCGGTAGGAACGGGTGTTCGATTCTCTGTCAGGCGGCTGAGCGCTCGCCGACGGCGCCGCGGATGAACTCCACGATCGCGTCAGTGGGCGCGCCGGGCGTGAAGACCTCGGCTACTCCGAGCTTCTTGAGCTCGGGCACATCGTCGGCCGGGATCGTCCCCCCCACCGTCACAACGACGTCGTCGACGCCCTGATCGGCGAGCATCGAGACGACCTTCGGCACCAGCGTCATGTGCGCGCCGGAGAGGATCGAGAGGCCGACCGCGTCGGCGTCCTCCTGGATCACGGTGGCGACGATCTGCTCGGGCGTCTGGTGAAGGCCCGTGTAGATCACCTCCATGCCGGCGTCGCGGAGCGCGCGGGCGATGATCTTGGCCCCGCGGTCGTGCCCGTCGAGACCGGGCTTCGCGACGACGACGCGAATCGTGCGCTCTCCTGCTCCGTCGCTCATCGGCTGGAACTCTAGCTTGACTTCCGCGAGGCACCGCGCGTACCTTCGAGTCATGGGGAGACGGAGTCCTGTGGCAGGGCGGATGAGATTCGCGGCGATCGCGGTCGTCGTCGCGGCGGCTTTTGGGGCCCCCGTCGCGCAACGCCGGGACCCCCGGGCCCACCAAGAGCCTGGGCAGTTCGAACGGCCTCGAGTACATGCGGGCGAAGTACGCAGACGTCGCTACCCAGACGGCGCAGCCCGCGAATTGCGACGCGGGCTCACAGGTCGTCGGCGGCGGCGGGTCAATGGCGGGTCCGGCGCCGGAGTCGACGCTCAACGAGACGTACCCGATGCAACCGACCACGTGGCAGGCCGAGGGCAACACGACGGCGGGTGCCCGCACGCTCACCGCCTACGCGGTCTGCGTTGAGTTAGTGCCGATCTACGAGAACACCCAGGGACCGCTTGGCACAAATACCGTGCTGTACGCAGCCCCTTCATGCGATCCCGGGCTCGACCCGATAGCGGGCGGCGGTGGCGCCACCGGTCCCGGGATCCTCACCATCGCGAGCTTCCCGGTCCTCCCGCCCAGCACCCCCGGATGGCGGCCCGTGGCTTTCAACCAGACTCAGAGCGACACCCTCTGGGACGCCTACGCGATCTGCAGCGAGGACGTCGTCGTCAAGCACCGGGAATCGGATCGAGTCAAGGTTCGAGCGGACGACGTCGGCAAGGCGATCGCCAAGTGCAAGCCGAACGAGTCCGTGATCTCGGGCGGCTGGGCGGGGATGCAGGGCGAAGTTATTGGCTTCGTCACGAGGTCGCTGACCACGCGGCCGTGGGACTCCAAGGAGGACGGGAACAAGGTCCCCGACGACGGCTGGCTGGTCAAGGCGCAGAACATCCATACCGCGAAGGTGGACCTGGTCGCGAACGCGACCTGCAAGCTGCCGGAACGGTAGAACCGCCGGCAAGCCGTGACGAGGCGACGCCCGACGGCTAGGAGCCGAAGCCGGTCGCGGCGGCGATGATCGCCGCGACGACCGCGATGAGGATGATCACGATCAGGAGCGCACCGCCGCCGAGGAAGGCGGGCTTCATGCCGGTTCTGGTGTCCTCGATCTCGTGGACGTGCTCTGTGTCCACCTCGACGGGCGTATCGCCGAGATCGCCGACGCGCTCTTCGTTCGCGCGGATCTCTGCGGCCGCGATTGCTTCTTCTCGCGTCGGGTGGTTGGAGAGGGCGACGTCCTCGTCCTCGCGGACGACGTCCCAGCCGTCGACCTCGTTCCGCATCACCTTGAGGGCCATGGGTCACGGACTACCCGGCCTCGACTCCCCAAAACTGATCGCGCTCAGAACTGCGGGTGCTCTGTGTACGTGCCGAAGACGCTCTGGAGTGCCTCGACCATCTCGCCCTCCGAGACGCGCGCGCGGGCGCAGTCGATGATGAGCGGCATCAGGTTCTGATCGCCCCTCGCCGCCTGGACGAGCGCGGCGAGCGCGGCCTCCGCCGCGGCGCCGTCGCGCGCCGCGCGGGTGCCTTCGAGGCGCGCCTTCTGGCGGACCTCCGCCTCGGGGTCGGCGCGGTGGAGGGCAGGGTCGACCTCGCCCTCGAGCACGTAGTCGTTGACGCCGACGATCGTGCGCTGGCCCGACTCGACCTCCTGCTGGAACGTGAACGCGGCGTCTGCGATCTCGCGCTGCGGGAAGCCGGTCTCGATCGCGGCGACCATGCCGCCCAGCTCGTCGATCTGGTGGAAGTACTCGTAGGCGGCGGCCTCCATCTCGTCCGTGAGCTTCTCGATGAAGTAGGCGCCGCCGAGCGGGTCGGCCGTGTTCGTGACGCCCGTCTCGTGCGCGATCACCTGCTGCGTGCGAAGGGCGACGCGCACCGCCTCCTCGGTCGGCAGCGCGAGCGCCTCGTCGAACGAGTTCGTGTGAAGGGACTGCGTGCCGCCCAGTACGCCGGCAAGCGCCTCGATCGCCGTGCGGACGATGTTGAGGAGCGGCTGCTGGGCGGTGAGCGAGACGCCGGCGGTCTGCGTGTGGAAGCGCATCAGCATCGAGCGCTCGTCCTTGGCGCCGTAGGTGTCGCGCAGCTCGCGCGCCCAGATGCGCCGGGCCGCTCGGTACTTGGCGATCTCCTCGAAGAAGTCGATGTGCGCGTTGAAGAAGAAGGAGAGCCGCGGCGCGAATGAGTCGACGTCCATGCCGCGCTCGATCGCGCGCTCCACGTACGTGAAGCCGTCCTTGAGAGTGAACGCGAGCTCCTGCTGGGCCGTCGAGCCCGCCTCGCGGATGTGGTAGCCCGAGATCGAGATGGGATGCCAGCGCGGCATCTCGGCAGAGCACCACTCGACCATGTCGGTGACGAGGCGCATCGCCGGCTCGATCGGGAAGCACCACTCCTTCTGGGCGATGTACTCCTTGAGGATGTCCGTCTGGATCGTCCCGCCGAGCTTGTCCGGCGAGATGCCGTTCTCCTCGGCAGCGACGACGTAGAAGGCGAGCATGATCGCGGCTGGGGCGTTGATCGTCATCGAGACGGTCACTTCGTCGAGCGGGATACCGTCGAAGAGCGTCTCCATGTCGTCGACGGTGTCGACGGCGACGCCCTCCACCCCCACCTCGCCCAGCGAGCGGGCGTGGTCGGAGTCGAGCCCCATCAGGCTGGGCATGTCGAACGCGGTCGAAAGGCCCGTCTGGCCGTGGTCGAGCAGGTAGCGGAAGCGCGCGTTTGTCTCCTCGACGGTCCCGAAGCCCGCGAACTGGCGCATCGTCCAAAGGCGCCCGCGGTACATCGAGTCGTACACGCCGCGGGTGTAGGGGAACTCGCCCGGCTTGCCCAGTTCGCGCTCGGGGTCCCAGCCCTCGAGGTCCTCCTCGGTGTAGAGCGGCTTGATGGGATGCCCCGACATCGTGTCGTGGAGCTTCTGCGCCTTGCTCGGTCGCACCCATGCGCCCATTCTGGCGGATGCGGGCCGTGCGAGGTTCTAGATTTGCGGGCGTGAGCGTGACGTGGCCCGATGACGTCGACGAGATCCTTGCGGGTGATCTAGCTGCCGGGCTTCGCCTATCTGACGCCGGCCAAGGGCGTCGTCATCACACCGATGGCGCCGCTCGGCATACGCGACCGCGACGCCGGCACAGTGACGCTCTCGACCTCGCTCGGCCTGTGGAAGAAGCTCGACCGCATCCGGCGCAATCCCGGCGTGGCAGTCGCTTACCACGCACGCGAGCACGGCTTGACTGAGCGGCCGGGCTTCGTGCTCGTCCAGGGACGGGCATCGTTCGACCCCGAACCCGACCGCGAATGGCTCGAGTCGATCACGCCCGAGTGGGACCGCTTTCTCGGCCCCCGTCTCGGGGGCATCCGCGGCAGGCTTTTGAACGTCTACTACTGGGAGCGGGTCGCGATCACGATCGACGTCGAGCGCGTCGTGAGCTGGCCCGAGACCGAGGCCGACGGGCACGCCCCAGATCTACGGGGAAGCGCGGCAGGCAGGACCGAAGCCACAGAAGCCGCCGAAGGGCGGAACCGCGCCGCGCGAGGACACGGCGAAAGGTAGCCGGGCACGTCGAGCGCCTCCCCCACACGCTCCTCGGCTGGTGCGGCGCCGACGGCATGCCCGAGGTCGCGCCCGTGACCGGCGCATCAGCGTCGGACGCCGGCATCGAGTTGGAGGTGCCCGCCGGCACCGTGCCGGAGGGTGGCCGCCGAGCCGGGCTCACCTCGCATTGGTTCCAGCCACGCATGGTCGGCCAGGAGCAGCGCATCTACACGGGCTGGGTCGATGCAAGCGGTGGCAAGGTCACCTACTCCCCGCACACCAAGGCCGGCTACAAGCTGCCGGCGTCGAAGACCCTCATGACGCTCGGCTCGGCGAGCCTGGCGACGCGGATGCGAGCCTCGCGAAAAGCCGGAATCGCCTACTAGGCATGTTCATCGCGATCGCCACGCATCACCCCCACCCCGACCACGTCGAGACCTTCGCCGCCCACATGAAGCGCGTCGTCGAGGCCACGGGAGAGGCGGACGGTCTGGTGGACTTCGATTGCTACCGGGACGATGAGACCGGGGCCCTCCTGGGCGTGTCCCGCTGGACGTCACGCGAAGCGTTCGAAGCCGCGCTCCCGCTGATCGGATCGTGCGCGAACTGGCGCCAAGACGAGTGGACGGTCGCGGACGACGAGCTCACGCTCCTCACCGAGATCTGACGCGACGGCTCCGGACCGCGCCACGGTCAGCGCACAGCGCGTCGCCGGGCGAACGTCGCAGCGCCCCCGCCGATCAGCGCCGCGGTCACGGTCGCGGCGAGGATCGCCAGGCGGCGGCCGAGCTTCTCGAAGCGCATGACCTGCCAGCCCTCGTCGCGCGCTACCTCGGCGAGCTCGGTGTCGGGGTTGACCGCGACCGCGTTGCCGACGGCGCGGAGCATCGGCAGGTCGGAATGCGAGTCCGAGTACGCCCACGACTCGGCCAGATCGATGTCGTGCGACTCGGCGAAGTTCCGCATCCCTTCGAGCTTGCCGTTGCCGTACATGAACGGCCCGTCGAGCTCACCGGTGAAGTTTCCGTCGGCGTCCACCTCGTAGCTGGTCCCGACCCCGCCCTCCATCCCGAGAACGCGCGCCACCAGCTCGACCAGGTCGTTGCCCGCGGCGCTGACGATGAACGTCGAGCGGCCCTCGTCGCGGTGCGAATAGACCTCGTCGAGCATCTGGGGGTAGATCCGGGGCAGGACCTCGGCCAAGACCTGCGGCCCCAGCCGCTCGAGCTCGCGGGCCGACGAGCCCGCCAGCACCTCCTTGATCCGGTCCATCGCCTCCTGGGTCGTCTCGTCGGTCGAGCCGCGGAGGCGGAAGACGAGACCGTCCTTGGCCCAGCGAAGCATCTGCGAGCGCGAGATCAACCCGGCGTCATAGGAAGCCTTGACCCAAGCCATGCCGGAAGAGCCCGCCATGAGCGTGCGGTCCAAGTCGAAGAATGCTGCTGAACGGGCCATCAGGCCCACGAGGCTAGAGAGCCGCTAGCCCGCGACCTCGAGAACGATCGCGTCGCCTTGTCCGCCACCGGAGCAGATCGCGGCTACGCCGAGGCCGCCGCCGCGGCGCCTGAGCTCGTGGACGAGGGCGCCGACGATGCGGGCTCCCGAGGCTCCGATCGGGTGCCCGAGGGCGATTGCGCCGCCGTTCACGTTCACGTTGTCCTCGGTCACGCCGAGCATGTGGAGCGAGTTGAGGGCGACCGAGGCGAACGCCTCGTTGATCTCCCACAGGTCGACGTCCTCGGCGGACTTCCCGATCTTCTCCAGCGCGAGCTGCGCCGCCTTCGCGGGCGTCTTAGCCAGATAGGGGAAGTCGTCGGCGATCTGGCCGTAGGAGACGACGGTGGCCAGCGCTTCCTTGCCGTTCGCCTCCGCCCACTCGTCAGAGGCAATCACGACCGCGGCGGCGCCGTCGTTCACGCCCGGACGCGTTGCCGGCGGTGTGCGTTGCGTCGGGGCCTCCGATGGCCTTGAGACCGGCCAGCGACTCCTGCGTCGTGTCGGGGCGGATCGCCTCGTCGGCGACCACCTCGGTCTCGGCCTTTCGCGACTTGACCGTGACGCCGATTATCTCATCGGCCAGGCGGCCCTCGTCGGTCGCCTTGGCGGCGAGCTGATGCGAGCGCGCCGCGAACCGGTCCATGTCGGGACGGGTGATCTCGAGCTCGTTCGAGACCTCGGAGGCCTCGTTGATCATCTGCTTTTCCGTGAAGGGGTTCGTGAGCCCGTCGTGGGTCATCGCATCGACGGCCGTCACATCGCCCATCCGGAAGCCGAACCGGGCCCCGGGAAGCAGATACGGAGCGTTCGACATCGACTCCATGCCGCCCGCGACACCGACCTCCAGCTCGCCGGCGCGGATCGAAAGGTCGGCGATTCCGATCGAGCGCATGCCTGACGCGCAGACCTTGTTGATGGTCTCGGATGGCACCTCCTTGGGAATGCCGGCCTCGATCTGCGCCTGGCGCGAAGGGATCTGCCCCTGGCCGGCCTGGAGAACCTGTCCATAGACGACCTGCTGGACCTGCTCGGGATCGACGCCTGACCGATCGAGCGCGGCGGCGATCGCGTGCCCGCCCAACTCGGGTGCCGTCTTCGTCTGAAGTGCGCCGCCCATCTTCCCGAAGGGGGTGCGAGCGGTGCCGAGGATCACGGTCTTTGCCATGTGAGGATGCCTTTCGAGAGCGAAGGAAGAGAGAACGCAATCGTATTGCGGCGGCCCCGCGCCGACTCCCGGCAGACCCCTAGACTCGGCCGCGATGGAGGTCGAGGCAAGGGAAACCCCGTTCGCGGAGCTTCACGCCGACCTTCACGCAACCGGCTTCTTCGACGGCGGGGAGCTCCCGCCCGAGGTCGCCGCCGCGCCTGGCGCGGCAGACGCAAAACCCGCGTTCAAAAAGCTCACCGTCGCCTTTCCCGAAGATGGGGTACGCCTGGCGATCGTGGGCCTGGGCAAGGCGAACGAGCTGAGCACTGAGCGCCTGCGCGTCGCGGCGGCGCTTGTTGCGAGGGAGGCCGGGCAGCGTCAGGCGACCAGCGTCGCCTGGGACCTCGCCTCGCTCGAACCCGCCGGCCTCGAGGCCGGCGAAGCGGCCGCCGCGATCACCGAGGGCCTGATCCTGGGTAGCTACCGCTTCGACCGCTTTCGCTCGGCCGACCCGGACGACCCGCCGCCGCCCGCGCTCGACCGCATCGTCTTCGGTGGCGCCTCAGACGCCGCCGCGCCGGGGCCGGCCGTCAACGCCGCCCGGGTCGCCGCCGAGGCGCAGAACCACGCGCGGGACCTGCAGAGCCTTCCTGCGAATCACGCAACGCCCACCGCCCTGGCCGAGCGAGCATCGGAGCTCGCCGCGGCCCACGAATCCCTGACAGCGGAGATCCTCGGGCGCGAAGAGATCGCCGAGAAGGGAATGGGCGGGCTCGTCGCCGTCTCGCAGGGCTCTTACGAGGAGCCTCGCTTGATCACGCTGCGCCATTCCGGCCGCGGATCGGGTGACGTTCTGGGCATCGTCGGCAAGGCCGTCACCTTCGACTCGGGAGGCATCTCGATCAAGCCGTCGGCCGGCATGCACGAGATGAAGATGGATATGTCCGGCGGCGCGGCTGTGATCGAAGCGATGGGAGCGATCGCCGAGCTGGGCATTGACCTGGACGTCGTCGCGGTGGTTCCCTCAACCGAGAACATGCCCTCGGGGCGCTCGATGCGCCCGGGAGACATCATCACCCAACTGAACGGCAAGACGGTCGAGGTCAACAACACCGACGCCGAGGGGCGGCTGATCCTGGCCGACGCGCTGACGTGGTGCGTTCGCGAGCAGGGCGCGGCGCGCGTGGTGGACCTGGCGACGCTCACGGGCGCCGCGCTGATCGCGCTCGGCTCGACCTACAGCGCGCTGATCTCCAACGACGACGACTTCGCCACGACCGTCGAAGAGGTGGCGATTAAGACCGGCGAGCTGGCGTGGCGCCTGCCGCTCCACCCGGACTACAAGAAGCTCACCACGGGAACGGTCGCCGACCTCACCAACGCAGCATCCAAGCGCGAGGCCGGGACGATTTACGCCGGCTCGTTCCTTGAGGAATTCGTCGAGGAGAAGCCATGGGTGCACCTGGACATCGCAGGGACCGCATGGGACTCGGAGCGCGAGTACGCGGGCAAGGGCCCAACGGGTTTTGGAGTGCGGCTCTTGCTCGCTCTCGCGAACGAGCTTCCGGCACCGGGCTAGACCAGTTCGTCGATCCAAGCCGCGGGGTCCGTCGCCGGGTCGGGCTTCGGGGGCTTCGCGAACCGCGCCTCGGGGACGTCGATCCGCATCAGTTCGAGCATCCCGCGTGCCAGGGTGAGGTCGCCCCAGAGGCGGATCTCGCCGCGGGCCATCTTCTGGAGCACCGCCCGGCCACGAGCATTTACCGGGCTCGGCATTCCCATACTGAGCGGCGCAGTCGTCAGGAGGACGACGTCAGCCAGGCCGGCGGTGACCGTGAGGTTCGCGCGCTCGACCTCGCCGTCGAAGACCTCGATCTGGCCGCTTTCGAACACCATCGCCACCGGCGGATGTGCCTCGCGGAATCGAAGCTGGACGCGACCGTTGACCAGCGCCGCCTGCCCGGGCCTCTTCAAGACACCGCGCTCGACGAGCGCGTAGATCGAGGGAGCGATGCCGCCGCGCATCGTGCGGCCGAGGCGGATCGCCGGCGCTTGGGTCACGGGCATTTAGCAAGGTTATGCTCGGCGCCCCCATGGCACACCTACCAACACCTGCTGCTTTCGCACCTAAAGGTGCTCATTGATGGACTTTTCGCTCACAGACGAACAGCGCCTGATCCGAGACACGGTGCGCGATTTCGCGCGCAACGAGGTAGCCCCGGTCGCCGAGGAGCTCGACCGCACCAAATCCTTCCCATACGAGCTGGTGGCGAAGATGGGCGAGCTGGGGCTGATGGGCATTCCGTTCTCCGAGGAGTACGGCGGCGGCGGCGCCGACACGCTCTCGTATGCCCTTGCCGTCGAGGAGCTGGCCCGGATCGACTCGTCCGTCGGCATCACGCTTGCCGCCCACACGTCGCTCGGCACCATGCCGATCAACCTCTGGGGCACGGCTGAGCAAAAGGAGGACTGGCTGCCCGAGCTCTGCGCCGGGCGAAAGCTCGCGGCGTTCGGCCTGACCGAGCCCGACGCCGGATCGGACGCCGGTGCAACCCGCACACGCGCCAAGCTTGACGACGGCGAGTGGGTGATCGACGGCGCCAAGCAGTTCATCACCAACGCGGGCACCGATATCTCCGCCTGCGTGACGATCACGGCCGTCACGGACTCGGGCAACGGCCGGCCCGAGATCTCGAACATCATCGTCCCGAACGGCACTCCCGGCTACGTGGTGGGCGAGCCGTACCGGAAGATGGGCTGGAACGCGTCCGACACGCGCCCGCTCAGCTTCGACGGCGCCCGCGTGCCCGAGGCGAACCTCCTCGGGCCTCGAGGCGACGGCTTCAAGCAGTTCCTCCACATTCTGGATGGCGGCCGGATCGGCGTCTCGGCGATGGGGATCGGGTTGGCGCAGGGCGCGCTCGACGAGGCGATCGCCTACGCCAACGAGCGCAAGGCATTCGGCCAGCCGATTGGCAAGTTCCAGGCGATCCAGGCCAAGATCGCCGACATCTCCGCGCAGCTCGAGGCGGCGCGCCTACTGACCTACCGGTGCGCGATCCAAAAGGACGCCGGAGAGTCGTTCACGCTCACCGCCGCGCAGGCGAAGCTGATCACCGGCCGCCTGGCCGTGCGCGCGTGCGAGGAGGCGGTCCAAATCCACGGCGGCTACGGCTACATCGAGGAGTACCCCGTCTGCCGCTTCTACCGAGACGCGAAGATCCTCACAATCGGCGAAGGAACCGACGAGGTCCAGCAGATGGTGATCGCCCGCGGCTTGGGCCTCTGAGCACGGCGTGTGGCTGGGCACGGTCGCTGGGCGGCGCTGCGAGCGGTCACACGTCCGCTCGGCGTTCCGTGTCAGACATCCAGCGACTTTTCCAGCAGCTTCCCCGCGGCGGTCGCTGGGTCCGTCTCGCGCCGGACCACGCTGTCGAGGAGTTCGGCCCACTCAGGGTCCTCCTCGGTGCGGCTCTCGAGCTTCCGGCGCATGCGGGCGGAGGCGATTCCCATGACCTCGGCGCGGAGGTTCCGAGCGCGGCGCTCGGACAGCGTGCCCTCCTCCTCGATGTGGGCGCGGTGCTCGTCGATCGTCTCGATCAGCTTGTCGATCCCCTGGCCGTTGGACGCCTCGGTGCGAACCACAGGCACGCGCCACGAGCGCTGCGGGCCGAGCGAAAGGACCGCGCGGACCTCTCGCATCATCGTGTCGGCCTGGGGGTGATCGGCCTTGTTCACGACGATGATGTCCGGGATCTCCATCACGCCCGCCTTCAGCGCCTGGATCGAGTCGCCCGAGCCGGGCATGAGCGCAAGGACGATCGTGTCGGCATGGTCGACGACGTCGATCTCTCCCTGCCCCACCCCGACGGTTTCGAGCAGGACGTCGTCCTTGCCCGCAGCGTCCATCAGGAGCGCGGCCTGAAGCGCCGCCTCGGCCAAGCCGCCGAGAGCGCCGCGCGAAGCCATCGAGCGGATGAATACGCCCTCGTCCAGGAAATGGTCCGAGAGGCGGATCCGGTCGCCGAGGACGGCGCCGCGCGTAAAGGGGCTCGACGGATCGACCGAGAGGACGCCGACGGTCCGGTCGGCCTCGCGTAGAAGCTTTGTCATCGAGCCGATGAGCGTCGATTTGCCGACGCCGGGCGGCCCTGTTATCCCCGTCACCCGCGCCTTGCCTGTCGAGGGGAACAGCTCCGCGACCAGCGCGTCCCCCGCCGGATCGCGGTTCTCGACCAGGCTGATCGCCCGTGCCAGCGCTCGCCGGTCGCCTGAGAGGACCCGCTTGCCCAGGGACTCTTCCTTGGTCGCTTCACCCGTCATTGACGGTCGAGGCTACAGTCCCGGCCCGTGCCTCACCCCATCAACACAACCACCAGCACCTGCTGCTTTCGCAGCTAAAGCTGCTCATGGGATCACTTCGCTTCGCCCACCGCCACGGGATGCTCAACCACCGGTACGCACGGCTTCTTTGGCGCTACCTCTGGCGGCGCTTCTTCACCCGCGCCGGCTGGCGCTGGGAGACCGACGGCCCCGTCTTCTTCGGTAAGGGCCTGGAGCTTGAGATCTCGAAGCGCGGGACGGTCAAGTTCGGCCGCTTCGTCTGGATCGGCGACCGCACGAAGATCCGCTGCCACGAGGGCGAGGTCGAGATCGGGCAGAAGACCGTGATCGGCCAGGAGGCGACGATCTCCGCCTACCAGCACATATCGATCGGCGAGCAGTGCGTGATCGCCGATCGCGCGATGTTCATCGACTTCGACCACGGCATCGTCGAGGTGGAGCGCCCAATCCGCGCCCAGGGCATCTACAAGCGCGATGTCGTCGTCGGTTCGAACGTCTGGGTCGGCTATGGCGCGGCGTTCCTACGTGGCGTCACGGTTGGCGACAACTCGGTGATCGGGACCAGCGCGGTGGTTGCGCGCGACGTGCCGGCCAACGCCGTCGTCGGCGGCATCCCCGCGCGCGTCATCCGCATGCGCGAGGCACCGCGCGAGCTCAAGTGGCCCAACCCGGTCGAGCCCGACCCGGAGGCGCCCCGAACGCTCAAGCCGCCTGGCGCTTAGGCCCGGCCCACGCCCGCCAGCTCCGCGTAGAGCTCGGCGGTGTCTGCTCCAACGTCCGCCCAGTCGAAGCTGCGGATGTGGTCGAGGCCCTCGGCCACCAGCCGCTCGCCCAGGTCCTCGTCGCAGAGGACGCGCACGGCCACGTCGGCGAGCGCCTCGGGGTCGCGAGCGCGGAAGCGCAGGCCCGCGCCGTCGTCGGGCACGACCTCGCGCAGGCCGCCGGTGTCGGCCACGATGCACGGGCAGCCCGACGCCATGGCCTCGAGCGCGACGAGCCCGAACGGCTCGTAGATCGAGGGCACCACGCAGACGTCGGCGATCCGGTAGAGCGAGTGGAGGACGTCGTCGCCGATCCAGCCGAGGAACGTGCCGTGCTCGCTCAACTCGAGATCTTCGGCCTGCTTTCTGAGCTCCTCCTCGTGCGTGCCTGAGCCGGCGACGAGGAACCGCGTTCCGGGCGCTTCGGCGATCACGCGGGGCATCGCCTCGAGCGCGAGCTGGAAGCCCTTCTCGTAGACGAGTCGCCCGATCAGAAGGACGAGCTTCTCGTCGGGCTCTGCGAACTCGCCGCGCATGCGGGCGAGCTCCGGCTCCTCGCCGAAGCGCAGGTCGCCGGGGTCGATGCCGTTGGGGATCACGGAGATGCGGTCCTCGTCGACGGCGAAGATGTCTGCGACCTGCTCGCGCATGTAGTAGGAGCAGGCGATGACGCGGTCGGCGCGGTTCGTGATCCAGCGCTCGACGCCGTGGATGTAGGACTGCGGGTGCTTGTCCACCCAGCCCTGGTGGCGGCCGTGCTCGGTGGCGTGGATCGTGGTTACGAGCGGGCAGTTGAATCGGCGCGCGAGGTGGTCGCAAGCCATCGCGACCAGCCAGTCGTGGCCGTGGACCAGGTCGAATTCGTAGCGGTCGCCGAGCTCGACACCTGCGGCGAGCATGTCCGAGTTCATCCGCTCGACCCAGGCGACGAACTCAGCGAGCTCGGTCGGGCGCTTCGGCTCGATCACGCGGTGGATGTGGACCCCTCCGACCACGTCGGTTGCAGGCGACTCCTCGCCGCCACGGGTCAAGACATGAACCTCGGTGCCGAGGTCGACGAGCGCTTCGGAGAGCTTCCGCACGTGCCGGGCAAGCCCGCCCTCGATCAGCGGCGGGTACTCCCAGGAGAGGATCAGGACTCGGCGGGCGGTGTCTTGGGTCATGGGGCGGTCAGCGGAGCGAGGCTGAGGTCAGGCGCCAGGTTGCGTAGCTCAGGCGCGGGAGCGGGCGCGGAGTGTATGGCGTCGAGCATGGCCCGGGCGTGGTCGGTCACCCGCACAAAGGGGTAGTCCCCCGCCTGCCGGCGCTTGTCGAGGAACGCCCAATCGCTTGCCTGCAGCGCCAGAAGTTCGCGCACCGCACGTTCGGCACGCTCGGGTGCGAGGTTCCGAGCCGCCAGCTCGCGCACCAGGCGTAGCTCGAGGCGTCGCGCGCCCCAGGCGAGGTCGGAGACTTCCGGGGCATCCCAGGTCGAGAGGTCCTTGTGCTCGCCCCAGCTCGAGCGGTGGATGGCGCGCTCCTCGGGCTCGGTGCGCGCCAAGGCATCCGCCAGCGTTACGAGCTCGACCCCCGCACCCTCTGCCGAAGCGACGACCTCGGCGAGCCACTCGGGACCCTCCCACCACCAGTGGCCGAGGAGCTCCGTGTCGATCGCGAAGACGACGAGGCCCTCCGAGCCGGTTCGCTCACGATGCCCCGCAAGACGCTTCGAGATCGCCGCGAGGAACTCGCGTGCCTGCTCGCGCGCTCGCGTGGCCCCAGCCTGGGGATCGCGGATCTCGCCGCCGATCGACCAGACCCGCGCGCCGCGGAGGGACTCCCGGTGAAAGTCCGTGTGAACGGGATCGGACGGATAGCCGTCCAGCGACCACAGCCATGAGACCGCCTCCCAGTCGATCGGGAATGCGACCGGCCCGGCCTGGGTCGCAATGGGCGTGAGGGCGGCCAGCGGCTCCTCGTGGGCGGATGAATCGACGCAGAAGTGGCTGAGGCGGTGGCGGGCGACAAGGTCCTCGAGGCCGGGAACGTACGCGCACTCGGGCAGCCAGATCCCGTCCGGCTCGCCGAAGCGCCGGCGGTGAGATCGAAGCGCCGCGTCGATCTGAACGTCCCGGGCCGAGTCGGTCGCCAAGAGCGGCAGGACGGCGTGGGTCGCGCTGGAGGTCATGAGCGAGACGCGCCCCTCCCCCACCGCCTGCTGGAAGGCGCCGAGCGGCCCGCCCAGTTCGCGCACGCGCACAAGGCCCCGGCTGTAGCGTTCCGCCTCGTCCATGCATGGAGCGCGGAACTCCCCGTCCTGCTCCTCGGCGTCGAGCAGGCACGAGCCCAGGCGGAACTCCTCGCCGAAGGCGTTCAGGCGCTCGGCCAGCCCGGGAGCCTCGAGCTGATCCGCCAGGACGGGCGTCACCGTCATCGTCAGGCGGTCGGCAACCTCGAGGACCGGCAGGTAGGAGCGCAGGACGGCGTCGAAGAGCCACTCCTCGCCGAATGGGTATGTGCCGAACCCCTCGACGTACGGCATGTGGGAATGAAGGACGAGCGCGAGCATCCCGGCCGGCTCGTCCGGGGAGGGGTCAGGCACCTTGCCCTCCTCGGCGCGTTTCCTCCGTGAAGGACCGGGTGCCAGACCTCAGGCTCACGTCTTCAGCACAGCCAGGAAGTCGAGGGCCTTGTCCAAGTCGCACCGCGACTCGTCCCTGAGCGCAAAGTCAGAAGCGGCAATCGCCGGGGTGAAGCGGTCGTAGAAGGGCTTGGTGAGGCGCGTCGCCTTGTGCACGCGGTCCCAGCCCAGGCCGAGCGCGATCTCGTGCGCCCGGAGCTTCCGCGCATGGAAGACGCCGATGAGCGTGACCTCCGAGAAGTGCGGTTCCAGGAGCGCCCGGTACTCCGCAGCCGTGTACTCGCGCAGGTGCCACGGGTTCTCGGACTTCTCCGCGCCTTCGGGAGCAAGGGTCAGGCGGTTCGGCGTCGAGACATAGGCGAGCGGCGCTGCCTCGGCGATCCGCGCGAGGAGCGCGCCGGGGTCGTGGATGTGCTCGATCGTCTGCAGGAAGACGATCGCGTCGCACGGCTCGGAGTAATCCTCGACGAGACCGCGCTCGAAGCGCAGGTTGGGAGCGGTGTAGCGAAGCCGGGCATGCTCGTGAGCCTCGGGGTTCGCGTCGACCCCCACGACCTGAGCGGCCGTGCGCGCCAGGGTGGCCGAGCCGTAGCCCTCGCCGCAGGCGAGATCTGCCACACGGAGCCCTCGCGTGCGAGCGGCGATCCACTCGTAGACGGCCAGGTGACGCCGGTACCAGTAGTTCTCCTCGGGCACGTCGGGGAGCGTGCGCTCGCCCGTGAGCGCGAGCGGAGGCACGCCGTCAGGCTGGTTTTCCTGCACGTAGGCCACGAGAGGCAGGATCGTACGAGTCGGCGCCCAATCGACCGTATTGGCGCCTCGAGACACCTTGCGGACGGCTTCGCCGTCCTTACATGCTGCTTTCGGGGGCAAGCCCCTCACCTACAATCCCCGCCTTATGCCGGCCTCTCCCACGGCGACTCCGGAGCACATCCGGGACGTAAACGAGCGCTATCACGACTGCGCGGCGGACTCCTACGACGCGAAGTGGGGCATCGACTTCGGCGAGGTGGGCCGCGACCAGACGCGCCAGAAGCTGGTCAAGGCGCTTGGCGACCTGCCCGAAACGCCCTTCGAGCGCGCCCTCGAGATCGGCGGCGGCACCGGCTACTTCTCGCTCAACCTGATGCAGGAGGGCGTGATCTCGAACCTCATCGCGACCGACGTCTCGACCGGGATGCTCACGAGCCTCTCAGCGACCGCGGAGAGCCTCGGCCTCGCGGATCGCGTCCAGACCCGCCAGGCCGACGCCGAGGAGCTTCCCTTCGAGGACGAGAGCTTCGACCTCGTCCTCGGCCACGCGGTGCTCCACCACATCCCCGACCTCGCAACGGCCTTCTCCGAGTTCAACCGCGTCCTACGTCCCGGCGGCGCGATCGCCTTCTGCGGCGAGCCGTCCGCCTATGGCGACCGGCTGGCGTCGGTTCCCAAGCGCATCGGCGCCGCGAGCGCCCCTGCCTGGCGCGCGCTGGTGCGGGCGCGTCCCGCCGAAGACAACGGCGTCCACAAACACCCTCACGACGGCCACGGGCTCGAGGGCGAGGTCGACGTCCACGCGTTCGATCCAACCGCGCTTCGCGACTGGATGACCGACACCGGCTTCGAGGACATCCGCGTCCAGGGCGAGGAGCTCCTGGCGAACATGTACGGCTGGATCCTCCGCTCGCTCGAGTCGAGCGCCGACCCCGAGGACGTCCCGATGGCGTGGCGCCGGTTCGCCTTCCGCAGCTACATCGCGCTTCAGAAGGTCGATGTGGCTCTCCTTGAGCCTCGCCTGCCCGCGCAGCTCTTCTACAACCTCGTCCTCAGCGCCCGCAAGCCCTAGCCGAACGTGAAGGCGTAGCCCGAGATTCCGGGCGCGAAGCGGAGCGTGAGCGTGTGCTCGCCCGCCTCGTCGAGCTCGACCAGGCGGTAGAGCCGCTCCGCGGAGATCTGCGCGACTCCGTCCTTCACGTCTGAGCCTGCGTCAGCGTTCGACACCGGCTCGCCGTCGAGGAGAACCTCAACCGGCTGGGGGCCGTCCTCGGCGCCGAGCACCAGGAAGACGTTCTTGGCCTGGAAGCGGAAGCTGATCGCGGCGTCCTCCACCGAGGTGGCGCCGTCGTCGGTGATCTCCCAGGTCCCGTCGAAGGCGAACTCGTTGAGCTCGAGCGAATCCGCGGCAGGCGCGTCGAACGTCGGGGTGCCGTTTCGCGGGGGCTCCACCCAGCCCTCCGCGCGGAGCGAGCCCAGGTATGTCTCGGGCGTCATGAGGTTCGGGTCGATTCGCTCGCCCTTGGCCTTAGCCTCAGCGCCGAGGTCATCGTCACCCGCCTCGGCAAGGAGCGAGCGAATGGCCTGCTCGGTCTCGTCGTAAGAACCCTCGCCGAAATGCGTGTAGCGCACCTGGCCGTCGGCGTCGATCAGGTACTTGGCCGGCCAGTACTGGTTGCCCCAGGCGGTCCACGTCGCGAGCTCGTTGTCCTGGACGACCGGGTATTCGATCCCGTTGTCCGCGATGGCGTCCTCGACGTTCGACGCCTCCTTCTCGAACGGGAACTCCGGAGCGTGCACGCCGACGATGGTGAGGCCGTCGTCGCGGTACTCCTCGTCCCACGCCTTGAGATACGGAAGCGTGCGGATGCAGTTGATGCACGTGTAGGTCCAGAAGTCGATCAAGACGACGTGGCCCTGCTCGACCTCCGATTCGATCGAGATCGGCTCGCCGTCCGTGTTGAACCACTGCTGCGTGCCCGTGAACTCGGGGGCGAGCCCCAGTTCCGGTAGCACGACCTCCGGCTCGACCTCTTGATCAGCCTCAGCGGCGATGGGGCCGTCTCCTCCCCCCGCACGTCGGCGAGATCGTCGGCGACCGTGTCCGACTCCTCGAGGTCGCCGGTCGGGTTGACCAGGAAAGCCGGGAGGTCGTCCGCGATCGTGGTCTGGAAGCGGATGTCCAGCTCGGCGGCCATCGCGACCGCGGTCAGGACCATCAACGCACCCATGACGGCCTGGACGCGGTGTCGCCAGGAGCCCATGCGGTCGACCAGCTTGCGGCCGCCCAGCATCAGCGCGTAGAGGACGGCGCCCGACCCGATCGCGTACGCGAACGCGACAGCCAGCTTGCCGGCGGTGAAGTCCTGGGCGGCGGACACGGTGATGACGCCGGCCAGGATCGGCCCTGCGCACGGCGCGTAGACCAGGCCCAGGCTCGTTCCCAGGAGGAAGCCCGGCCAGAACCCCTCGCCCTTGGAACGGGCAGGGCCGGGCACGATGCGGCTGATGAACGCCTCGACCTGGTCGGCAAGGGGCGGAACCAGCAGCACGATTCCGAACACGAAGAGCGTGCCGATCGCGACCCAGCGCACGAGGTCGTCGGGGAGTCCCAACGCGTCGATCACGTAGACGAGCGCGACCGTCGCGAAGGTGAAGGCGACCACGATGCCCGTGACCACGCCCGCCGGGCGCCTGCGACCGCCCGTGACGCCAGCCGAAAGCACCGCGGGCAGAATCGGGAGCACGCACGGGCTGAGCGCCGTGCCGGCGCCCGCGATGAGTGCGAAGAGAATTAGGAGTGTCATGGGTTCAGGCACAGCGAGGCGTCGGCCCCGCCGTCCTCATTACGTGGTGCTGCAGCGCGCAGATGCGTTACGCGAAAGACTTGCGCGATGAGCGCGCCCGGTCAGGTTGACGTAGCCGTCGTCGGAGCCGGGCTCGCCGGGCTCGCCGCGGCGCGGCGCCTCGCCGAGGGCGGCGCGGACGTGATCGTGCTCGAGGCATCGGATCGAGTCGGCGGGCGGACCGTCAACGAGCCCATCTCCGAGACCGAGCACACCGAGATGGGAGGCCAATGGGTTGGGCCGACGCAGGATCGCGTTCTCGCGCTGATCGAGGAGCTCGGCCTGGAGACTTTCCCGACCCGGACCGAGGGGCAGAACGTGATCGAAACGGGCGGCCGCCTTCGGCGCTACCGCGGCACGATCCCCAAGCTCTCGCCGCTCGTCCTCGCCGATCTCGGGATTGCCCGCACGAGGCTCGGGCGGGCTGTACGGAAGGTCGATCCCGCCGCTCCCTGGGAAGCCAAAGGGGCCGCTGAGCTCGACTCGATCACGTTCGGCGAGTGGATCGAGCGGCATACGAAGACCCGCAAAGCCCGCGAGCTGATCGCGCTCAGCTGCAAGACGGTCTGGGGCGCCGAGCCGCGGGAGCTCTCGCTCCTGTGGGCGCTCGCCTACATGGGCGCCGGCGGAGGCTTCGAGAAGCTCCTGGACGTCGAAGACGGCGCGCAGCAGGATCGGATCGTGGGCGGCTCGGCACTGATCGCCGAGCGCATGGCCACCGAGCTCGGTGAGCGCGTCCGTCTTGGCTCGCCGGTTTCCGAGGTGCGCTGGAGTACCGACGGGATCGAGCTGGCGAGCGCAAGCGCCACGGTAAAGGCGCGAAGGGCGGTGATCGCTGTGCCGCCGGCCCTCCTACGCACGATCAAGTTCGAGCCTGGGCTGCCCGCTGCACACGCAGCGCTCGCCGCGGCATGGAAGGGCGGCAACCTCATAAAGCTGACCGCCACGTACGCCGAACCTTTCTGGCGGGACGACGACCTCAGCGGCGAGGGTGTCGGCACCACGAGCGCGGTGAGCGTCACCTTCGACAACACGCCGCCGCCGGGAACGCCGGGCGCGCTGGTCGGCTTCGTCGGGGCCGAGGATGCCCCGGGCTACGCGGAGCTGCCTGCCGCGGGACGACGCGAGGTCGCTTTGGGCGGTTTCGCGAGGCTCTTCGGCCCCATGGCGCTCGAGGCGGACCAATTCCTCGAACGCGACTGGCTCGCGGAGGAGTGGGCGCGCGGCGGCCCCGTCTCGAATCTGGGGCCCGGAGTTCTGGGCAAGCACGGGCGAGCGCTGCGCGAGCCCGCCGGCCCGCTCCACTTCGCCGCCACGGAGTACGCGTCTGTGTGGTGCGGCTACATGGACGGCGCGGTGCGCTCCGGCGAAGCCGCAGCCGGCGCGATCCTGAACGCTCGATAACACCCAAACGTCCAGCACTACCCCCTATAGGGCACAGCGTTGGACGTTTGGTTTCAGTCAGGCTTCGCAGGCCGGGCGCGGAAGAGCCTCTCGTCGCCTTTGATGCCCTTGAGGCGCCTGGCGCCGGCGAATGACCAGTCGTAGCCATTCTCGAGCGCGTCGTGCATCGCCTGGTCGCAGACGACGCTTCCCGGGCGAGCCATGGCGGTGATGCGGCTCGCGAGGTTGACGGGCCGGCCGTAGTAGTCGCCTCCGCGCGCAACGACGCGGCCCTTGGCGACGCCCGCGCGCAGGAGCGGAAAGTCCTCCCCTCCCTGCTCGGACTTCGCGACGAGTTCGAGGGCCGCGTCGAGCAGGGCCTCGGGGTCTTGTGAGGTCAGCATCACCGCGTCGCCGATCAACTTCACGAGCCGCACCGGGCCCCCGGCAACCTCGGAGGCGATGTTCGAGAGCTCGTCGGTCAGATCCCCGATCTCGGCCGGGTCCAGCCGCTCTCCAAGCTTCGTAAACCCGACCAGGTCGGCGAACGCGACCGCGATCTCGATCCCCGCCTCGACCTCCGCGGAGATCTCGGCGGACGCGAAGGCGTCATGGCGGATCTGCTCGCGCATGTGAAGCTGAAGCGCGTATTCAAGGATCGAGCCGAGCAGCGGCGCCACGCCCTGCGCAATCGCGGCGAACCGCTTTCCCACCTCCAGCTCAGAGTCGCCCTCCTCGGCAAAGACCCTGACACCCAGCCCGCGATTGGCGGCGGCAAGCTGGGACATCGTCATGCCGATCACGCGAGAGACCTGAAGCATCTCGTCCTCGGGGATGCCGATATCGCGGAGCTTCTTCACCTGCTTCGCCGCCTCGATGTCGCGCTCGGTGAACAACTTCTCGTCGCCCTGGGGTTCCGGCATTCCCAATGCGCGCCAGTTCCGGCGCAGGAACTCCACGGGCACGCCCGATTTCTCGGCGACCTCCTCCTGCTTAAGCCGTGGACCGTCGCCCACAAGCGCCCGCTCGAGCGGCAGGAGGACAAGCCGCCCCTCCTCAACCGCGTCACGAAGCTCCTCGAGACCCACGCCGGACTCGCTGAGCTCGTCGAGAAGCTGACGGCGCCCCTCGCGGGCCTTGCCCTCCGTGCCCTCAAGGAGGCCCTCGGATTCCCAGTCGACGCTCATCGAGCGCGCATTCTGGCCGATCGCCGGATTGTCGGTGCGATTGTCTCCCCGGGCTTACAATTTCAGGGGCGTGGATGACGACGCCACAAGCGAGCTCCCGCTGTTCGAGCTTCCGATCGTCCTCCTGCCCGGCGAGCTCATGCCGCTCCACATCTTCGAGGAGCGATACAAGCGCATGATCGGCCACTGCCTGGAGACCGAGGAGCCGTTCGGCATCGTGCTTCGCGACGACGACGGCAGCGCCCGGCGGATCGGATGCACCGCCCGCGTGACCGAGGTGCTTGAGACCTTCGAGGACGGGCGGATGGACATCCTCGTAACGGGCGAGGAGCCGTTCCGAGTGCTTGAGCGCTTCGACGGCACCGAGTACCCGGCCGGTGAGGTCGAGGCGGTTGCACTGTCCGAGGACGAGGAGCCCGGCGATCCGGACGCCGCCGACGACGCCCGCGAGGCGTTCGCCGACCTGGTGCGCCGCGTGTCGGGCTCGGAGCCGGAGATCGACGGTCTCGAGGAAAGCGACGCGTATGCGATCGCCGCCCGCGTCGAACTGCCCGTCCTGACCAAGCAGCGCCTCCTGGAGCTCCGCTCAGAGGCCGAGCGGATGAAGCTTCTTGGCCAGGCCCTTCACGACCTGGTCGGGATGCTGAAGCGATCTCGTGAGATCGCCGAGGCAGCGAAGATGAACGGCAAGGTCACCTTCTCCTAGGTGTTTGTCCGGTGCCAGGCATCCGGACCTGGCGGGATCCTTCGTCTCGACGCGTCCAAGTGCCTGGCACCGGTGAAGAACTAGGCGAACGCGACCGCCCCGCCGCGCCTGGGGTCACCTGCGGCGCTCAGCTCACCCGTTCCCGGATCGCGCGTGACGGCCTGAACGCCGCCGAAGAACATGTTCCGCTCGGCCCACCGGTCGACCTCGGCCCCGCCCGCCTCGATCCGCGCCAGCGCTTCCGAGTCGATTCCGGGCTCGGCGCTGACAACCGCACCTTCGAAATGGACGCGGGGAGCCTGGACCGCCGCGTCCACGGCCATGCCGTCGTCGATCAGGCGCAGGATCACCTGGACGATCGCTGAGCGGATGCGGTTCGAGCCCGCGCTTCCGAGGCCGGCCACGAGCTCGCCGTCGCGGAGGATGATCGTCGGCGACATCATCGAAGGCAGGCGTGAACCCGCCTCCCAGAGGTGGAAGCCGAGCGGGTTCAGGTCCTCCTCGCCGAGCATGTTGTTCACGTGGACGCCGGTGCCAGGCACCACCAGGCCCGACCCGGTGCCGTTCGAGCAGGTCACCGATGCGCAGCATCCGCCGCCGTCCATCGCCGTGATGTGCGTGGTCGAGCCGAGACGGCTGGATACCGACCGGGACGCTTTGGCAAGCATCTCGGGATCCAGGAAGCGCGAGGCGAAACCCTCTTCGGAAAGGCCGCGCACGAACTCGTCGCCCCGCGCGTCCTGCGCTTCAGCCATCACGGCGACCAGTTCCTCGACGCCCGCGGAGCCCATCCGGTCGAGCAGCTCCAGCGCGAAGGCGATGAGCGTTCCGCCAGACGACGGCGGCGGGTTGGTCACCACTTCACAGTCGCGGAAGTGCGCCCTGACGGGCTCGCGAACGACGGGCTCGTAAGCGGCAAGGTCGCCGGACGCAAGTGTCCCGCCGCGCTCCAGCACCCAGTCGCTCACCTTCTTGGCGACCTCGCCCCGGTAGAAGGGCTCCGAGCCCTCGGCCGCGAAAAGCTCCAGCGCATCCGCCAGTTCGGGGAAGCGGAAGGTGTCCCCCTCGCCCAAGAGCCGTCCGTCTGGCGCGTAGATCGCGGCCGCCTCGGGCTCGTGAACGAGGATGGGCGAGAGGATCTTGAAGAGGTAGGCGCCCCTGGCGTCGACGGGGACGCCGTCGCGGGCGGCCGAGATCGCCGGCGCGACGAGCTCTGAGAGCGGCATCGAGCCGAAGTCCCGGAGCGCCCGCTCGAGGCCTGCGGCGGTGCCGGGGACGCCGCATGACGCTGCCCCGATGTTGAAGACCTGGGAGACCGAGTCGGTGAACTCCACGGGAGCCGCGACCAGCTCGGACTTCCGCTCGGTGCCGGCATGACCCGGCGCCGCGACAAAGAAGTCGATGAGCACGGAGCGATCGGAGTCGTGAACGAGCATGAAGCCGCCTCCGCCGAGGCCCGTGAGCGAGCTCTCGGTGGCGAACGAGGTCAGCACCGCCGCAACCGCGGCGTCGACCGCGTTGCCGCCCTCGCGCAGCGCCCACGCGCCCGCCTCGGCCGTGGCGGGGTGCCCGCCGGCAACGACTCCGCGGTCTGCCATGCGCGCAGCTTAAGACCGACTTCGGTCCCACCTTGCATTCCTCCGCGTGATGTGTAATACTGAACTAGATGGTTCAGTATCAACGAGAGCGAATCGACCGGGCCTTCGGCGCATTGGCAGATCCCACGCGCCGTGCCGTGCTCAACCGGCTGGCTGCCGGCAGCGCGACGATCTCAGAGCTCGCGGCGCCCTTCGGCATGTCCCTGACGGGCATGAAGAAGCATGTTGCGGTCCTTGAGGACGCCGGCCTGGTCGCAACCGAGAAGATCGGGCGCCAGCGCCTGTGCTCAATCGATCCGGCCGGGCCCGACCCGGCGGAATGGTGGATCGAGCGGCACCGTGCTGCGCTCGAGGACCGACTCGATCGCCTCGGAGAGCTGTTGGAAACAACAACCGGAAGGAGTCAGCGAATGACTGACACAGCACAGAGCGGAAAGCTCACGGTCGAGGCCGTGGGTGAGCGCGAGATCAAGGCCGAACGGACCTTCAACGCCCCGCGCGAGAAGGTCTATAAGGCGATGACGGACCCCGAGCTGATCCCCAAGTGGTGGGGCCCGCACGGGACTACGACGCGCGTCGAGGAGATGAACGTCGAGCCGGGCGGCCGCTGGCACTATGTCTGCGAGAGCGAGAACGGCGACGATGCGTTCAGCGGCACGTACCGCGTGATCGATGCGCCTGAGCGGATAGAGCAGACGTTCGAGTGGGGCGGAATGCCCGGCTACATCTCGGTCGACGCGATCGAGCTCGAGGACCTGGGCGACCAGACCCGCGTGCTTGCAACCTCGACGTTCCACTTCGGAGTGGAGCGCGACGGCATGCTCGGCTCGGGAATGGAAGGCGGCATGGGCGAGACCTACGACCGCCTCGAGGAGCTGCTCGAGACCCTGTAGCGCAGGTCACCGCCCGGGCGCCTGAGCGCCCATCTCACCGAGAGGTGGAATTCCCGCGAAGTGTGCGGGAATTCCACCTCTCGGCGTTGTCGAACGAAGGGAAACACTCGCTATGCGAGTGAATTCCTACGCTCGGTGCAGGATGGGGACGACTGACGCTCTACTTGCGGCCGGGTAAGAACTCGGGTACGTCCAGCTCGAGGTCGCGCGGGCGCGACTCGAACTCCTTGGCCGTACCGGCGCGGCGCTCTGGTGGGCGCCGCGTCGCGGTCGAGGTGGTGCCTGCCTCGCGCTTCAGCGAGGTGGAGCCATCGGCCTTGCGCCCGCGGCCGTCGAAGCGTGTGGCGATCACGGTGACCCACACCTGGTCGTTGAGCGACTCGTCGATATTGGCGCCGAAGATGATGTTGGCGTCGGGGTGCGCGGCCTCCTGGACGACCTTGGCGGCATCCGAGACCTCGAGCAGGGTGAGGTCCTCTCCCGCGGTGATCGAGAGCAGGATCGAGCGCGCTCCGGTGACCGAGGTCTCGAGGAGCGGTGACGAGACCGCCTTCTCGGCGGCGATGACCGCGCGGTTGTCGCCCGCGCCCATGCCGATCCCCAGGAGCGCCTGACCGGCGTCCCGCATCGTCGTGCGTACGTCGGCGAAGTCGAGGTTGATCAGGCCAGGAAGCGTGATCAACTCGGAGATGCCCTGCACGCCCTGGCGCAGGACGTCGTCCGCGACCTGGAAGGCCTCGATCATCGTCGTGTTCGTCGCAAGGACCGAGAGGAGCTTCTCGTTCGGCACGACGATCAGCGTGTCGACCTCGGAAGCAAGGGCGTCCACTCCATCGTCCGCCTGCGAGGCACGGCGCGTGCCCTCGAAGCGGAACGGCTTGGTGACGATGCCGACCGTGAGCGCGCCGACGTCACGCGCGAGGCGAGCGACGACCGGTGCGGCTCCGGTGCCCGTGCCTCCGCCGGCGCCCGCGGCCACGAAGACCATGTCGGAGCCCTTGAGGAGGCGCTTGATCTTGTCCTGCTCCTCGAACGCGGAGCGGTAGCCGAGCTCGGGATTCGAGCCCGCGCCCAGGCCGCGGCTGGCGCCCGTGCCCAGATGCACGGTCACGTCGGCCAGCGACTGCTGGAGCGACTGAAGATCTGTGTTGATCGCCATGAACTCGACGCCGGGAATCCCGGCCTCGACCATGCGGTTGACCGCGTTCACGCCGGCGCCGCCGACGCCGACCACGCGGATCACAGGCGTGTGAGGCCCGACGTCCTCATAGCTGCGCGAGTAATCGGGCTCCTCGCGGCCGTACATGGCCCCCGAGGGCTCAGCGTCCTCGGCGAAGATCCTGGACAGGCGCTCCTTGGCGCCGGGAGCGGTCGAACTCTCGGCGACCGGGTCGTCGTCCTCGACATCGAAGATCGGCGCTCGGGAGGGCGGCGCGCTCTCGGGCTCGGGCTCACGCGGCGCGGGCTCGTAGTCGGGCTCGGGCTCACGCGCCTCGGGCTCGGGCACGGCGGGCATCGTTCGCGTCTCTTCCTCGCGCTCACGCTCGTCATGGCGCGGCGGCAGCGCGGGTGCCTCGGGCGGATCCGCGGGAGCCTCAGTCGAGCGGAAAAGGTCCGCGAGTGGCCCCTCCCTCATGCTTGCCCTCTTACGTCGCGCCATGGCTCAAGACCTCCTTGGCGAGCTCCCGGTAGTAGTCCGCGGCGTTCGACTGCGGATCGTACTTCAGGACGCTGGCACCGCGCACCGGTGCCTCGGCGAACTTGATCGCCTTGCGGATCCGGGTCTTGAACACGAGATCGCCGAAGTTCTCCTCCAGGAGCTCCACGGCCTCCTTGGCGTGGACCGTCCGCGAGTCCAGCATCGTGGGCAGGATGCCCTCGACCTGGACCTTGGGGTTCAGGTTCTCGCGGATCATCTCGAGCGTGTTCTGGAGCTGCATCAGCCCGCGCATCGAGAGGTACTCGCACTGGACCGGCACGACCACGCTGTTCGACGCGGTGAGCGCGTTGACGGTCAAGAGCCCCAAACTCGGCGGCGTGTCGATGCAGACGAAGTCGTAGTCGTTCTCGACCCCTCGGATCGCCTTCTCGAGCGAACGCTCGCGGCCGATCTGGGTCGACATCGCGATCTCGGCGCCGGCCAGGTCGATCGAGGCGACTGCGATATCGATCTCTCGCTTCTGGATCACATCCTTTAGCGGGATGTGGTGGACGAGCACGTCGTACATCGACTTCTCGACCTTGTCGGGGTCGATGCCCTGGCTCATCGTCAGGTTGCCCTGAGGATCCAGGTCGATGCAGAGCACACGATGGCCCATCTCGGCGAGCGCCACAGCAAGGTTGAGCGTTGTCGTGGTCTTCGCAACGCCGCCCTTCTGGTTCGCGAAGGACATCACCTTGGCGGTGCCGACCGGCCGCTCGGCCTCGCTCCAAGCTCGGCGTTCCGGCGCTGATCGCGCCACGGCGCGGCGAAAGAGCGTCCTCGAAGTTGATGCGATCGGCATCGGGGTCTGCGGGCTCAGCCACGATGGCCGGTGCCTCCGGGCTCGCCTCTACCTCGACCTCGGCGGATGCCACTTCCTCGGCCTCCTCGAGCTCCTCGACCACATCGGCGACGGGCTCGGTGCCAGGCACCGTGCCTGGCACCGGGGCGTCCTCCTCGCGCTTCTCAGGCACGAGCTCCCCCAGTTCGGCAAGCTCGGCGCCGAGATCGGCGTCATGCGTGGATTCGCGGCCAGCGGTCGCCGGACCAGGTCCGCCGCCGTTTCCGCCTGAGTGGCGAGATGCACGATTAAAAAGACCCATACGCTCGCGACTATTCGCACCTGCGTGGGCCTTTCCTTCTCGTGAAAGAGGACCCGCGTGAAAGGATCGCCCGGTCAAGGACCTGTTGGACAAGCGGCTCGTGGTCGTCACGGGCAAGGGGGGCGTCGGCAAATCGACAGTCGCGCTCGCCCTCGGGATGAAGGCAGCCGAGCGCGGGCGGCGCGCGATCATCTGCGAGGTCGCCTCTCAGGAGCGCATCTCGCACGCGTTTCATCGCGCGAACGTCGGCTTCAAGGAGACCGAACTCCAGCCGAACCTCTACGCGATCTCAATCGACCCGGACGAGGCGATGCGCGAGTACGTCCTGCTGTCGCTCAGGGTGAAGGCGATGCGCGACCTCCTCTTTCGCTCGAAGCTCTTCACGTACCTGGCGGCGGCTACGCCCGGGCTTCGTGAGCTCGTGACCATCGGCAAGGTGTGGGAGCTCACGCTCGACGAGCGGAAGGTCAAGTCGGGTAAGCCGTACGACCTGGTGATCGTCGATGCGCCCGCCACGGGCCACGGGGTGGGCTTTCTCCAGACGCCGCGAACATTCGCGAACGTGGCGCGCGTCGGCCCGATCGCCGCGCAGGCCGAGACGCTCCACAAGCTCATAACGAACCACCGCAAGACCGGCGTCGCCATCGTCGCCTTGCCAGAGGAGATGCCCGTGAACGAGACGGCGTCGCTCGAGCGGGACCTCACCAGGACCGTTGGCGTGGCGGTGGACCACATCTTCCTGAACGGCCTCTACCCCGAGCGGTTCGATGCGGCTGATGGGGACGCCCTGCTCGCGGGCCTCGAGAAGGCGTCCGGCCCCGAAAGGGACGCGATCATCGCGGCGCTTGCGGTGAGCCGGCGCGCTGCTTCGCAGCGCGAGCAGCTCGCCCGCCTCGAGAGCACCACCCGAGCCCCTGTGACGACCATGCCCTTCCTGTTCTCACCGGAGCTCGGGATCGACGAGCTCCGACAGCTCGCGGCGGTGGTCCCATGACCTCGGTGCCGGAGCTTGCTCGCGGGAAGCGCATCCTGATCTGTGCCGGGCCCGGAGGAGTCGGCAAAACAACCACTTCGGCCGCGATCGCAGCGGGGATGGCGGCTCAAGGCCTGAAGGTCGCGGTGCTAACGATCGACCCCGCCAAGCGCCTGGCGGACTCACTCGGCCTCGCCGAGCTGGGAAACGTCGAGCGGCAGGTGGACCCCGCACTCTTCACCCGCGCCGGCGTCGATCCGGGTGAGGGGGAGCTGTGGGCGATGATGCTCGACTCCAAGGCGACCTTCGACGAGGTCGTCGAAAAGAACGCACCGGACGAGGACACGCGGGACGCGGTGCTCTCGAACCGCATCTACATCGAGCTCTCCTCTGCGCTCGCGGGATCTCAGGAGTACATGGCGATGGAGAAGCTCTATGAGATCTGGTCGGAGGACCGCTACGACCTCCTGGTCCTCGACACCCCACCATCGCGGAACGCGCTGGACTTTCTCGAGGCGCCGAACCGCCTTCTCCAGTTCATCGAGGGGCGCTCGCTACAGGTCTTTCTGGCGCCGACGGGCTTTGCGGCCAAGGTGGCCGGCCGCGGCACCTCGCTGATGTTCTCGATCCTGAGGCGAATCACGGGCGTCGACCTACTTCAGGACCTCTCGGAGTTCTTCGGTTCGTTCTCGGGAATGGTGGGTGGCTTCCGCGAACGCGCGACCAAGGTGAACGAGCTCCTGTCGAATGAGCACAGCTCCTTTCTCGTCGTCTGTGGCCCGCAGTCCGAGACGATCGCCGAGGCCTCGTACTTCCGCGACAAGCTGGCCGAGCAGAGCCTGCCGTTCGGCGGAGCCATCGTGAACAAGGTCCATCGCGCCGGCGGCGCGCTTTCGGATAGCGCGGCAGCAAAGCTCCGCGACGCCCTCGGTAGCGACTTGGGGGACCGCGTGGCCGCCACCTACGACGACTACCGGCTACTGGCCGAGCGCGACCGCCAGAACATCGAACGCCTCGCTGAGGAGCTGGGAACAAGCGTGATCATCGAGGTGCCCTACCTGGACGATGACGTCCACGACCTCGCAGGGCTCATGGAGGTGAACCGCTTCCTGTTCGGCTCGCAGCTGCCTAAGGTGAACTCAGAATGAGCGGCTGGAGCCATGACGACGTCCCCTCTCAGGCCGGGCGCACCTGGGCCGTCACGGGCGCGAACAGCGGCATCGGGCTAGTCACCGCCCGTGAGCTCGCAAGGGCGGGCGCAACGGTCATCCTCGGGTGCCGCGACCCGGAGCGCGGCCAGCACGCCCTGGAGGACGTAGCGGAGGCCGCAAGCGGACCCGGCCCCCAGCTCGCACGACTCGACCTCGCCGACCTCAGCTCCGTTCGCGACTTCGCGAGCGTCGTCTCCGAGTCGGTCGAGTCCCTCGACGGCCTCGTCAACAACGCGGGCGTCATGGCGCCTCCGCGTGAGGTGACCGCGGACGGCTTTGAGCTCCAGTTCGGCACCAACCACCTCGGCCACTTCGCCTTGACCGGCCTCGTCCTCGATCGCCTCATGGCGGCCAACGACGAGGCGCGGGTGGTCACCGTCTCATCGATGGCCCACCGAACGGGCTCGATGGACTGGGACGACTTGCAGGGCGAGGAGAGCTACACCCGCTGGGGCCGCTACGGGCAGTCGAAGCTCGCCAACCTCCTGTTCGCGAACGAGCTTGGCCGGCGCTCCGCGGCCGGAGGCTGGGGAATCACCAGCGCGGCGGCCCACCCCGGATACGCCGCGACGCACCTCCAGTCGTCAGGCCCCGGGATCGGTGGTGGGTTTAAGAGCTTCGTCAACGTGTCGATGGCTCGCCTCGGCAATCTGGTCATCGCCCAATCCGACGAGATGGGCGCCCTGCCGTCTCTCTACGCGGCGACCGTTCCCGAGGTGACATCGGGCGCCTACGTCGGCCCTTCCGGCATCGGCGAGGCGCGCGGGCACCCAAAACTGGTCGGCTCCACGAGAGCGTCGCGCTCCGAGGAGGACGCGAAGCGGCTATGGGAGATCTCGGAGGAGCTGACCGGAGTCAGCTACCCGAGCGTCGGCTAGCCAGCGTCTTCGTCAGTGTCAACCCGAGCACGCCGGGTGCGGTCGTATCCGACCTCGTTCACAGACCACTCGGTGGTCTCGGGGCGCGGGAAGAGGAATGAGACGCGGCTCGCGACTTCCTTACGGTGGTTGTCGGAATCGGCGATGAGCGCGGCGACTGGACCGTCGTCGGGCACCGCGCGCAGGATCCGCACCTCGCCCTCTGGTTCGGGCTCGTTCACGGACTCAGCCTCCTCGTCCCTCGCACCGAACTGTGACTCCACGCCTGGCTGGCGCTCAGGCAGGGTAAAGCGCGGCTCGCGGTCCGGCTCGCGCTCTGTGCGCGGGGCGGGCTCCGACCATTCGAAGGCGGGGTCTACGTCCGGCGCGAGGTGCTCGTGGATCTTGTTCTCGGCGCGGACGAACTTCGGGCCTTCCGGCTCTGCGAAGGGCTCGTCCGACATCGGCAGGTCTTCCGGCTCGTACTCGTCGATGGGCTCGCCCTCCTCGGTGAACGGTGATTCCTCGACCAATGAAGCGTCGAGCTGGTCGGCTAGTTCGGCCTCGCGCATCGCAGCGCCCCACTCCGCGGTCTCGCCGCGGTCGGCGTCGGTTCCCTCGCCCACGCGAAGGCCGTCGCCCAACAGGATCTCGTCGGCGGTCGTCCTGAGCTCCGTGCCCAGGTGACCGAGCGCTGCGTCCCGAAGGATCGCGCGCGTCATGTCCTCGACCTCCGCTGCGACGTCCGCCGGCAGGTGCGCGTCGCCGCCCATCGCCGGCTCGCCCGACCAGAGCTCGCGCTCCAGCGCGATCGCCCGGTCGATCACGGCTTTGACCGCGGTGCGGTTGTCCGGCTCCGCGGTAAGCGAGGCAACTCGCATGGACATGCTGAGGGAGGCGGGGCCTCCGCCCTCGAGCAGGAAGCGAAGGGTCAGGAGGTAGTCGTTCAGCGCCTCAAGCGTCACCGGACGCTCGAGCCCAGCCTCGAAGCGCGAAACGGCACGGGCAAGGATCGCGGGGAAGCCGCTCTCGCCGCGGGTCATGCGGTGGAAGGGTGTCGACCCGTGGGCGAGCCCCCTCGAGAGTGCCGCAAGATCGCCGAGCTCGGTGTCCGCCAGGCGGTAGCCACCCGGGCGGGGACGTCCCGCGCCCGTCGAGACACGCCGCCAGCGGTCGCCGCCGGCCTTGACCCAGGCGTGCGGGCCCAGCGCGACGCCGCCGGCCTTGAACAGGCGAAGGGTGGTGACGACCTGCTTGAAGGCTGCGACCGCTCGGATGCCCGTGTTGCTCTCGTCGTCCTGGGCGCCGATCGAGTCAATGCGGGCGACGACAAGGAACGAAGGCTCCCACGAGGCTCCGCCCATGCCGTCCAGGCCGCGAGCTTCGGTGGGCACGTCGACGGTGTCGGAGCGGACGATCGTGGCGCCGGCGAGCTCGAGCTTTTCGACCTCCATCTGGAACCCGCGCAGCGGGACCGCGATCTCGACCTCGCCGAACGAAACCTCGCCACAGTCGAGAAGCTCCTCGATCGTCTCGGCCAGGCGGACGTCGTCCAGGGTGAAGTCCGTGGAGCCCTGCCAGAGGCGGCACAGGAAGACGACGCCTGCCAGCTCAGCGCGGCGGCGGCTGTCCGCGGGAACGGGCACGCCCATCTCCTCGAGGTATGAGGTCGCGAGGCCGTCGGACTCGAGAGCCGCACAGGTGGTGCCGTAGGAATCCAGCGCGGCGAGCTGCGACGCGTTGTCGCGAATGAACGCCGACGTCTGCGGCACGTACTCCGCAAGCGGCGACCCCGCCCCTGACTCACGCACCTCGTAAGGCACCTCTACCCCCGAAGCCAGGAGGTCCCGAAGGAGCAACGCGGCATCGCCGGCCATCGTTTTCAGCCCCTCGCGGAGCACCAAGTCACGCATGAATGGGAGGTTCTCCCGGCGTGCCCACGCTCCTTCATGCAACGGCGCTTGCAGGCGCCGCGGCTCAGGCCTGAACTAGGCCGCGGCGGGTTGGCGCTCGTCCGCGTCGAGCCATGCCTGCCCGTAGGCGCGCATGTCGTCGATCAGCGGCACGAGTGCCTCGCCCTTGTCCGTGAGCGCATATTCGACGCGCGGCGGAACCTCTGGGTAGGTGTGGCGCTCGACGACGCCGTGCTCTTCCAGGCAGCGGAGCCTGAGCGAGAGCGTCCGCGGGCTGATCCCGGCGAGCGAGCGCTCGAGCTCGCAGAAGCGCTTGGAGCCACCCGCGAGGTCGCGAATGACGAGGAGGGTCCACTTGCCGGAGATGATCTCGGCGGTTCTACAGACGGGGCAAGTAGTGTCCATTTTTCCCATGCTCGGCGGCTGAGCCTTCCCGGCCTCGATAGCGGGTTCTCTTGGAAGCCAGCGAGCCGGATTATAGCCAACGCTTCAGATTGTGAAGCGTTGGCTTGAGCGGCTGTTTTCTGCGCTTAGCGGAGGGTTCGACGCCTCATAGACGTACAACCTCCGCTGAAACGCGAGGACGGGCGCCAGCTTGCGCTACTGGCCGAGAAGCTCGGCGACGGGGCGCTGAGGCGTGGCGACGGGCTCGTCCGGCTCGGGCGCGGGAGTGGCTTCCGAGTCGCCGTTGGCCATAACCTGCTCGATGCCCGAGGCGCGCTGGCCGCCGGCCTGGAGCATGAGCTTGAAGTCGTGCGGGCTCGAAGCGCCCGTCATCGCATCCTCCTCGGTGATGGTGCCTGCCATCACGTGCTTGAGGAGGCCCTGGTCGAAGGTCTGCATGCCGTAGTACTCGCCCTCGGCGATGACTTCGGTGATCTTGCCCGTCTCGTTCGGGTTCAGGATCAGGTCCTGGACGCGGCCCGTCACCACGAGGACCTCGCAGACGGCGACGCGGCCGCCGCCGATCTTCGGCATCAGGCGCTGGCCGACGACGCCGCGAAGGGTCGAGGCCAGCATCACGCGTGCCTGCTGCTGCAGGTGCGGCGGGAAGAAGTCGATGATGCGGTTGATCGTCTCGGTGGCGTCCAGGGTGTGGAGCGTCGAGAGCACGAGGTGGCCGGTCTCGGCGGCTGACAGCGACGTCCGGACCGTCTCCTCGTCGCGCATCTCCCCGATCAGGATCACGTCCGGGTCCTGGCGCAGAACGCGCTTCATGGCTCGGGCAAAGCTCTCGGTGTCATGGCCGACCTCGCGCTGGTTGATGATCGAGCGCTTGTCGCGGTGGAGGTACTCGATCGGGTCCTCGAGCGTGACGATGTGCTCGGGCTGCGTCGAGTTGATCTGATCGATCATCGCCGCGAGCGTGGTCGACTTTCCCGAACCGGTCGTGCCGGTCAAGAGGATGATTCCGCGCTTCTCGTCGGCGAGGTCCTTGATCACCTGGGGCAGGCCGAGGTCATCGATCGTGCGTATCTGGAACGGGATCGCGCGGCAGACGATCGAGACGTGGCCGCGCTGGCGGAAGGCGTTCACGCGGAAGCGGGAGACGCCCGGCACCTCGTAGGAGAAGTCGGCCTCGCCGACGTTGCCGAACTCGGCGAGGAGATTCGGGTCATGGCAGATGTGCTTCAGCGCGGCGTCGGTGTCCTCGGGCGTGAGGGTTTCGGTGTCCGGAATGGGATCGAGCACGCCATGGACGCGTGCCATCGGCTTCGCGGGCACCTTGACGTGGAGGTCTGAGCCCTCGTGCTCGACCACGTAGCGCAGGGCTTGATCGATGTCAAAAGCCATCACTAGGCCTATCGGCGCCAGGTACGGAATCTTTAGGCGCGAAGGCGCTAGTACCTGGGTTTCTTCTTGAACTGGTCCTTGGCGTCGTGCTCTCGCCGTCCGGGGACGGCTACTCCTCCCCGGGTACGAATGAGACGAGCTCCTCGCGCCCCTCGCCGCCCGAAACATGGACGGCCAGAACCAGGCCCACGCCCTCGGCGAAGAATTTGTGCTCAGAGACCTTGGGCTCCAGCGGATTGGTGTCCCGTGTCATCAGGGTCTCGGAATAGAGCCCGGCCGGTGCCTGGGCCATCTCGTCGAGACTCAGGACCTTGCCCTCGTCCTCCGCCTCGCCCTTGTAGTACTCCTGGCGATAGGTCATCCCGACCTCGGGGTTGGCGGGCATGATGACTCCGGCCTCGGCGCCGTCCACGCCTGCCTCGAACGAGCCGCAGCGGCAGACCCGCTTGCCGTTCTCGTACTCGGCCGTGTCCTCGCCGAGGTACCAGACGTTCCCCGCGGAGTCCTGCGCGAACCAGTCGTCCGTGAGCTCGACGAGCTCACCGTCCTCGGTGACCGTGTCGCGGACGACGATCGCCTCGACGCCGTTCGCGATCGACTTTGTCTTGCCCGTGACCTCGACGACGACCTTCTGGTCAGGCTCTCCGTCTGCCGTCTCCGAATAGACCCACCTGCTTCCGACCGCGAAGGGCAGGTACGGGTTGTCGATCTCCGTCGTGAACTCGGTGGGGTCGAGCTCGACAGGCTCGGAGCCCTGCGGCAGGCCGGCCGAGACGTCCTCGGACACACTCGTGTCTTCGTCGCCGCCGCACGCAACCAGCGCGATGGTGGCGATGATGACCGCGCATGACATTGTGTTCTTGACCTTGCTCATGCCGGTGCTCCTTCGGTGGTTGACGCGGCCACCGTTGCGCGGCACGATGAAAGCCTCGTGAAATCGAGGCCAGCGCTTTCATCTTCGCTTCATACAGGCCCGGGACCCTGCCCCGACCGTATGAGAGTCCTGATCGCAGAGGACGAGCGGAAGCTCGCGACCCTCCTCAAGCGCGGCTTCGAGCGCGAGGGGATGGCGGTCGACGTGGTGAACGAGGGACCAGACGCGCTCGCCCGAGGGCAAGCGACTGAGTACGACGCGATCATCCTCGACGTCATGCTGCCCGGGCTCGACGGCTTCAAGGTCTGCCGGGCGCTTCGGGAGGCCGGCGTGTGGTCGCCCGTCCTGATGCTCACAGCACGCGATGCCGTACGCGACCGGGTCGAAGGACTCGACGCGGGAGCGGACGACTACCTGACCAAACCCTTCTCCTACGCGGAGCTTCTTGCCCGGCTGCGCGCGCTGGTACGCCGAGGCGCGCCGGAGCGGCCCACCGAGCTCACGGTCGGATCTCTGCGTCTCGACCCGGCGCGTCGCATGGCATATCGGGGCAAGACCGAGATCGAGCTCTCCTCGAAGGAGTTCGCCCTGCTCGAAACCCTGATGCGAAATCCCGGTCGCGTCATGAGCCGGTTCGAGCTTCTCGAGCACGCCTGGGACTACGAGTACGAGAACCGCTCCAACGTCGTCGACTCCTACGTGCGGTTCTTGCGGGCGAAGGTGGACAAGCCGTTCGGTGTCAGCTCGATCGAAACGGTGCGAGGCTCGGGGTACCGCATGCGCGAGGACGGCGGTGAGTCGTGAATCGTCTCTCGGTTCGCCTTCAGATCACGCTTGCGTTCACCATCGCGATGGCGATCGTCCTCACCGCGTTCGGGGCGTTCATCTTCATCCAGACGCGCGACCAGCTCGACGAGGCGGTGAACGACAACCTCGAGGTCCGAGTGGCGGATCTCGCGAGCAGAACG
Organism: uncultured bacterium; assembly: GCA_963725035.1. Lineage (GTDB taxonomy): Bacteria > Actinomycetota > Thermoleophilia > Solirubrobacterales > 70-9 > JALZKA01. The sequence goes on along the minus strand of CAVRWX010000011.1, from coordinate 99,326 downwards.
CAGGGGGATTCGGGTCTGGACCAGCAACTCGACCCCGAGGACAGCTTTGCCCAGATCATCGGGCCGGACGGCGAGGTCGCGCTCTCGACCGAGCAGGTTGCCGGCGAGGGCGCCCTCGTTGAGGGCCCGGGCACCAATGACTTCGAGTCGATCGATGGCCTTGACGGGAGGGTCCGCGTGCTCGCGGTGGAGATCGACGACGGAAGGCTCGCAGTGGCCGGCGCGACGCTCGAGGACCGCGACGAGTCAGTGCGCAACCTGGCCCTGCTCCTCCTCATCGGCGGCCCGCTGGCCCTTCTCCTGGCAAGCCTCGGCGGCTACTGGGTCGCGGGGCGGGCGCTCGACCCGCTCGAGCGCGGCTACGAGCGAGAGCGGCGCTTCGTCGACGATGCAAGCCACGAACTCCGGACCCCCCTTGCCCTCCACAAAGCCGAGCTGGAGCTTGCGCTGCGCTATGCGGAGGACGAAGCGGCGCTCAGAACAGCGATCGCGTCCGGCGTCGAAGAGGTGGACCGCCTGGCGCAGCTCGCGGACGACCTCCTGGTGGTCGCCCGCTCCGGGGAGGACGGCCTGGCGGTGACAACCGAGGATGTCGACGCGAGGGGCCTTCTGAACCGCGTGGCCAGTCGCTTTGAGGCTCGCGTGCGGGCTTCCAACCGCACCCTGACCGTGACGGCCGAGCCCGGCCTGTCGATCCGCGCAGATCGCCTGCGGATCGAGCAAGCCCTCACGAACCTCGTCGAGAACGCGCTTCGCCACGGCGCGGGCCGGATTGAGCTATCCGCTCAGCGCTCCAACGGAGGCGTGCGGCTTCATGTGCGCGACGAGGGGGTCGGTTTCGACGAGGACTTTCGAGAGCAGGCGTTCGAGCGCTTCAGCCGCGGCGACGCGGCGCGTGGCCGCGGGGGCGCCGGGCTTGGGCTCGCGATCGTGGAGACGATCGCCGCTGCGCACGGCGGAAGAGCGGGCATCGCAACCGGTACCGACACCGGCGCCGATGTCTGGATCGAGCTGCCGAGCCCTGCCTGACGCTTTCATCGTCGTTTCACCAGGCCCCCGTACAACCTGTGGCATACCCTGAAACCGACCAGTCCACGGAGGCTGATGAACATGGATACAAAGAAGAAGATCGCAATCGGCGCCGCCTCGGTTCTCGCGGCCGGCGCGGCAGCCGCCGGCATCGCAGTGGCGGGTGGCGGCGATGACAACGAGGCGCCGATCAAGGGGGCCGCGCTGGAGAAGGCGTCCGCCGCAGCGCTCGAGGAAACCGGCGGCGGAACCGTCACGGAGACGGAGACCGGCGACGAGGAGAGCTACTACGAGGTCGAGGTGACGCTTGACGACGGCACCATGACCGACGTCCAGGTGAATCGCGACTTCGAGGTCGTCGGCTCCGAGGACGACGGGGCGGACGAGGACGAGTCGGGGGCGGACGACGACTGACCCCAGCCACAAAACGGATTCGAACGAGGCGCCGAACCGGCGCCTCGTTTCGTTTTCGTAAGGCCGAGAAGGGCTAGGCGACGTCGCGGAGCTTCTGGGCTTCCGCCAGCGACTGGAGCTTCTTCAGCGACTGGTTCTCGATCTGGCGGATGCGCTCGCGCGTGACGTTGAACGTGCGCCCCACCTCGTCGAGAGTGCGGGGATGCTCGCCGCCGAGCCCGTAGCGGAGCTCGAGCACGCGGCGCTCGCGGTATGAGAGGTTCTCGAGCGCCTCGCGGAGCGCCTCCTTGGTGAGGAGGTCGGCGGCGCGGTCGAACGGCGACTCGGCCTTCTCGTCGGCGATGAACTGGCCGAACTCCGACTCCTCCTCGTCGCCCACCGGCTTTTCGAGCGAGACGGGCGCCTGGGCGGAGCGCTTGATCTGGTCGACCTCCTCGGGGTCGATGCCGGTGACGTCGGCGATCTCCTCCGGGGTAGGCTCGCGGCCAAGCTCCGTGACGAGCTTGCGCTCGGCGCGGCCGATCTTGTTCAGCTTCTCGACCACGTGGACGGGGATGCGGATCGTGCGCGCCTTGTCGGCAAGGGCGCGGGCGATCGCCTGGCGGATCCACCAGGTCGCGTACGTCGAGAACTTGAAGCCCTTGCGATAGTCGAACTTCTCGGCGGCGCGGACGAGGCCGAGCGTGCCTTCCTGGATCAGGTCGAGGAAGGGAAGTCCCTGATTGCGGTAGTTCTTCGCGATCGAGACGACGAGGCGGAGGTTCGACTCGACCATCTTCTGCTTCGCGTCGAGGTCGCCGCGCTCGATGCGCTTGGCGAGATCGACCTCTTCCTGAGCCGTGAGGAGGCGCACCTTGCCGATGTCCTTCAGGAACAGCTGAAGGGAATCGGTCGTCATGTCCGGCTTCAGGTCGAGCGACGGCGCCTTTCGCCGCCTGCGCTTGCCGTCGGTGCGTTGCGCGTCCGGCGCCTGCTTTTGAGCAGGGTCGACGTCGTCGACGAGCTCGACTCCCTGACTCTCGATGAAGCCGTAGAGCTCTTCGATATCGCCCTCGTCGACGTCTACCTCCCGCAGCGCGGTAGCGACGTCGCCATAGGCGATCACGCCCTCGGCCTGGCCCTTGGTGACGAGGTTCTTGACCTCCTCCAGCTCCTGCAGTTCCGCGGCAACCATCAGCTCGCTCGCCTCTCCTTGCTCCTAATCACAAATCCTTGGTCTCCACACAGACCTCGTCCTTTTAATCGGACGCCCCGAAGCGGTTGATTAGACCTGCGACGATCGTAGCCACTGCCATCTCGTTCGCCGCGCGTGGGTAGATTCCCGTCAGGAGTGGAAAACAACGCAGACAGCCCTGAGGGCGTTTTCGGCAACCTGCCCTCGACGCGGCCCGGCTCGCGCAGCCCCAGGCGCCGCAACACGGACGCAGAGACGACCCCAGCCGACGACGCCCAGGAAGTCGCGGAGCCTGCCCGCTCCACCCGAGCCCGAGCCGCAGGCTGCCGAGCCCGAGCCCGCCCCCGAACCCGAAAACGAGCCGGACCCACCGCAGCCGATCGAGGACCCACTGGCGCCGCAGCCGTCGATCCAGGGGGTTGAGGACCTCGCATGGGCGGGCGTCGCAGTTGTCGCCCAGGCAGCGACCGCGGGAATTCGCTTCACGAGCAGAGCGCTCGAGGCGGCTCGCAAGTCGATCGACAGGCCTTGAGATCCAGGATCAGGGACTGGCTTCGCGCCTTCTGGCACCGGGCCTATCGGGAGAACATCACGGGCATGGCGGCGATGGTCGCCTTCAACCTGGCCCTCGCGCTGTTTCCGTTCGCGCTCCTCATCCTGTTCGTGTTCGGGAAGGTGATCGAGTCGGGAAACGTCGAGCAGACGGTCATCAACGACCTCCAGGGGATCTTCCCGGCCGTCGAGGGCGACGAGGTGGCGCGCACGGTCGATCGCATCCGCGACAGCTCGACCACGATCGGTATCGCCGCCGCGATCGGCGCCATCTGGATCGGCGCCTCGTTCTGGGGAGCCATGGACACGGCCTTCTGCCGGATCTACCACGTCGAGTGCCGGAGCTGGCTCGCCCAGAAGCGTTTCGCCCTTCTGATGCTCCTCGTCGTCACGCTCTTTCTTGCAGCCAGCATCGTCATCCCGCTCGCAGAGAACCTGGCGCTTTCCAGCTCAGAGGACCTGCCGTTCGGCCTCGACGAGGTGCAGGGGTTGCGAAGCGTGATCGTTCTGGTGCTGGCGCTGGCGCTGACGTTCGGCCTCGTGAGCTTCATGTACTACGTCGTGCCGAAGGGGCACGTCCCGTGGCATGGCGTTTGGCCCGGTGCGATGTTCGTGACGGTGACGACCGCCATCGGCAACGCGGTCTTCCCCGTCTACCTCACATCCATCTCAGACGCCGACAGGATCGGCGGGGCGCTCGGATTCATTCTGATCACTTTGATCTGGTTCTACCTCCTCTCTTTGGCGCTCCTTGTCGGGTGCGGTGATCAACGCCCTCCGATACGAGCTCCGCGACACGGGCAGCCTGGACCTGCCAGGGTTCAAGGAGGGCGTCTTCAGCATGAGTACACCTGCGCGCGTAACCGTTCTGCCCGACCCCGAGACTGGCCCGATCACGACCGCCGACGCCGTCAAGTCGATCCAGGAGGCCGAGGTCGAGATGCCGGCCGAGATCTATCGCCAGATGTGGAAGCCCGAGTACCTGGAGCGCCTCGCGCGCTCGTACTGGGCGTTTCTCACCAAGGTCTCACTTGGCGCGATCCGAGTCGTCTACGAGCCCTCCTCGCGGACCGTCGTCTTCATCTCGCGCCGCCTGCCTCTGCTCCGGTTCCGCAAGCCCGAGTACACGATCGGGCCCGGGCTCGGGCAGGTGACATGGCGGATCGAACGAGGGCTTTTGGTCGCGCCGAACGGCCGCGGCCAGGGCATGCTCCGCATCACGGTCCGAAGCGAGGATCCCGGTGACGAGGCGAAGGACGTCCGCGTACACGTCCGCACCGAGGTCTCGAACTTCTATCCCTTCCTGCGCGGCGGTGGCTGGTTCGCGCGCATCGGCGTGAGGGTCTACTCAGCCACGCAGGTCCGCATCCACACCTGGGTGACGCACGGCTTCCTGCGCTCGCTCGCGCGGCTCGACCTTCCCAAGTCGCCCGTGGGCGCCTTGGCGCCGGATGGCGGGGATATGGACGAGATCGAATCGATGGACGGCGGGCAGCGGAGTCCTAGCCGCCGTTCTTGGCGCTCCTCGAGCGCTGCCTTCATCGCCTCGTCGATGTTCATCGGCTCGATGTCGAAGAGGGCCATGCCCGACGGGTCCTTGACGATCGTCTCGACCTCCATGCCGCCGATGAGCGGGCGGGCGACGCCGGTGTCGACGGGCGTCACGAGGCCGATCCACTGCGACGAGAGGCCTGGGAGTCAGGACCGGCACTCCAAGACGGGGCCGCGGGTTGATGTTGAGCCCGCGGGCCATCGCGTCCATCATCCCGCCGTAGGTCGTGACATCGGGGCCGCCGATCTCGATCTCGCGGCCGTGCGTCGCCTCGATTCTCGGGATATCGGCGAGGTAGCTGGACGGCGTCGGCGATCGAGACGGGCTGGGTCTTCGTCCGCGCCCAGCGCGGCGTGACCATGGCCGGCAGCCTCTTGACGAGGTAGTAGGGGATGAGGAACGACTCCGAGCCGGCGCCAATCACGGCAGCGGCGCGCACGTAGGTGACGGGCACGCCCGACGCCTGGAGGATCTCGGCGCTCTCGTGGCGGCTCGCCAGATGCTTGGAGCCTCCGTCCGAAAGCCCGCCCAGATAGACGATCAGATCGACGCCTGCGGCCTTCGCCGCCTGACCGAAGTTCTCTGCGCCCTGCTTGTCGCGCTCGGCGAACGAATCGTCCGACGCGCCGCGCCCCATCGAGTGGACGAGGTAGTAGGCGATCGACACATCCGCCAGGGCTTCGGCGAGGCCCTCGTCTTCGAGCACGTCCGCCTTGACGACCTCGGCGCCTGCCTCGTCGAGGTCCTTCGCCTTCTCGGGAGAGCGCGCGACCGCGCGTACGGGCTCGTCGCGCTCGAGCAGTTCGAGCGTCAGCTTGCGACCGATGTAGCCGGTGGCGCCGACCACGGCAAGGAGGCGTCCCGGCTTGTGGTTCCCGCGTTCCACGTGGCCCAACGTACCCAACCGTCCGCGCGTCAGCCGTACCTGCCGCCCGTGATCTCTCTCAGCTTCGCCTGGTCGTGACGGGCTTGGACCGTGCGCACGGTCCCCGAGCGTGAGCGGGTCACCAGCGACTCCGTGGACGCCTGGCCCGAGCGCGGATAGCGCACGCCTTGCAGGAGCTCGCCGTCGGTGACTCCCGTCGCGGCGAAGAAGACGTCGTCGCCGGAGACCAGGCGGTCGGCGTTCAAGATCTCGCTGAGGTCGTAGCCCGCGTCGATCGCCTCCTGGCGCTCCGCTTCGTCGCGGGGCCACAGGCGTCCGAGCATCTCGCCGCCGAGGCACTTGATGGCGGCCGCCGAGATCACTCCTTCGGGGGTTCCGCCGATCCCCCACAGAAGGTCCACGCCGGTCGATTCCGAGACGGCGAAGAGCGCGGCGGAGACATCGCCGTCCGAGATCAGGCGGATGCGTCCGCCGACTTCGCGGACCTTCTCCATCTGCTCGACGTGGCGCGGGCGATCGAGCATCATCACGGTCACGCCGCTCGTTTCGGTTCCCTTGCGCTCGGCGACGCGCTCGATCACCGTCGTGAGGGGCTCATCGAGCGTCAAGAGGTCGGCGATGTCGGGACCGCCCGCGAGCTTCTCCATGTAGACGCACGGGCCGGGGTCGAACATCGTGCCCCGCTCGCTGAGCGCGATCACCGCGAGCGCTGACGGCATGCCCTTCGCGCAGAGCGTGGTGCCCTCGAGCGGGTCAACGGCGATATCCACGTTGGGCGGGCTGCCGTCGCCGATGTGCTCGCCGTTGTAGAGCATCGGCGCCTCGTCCTTCTCGCCCTCGCCAATGACGACGATGCCGTCCATCGGCACGGTGTCGAGCAACAGGCGCATGGCGTCGACGGCAGCCTGATCGGCCGCCTCCTTGTCGCCGCGCCCGGTCCAGCGCGCCGCCGCGAGCGCTGCGGCCTCGGTGACCCGGACGAGCTCGATCGCGAGGTTGCGATCCGGCTTCGTCGAGTCGCGAACGTCGTGAGAGATGACTCCCATCGCGCCTGAGCCTATCGGCGGTTATTTCGTGAGGGGCCTTGCCCCGAAAGCAGCATGTGCAAGTGCCGAAGGCACGCGTAAGTGGCTTCCCGGTGTCAGACGGTGCCGGGCGCTTTGCGCTTCTGGCGCCCGCCGGACTCCATCGAGCGCAGGAAGCCGACGATGCCGATCACCGCAGCCGAGGCGAGCGCCACCCAGTAACCAATGCCGAGCGTCGTGCCGAAAACCTGCCCCTCGACCGGCTCGGGTTTGAACAGGATCCCGTTGTAGGCGATGAGAACGAAGGCCGCGAAGCCGGCGATCATCGTCATCTCGCCCGGCGGGTACGAGAGCTTGTGACCGCGGATCAGGATGTAGCCCAGGATCGCGGGCGCTAGCGCCGCGAGTAGGAGCGCGTACTTGAGGATCCCGAACGTCTCCCAGCCGGTGCAGGAGACGTCGCACCTCCTCCACGCGCCGCCCCGGCGACGACCCGCCGCACCCACGTGCCCGGTCGAGCGCGCCGGCGTGTCCGTCAGTTCGAACCAGGGAAGGAAGAAGAGGCTAAGAATCAACGCCAGCGACGCAATTGCGCCGGCGATCGTCCTGTTGCGATCCAGGTTCGAGATCTCCATCCCGGCGCGAGCCTATATCAATAGGTTCCAGGCATGAGCCGCTGGGGATTGACGCTGCCGCTGCCCATGACCTCGATCGCGGATCAGGTCGATCTGGTGAAGCGAGCCGAGGCCGCGGGCTACACGGACGTGTGGTCTGGCGAGACCGCAGGACCCGACGGCTTCACGCCTCTGGCCTTCGCCGCTGCCCACGCCACGCAGGTGCGTGTAGGAACCGGCGTCGTCGGCGTCTTTCAGCGTGGCCCGGCGCTCCTCGCCCAGCAGGCCGCCTCGATGGCAGACGCGACCGGCGGGCGCTTCGTCCTTGGCATCGGCGCCTCGTCGGATCGCATCGTCGAGGGCTGGAACGGCATCCCGTTCGAAAAGCCCTATTCAAAGGTGAAGGAAACGCTCGACTTTCTGGACGTGGCGCTCAAGGGTGATCGCACGGACAACGGCTTCAAGCTCGAGACGAAGCCCCAACACGAGATCCCAGTCGTCTTGGCCGCGCTCCGCGGGCGGATGCTCAAGCTCGCCGTCGAGCGGGCGAGCGGCGCCTTCTCGAACTTCCTGCCGATCTCGGGCCTGCCCCAGGTCGTCGAGGGCATTGCGGGCGCGCCCAGCGGGTTCGAGCTCCTGTGCCGCTTCTTCTGCCTGCCCGGCAAGCGCGAGGAGGTCGAGCCGATCGCGCGGTTCATGTTCTCCTCCTACATCACGGTCCCGGTCTACGAAGCGTTCTACCGCTGGCTAGGCCACTCGGATGCAATCGACCCCATGGTCGAGGCGTGGAAGGCCAAGGACCGCCAGAAGGCCGCGGCCGAGGCGCCGTGGGAGCTGATCGACGAGATGTTCATTCTTGGCGAGCCCGACGAGATGCACGAGCGGATCGCGCGCTTTACCGACGGCGGAATCACCCTCCCCGTTTTGACGCCGATCACGAGCCCGGACAAGCTGGGCGACCTGATCGAGGCGTTGGCGCCGCGCTAGGTGCCAGGCACCGTGCCAAGCACGGCGCCAGGCACCAGTCCGCACGCAAGCGGCGAGCGAGAGACAGCCCGAACAGGCCCTCGGGGTCCGTCCACCAGCCCGTCATCTCGAGGCCGGCCTCCGCGTAGATCCCCTCAAGCCCCGGACGGGCGAACTTCGTCGAGATCTCCGTTCGCATCTCCTCGCCGCGCTCGAATGCGACCGTCATCTCGAGCTCGGAGATCTCGACGAGCTGGCGCCGGAGCGAGCGCAGGCGGATGTCGACGAACAGGTTCTCGTCGTCCCAGAAGGCGGCGTGCTCGAAGCTGTCCAGGTCGAAGTCGGCCCCGAGCCGATCGTTCAGGACCGCCAAGACGTTCAAGTTGAACTCCGCCGTGACGCCCGCCGAGTCGTTGTAGGCGGCCTCGAGCGTGGCGCGGTCCTTGATCAGGTCCGTGCCCAGCAGGAAGTGATCGTCTGGCCCGAGCAGGTTCGCCACCCGGGCGAGGAACGAGGCGCGCTGCTGCGGCTCGAAGTTCCCGATCGTGCCGCCAAGGAAGGCGATCACCCGCGGTCCCACGAGGGGGATGCGCTCCAGGTCGCGCTCGAAGTCGCAAACCAGACCGCGTACCTGGATTCCGTACTCGTCGGCGATCTTCGCCGCTGTATCGCGGGTGATCTCCTCGGAGATGTCCACCGGCGCGTATGCGTGGAGGCCGCCCGCGTCGCGCATCGCGTCGAGCAGCACGCGCGTCTTCGACGCCGACCCCGATCCGAGCTCGATGAGCGTCGCCGGGTTGCCGGCGACTTCGACGATCCCGGCCGAGTCGTCTACGAGGATCGCCCGCTCGGCGCGGGTCGGGTAGTACTCGGGCAGCTCGGTGATCTGCTCGAAGAGCTCGGAGCCCCGCTCGTCGTAGAAGTAGCGCGGCGAGAGCTCCTTGAACGGCTTGGTGAGTCCGATTCGAACGTCGGCCGCCATGCCGGAGAGCGGGCCGCCCGGCGGCAGGTGGACATCGACCGAGACGTCGGGGGTGGTTTCAGCCGATGCGCTCATCACAGACAACCAACGGCACTCGTGCTTGTTTCGCAGCTAAAGCTGCTCATCCAACGTCCTTTGCGCAGCGAAGTCCCGAGAAGATCTGCCGGCGCTTGGGCAGGTCCCAGTTACGGAAGGTGGTCCGGATGACGCTCTCATGCGTGGCCCACGATCCCCCGCGGAGCACCTTGTAGTCGGTGCCGAAGAAGACCTTTGAGTACTCGTCGTAGGGGAACGCCTCGAAGCCGGGGTAGGCCTGGAAGTCCGAGGACGTCCACTCCCACACCGCGCCGAGCAACTCGAGATCACCGGTGCGCGCTGCAGCCTCCCACTCGAACTCGGTCGGCAGGCGCTTGCCGGCCCACTCGGCGTACGCGGTCGCGGCGCCATGATCGACGTGGATGACGGGCTGATCCAAGTCCACCCTGTTCGCCCGGCCCATCGCGATCCGCAGCCATCGCCCGTCGCCGTCGCGCTCCCAATAGAGGGGCGGCACGGCGTCCGTCTCGTCCATGAAGTCGATCCAGTCCGCGTTCGTCACGGGCGTCCGGTCAATCTCGAACGAGGCGAGCTCGACGGCATGCCGCGATCGCTCGTTGTCGTACGCAAAGCCGCTCTCCCCCGCGCCGATCTGGAACTCGCCGGCTTCTACGCGCACTTCGTCAGGGGCCTGACCCCTCACGGTTTGCTCATCGTCCGGCGCCGGGATCGCCGTTGCGTCCGAGGGCTCGTAGGTCTCGACCATCTGGAGGAGCTGGAGCATCGTTTCGTTGTGCTGGTGCTCGTGAGCGAGGATGAGCTCATAGACGAGTCCTTCTGCGAGCAGCCGGTCGTCGGTGTCCTCGAGCTCGATGCCGTCCAAGACCTCCAGCGTCCGCTCGCGCACCTCCCCCATGTACGTGCGAAGCTCGTCGCCGCGCAGGATCGGCAGCTCGTTGCGCGTCGCGCGCGGGTTCTCGATCGCGTCGTAGAAGCGGCCGAGGTCGCCGTCCATCGGCTCGCGCCCGCCGATCGTCTGAACGAGCCACAACTCCTCGAAGTTCGCGATGTGGCCGAGGTCCCAGGCCAGCGGCGAGAGGATGTCCGAGTAGACGCGGTTGAGCTGGTCGTCGGTGAGCGGCTCGACCACCCGCAGGGTCATCTCGCGCGCCTCGGCGAGGCGCTCCGCGATTTGGTCCTTCAGATCGGTCCGGGTCTGCGACGTCGCGATGATGAAACCCTAGTCACCCTCACGAGCACTGGCGTTACGCGCGAGTTACTTCATTACGCTCCCGCAGCGATGGATGTCAACGGCGCAAGCGCGCTGATCTCTGGCGGGGCCTCGGGGCTGGGCGAAGCGACGACCCGGCGCCTCCATGCCGCAGGCGCAAGCGTTGTGATCTCCGACCTCGACATGGGCAAGGGCCAGGCTCTTGCATCAGAGCTCGGCGATCGCGCCAGATTCGTAGAAGCGAACGTGGTGGAGGAGGACCAGGTCAAGGCCGCGGTCGATGCCGCGGCGGGAGCGGACGGCGGCCTTCGCATCTCGGTCTGCTGCGCGGGGATCGGCTGGGCCCAGCGTACGGCGTCAAAGCAGGGACCCCACAACCTCGAATACTTCTCGAACGTCGTGAAGGTGAACCTGATCGGGACGTTCAACGTGCTTCGCCTCGCCGCCACCGCGATGTCCGATAACGAACCGGACGCCGACGGCGAGCGGGGCGTTTGCGTGAACACGGCGTCCATCGCCGCCTTCGACGGGCAGATCGGCCAAACCGCTTACGCGGCGTCAAAGGCCGGAATCGTCGGCCTCACCCTTCCAGCAGCTCGCGACCTCGCCGGCCGCGGCATCCGCGTCAACACCATCGCGCCAGGCCTTTTCGACACGCCGCTTCTGGCTGCTCTTCCCGAGGAGAACCGCCAGGCGCTGGGCGCGGGCATCCCGTTTCCCTCGCGGCTCGGCGTCCCGGACGAGTTCGCACACCTGGCGCTCTCGATCATCGAGAACCAGATGCTGAACGGCGAGACGATCCGCCTCGACGGCGCGATCCGCATGCCGCCGAAGTAGCGGGTTACTTCATCAGCACGAAGTTGAGCAGCGCGGCCGCTCCGCCGATCCCGATCACTGCGCCGCCGATGTCGGTGTAGAGGCGCTCCCGCTTCGGGTTCCGCTCAGCCTTCGTGGCTTTTATCCGCGGGGCAGCCAGAGCTTCTACCTCCACCTCTTCCTCGGCCTTATGCGGAGCGGTGAAGGCAGCCGAGCTGAGCGTCACGGGCACCCCTTTCCGAGGTATCTCCGAACGGGCCTGCGCTTCGCGCTTAGCCATGCGCGGGAAGCTAGACCGCCTATCGGACGCCTTTATACCTGCACGCGCGCACATTCCGAAGCTGCCGCGGCCACGCCCAGCGGCGGGCCATCAGGCGACCTCGGCGAGCTCGGAGTGGTCAGAGCCGGCGGACGCATCAGCGCCCGCCTCTGCCCACTCGTACTCAGCCGGATCGAGCTTGCGGGTCGACTCGTAGAAACGGAACGTCTCGCCGGGCCACAGCGTGATGTTGCGGCCCTGCGCGTCGAGGTACCAGCTCTTGCAGCCGCGCGACCAGACGGCGTCGCCGAGGTCGGCCTGCATCTTCGAGTTGTAGGAGTCCTGGGCACTCTTGGCCGGCGAGACCGACGCATCCCTGCGCCGCGCCTCCTCGATCGCCTGGACGACCAGGCGGATCTGGCACTCGATCATGAAGACGACCGAGTTGTGCCCGAGGGCGGTGTTCGGCCCGAGCAGGAAGAACAGGTTCGGGAAGCCCGAGATCATCGTGCCCCGGTGGGCCTGGATGCCCTCTCGCTGCCAGAGCTCCGCGAGCGTTTCGCCTTCCGTCCCCGTGAACTCGACCGACGAGGCGAGGGCCTGGGTGTCGAAACCGGTTCCGTAGATGATCACGTCGGCCTCGCGGGTAACGCCGTCCGCAGTGATGATCGAGCACGGGCCCACTTCGGCGATCGGCTCGGTGACGACGTCTGCATTCGGCTTGTCGAGGGCCCTGTAATAGCTGTTCGACATCAGGATGCGCTTGCAGCCGAGCTCGTAGTGGGGCGTGAGCTTCTTGCGCTTGACGGGGTCCGTCACCTGACGATCGAGATTCTTGAGGCCGGCGCGCTCGAAGATCTTTCCGAAGCGCTTGTTGGTGATGACGCGGTAGATCACGAGCTCGAGGTACCAGTAGAGGACCCGGCGATACGCCCTCTGGAGGAAAGGAAAGCGCCGGTAGATGCGCCGTTCGAACTTGGGGATGTGGCGGTCGAGCTTTGGGAGGACCCAAGGTGCGGTGCGCTGGTAGAGGTCGAGCTGCTCGACGTCGCCCGCAATCTCTGGGACGAACTGGATGGCAGACGCGCCGGTGCCGATGACGGCGACGCGCTTGCCCTTGAGGTCCACGGAATGGTCCCACTCGGCGGAGTGGAAGGCGGCGCCCTCGAAGCCCTCGAGGCCCTGAAGGTGCGGCTTCGCAGGGACGTGGAGGCCGCCGATGCCGGAGATGAGGAAGCGGGCGGTGAGCTCCTCCTTGCCGTCCGGTCCGTCGCCGACGCAGTGCCAGAGGCCGGCGGCCTCGTCCCACTCAGCCGAGACGGCGCGGAAGCCGAGACGCAGGTGCGGGCGGACGCCGTATCTGTCGGTCACGCGTTCGAGGTAGTCGCGGATCTCCTGCTGGGGCGCGTACATCTCGGACCAGTCCGGGTTCTGCTCGAAAGAGAACGAGTACATATGCGACGGGACATCACAGGCGCAGCCGGGATAGGTGTTCTCGCGCCAGGTGCCCGCGACCGAGTCGGCCTTGTCGAAGACGACGAAGTCCTCGATGCCGGCCTCTTTGAGCTTGATCGCTGCTCCGATGCCTGAGAAGCCGTTTCCAACGATCACGACCTCGTGGTCGGGTCGGGCGGCCGAGGCGGTCGAATCGGCGGGGCTGGTGGCGGTGGCAGGCATTGGGCGAAGTATCTCCTGGAGGGTGGATTTCGTGGCTACGTGCGGATCTACATGGTTACACTACTGTAAGTTACACTAGTGTAGCCTACCACAGAACGCATGGAAGCAAGCACCCCGACAAGAGCCCCCCGCCTGACCGGCCCGCAGCGGCGCGAGCAGATCCTCGACGTGACCAAGGCGCTCGCGGGCGAGCGCGGCTTCCACGGTGTCTCCATCGACGCGGTAGCCCGCCGCGCAGGCATCACCCGCCCCGTCGTCTACTCCCACTTCGACGACCTCACCGGGCTCCTGCGGGCGATGGTCGACCGCGAGGGAGCGCGCGCCGTCCAACAGCTGATGGCCCTCATCCCCAACGAGACGGACACCGACGATCCGGCCGCGATGCTCATGACCTCGCTCCGCGCTTTCCTCGAAGCGGTCAGCGACGACCCGGTCACATGGCGGCTCGTCCTTGTCCCCGCCGAGGGAACGCCAGAGGTTTTGCGCGAGCGCGCGATCCAGATCCGCGCCGCCGTGACCCAGCAGCTTGCGGCGATCGTCCCGACGGCCCTTGCCGGCGGCAGCACCGAGCCTTCGCCAGACCCCGAGCTGACCGCCCTCACCCTTCAGGCCGTCGCAGAAGAAGCGGCGCGTCTCCTCCTCGAACGCCCCGGCGAGTACTCGATCGAGCGTGTCATGACGCACGCCGAGTGGATGCTCGGGTTGCTCGGGCTCCGGACTCGGGCCTAGCCGCCGATGCGGCCGTTCCATGACCGAGTTGCCGGCCGGTGGCCCTAGCCCGACGTCCCCGTCGCCTCTGGGTCGAAGTAGACGTCCTTGAGCCAGGCCGGCAAGTGCTCCGCCGAGCCCACGTAGTCGCCCCACTGGTCTCGCATCGTCTCGAGCGGGATCACGCGTACGTCCTCGGGCGGGGTCCAGCGATGCGGCAGGCCCTGCCAAGTGCCGACCCGCCCCGCGTGACTCTTGGACGAGATCCAGTAGCGGCCCGATGCGGGCGTCCAGGCGGACTTGCCCGGCAGCAACCCCGTGTCGTTCACCGGATCGCCGCTCTCGTCGTTGTAGCCGTGATGTGAGCTCGCGCGCTCCTCGACCCCGTCGGGGCCGATGCGCACCTGAAACGACTCCCAGTCGTCGGGGTGGTAGCCGGCCCGGCCGAAGGCCCGCTCGTCGAAGGGCGTCGTCGCACTGTCCGGGTAGTAGGCCCAGTACTGGATGTAGAGGTTGCCCGCAGCGTCTCCATCGCATTCCGCTTCCGGCGGATCCGGCGTCTCCGGGTCCAGGCAGTTGACGACATGGCTGAAGAGCGAGACCGGCTCGCCCGTTTGCGATTCGGTCGCCTCACCCGAATCGGTCCCGTTGGCGCACGCGTCCTCGCGACATGAACGCCAGTCCACAGGCAGGGCGAGCATGCCTTCCTCGTACTCGAGCGTAGGCACGAGCCCGTCGACGAGCTCAGCCACGGGTCCATACGCCAGTACCAGTTCCAACGACTCCGACCCGCACCCGTCGCCTAGGTTCACGGCGCATCCGAACCGATCGGCGATGACTCGAACAAGATCGGCGCCTGGCACGTGCACGCCCCTCGCCGCCATCGCAGCGAACGCGAGCGAGACCACAAGGACCACCCCGAGCCACTCCGGGCTCGCCTGACCGCCCTGGTCTCGCAGCGGATGGAGTCGCACGCATACGCCAAGCCCGGGGCACGTCGCACGTCACGAACGCCCTGCGCCGATACGGTGTCGGAGTGACACCGGATCCACCCGAATTGCCGAAGCAGAAAGGTCGCGGCTGGAAGACCTACGCGCTGATCACCGCGGGCATCATGCTGGCCATCCTGATCCTTCAGAACCTCCAGGAGGTCGAGGTGAAGTTCCTGTTCATCGACGCCCGGATCCCGCTGATCTTCGCGCTGCTCCTGGCCGGCGCGCTCGGCGCCCTGATCGGCTGGGCCGCACCGCGGGTGCGCCGCGGCGGGCCGGACCGCTAGGCCCGCTTAGTCCCGCTACAGGTCCTCGATCGAAGCGGCGATCTCGCCCGCAACTGCCTTTGCGTCGCCGAAAAGCATGTCCGTGTTCGGCAGGTAGAAGAGGTCGTTGTCGATGCCGGCGAAGCCCGGCGACATCGAGCGCTTGATGACGATCACCTGCTTGGCCTCCATGGCCTCGATGATCGGCATCCCCGCAATCGGCGAGTCGGGGTCCGTCTTCGCTGCCGGGTTGGTGACGTCGTTCGCGCCGATGATGACCGCGACGTCGGTGCGCGGCATCTCGGGGTTGATGTCCTCCATCTCACGAAGCTTCTCGTAGGGCACGTCCGCCTCGGCCAGAAGCACGTTCATGTGCCCGGGCATTCGCCCGGCGACGGGATGGATCGCGTAGTTCACGTCGACGCCGCGCTTCTCGAGCTCTGTCGCCATCTCCTTGACGGCGTGCTGGGCCTGCGCTACGGCCAGGCCGTAGCCGGGGACGATCACGACCGAGTCGGCGTAGGCGAGCTTGATCGCAGCGTCCTGGGCGCCGATCGAGGTGTGCGGGCGCTCCTCGCCCGGCGCACCGCCGCCCGCGGGCGCCCCGCCGAAGCCCGCGAACAGGATGTTCGGGATCGAGCGGTTCATGGCCGTTGCCATTTCGATCGTGAGGATGGTTCCCGAGGAGCCGACGAGCGTTCCCGCGACGATCAGCGAGACGTTGTCGAGCGAGAATCCGGCAGCAGCCGCCGAGAGACCGGTCGCCGCGTTGAGGAGCGAGATCACGACCGGCATGTCCGCGCCGCCGATCGGGAGCACGACCAGGTTGCCCAGGAGGGCGGCGCCGATCAGGACGCCGATAAAGAGGCCCTCCGACGGGTCGTCGGACGAGGCGAGGACCACGCACGCGACGAGGAGCCCGATCAGGAGCAGCGCGTTGATCACCTGCTGCCCCGGCACCGCGATCGGCTTGGTCGGGATCAGGTCCTGGAGCTTTGCGAAGGCGATGTTCGAGCCCCAGAACGAGACCGAGCCGATCACCGCAGCGAAGAGGATGGGGATGAAGGTCTCGAGCTCGAACGCCGTCTCGTGGCGGAACTCCGACCACGCGATCAGCGCGACCGCGCCGCCGCCGACGCCGTTGTAGAGCGCCACCATCTGCGGCATCTCGGTCATCTGGACGCGAACCGAGGCGATGTAGCCGACCGCGGAGCCCACAACCAGCCCGCCGATGATCACGCCCCAGTTTCCGATGCCGTCGAGGAGCAGGGTCGTGACGACCGCGATCAGCATGCCCCCGGCCGCGATCAGGTTGCCGTTCTTAGCGGTGCGCGGGTGCGTGCCCTGCATCAGGCCGATGATGAAAAGCGAGAACGAGACGATGTAAAGGATGGTCGCCGCGTCGCCGCCCGGCTCGAAGAGGCCGGTGATCACTTGGGATCCTCTTCCTCAGGCGGCTTCGGCTTGCGGACGAACATTCCGAGCATGCGGTCGGTGACCATGAAGCCACCCACGATGTTGATCGCCCCGAAGGCGATGGCGATGAACGCGATCGTCATCTCGAGCGCGCCCTCGGCATAGCCGGCGACGATCAGCCCGCCGAGCATGACGATGCCGTGGATCGCGTTCGTCTGCGACATCAGCGGCGTGTGGAGGGTCGCGGGCACCTTCGAGATGACCGAGAAGCCGACGAAGGCGGCAAGGACGAAGATCGTGAGCTCGGTGACGACGCTCATGACACCCACCGGCACATGCTGGTTTCTCGACTTGCGTCGCTCATCAACGCATTGTCCTTTCGCCGCGGATCTCGCCGTCGTGCGTGATGCAGGCGCCGGCGACCACCTCGTCTTCGAAGTTCAGGTTGAGCTGTCCGTCCTCGCCCACGAGGAGGCCCAGGAGGTTCTCGATGTTCTTCGCGTAGAGCTGCGAGGCGTGGGCCGCCATGTCGGAGGCGAGGTTCGCGGGGGCGATCACCTTGACTCCGTTGTCGGAGACGACCGTGCTGCGCGCCTCCGTCAGCTCGCAGTTGCCGCCGGAGTCGCCCGCGAGGTCGATGATCACCGAGCCGGGCTTCATGTTCGCCACCGCTTGGCGCGTCAGAAGGATCGGTGCGTCGCGTCCGGGAATCTGGGCGGTCGTGATGATCACGTCCTGCTTGCCGGCGTTCTCGGCCAGAGCCTCGCGCACCTGCTCGTTCTCCTCCTCGGTGAGGGGACGGGCATAGCCGCCCTCGTCCTCCGCGTCGGGGATGAAGTCGAGCTCGAGGGGGCGCCCGCCGAGCGAGGCGATCTGCTCCCAGGCTGCGCGGCGGATGTCGAAGCCGGACACGACGGCGCCAAGGCGCTTGGCCGTCGCGATCGCCTGAAGGCCCGCGACACCGGCGCCAAGGACGAGCACACGCGCCGGCGAGACGGTGCCCGCGGCTGTGGTCATCATCGGGAAGAAGCGGCCTGCCTCGCGCGCCGCCAGAAGAGATGCGGCGTAACCCGCGACATTCGCCTGCGAGGAGAGCGCGTCCATGGCCTGCGCGCGGGTGATGCGCGGGATGGCCTCCATCGCGAACGAGGTGACGCCCGCTGACGCGAGCGCCTTGTTGGTCTCGGCCGAGGTGAGCGGGGCCAGGTGGCCGATCAGGATCTTGCCCCTACCGACCTTGCCGATCTCCTCGGCCGTGGGCACCGCGACGTGGACGACGACGTCGGCTCCCCAGGGATCCCCGATCTCGGCGCCAGCCTCGGTGTAGGAGGCGTCCGGGTGGCCGGATTCGACGCCTGCGCCGGACTCGACCACGACGGCGATCTCCTTGTCGGCCAGGGACTTCACGACATCCGGGATCAGCGCCACGCGGCGCTCGCCCTCAGCCGTTTCTTTCGGAACCCCGATCTTCAAAGCGCGCAGGAGCCTATCCAGCTATGTGCCGATGCTCGCCGGTTACCCGTCGGAACGCTTGATTCCGCTTTCAGCGCACCCTGACTCCAGGCGGTCGAGGCCGAATGCCTCGACGGGTCCGCGCGCGCCCGCACCGGCCTGCGCCGCCTCGCCCTTGGACGTCGCCTCGGCCGCCCAGGCGAGGAACAGGCCGGTGAACTCATAGCCGGAGATGCCTCCGGCGCCGACCGTCGCGATGACGTTGCCGGACTCGTCCAGGGCCTCGGCGGCAAACAGCGAGCCGCCGTTCTTGCGCGCCTCCTCGTCGGGGCCGCCGGTCGAGGTCTTGACGAAGCGCCCCACTGCGGCGTTGCCGGCCTGGCGGACGCCAGGAATCTTGGTCATGCCCGAACCGACCAGCGAGAAGCCCTGCATCGCGCGGCTCTGGCGCCCGAACCAGCCCAGGTAGACCTCGACGTCCTTCAGTCCGGGGTAGACGCGCGGGAGCGAGAAGGCCTCCGAGGTGCCGACCGAGATGCCCTGCCGCTGCCTGCCGCCGACGCCGAACGAGTGGAGCTTCTTCGCGCCCCGCTCGGTCACGAGCGAGCCGTCGCGGAACTGGAAGCTTGGCTCGACCAGCGCGCCCATCAGCGAGGCGCGGGTGCCGCCGCTCATGCCACCCAGCCCCCTACCGGTGGCGAAGTAGCCGATCCTGACGCCGACCGCGTCCTCGGCCTCGGCCAGCACGAGTCCGCCGGTCAGGTTGCCCGGCACCCAGTCGTAGCCCATCGCGGTCATGGCAACGGTCCCGCTCGCCTCTGCGCGCGAGCCGGCGTCCTCGAAGACCCTGCGCACGAAGGGAGGCTCGCCGGTCGAGTCGATGTAGTGGGCGCCGGCGTCGATCGCGGCGTCAAGGGCTGCGTCGCCCCAACGGGCGAACGGGCCGACGGTGGTGACCAGCGTGTCGCCGCGTTCGAGGAGCGCCCGGATCGAGCTGGGGTCCGCGACATCGGCGACCGCCGACTCCAGGCCCCCGAGCTCAGCGGCCAGCGTCTCGACGGCATCCTGCCGCCTCGCGGCAAGCACGGGGCGCATCCCGCGCTTCGCCATTGCACGCGCGGTGAGGTCGCCCGTGTATCCGGTGGCCCCGAAGAGGACGACGCGCCCGGTCGCCGCGCTTGCCTCGCTCACCTTCTCTCCTCGATCGCCTCGGCTGCCGAGGCCGTAGCGGCTGTATCGGTGCGCAAGCCGGCCTTCTCGCCCTTTTCCGCCCGCTCGCGCACGGTCGCCTCCTCGATCGCGGGCGCCATCTTGATCATGTCGCGCTCGACAAGACCTGGCGCAACTCCTCGCGCCCGATAGAGGGCGCCGATGAGCCCTTTCGGAGCGCTAACCCGGCGGGCGCGCCGCTCGATCCCCTTCTCGATTGCGTCAACTGCCTGCGAGACCGGTAGAAGCTTGTTGAGGGGACCGCTGAAGTTCGCGCGCATTGCCTTGAAGATCTCACCGTGCTGCTCCGCACCTTCGACCATGTCGGTGGCGATGAACAGGAGATAGACCACACCGACGTCCACGCCGAGATGCTTGACCTCGCGGCGGAGCGTGTCGCCCAGGCTCTCGACGCCGGCCTTCGAGGATCCGTACGCGCCCAGGCCCGGAGGGGCCCCGATCGCCGAGGCCGAGGCGTTCAGGAGCATGTAGCCCTTCGAGGCAATCAGGTGTGGGAGGCACGCGTGGACGGTCCGGTAGGTGCCCACGAGGTTGACGTCGACCTGAACGGCGAATACCTCGGGCTCGGTGTGGCGGAGCGTGCCCTCGGTCGCGATGCCCGCGTTGGCGAAGCAGACGTCGATGCCGCCGAAGCGCTCGATGGTGGCGTCTACGGCTGCTTTCAAGCTGTCCGAGTCCGTGATGTCGGCGCCGAATGCGACGGCTTCCGCGCCACAGCGGTCGGCGGTCGCCTGGGCGGCGGCCTCGTCGAGGTCGACCAGCGCCAGCTTCCAGCCCTGGCCAGCAAGCCTCTCGGCCGTCGCCGCGCCGATACCGCTTCCGGCGCCAGTGATGAACGCTGTCCGGGGCGAGCTTGAAGGCCAGGCCGCCAACGGCTCAGTCCGACGCGTCGACAAGTGCCGCTAGCCGCTTGATCGTGTGGAGGCGCTGGCCCTGGTCGAAGTGGACCGCCGAGCAGATGAGGCGGTCGACCCCTGCATCGGAGAACGATGCGATCTTCTGGGCGACCTCATCCTCCGTGCCGACCAGCGAGGTGGCGTTAACGAGCTCGTCGGGGATCGCGTTGTAGGCCTCGTCGCGCTTGCCGTCGAGATAGAGGCCCTGGACCTCGTCGGCGACCTCGCCGAACCCGAAGCGGTGGGTGAGGTCGACGTAGAAGTTGGTCTTCCGCGAGCCCATGCCCCCGAGATACAACAGGAGTCCTGCCTTGACGACCGCGCGCGCCGCGTCGAGGTCGCCGTCGATCGCGACCTGGACCGACGGGGAGATCTCCAGGTCGGAACGGGTCCGCCCTCCCTTGGCAAAGCCCGCTTCGAGGTGCTCGCCCCACGTTTCCTCGAACTTGTCCGCCGAGAAGAAGATCGGGATCCAGCCGTCGCAGATCTCGGCGGCCATCTCGACCGACTTGCGCCCGATCGCGCCGACGAAGACGGGGATCTCGTCACGGACGGGGTGGAAGTTGAGCTTGAGCGCCTTGCCCTGCCCGGTGCCGCCCTGGATCGGGAGCTTCCAGTGCTCGCCCGAGTGCTCGAGCGGGCCCTTGCGAGCGACGATCTCGCGCACGATCTCGATGTACTCGCGCGTGCGGCCCCACGGCTTCGCGTACTCGACCCCGTACCAACCCTCGGAAACCTGCGGGCCCGAGGGGCCGAACCCGAAGATGAAGCGCCCGCCGGAGAGGGCGTCGATCGTTGCGCCTGCCATCGCGGCGGCGGCAGGCGGCCGAGCGGGGACCTGCATGATCGCCGCGCCCAGCTTGATCGTGGACGTCTGCGGGGCCAGCCAGGAGAGAATCGAAACGACGTCCGAGCCGTAGGACTCAGCGACCCAGACGGAGTCGAAGCCCGCGTCCTCCGCGGCTTTGACGATCTCCACGGCCTCGTCGCCCTGGGGCCCGATCCCCCAGTAGCCGAGGTTGATTCCAAGCTTCGGCGCTGCCATCGGCGGCCGAGCCTATCCCGTTTGGGACACCCTCGACCCGTGCCGTGCGTTCACCAACACAGGAACGCCGCCCAGCTTGCCTTCCATGTTCGATTTCCAAGAACGGGATCATGCGCGCGAACGGGCTCGAAGGGTGCTCGGGAGAGCGCCGTGGCGCTCGTGGAGGCGCGCGTTGCCGTGGGCCTCGCCTGAGATGAAGGCGATCTCCCGCGCGAGGCTCTCTCCCTGGCCTCGCTGGCCGCTCCAGAGGGCGACTGGCACACCGTCAGGGCGAACCAGGAGCGCTCCGCGATCAGGAACGCCGAGCGCTCGGCTCGCCATGGGCCCGAGGGCTTCGACATCCAACGGAGGCCCGCCCGCCAAGCGTCCAGCGGACGCCTTCCAATGTTCACCATTGGGGCCGGTGAGGAGCGTGAGCCCGTGGCCGAGAAGGTCAAGTGACGAGCGCCCCTCGGCAATCCAGATGTGGCGAATGCGCCCACCCAAGTCGGTGCGGACCTCTTCGGCCGCGGAGCGGAGGGTTCCCGTGGGGTCCGACGAGCGCCGGGCATTGTGCTCGGCGACCAGGCGTCGCTCCGCCTCATATGAGTCAAGGAGCTCCTCTCCGGCCCATCGCTTGAGAACCCACGCCAGCTTCCAGGCCAGGTCGTACCCATCGCGGATGGCGCTGTTCATGCCCGTCCCTCCCCGCGGTGTCACGCGGTGTGCCGCGTCGCCGACTAGGAATGCCCTGCCTTCGCGGAAGCGCTGGGCCAAGGCGACCTCGTAGGTGACGCGCTGAACAAGTTCGATTTCGATCTCCAGGTCTCCGCGGCCGGCAGCCGCTCGGATCAGCGCCCGAGCCCGGTCATGAGAGATGGTTTCGAGCGGCTCAGCATCGAAGTCCCAACTTGCACCGTAGACCCAGCGGTCGGGCTTTCCAACCGGCAGGAAGAAATCCTCACGCTCCTGCTGCGTCAGGTAGATCGTGTAGCGGTGATCCCTTCCGGCGACTTCCCAGAGCGGGCCTCGCATCAAGACGGCGAGGCGCTCCCCGAGCGACCCACTCGACCAACTGCGGATGCCGAGTGCCGAGCGGACGGAGCTGCGGATGCCATCGGCGCCAACGAGGTACTTGGCGCGAACTCTGCGCTGACGTCCCAGCCGAGCGTCGGCGAGCGTGACGACCACATCGTTGACCCCCATCTCGACGTCCACCACCGAGGTCTCGCGCTCAACCCGGGCCACGCCACTTGAAGCGACGTGACGCTCGAGGATCGGCTCGAGATGGTCCTGCGCGACAGCGGCGGCAGGGGCCGGACCGAGCACGTCGCTTTGCTCGCGGCTCGGAAAACCGACTTCCACGGAGTGGCCCTCGGCCGCATCCGAGAGCGTCTCGGAGAGTCGGGCTTGGGGCACGACACCTACGTCTCCCTCGCGGATCTCGGACTCCAGGCCCCAGCTCCGAAAGAGCTCCATGGCGGACATGTTGATTGCGTTCGCTCGTGGTATCCGCGAGGGCGCGGGTCTCGTGTCGACCACGAGCGTTTCGACCCCATACTTGGCGAGGGTGGCTGCGGCGACCAGGCCCGCGGGCCCTGCCCCGGCGACCAGAACGGGTACTTCTTCATTGATGCGGGGTGTCATTTGAGAATTCTTCCTTTCATCAGACAGAGTGTCGGGCGAAAGTAAGATAGCACTTCGTCGGACACACTGTCGGATGAACGTGTAGGCTCATCATGTGGCTCAGCGCAAGTACCAGCAGAAGCTCCGTGCGAAGGCGGCCGAGCAGACCCGGCAGCAGGTGATCGATGCCGTGCTGCGCCATCTGCGCGAGAGCCCAGCTGAAACCGTCTCGGTCGATGGCGTGGCGAAGGCGGCCGGCGTCGCCAGGTCGACGATCTACGAGATCTTTGGCTCGCGCGAGGGCCTGTTCGAGGCTGCGGCCGCTGACGTATACGCAAGGACGGGCTACGTGGACCTGTTGGTCGCCACGCGCCACGAGGACGCACGCGAGCACCTACGTGGAGGGATCCGAGCCGCCACACGAATGCAGGCCGGGGACCGCGACGTGTTCAGGGCTTTGCATTCGATGGCACAGCTCGATCCTGACGCGGTAGGCGGGGTAGTTGCAGAGATGCTGGAGGAACGCACTGAGGGCATGCGGCGCCTGGCGAAGCGGCTCGACGAGCAGGGTTACCTACGGGAGGACATGAGTCGGGCGACCGCCGCGCACACGCTCTGGTTCATCACGAGCTTTGAGAGCTTCGACTCTCTCTTTACCGAGCGCGGCCTTTCGGTTGAGCGATGCGCCGACATCCTGGTGGCGGCCGCGGAGAACGCGGTCTGTGCGCCTCCCTCGGACTGATTAGCCGCCCGGGGACTTCATCAAGCCGCTATTGCATAAAGGAAAGCGGCCGCCCGTGGGCGGCCGCTTTCGAACGGGTGCTTGAGCCGGGGTGAGCTACTCGGTGTAGCCCGCCTGCTGGAGGTAGTCCGCCGCGACGTCGGCCGGATCCTCGCGATCCAGCGACACGCGGGCGTTCAGCTCCTGCATGACCTCCAGGTCGAGCTGCTCCTGGACGAGCTCGATCGTCTCCTGGAAGTCAGGACCGGCCGCGTCGGCCGCTTCCTGGCTCGCCGTGACGATCACGTTCCCCGCGGGGAGCAGTGACTGGTCGTCCTCGAGGATCGTGTACGTCTCCGGATCCTTGTAGAGCGGCCCCGTCCGTCGTGAACACGATCGACAGGTCGGCGTCGCCATTGTCGAGAACCTCGTAGCGCTGTTCGATGTCGACGGGCTTGAACCCCCCGAACTCGAGGCCGTAGTTCTCCTCGAGACCGAGCAGGCAGTCGATGCGCTGGCGGCACTCAGGGCGTGCCGTACAGGGTCAGGTCCTGTGACTTGCCCTCGAGGTCCGAGATCGTCTCGACATCGAGCTCCTCGGCCGTCTCGGTCGAGCAGGCCGACAGCGTTGGCGCTGGTAAACGGCGTCGGCGCGAAGGCCACCAGGCCGTCGGCGGAGAGCTCCTCGTTCGCGAGGTCAGCCGCTTCCTGCGCGTCGCCGGGGACGTCCTCGGGCGCCGTGCCGTAGAGGCTCGTCAGCGTCGTAGAGGTGTACTCGGGGTAAGCGTCGACCTCACCAGTCTCGAGCGCCTTCTTGGCGACGACCTCAGAGCCCAGGTTGAGCTCGGTCTCGACGGTGTAACCCGCCGCCTCGAGCGCCTGTGCGTAGATCTCGCCGAGGATGAACTGCTCGTCGAAGTTCTTCGAGCCGATCGTCACCTCCACGCCCTCGTTGTCCGGGTTCGACTCGATCGCGGTAGACGAAGTCTCGGAACTCGACTCTTCCGAGCCCGAGTCGTCATCGTCGTCCCCGCATGCGGCCACGCCGAACGCGATGACCCCCGCCGCCAGAAGCGCGAAAAGCGCCCGCAAGTACTTACTGAAGCTCATGATTGGGCTTCCCTCTCTCTTCGTGGACTGGTTAAACCGACCGAAGGCGCAAGCCTATGCGGTATCAGGGGCTATGCGTTGCAGTTTCACGCCCTTGGGCGTCAGCGCGCTCTGCAGGGCGGCGAGGCCGAGCTCGACCGTGAGCGCGAGCAGCGCGACAAGGATCGCCCCCGCGATCACGCCCGCGTCGCCGTAGACGTTCGGCGAGAGGATGAAATCGCCCGAGCGTGAGCACGCCTCCAAGCGGCGCGATCGTCGCGGTAGCGATGACGTTGATCGCACTCGTCCTGACCCCGGTCATGATCGTCGGCGCGGCAAGCGGCAGCTCGATCCGCAGTGCGATCGCGCGCTCGCGACATCCCCATCCCCCGAGCCGCCTCGACCGCCGTGCGATCCACCTGCCTGATCCCGACGAAGGTGTTGGTGAGGATTGGCGGGACCGCGAGGATCATCAGGGCGAGCATCACGTTGTCGAAGCCCGTGCCGACGAAAGCAACGAAGAGCGCGATGAGGACCAGCTCGGGAAGCGCCCTCCCGGCGTTCCCGGCGGCGACCGCGAAGAGCTCGCCACGACCGCGGTGGCCGAGGTAGATCCCGAGCGGCAGCGCGATCGCCAGTGCCAGCGCCATCGCAGCCGCGCTCAGCGCGATGTGCGTGACGAGCAGGTCCCAGACCTGATCGAGGCCTCCGACCTCGCCGCGGGCGAGCGGTGATTCCTGGCCCGAGAAGATGAACTGGAACGCGTCGCCGAACGAGCCGAGGAAGGCCACCGGCAGATGTACAAAGAGATCCGTCATCCCACTTTCAGGCGCCCGGCGGCCCTTCCGAGCGCCACACGCCTCCGGGTGGTCGCTTCGCCCGCCGTCTGCCAGCGCGTGAGCCGGCGCTGCGCGAATAGGAAGATGATGTCGAAGATCACCGCCATTCCCACGGCCAGGACCGTCACCACCAGGATGTTCGTCTTGAAGGTGATGTTGGAGCCCGTGATGATCTCGCTGCCGAGCCCACCGCCGCCCGCGAAGTCAGCGAGCGTCGCGATCGCCACCGTCGAGACCGTCGCGATCCGAAGCCCCGCGACGATCTCGGGGACCGCCAGGGGAAACTCGACCTTCCACAGAAGCTGTGCGCCCGGTCATACCCATCCCCCGCCCCGCGTCCTTCGGCCCGGCCGGCACGTTGTTGAGGCCGGCGACGATGTTGCGGTAGATGATCTGGACGTTGTAGGCGGTGAGCGCAATCAGCGCCGTGTCGACTCCGCGCCCCGTGATCGGCAGGAGGAGGAAGAAGAAGGCGACGCTCGGGATCGTGTAGAGGATCCCGGTGAAGCCGATAAACGGCGGCACGAGCCAGCGCCGCCGGTGCGAGAGGACGGCCATGCCCATCGCGAGCACGAAGCCCAGGATCACCGAGAAGCCCACGAGGTAGAGGTGCTCGAGCGTCGGCGTGACGTAGCGGTCGGAGAAGTTCTCGGCGATCCAGTTGAAGCAGAACGCTCCGTTGTCCTGGATGCACTGGTCGCTCGAATCGCCGGCGAGCTTCTCGGCGAGGGACTGGCCGATGAACGTGAGGCTCATAAGCCGAGCGGCCGCTCGGCCGCGGAGTGCTCGTCCTCAGTCGCCTCGTCCGAGCTCAGGAAGTCACCCACGATCTCGATCGAGAGGACGCCCGTGATCGTGCCCGAGCCGTCGACGACCGGCGCGTAGCGGCTCTCGGCCTGAAGGAGATCGGAGAGCGCGTCCCGCATGACGGCGCGAGGCGTCGAGGATCGGGTCGGGCGAGGAGTCGGCCACGCTCGGGACGATGTCCTTTTGAAGGTCGGACTCGGAAAGCCAGCCCAGCGGCTTTCGATCGGAGTCGACGAGGAGCGCGTGCGGCACCTCCGCCCCGTCGAGCTTCGCGCGTACCTCGCCGGTCGCCTGCCCGACGAACGCCAGCGGCGCCTCCCAGAGGTCCACGTCCGAGACGCGCATGAGGGCGAGCCGCTTCAGCGCGCGGTCGGCGCCGACGAAGTCCTCGACGAACGAGTTGGCCGGCGCCATCAGGAGCTCGGCCGGGGTCGCGTACTGAGCGAGCTTGCCGCCCTCGCTGAAGGATCGCGATCCGGTCGCCCATCTTGATCGCCTCGTCGATGTCGTGAGTGACGAAGAGGATCGTCTTCTTCACCTCTGCCTGGAGGCGCAGGAACTCGTTCTGGAGGCGCTCGCGATTGATCGGGATCGACCGCGCCGAACGGCTCGTCCATCAGCATCACGCCGGGGTTGGCGGCGAGCGCCCGCGCGACTCCGACCCGCTGCTGCTGGCCGCCCGAGAGCTGCGCCGGGTAGCGGTCGCGAAGCTCGGGGTCGAGGCCGATGAGGCCCATCAGCTCGTCCACGCGCTCAGCGGTGCCGGCCTTCTCCCAGCCGAGCATGGCCGGCACCGTCGCGATGTTCTCGCCGATCGTGCGGTGCGGGAAGAGGCCGATCTGCTGGATCACGTATCCGATCTCGCGCCGGAGCTCGAACGGCGTGCGGTCGCGGACCGAGTGGTCACCGACGAGGATGTCGCCGTCGGTGATCTCGACCATACGGTTGACCATGCGCATCGCGGTCGTCTTGCCGCAACCCGATGGGCCGACCAGGACACAGATCTCGCCCGCCTCGACCTCCAGGCTCAGCGACTCGACCGCGGCCGTCTCAGAGCCGGCGTACCGCTTGGTCGTCTCCCGGTAGGTGACCGGAAGCGCCTCCGCGCCGTTTGAACTGGCTTCGCCCGCCACCGTGGGCGATCGTATACCCGGCTGCTCCCGTCCTAGGCCTAGATCAACTCAGCGTCGGGCCAAAGCAAGTGGGAGCCGACTGTGTATAGATCAGGCGGTGGAAGTAGGACTCCATCCGCAGGGCCTGTCCGGGCCCGAGGCCGCCAGGCGCCTCGACGCGCTCGGTGAGCCCGCGCCGCCGAACAGCCGCTCGGTCGCCTCGATCGTCGCCGGCAACGTCTTCACGCTCTTCAACGCGATCATCGGGGTCTTCTTCGTCCTCATCCTGTCGCTCGGGCTCTGGGCCGACGCGATCTTCGGATTCATCGCGGCCCTCAACTCCTACATCGGGATCCGCCAGGAGCTGAAGGCGAAGGAGACGCTCGACGCCCTGGCACTCCTCGTCGCGCCGAAGGCTCAGGCGATCCGCGACGGCGTGCCAGTGGACCTGCGCGCGGAGGAAGTGGTGCCGGGCGACGTGGTCCGGATCGAGCCGGGCGACCAGCTCGTCGCCGACGGCGAGGTGATCCAGTCGCGAGGCCTGACGATGGACGAATCGATGCTGACCGGCGAGTCCGATGGCATCCGAAAGCAGACGCGCGACGAGGTCCTCTCCGGCTCCTTCTGCCTGAACGGGTCGGGCTACTACGAGGTGAGCGCCGTGCGCGAGAACTCATATGCGGAGAAGGTCGCCGGCGAGGCACGCGAGTTCCGCCATCCGCCCTCGCCGCTTCAGGAGGAGGTCAACAGCGTGATCTGGGCGAACACCATCGCGATGATCCCTCTCGGGATCCTCGTCGTGGTTTCCCTGAGTGTGCGCGACACCCCGTTCGAGGAGGCCGCGCAGACGGCGACCGCGGGCCTGGTGACGCTGATCCCGGAGGGCCTCGTGCTGCTGATGAGCGTGACCTTTGCGCTCGCGGCGGTTCGCCTGGCCAAGCAGAACACCCTCGTCCAGCAGATGTCCGCGACGGAGTCGCTTGCCGCGGTCGACACGATCTGCGTGGACAAGACGGGAACCCTCACGGACGGCGAGCTGGAACTGGTCGAGATCGTGCCCGCGGACGGAGCCGAGGTCGCGGCCGCCGAGCGCGCCCTCGGTCGCTTCGCCGCATCTGCGGGCGAGCGCAACCGCACGCTTCAGGTGATCGCGGACAGATTCCGCTCACGGCCGGAACGCCCCGTCGCCGAGGTTCCCTTCTCTTCGGTCTGGAAGTGGTCCGGGCTGACGCTGAACGGCGGCTCCGGGGCGTCCAGCTATGTGATGGGCGCCCCCGACGTCCTGATCGCGAACGGCTCGCTTCAGCTCGCGCCAGACCTTCAGGCGAGCCTGGACGAGCACACCGCCGCGGGGCGGCGGGTGGTGGCGTTCGCGGAGGCCCCCGGCGCTCTGCCGTCCGACCCGGCCTCCGAGCCTCCCCCGCGCCTCAGGCCAACCGCGCTGGTTGTGCTCGAGGAGCGCCTCCGGACGGATGCGGCGGAGACGATCGAGTTCATGCGCGAGCAGCGGGTCGATCTCAAGCTGATCTCGGGCGACGCCCGCTCCACGGTCACCGCCGTGGCCTACGCGATCGGCGTGCCCAGGGACGCCGGTGTCATCGAGGGCCCCGATCTGCCGGACGACCGCTCGCGGCTGGGCGAGATCGCTCTTCAGAACACGATCTTCTGCCGGATCACGCCCGAGCAGAAGAGGGCGCTGGTCACCGTCCTGGCCGAGCGCGGGCGCTTCACCGCGATGATCGGCGACGGCGTGAACGATGTGCCGGCGCTCAAGCAGGCGCGCATGGCGGTCGCGATGGGCTCGGGATCACAGATCACCAAGGGCGTCGCCGACATCGTGCTCCTCAAGGACCAGTTCTCGATGCTGCCGCGCGCTGTCGGCGAGGGGCGGCGGATCGCCCGCAACATCCACCGGCTGGGCCGGCTCTACATGACCAAGTCGGTTTACGCCGGGACCCTGATCGCATTCACGTCGGTACTTGGCTTCACCTTCCCGTTCCTGCCGCGCCATCTCACCATCGCGGCCTTCCTTACGATCGGCATCCCGTCCTTCGTCCTCGCGATCGCTCCCAGCGAGGGACCGCTCTACCGCGGGAGGCTCCTGCGCGCCCTCTTCGCGTTCGCCATCCCGGCAGGAGTGGGAACCGCGGTTGCCTCGCTGCTCTCGTTCTTCTTCGTCGACAGCCTCGCGGGCGGCACGGTGGCGGAAGGCCGAACCGCCGCGACGGTCACCTTGATCGTGCTCGGACTCTGCTTCATCCTGCTCCTGGAGCGCGGGCCGGGGCGCGAGCACATCACGATCCAGACCTACATGCTCGCGATGATCGCGGGGCTCGGCGCGCTCCTGGCGGCGGCTTTCGCCCTGACGCCCGTCCGCGAGTTCTTCGAGCTCGCGCTCCTGACGGCAGGGCAGTGGTTCCTCTCGCTGGTGGCAGTGGCCGCGGGGCTCGTGATCGCCGGCTTGGGCTGGCGCATCCCGCAGATCCAGGCGCTCGACGCGCCGGTGGCTGAGACGCCGCAACCGGAGAGCGGCCCCGAGCCGACCCACACGCCGCGAACCCAGGAGACTGAGGTTCTGCCGAGACCATGAGCGAGACGCCGTCCGACATCCGCCGCACCAAGATCGTCTGCACGATCGGCCCGGTCACCCGAACGGTCGAGATGATGTGCGAGCTGATCACGGCGGGGGCGGACGTATTCCGATTCAACTTCTCGCACGGCACCGAGGCCGAGCATGCCGAGAACGTCAAGATGGCCCGCGAGGCGGCCAAGCAATGCGGCAAGGAGATCGGCATCCTGGGCGACCTGCCCGGTCCCAAGCTCCGGCTCGGTGACGTCGAGGGAGGGCTCGTCACCCTCGACGTCGATTCAGAAGTGACGATCACGACCGAGGACGTCGTCGGCGACAGCTCGGTCCTGCCGGTGTCCTGGGAGGGGCTGCCGAAGGCGGTTCGCCTGGACGGCGAGGTCTACCTGGCGGATGGTCGCATCCGACTGCGCGTCCTCGACAAGACGGACGCCTCGGTCCGCTGCCTCGTCGAGGTCGGGGGTCCCGTCTCCTCCCACCAGGGCCTCAACCTGCCGGGCGCCGAGGTGACGCTCCCCTCCGCGGGGCGAAACGACCTGGCGTGGGTCGATTTCGCGATCAAGCAGGGCATCGATCTCTTGGCCGTCTCGTTCGTCCGGCGCGCGGAGGACCTCGAGCCGGTCGAGCGGCGCATCCGTACGAGTGGCGCGGATATCCCCGTGCTCGCAAAGATCGAGAAGCCTCAGGCGGCCGAGCGCGCCGAGGCGATCATCAAGGCGACGACGGCAGGGATCATGGTCGCGCGCGGCGACTTGGGGATCGAGTTGCCGCTCGCCCAGGTACCCAGCGTCCAGCGGCGGCTGATCTCGCTGTCGGGCAAGCACTCGCGTCCCTGCATCACAGCTACGCAGATGCTCGCGTCGATGGTCTCGTCGCCCCGGCCCACCCGCGCCGAGGTCTCCGATGTCGCCAACGCCATCTACCAGGGCACCGACGCGATCATGCTGTCCGAGGAGACGGCGGTCGGCGAGAACCCGGTCGAGGCCGTGCGCGTCATGGACCAGATCGCCCGGGCGACCGAGCCCGAGCTTCCGTACAACGACTGGGTCTTCAACCGCGCGCAGTCCCACGGAGACGTGGCGGGCTCCGTGGCCCGGGCCGCGGTCGGCTCGACCTACACGCTCGGGCTGGCGGCGCTGATCGTGCCCACGCGCTCGGGCCGCACGGCGCGCGTCGTCTCCGCACACCGCCCGAAGGTGCCTGTCCTGGCCGTCTCGCCGCGGATCGAGACGGTCCGCCGCCTCAACCTCCTGTTCGGCGTCCAATGCGTGATCGCCGATGAGTGGACGGGGATCACGCAGCTACTCGAGGACTGCTCGCGCCTCGCCCGCGAAACGGGAGTCGCCAACTCTGGCGACCTGATTGGCATCACAGCGGGCCTGCCCCGCCAGGAGCTGGGCACGAACCTCTTCGAGATCCACCGCGTGCCGTAGGGAAGTGGAGCGCTTAGCGCTTTGAAGGGCTCAGTGGCCGCAGACGGGCCACTGGTCCTTGCCCGCCTTGTGCATCCACTTGACCGCTACGACAGCCTGGACCTTCCAGGAGTGTCTGTGGGGGTCCTTGCCCTTTGACATCGGGGCTGCCTGCCAGGTGGACTTGAGGAACTGGAAGGCTCCGTGGTAGTCGCGCCCGGGGCTGTGGATGTTGGGGTCCTGGTTCGCTTCGCATTCGCTGGTGTTGCGGGCCCACTTCTTGTCCTTTGCGGAGAACGAATCCCACGCCTGCTGGTAGCGATCCCCGGTGCCGCCCTGAGCGTCGCCACCACCGCCACCGCCGGTGCCGACGCCGCCTCCGCCTGCGAGGGCGGTCACGGTCGTGCCCAGCGAGAGCATCACGATCATGGAGAGCACGGCAAGGCCGGTCCGGATGTTTCCGGACTTGGCCGTCAAATCTTCAGTTGTCGACTTGTGGTCAGTCATCGTTTGCTTGGCGCTTGCGGGGTTAGCTGACGGGCTCGCAGCTGAGCTTCTGGCTCAGGCGCTACGCGGCAGATGCCGGCGATTCGCCCCAAAACTCTTGGGTCCCCCGCTCTCCGTGGGTATGTGACGGAGATTCAGCAGGAAGCTCGGGGCACCCTAGCAGATCGTGTGTGGAGTGTGTGCGTTTTGTTAGCGCCACTCCCTATTCGTCGGCATGACAGGCTTTCCTCGTGAATCCGGCAACCAGAACTGCCACGCTCAGAGCCCTCGCGCCACTCGCACTCATGGGCCTCATCTTCTGGTCGTCGGCTCAAAGCGGCGGCGGCGACATCCCCGAGTGGGGGCACGTGCTCCTTCACTTCGCCGAGTACGCGGCGCTCGCCGCGTTGTGGATCTGGGCGCTTGGCCCAGCGATCGGTACCCGAGCGTGGCCGGTGGCCGCTGGGATTGCGCTCGCTTTTGCGGTCTCCGACGAGATCCACCAGAGCTTCGTTCCCGGCCGGGTGTCCGATCCGGTCGACGTCATCGTCGACTCAGTGGGGATCTGGGCTGCGTTGTTCGCCGCAGCCTATGCGCGGGGCAGCGCGTCCACGCGCCGGACCCAGTCGCACAAGAGCGGGTAGGCGTCCGCCGGCTTCAGGCAGCGCTCGAGCACCGGGTGGAACGGCTCGTCATCACCGGGCTCGGTCTCGAGCACTGAGTACTTGAGGTGCGGGAACGCGCACACGTCCAGAGCGCCGATCGCATCGCCGCCAAGGAACTGCCTGCCTACGAGCATCGACTCGAAGAGGGGCGTCCAGCCGCGCGTCCGAGCGATCAGGTCCTTGACGACTGTCGGATCGGGATCGGCCTTCGCGAGCTCGTCGTCGAGCTCGTTGGGCGGGCCCTTCCAGACCTCGTTGAACCACTCGATGAAGATGGCCGCGCGTGCGCGCTCGCCGGGGTCGGCCGGGTACAGCGGCGGATCCGGCGCCAGCGTCTCGAGCCGCTCGACGATCCGCATCGAGTCGACCACCACCTCACCGCCGTCGATCTCGGCGACGGGCACAAGCTCCTGCCCCGACAGGTCGCGAATCGCCGCCCTGCCCGCTGGGTTGTGATCGACCCATTCCACCTCGACCCCCTTGACACCCGCGGCGAGGGCCACCCGCTCGACGTTGGTCGAGAATGGAATGCGATGAACGCGGATCACTTGGAGAGGGATCACCTGGAGAGGCCGAAGTCGCCGAAGGGCTCGTCGCGCTCGCGCACCGCCTCCTTGAACCCAGCCTCGGCGGCGCGCTGCTGAAACGCGAATCCCTCGGGCGTGTGGCGGGCGATCCCGTCGAAGAACGTGCCCAGGACCTGCGTCGCGTGAAGCCCCTGTGCATAGAGCGCCTGGTTCACCAGGAGCTTGTGCATGACGAGTTGGTTGATCGGCACGCGGGCGATCCGCTCGAGCAGGTCCTCGAAGACCCCGTCGAGCTCGTCAGCGGGCGCCGCGTCAGCCGCTAGCCCCCACTCGGCCGCCTCGGTACCGGACAGCGAGTCGCCCGTCAAGAGCAGGCGCTTAGCGCGCGCCGGGCCGACTCGGTGCGCCCAAAGCGCCGTGGTGGGCACGCCCCACACCCGGGCGGGCGGATACCCGATCTTCGCCTTGTCTTCGATCACGAGGAGGTCCGAGCAGAGCGCCATGTCCGTCCCGCCCGCGACGCAGAAGCCGTGCACCTTGCAAACGGTCGGCTTCTCCGAGTGGAAGAGGCTCATGAAGCCGCGCACGTTTCGCGACATCATCTGGTAGTCGGTGACCGGGTCCCACTGACCGTTCGGGTCGTGGTTCTTTGCCATTACGAACGGATCGATCGGCGAGCCCTCAGGAACCGAATCGTCTTCCTTGAGGCCCATCCCCTCCGCGGACTCGACGAGGTCGTAGCCGCCGCAGAAGCCGGTGCCGTTGCCGGCCAGTGCGATCACGTGGACGTCGGGGTCGAGGTTCGCCCGTTCGACGCAGGCGGCGAGCTCGCGCGGCATCGCGGCGGTGATGCCGTTGCCCCGCTCCGGCCGGTCGAGGGTGATGCGCGCAATCCGGCCGTCGCGCTCGTAGGTGAGAGTCTCGAACCCGTCAGGCATGTACGCGGCAAGCTAGAGCACCGAGGCTTTTCGGGCGCGCCCTAGGGCGACCCGTTGACACGCGCAATCAGCGCACTAAGCGCTTTGATCTCCTCCGCCAACGCGCCTCTCCCGGCTTTGGTCGCCGAGACCCAGGTACGCGTCCTGCGTCCTTCGATGCGTTTGTCGACAGTGACGAGCCCCGCATCCTCGAGCACCGCGATGTGGCGAGAGAGATTCCCGTCGGTCAGGTCGAGTGCGTCGCGGACGAAGGCAAAGTCGGCCTGTTTCGTCTCGGTCAGAACAGCCAGGATCCCGAGCCTGACCCGCTGATGGACTGTGTCATCGAGTTGAAGGGCAGGGTGGGTCATCGTGCGGCGTTTGCCCTGATATCCAAACGGCGGCGCCGTGAATACGCGATCGCGCCGGACGCGATCAGGATTGCTCCCTGCCCCAGCGCCGCGATCAGCCCCGGCTCGTCCGGTTCGAGGATCATCAACACGACCCCGAGCGCGATCATCGCGCCCCCGGTCAACCCCACCAAGACGTCGAACGAGCGAACCGATGCGATCGCAATAAAGCCCAGCCCGATCGCGAAGAGTGGCCCGACCGCCGAGAGCATGCCGCCCTGGCCGGCTACGCCCGTGGCGACCGCGACGATCACCATCGCCGCGATGATCGCCGTATAGACCATCTCGTAGCGGTCTTCGACTCCCATCTTCAGCTCGAACGACCGATAAGCCCTGCCTGTGATCAAGAAGCCGAGAGGCGTCGCCACGAGCCAATAGAAGGCGACGGCTTCACCGTCACCGATTTGAGTGAACGGTGCGCTGGCAAGGACGATCACGCCCCAGATGAGGAGCGCAAGCCACGAAGCGTTGAGCACTCCGCGCGTCAGCTCGCGTGCAGCACTCACCTCCTGCAGCGCTCGTTCGGCGTCGGTGCGGGTCATCGGGTGCGCATTCATGGGAGAACCTCCTCGGTCACTTTGCATCGCAAAGTCACTCTACCACAAAGCACTTTGTTGCGCAAAGCTACCCTTCGACAGCTCAGCCGGATCACGAAGAGCGACGGGGCATCAGACACCGCCGGTACCCGTTCGCCAGACTCATGATCGATGGCGAAGAACGACACGATGATCGAGGCGGACGGCCGCGAAGTGCGGATCTCGAGCTCCGACCGGGTCATCTTCCCGGCCACGAAGCAGACCGGCGACATCACGAAGCTCCAGATCGCCGAGTACTACGTCGCCGTCGGCGACGGGATCATGCGTGCGCTCCGCGAGCGCCCGACCACCCTGGAGCGCTGGCCCAAGGGGGTCCACGAGGGGATGACCATCTCCACCAGGGAGGGCCACAAGGGCGACGCCTTCTACCAGAAGCGAATCCCCAAGGGCGCTCCCGACTGGGTCGAGACCGCCCGCATCGAGTTCCCGTCCGGCCGCAACGCCGACGAGGTCTGCCCGACCGAGCTCGGCGTCGTCGCGTGGTGCGCCCAGATGGGGACGCTCACCTTCCATCCCTGGCCGGTGAGGCGGGCCGACGTCGATCACCCTGACGAGCTTCGCCTCGACCTCGACCCGCAGCCGGGGACGGACTTCGACGACGCGGTCGAGGTCGCCGCGGAGGCGCAGGACTCTGCTCTCGGAGCTCGAGATCACGGGGTTCCCCAAGACCTCGGGCGGTCGCGGCATCCACATCTACGTGCGGATCGAGCCCAAGTGGACGTTCACCGACGTGCGCCATGCGGCGATCGCGTTCGGGCGCGAGCTGGAGAGGCGGATGCCCGGCCGGGTGACGACCAAGTGGTGGAAGGAGGAGCGGGGCGAGACCGTCTTCGTCGACTACAACCAGAACGCACGTGACCGCACGATCGCCTCGCCGTACAGCGTGCGCGCCAAGCCCGGCGCCCCTGTGTCGGCACCGCTTCTTTGGGACGAGCTTCCCGAGGTGCAGCCGGAGGACTTCACCGTTGAGTCGATGCCGGCCCGCTTTGCCGAGGTCGGCGACCGGTTCGAAGCGATCGACGACAAGAATCATTCGCTCGATCCCCTGCTCGAGATGTACGAGCGCGACGAGTCCGAGGGCGAGGGCGACATGCCGTACCCCCCGGACTACCCGAAGATGCCAGGCGAGCCGAAGCGCGTCCAGCCTTCACGAGATCGCGACCGCAAGAGCGACGGCAAGAAGTAGGATCGCGCGCCACAGGGCGGTCTCGTCCCGCCGTCAAGCAGTTCGAGGCGTTGGCGGCTGACCCGAGAGACGTAAACCCGTTTAGGATCGCCGCGACTTGCGGCGGTCCGCCGCGGGGGTAAGCACAGAGGAGGATTGAATGCGAATCGCAAAGTGGATGCTCGCGCTCATGGCGCTCCTGGCCTGCGGCCTCATCGCCGTCGGCTGCGGAGATGACGATGACGACTCGAGCTCTAGCGACGAGCCGGCGACCGAGGAGAGCGCGGATGAGCGATCTCGCAGAGGGCTCTACGCCCGAGGACGTGCTCGCGGCGTGCGAGGACGTGATCGAGGGCACGGCGGCTGAGGATGCCGGCCAGGCCGGCTGCGAGGCGGCGGCTGACGCCTTCGAGCAGTGCCTCAGCCAGTCTGAGGACATCGACGACGAGGACGCAAGGGAAACCGCGGTCACGGCATGTCAGAACGCCGCTGACCAGGCCGTTGAGGCGCTCGAAGGCGCACCGACCGCCGAGTAAGCCGCAAAGCGGGCCGTCAAGGCCCGCCCTGACGTAAGGCTGCCGGCCGCTCCTTAGGGGCGGCCGGTTGTCGTCGGGTCGACCCCGCTGGGGTCAGACCCCACGCGTGAGCTCTGTCCCCGCTACTGCTCCAGCTGGTCGAAGGTGCACTCGCGCGGGTCCTTGTCGTCGCGCCAGCGCACCAGCTTCGCGCCGTGGCGGATGCGGTTCGCCGAGACGTGGTCGAAGGTGATCTCGACCACGAGCTCCGGGCGCAGGTTCACCCATTCGAGGTCGCGCCCGCCGGTCCAGCGGCTCGGGTCGCCCGATCCCCGCTCGCCGGTCTCATACGGAGCCAGCTCTTCGATCAGCTCGCGCTTGCGCTTGGCGGTGAGGCCCGAGGTGTGGCCGACCACCCGCAGGTTGTCGCCGTCGTAGACGCCCAGGATGAGCGCGCCGACGGTGTTCTCCTCCTTGCCCGGGCGCCAGCCGACCACGACGACGTCGGCCGTTCGCACGCGCTTGATCTTCACCATGCCCTTGCGCTCGCCCGGCTTGTAGGTCGAGTCGAGCTCCTTCGCGATCACTCCCTCGCCGCCCTGGAGCCAAGGCTCGGCCTCGGCCGGGTCCTTGGTGAGCGGCGTCAGCTCGACGGAGCCTGGCGAGTCCCAGCCCTCGATGAGGCCCTCGAGCGCTTCGCGACGCTCAGTCAGCGTGAACTTCGTCGCGTTCTTCTTGCCGACAGCGAGGATGTCGAAGGCTCGGAAGATGGCAGGCGTCTCCTCCGCGAGGCGGTTGATCCGCGACTCGGCTGGATGGATCCGGTTCTGAAGCGCGTCGAACACCTCTTTGCCGTCGGAGTCGAGGATCACGAGCTCTCCGTCCAGGATGTACTGGCCCTTGGGGAAGTCGAGCTCCGGGAAGTAGCGATGTAGCGGCTTCCCCCCTCGGCTCTGGACGAAGACCTTGTCGCCGTCGACGAAGGCGAGAGCGCGGAAGCCGTCCCACTTCGGCTCGTAAGCCCAGCCCTCGCCCTCCGGCAGCTCTTTTCTCGACAGCGCGAGCTGCGGCTTTATCGGAGGCTTGAGCGGGAGCGCCACTGGCGCGATCGTAGCTCCCGCATCTCCGCAATCGCGGGATCTTCGACGGGCGCGAGCTCCGGGCGCAGAGGGATCGGCTGGAGTGCCATCTCGCGCGCGTCCGTCGGGCCCGGGTTCGACCCGCACGACGCGCGCGCCGCGGCGGCCGGCGAATGCCTCGACGGGGCGAGTGCCCTCGAACAGGAGCCCGGCGCCGTCGTCGATGCCGTAGCCCGCGGGCAGCCCGTCCTCGACCTCGGCCAGAAGGCAGGTGCGCCGTTCGGGATCGCGCGCGTAGTGGACGCACAGCGTGCCAGGCAGGAGGCCGAGCCCGTCGGCCCTTCGCGGCTCGCCCGCCGACGACGTGATCCCATGTTCGAACCAGCACATCGCGCCGGCGCTCTGTCCGGCCAGGAGGACGCCCGCCTCCCAGGCCTCGCGCATGATCTCGGCAAGGCCGTGCGCGCGCCAGATCGCGATCAGGTTCAGCATCGAACCGCCGGCGGCATAGATCAGGTCCTGCTCGAGAAGGTGCTCCCGGAGGTTCACCCACTCGCGCTCCATCCGGAAGAGAGAGACGTGGGTGGGACGGCAGTCGAAGCGATCGAGCACGGCGTAGAAGTTGGTGATCGACTCCTGCGGGTCCCCGCTGGCCGTCGGGAGCAGGCAGACGCGCGGGTTGGGGACGTGCGTCAGCTCCAGCAGGTGGCGAACAACCGCGCGCTCGGCTGGGTGCGAGCGGAACTCATGGCCGCCAAGCGCGACGACTCGCGGGGTCCGCGGCGGATCGCTCACGTCAGACCGCGACCAGCGCCGGTCATCGCGGGCTCGGCGAGGTAGTCCACCGGCAACCGGCGCTCCTCGATGCCGAGCGGCCCGCAGCGAAGCTCCGCGGCACCCGCCGCCGGGCGCGAGGAGACGACCTTGTGGAGCTCCGTGCCGCGGAAGTGGAGCGCCGCGCCGTCGTCGGCGGCATATCCCGGGCGCATGCCCCCGCACAAGAGGCGGTGGAACTCGTCGCGCCGCTCGGGCTCTGAGTCGTAGTGAGCGGTGAAACTCCACGGCAGGAAGCCCATGCCCTCCACCCGCTCGGGAGCGTCGTAGTAGGCCGTGATCGAATCGCTGAACCAGCAGAGCGCTCCCGCCGAGAGCCCACAAAGGACGACTCCCGCCTCCCACGCCTCGCGCATGATCTGATCGATCCCGTGCGCCTTCCAGACGCCGAGCAGGCTGACCAGGCTGCCGCCGCCGACGTAGATCAGGTCCTGGGAGAGGAGGTGCTCGCGCACGCAAGGGATCGCGCGATCGCGCCGGAAGAACGTGAGGTGCGATGCGTCCGCCCGCTCCTTCGCGAACTCCTGGTAGAAGCGCACGACGTAGTGGTCGGCGTCGCCAGAGGCAGTCGGCAGGAAGCAAACGCGCGGGCGCGGCTTTCCCGTCAGGCCAAGGACGTAGTCGTCCAGAAGCGGATTGCCGCGCTCCATGGAGAAGCCGCCACCACCGAAAGCAACGATCTGACGACGTTCGCCGTTCATGGTGGAAATATCGTCCCTGGAAGGCGTTTGGTGCTTGTCCAGGTGTCCAGAGCTTCACCACAACGTTTCGCCCCATGGTCGAGTCCCAAAAACCCCTGCAAATGAGCCCTCCCGGCGAGGCCGACGTGGTCGTTGTCGGCGCTGGGATCGTGGGCCTCGCGACCGCGCGCGAGCTTTCGCTCCGCCACGACGGCATCCGAATCGCCGTCGTGGAGCGCGAGCCGGAGATCGGAACGCACCAGACCGGGCGCTCCTCCGGGGTCATCCACGCGGGCATCTACTACACCCCGGGCTCGCTCAAGGCACGCCTGTGCGTCGAGGGCGCGCGCGAGCTCTACGACTTCTGCGACGAGCGTGGCATCCCCACCGAGCGCGGCGGCAAGCTGATCGTCGCGACCCGGCCGGATGAGCTGCCGCGCCTGGACGAGCTGGAGCGCCGGGGCGTCGCGAACGAAGTGCCGGGCCTCAAGAGGGTCGGCCAGGACGGGATCGCCGACATCGAGCCGCATGCACGCGGGATCGAGGCACTCCACTCGCCCGCCACCGGGACCGTCGACTTCCGGGTTGTGGCACGCGCTTACGCAGACGATGTGGCGGCGGCCGGCGGCACCGTCACCACGGGCTGCGAGGTGCTTGCGATTCGCGAGACCGACGGCGGCGTGGATGTCGAACACGCTCAGGGCACGACAAGGGCGCGAGCGCTTGTGAGCTGCGCGGGCGCCTGGTCTGACCGCCTGGCGGTGGCCGCCGGCGCCCCGGCTGACCCGCGCATCGTCCCGTTCCGCGGCGGCTACCTGCGCCTCCGCCCCGAGCGGGCGTCGCTCGTGCGATCGAACATCTACCCGGTGCCCGACCCCGACCTGCCCTTCCTGGGCGCACACCTCACTCGCGGGTACGACGGCGACGTCCTTCTGGGCCCGACCGCGCTCATGGTCGGGGCGCGCGACGCCTACAAGGTCGGCCGAATCCGCGCCCGCGATCTGTGGCAGACGGTGTCCTGGCCGGGCACCTGGCGGATGGCCGCACAGAACTGGCGGGCCGGCGTGACCGAGATGCGCCACGCGGTGCGCCCATCGGCGCTCGTCCGGGAGGCCCAGCGCTTCGTGCCCGAGCTCGAGCCCGGGGACTTCGTCGCCGGCCCATCGGGCATCCGCGCCCAGGCACTGGCTCGCGACGGCTCGCTTGTCGACGACTTCGTCCTCTCGCGAACCGGCCGCTGCGTCCACGTTCGCAACGCACCCTCCCCGGCCGCGACGTCTTCCCTTGCAATCGCGCGCCTCATCGCTGATGAGGTTGAGGTGTAGGGTCGGAAACATGGAAGCCGCCACGCAGGAAGAAACCGAGGACAAGCCCGAGCGTGCTGTCTCGTCGTTCTCCAAATCGCTCTTCCTCGGCGAGATCCACGAGGACATGGTCTTCCCGTGGCCCGTGCCCGACCCCGACGAGCAGGAGAAGGTCCGCGGCCTGATCCGGGCGGCGCGCGAGATCGCGGGCAGCCAGGACTACGGCAAGTTCGAGGACGAGCGCTGGATCCCCGACAAGCTCCTCCGCGACCTGGGCGAGGCCGGCCTTCTGGGCCTCTACGTGGACGAGAAGTACGGCGGCCAGGGCCTCTCCCAGACCGGGTACGCGCGCGTCTTCGAGACCTTCACCCACATCGACGCGACACTCTCGATCGTCCTGGGCGTCCATCAGTCGATCGGCTACAAGGCGATCGCGCTCTTCGGCTCCGACGAGCAGAAGGAGCGCTTCCTCCCGGATCTCTGCTCGGGCAAGAAGCTCGCCGCCTTCGCGCTGACCGAGCCCGGGCGCCGGCTCCGACGCCTACAACATCGAATCCCGCGCGGTCCAGCAGAACGACGGCTCGTGGGTCCTGAACGGCGAGAAGCGCTACATCGGCAACGGCTCGCGCGCCGACGTCCTCACCGTGTTCGCCCGCGCCGAGGTGGACGGCAAGGACCGCCACATCGCGCTGATCCTCGAGAAGGGGATGAAGGGCTTCGAGGTCGGCGAGCGCTACGACACGATGGGGCTGCGCGCGAACGACCTGCGGCGCCTGCGCTTCAACGACGTGAAGATCCCGGCCGAGAACGTGATCGGCGAGCCCGGCGAGGGCTTCAGGATCGCGATGCAGGTCCTGAACAACGGTCGCATCGGGCTCGGCACCGGAGCAGTCGGCGCCTCCAAGTACCTGATGGACCTCGCGATCGACCACTCCCAGGAGCGCCGCCAGTTCGGCCGCCCGCTCGCCGAGTTCGAGCTGGTCCAGGACAAGATCGGCTGGATGGTCTCCTACCTCTTCGGCCTGGAGTCCATGGCCTACATGACCTGCGGCCTGGTAGACGCCGGCGTCGAGGACTACTCGCTCGAGTCGGCCATATGCAAGATCTCGGGGACCGAGTTCCTCTGGTACCAGGCCAACCGCGCGCTCCAGCTGCGCGGCGGCGAGGGGTACATGAAGACGGACCCCTACGAGCGCCTCCTACGCGATATCCGGATCTTCCCGATCTTCGAGGGCGCGAACGACGTGATGCGCTGCTTCGTCGCGCTCTCCGGCCTCAAGCCGCTCGGCGAAGAGCTCTCAGGGCTCGGCGACATCGGGCTGTCGGATCCCATCGGTTCGATCGGCGTGCTCGCGGACTACGTCGGAGGCAGGGTGAAGCGCGAAGTACGGCCCGACAAGATCGGCCAGGCACACCCCGAGCCTGAATCGCACGCAGAGGCGGTCTCCGAGCAGGTGAAGGAGCTACGGGACATCTCCGAAGGCCTCCTGCGAAAGCACAAGAAGGACATCATGGAGGCGCAGTTCCAGCAGAAGCGCCTGGCCGACGCGGCAGCCGACATCTTCGCTCAGGTCTCGGTGCTCTCGCGCGTGACCGCGATCTTCGAAGACCAGGGCGTCGAGCCCTCGGGCCAGGAGCGCTACATCGCCGAGACGTTCTGCGAGCGGGCCGCGGCGCGCGTCGCCTCGAACTTCCGCCAGATCGAGGCGAATGACGACGAGCGCATGAAGGCGATCGCAAAGCTCGCCTACAAACGCGGCAAGTACGGCTACGCCCTCTTCGGGGACGAGTAGGCGCAGGGGCTGGAGTCCACCGCCCAGCAAGGGTTCGCGGCGCGCCGAGAGGTGGAATTCCCACGCATATCGTGGAAATTCCTACTCTCGGTGAGTTAGGTGCTTTCCATGCAAAGTTCGCCGGACGGCCTGAGCGCTTTCGTCCGAGTCGCCGGCCGGCTCGGTCTTCTTCGCGTTCACGACGGCCTTGCGCATCGCTTCCTGGGCCTCTTCCTTTGACATGCCCGACTCGCGGGCGGCCGCGGCCAGCTGGCGGACGCCCAGCTCGATCTGGCGGTCCGAGAGGTCGTCGAGGGGGATTCCCAGATCCGCATAATGCTCGCGGATCTTCTTGATCATCGCCGCCCTGGCTTCAACGCGCGTCATCGCCCCCAACGTACCGCGATAGCGGCCCGTGAAACCCGCCGGTTTAGGCCGCGAGCCCGTAGAGCAGCGAGCGCATGGCCGGCTCGACGTCCTTGCGCGCCTGCTTGGGGTCATCCGCGGTCGCGACCATGATCGCCGCCTCGCCGACCGCGGCCACCAGGAGGTGGGCCAAGGGCCGCACCGGCTGCTTCGCGATCCGCCCACTTTCGATCGCGGCGTTCAGGACCGCCTCGGTGAGCCCGAGGCCGTAGCGGACGTCGATCTCGCGCCATTCCTCCCAGCCGAGGACCGACGGGCGCATCGATCAGGGTCACCCTGGCGATCTTCGAGTCGAGCGCGACGTCGAGGACAGCGCCCGCCGCAACCTCGAGCGCCTCGAGCGGGTCCTCGCGCGGATCTGCCTCCAGCGCAGTGCCGATCCCGGCCACGATCCGCTGCTCGAGCTCCTCGTGGACGGCGCGGAAGAGGTCGCGCTTGTCCCCGAAGTGGTGATACAGCGCGCCGCGGGTGACCGCCGCACGGTCGACGATCTCCTCGGTGCCGACATCGGCGTATCCGCGCTCGGAGAAGAGCTCGATCCCCACCTCGATCAGCTTCGCTCGGGTCGCCTCGGAGCGCGCGGCTTGACGCCCGGCCGGCGCTTCGGCGCTCACGCGCGCCTCCAGGTGTGCGGCCCCTCACACATACATACCGTCTGTATGTTACTCTCCAGCGCATACTTCATACACCCTGTATGTAACCAAGGAGGCCGGATCGATGGGCACCGAGAACAAGTTCTGGAGGGATTCATCCCTGGGCACCCCGCGGGACCTCGAGTTGAGCGGTGGGCCTCTGCGGGTCTTCGAGGCGGGCAAGGGCGAGCCGATCGTCTTCGTCCACGGCGCGCTGGTGAACGCCAACCTCTGGCGAAAGGTCGTGCCCATCCTCTCCCCCGACTTTCATTGCGTGACCCTCGATCTGCCGCTCGGGTCGCACGAGCTCCCCGTTCCGGGCGCGGACCTCTCGCCCTACGGCATCGCGGACATGATCGCCGAGGCGGTAGAGGCTCTCGGCCTGGATCAGCCGACAATCGTCGCGAACGACTCCGGGGGCGGCTTGACGCAGATCGCTCTGGGGCGTCATCCCGAGCTTGCCGGCCGCGTCGTCCTGACCAGCTGCGACGCCTACGAGAACTTCCCGCCGACGTTCTTCAAGGTCCTCCTTGCGCCGGCGCGCATTCCCTGGCTCACGGGCCCGTTGTTCGCACCGCTTCGGATCAGGCCCCTCCGATCGGCTCCGTTCGCGTTCGGGTGGCTGATGAAGTCGAAGCTCGACCCGCTGCAGGGCGACTCCTTCATGCGGCCCGTCCTGACCGAGAAAGCGATCGCGAAGGACTTCGCGCGGTTCATGAGGGGCTTCGATCCGAAGTTCACGCTCGAGGCGATCGAACGGCTCCGCTCGTACGACCGGCCGGTCCTCATCGCCTGGTCCCAAGACGACCGCTTCTTCCCCACGGCCCACGCCGAGCGCCTCGCGGGCGACATCCCGGGCGCTCGCCTGGAGTGGATCGAGGACGCCTACACGTTCTCGATGCAGGACCAGCCCGAGCGCCTCGCGGACCTCGTCGCCGGCTTCGTGCGCGAGCCCGTGGCGGTGGCCTGAGCTACTCGGTGGCGGGCTCGACTGGGAACGTCGGGGGGCACCGTCGACTCGTCCGGGGCCGTAGTGCCCTCCGGCGTGGTCGTTCCCTCCGGCGTGGTCGTCCCGTCATCGGGCACGACCGGAGCGCCCTCGCCCGGAACCGGCTCGGAATCCTCGGGGCGCACGATCACGGTGCGGCCGTCGTCGAGCTCGTACACGGTGCCGATCTCCTCACCCTGGCCGACGACGCGCTCGCCGGGGGCGAGCTGCACCTCGTTCGCGACCTCATCCTCAGCGGCCGTGATGGCCGCCGCGTCCTGAGCCTGCTGGAGCGCCTCCTGGTCCGTGAAGACCTCCTCGAGGTCCACGGACGA
This sequence comes from uncultured bacterium, assembly GCA_963725035.1. Classification (GTDB taxonomy): domain Bacteria; phylum Actinomycetota; class Thermoleophilia; order Solirubrobacterales; family 70-9; genus JALZKA01. The sequence goes on along the minus strand of CAVRWX010000011.1, from coordinate 54,605 downwards.
GAGAGCGGCGAGCAGGAAGGCGACGGCAAGGACGATGCCGAGGTCGAAGAGGTTGACGAGACCGTCGAGCGGGTCGCCGCCGCGATCCTCGTGAACTCTTGCTCGGGTTGAGACGGCCATGGGCTAGGTGCTCCCGTCCGGCTGCTGAGGCGGCGGTTGAGGCTGCGCGGGTTGCGTGGGCTGCGTAGGCGCGGCGGGTTGGGCGGGTGCCGCGGGTTGGGCGGGTGCGGCCGGCGCGGGCGCGGACGGCGCGACCTGAGTTGCCTGGGTGGCCGGCGCAGGAGCGGCGGGTGCCGTGGGTGCACGAGTTGCGGCCTCGGGCGAAACCGCGTTCGGTGTGGCCCCCCCGGGTGCGGCCGCTTGTGTTGAAGTTGCGGTTGCGCGCGGGATGATCGCCCCGGGCGCAAGTGCCGCCGCGATGTACTCGAGGTCGGAGAAGTCCTGGCCGTACAGGCGGTCACGCACAAGCGAGATGCCGTATGCGATCGCGCCGACCAAGAGGCCGGCGACCGTGACACTGAATGCGACGCGGAGGTTGTCCGCGAGCGTCTCGACGTCGCCCTCGGCGAGACCGGCAAGGGCCGGCGAGAGCGGGATCAGCGTTCCCATCAGACCCAGCGCGGGACCGACGCGAACGAGGATGCGGGTGCGCTCGAGCCTGCGGACGGAGGAGTAATCGAACTCTGCCAGGTCCTTCGCGATGCGATCCGCGCCGTTCGCGGCGGAGCGATGTTCGACGATGGAGCCCATGACGCTTCGCATCGACTTGCTGTTGGCGATCTTGCCGAGCTCCAGGTAAGCGCGGCCCGAATCGCCCGCGCTGAGGGCTGCGCCGGCGCTGGTGATCGCCTGATCCAGCTTGACCCGGCTGCGCCCGCGCCGCCTGATCAGCTCGGCGATCAGCCCGCCGAACTCGAAAAGCACGAGGGCGAGCGCAATGAGCATCCCCACCAGGACGGGGATCAGTAGCGCCTCCGCTACGTCAAAAAGGACTTCCTCTACTTCCATGGAGGCAGGAGCCTACGAAGCCCGCTCACATTGGGGCGCCGTAGGCGGCGAGGCCGCACGGTTTCCATCTCGCGGCCCGCGCCGAGCCCGAGCAGGCCGACGACCACTCCCGCGGCGATCAGCGCGCCCGGCCCGCTGATCTCCTCCGCCTCCTCGATGGCTTCCTCGGGGTCCGGGGCAGCCTCGTCGGCGGGCGGGGCGTCGCCCGAAGAGGGAGGCAGCGGTGCGGTCGCCGAGAGCAGCTCGCCCTCGACGCTCGTGCCGAAGTCCTCGACCGGCGGGGTCTCGTCGGGATCGGGCGTCTTCGGCGTCTCGGGGACATCCGATGACGAGCCGGAGTCGGGGAAGTTGTAGTCGAAGCCCGACGACGGCGTGTAGCCGGGGTAGCTGGTCCCGCCTGCCGCCGAGGCTGGAGCTGCCGCCGGTGTTCGAGGGCGGCGGCGCCTTGATATCCACGGCCGCAGTGGTCGAGGTGCCGACGGTCATGTTGTCGCTCCCGCGCTTGGCGGTGACGTTGATCGTCACCTCGCCGGTCGTTTCCGGATACGTGTACTTGAACGTCGGGCCAGTTCCACCCGTGCCGCTGGACGGCGTCCATTTGAACTCGTAGGTGCCTTGCGCCTCCGCCTCGCACCGATGCGGTGTACGTCACGGTTTGCCCCGCTTCGGGACTGTTGTCGCTGGCGTCGATATCAATCGGCACACGCATGGTCATGACCGCGATACCAGCCCTGGACTCGTCGGGCTCGTTCTCAGTCTTGGGCCGGTAGAACGTCAACTCGTCGTCGCCCCTCACGATGAAGATCGGCGGCTTCTTGTTGGGAAACTCGCCGTTCCGGACCGTCAGACCCTCGATCGTGATGCTTGTCCACGCCTGGTCGCCGATTCCGACCTCCTTCAGGACGGAGTGCGAGAGAACGTCCTTCCTTGGTCAAGCCCTCGTACTGGTAAGTCTTGTACGTCGACCCATCGTCATCGTCGACCGTCACCGTCTCGTACTTGCCCGACGGTTTCTGGATTTTGAAGTCAGCGGTATCCGCCCAAGCGATCGCCGCCCAGACCAATCCGGCAGCGACCATCGCAAGGCCGGTCAGTGCGACCCCTTTGCGCCTCATCGATGCCAGCGCGCGCGCAGTTCTCTCGTGCCTGCCCACATATACGACTTTAGAGCGTCAGGGCGCTCAGGTCTCCACCGGAGGGCCTCTGCGACGCTCCTGCCAGCGCCGCCAGCCACGCCTGATCCGCTTCGCCAGCAGCACAACCAGCGTGGTTCCCGAGAGCAGCAGAACCGCCGCAATTGCCGCTGCAATCTCGGGGTTCTCGACGATGAGGATTGTGACGACCGCCACCGTGGCGTCCTCGGCCAGGCTCACGATGATGTTCGAGGCGGGCTCGGGCGATGTGTTGATTCCGAGCCGGATCGCCGCCTTGACCGTGTGGCTCGCGAGCGCGGTGATTCCCGAGCCGCCCACCGCGACCGCCTCCTCCAGCTTGTCCAAGTCTGCATCGACGCCGTATACGCCGCCGATCACGCTGGCGATCGCCGGGCGGACGACCGTATGGATCGCGTCCCAAAGGTTGTCGACGTACGGGATCTTGTCCGTGACGAACTCGATCAGGAACATCGCCGAGGCAACGGCGATGACCGGATCCGACTCGAGCTGATCGGGCACCTCGCCGAGGCCGGCGCGGCCCAGGATTCCCAGGAGCGCAACCGTCGCGTATGCGTTTACGCCCGACGCCCATCCGGCGCTGAAGAGAGTCGGCGCGAGCTCCACGAGCGGACTCTACGGGTCAATGGACAGTTCCGACGGACATGCCGACGCTTTTGTCCGTCGGCCGGCCGCAGGAGGTCAGTCCGCGAGGCCCTTTTCGCGCAACTCCGCGAGCGCATCGGGCGACTTGCCGAGGCTGCCCAGGCCCATTCCGCGAAGCACCTCCGGCGTCTTCGAGAACTGGATGTCCCCGTACTCGACGACCTGGATGTGGTTGCCCCACGGATCGCGGAAGTCGAGGCCGCGGCTGGGCACGATCTCGGCGCCCGTCTCCTCGAGAGCGCGCCGGAACGCCTCGCGGTCGTCGACCACCAGGCCGAAGTGCCGCTCGGTGTCGGGAGGCTGCGAGCGCCCCTCGGAGAGCGCCAGGAACTGATCGCCCATGTCGATGAACGCCATCCCCGGCACGCGGCCGCGCAGGTCGAGCTCGAACAGCGACCCGTAGAACTCGAGCGCCTCGTCGAGGTCACCCACCTCGAGCGCGATGTGGTTGAAGCCGATCGCCCTTGCCTTGGGGCGTGCCATGCGGTGACCGCTTACGACGCGCTCGACGATCATCGCCTCGCCCTGACCGCCGGCGACGCACATCGTCTCCATGCCGACCGCGTGATCGTCGGTCTCCATCACGTTGAGAAGCGTGGTCATGATCCGCGCGCCGGTCATGCCGAACGGGTGGCCGAGCGCGATCGCGCCGCCGTGCGTGTTCAGCTTCTCGATCGGGATGTCGCACTCGGACATGATCGGGATCACCTGGGCGGCGAACGCCTCGTTCAGCTCGACGGCGTCGATGTCGTCCATCGTCATCCCGGTCCGCTCGAGGACCTTCTTGATCGCGCCGATCGGCGCGACGCCCATGTACTCGGGCTCGTTGCCCCACGTGGCGGTCGAGACGATGCGGGCGCGCGGCGTGAGGCCGAGCTCCTTGGCCTTCGTGTCGGACATGACGAGTACGGCAGCGGCGCCGTCGTTCAGGGGGCACGAGTTGCCGGCGGTGACGCCGCCCTCGCCGAACGCCTCGGGCGAGCTCGGAGAGCTTCTCGAGCGTCGAGGAGGCGCGGGGGCCGTCGTCCTTGGCGACCTCGTTGCCGTCCTGGTCCTTGACGGGGACGATCTCGCGGTCGAAGAAGCCGGACTCCTGCGAGCCGACGGCGAGCTCCTGCGAGCGCTGCGCGAACTTGTCCATGTCGGCGCGCGAGACCTCGTACTTCTTGGCGACGTTGACGGCCGTGTGGCCCATCTCGATGTAGGCGTTCGGCTGGCCGTTCTCGCCCAGGAGGTTCGGGTTGCGGTCGTCGGCGCGAACGGCCTCGGTCGCCTCGTTGAACTTCGAGACCCACTCGACGCCGGCCGCGATGTAGACGTCGCCCTCGCCCGCCTTGATCGCGTTGCCGGCGTGGCGGATCGCGTCGAGCGACGAAGCGCAGTAGCGCGAGATCGTCGTGCCCGTCGTCTCCTGCGTGAGCTTCTCGGAGAGGAGGACGATGATGCGGGCGACGTTGAACGCGGTGCAGGCCCTGCGGCATGCCGCAGCCGCAATAGACGTCCTGGACGAGCGCGGGATCGACGTCGGGGTTGCGCTCGAGGAGCTGGTCGACCACGTAGGCCGCCGTCTCCTCGGGGCGGATCTGGGCGAGCGAGCCCTTGAAGGCGCGCCCGATCGGGGAGCGGACGGCATCGACGATCACGGCTTCGGGCATTGTTCAGAGGCTCCTTGGATCAGGGGCGCCGGTTTGGCGCGTGGCTCAGGGCAGCGGAATTATGACGAGCTTGGTTTGCGCGGAACTCGCACACGGCGTTCAAGACCCCGTCGAAACGGAGTTCCATCTCGGTTCCCGGGCGCTACTAAGCTCCCGCCATGGCTGATGGTCCAGTTGAAAGTCCCGTCGAGGAGGCCCCGGTCACAGGGCTCGAGATCGACCCCGCCGATGTGGCGAAGCTCGCCGAGTCGGGCGAGGCCGAGGTGATCGACGTCCGCCGCGACTACGAGCATGATGCGGGTCACATCGCCGGCTCCCGACACATCGAGATGAACGACTTGACCTCCAACGCCGGTTCGATCCCCAAGGACCGCCCAGTCGTCTTCTACTGCCGTGGCGGAAGCCGCTCGGCAATGGCCGCTGAGGCTTTCTCGCAGGCGGGCTTCGACGCCCACAACATGACCGGCGGCCTGAACGCCTGGGTCGCCCAGGATCTGCCGCTCGAGCCCGAGGGCGGCGAGATCGCGGGACCGAGGCCGATCTGATGGAAGCCGGAGCCCCCCCACCCCCTGAGCCACAGGTCAAGACGCCGCAGGAAGCCGCGGCATCTCAAGACCCGGCCGAAAAGCTCGAGGGCGTCCACGCGTGGGTCGCCCAGCTCGACCGCAAGCTTCAGACCCGCTTCTACGCGCTCGCTGCCGCCACCGTGCTCGCACTGGCCGCCGGCATAGTCGCCGTTGTGCTGGCGCTGGGCGTGCAGGACGACTCGGCGACCAAGGCAGAGCTCGAAGAGCTTCGCGACCAGGTGGACAACGCGACCCGGTCGGCCTCCGACGCGGCCCAGGACGACGTAGCCGACCTCGACGACCGCCTCTCGGAGATCGAGGCGCAGATCGAATCACTCAGCTCAGATCAGAGCACGACGAACAGGGAGCTCTCGGTCGTCCAGGACGACATCGCCGACCTGCGCGATCAGATCGACGCCGTCGAGCAGGCGCAGGAAGACGCCGCGGCGGCGCGACGACACCGGCACGGACGACGGCACCGGCGAAGACTCGCCCTAGGCGCGCATCCTTCCGCCCTTGGACGGGCGTTTGGTCGCAGCCTTCGCCGGATCGACCTTTCCGCCGGATTGAAGGTCCAGCTCCAGGTCGTCGATCGCGTCCCGCATAGCCGTCAGCCGGTCCGAGACGCTGATGAAGTCGCCATCGCCGTGCTCGAACCGTTCCAGCCGCTCCGCCCGCTGCTCCTCGCGCTCCACCTGGTGCACCTGCTCGACCGAGTTGATGATGATCGCGATGAGGATGTTGATGACCAGGAACGAGGCCAACAACACGTAGGAGACGAAGAAGATCCACGACTGCGGGTGGATCGCCGTGCCGGCCTCGAGGAGCTGCGGCCAGTTCTCGAGCGTGAGCATCGTGAACGTCGAGAGAAGCGCCTGGCCGATGTTGCCCCAGTTCGCGGGATCCTGCTCGTGGAAGAGGATCCAGCCCACCATCCCATAGACGTACATGAGCATCAGGGTCAGGACCGCGAGGCTGAGGATTGGCGGGATTGAGCGGACGAGCGCCTGGAGGAGAACGCGGAGGTCGGGCAGGACGGTGACGACTCGCACAACGCGGAGGAGGCGGACGATCCGCAGGAGCGTCGCGTTCTGGCGGACGCCGGGGACGAACGCCAGCGCGATCACGACGAAGTCGAAAACGTTCCAGCCGTCCTGGAAGAAGTCCTGCGGCCGCGAGCCGAACGCCGATATGCGGATGATCAGCTCGACCACGAAGATCCCCAAGAAGATGTCGTCGAGCGTGGTGAGCAGCGACTCGATGCTCTCGGAGAGGTCGTAGGTCTGGATGCCGAGCGTGATCGCGTTGAGGACGATCACGCCCAGGATGAAGTTCTGGAAGAGGCCCGAATCCGCTATCCGTTTGCACCTGCTGGCCATTGGGCGGAGGAATATGGCAGAGGAGGCTCGACCACTGCCTTGTGCTGATTCGCACCACTCGTGCGTAAACGCGTCCGACGCGGGCCTTACGTTCGCCCGAATCCGAGTCTCCTGAAAGGAGCGGCTTTATGCCTGAGGGTTATTGCGTGAAGGAACGCAAGAAGGTCGAGATCAAGGATCCGCAGCAGATCACCATGAAGAATGGTCGTCCCGCGATCCAGGGCACGTGCCCTGACTGCGGCACGAAGATCTTCAAGATCGGAAAGATGGAGTAGAGGGGGCGGCGCCCTACCGGGCGCCTCCACTCAGACTGCTTCGAGGCCGGCTTGGCGCCGGCCTACGAGGTAGCCCACCAGTGCCTGGATGACTTCCGGGTCGAACTGGCTGCCGGCCGTAGCGCGTGCCGATTGGTTCAAACGGTGACACAATGGGCTGACTTCCAGCCTTGAATTCATGACTGCCGCGCAAAAGCCACTAGAACTGATCCTCGCCCGGAACCTGTTGACGAGCATCTCGACCCCGTCGTTCCTGGTCGATGGTGCTGGGACGATGGTCTTCTACAACGAGGCCGCGGCCGCGCTCCTTGGCCGCTCGTTCGAGGAGGCTGGGCAGATGACCGCCGAAGAGTGGACGGCGGCTTTCGGCCCGCTTTCCAACGGCGACCAGCCCTACGAGCTCGATGAGATCTCGCTCACGCAGGCGATCCAATCGGGCCAGCCGGCCCACGGCTCGTTCTGCATCCGCACCGCCCGCACAGACAAGGAGCTGGTAGAGGCCGCCGCGTTCCCGCTGGTCACCTCGGACCAAGGCGCCTCGGGCGCGATGGTCCTGTTCTGGCCGCAAGGGGTAGAGGGGGACGAATGAAGCTCAAGGTATGGGGAGCGAGAGGGTCGGTTCCGGCGCCGGGGCCGGACATGAACCGCTTCGGCGGGAATACGTCGTGCGTCCAGGTCACCTTCCGCGATCAGAGCCAGCTCATCCTGGACGCGGGCACCGGAATCCGCACGCTCGGGCTGGAGTTGGCCGACGCATCGCAGGTCGGGATCATCCTCACGCACCTCCACCTCGACCACATCCAGGGCCTGATGTTCTTCCCTCCCTGCTTCCGCTCGGACGCGGAGATCACGATCTGGGGCCCGTCGTCGCCGGAGACAACCCTCGAGCACCGCATCGCCCGCTACATCTCGGCGCCGCTCTCGCCGGTCGAGGTGCGCGAGCTTCCGTGCTCCGTCGCGTTCCACGAGGCGCCCGCGTCCGAGTGGAAGATCGGCGACGTCGAAATCCGTGCCGAGGCGGTCACCCATCGCGGGCCGACGCTCGGCTACCGCATCACGGACGGCGAGACGACTCTTTGCTACATCCCCGACCACGAGCCGGCGCTCGGCGCCCCGCTTGCGAGCCTGGGCGACGAGTGGATCTCGGGATATGACCTGGCCAAGGACGCCGATCTCCTGATCCACGACTGCCAGTACACGGACGCCGAGTACCCGGCCCATGTCGGCTGGGGCCACTCCGGCATGGAGGACACCCTGACGTTCGCGCACCGTGTCGGCGCCAAGCGCGTCCTCCTCTTCCACCACGATCCGCTCCACACCGACGTCATGCTCGAGCGCATGGAGGCGGACGCGCGCAAGCGCTGGGTCGAGCTCGGCCACGCACGAAAGTCGGTCGAGCTCGCCCGCGAGGGAACCGAAATCGAGGTCAAGGGCACTGGACCGCTTGTCCATGCGGTACCGGGGGCTTCTTCGACGGCCGGTACAAGCGCCGCCGCAGAACTTTCGACACGGGGATAACTGAAGTCAACCTTTTCGGTCCTACCGTGGCTCGCCAATAAGCGAACCACAACGGCCATGCCCGCGTCGGGCCGGCTAGGAGGGAAACCACATGAAAAAGAGGCTCAGCCTCGGCGCCCTGATTGCGCTTGGGGCCTCTCTGGTTTTGCCAGGGATGGCCTTGGCCCAAGGACAGGGCATCAACGCGATCAAGAGCGAGCTGGACGTCACATGGGTGATGCTCGGCTGCGTTCTCGTCTTGCTGATGCAGGCTGGGTTCCTGCTGCTCGAGATCGGCTTCTCCCGCCAGAAGAACGTGGGAGCCGGCGTCGCCAAGATCATGGTCAACCTGTCGATCGCAACGCTCGCCTGGTGGTCCGTCGGCTTCGGGATCTCGTCGCTGACGGGTAACCAGGTCTTCGGCACAGACGGGTTCTTCTTCCACAACGGCCAGACGATCGGGACGGGCGCTGACGCCTATCTCGTCGGCGGTGCTGATACGGCCCTGATGCTGTTCGGGATGCTGTTCTGCGCCGTGTCCCTGGCGATCGTGTGGGGAACAACGCTCGAGCGGATCAAGTTCGCGGCGTACGTGATCTACGCGACGGTCTTCGCCGCGGTGATCTACCCGCTCGTGGCGCACGCCGTTTACGGCGGCGGCTTCCTGTCCGACATCGGCGGCAAGCCCGTCATGGACTTCGCCGGTTCGTCGGTGGTCCACCTCACCGGTGCGGTCGGCGGCCTTGCTGCTCTGCTGCTCCTTGGGGCACGGCGCGGCAAGTACGGCGCTGACGGGTCACCGCGGGCGATTCCCGGGCACTCGATGCCCCTTGTGGGCCTCGGCGTCCTCCTGCTGTGGGTCGGCTGGTACGGGTTCAACGCCGGTTCGACGTTCGGCACCACGGACAACTTCTTCGCCCAGGTGGCGTTGAACACGCAGCTCGCTGCTGCCGCTGGTGCAGTCGTCGCGCTCGGGGTCATTTGGCTCAAGACCAGGTCGATCGACGTCGGCATGGCCGGCAACGGTGCGATCGCCGGCCTTGTCGCCATCACCGCTCCGTCCGGTTACGTCGAGTTCTGGGCAGCGCCCATCATCGGCGCCGTCGCCGGTGTGGTCGTGGTCTATGGCGTCCTGTTCATCGAGAAGCACCTCGACGATCCGGTAGGCGCCCTGTCCGCGCACGGACTCGCGGGTATCTGGGGCACGCTGGCGGTCGGGCTATTCGCCTCGCCGCGGCTGATCCTGGACACCGCATCGCCTGGTCTCTACTACGGGATCAAGGACGGCGATGTCGGGGCAAGCCTCGGACAGCTCGGAGTCCAGGCGGTCGGAGTTGTGGCCACGTTCGTCTTCGTGTTCGCCGCCTCGTATGCCGTGTTCGCCCTCATCAAGGCGACGATCGGGCTGCGGGTGTCGGACGACGAGGAGCTCGCGGGCCTCGACATCTCGGAGCACGGGATGTACGGCTACCCCGAGGTGTTCATCCCACAGGAGGAATACCCGGTCGGCGCGACGCCGACGCCGCACGTCGCTGGGACCCCGGTGGTCTCCCACGCGGCCCAAACGCCAACCGAGACCCAAGCGGCCTCGTGAGGAGGGGGTGAATCAATGAAGAAGATCGAAGCATTCGTCCGGCATGAGGCATTCGAGCCCATCAGGAGCGACCTCCTGGACAAGGGATTCCCATCCCTGTCACTCTCAGAGGTCAAGGGCTCGGGCCGTCAGAAGGGCATCGTCGAGACCTACCGAGGGTCGACGCTCACGGTCAACGTCAGACCGAAGCTGAAGATCGAGGTAGTCGTCGAGGACAAGGACAAGTCCGTCGTCGTCGAGACGATCCTCAAGCACGCGCGGACCGGCGATATCGGTGACGGGAAGATCTTTGTGATCCCCGTCGAGGAGGCAATCCGCATCCGGACAGGCGAGGAGGGCGACGACGTCCTCCAGGCCCATCCGGAAGCGGGGGTGGCCGCCTAGGAAGCACGGAAAAGAACGCCCTGGGCATGGATAGCCCAGGGCGTTTCTTTTCTCGGCCCCAGCCATGCGCGACCTTCAGGCCCGGATGCTCGCCGCACTCCTGGAGGGCGACGGGCTCGCGGGAGTCGCGGAGCTGGCGGCAGCGGAGGCGGTCGCGCCTGTCGCCATCGTGATCCCGGTGCGCGGACTTGCCGCCGCGTCGGATGAGTCCATCGACCTCGTCGACCTCTCGGCGCGGGTGGCCGCCCGCGAGGGTGACGATCCACTTGACGGCGTCGTGTGCGAAGCCCCGGTCATCGCCGGCGACGACCGCATCGGTTCGGCGCTGGCCCTCTCGGTCGAGCCCAACGGGCTTCCCGTTGTCGAGGTCGATCGCGAGGAGGTGCTGCGCGTCGCAGCGCTCGCCTCGCTGACCGTCCTCGCCGTAACCGACGCCCGGGACGAGGTGGCAGGCGAGCTTCGCGGCAGCCTCCTCGAGGATCTGCGGGCGCGCCGGATCGACGGAACGGAGGTGACGAGGCGCGCGGCCCGGATGGGATGCGACCTTTCACGAGGCGCAGTCGCGCTGGTAGCTGAGGTGCCCAGCGCAAGGCCCCGGCACGCGGCCGCTCTGATCACCGGCGAGTACCCGGGCGCTCTGGCAGAGCCGATGGCGCCCGCCGAGGGAGAGAGGCCTGCGGTAACGCGCATATACGCGGTCCTGCCAGCCCCTGAAAGCGAGGACGCGGCCGGCGACACGATGGCGTCGGCGCGCAGGATCTCCGCTCGCCTCCGCTCGCTGGGCCCTTCCGCGTTCTCGTCGTTCTGCGAAACGCCATCTGAGCTCGACCGCGCGATCGCCGAGGCGGAGCTCATGCTCGACGTGATCGGCCGCGACGAGCGCATGGCATCCCAGCTCGGAAGCGGGGTCGGCGACGGCGTCTACCGCCTCCTCTTCCGGGCGATGGCTTCGGACCCCGAGGAGGTAAGGCGCTTCTACGCCGAGACAGTCGAGCCACTCGTCCAGCACGACCGCGAGTACCGCACCGAGCTGCTCGGAACATTGGAGGCCTACCTCGGCAACGACTGCAACATGAACGCGACTGCCCGTGCCGTCTACGCCCACCGCCACACCGTGGCGCACCGCCTGGCGCGAATCCGCGAGCTGACGAGCCTCGACCCGGCCTCCGGCGAGGACCGGGAGCGCCTGGGCCTGGGCATCAAGGCCTACCGAATCATCGAACCCACGCTGCCCCGTAACCGCATCCTCGCCGAGAGCGTTTGACGCCCCAAGGACGCACGATCCCTAGGCGGGCTTCAATCCTTCTCGAAGCGGCTCGGGGACGGGCAAACCGAAGCGCTCCATCCCCTCCTCGATCCGGCGGATGACCGTCTCGATCACGCTCACCCGGGCGAACTGCTTCGAATCCCCGGCGATGAGGTCCCAGGGCGCATGCGGCTGGTCAGTGCGGGCGAGCATGTCCTCGACCGCCTCCTCGTAATCGGCCCTCTTTAAGCGGTTTCGCCAGTCATCCTCGGTCAGCTTCCAGGCTTTGAGGGGCTTACGCTCGCGCCTCTCGAACCGGTGAAGCTGCTCCTCGTCCGAGATGTGGAGCCAGAACTTGATCAGGATCGTCCCGTCCTCTGTGAGGCTTCGCTCGAAATCGTTGATCTCGTCGTAGGCGCGCATCCACTCCTCGCGGGTCGCGAATCCCTCGACTCGCTCCACCAGGACGCGCCCGTACCAGGAGCGGTCGAGAATCGACATCCCGCCCTTGCCCGGCAGAACGGGCCAGAAGCGCCAGAGGAACTGATGGCGCTTCTCGTCGTGCGTCGGCGCCTCGAACTGGACCACCCGCACATGGCGCGAGTCGAGCTCCGCGACGAGGCGCTTGATCGCCCCGCCCTTTCCTCCGGCGTCCCAGCCCTCGAAGACGACGCAGACGGCGGGCCCTATCCCCCGCTCTCCGATCTGCCCGCCGAGCGTGAGCCGGAGCTGCTGGAGCCGGGTCTGCGCGGCTTCGAGGCGCTTGGCCTCTTCCTTCTTCGAGAGCGACTGCGAGAGGTCTACTTCTGAGAGGCGGCTCATTTGAGTACATCCGGGACGGGGCCGGCGCCGTTCGCGGCGAAGAAGCCCGCGATGGCGATGATGATCAGAGCCATCCCGGCGATCACGGCGATGGCCGAGCGGGACGCCTGCCCCCAGGCGCCCACCAGGAAGCCGGCGAGCATCACGATCAGGAACGGAAGGAGATCCGAGATCGTGTTGGTGGCTGCGGTCAGGGCCACTTGCGTATCAATCGGGCGGAGCACTCCCGACATTCTCCCTATCCTTCGCGCCGATGCGCTCCGTGGCCGAGACGAAGTCCGCCCTGGAGTCGGCGGGCTACCTCGCCGACGAGTCCGCGGCGCTGGTCTCCTACCTTGCCCAGGAGCTGGGTAAGCCGGTCCTGGTGGAGGGTCCCGCAGGGGTCGGCAAGACCGAGCTGGCCAAGGCCATCTCCCGCGCCACAGGCCGCGAGCTGATCCGCCTCCAGTGCTACGAGGGCCTCGACGAGGCAAAGGCCCTTTACGAGTGGAACTACCGCAAGCAGCTCCTCCACATCCAGGCCAAGAGCGCCTCGGAGGACCCGACAGGCGCGCCCGAGGAGTTCGCCGAGGTCGAGACCGAGATCTTCTCCGAGGACTTCCTCCTCACGCGCCCGCTCCTGCGCGCGATCGCGAACCCCGAGCCCGTCGTGCTCCTGATCGACGAGATCGACAAGACCGACCAGGAGTTCGAGGCGATGCTGCTCGAGGTCCTCTCCGACTTTCAGATCTCGATCCCCGAGCTGGGCGTGATCGAGAGCCGCACCCATCCCATCGTCGTCCTCACCTCGAACAACTCGCGCGAGTTGACCGAGGCGCTCAAGCGCCGCTGTCTATATCTCTGGCTCGACTATCCGGAGCTCGAGCGGGAGATGGAGATCGTCCGCCTCCACGCCCCGGAGCTGGACGAAGACCTGACCCGCCGCCTGGTCGAGGTCATCAGCATGGTGCGCCAGCTCGACCTGAAGAAGCCACCGTCGATCGCCGAGTCGATCGACTGGGCGCGCGCACTGCTGCTCCTGGGCGCAGACGACATCGACCGCGACACCTTCACCCAGACGATGTCGATCATCGTCAAGCACCGAACGGACATCGACCTTGTCGCAGAACGGGTGGGCGTCCGGCTCGGCTCCCCCGAACCGGCCGGGCAGCCGGAATAGCGTGAGCCTCGAACCGGGACTGGCTCCCCGGATCGCAAGCTTTTGCGAGGACCTTCGGGCAGAGGGCGTGCCGGTTGGGACGTCCGAGCTCCTCGACGCGTTCGCGGCGCTCGAAACCGTGTCCTGGACCGAGGCCGCCGACTTCCGCGAAGCGCTCGCCGCAACGGTCGCGAAGTCGCCCGACGACCGCCGCATCTTCGACCTCATCTTCGACCGCTACTTCTTCCGCGCGGCAGAGGCCGAGGCGATCGATCGCGAGCTCCGCGAGGACGATCGCTACTCCGGCGGAGAGCGCCTCGACATCGACGAGCTCCGGGAGGCCATTCGCCAGGCGATTGCCGAGGGGCGCGAGGGCGACATGCGCGACCTCGCCCGGCTCGCGATCGCCGCGTTCGGGCGCCGCGGCGAGGGCTCGGGCGTTGTCGGCGTCGACGTCCAGCGGATCCGCCGCTCGCTCGAGCTGACGCCCACGCCGCCTGGCGAGCAGCAGGGCGAGGAGCCCGCGATCGACCGCGACGGGATCAACAAGTTCGAGCGCCACCTGCGGCGCGAACTCGAGCGGGCGCTGATCGAGCGGACCGAGAAGCTCCCGCCCTCCCGCCCGCTCGCAGAGCTCGACCGCACCCTCCCCACCAGCCCCACCCAAGACCTCGCGTCGGTGCACAGGGCGGTGACCCAGCTCAAGCGGCGGCTTGCCACGCTCGGCCACGAGCAGCGCGGGCGCCGCCAGCACGCTGCTGTGGACATGCGAAAGACGATGCGCGCCTCGCTCGAGACGGGCGGTGTGCCCCTTCGCCTCCGCTACAAGCCAAAGAGGCCGCGCCGGCCCGAGATCATCGTGCTCTGCGACGTCTCGACCTCGGTGACCTCGGCCAGCGTCTTCTTCCTCTCCGTCCTTCATGCGCTCCACGACTCGTTCCGGAAGCTCCGGAGCTTCGTCTTCATCGAGCGGATCTCCGAGGTGACCGATGTCTTCGAGGACGAGCGGGACTTCCGTGAGATCTCCCGGCGGATCAGCCGCGAGGGCGGAGTCGCGGACGTCTCGGGCTACACGGACTACGGCCGCGTCTGGCGTGAGTTCGCAATGGAGGTCGCCGACGATCTCCACCCGCGCTCCACCGTCATCGTCCTTGGCGACGCACGCACAAACGGCCGCGAGCCCCATGCCGAGATCTTCGCCGAGGTCGCCGATCGGGCCGGGCGCACCTTCTGGCTCAACCCCGAGCCCAAGCTCTATTGGAACTACGGCGACTCGGTCATGTCCGCCTACGAGGAACACTGCACAGCTGCGTTCGAGTGCTGGACCACCAAGCACCTGGAGGAGTTCGTGAACGTCGTCGCCGGCGGGCGCTCCCAGCCCGAGAGCTGATGCGGACGCCCGCGCCATAACAACTGAGGCGCGATCAACAGGGGTGCTCGCGGGAAGGCGGGCTGAGATAGCGCCCGATACCACCCGGCGCTGACCCTCAGAACCTGTGCGGTAATGCGCGCGGAGGGAGCATGGCGACCACACAAGAGGCTTCCGTGATGGAGCCCCACCAAACTGAGCGAATGGCGACCGGGCCCAAGCAAGCGATCCGGGCGACGGGCGTCTCCCACGGCTTCGGTGAGCTTGAGGTACTGGACGGGATCGACCTCGGCGTCGCCGAGGGCGAGGTCGTCGGCCTCGTCGGTCCCTCGGGCTGCGGCAAGTCCACGTTCCTCGAGCTCGTCTCGGGCCTGGCCGAGGCGCGCCAGGGGTCGATCGAGGTCGAGGGCGCCGGCGAGCCCAGCGCGCGCCTAGCCAGCTGCGCGTACATGCCCCAGCGCGACCTGCTCTTCCCATGGCTCTCGGCTATCGATAACGCCGCGCTCGCGCCGCGCAACCGGGGCGAGTCGAAGCGCGCCTCGCGCGAGGAGGCGCTGCCGCTCTTCGCTCGATTCGGGCTGGCTGAGTTCGCCGACGCGATGCCGAACGAGCTCTCGGGCGGCATGCGCCAGCGCGTCGCCTTCCTCCGGACCCTCCTTGCCGGCAAGCCCGTCCTCCTGCTCGACGAGCCGTTCGCCGCGCTCGACGCGATCACCCGCGGCGAGATGCAGGAGTGGCTGGCGGGAGCGCTCCTCGCCGAGCCGCGAACAGTCCTCCTCGTCACGCACGACGTGGAGGAAGCGCTCTATCTCTGCGACCGCGTGGCCGTGCTGTCGGCGAGGCCCGCTCGGATCGTGGCCGAGCTGCAGCCCAAGGCGCCGCGCTCGCTCGACCGCGCGGGAGCGGTCACCGATGCGGGCTTCGCCTCGCTTCGCGAAGAGGCGCTGCGGGCGCTCAGGGAGCACTCGCGATGAAGAAGGTGCTCCTGCCGCTTGGCGTCGTTGTCTTCCTCCTGGCCGTGTGGGAGGTGTTCGCACAGACCGGCGCTTTGGCCGACCTCCTGGGGATCCGCGAGTCGGTCTCCGACGTGATCGTTCCCGCGCCGACCGACGTTGCGCAGTCGCTGTGGGACGACCGCGAGCTCCTTGTCGACAACGGCTGGATAACGCTCCAGGAGATGCTGGGCGGCCTGCTCATCGCCTTCGCCCTTGGCGCGGGCTTTGCGATCACTCTTCATATGTCCGAGACGCTGCGCCGGGCCTTCTATCCCATCCTCGTCGCCTCGCAGACGATCCCGATCGTCGCGATCGCGGCGGTGCTGGTCATCTGGCTCGGCTTCGGGATCGGCCCCAAGCTCGCGGTGGTAGCGCTGATCTGCTTCTTCCCGATCACCGTGAACATGCTCGACGGCCTGCGCTCCGTCGATCCGCAGGCCGTGCGGATGATGCGGACGCTCGACGGCAGCCGTGGCGTGATCCTGCGCCGGCTCGAGTTGCCCTACTCGATGCCGCAGTTCTTCTCGGGCGCCAAGATCGCCGTGGCGATCGCGCCGATCGGCGCGGTGCTCGGCGAGTTCGTCGGCGCGAACGGCGGCCTTGGATACCTCATCACCCAGGCGAACGCGAACCTCCTGACGGCCAGGGTGTTCGCCTCGATCGTTGTGCTCTCGGCGTTCGCCCTGATCCTCTTCCTCTTGATCGTGGTTGCCGAGCGCACGCTCGCGCCGTGGGGCCGGAAGGAGCTTCGATGACGAGCCGGCTTCGCTTGCTCCTGGCCTCCGCTGTTGTGGGCGCATCGGTGCTCGCCGGCTGCGGCGAGAAGGAGGAGTCCATCCGCGGCGGCGAGACGGAGCAGGTCGAGCTGATGCTCGACTTCTTCGTCAACCCCGACCACGCCGGTATCTACACGGCGCTCGAGAACGGCCACTTCGAGGGGGCCGGGCTCGAGGTCACTCCGCGCGTGCCCTCCGATCCGGCGGCACCGATCAAGCTCGTCGCTTCCGGTCAGGCCGATCTGGCGGTGAGCTACGAGCCCGAGGTCCTGCTCGCCCGCGACCAGGGTCTGCCCGTTGTCGCCGTGGCCGCGATCGTCCCCGAGCCGCTCACCTCGCTGATCTCGCTTCCCGACGCCGGCATCGCCGATCCCTCAGACCTTCGCGGCAAGACGGTGGCGACCGCGGGCATCCCGTACCAGGACGCGTTCATGGCGCGCATCCTGCGCGACGCACGGATTTCCGAGAACGAGGTCGATCAGGTCAGTGTCGGCTTGGGGCTCGAGCAGGCCGTTCTCTCCGGCAAGGCGGACGCGATGCTCGGCGGGTTCAAGAACGTCGAGGGCGTCTCACTCGAGGAGCGCGGGGAGAACCCGCGCGTGGTACCGGTTGACGAGCTCGGTATCCCCACCTATGACGAGCTCGTCCTCGTCGCGAGCTCTGAGCAGGTGGAAAAGGACCCGGAGGCGATCCGCCTGTTCATCGCCGCGCTCGAGCGCGGCACGGAAGACGCGATCGCGGATCCCGATGCCGCGACCGACGCGATCCTGAAGGCAGGCGATGGGCTCGATCCCAAGCTGACCGCGGCCGAGATCGAGGCGACGCTGCCGCTCCTCCTGCCGGGCGGCAAGGAGCCCTACGGATACATGGACGAGGCCGAATGGGACGAGTTCGCCGGCTTCCTGGCCGACGAGGGCTTCATCAAGGCCCGCCCCGAGCCCGGCGACGGCTTCACGAACGAGCTGCTCCCGGGCGACATCCCGGAGTAGCTCGCGCCGAGCGTCCGTCACTACGCCCTATAGGACGTACTCAAGGACGTTCACCCATGATCTGTTGATCCGGCCGCGCGCTGCGACCGACAAGATCTGGGGCTACGGCGGTGGCACCCACTGGCTCGTGAACCAGTACGTGCTCGAGGCACGCTGACCGTATGTTTGGAGCATGAGCCTGAAAGTCGGAGACACTGCGCCGGATTTCACCCTCGAGGGGACGGAGGGCCCGTTCACGCTGTCCGAGCACCGCGGCGAGCGCGTCGTTCTCCTCTTCTATCCCGGCGATGACACGCCGACCTGCACGAAGCAGTTCTGCGCGTATCGCGACGCTTCGGACGAGATGGCAGAGCTGAACGCCACCTTCGTCGGCATCTCGACCCAGGGCATGACGTCCAAGGAGTCGTTCAAGGGCAAGTACGGCCTGACCACGCCGCTCCTCGCCGACACCGACGCCGAGGTCTCGAAGGCGTACGGCGTCTACGCCAAGCGCTTCAACGTGGCGAAGCGCACGGTCTTCATCGTCGACGAGGACGGAAAGATCGCCCACGAGCACGGCAACTTCATGTCGATGTCGTTCGACGACGTCGGCACGATCAGAGAAGCGCTCGAGAAGATGCCGGCGAAGGCCTAAGCCCCGCTGGCCGGGCCGGCAAGCGAGGACGAGCAGGTCATGCGCGAGCGCGTATTCGGCGAGTCCGAGGCCGTCCTCGGCCCCGTCGCCTAGTCTCGGCGCTCCGCGAAGAAGTTCCGCAAGAGCGCGGCAGCCTCGTCGGCCAAGAGGCCCGATTCCACCTTGGGCCGGTGGTTGAGCCTGGGATCGCTGAGGATGTCGAAGACGGACCCCGCCGCTCCCGCCTTGGGGTCCATGGTCGCGATGACCACGCGCGGCACGCGCGCCAGGACGATCGCCCCGGCGCACATCGCGCAGGGCTCGAGCGTCACGTAGATCGTGGTCGCCGGCAGGCGCCAACCGCCGCGCCCGCTCGCCGCTGCCTGCAACACAAGCATCTCGGCGTGGGCAGTTGGGTCGTTTCGGCGCTCTCGCTCGTTCCCGGCGAACGCGAGGGCATGCCCCTCGCTCGCGATGACTGCGCCGACGGGGACGTCGCCGAACTGGGCGGCCCGTGCCGCCTCGCTGAGCGCAAGCTCCATCAGCTCCGAGTCGCGCTCGGAGAAGCCCTCGCCCACCGTCGGGCCTACGTGGTCCGAACGATGTACACGCCGCACGGCGCGTGGTGGGAGACCTTGTTCGGCACGCTCCCCAGCAGGAAGCGCTTGGCGCCCGTCATCCCCTTGTTGCCGACCACGATGAGGTCCGCCCCGGTCTCCTCGGCCACGTCCAGAATCGCGTCGGCCGGATCGCCCTCACGCCGATGCGTGTTTACCTCGATCCCGGCCTCCAGCGCCTTGCCGGCTGAGAGATCGAGGTTCGCGTTGACGTCCTCTCGTGGGCCGATGCCATAGGCGACGTCCCCAGGGACCTGACCCTTCTCCTCGCGCAGGCGATCCGAGGGCACGGGCTCGTATGCGCTCACGATCTCGAGCGCCGCTCCGTGAGCCTTGGCGAGCTCCGTCGCGTGTGCGACCGCCGTCTTCGCCGTCTCCGACCCGTCAGTTCCGACCACGATCCGCTTGAACAAGGCAACCCCTTCTTCCTCTGACACCCAGGCTTACGCCGCCATACTAATCGTCATGCCGCGGAGCTGGACCATCTCGATGGCCATCCTGGTCGTCTGCCTTCTCGCCTCGATGGTGATCGCCTCGATCAAGCTGTTTTGAGAGGATCCGGCTGATGCCTCAGATACAGACGGTCACAGGCCCGATCGACGCCTCCGAACTCGGCGAGACGCTCATCCACGAGCATCTCATGTCGCGCGACGAGGCAATCCTCATCCAGTTCCCTCAGATGGGCACCGTCCGGGGGGACCCGTTCGCCGGCGTGACCTCGGAAGGCGCCGAGGACGTTGCAGCTGAGTTCATGGCCGCGGCCGTCGAACGCGGCGTGAAGACGGTCGTCGAGCCGTCCTGCATGTACCTGGGCCGCGACGTCAACCTGATGAAGCGCGTCTCGGAGAAGACCGGCATTCAGATCGTCCCCTGCACCGGCATCTACACCTACGAGCACCTGCCGATGCCGCTGGTCTCGCGCGATGCCGACCAGATCGCAAACCTCTTCGTCCACGACATCGAGGAGGGCATCCAGGGAACGGACATCAAGGCGGCGTTCCTCAAGTGCGCCGCCGACGAGCCTGGCGTCACCGAGAACGTCGAGAAGGTCCACCGCGCGGTGGCCCGCGCAAGCCTTCGCACCGGCGTGCCGATCATGGCCCACTCCCGGCCCGCCTCCGACACGGCCCCGCGGCAGATCGAGATCTTCGCCGAAGAGGGAGTCGACCTCGACAAGGTGCAGATCGCCCACTGTGGAGACTCACCCGACCCCGATTACATCGAGAGCCTGATCGAAAAGGGCGTGTGGGCCGGCCTCGACCGCTACGGCATCGAGATGTACCAGCCGTTCGACCAGCGGATCGCAGCTCACCTCGCCCTGCTCGAGCGCGGCTACGCCGACCGCATCTTCGTCTCGGCCGACTCCTGCGCCACGATCGACTGGTTCCCTCCTGAGATGGTCGAGCAACTTGCGGGGGGTGGCGCGATCAAGGACTGGACGATCAAGATCGTCCACGACCGCGTGTTGCCCGCCCTGCGCGAGGGCGGTATGACCTCCGAGCAGGAGCACACGATGCTCCACGAGAACCCGGTGCGCTGGCTGACGGGCGAAGGGCTCTGACGCCACGCTTGGGGTCAGACCGCCAGCCGCGTGAGACCTGTCCCCCTTAGCTAGGGTCATGCGCATGTCTACCGCTCACATGCACACCAACGCTGGCCAGATCACCATCGAGCTCTTCGACGAGGACGCTCCCAAGACCGTGGAGAACTTCAAGAAGCTCGCCGGGGACGGCTTCTACGACGGCCTCATCTTCCACCGGGTGATCACCGACTTCATGATCCAGGGCGGCTGCCCCCAGGGGACAGGAACCGGCGATCCCGGCTACAAGTTCGACGACGAGTTCAACGACAACAAGGTGGTCCGCGGCGCCCTCGCGATGGCGAACTCCGGGCCCAACACGAACGGCTCGCAGTTCTTCATCGTCACGACCGAGGCCGCACCGTGGCTCGACGGCAAGCACACCGTCTTCGGCCAGGTCACCGAAGGCATGGACGCGGTCGACGCGATCGAGGGAACCCAGACAGGGGCGGGCGACCGCCCGGTCGAGGACCAGACGATCGTCCGCATCGAGTTCCCCGGCTGAACCGCCCCACCGAGAGCCGACCGTGACCCACATCGATCTACATATCGGCGATGCGAGCTACGACGACTGGGAGGTCGTCCGCGACTTCCCGGACCTCGAAACGGCTCAGGCCTTCTGCCAGCTCCTCGACGAGGCCGGCCTCTATGCCGTGATCACCTCGGACCACGAGCTCGACGAGTTCCACCGCGGCGACATCGCCCTCCGCGTGCCGCCCGGGAACTGGTCGGCGGCAAACGAGGCGCTGGAGCCGCCGGAGGCCTAGCGACTTAGCCGCTTTGCATGGAAAGGACCTAGGGTCAAACGCCGTGTGTGCATCCGCGTTCGCTCAGCGAACGCCGTGGTACACACGAGCAAGGCATGCGCGGATGCTTCGTGTGTGGTGCGCGGAGGTTTCGGCGTGGAGCCGGATCGGAGGCGAGCGGATTCGCAGGCGCACAACGCGTGGCGACCTCGACGGCTGGGTGCGAGGTCATCGAGTACGGCGGACGCGTGGTTCGATGACGGGTGCTCGTGCTCATGCACCTCAGCCGCGGCAAGCGAGCGCGAGGCTGGAGCTGCGAGGAGATTCAATGAAGACCTTCCGTCGCCGACGCGTGACGACGCCGTCCTCTATTGGGACCGCGAGCAGACGCTCCCCGAGGCCGGGGAAGTAGGCGATGTGGAGTAGTGCTTCGGACGAAAAGCGGAGTTCTCGCCGGGCAACACGCAGTGGGTCGCGAGATACTGCTGAGATGAGGGTCTGTGTCGTCGGCGCGTCCGGAAAGCTCGGGCGGTACATGATCCAGCACTCGCTGGACCGCGGCTACGAGGTGGTCGGTGTCTGTCGTGAGAGGAGCGTCGACAAGCTCAGTGACTTCCAGGATCAGATCAAGGTAATGCCCGGTGCCACGGACGACCCCAAGGTGATCGCCGAGGCTGTCTCCGGTTGCGAGGGCGTTCTTGTCGTGCTCGTTCCGAGGGGTGTGCACGGCTATTCAACCGGCACAGCCCAGGCTGTCCTTGACCATGCGGATCCAGCGGCGCGGCTCGTGTTTTCGTGCGGCTGGCACATCAGCCGCGACGGGAAGGACGTCTATCCCTGGGCGCTACGCATGCAAGTGAAAGTGTTCGGACCGGTTGCCCGGTTCTCCTGGTTGGCCGACCTCGATGACTCAGTCGAAGCCTGCGACGAGCCGCCGCCTGCGTAGTTCGCGTCGATCAGGGAGAGCGAGCCTGGTCCGGGATCAGGCGTTGCCGACCTCGTTCGAGCCCCCCGAGCGTCGGCAGACAGTCGACTCTGCGCACGCCGGACAGCGTAGTCATGTCCCGGCCGATAGACGCGTTACAGCAGTCGTCGGGTCAAATGCCGCGGGCGGCCCGTTCTCGATCGCCCAGTCGCAGGTGCTTTGGCGCGCGGGACCGCCCGGGTAAAGGTCTTGCGCGTGGCTATGGCTTGATAGTTGCCTGCCTCGGGGACCCCCCAGGACACCGCCCAGAGGCCTTTGTTGTCGCTCCTGTCCTTGGAGCCAGTCGGGTCGGGGTTCCCCGTCGGGGTGTAGAGGAGCTTCACCGTGCGTCCGCGTTCGCACTGATCGGGTCCGGAGTTGACCCAACCAAAGAAGAAGTGCGATTCGTAGTACCCCAGGGTCAACGTGGTCGAATGGTGGATCTGCGTGGTCCCACGGTGGACGGAATCTGCTGCCGCCGTCTGTGCCCCAAGCGCGGCCACCCCAGCCGCAACCACGCCGATCACAATCGCGAATCGTTTACCCATGAGCGTCCCCTTCCACGGGGTTTTCCGCCTGCTCAGGGCGTGTCCCCCCGGATAACCGTTGCGTCCAGCCTACACCCGCTCCGAGAAATGCGCAGCAATATCGCTTTCCATGCAGAGCACTACTCGTGCCTCAGGCGCGGTGCACGTCGCGGGCGGTGGCCTGGGCGGTTGGTTTGACCGCCAAGTAGTCGATGTTCACGTGCGGCGGGCGCGTTACCGCGAAGGCGATCGTGTCGGCGACGTCCTCGGCGGTCAGCGGCTCGATGCCCTCGTAGACCTTCGTCGCCTTCTCTTCGTCGCCGTCGAAGCGGACGAGTGAGAACTCGGTCTCGACCAGGCCGGGCGCGATCTCGGTGACCCGGATCGGCTTGCCGAGGAGCTCGAGCCGGAGGGTCCGGGTCAGCGCGTTGACGGCGTGCTTGGCGGCGGTGTAGCCCGCCCCGCCCGGATAGACCTCGACTCCCGCCACCGAGCCGATCACGACGATGTGCCCTCCCCCGCCCCGCTCGAGGGCCGGCAGGAGCGCCTTCGTCACGCGCTCGACTCCCAAGCACGTTCGTCTCGAACATCTCGAGCCACTTGGCCTCGTCGGCCTCGGCCACGGGCTCGAGGCCGAGTGCTCCGCCCGCTGAGTGGACGACGACATCGACCTGGGGCAGCGCTTCGGCCAGGGCGCGGGCGGATTCCGGGTCGGTGACGTCGAGCTCGAGCGCATCGCCACCAACCTCGTCGGCGAGCTCGCGGCAGCGCTCCAGGCGCCGCGCGGCGGAGACGGTGTGGAAGCCGGCGGCGGCAAGGGCGCGTACGGTCGCGGCGCCGATGCCGCTCGACGCACCCGTCACGAGCGCGATTCGCTTGCCTTTGAGGTCTCCTTCGCCCATCAAGGCGATCTTAGGTGGCGCCCACTTGCCAAGATGGGCGCGTGACGGAGTCCGACGAGACACCAGCCGAAGGCGACGGTGGCGGCGAGGCTGAAGAGACCGGCGACGACGCGGTCGAGTCGAAGTCCGCGAAGATCGCAACCGACCCTCGGCTGATCGCCGCCGCGAAGGCATTACGCAAGGCCCTGCCCGGCGATTCGAACTTCGGCGACGACCCGCTCTCGACGGCGGGTGCGAAGTCGAGCCAGCAGATCGGGCGCCGCCTCTCAGAGGCGACCGCAGAGCGGCCGAGCGTCCTTCGCGAGGCGGGCTTGACCGCGCTCCAGGTCTGGGATGCGATGGGCCAGACCGCCGGCCGTATTCCGGTCAAGGCCGACCTGACGATCCTCTTCACCGACCTCGTCGAGTTCTCGAACTGGTCGATGAAGGCGGGAGACGCCGCTGCCGTCGATCTGCTCCGCAAAGTCTCGCAAGCGATCGAGCCTCCGGTCGCCGAGAACACCGGCAAGGTCGTCAAGCGACTCGGCGACGGGATGATGGCCGTCTTCGCCGACCCCACGGACGCGCTGGCTGCCACCAGGGAGGCGCAGAGCCGCCTGGAGGAGATCGAGGTCTCCGGCTATCGCCCGATGCTCCGCGCGGGCATGCACGTCGGCCGCCCCGAGCGGGTGGGCGATGACTACTTCGGCGTCGACGTGAACATCGCCGCGCGAGTGGCGGAGGCCGCAACGGGCGGCGAGATCCTGGCCACGGACAAGGTGCTGTCCGAGATCGACCAAGACTCCGTCAAGGCGAAGCGCAAGCGCATGTTCCGCGCCAAGGGCGTCCCGGCCGAGATCAAGGTCTATTCGATTCGCGTCAAGGGCTAGAACGCCCTAAGGTGCCTGGCACCGTGCCTGGCACCGGGGCGCGGTTCGCTAGCCGAGCAGCTTGGCCTTCTGCGCCTCGAACTCCTCGTCGGTGAGGAGGCCCTGGCTCTTGAGGTCGGCCAGCTGGGTGAGTTGGGCGGCGACGTCCTGGCCGCCCCCCGCCATGGCCGGCGCGGTGGGCGTGCCCATCCCGACGAACGTGTCGGCGACGTCGCCGAACATCTGGCGCACTGACTCGCGTCCGCTCTCGTCGGCGATCGTCGCGTAGGCCCAGAGGCTCGCGTCCGCCGGGTCGTACCAGACCGGGTAGCGATCGCCCTGACGCGGGATCTCCACGCGCGAAACCGTGGTCTTCTTGGTCAGGTCCATCGTCGGGCTGCCGTCAAGCGGCTCGACCCGAAAGACCATCTCGACGCGGGGATTGTCGTTGATGGTCGTCCCCGTATCGCGCACCGACACAACCGTGCCGACGCCCTTTGACCCGGTCGCCATGAGGTCGGCGGCCTTTTCCTTTTTTGACTTCCCAAAGATGCCCATGGCGGCACCTTACCTCGCGAGTCTGTGTGCTCTGCTCAGTCGAGCACCGAGTCGAGGCGCACCTTGGCGGGAGTCTGGTCGGCGTTCCCCGCGCGGTCGATGGCCCTGACCTTCAGCTTCGGGTTCTTCTTGATCGCCTTCTTGTACACCTTCGGCGACTCGCACTTCTTCCACTTCTCCTGGCGCTTGCACTCGAAGGTCGAGCCGTCCTCGGTCGAGAAGAACTTCGCCTTCACGTCGCCGTGCTTCTTCGTCAGGTTCACGGACGTCTCGGGCGCCGTCGCGTCGAAGCCGGGCGCCTCCTGGGTGCCCTTGGGCAGGACGACGGGGAGCGCCTCGTCGACGAACCCTCCCGCTGAGCCGGGATCGTCGGCAACTGGCAGCCGCAGCTCGAGGTCGGAGACCTGGACCGCCTGTTGGCCCGGCGACCGGCGGCCGTACGGGTCGTCGTACGGCAGGAGCTCGAGCTTTGCCACGTGGCCTGCCTCGAACTCCCAGCCGTTCGGCGTGAGCTGGAAGACCTGCCGCTCGGGCCCGCCGATCTCGGGGCGCCACAGGCCGCGGGCGATCAGCTTCTGGCTGTTGTCGGGCGCGATGTCCATGAGCCTCGCGGCGATCTGGGTGTTGTCGCCCGGAGCGGTGAAATCGGCGATGACCGTGGGCGAGCCCATCAGCGTGTAGCCGCCGGCGGGCGCCGCAGCGAGCTTGTAGATCGCGCCGGCGGGGCTGTCGCCCGTGCCGACTGTCGCGCACGAGGCCGCAAAGACAAATGAATCGCTGAAGAGGACGTCGCCGGCCGCGCCACCCGGATCGATGGTCTGGGCCGGCGCGGACTCAAGGGTGATCTCGCCCGGAGCGAGGTCGTTCACGTTCGTGCCGTGGTACGGCCCGGCAGGCGGCTCTCCACAGGACTGCGTAAGCGCGTCGATCCCCTCGTCGGGCTCTGGGCCCTCGCCGAGGACGTAGTGCGCGAGCCACTCGTCCTTGCGCTCGCTGACGAAGTTGTTCGTCTCCGCGCCGTTCTGCCCGCGCGGGTGGCCGAAGTCGCCGAACGTCAGCCCGATGTGGGCGTTCGGATACGTGGTGACGGTGCGGTTGAAGAAGCGGGTCGCCTCGTTCGCCGGGAAGAGGTCGTCGGTAAAGCCGCTCGAGATCAGCATCGGCGCCGGCCTGATGGAGTCGTCGATGTCGTACGAGGAGTGGTGCGAGCTGATCTCCTCGACGATCTCGAGCTCCTCGGCGCCGTAGGGGCCGCCCGTGTCGAGGGCGTTCTTCCAGCCGGTGATGTCGGCCTCGGGGTCCTGCCCCTCGGGCGCGTAATAGCCGTTGGTCTGGCCAGACGCATAGAGGGCGTTGACGTACGCCTCCTTCTCGACGCCGACGCGGTCGACGTGGCCGAGGTACGGAGCGTCGGCGATGTAGTCGAGGTTGCCGCCGTTGGGGGCGAGTGCGTACGAGAGGTCGGTCCACGGGATGTCGGGGGCCGCGCCGGCGATCTCGAGCGGAGTGCCGTTCGGCGACTCCCAGGCCGTGAGGCTCCCGTCGGGGAGCATCACGCGGTTGCGAAGCGCCGCTAGAGCCATCGACATGCCGCCGCCGTACGAGCCGCCCGTCGCGCCGATCGCGCCGGGATCGATGAGCCCCTCGTCCACGAGGAGCGCGATCAATTCCTGTGCGTCGCGGACCTCATACCGGGTATCCATCAGGCGGAGGTAGCCGCCGTCGCATGCCGCGCCGCCCGCGGTGCGCGCCGCCGTGGTGCCGCACGACTGATGGTTGCCGCGGGTGGTGATCGAGAAGGTGGCGTAGCCCTGGTCGAGCCAGTGCTTCATGCTCCCGAGGCCGAGCTTCGACCCGGCGTAGCCGTGGAAGAGCATCATCACCGGGAAGGGGCCCTCCTCGTAGGCGTCGTACGGGTCGTAGGGGTCCTCGGGCGGGAAGGCGACGTTCACGTCGATCGGGACGCCGTCCCAGGTCGCGACGGTGGATCGAGGCTCGGGAGACTGGTTCGTGCAGTACCGGATGCCCTCGTTCGCGCCGGACTGCACCGTGCAGTCGACCGGGGTAGGCGTGTCCGTGAAGACCTGCGTGATCTCAGCCTGTGCTGCACTCGGCGCCGCCAGCCCCAAGACTCCGGCTGCAAGGGCCATCGCGCATCCACGCATTCCGACGAACTTCCTCAACACATGCCTCCCTGCACAAGAAAGCGCCCGCGCCACTCCGTGCGCAAGCTGAAATTGACTCCTCGGCTACGAGAGAGTAGCCGAGGGAATCTCAGCCGGGGAGCGGCGCGCGTTCCGCCGGGCTTCGGGGAAAGTCACGAGGCGGCCCCGCTCCTCGTCCCAGAGCTTGAGGCGCGTTGCCTTGATGCCGTCCCAGAACGTCAGGACGGGAACGGAGTGGAACAGCTCGACGTCGTCATGCGCGCGCTGGAGGTTGTAGTTCGGGATGCGCGCGTTCAGGTGGTGGACGTGATGCAGGCCGATGTTGCCGGTGAAGAACTGGAGCGGCTGCGGCAGCTTGAGGTAGGAGCTGCCCTCGAGCGCCGACGCCTCGTAGCTCCACCCGTCGGCGTTCTCCCAGTAGACGTCCTCGAACTGGTGCTGGACGTAGAAGAGCCAGACGCCGGCCGCGCCGGCCATGAACACCGTTGGCGCTTGGATCAAGAGGTAGTCGAGCGGCCCGATGAGGACGCAGATGCCGCCGACGATGACCAGCAGCGCGAGGTTGGTCATGTGGACGCTCCGGCGCAGCTTCTTCGACGCGTTCTTCGGCGGGATGCGGGGGCCGATCACGAGCGACCACAGGGGCCCGATCGTGAACATCACCGCAGGGTGGCGGAAAAGCCAGTAGCCGGTCTTCGTCATCGGCGAGGCCGCTTCCCACTCCGCGACGGTCATCGTCGGCACGTCGCCTTGGCCGCGGCGGTCCAGGTCGCCGGCGCTGCCGTGGTGGGCGGCGTGGTGCCAGCGCCAGTTGCTGAAGGGGTGCATCACGACAAGCCCTAGCCCAACTCCCCACGCGTTGTTCACCTTCCGCGATTCGAACAGCGAGCCGTGCGTGGCGTCGTGGAAGAGGATGAAGGTTCGAAGGAGGAACCCCGAGGCGGGAATCGCGACCGCCAGGACCAGCCAGTACGAAACGTCGAGCAGGAAGTACATGACGACCGACAGCGCGATGTAGGGCACGATCGACGTGAAGATGTCGAGCCACGTCCTCCACACATTCGGGCGGGAGTACGGGTCGAGTGCGATGGCCCACTCAGGACGCTTGCGGGTTGGATTGATGGTCGAGGTCGTCATCTTGGTCGGCGCAGGCTAGTGGATTCACATTAGGGCGACCTAATTCCCTGTGTGATACGCCTCTGTTAACGACGCGACGTTCCCAGAAAACGGCCTTTGCGCACAGTTGAGGCTACCGCTTCCACCCGCTAGGTACCTTGCCCACCATGGCTCAGCCACTTCTGGCCGTCGATGCCCCCTCACTCCTCTACCGCGCGTTCTACGCGTTGCCCGACTCGATCACGGACTCGAAGGGCGTTTCGGTCAACGCGCTCCTCGGTGCGGCCAACCTCGTTCTCGCGGAGATCGAGGAACACGACCCACGTGCGGTCGTCATGTGCTTTGGCGCAGAGGCGGCGGCCTATCGCAAGAAGGCGCTGCCCGCCTACCACGCCGACCGCCCCGAGATGCCGGAGAATCTCGTGCCCCAGTGGGAGCGCGCGAAGAGCTTCTTCGAAGGCTTCGATTGGACGGTCCGCCGTCACGCCACGCTCGAGGCCGACGACCTCTTGGGCACGCTCGCGGACCTCGAGACCGAAGCCGGAGGCGACGCGCTGCTCCTGACCGGCGACCGCGACATGTTCCAGTGTGCTTCGAAGCAGGTCACCGTCCTCTACCTGCAGACCGGAAAGCGCGGTGCCCAGCCGATCGGGCCGAAGGAGGTGAAGGCGCGCTACGGCATCGGGCCTGAGCTGGTGCCCGACTTCATCGCGCTGCGCGGCGATCCCTCCGACGGGATCCCAGGCGCCAAGGGCGTCGGCGAGAAGACAGCCGCCGAGCTCCTGCGCGAGTACGGGTCGCTCGAGAAGCTGTTGGAGAACGCGCTGAGGATCAAGCGGCCCGCGCTCCGCACGACGCTGACCTCGACCGCCGATGAGATCCGCTCCTACCTCGACATCGCAACGCTCCGCGACGCAAAGATCGACCGGCCCGAGGACGCACCGACGAACCTCAAGGGCGGCGCCCGCTCAGCCCGCCGCCACGGCATGAACCGCCTGGCCGAGCGCCTCGAAAAGATGGCTGCGGAGGCCGCCTGACCATCCCCAGGGAGCAAAACGTCCAACGCTGATCCCTATAGGGGGTAACGCTGGACGTTTGGGTAGCTCAGAGGTAGCGGCGTGCCGCCTGGCCGGCCGATGAGCCGTACGAGCCGCCGAAGAGGAGGGCGTGGACGAGCAGGGGCTGAAGCTGCCAGAGCTCCACTCGCTCCTCATGTCCGTCAGCAAGCGGCGCCGCCTCCTCGTACGCCGCGAAGATCCGCTCGCTCGGCGACGCCGAACAGGCGCAGCATCGCCAGGTCGATCTCGCGGTGGCCGCCGTATGCCGCTGGGTCGATCAGCCAGGCGCGCCCGTCCGTGCCGGCCAGGACGTTGCCGCTCCACAGGTCGCCGTGGAGGCGGGACGGCGGCTCCACGGGACCTGCCAGTTCTTCGATCCGTTCACAGACGGCCTCTACCGCCTCCAGATCGCCGGCCGAGAGGTTGCCCCGGTCGTTGGCGCGCCGCGCCAGCGGTTCGAGCATCTGCTCTGCGTAGAGGCGCGGCCAACTCTCGGACTCGTCCAGCTCGACCTCGGCGAGGCCGATGCGCAGGATGCCGTCCGGAGCGCCCGGCGGCAGCGAACCGTGGCTTCTTGCGCCGAGTCCGTGCATCTCGGCGAGCCCGCGGCCGAGCTCCTCCGCGCCTTCGTCCGAGAGGCGCCCGGTCTCGATCCGCTCGAGCGAGAGCCAGCCGGGATCGCCGCCAACACCCAGAACCTCGGGAACGCGGATTCCGTCCGCCTCGGCAATCCAGCGCAGGCCCGCCGCCTCCATCTCGAAGTCCGCGCGCCGGGCGTCGGGGCGTGACTTGCGGAAGTCGCTCACTTGTAGACGGTGGTGATGTCCCCGATCAGCCCCCTGCACGAGCGCTCGATGATCTCGACGACCTCGGCGAAACCGTCCTCGCCCCCGTAGTACGGATCGGGGACGTCGAGCTCACCATCCGCGTACGAGCGCAGCAAGCGCACCTTTTCGCGATCGTCCTCTGAGCTCGCAAGCGCCAGAAGGTCTCGCTCGTTCTGGCGATCCATCGCGATCAGGAGGTCGAAAGAGCCGAAGTCGCCGCGGCCAACCTGGCGCGCCTTGCCCGTCAGCTCGACGCCGCGCTCCGCAGCAGCCGCCACCGAACGCTCGTCCGGCGGATGGCCGATGTGCCAGTCGCCGGTCCCGGCGCTCTCCACCTCGATCTCGCCGTCAAGGCCGGCCTCCGCGATCAGCCCGCGCATGACCGCCTCCGCCGTGGGCGAGCGGCAGATGTTCCCGAGGCAGACGAAGAGGATGCGCACGTGCTAGCCCCGGATGAAGCTCGCGCAGCGCTCCCCGACCATGATCGCGGGCGCGTTCGTGTTCGCCCGCGTGATCACGGGCAGGACCGAGACGTCCGCGACACGCAGGTCGTCAACGCCGTGAACCCGGAGCTCGGGATCCACGACTCCGTCGCCCTCCGGGCCGATCCGCGCGGTGCAGGCCGGGTGGTAGGTGTGCTCGCAGGTGCGGCGGATCCACGCCTCGAGGTCCTCGTCGGTCTGGACGTCCGAGCCGGGGTGAATCTCGGCCTCGATTAGCCCTGCCATTGGCTCGGTGGCGCCGATCTCCCGCGAGCGGCGGATCGCCCTGATGATCGCCTCGACGTCGGCTCGCTCGGTGAGCATGTTGAGCTGGACGGCGGGAAGCTCGTGCGGGTCGGCCGAACGGGCGAGAACGGTGCCGCGGCTCTTCGGCGTCCACAGGGACTGCGCGATCACCATCGCCGGCTTCGGATGCTCGACGGCGCCGTGCTCCCAGAAGAACGCGGGGCCGAACAGGAGCTCGAAGTCCGGCGCCTCGAGCGCATCGTCGGTGCGGATGAGGGCGAGCGCCTCGGCGATGTTCGAGGCCAGTTTGCCGCGGCCACCGGCTAGCCAGCGCACCAGGTACTTCGGGTGCGTCGCATCCGAGAGGCCGATCTGGCCTTCGTTTAGCTCCCAGTTGACGAGCGTCAGCGCGTGCTCCTGCAGGTTCATCCCCACCGCGGGGCTGTCGAGCAAGGGCTCGATGCCGATCGAGCGGAGGTGCTCGGCTGGCCCTATGCCCGAGAGCTGGAGCAGGTGTGGGGTGTTGAACGCGCCGGCGGAGAGCACGATGTCGGCACGCGAAGCCGCGGCGCCCTTGCGCCCGCGCCGCTCCCACTCGACGCCGACGGCGCGCCCGTCACGGATGACCACGCGCTTGACGAGCGCCTTCTTGAGGATCGTCAGGTTCGCGCGTTTCTGCGCCTTCCCGAGATAAGCGCGGGCGGCGTTCCAGCGGCGCCCCTTCCAGATCGTCACGGACGAGGGACCCGCCCCCTCCTCGCAGTCCGAGAGGTCCTCGCTTGTGGGCACTCCCGCGGCCCGCGCCGCCTCAATGAACTTCTCAGTGAGCGGATCGGGGTCGCGATGGCGGGTGACGTGGATGGGGCCGTCCTCGTTGGTCGCAAAGCCGGGGATCCCTGATCGGCGTTCGATGCGCTCGAAGACCGGCCGGACGTCGTCCCATGACCAGCCCTCGATGCCCCACCCGTCGTAGTCGAGGCGGTGGCCGCGCAGCCAGAGCATCGCGTTCATCGAGCTGCACCCGCCCATGACCTTGCCGCGCGGCTCGTAGATACGACGGTTGTCGCAACCCGGCTCAGGCTCCGTGAAGTAATCCCAGTCGAGCTTCGAGTGGAACTGGTTCGAGAACGCGAGGGGCGCAAGCACCTCCAGGCGGTTCGCCGACCCACCGGCTTCGATCAAGAGCACCTGCCGATTCGGATCCTCCGATAGCCGCGCGGCTACCGCGCACCCGGCCGACCCGGCGCCGATCACGATGTGGTCGTAGGTCTCGATGCCCGGAGACTAGTTCGGTGAGATCATCCGCGACATGAGCCTGCTGGATCGCACCGCCAAGCTCGCGCAGGAGTACCTCGACGAGCTCTCCGAGCGGCAGGTCGCGGCGCCCGCAGACTTCGAGACGACCCTGTCGGCACTTGACGAACCAATGCCCGAGTCGGGCGCAGACCCGGACGAAGTGATCGAAGAGCTCGCCGAAGTGGTCGGAGCGGCGACGGTGGCGAGTGCCGGGCCGCGCTACTTCGGGTTCGTCGTGGGCGGCGCGCTGCCGGCGGCGCTCGCGGCGGACTGGCTGACGGCCGCCTGGGACCAGATGTCGTTCAGCCAGGTCTCCTCCCCTGGCGTCGCGGCGGTCGAGGTGGTGTGCGAGCGATGGGTGCTGGACGTGCTGGGGCTGCCGGAGTCCGCATGCGTGGGCTTCGCGACCGGGGCGACCGGTGGGAACTTCGTCGGGGTCACGGCGGCGCGCCACCGTTTGCTCGCCAACGAGGGGTGGGACGTCGAAGCGCGAGGGCTATTCGGGGCGCCCGAATTGCGCGTGGTGGTGGGCGAGGAGGTTCACACGTCGCTGCTTTTCGCGTTGCGAATGGCCGGTCTTGGGGCCGACCGGGTCGAGCGCGTGGAGTCCGACGGTCAGGGAGCGATGCGAGCGGACAAGCTGGCCGAGACGCTCTCCTCCGGAGCAGGCCCGGCGATCGTGTGCGCGCAGGTGGGGAATGTCAGCACCGGAGCCAGCGACCCGGTCGGCGAGATCGTCACGTCCGCGCGGGAGTACGGGCCGTCCTGGGTGCACGTCGACGGCGCCTTCGGCCTGTGGGCGGCTGCGTCGCCGGCGCTCCGCCACCTGGTCGCCGGGGTAGAGACGGCCGATTCGTGGGCGGTCGATGCCCACAAGTGGCTGAACGTGCCCTACGACAACGGCCTGGCGATCGTCTCCGACCCAGCCGCAGCGCGCGGAGCCTTCGGCACGAGTGCCGCCTACCTCCCCGGCTCGGCCGGCCGCGAGCCCGGCGAGCTCGTCCCCGAGATGTCCCGCCGCGCGCGGGCCCTCCCGATCTACGCAGCGCTACGCACCCTCGGGCG
This sequence comes from uncultured bacterium, assembly GCA_963725035.1. Classification (GTDB taxonomy): domain Bacteria; phylum Actinomycetota; class Thermoleophilia; order Solirubrobacterales; family 70-9; genus JALZKA01. Next base: position 21,486 of record CAVRWX010000011.1, on the reverse strand, counting down.
CGAGGGCCTCGCAGGCCTGGTCGAGCGATGCTGCTCCCACGCGCGCCGGCTCGCGGACGCGATGGAGGCGCTCGACGGCGCCGAGGTCCTCAACGACGTCGTCTTGAACCAAGTGCTGGTCCGCTTCGGAGACGACGACGCAACAACGGACGCGGTGATGAAGACCGTTCAGGACGAGGGCGACGCGTGGCTTGCCGGCACCGTCTGGCGCGGGCGCACCGCTGCCCGGGTCGCCTTCTCGAACCACTCCACCACCGACGCCGACGTCGACCGCCTCGCCGCCGCCTTCGAGCGCGCGCTGGCCGCCGTCTAACTCTCCTCGGAGAGGATCGTGTAGATCTCGCGCTTGGTCTTGTCGAGGAGTTCGCGAACGCGCCGGCGCTGCTCGTCAGTGCCGGCGTAGACCGCCTGACCCACGGCTGCGCGAAGCTGTTGGGCCGTGCGCCACAGCTGGAGTTCCTCCGGCGGGGCGCCGGCAGTGACCTCTTCCCATGGGCTCGGACCCGATCGCTCTTCCTGGACCTCGCGGCCTTCGTCGGTGAGCTCAAAGCGGCGCTTGCCTGCCTCTTCGGATCCCTTGATCAGGCCCTCGTCCTCGAGCAGCTGAAGAGTCGGATAGATCGAGCCGGGGCTCGGCCGCCACGCTCCGTCCGTCCGCTCGTCGAGCTCCTTGATCATCTCGTAGCCGTGGGCCGGCTTCTCGGCCAGCAGGGCGAGAACGGCGGCACGGATATCGCCGCGCTTCGCTCGGGCTCCTCCCCGGCCCCGTCCGTGCCAGCGCGAGCTTCGGGCATGAGCCCAGCGCGGGTTTGGATGTGTGTGTCGTGCGTGGTTGCAGGTCATTCTTCCTCCAAAGATCGTGACGTATTGCGATATATCGTAACACGTCGCCCGCCACCGCTCCAGAGGGAAACGTCCAGCGCTACCCCCTGTAGGGATTGACGTTGGACGTTTCGTAGCTGAGCGGTGCTACGCGGGCTGCTTCGCGACGCCGAGGCGCGCCGGCGTGTCGTCGTCGCAGCCGTCGAAGAAGCCGCCGACCGCACTGATCAGGTGCTCGAAGGAGTCCGCGCCGAAGAGGATCGGCTGGTAGTGCGTGATGTCGTACTCGAGCGTCGCCATCTGCGCGAAGTCGAGCGGACGGATCTCTGCAGTGCTGAACTCCTCGATCTCGCCATATGAAGAAAGGAGTCCGGCGCCGTACGCGCGAACCGCCCCGTCCTCGCGCAGGACGCCGAACTCCATCGTGAACCAGAAGACGTCGGCAACCAACTGCAGCGCCTCTGGCGTCTCCGCCCGCCTGGCGGCTTCCCCTGCGAGCCGGTTCACCTCGGCCAGCTGAGGGTCGGCCAAGAGATGGCCGTGGCCGATCACCTCGTGGATGAGGTCCGGCTCCGGCGTGTAGAGCGGCGCGTCCGGATGGCGCACGTATTGGGTCGAATGGAAGCGCCGGTCGGCCAGCGAGCCGTAGAACTCGTCGAGCGGCACGATTCCGGCCGCGGGCACGTACTCGAATCCAGTCAGCGGGCGAAGGTTGGCCGTGATCTCGTCGAGCTGAGGGATGCGGTCGCGCGGAAGGTCGAGCGCCAAGGCCCACGGTCATCTCCTGCGCCTGCACGTCGCGGGCCGACCAGTCGTTCATCAGCGTGAAGCCGGCAATCTCGCCGTCGCTGCCGATCACGGCGGCGATCTCGAGTTCGAAGTCGAGCATCTGAGTCGCGGCGGGCCGCCTTACGGCCTGGCCCGGTCCTTGGACTGACGCAGGGTTCGAGAAGTAGAAGACGGGCGCTTCGTACCACGCGGGTGGCACCTCTCCCCCGCGGCGGCGCCAGCCTGCCTCCACGTGGCCCTCGAACGCAAAGAAGTCCCGGACGCTGGGAGGGCGCGGGACTGGGGCAACCAACTCCGCTTCGCCGGCCAAGACCTGGGCTCCGGTGTCGCTCCGGCCGTCTCCGCTGAGCCAGGACACCATGTCAGGAGCCTCCAGCACCGAGATCACCTCGCCCTCGAGGCGGCCAACGCAGTCGGCGCCTGAGGAGTGTCGAAAGCTCACGAGCCGCACCTCCCGAAGTCTCGCACGAGTAGGTTCTCGGTTCACACCTACGGGTATGGAGTTTGCATGCGCTCGCAACAAGATGGCCGAGCAGCCGTTCTCGAGACGCTCGCCAGCGGTATTGAGAAGGAAGCAGGCTTTAGTTCAGTCGTCGTCAACCTCTTCCGGCCGGATGAGGACGACTACGAGATCCTCGTCCTGCGCGGGCCGGATGAGCTTCGCGACGCGATCGGGGGCGAGAAGCTCACGCGCGACTCGTGGATGCAGCTCCTGGAGGGTAGGTTCGAGCGCCTCGGCGCCTTCTTCATCCCCGAGGGTGAGGGCGAGTGGGGAGACGCCCCGATGTACGACCCCCCGGAGGACGCAGGCGAGGGCGAGAACCGCTGGAGGAAGGGCGACGCGCTGTTCGCCCCGATGCGCTCCACAAAGGGATCGATCCTCGGCATCGTTTCGGTCGACATGCCGCGGGACGGCCAGCGCCCGACGAGCATGCAGATCCTGACCCTCACCTCGCTGTGCTCCCAAACCGGCGCGGCGCTCGACGAAACCTAGAAGATCCAGGTCCCGGACTCGTCGCGCTTGGCGCCCAGCCGTTCGAGGGTCGCGGCGTAGTGCTCGCCGTCCTCGGCGGCGAACACAAGCGAAGCGTCGTGGCCAATCGCTGCGTGCTTCATCGAGCGAGGTGGATCGACCGTGATGCGGAGCGTCGGCTCGGTTTCGAGCCCGAGCCGGACGCAGATGTCGCGAAGGCGCTCCATGTCCGCTTCGACCTTGTCACGATCCGTCTCCTCGCCGCGGAGCAGAACGGACTCGACCACGCCTCCTTCGTCAGCCGCAAGCTCCTGCGCCATTTGCAGCACGTTTGGGGCAGCGTCGATGTCGACGACCGTGACGAGGACACGCTCGCCCGGTGCGCGCACGGCCCTGCCGGGACGCTCGACCTTCTTCACCTGGGACTCTGCCACCAGCGTCGCAATGAGGATGCTCGCGAAGATCAGGATCAGGACCGCGTTCACGACGGACTCCCCGAACAGGCCGATCTGATAGCCGACGGTGGTCGAGGCGAGCGTCGCCGCCGCCTGTGGCGCAGTGAGCGAGAAGGTGAGCAACGCCTGTGCAGGCGTGGCGTGGTACAGGGGGCGGGTGAGCTGTGCGGCGATCATCTTGCCGCCCAGGCAGGCCACGATGAAGAGGCCAGCGAGACCGAGAGTCTCGGGCTCGACCATGACCGACGGATTGAGAATGAGGCCGATCGAGACCAGGAAGACCGGCACGAAGAGAGCCGTTCCGAAGAAGTCGATGCGGCCCATCAGCGGCCCCTCGTTCGGCACGAGGCGATTGAGCCCGAGCCCCGCAAAGAACGCGCCCACGATGCCCTCGATCCCGAACGTCTCAGCCACGACCGCCGCGCTCAAGAACGCGGCGACGATCACCACGTAGCGCACGGCGGCCGCCCGCCCGACGAGGTTGATCGCCCGGCGGGCCAACCAGGGCAAGACGAAGAAACAGGTGACGCCCAGCACGGCCAAGCCCAAAACGAGCTGCAACGCGATCTCCGCGGTGCTTCCTGAACCGGAGGTGGTGCCCGCGATGACGGCCAGCGTGATCAGGGCGATCGTGTCCGTCAGGACTGTCGCGCCAGTGGCGCTCGCGATGATCCGGTCGTTGGCGAGCCCCGCCTGGCGGATGAGCGGATAGAGAACGAGCGTGTGGGATGCGAGGAGTGAGCCCAAGAGCAACGAGGCGGCGAGCTCCCAGTTCAAGGCGACTCCGACAGCGGTCCCGAGGACCATCGGAAAGGTGAACGTGAGCAACCCGAAGCTGACCGCCGTGCGCCGGTGACGACGCAGCAGGTTCAGGTCGAGCTCGACCCCGGCGACGAACATCAGGTAGAGAAGGCCGAGCTGGCCGAGGTCGGGGATGGTGGTGCTGCCGGAGTCGAGCAGCCCGAGGCCGTTGGGACCGATCAGAAAGCCGCCGAGGAGGAGGCCGATCAGCCCGGGTACGCGCGCCTTCTCAACCAGAGGCGGCCCCAGGATCACGACGAGGAACAGGACGAGGAACTCCCACGCCGCACCGCTCGGCGCTTCGAGATCGAGGCCGGCGAGCATCATGGCTCGCTCGTCCTCAGGATCGGCACGTCGGCGGCGCTGTCAGTGAGCGATGCGCCCAGCGACTCCTCGGCCAAATCGTCGAGCGTGCCGTCCGCGATCATGGCCCGGATCGCCGAGCTCACGGCCTCCGTGTTCTCGGAGCCCTCGGGGAGCGCGGCGGCGATCGGCTCGGTGTCCGAGAGCTTCGCCGCGATGTCCAACCCCTCGTCCGATTGAACGATCGCCTCAGCGGCCGGAAGGTCGAACATCGCCACGTCGGCGTCGCCGCTTCGCACCGCGTCGAGCTGATCGGCCTGGTCGTCGAACAGGAGCGGCTCCTCGTCCGGATCGATGACCTCGCCGACGATCTCCTCGAACGTCGTGTCACGGCCCAGCGCCCACTGAAGCTCCTGCGCTGTCTCGACGTCGGGCACCTCGGTACCTTCGCGCACGACGAGCGCCGGTGCGGCCTGGATGTACGGGGCTCGGAAAAGTCGAGAACCTCGTCGCGCTCGTCGGTGGGCGTGATGAGCGCGAGCGCGATGTCGGCGTCGCCCAGGTCGCCGGCGACGATCTCGGAGAATTCGGCGGTTTGGACCTCCACCGTCGTTCAGGTCGAAGCGGCTCTGCCAGCTCCTGCGCGATCTCGTACTCGAGGCCGCCCGTCGGCTTGGTGCCCGAGCCCTCCCAGAATCCCTTCGTCGGCAGGGGCTCGGTAACGACGGTGAGCGTGTCCGCCTGAGCGGGCTCGAAGTCCCCGGCCGCGCCCCCGGACCCGTCGCCGCATGCCACGAGCGCCATCGACGCAACGATCGCTAAGAGCCCGACGCACCGGCTCGTCCTGAGCATAAGCGCGATCCTAGGCCTCAGGTACCCGTCGCGTCTCGCCGGGTTCGCCGAGCGAGGATCAGGCTGAGGCTTACCGCTGTTCGTGGCTTCGCCGCTGAACGTAGCGTTCGCCGCCGAGCGGATCCTGCGGCGGGCGAACGGGCAGCGTGTCTCGGCGTTTTGACTTCTCGCCGCAGGCTCCCGCATCGAGCTCCCCGCTCACCCGGTAGACCCACGCCGGCTGCGGGTTCACGGCCTCGGCCACCAGCTCGTCGAGAGCGGGGTCGTCCCGGAGCCACCCCCACACGGGATAGTTCTCCTGGTGGACGCTGTCGGTGCCGTAGCGCGTGGTGACCAGGTAGTCGTAGTCCCCGGAGTTGACGGCTTCGCGGAGCTCGCCGCAGGTCCGCGGCAGCCTGAAGGCGCCTCTGGGGCCATGCACCCCGACGTACTGGACGTGGTTTGAGAGGTCTGCTCCGTACCAGCCGTACTGCGTGAAGAACACCTCGCCAGCTCCAACCACCCCGACTCTGCTGTCGCGAGTCTCCCGGGCCCAGGCGAAGGCCTCGATCGGCCCAGCCTGGCGAAAGAAGGGCTCAGGGTTTCGGTATCGCCCCTCCACGTATTCGACTTCCTGCGCACGACCGACGACCAGAGCGAGTGCCAGGACCGCCAGCGCTCCCGCGCCCAGCGCCGCTCCGTGCCGCCCGCGCTCGGACCGCAGCCATGCGAGCGCGAGGGGCACCCAGATCAGGCCGGCGGTCACGACAATCGCGCCGGCTGCGTATTCGGGAAGCGCAGGCAGTGTGGTCAGGGCGGTCAACGCAAAGACCAGGGAGAGAAGCGCCAGCAGGCGCCCGCGCCACCGCTCGGAGCTCCGCAGTTCCCGCGCGAGGGGAAGGAGAACCAGAGCCACGAGAAGCGCGGTCATGAGATAGCGGGTGTTGCTGAAGAATCCCTTCGGCTGGCCAATCGGTCCCGAGGCCCCGATCGGAGTGACGAGGTAGATGAGCGCGGTAGCCAATGCTGCAACGGCGAGCAACCGAAGCAACGGGTCCTGTGTGCGCCGCATTGAGTGAACCGCAGCAGTAAGGCCGACGGCGAGCAAGGGCAGCCAGAATGGCCCGAGCGCAAGATTGAGCTGCGGGATGAACCAGTGGCGGTAGACGGCCGGGTCCAGCAGATACCCAGCGACGCTGTGCGGCGGTCGCGGGAAGAGCGGCATCTGATCGGGGTGCGGAAGCTCAATCGGGCCGATCGCCTGGATCAACGGCAGAGGATTTCCCGAATGGGCGAGGTTGCGCGCGTACCAGTAGGCCCCGGTGACGAACACAGCGCCACCGAGGATCGCGATGGCGCGGCGCCGGGCCCGAGGCTCGCTGAGGAAGATAAGACCGATCACCACGGTGCCCATCGGCAAGAGCATGGTCAGCTTGGTGGAGACCGCGAGACCTGCGGCAGCGCCAGCGACGATCAGGGTGCCCGTGCCGACCGACAGCCGCGATCCACGCAGGTCTGCGTCCCGGCCGGCTCGGGCGAGCTCGGCCTGGTATCCGTTGATCAGGAAGGCCGCGAAGGCGAGGAGCAGTGCCAGGGCCATGATGTCGTTGCGTGCCTCGCCCGCCTGGGTCTCCCACATGAGCCCGGAGTTGAAGACGAGGGCCGCGGCGACAATCGTTGCGGGTCCCAGGCCGTAGGGACGACCGACACACCACGCGGCCAAGAGGCCCACAGCCAGCCAACCCATGTTCATCAGCGGCGCCAGGAAGTCGGACTCAAAGACCGCGATCGCCGCGCCGTTCAAGAGCTCGTAGGTGTGCGGGTAATACCAGACCGCGAGGCCGAGCGGATCGGTGAAATGAAGCGGCACGATCGAGCCCTCCTGGGCGAATCGGGCTGCGGTGGGCATGTGGTACCAGACCGAGTCGCCGCCGAACATCCCCCGGTCCAGCGCGAGCAGACTGGGAAGGCTCCATTCCGCGACGGTCCATGACGCGACAGCGACCGCGATCATGAGCCCTACCAGGGAGACGCGAGGAGCTGGTGGCGATGGCGCCTCGTGACGCCCGCGCGCCTTCGCTCGGCCAAGAATCCCTGCCGCTATCCCGACAACTGCGCAAGCCGCTGGGATCCAGCCCGCGCGAAGCAGGCCGACGCTTCCGAGCAGTTGAAGCGTGAGCACCAGAAGCGCCGTGGCGAGGATGAGCTCTGCGAGCCTGGCAAGCGCCCCCGAGTAGCCGGGAACGATCCAGCGCCGCAGTTGGTATGCACCGAACCCCAGGGTCGCCGCAACCATGACGAGCGACAGCGAGCCTCCGAGATAAGAGTCGAGGCCGGGTCTCACGGCCCCCCCACGTCCGACACTTCGAGTCCCTTCGAATCAACGACCCTCTAACGCCGCGCCCGATTATGGCGGCAATAGCCAGTCCTCGAGCCCGGGAATCAACCGTAGTCGCTCCTAATTTCTTCTCCGCTAGCGTGAAGTCCACAGCTGTCACCTGATGAGGAGGCCCGAATGCCCTATATCGAAGGCTTCATTGCCGCCGTGCCTACCGCGAACCGCGACAAGTACATCGAGGGGGCCGAGCAGGGCGCCGAGTACTTCAAAGGCCTTGGCGCGACGCGCGTCTTCGAATGCTGGGGCGACGACGTTCCCCACGGCGACGTGACCGACTTCTATCGCGCCACTCAGGCGAAGGACGACGAGACGGTCGTCTTCAGCTGGATCGAGTACCCGGACAAGGAGACTCGCGATTCGGCGAACGAGAAGATGCGCGCCGACCCCGAGATGGCGAACATGGAGATGCCCTTCGACATGAAGCGCATGTTCTGGGGCGGCTTCGAACAGGTCGTCGGCGAGTAGCGCGACCTAGCGGCGGGGCGGCCGCGTTGAGAGAGCGAATACCAGGAACCTCATGCCATCACCCCCTCGGCGCTGATCGCGATGCGGTTGGCGGCATGCTCGAGGGCGCCGGCGCTGAGCATGGCCTCGGTTGCCTTGCCGATTAGGCGTGAGGTGATCCCGCGGGGCCGCCCGAGCGTCACGGAGGCGCTCAGCTCGCTGCCGGCTTTCGACGGACGGAGCGCGTAGGCGACGTCGAAAGAGACGGGGCCGTCGGCGGTCAGGCGAAGGCCGTCCGAGTCGGCCGCGTGCACCGTCACGTCGAAGCCCACGCTCATGCCGGCGAGGCTGCCGCTGACGCGCGCCTCGCTGCCAGTCGCGAGGGTCTCGCCGTCAAGCTCTTTCACGTCGAACGGCAGCGGCGACCAGCCGCGGATCTCAGCGGGGTCCGTGAGCACCCGCATTACCTGCTCGGCGCTCGCCTTGGTCTCGATCGTGGTTTCGAAGCTGTTCATCTCTCTCCCTTGCGGTGGCCGGTCATCGGCCGCGAGAGCAGATTCCCATCGCGACGAGCCGCCGTCGTCGGCTTCAAAGCCGATTTCGGGGTGGGTCGGAAGGAGGAACTGCGCGCCCGGGAGTCATCCTCGAGGAGGACGGCGGCTTCGTCCGTGAGGACGACACCAGGCTCAAATACGCCGCTAACTTGCCGGTTGTGAGCGCGATCACAGATCGGATTGGACGGATAAGCCCTGCCACGGCGGACCGCCTCCTGGCCGCGGTGATGATCCTGGGCCTGGCGGCAGAGACCGCCGCCTACGCGGACGGCGACCCGGGTCGAGTGGCGGCCTCCGCCGGGCTTGCGGTCGCGATCGCCACGCTCGCGGTGCGCCGGACCCGGCCACTGATCCCACTGGCGTTGATCCTGGTTGCCGACCTCGCGATCGCGACGTTCGAGCCGGGGTTCTTCAACACAACGGCGTTCCCCTTCCTCGCGCTGATGGTGGCGATCTATTCGGTCGCCCGTCACGTGTCCGGTGCCCGTGGCATCTGGATCTGCGTGGCCGCGATCGCGTTCGCCGCGGTCGTAACCCTGCTCGGCGGCGACATCGAGGGACCCAGCCAGTACCTGTGGCTGCTCCTTCTCGGCGGCGCCCCCACGGTCGTCGGACGCACGCTTCGCAATCGCCGCAGGATCCAGGACGAGCTCCGCGCTCGAACGAGGGACCTCGAGCGGGAGGGTGAGCTACGAGCCAACCGTGCGGTCGAGGACGAGCGCGTGCGGATTGCCGGCGAGCTTCAGGCCGTCGTAGCCAATGGGGTGAGCGCGATGGTGGTGCAAGCCGAGGCGGTGCCGCGGTCGATCGCCGGCGGCGAGGCCGAACAAGCCGCCGAGTCGCTGACGCTGATCGAGGAGACGGGACGCGATGCGCTGGCCGAGATGCGCCGCCTTCTCGGCGTCCTTCGCCATGCCGAGGACAAGGGCGCGCTCGCGCCGCAGCCCACGCTCGCGCAGGCCGGGCATCTTGTCGAGCGAGCCCGCGGGCTGGGGCTCGAGGTGGCAGTCGAGCTGGAGGGCGAGCGTGTCGAGCTGCCGGCCGGGATCGACCTCGCGGCCTATCGCGTCCTCGAGGAGGCGCTCGACTCCGCGGCCCAAGCGGGCGCGACGACGGCGGCCGTCGTGATCGCGTATGGCAATGACGAGTTGCGACTGGAGGTTCGCGACGACCGAACCGCAGCCGAGACGGAGGTTGAGCCGCTTCGCCGCGACCGACATGAGCGCCTCCGTCTCTACGGCGGCCGGGTCCGCACCGAGCCGCGGAGCGACGCCCCTGGGCAGCTGCTGCTCGCTCGCATGCCCCTGGAAGGTGTTTCCGCATGAGCGGGCTCGCCGAGCGGATGCGCCAGGTGGACGACCGCGTGTGGGACCGCGCGCTCGTAGTCGTCCTCTGCACGCTGATGGTCATCACGGTCGTTGGGTCAAACGAGCTCGAGGGCCCGCCGGCGCTGAATCTCTTGGTGGGCATCGCGATGACGCTCCCTCTCTTGGGGAGGCGCCGGCACCCCATCGCCACGGCTGCCATGGGCGCGGCAGGCGGGTTGATCCTCCTCGCGTTTCTCACCCCGCCGCCGGAGCTGGGCCCCGCCGTCTTCGTGATCATCGCCTACGCGTACTCCACGGGCGTCCACGCCGATGGGGCCGCTGCCAGGGCCGGGCTCGCGATCACCTCCGGCACGATCCTCGTCGTCGGGATCGTCGATACGCCGGACGACATCCTCTTTCCCTTCTTCGTGTTCGGCGTCGCGCCATGGGCAATCGGGCGCGTGATCCGCACCCAGACGGCGCTAGCCCGCGAGCTGGCCGAGCAGGAGGCCAGGGTCCGGCACCTGCGCGAACTGGAGGAAGCCAGCGCGGTGGCATTCGAGCGTGCCCGCATCGCGCGTGACATCCACGACGTGCTGGCCCATAGCCTGAGCGTCATGGTCGTCCAAGCATCCGGCGCCCGGCGCGCGCTCGCTACAGATCCCGCCGCGGCGATCGACGCAGCGGAGCTGATCGAGCGAAGTGGCCGCGACGCGCTGGTCGAGCTTCGGCGCCTCTTCGGCACCGTGCGGCGAGGCGAGGTCGAGGCGCTCGACGGCTCGCCGGGCCTCGGCCAGGTGGAGACGCTCGTCTCCCGCGCACGTCTGGCCGGGCTGCCGGCAACGCTTCGGGTGGAGGGCGAGCCGGTCGAGCTCGGCGCCGGAGCGGACATGGCCGCCTACCGGCTGGTGCAGGAGGCGCTCACGAACGCGCTCAAGCACGCAGGCTCGTCGACCACAGAGGTCACCCTGAGCCACCGCCACGACGGTGTGACGATCGAGGTGATCGACGAGGGCGACGGCCATCCCCCGGCCAATGGCGACTTCGTAGGCGGCGGTCACGGGCTGGTCGGGATGCACGAGCGAATGAGCCTCTACGGCGGCGAGGTCGAGGCGGGCCCGCGAGAGGGCGGCGGCTTCGCCGTCCGTGCGCATCTGCCCCGCCAGCGGGAGGCCGTGCTCACATGAGTGCGATCCGCGTGCTCTTGGTGGATGACCAGGCGCTGATCCGCGCCGGCTTCCGCATGATCCTGGACGCCGAGAGTGACATCGAGGTCGTGGGCGAATGCGCGAACGGCGAGCAGGCAATCGACAGCGCCAAGCGCCTGAAGCCCCACGTGGTCCTGATGGACATCCGCATGCCCGAGCTCGACGGGATCGAGGCGACCAGGCGCATCCTCGCGGCGAACGAGGAGCGTGACGAGCCGGTGCGCGTGCTGATGCTGACCACGTTCGACCTCGACGAGTACGTCTACGACGCATTGCGCGCGGGCGCCAGCGGGTTCCTCTTGAAGGACGTGCCGGCCGACCAGCTCGTCGAGGGCATCCGGCTGGTCGCGGCCGGCGAGGCCCTGCTCGCCCCGTCGGTGACGCGGCGGCTCATCTCCGAGTTCACCCGCGCCGTGCCGGCCAGCGCCGAGCCCCCTGAGTCGCTCGAGGAGCTGACTCCCCGCGAGGTCGAGGTGCTGAAGCTGATCGCGCGCGGGCTCTCGAACGCCGAGATCGCGGAGGAGCTGGTGGTGTCCAGCACCACGGTGAAGACACACGTGGCGCGCATCCTCCAAAAGCTCGGCCTCCGCGACCGGGTGCAGGCCGTGGTCCGCGCTTATGAGACCGGCCTGGTCAATCCAGGCCAGGCCGCGCCCTAGCCCGCGACGGCAGCGTTTATGTGCTTTGCTTGCATGGAAGCACTTAAGTCACCGGGAGTAGGAATTTCCACGATATGTGTGGGAATTCCACCTCTCGGCGCACCGCGAACCCTTGCCGCACGACGTAATCTGGCCGAGGCATGGGCACCGCCAAGACCACGCGCGGAGCCGCCTCGAGCTTTCGCCCATGGACGCTTCTCGTCCAAAGCACCTACCGGAGACCACGATCGCCGAAGTCGTGATCACCGCAGTTCCGCCGCGCTAAGAACGACCTCGATCCAGAGGACGAATCGAAGTCGTGATGTGCGCGGCATGGCCACGGCAATCACGACTTCGCGTCTGAGGTTCCCATGCGCTTTCCATGCGAAGCACCACAACCGAGCCTCGAGTCCGGGCGGTCCGTCGTCCTGGAGGACGACACCCCCCGCCTCCGCCTCGCGGATGAGCCGCGAATCAGCCTCTGAGCCGACCCTCGAATCGTCACTCGGGCGGACGTAGAGCGCGCCTTTCGCAGCGAACATTTCGGCATCGAATGAACAGCTGCTCCGAACAGCCGGAGCAATGAACAAGGAGACCGAAATGGCACGCGTAGGACAGATCATCACCAACCCCGTCAGTGGCGAGCAGATCGAGTTCGTCGAGACCGCCGCCTCCACCAACGGCGAGCGCCTCGTCATCAACCTGGTCCTGGCCGCCGACGGCAAGGTGCCCGGGATGCATGTTCACCCCAAGCAGGAGGAGCGCTTCGAGGTGATCGCCGGGAAGATGGAGTTCCGGATGGGCCTCAAGAAGATCGAGGCCGGCCCCGGCGACGTCGTCACCGTCCCGAAGGGCAAGGCCCACAAGTTCGCCAACGCCGGCGACACGACCGCCGTGGTCCGGGTGACCGTCACCCCGGCGCTTCAGATGGAGCGTCTCTTCGAGACCACCGTCGCGCTGGCCCACGAGGGTCGCGTCACCTCCAGCGGGATGCCCAAGCCGCTCGACCTGGCGCTCTTCGTCAAGGAGTTCGGCGACGAGGTCCGCGGCCCGGGAAGCCCCGGCGCCCTGCAGCGGGCGATGCTCTCCCCGCTCGCGGCCATCGGCCGCATGCGCGGCCACGACGAGCGCTACGCGCAGCCGGAGCCGCAGCACCAGCCGGCGATCGCCTAGTGCGAGCCGAAACCCCTGGGCCCTGAGGCCCCCGCGAGGCCCGCGGGGGCCTCGAGCGCGTTCAGGCCTGGAGCGCGTCGATCACGTCTTTCGAGTGGGTAACCGGCACGCGATTGCCCTCTAGCTCGATCGCCGATCCGCTCTCTTCGTCAATCAGCTCGAGCACGCGGACGTTCACCCGCTTGTGCACCTTCACCTCCAGGCCCGCGCGTGGCACCTCGAAGACGAGGTCAGTCGGCTCCTTGCTCCGGCGCCCGGCGAAGCCGTAGACCGTGGAATCGGTCACGCCGATCAGCATCCAACCCGGAAGGCCGGAGGCGGCGTCGTGGGCATGCATCCCGGCGACCGAGCCAACTGACGTGCCGATGCTCCCCGCCAGGCCCCCGACCCGGTCCAGCTCACCGCCCGGCGAGCCCGCCGGCGAACAGCGCGCCGGTATGACCCCGTGGGTTGAACTCGCCGACCGCGATCACCTTGTCGCTGACCCCGCGCTTTACAAGCGCGTTCTGGACCAGCTGCACCATCTCTTCTTCGGACATGTCCGGCACACTATCCCGCGCAGGCGCGTTCGGGGAACGTGACGCTCGCGCGATACCTATCTGTTGGCGATGACCTTGAACTTCACCTTCGCCGGGGTCGCATCGGCGTTTCCGCTGCGATCGAGCGCGTAGACGCGGAAGACGTGCGTGCCGCGCTCCACCCGCTTCGTCAATGGCGGCTTGCAGGGCTTCATCGTTGCCTTGTCGAAACTGCATCGGAAAGTGGACTGGGCCTCCGTCGAAGAGAACTCGAACTTGACCTTGCGTTTCGCCGACTCGGGCAGTGGGGCGTCGGTGAGCTCGGTGTCAGGCGGCGTCGAGTCCTCCGTGTACTCGATCGCCGCAGAGCAGCCTGACTCGTTGCCGGCCCGATCCGAGGCCCTCGCGCGCAGGCTGGTGGTCTGATCAGCGGCGACGTTGACCGTGAGCCCAGGTGAGTCAAGCTCTTCCGCGGTCCCGCTCGCAAGCGGCGAGCCGGTGCAGTCAGAGCTCGAGTAGATCTTGACGGTCGAGCCCGCTTCGGCCGAGCCCTTGACCTCGGGGTTGTTGTCGTTGGCCGGGGAGTCGGGGTCGGTGTCGGTGAGGCTCGGGGTCGCGGGGGCGGCGGTGTCGACCGTGAAGGCGCGGCTGGCCGGGGTCGGGTCGGTGTTCTGGGCCGAGTCGGTGGCGCGGACCTCGAAGGTGTGGGCGCCGTCTGCGAGCTGCGGCGAGGCGGTGTGGGTGTCGCCGGGTCCCGAGCAGGGCCCGAACGAGGCCGAGTCGAAGCGGCATTCGTAGCTCTGGGCGCCGCCGGTGGCCGAGAAGCCGAAGCTCGGGGTGGGATCGTTGGTCGGGCCCTGGGGGCCGGAGTCGATCGAGGTGTTGGGGGCGGCGGTGTCGACCGTGAAGGCGCGGCTGGCCGGGGTCGGGTCGGTGTTCTGGGCCGAGTCGGTGGCGCGGACCTCGAAGGTGTGGGCGCCGTCTGCGAGCTGGGGCGAGGCGGTGTGGGTGTCGCCGGGTCCCGAGCAGGGACCGAACGAGGCCGAGTCGAAGCGGCATTCGTAGCTCTGGGCGCCGCCGGTGGCCGAGAAGCCGAAGCTCGGGGTGGGGTCGTTGGTCGGGCCCTGGGGGCCGGAGTCGATCGAGGTGTTGGGGGCGGCGGTGTCGACCGTGAAGGCGCGGCTGGCCGGGGTCTGGGTCGGTGTTCTGGGCCGAGTCGGTGGCGCGGACCTCGAAGGTGTAGGGCGCCGTCGGCGAGGTTGGTGAAGGCTCTGGGGAGGTGCGACGAGGTCCCGAGTAGGACCGCGCCGAGGCCGTCGAAGCGGCATTCGAAGCTCGAGCTGCCGACTCGCTTGGCGAGAAGCCGAAGCTCGGGGTGGCGTTGTTGGTCGGGCCCTGGGGGCCGGAGTCGATCTGAGGTCTTGGGGGCGGTCGGTGTCGACCGTGAAGGCGCGGGTTGCCGCCGAGCCGTCGGTGTTGCCTGGCCGAGTCGGTGGCGCGGACCTGGAAGGTGTAGGTCGCCGTCGGCGAGGTTGGTGATCAGGCTCCGGGCGAGGTGCAGGACGTGCCGGTCCCGAGTGGCTGCGCCGGGGCCGTCGAGGCGGCATTCAGTAGCTCGACGTTGCGACTCGCTTGGCCGAGAAGCTGAAGCTCGGGGTCGTTGTCGTTGGCTCGGGCCCTGGGGGCCGGAGTCGATCGAGGTGTTGGGGGCGGCGGTGTCGACCGTGAAGGAGCGGCTGGCCGGGGTCTGGTCGGTGTTCTGGGCCGAGTCGGTGGCGCGGACCTCGAAGGTGTGGGTGCCGTCTGCGAGCTGGGGCGAGGCGGTGTGGGTGTCGCCGGGTCCCGAGCAGGGCCCGAACGAGGCCGAGTCGAAGCGGCATTCGTAGCTCTGGGCGCCGCCGGTGGCCGAGAAGCCGAAGCTCGGGGTCGGATCGTTGGTCGGGCCCTGGGGGCCGGAGTCGATCGAGGTGTTGGGGGCGGCGGTGTCGACCGTGAAGGCGCGGCTGGCCGGGGTCGGGTCGGTGTTCTGGGCCGAGTCGGTGGCGCGGACCTCGAAGGTGTGGGCGCCGTCTGCGAGCTGGGGCGAGGCGGTGTGGGTGTCGCCGGGTCCCGAGCAGGGACCGAACGAGGCCGAGTCGAAGCGGCATTCGTAGCTCTGGGCGCCGCCGGTTGCCGAGAAGCCGAAGCTCGGGGTGGGATCGTTGGTCGGGCCCTGGGGGCCGGAGTCGACCTGGGTCTGGGGGGCGGTCGAGTCCTCGGTGTAGGCGAGGGCTGGCCGAGCATCCCGAGGCGTTGTCTGGGCCGAGTCGGTCGCGGTGGCGCGGAGGTTGGTGGTCTGATCGCCGGCGACCGGGGTGGTGATCCCGGCCCCGTTGAAGGCGGCGGCCGAGCCGCTCGCGAGCGGCGAGCCGGTGCAACCGGCGGTCGAGTAGATGCTGGACGGTCGAGCCGGCTTCGGCCGAGCCCTTGACCTCGGGGTTGTTGTCGTTGGCCGGGGAGTCGGGGTCGGTGTCGGTCAGGCTCGGGGTCGCCGGGGCCGAGGAGTCCTCGGTGTAGGCGAGGGCCGCTCGAGCATCGCCGAGGCGTTGCCGGCCGAGTCGGTCGCGCGTGGCGCGGAGGTTGGTGGTCTGATCGCCGTCGGACCGGGGTCGGTGATCCCGGCCCCGCGCGAAGTGCAGGCAGCCGAGCCGCTCGCGAGCGGCGAGCCGGTGCAGTCGAGCGGTCGAGTAGATGCTGGACGGTCGAGCCGGCTTCGCCGAGCCCTTGACGCTCGGGGTCGTTGTCGTTGGCCGGGGAGTCGGGGTCGGTGTCGATCGAGGCTCGGGGTCGCGGGAGCGGCGGTGTCGACCGTGAAGGCGCGGGTGGCCGGGGTCTGGTCGGTGTTCTGGGCCGAGTCGGTGGCGCGGACCTCGAAGGTGTGGGCGCCGTCTGCGAGCTGGGGCGAGGCGGTGTGGGTGTCGCCGGGTCCCGAGCAGGGCCCGAACGAGGCCGAGTCGAAGCGGCATTCGTAGCTCTGGGCGCCGCCGGTTGCCGAGAAGCCGAAGCTCGGGGTCGGATCGTTGGTCGGGCCCTGGGGGCCGGAGTCGATCGAGGTGTTGGGGGCGGCGGTGTCGACCGTGAAGGCGCGGCTGGCCGGGGTCTGGGTCGGTGTTCTGGGCCGAGTCGGTGGCGCGGACCTCGAAGGTGTGAGCGCCGTCTGCGAGCTGGGGCGAGGCGGTGTGGGTGTCGCCGGGTCCCGAGCAGGGCCCGAACGAGGCCGAGTCGAAGCGGCATTCGTAGCTCTGGGCGCCGCCGGTTGCCGAGAAGCCGAAGCTCGGGGTGGGATCGTTGGTCGGGCCCTGGGGGCCGGAGTCGACCTGGGTCTGGGGGGCGGTCGAATCCTCGGTGTAGGCGAGGGCTGGCGAGCAACCCGAGGCGTTGTTGAGCGAGTCGGTGGCGGTGGCGCGGAGGTTGGTGGTCTGATCGCCGGCGACCGGGGTCGTGATCCCGGCCCCGTTGAAGGCGGCGGCCGAGCCGCTTGCGAGCGGCGAGCCGGTGCAACCGGCGGTCGAGTAGATGCGGACGGTCGAGCCCGCTTCGGCCGAGCCCTTGACCTCGGGGTTGTTGTCGTTGGCCGGGGAGTCGGGGTCGGTGTCGGTGAGGCTCGGGGTCGCGGGGGCGGAGGAATCATGCGTGTAGGCGAGGGCGCTCGAGCATCCCGAGGCGTTGTCGGCCGAGTCGGTCGCGGTGGCGCGGAGGTTGGTGGTCTGGTTTGACGGAACCGGGGTGGTGATCCCGGCCCCGCTGAAGGTGGCGGCCGAGCCGCTTGCGAGCGGCGAGCCGGTGCAGTCGGCGGTCGAGTAGATCCTGACCGTCGAGCCGGCTTCGGCCGAGCCCTTGACCTCGGGGTTGTTGTCGTTGGCCGGGGAGTCGGGGTCGGTGTCGGTGAGGCTCGGGGCCGCGGGGGGTGAGGTGTCGTTCTCGACGCGCACCATGCTCGCGACCGACGGGACGCCATCCGTGCCGATCACGAACAGCATGTAGTACCCCGGCGGGGCGATGTTCGCGTTCAGCGGAGCGGTCGCGGTGAGGTTGCCGCCTCCGGCCGTGAACGACAGGGGCACATAGCGCTGTTCCATGTTCACCGAGTGCGTCACGGCCCCCAGCCGGACCATCGCGACCTTTCCGATGGAGCTCGGAGCCGGAGTGCCGATCGTGAAGTCCGCGTTGTAGGACACCGTCCCGGGCGCGGAAGTGATCGTCGGTCGCGCCGCAAGGTCGCCCGACCCGTCCTTTTTGAACAGATAGGGCGGAGAGAACACCTGGGCGTTCTTCGCCAGATAGCCCTGAGAGTCACAGGCTCCACAGATGCCGCCGCCTGAGGAGAGCACCCGCCCGTCCGGCAGAAGGAGGGCGGTCGAGTGGTACTGGCGAGTCACCTGCTCCGAGGCCAGCGTGCGCCACGTTCCGGTGGCCGGATTCCAGAGCTCTGCGGTGTAGACCCCGTTGTTCATGTCGACCAGGCCTGCGCCGGAGGAATTCCCGCCGGTGGCGAGGACGGTCCCGTCGGCCAGCACCGTGAGGTTGTGCTGCCGTCGGCCCGTAGCCATGGAGGCCGTAGTCGACACCTGCGGGCTCGCGCCATTCAGGTTGATCGTCCTGGCGCTCGCGAGCGAGTTGCCGCCTCCGGCGACGAGGATCTTGCCGATGTCGTACATGGCGTGGCTTCCGTAGTCGCGATCCGCGCCGTCACGCGCTCCGTGCATCTGCCATGCGCCCGTGCCGCTGGGGTTCAGGCTCGCCATCCTGTTGTCCGGACCGGAGTAGAACGCCCTGCCGTCGGGCGCGACGTCCATCCACGGGTAGAGCGGCTGGTCGAGCGAGGCGCTGGTGAGCCTGCGGATGGTCCCGTTCGTTCTGCCGCACCTCGGGCACGTCTGGCCCACCCTCGGTGATCAGCATCTCGCCGTCCTTGAAGCGGCGTGACTGTCGGATACCAGCGCTCCACCGACATGTCGGCGCCGCGGCTCCACGTGTTGTTGGACTGGTTGAAGAGGTGCGTCTGGCGGATCCCGTCCAAGCGACGAGTTCTTGTTGCCACCTGCCGCGAACAGGGTTCCGTCCATCAGGTGCGCGAGGCCGCTGCAGAAGATGTTGAACCCGGTCGTCACCGTCGCCGCCGTCTGGATGCCGGTCTGCGGGTCCCAGACCGTGGCCCGCGTGAAGTTGTGGACGGGATAGGCTCGGTCGCGCATCCCCTACCGAGTCATAAGCGACGACCTTCCCGTTCGTCAGGAGCGCGACGTGGACCCCCACCACCGGCCAGTCGACGACCGGGCCCCACTGGCCCACTTGGTCAGGGTCGTCCGGAGCCCTTCGTTGTGCAACCGCCACGTCCGGCGCCGTGATCCTGGCGGTACGACGCTCGAGTCGGCGCTCCTTGGCGCGGCTGTGGAAGACGTAATCCTCTTCGAGGTGGTCCGACACCGTGCCGGTTGGCGGATGATGAGCTTGCGAGCTCGTGGGAACGGCGGCGCCCAGGAGCGCCACTGCCAATCCGGCGAGGGCGACCTGGTTTCGGCGCAAGCCAAACGACTGGAGCAAGGCCCGCGCGGTCACGTCGTGATTTCGATTCGGCAAGTCAAGACAGGCGGAAGCTCTCCCCTGGAAACAGGCGCGTTGGGCGCGCCTGCCCTTACTTTCCCACAGCGAGCCACGTTTGGGAAGGGCGAATCGTATTCAAGGGGCCCCACACCGACCTTAAGAAGCGGGCCCGACTGGCGGGCACTCAGCCCTTGTCGATGAGCAGCTTCTTCCATGACATACCGTCAAATTCCCACACACTTGTGAGTCGCGGATGAGAACGAAGTGAGAAACGCTCTCATGCTGAGAGCGCGGCTGTGCTTTTAATCCGAAGCAACTAGCGCTTCTCGTCCTAAGCGCTAGCCGAAGTCACTCGGGTCGCCGCAGATCGCGTAGGCGGTGAACCTCACGTCCTGCGAGGCCTGGTTCGTCATTGCGGCTTGGTACACGGTGAAGTCGTACGGATTCGCGACGATCGAGGCTCCGAGGAAAACTTCGAAGAAGCCGCCGCCGATCCTTTGCCCGCCCCCGATTGCCTGCTGCGCGAAGGGCGGAACTCCGCACCCTACGTTGAGGGTTGCGGTGGAAAAGGGAGTCACGTCGGCGGTGGATTCGACGTACGTGGGCATCGTCTTGCCGCAGGCGGCGGTCACGAGCAGGGTGACTACAGGGTTATCAGCGTCCACCGAGATCCTCCAGCCGTCGTCGGGCGTCTTGTTACGGGCGTCGGAGTCGATCGGGAAGCTCGATACAAGGCGGTTAGAACCGGGGGAGACAGGCACGCCGCCGCCGCCGCCATAGACGTGGCGACCGGGTGGGCACTTGACGGACACAGCCGCCGCGCTCCGCCGAAACACCCTTCCTTGTGTTCTTGACGTACCGTGGTTGCTCCTCGGCGCAGACGGTGCGCACCATGAAGTCCTCGCTGGGAGAGATGGAAAAGGGCTGGAAGCGATAAAAGACGCCCCAGCCCGCGCGTTACAGGGACGTTGCTCTTGAAATCTCTGCTCAGTCCGATTCCGAGGTCCCCTGGCTCGACGTCGGGAGCCTCGAACCCGCCCGAGATCGGGTGGGTCTCATCGTGGCACACCGTGGTCAAGGAGCCTGACTCGAACTCGGGACCGATCTCCTCCGTTATCCAGTTGTACCGAAGATTGCCGTTGACGAAACCTTTGGGCCTCGACGCTCGCCGGCAGCGCCAGCGCGACCAAAAGCACCAAGATAGCGCCCGCCCGGCTGGCCCCCGAAGTGCTTCCCTGCACGCGAGCGAGCCTACCTAGGCGCGATCGCCGTGTCAAGGAGCCGGGCCCCTTCGCGCGCCTGGGCGCCGATAGGTGCTTTCAAGCAAAGCGCGCTTAGGCGCTTCTCGTCGAAAGCGGTAGTCGTGCTACTCCGACAGCCCGGCGGCTTCGAGAGATCGTCCCGATCGAGGAAGGCCTGAACGCTGGTCGCCCGCCCATCTTCGAGGGCCCAGACGTGCGCGACGTCTCGCTCCAAGTGGACCCCGCTTGCGCGGGCCTCGGCGATGAGACGGGCAAGCACGACGACATCGGAGCCCGCGTCCAGGTAGCGCTCGGGCTCGAAGCGCCACTCGGCCCAGACCTCGTCCACAATCGCGGTCCACTCCTCGACCCCCTTGCGGCCACGGAAGACGCTGGGTGTGTCCGGATAGAGCGCGGGAACCCGAATTTCGAAGTTCGGCACGGCGTAGTCGGGAAACGCGGGCTCCACGTCACGCCGGGCGAAGAACTCGTAAAGCCTTTCGACGATCTCCACGTTCTCCTGCGACATCGCCCGCGCAGTATCTCGCGCTGGCTTGAGATATGTGCTCTCCATGCAAAGCGACTTAGGTGCTTCTCGTCCAAAGCACCTAACGGAAAACACATCGTCGGGGACCGGCTAGCAGAGTCCCCCTCGAGACACCACGGGTCGGCGATCTTCAGCCTGCTCCAGTCCACGCCGGTCGCTGTGTCGAAGTCGTATTTCGTTTGACCGTCTGAGGAAACCCAGCTCGGCACGTTGAACTGGCGGCCCAGCCGCACCCAAGGGTCCTCCTCGCCGAAGCTGGTGTAGGAAGACCCAGACTCGATCTTGAGTCGCCATGTGGTTCCGCCGGTATCTCCCACAAACATTCCGTACTCGGCCATGGCCTTGAGAATGGTCTTTTTCCACTCGGGGACGGCCATTGCGTCGAATCTCACTCTCGGTCATGTCGAGGAAGAAGTGCTGTCCCATTGCCGGAGCGTAGGCGTTGGAAAGTCCCATCGAGGCGCAGGTGCGGCCCACCCCGGGACCCCTGGCAGGCCAGACATGGGTGCCGTTCGTGCACCTCACCACCAGGAAGAGTGCGTGATTGATCTCTCCAGCCTCGAGCTCGGCCGGACTGATGACTCCCGCTGCGGTGCCGAAGTGTGCAGCCGTCGCGCTCGAGCCAAGCCCATCGGCACCGGGGGTCCCGATCGCCGTGCGACCTCCCCAACTCACCCGCAGAACACCACCTCCCCGCGGTTTCGACTTGACCTGCCAAAAGTCGTATTCCCAGTCCGTCCTCCGATCGAGCACACCGAGGCTTCCGTCCCCGCCCGCAGCCGGCCGCGCCTTGTTCGGGATCCGGACCCGCATTCCCTCTACCTCGCAGGTGCCCCAGTCCCTAACGCAATGGATCTTGTAGACGGGATCGGATCGTCTCGAGAAGTACAAGGGGTGGTCG
>CAVRWX010000010.1:0-320329 GCA_963725035.1 uncultured bacterium | reverse complement strand
TTATGTCGTCTCTTGGTTCCATTACGTATTGCTCTGGAGGGGAACGTTGGGCTGAGCGACTTAGACAGCGAGGTCGTGCGCGAAGCACTCGAGAAGTGCCAGTCCATTGCCGACGCGGTCGGATGGCGATCTCGATCCCGAAGAAAAGGTGGCGCGATGTGCAGAGGTTGTGGCTATCGCGGACGGCGATGCTCTGGCAGCGGAGCTCGCGGCGGACCCCATCTCGAAATCCGCTCCGGCGGACGAGGGGGAGGAGGCCGTCCAACAGACGCGCGCTGCCTCTGCCGTCGAGTTGATGACGATAGTCGGGGCAAAAGGGCTATGGGCCAAGCACGTGATCGTCATCGGCTGCGACGACGTGAACATGGGCATACGACCAACCTTGCGTTCTATGTCGCTCTTACTCGCGCTCGCAGAGACCTTTCATCTCATCACTGCCGCAAAGGCCGGCGGAGCGAAAAGTGTCCACGACTTCGTGAGCGACTCCCCGAGGATTGCTGCGACTTCACGGTGCACAAGAAGTCCGGGCCATCGGAGACCCTCGACGATCACAACGCTTGTCAGAGCAAGCTGGACACCTGGGGTAGCTTCGCTGGCAAGGGCCGCCGACGGTAGAGCGCCGGCGAATTATTGACTGACTGATATGCCCGCCGTACGCTGGATAGCGTCCCTAAGGCTCCAGTCGTCGTGATACCACGGTGATACCAAAAGGGCCCGAAAAGGCGTTGAAGAGGCCGGACTGGCGGAAGAGGCCGTAATGGATATTCAGCTCAACAGAGATGCGAATCAGCGAATCAGGGACAACGATGCGGGGTGGAGCAGAGGCAGCTCGCGTGGCTCATGACCCGGAGGTCGCAGGTTCAAATCCTGTCCCCGCTTCTCTCATTTGGCGGCCGCAACTGTCATCTCAATCGGGCATCAATTCAGATACCGGGGCGTGGCGCGTACGGTTCGAGACTGGACGACCCACTCGAGCGAGTCCGCGAGAGCGCCGTCGGTTTCAGACACTGGGTCCTCGCTGGCGCCTGCGCCTTCGAAAACCACCGATGCCCTAGAAAGGCACCCGCGATACCCGAGCGACCGAACTATCTCTGGGGCGTCCAGATCTTCGGGGATATCCTGGTTCTTACGCGCCAGCGCCTGCGCCTCGGCAAAAGAGCGATCGTTGCTCTCGCTGCAGCTTGGATGCGCTTGAGAAGCCGCTTCGTCTTGTGCGGTGCTGTCGACTGGGTCACCCGGCGAGACGAGCCGAGAAAGCGCGAACCGCAGGATGAACAGCACTATGAGCACGACGACGACGATTATCGCCACCCGTACCGCTAGCGATCTTTCAGAAAATCGCCCATGACTCCTCCTCCTCCTCCTCCTCCTTTTCTGCGCCTCGCGGCGCTTCATGACCCGGGCGGGATTTGCCCGGTCAGTTTGTTGTGAAGCGCTCGGATTCGAGATTGTCGAGAATCTCGATCTTGCGTGATCGTCGAGCTGAGGCGGCAATCCCTCAAGGTCGAACATTACGTATGAAGGATCGGCCCTTGAATCGGCTGCTGGGTGAGTTCCAGGCCGCGACCGCCGGCTTCGGTCGCCACGGCGACCCGCGAACGTTGGTTTGCCTTCCTCGACTTCGCAGACGGGATCTTCGCCGAGCACGGAAGATCAATCTCTACGTGAGCCGCTACGGCGATCGCAACGGAACTGCCGCTCGCGTCAAATCAAGTCTGTTCGACCTACTCCGATCAGCCTATGAGTCGATCGCCCTGCCATTGTCAACCTATGGACTCAAGGCAATCGAGAGGCTCGCCGGGTACGAGCGTCAACTCGAAGAGTCTGGGGGCGAGTAGATGGCGGTGCGGGCGGCGGAATTGCGGCGGGATCTCCTAATGCCGAGGTCTACAAGATTCTTCAAGATCACTTCGAAGCCCAGTTCGACGACGAGGTCGACGAGGATGTTCAAGACGATCTCGAGGACGAGTAACCGAGTGTCCCGACCTGTCCCGAACAACCAGACCCTGCCGAGGGTGCCCCTTGCCGTCCGCGAGATTGTCGGTGACTTGAGCCGATGTCAGATCCTGTCGATCGTCAATCCGATGTGGATCAGCCGCGAGCGTCCCTCGAGGCTCCGGGCCGGGCTGAAAGTCCAGGGCCGCTTGGTGATGACTCCGAGTGAGGGAGCGGACGGATCATCCGTTCCCGGACAGTCCCGCCGCACCCCGTTTGGCGACACGATTGCGAAGGCGATCGCCCCGCACCTACCGGCTGAATACACGGATCATCCGTAGGCCCGGCCGTGTGGCAGGCGGGGTACCAACGGAGGTACCAAACCAAGGGAATCCATATGACCGCAGCGAGCCAACCTGTCTTGTTCAAGCGGAATCGAAGCTGAACGAACGGCGAATAGGCATCTCATAACCCGGAGGTCGCAGGTTCAAATCCTGCCGCGCTATGTCGGTCAACGCGCAAACACCTGGCGCTTGATCTCCGGGGGAGCCTCCCGTAGTGCCGCGCCGAGATCCGGTAGGCGGGCCAGCTGAAATCTTCGAGGCGCTGCCCGGCTGGACCAGCCCGCCAAGAGTCCACGGAGGTCAAGGGCATCTGGGGATCGTTGTCCGAACGCGACTCTTGCGAGAGACTGGTGCATATATGACCTCGTCCCTCGCCTGGCTTGACTACTCCGAACGCGAGCGGCGCAAGGTGCTCGATGTTGTCAATTTGTTTCGCGATCGGAACACGGTCGATGAACTTGGAGTGGGCACCGTTCGAGACACCTCTCGAACCTCCTGTTCCCGGAACGTCAACCCTGCATACCCGCACTCGCTACGTCCTCTTCATTCCCTGGATCTATCGGACGATCGAGAAGTCGAAAGCAAAGTCGAAGGATCCGTGGTTGCACGCGCGCCGGCGCCGAGTTGGCCGCTCATGGATGCGCTCGCCGAATCGGAGGATGGGGAAGGCACGATTGGGATCAGTGCAAGGCAAACGCTCAAGACGTTCCCGAGCACGATCTATTGGGCGACACTGCGGGATTGGGGAATCCGAGCGTTCCGTGGCAGTCAGGGCGAATATCACCGCTGGCTTGTGAGCCTGGGCGGAAGGCTCGAAACGCCGGTGACGACAGATGATGGAGATCCGCTCGATGTCGGCGCGGGCGGTGGCTGGCACGCCCGGGTACCACTCCCGCCTGTCGGCTTTCCGCGGGAGGCGTCATTCCGAATGCGACGCGACGAGGCGGAGTACGTGCGAGAGCGAATCGCGATGCGAGCCCCCGACAGCCTGATGACGCTGTTGCTCACGAAGCGCGTGAATACGCGGGCCGTCGAGCAGCCCTGGCACCTCCCGGCGGTGGTTGACCTGCCTCAGCAACTCCAGCGACAGCTACGGCACGCGGCCAACTTTTCGCTCGTAATAAATGGCGCCCCACTTCTCTACAACCTGATGCTTGAAGAGATGACCGGCGCAGCGCCGGAGCGTTCATTCCGGGATCGCCTGGCCGAATGGGCGGCCGAAATTGAGGATTCGCGGGCCGTGATGGATGCCTGGGACCGGAGCGAGTTCTGGGACCTTGTCAGAAGCGCCGACAGTCGCGTGACCCCGCTCACCAGGCAGTTCATCGATCGCTGGTTGAAGCTCGTCTTGGACGACGGTCCCGGCTCGATCCCCAGACAGTCGACCCGCCCGCAGTCTGATCAAGACGCGGGAGCGACAGGTCAAGGGCGGGCGGGCGCGCCTCCACAGCGAGCAGGCCCGCAGGCTGTGGAACGGCGACGCCGGCACCGGTCGGCTCGATTACAGCTGGCCGACCATGCAGCGCATGCTGGCCGACGTCGTCCTGGGTCTGAAGTCGAGGGCCGGCTGATGCTCGAGCCCCAGGACCGCAGCCTGATGCTTGAGTCGCTCCGTCCGCCGGAGGGCTTCGAGCTATCCCATGCGGTTGGAACGACGTTCACGCTCGATCTCCTCGCGCTGCTCTCCGCACCCCTTGCCTTCACGATGTTTGAGACTGCCTCCGAGGGCGGCGCCCCCGACCCGGTCGCCTTGTTGAAGGCGGTGCGCGAGTACGCAGAGCGGATCACCGTCTTCTGTCAAGGCGGTCAGATCTTCGTGCCGCCGCACGATCAGCTCCTCTACTCGCACCTCGAGGAATCGGTGGTCGAGGTCACACAGAAGCAGGGCCTCTTCCATCCGAAGGTTTGGGCAATGAGGTTCATCCGCGAGGGGGCTCGGCCGCGGTACCGGGTCCTGTGCATGTCAAGGAACCTCACCTTCGATCGTTCTTGGGACACCCTCCTGCGTCTTGACGGCGAGCTGACCCGTCGCAAGAACGCAATCGCCCGTAATCACCCGCTTGGTGACTTCGTCGCCGAGTTGCCGCGGCTTGCGGCAAGCCGATTGACCAGGCCGCGGCGGGTCGCGATCGAGCAGATCGGCGACGAGTTGCGGCGGGTGGACTTCGAACTGCCGGAGCATGTTCAGGACATCCAGTTCTGGCCGCTAGGCATTCGCAACCACCGCCGGTGGCCGTTTGGCCAAAAAGATGGCTTGCTCGTCGTGTCGCCGTTCATCGGCGGGTCAGACGCTTCGACGACTGGCCGGGTCGAAAGGGCCGCAGGTGCTGGTGTCGCGGGTCGAGTCGATCGAGCGGCTCGAGGACCGTGCCGCTCTCGAGCCCTTTGACGTAAAGGTGCTCAACGAGGCTGTTGAGTTCGAGGGCGCCGAGATCGACGACTTGGAGGCCGAAAGCAAGGGGGATGAGGCTGCCCCGCTGAAGGGGATTCACGCGAAGGTCTATGTCGCCAATCGCGGGTGGGATGCCTCGATGTGGGTGGGCTCGGTAAACGCCACCGAGGCAGCCGTCAACCAGAACATCGAGTTCGCGGTCGAGCTGATGGGCAGGCGCAGCAAGCTCGGCGTCGAGACGATCCTGAAGCCGGGACCCGATGACGCGCCGGGGTTCGAGGCACTCCTCGATGACTTCGAGCCTAGTGAGGAGGCGCGAGCCGATCGACGAGGTGCAGGACGGCCTTGAGGCCGCCGCGGAAGACGCAAGGCTCCGGCTCAGCCTGACGAAATTCGCGGGCATCGTCGACCCTCAGGGGGATTCGGGGTGGCGTGTGACGCTGGTCAAACCCGGCACAGGGCCCGCTCAAACTGCCGGACGGCGTCATCGTGCGCTGTTGGCCCGTAACGCATAACCCGGCAATTGCCGCTCGGCCGCTTGAGCGGCGGACCGCCGACCTGTGCGTCTTCGACGACCTCTCGCTCGAGTCCCTCACGACGTTCTTTGGCTTCGAGGTGACCGTCAAGAAGGACGGCCGTACCCATGCAATCCAGTTCGTCCTCAACGTGCCCCTGCGTGGTGCGCCAGCCGGGCGTGGCGAGGCCGCCCTTCGGGCGCTCTTGCACGACCGCGAGCGGGTGCTCAGGTACCTGCTGCTCGTACTGGCCGAGGCGGGCGGGACGATGGACGAGATCCCATCCGAGCTCCTTGGACTCGGGCGAACGCTTGGATCAGGGACGGACCACGATGCGGCACGCGACTTCGAACTCCCGCTGCTGGAGGGTCTGGTCCGGGCGTTCGATCGCGACCCGGCCCGGCTCTCGCAGATCGCACGACTGATCGAGGACCTCGACGGCGCCGACGGTGGCGCTGATGCGCGCCTGCCTGAAGGGTTCCGTGAGATCTGGCAGCCGATCTGGGAGGCGCGGGCCAGGAAGAGGCGCAAGTGACCGCCAAGGCCGGCGAACGCCCCGATGTCGGGCGTGTCCTCGATTCGCTCAAGGACTTCCAGCGCGAGACGGTCGAGCATGTCTTCGCCCGTATGTACAAGGGGCGTCACCCTGCACGTCGATTTCTCCTGGCGGATGAGGTGGGACTCGGAAAGACCCTTGTCGCAAAGGCGCTGATCGCAAAGGTGGTCGACAAGATGTGGGACGACGTCGATCGGATCGATGTCGTCTACATCTGCTCGAACGGAGACATAGCTCGGCAGAACGTCCGCCGGCTGAACGTGTCCCCGGGTGATGAGTTTGCGCTTGCATCCCGCATCACTCTGTTGCCGACCCAGATCCACGATCTGCGTAGCCGAAGGCTGAACTTCGTCTCGTTCACGCCGCGGCACTTCCTTCGACACGCGAGGAGGCAGCGGGATCGCCTCCGAGCGAGCACTCCTCTACTGGATGCTTCGATCGGAGTGGGGATTCGGCAACAAGGCCGGGCCGAAGAACGTCCTGCAAGGTGGGTCTTACAAGGAGAACTTCCGTCGCCGCCTCACGGGGTTCGACCACGCACGGATCGACGACGAGTTGATGGCCGCATTCCACAGGCGGCTCGTTGACCACGACCGGCTCCGAGAGGCGGAGGGGGAGCGCGGCCTGCGTGAGCGCTTTGACGAACTCGGCGAGCAGTTCAAGCGGCACCGGAAGACGCTGGCCGAGCACGAGTGGAGACCGCGAGACGAGCTGATCGGCGACCTTCGCGCCGTGCTCGCCGCCGGCTGCCTGACGGCGCTGGAGCCCGACCTCGTGATCCTCGACGAGTTCCAGCGGTTCAAGTCGCTGCTCGATCCGCACGACGACGCCAGCAAGCTCGCGCGGGAGCTCTTCAACTATTCGGACGAGCAGTCGCAGGTACGGGTCCTGCTGCTCTCGGCGACTCCGTACAAGATGCTGACGCTGGCCGCAGAGGCCGATGG
This sequence comes from uncultured bacterium, assembly GCA_963725035.1. Lineage (GTDB taxonomy): Bacteria > Actinomycetota > Thermoleophilia > Solirubrobacterales > 70-9 > JALZKA01. Next base: position 313,643 of record CAVRWX010000010.1, on the reverse strand, counting down.
CGAGGACCACTATCGCGACTTCGTCAGCACCCTCGACTTCCTGTTCGGACACGACGCCAAACGAACGCGCGACCTCGAGAAGCTGCTCGCCGAGTACCGCGGCGCCCTGATGGTTGTGAAGAACGAGGGCCCGGATCGCCTTCGGGAGCTGAAGACCGAGGTTGAGAGCCGGCTGAAGCGGGTCATTGCCAGGACCGAGCGATTGGCCGCGACGGAGGACCGGGACGGCATGCTCAAGCGCGTTCCTTCGGATGCGCGCTTGGCCGCGGCCGATGTTCGTGCCTATGCGCAAACGCAGGCCGTGGCAAACGTGGTCGAGCACCACGACACGATGGAGTACTGGAAGTCCGCGCCGTATCTCCTCAACTACATGGACCGCTACAAGTTCATGCAAGAGGTCAAGCGCGCGGCTCGGAATCCGGCGCTGGCCGAGGCGGTTGGGTCCATGGGCACATCCGCCCTATTGCCATGGCGCAAGGTCGAGCGCTTCGGCGCCGTTGAGCCGGCAAACGCCCGCCTGAGGCTGCTGTACGAGCAGCTGGTCGAGAGCAAGCTCTGGCAGCTGCTCTGGATGCCGCCGTCGCTTCCGTATTACCGACTTGGGAAGCCCTTCTCGGCTGTCAAGTCTCCGACCAAGCGGTTGGTGTTCTCGAGCTGGGTGATGGTGCCGCGTGCCACCTCCACATTGCTCAGCTTCGAAGCTGAGCGCGCCATGTTTCGCTCGCGCGGAGGCAATCCTCGGAACACCGCGAGGGCACGCGAGAAACACGGACGGCCGCTCGACCTGAGAAAGCAGCGGAACAGGCTGTCGTCGTTCCCGGTGTTGGGACTCATCTACCCGTCGCCGACACTTGCCGGGGAGCTCGATCCGCTCATGCTCAGCCAGGACATGAGTGCGACGGGGCGCGTGCCGTCCTCCGCAGATGTCGTAAAGGCCGCGAGAAGGCGGGTGCGGGAGCTGCTTCGGGGCCTGCCGGTTCGCGAGTCGGCGGAGGGCCGTGTCGACGAGTCTTGGTACGCACTGGCCCCGATGCTCATCGATCTGATTCACGGGCAGGAGCGCGCGCGGGATTGGTTTGGGCATCCGGATGGCCTCGCATCGATTGCAAAGTCACTCACCAAAGAGGACTCAATCGGGCTTGGCGCTCAGGAGCACCTCGACTTTGCTCAACAGGCGCTGGGGGTGGCCGACGCCGGCGAGTTGACTCTCGGTCCCAAGCCACGCGATCTCGAGCGCGTGGTCGCGCTTCAGGCGCTCGCCGGGTTTGGAACCGCGCCGCTTCGCGCCTTGGCACGCGTCACCGGCGAGGACGACCTTTGGTCGCACGAGCTTCTCTCGGCGGCGGGGATGACCGGGTCAGCATTGCGCGCCCTCTTCAACGCTCCCGAAGTGACGGCCCTGATCCGCGGTCTCGACAATCGAGAGCCGTATTGGCTGCGTGCCCTTGAATACTGCGTGAGCGGATGCCTTCAGGCCGTTCTAGACGAGTACGCGCACATCCTCGTGGAGGGGCAAGGCCTACTGGGTCGGCAGGCAGACGAGATCGCGTGGGGAGTGGCCGACGAAATGGTTGGCGCGCTCACATCGCGACCGGCGCAGCTGGCCGTGGACGACATCCGGGTTGGGGATGCGAACACCGTCGAGTTCAACCGCCAACGGATGCGGACCCGATTCGCCGTCGCGTTCAACCCCGACGACCGCGGCGCAGAGGAGGAGGCGAGTCGACCGGACCAGATCCGCTCCGCGTTCAACTCCCCGTTCTGGCCGTTCTGCCTGGTGAGCACCTCGGTTGGACAGGAGGGCCTCGACTTCCACAACTATTGCCACGCCGTCGTTCACTGGAACATTCCGGCGAATCCGGTGGATCTGGAGCAGCGGGAGGGCCGAGTGCACCGTTACAAGGGCCACGCGGTACGGAAGAACGTGGCTTCGGCGTACGGGCTGGAACCGTTGGAAGATGATGGGGACCCCTGGACCCGACTCTTCGCCCTCGCAAAGGCGGATCGCGACCCGGGCCAGAACGACCTGGTGCCGTTCTGGCTCTACCCGGTGGAGGGCGGCGCCTGTATCGAGAGGCATGTGCCGGCATTGCCGCTAAGCCGCGACCTTGAGCGGTATGAGCAGCTGCGGCGGGCTCTGGCCGTGTACCGAATCGCGTTCGGCCAATCACGGCAGGACGACCTGATCGCTTACCTGCTCTCCCAGATGCCGGAGGAGCAGGCCCGTGAGATTGCCGACGACCTGCGGATCGACCTGAGCCCGGCTAGCTAAGGCTCGACGAGCAGGCCGACGCTAAAGACGTCGAGGTGTACCCGCGTCTTTCTGGTTGTGGCCGAGAAATGCAAGCGTCTCACACAGGGCCCGATGGAACTCGACTTCCCAGTCGATCTTCTCAATGGCTTTGTGTCGCAGCCATTCCTTGCCCTCGGTGTAATCAACCGAAGTCGCACCAACGTTGAGAGCGAGGCGACCTGCAGTGGCGTGCTTGACCCGCTCGCTAACGGCCCAAAAAGTGTTCACGCCACCAAAGAGTGGAACAGTCGAACCCAACTTGGTGAGTGGCCTGCCTCAGCCCACTGATGAATGCGGCTACCGCACTCGATGAGTTGACCCGCTTCGTCAGGCAGGTGGTGGCAACAAGCTCGGTTCGGTCCCAGCTCGGGACAAGAGGGAACGCGACGTCGCCAGCCAGTAACCACATCAGAGCCTTGGAGCGACCGGCCCAATTCGGCGGGCTCGGAGCGTAACCGAGAGCGATGATGCCAGCCCTTGGAGCTGGCTCGCCGCAGTAGACGCAGGCGCGGCCATGACGAGCGAAACCTGCTCCCGCTTTCGCCTCCAGGGCCGACCGCGGGGGCGTCGAAGCTGGCAGGCGGGGCGGCCGGACTGGGGCGCTTCAACCAATCTCCCGCTGTATGCATCGCCTGCGCGGTTGGCCCGGTTCGAGGAGAACGACGGCAAGACGAACAAGTCGCTGGTCAAGCTGGAGCTGCACGCCCGCCTGCGGCGTCGAGCGCCAGTGGGTGGCGATCCGGACGCAGCGAGGCTGATGGCGAAGAAGAAGCGGAAGCCGGCCGCCAAGAAGCCGGCCAAGCCGCCGATCTGCCGGGCGAGGATGTCCGCCCGGCGTGGCTCCCACGGCCGCGAGGGCGCTGCTAGAGCTTCCGCGGGCGGACGAACCTAGATTTGCAGCCGCCTAAGCGCGGCCCGAATCTCCTCCTGGCTCTCCTCGTCCAAGACCGGATCGTGCTCGAGCCACAGCACGAAGGCGTGAAGCCAGAGCAGCCGCGACGTCCATGTCGAGCTCGCTCGCGTAGGCCATCAGCACCTCCTCGGGGTGCCGCGGCCAGGCGATGCCGTCCTCAAACCGCGCGATCGTCGCCTGGTTGACCTCGATCGCCGCCGCGATCTTGACCTGAACGACCTCCCTCTCCTCTCGCGCCTGGCGACACGCTCGCCCCAGCCAGGGGAGCAGGGGACGCGCAATCTGATCGGCTTCGATGTTCCGTTTTACCGGATATGCGTAACGCATCCTCGGTTAGGCGTATGCATTAGAACGCATCTGGAGGATATACACACCGCGCCGGGTATCTGCTACCGTATGCACTTTCATCATTCACTCCAGATCGCATATCCGGCATCAATAAACCAAGGAGCAACAAGAAACATGCGTAACGCAAAACGGATCCTTGTCCCCCTCATCGTGGGGCTACTAGCGATCGTAGGCCTCGCGGCTTGCGGCGAATCCGGCAATGACGGGGACGGTCCCACAACCACCGTGGAGCAAGCCGCCAATACTGCCACCAGCGACGAGGTGGCACAGCTCGAGCAGAAGCTGGAAAAGCAGAAGGAGCAGCAGCAGGAGGCTCAGGAGCAGCAGGAGAAGGCCGAGCAGGAAGCGCAGGAAGCGCAGGAAGCCGAGCAGGAGGCCGCAGCAGGCCGAGCAGGCGGCGCAGGAGGCGCCCGAGCTCGAGACCGCGGCTACCGGGGCACCCGATGTCGTTGGCCTGACCTTGCCGAAGGCCGAGAGTGCGCTGAGGAGCGCCGGCTTCAAGCCAGACGTGTCAAACAACGACACGCTGTTAGGGATCGTGATTAAGTCGAACTACACGGTCTGCAAGCAGAGCGAGCCTAGCGGGGACATCGTGCCGATCCTCGCCCAGAAGTACGGCTGCTAGGTCGAATCGACCCCGCGGCACGACGCGACTAGGCGAGATCGCCAGTCGAGTAGCAACGATTGCATGAACTTCGAACGGCGCCTCCGGGCGCCGTTCGTTGTTTTTCTCCGTCTGCTCCCCCGCACCAGACTGTCTGGATCCTCCTCGAGATCCCATTCCTCCAAGTTCGTGAGCACCGCCCAGCCTTCGGAGGGTGCACGCAAGCCAGTCAGCGATGCGTTCACGACAGCGATCTCAACGATCATTTGAATTAGCGGTATAACGCCTCGACCGAAGCGTCGCAAAGACCGTGTACCCCTGCTCGTGCAAATAGACGGCTAGGGACGCCTCGGCATCGATCGCCTCCGCCTTGGTTAGGAAGCGCAACCCCTCGCACAGTTCCGGGCGGAACCTGCCGCCGCCGCACTCGGTGACGACCGTTGGCTTCCAACCGCTTGGCGGATGAATGTGGCGCGCCATCCGCTTCTCGAGCGTGCTCCCCGTGTAACCCACATAGACGCCGCAGCGCATGCCGGGCCTGCGCCGATTCCGCACGCGCCTCGAGCGACGAGACAGTTGGATGACGTAAACCTTGAACCGACCCGCCATCGCTTACTTCTCCTCCAGGCCAGGCATCAAATCGCGGCAGCGCCAGCCGTCAACCTAGCTATTCCTCGACCGGCCGTCGCGTCGGTGTCTTCTCCTGTACGGCGACATGCTCGCGGTTCAGCATCGGACTTGACTTGCGCGGCCAGGTGAACCAATAGGCGTAGTCACCGATATACAAGTACCGGTTGGTCATCGGGTGGCCACCCCAACGCCGGACCCATTCCTTTGGCGGAGTCCAGACTTCCTGGCGGCCCGTGGTCTTGACCAGCCCGACGAATCGCCAGAACTCAGGCTCGGTGATGTCGTCACGATCCCAGCCTTTGACCACGTACTGATGCGGCGCAACGTCCTCAGTCGTTTTGGCCGAGGTCCAAGCGGCCCGCTCGATGAATGCCAACGCCTCGGGCGTGCTCATGAGACGGGTGCGATCGTGGTCCATGTCAATGGAGGTCGGACACCAGCCCCCATTCTGACGCCGGAGTGCGCATCTCGCGGGCGCAGGCGCCCATAGCCGGCCGGTGCCTCGCAACCCTCTGGCATCAGTAGGTATTAGTTAGGGACTAAGCATGGATGCTCTGCCCGTGCCGGACGCTAGGGTCTAGGAACGCTCCGGACGTGCTCGCTTGCACGGCGTGCGAGAAAGGCCGACATGGCACCAACAAATTGGATCGGGACGCCCAAGGCGCTCTATCGGATGGCTCTCCGGGGCGGGGACGACTGGAACCGTCTCAAGGATGGCCTCCGAGCGAACCAGCGCGAGGAGCTTGATCGGCTGGCCCAGTCGGCCAAGACTCTTGGTGAGGAGCTGAGTGCCGCCAAGGAGGCCGAGGAGAGGAAAGGCGCGGGCCGACGTCTGCGGAAGCCCTGGGAGGAGGCCAGGCAGATCGCACTGGATCCGCCTGAGGCATTTGTGCTCGCCAAGGCACTTGTCGACATCGCGCAGGCCGAGCGCGCGCGGAAATACCGCACCAAGGAGCTCGCGACGCAATTGCGTGTCGACGTGAACAGCCCAGACTTCCTCGAGGCGGTTGAGGAGTCCGTCTCTTCGGGCTTCGTTGAGTGGACCACCTTCGGCAAGGTTCAAGCGGTGGACCTCAGGTCCCTGAGGGCCCGCGGCATGGTGTTCGATCAGCTCGATAGCTCTCTGGCAAAGATGCGCGCGCGCTTGAGTGTGTTGGGAGTGGCGCCCTTGTGGATGCTCCACGAGAACGGATCGGCCGAATCGACGCCGACGAAACTCGAGGTGGTTGCGAACCAGCTACTTCTCAGGCAGGACGGGCTGTCTTGGGCCGGACCCGGCATCGTTTCGAGTTCCGGTGTCGATCTCGAGTCCCTTGAGGTTGATCAGGTCTGGTCCCCTTCCGTAGAACCGAAACGTGGGTCGGTGGAGGTCGAACGGGAATTTGCTCAGGCCAAGAAGGAGCTCCAAGAGGCTTTGAGAGTCGCAGCGGCTGACGTGTGGGCGAGACGCGAGACGCCTGCCGATCGCGAGGATGTGATCAATGAAGGCTCGTCAGCTTTCGCGGCCAAAGCTGCTCACGACCGTGTCTGCCCTGAGTGTGCCGAGGTATCCAGTTCCGATGCTGCGTTTTGTACGTATTGCGGCGCGAGTTTGAAGCCCGTTCGCTACTGCCAGGGTTGCGGAGCGGAGCGCGAGACCGACGGCAGCTTTTGCCCTGACTGTGGCACCAAGTACGACGCGGAGCCGGCGTCCGAGACGACTGATCCCAGGCAAACACAGGTAGACAGCTCGGAGCCGCGGCGGATCTCCGTGAAAGGGAACGGGACCCCGAACGAGCAAACGGGGACCCCGAAAAAGCAAGCGGGGAAGACACCGGAGAAGCAAGCGGGGACACCGGACAAGCAAGCGAAGCCCGGCGCTTCGGCTAAGCCCCGCTAAAGAACGCGCCTCGCGCATGCTGCGAAGGTGACCGCGCATCTCAGGAATAGACGCCAGGCCGCTAAGCCGCCCGAACAAACAAACGGGGCCCGGCCTTTCGGCCGAGCCCCGCTAAAAGAATCGCTTCTAAGCGGTTCTTAGATGACCTGGACGTTTGCCGCCCGGGGGCCCTTCTCCGACTCCTCAGCCTCATAGGAGACCTTGGCGCCTTCCTCGAGAGAGCGGAAGCCCTCACTCTGGATGGCGGACTGATGCACGAAGAGGTCCTTCGAGCCGTCGTCGGGCGAGATGAAGCCGAAGCCCTTCTCGTCGTTGAACCACTTAACGGTTCCGTTAGCCATACGAACTGTTCCTTTCCTAACGCGTGCTGTGCGACCGAAAGACCAAGCGCTAGAAACGAAAGGAGCGAACGGGACCGCAAACCACGACAGACCAGGCTCTTTTGCCTGATCAACTAGGGCCAACCCTAGCGAGTTCAGCCCTCGCGCGACTCCAAACCTTGCACCAATTCGTCCAGGCCGAGCTCGGTAAGAGCGCCAGAAACCTCGGCCAATTCGTCCCGGCAGAAGACGATCAGCTCCTTCGCCTCGCCGCAGAGGGCGAGCGTTTCGCGCAACTCCGCCTCGCCTGAGTCGAGCCTGGCGATGATCTCCTCGAGGCGGGCGGCTGCGGATTCGTAGGTGTGGGAGTTCGTCCCTGTCTGGGGCGCTTCACTCATCGTCGACATCATCCTCGATCCGGGCGCGTACTGAGCCGTCTTCGAACCGAACCCGAACGTCCTTTGCCTCGCGCGCGTCGCGCGCCAGGGTCACCGCGTCGCCCTCGAGCGACTCGACCCGCGCGTATCCGCGCTCCAGGACCCGCTGCGGATCGTGGCCGCGGATCGCCGCCTCGGTCGCCGCGAGGCTTGCGAGCGCCTCGGCCGGCTTCGCGCCCGCGGCGCCCTTGCGCGAGATCACGAGCGCGTGGCGCTGCGCCCGCTCGTCGCGCGTCGCAAGGCCGCGCGTTGCGGCGGCGCGCACCTCGCGGAGCTTCTGGTGAAGACGGGTGCGCTCGGTCCTGACGGTCCGCGCAGGACCGGTCGCGAGCTCGCCCAGGCGCTTGCCCCGCGCGCGGATCGCCGCGCCACCTGCACGCTGTGTCCGGCTCGCGGCTACGCCAACCGCCTCGCGCGCCGCGCGGACGTCCACGCGCACGATCTCCTCGGCCGCGTGGGTGGGCGTCGAGCACGAGACGGCCGAGACGTCGTCGATCAGCGTGCGGTCCACCTCGTGGCCGACAGCTGAGATCACCGGCAGCCGCAGGAGCGCGACCGTCCGGCACAGGTTCTCGTCGCAGAACGCCCACAGGTCGGCGAGCGAGCCGCCGCCCCGGCACACCACCGCGACCTCGACCTGCTCGAGCTCCGCCAGCCCGCGAAGCGCCGATGCGATCCGCGGCGCCGCGCGGCGGTCCTGCACCGGCGCGTCCGCCCACACGATCGTCCCGCGCCAGCCGCGCCGCTCGAGGCCGGCGAGGAGGTCCTGGCACGCCGCGCTCCCGCGCGCCGTGACGACTCCGATCGTCTTCGGCAGCAATGGGCGGGCGAGCTGCTTCTGCGGCTCGAAGAGGCCGTCGCGCTTGAGCTCCTCGCGGAGCGCAGCGAGCCGCGCCAGCAGGTCGCCGTCGCCGGCGAGGCGCATGTGGGTCGCGCGGAAGTTGAACGAGGGCGAGGCGTTGGCCGAGCCCGGGTAGTAGTCGAGCCCGCCGCCGATCACGACCTCGGCGCCGTCGGCCAGGAGCTTCGGGTCCAGGCCGAGCTTGTCGAGGTCCGTGTTCCAGATCGAGCACGGAAGCGCCCCCTCGGAGTCGCGGAGCTCGAAGAACGCCTGCACGCGAGCGCGCTTGAAGCCGGTGAGCTCGCCCGTCACCAGCACCTTGGGGCGCTCGCGGAAGAACGCCTTGAGCCCGTCGGCGTAGCGGCCGACCGGGAACGGCCCGGGCAGGTCGGGGTCGAGCGATGGTTCGGGGAGGCCCGTGCCGTCGAGTGGGAGCTGATCGGTCACGCGACTAAGAGTCGCAAACGGGGCGGCGAGCCTGACGCCGTGGCGCTGTCGCCGCCTCTAATTGTCGTCCGGATACGTGAAGATCTTCGACTCGGCGCGCTTGCACTTCTCAGTTGGCGGGGCGAGGGCGAAGTAGTCGCCGTCCGGGTGGCTCGGCCTGCGCGAACTCCCAGATCCAAAACTCGCCGCTCCCTTCCTTCGCCGTATTGCCGCTGCCGAGTGAAACGTTGTCCTCTCCCTCGCGCTTGTAGAGCTCGACATTGCGCTTCTTCTGGCACCTGTTCGCATCCGACTTGACGCGAACCAGCCAGAACCCTGCGGGCGGTGGGCCAAAGGGGGACCAGCCAAGGACGGTCACCTTCGCCTTCTCCTTCGCCGCCGGGGCGGAGGCCGGCGCGAGCATCGCCAGCGCCAGGAGCGCACAGATCGCGATGCCGGATGCGCGTCATGGCTGATCGTCCCACAGAGGGGCGCGGGTCAATTCGTGTCGATGACGCCGAACAGGATGAGCAAGACCAGCGTCGCTCCCACCGAGACGACGAGGGAACCCATGCAGCCAAGGCGATTTGAAAAGAAGACGAACACGGTTGCAAACTCGAATACCCATGTCCGACCTGCCCAAGCTCTCCGTCCTCGACCTCGCGACCGTCGCCGACGGCTCGACGCCCGCCGACGCGCTCCGCAATTCGCTCGAGCTTGCGCAGCACGTCGAGCGCCTCGGCTTTCACCGCTACTGGGTGGCCGAGCACCACAACATGCCCGGCATCGCGAGCTCGGCGCCGGCCGTGCTCATCGCCGAGATCGCGTCGGCCACGAAGACCATGCGGGTCGGCTCTGGCGGGGTCATGCTGCCGAACCACGCGCCGCTCGTAGTCGCCGAGCAGTTCGGCATGCTCGACGCGCTCCACCCCGGCCGGATCGACCTGGGCATTGGCCGCGCGCCCGGCACCGACGGCATGACCGCGATGGCGCTCCGCCGCGACGCGAACCCGCTGTCTGACGACGACTTCCCGCAGACGCTCGGCGAGCTCGTCGGCTTCTTCGAGGGCAAGTTCCCCGATGGGCACCCCTACGGCTCGATCACGGCTGTGCCCGGCGCCGGCAACAAGCCAGAGATCTGGCTCCTCGGCTCGTCGGGCTACTCGGCCCAGGTGGCGGGCATGCTCGGCTGGCCCTTCAGCTTCGCCCACCACTTCATGGCCCGGAACACGCTGCCGGCGCTCGAGCTCTACCGCAAGACGTTCCAGCCCTCCGATCGCCTGGAGAAGCCCGAGGCGATGGTCGCCGTCGCGGTCATCTGCGCGGATGACGACGAGACGGCACGGCATCTCTCGCGCCCGGCGCGCCTGTCGATGGCGCGGCTTCGCTCGGGGCGGCCGTCGCGGATGCCGTCGAACGAGGAGGCCGCGGCGTATGAGTTCTCGCCCTCGGACGAGGCGAAGATCGCGGAGCTCTCGGGTTCGGCGATCGTGGGCGGCCCGGACACGGTGCGCCGTCGCCTCGAGGAGCTCGCCGAGTCGACCCAGGCGGACGAGCTGATGATCACGACGATGGTCTTCGACCACGCGGACCGCCTGCGCTCCTACGAGCTGGTCGCCGAGCTGGCGGGCTAAAGGCGAACGTGCGTTCGTCACAGATGAAACGCGTCCCATCCGGTTAGCTCGTTGTGAGACGGGCAGACGAGTAGTGAGGGGTTCGCACCGCGAACTCTTCCTGATCCCGCAATCGAAGGAGTACTGAATGCCTACCCAGACCCAAGCAGACCGCTCGGCCGCCGGCAAGAAGGCCGCTGCGACGCGTGAGCGCAACGAGAAGCGCGAGGCGTCGAAAGAGCAGGGCCACAAGGCCGCTGCGAGTCGCTTCACCAATGACGCGCGCGACGGCCTGAACAAGGCCCGCACCGAGGCCGGCAAGGCCGCCTCGAGCGTCGGCAACGCCACCAAGGCGACCGCCGACGCAGCGTTCAGCGCCGGCCGCTCTGTGGCTGCGCGCGTTGGGCTCGGCGCCAAGAAGTAGCGCCGGTCCAGTAGAGCCGTACGAAAGGGCGTCCTTCGGGGCGCCCTTTTCGTGCGCTGCGCTACTGGTTCGTCTGCTCGCAGTCCTTGAAGGTGTCCTTGTCGGGCCCGCCGACGCACTCGTCGCTGTCCTTGCCGCCCGCAAGGGTGTCGTCGCCGGCCGCGCCGAAGAGCTTGTCGTTGCCGTCGGAGCCCTTGAGCTTGTCGGGCCCGCCGTTGCCGCAGACGATGTCGTTGCCTGCCTTGGCGGAGACCTTGTCCTCGCCGCCGAGCGCGACGATCACGTCCTTGTCGCCGGTGCCCTTGAGCTTGTCCTTGAAGTCCGTGCCCACGATCGTGGCCTTCTTGTCCTGGCACTTGAGCGGCCTGCGGGCCCAGTCCGGGTTGCCGTCAAACGCCCCGACCACGTCCGGCGTGAGCGTCGTCGCGCCCTTCACCGAGTCGGCGTCATCGGAATCCTCGTAGACAAGGATCCCCGAGGAGAAGGTGCCCTCGACGAAGGCGATGAACTCGCCGTCCGGCGAGAACGTGCAGTTGTAGTCGGCGTGCTGAGCAGCCGGCATCGCAGCGGTGTTGTCGGAGATGTCGGTTTGCGTGCCGCCAGGCTCAACGGGCGACAGCTTGTAGACATCTGCCGTCGGGCTGCCGAGCGGACCGCCACGCGTGAAGCACATCGACTTCCCGTCGGGTGAGAGCGACGGCTGGTACTCGTAAGCCGCGCTGCCGAGGATGCTGTCGGCCACGCTGTCCGAGTTGTTGGACTTCTCCCGCCTGATGTCCAGATCTCCGAACTGGTCGGTTTGGTAGATGATCTCCTTGCCGTCCGGGGTCCACACGGGCTTGCCCTCATTGCTCGCTGGGGTGTTCTCGGTGAGGTTGATCGTGTTCGACGGGTTCGCGACTTCCGTGATCAAGACGTCGAACTGGTCGCAGGGCTGCGCTGCCATCGGGCAGTTGGGCGGCTCCTCGGCCTCGTATGCGATGAACTTGCCGTCTGGCGACCAGGCGGGCCGGTCCTCCTGCTGATCGTCGGTGTCTCGGAGTGGTGTGGCCCCCGTTTGCTGGGTGGGCACCGTCCAGATGTCGCGGTCCGCGGTGCCGTTGAAGAGCGCAAACGCCAGCATCGAGCCGTCGGGCGAGTAGTTCGGATGGCGATGCTGTCCGGTGAGATTCGGCGTGAGCGGGCCCTCGACCGCGAGCGACGGGCCGGGAAGAATGTAGATGTCGGAGCTGGCGTCGCCACCCGCGCCGCGGCCCGAGATGAAGACGATGTCGCCGTTCTCGCCCGGCCAGACGGCATTTGCGCTCGGCGGTAGCGCAAGGAGCGCTACGAAGAGCCCCAGCGCCACTTTCCATCCCCTACGCACGAGAATGAGGACCCTACTCCTCGAACGCGATCGAGGTCGTCCGCCTTGACCTTTCCCCGAAGCCGACCTATCGTGGCCTGGATGGGAGGACGGGGGTAAGAAACTCTTTCAGGGCAGGAGCCCAGAACGAAGAACGCGAGGACGAATGCCCTCGCGTTCAACGGTCCAGCCATCTTGTGAAGCTTTAGGCGGCGTTCCGGAAGCCGGAGAGCGCGCCGTCCGAGGCGAGCCGGCGGAGTGCCGACTGCTCGAGCTTCTGCGCGTTCTTCTGGGTCACGCCCAGGTCGCGCGCAACGTCGCGGATCGACTTCGCGGGACGGCCACCGGTGCCGAAGCGGCCGCGGATGACCTCGGCCTCGAGCTCAGGCAGCTTGCGGAGCGCCGTCTCGACGGCGTTCTCCTGCTCGCGCTCGAGCACCTCGTCCTCGAGGTCGGCAGTGGCCTCTGCGCGCAGCTCGCCCAGCGTGGTGTCGCCGTCGTCGCCGATCGGCTGGTCCAGCGAGGACGTGACGCGGGTGAGGTCGCGGGTAGCCATGACCTCGTCGAGCGGCAGCTTCGCGCGCTCGGCCACCTCTTCGTCAGTCGGCTCGCGATCCAGCTCGAGCGCCAGCTCTGCCGAGATCCGGTTCACGGTGCGCTCGCGCTGAGCGACGTGCGCCGGGATCCGGACGGCACGGCCGGTGTTGTCCAGGCCGCGCTGGATCGACTGCTTGATCCAAAGGACCGCGTAGGTCGAGAACTTGTAGCCGCGACGCCAGTCGAACTTCTCGGATGCGCGGATCAGGCCGAGCATCGCCTCCTGGACCAGGTCGCCCATGGGCAGGCCGTGGCCCTGGTAGCGGCGCGCGAACTTGATCACGAGCCGGAGGTTCGAGTTGATCAGCCGCTCCTTGGCGGCCAGGTCGCCCTTCTCGATCCGCTGCGCGAGATCGATCTCCTCAGCGGCGGTGAGCAGGGGGTACTTGGCAGCCTGGTTGAAAAAGAGCTGCAGGCTGTCGGTGGTCTCGACCGAAAGATCGTGGGTATCGCTGCGCCGACGCGCACGGGTGGGTGCGGTCTCGGCGGCATGCTCGCCGCGGTTTCGGTGTGTTGTCTGTGCGCTTCTCGCCAGCGCCTCGGGTGCGTGCCATGTGGTCTTCGTCCTTCATCTCATGCGCGTCTGCCCGCTGCAGACGTCGCTCAATCAGTTATCTCGGATTGGTTGCTTTACAAAGTATAGCGAACATTTGTTCTCGCCGCAAGGCCAATTTTTGGCTCTATCAGCGAGATCTAACGGTCGCCAATACTCGTTGGATCAAGTGCGCCGGGGGAGAGGGGCGCCGAGGGAACCGGACACCATACAGGTTGTGCGGGTTTGTTGCAAGCCGATTTCAGAAATTTCGCAGAATCCCTGGAAACAAGGGGTTTGTGCCCGGTGCCAGGCACCGTGCCTGGCACCTAGGGACGCCGAGCGGATGATCGGCAGGTCGACCGCTGTGACCGGGTCCGCGTCTTTTAAGAAGCGGTCGACGATTCGGGCGCAGCGGCGGCCCTCGGCGATTGCGGTCACGATCAGCGATTGGCCGACGCGGGCGTCGCCGGCGGCGAAGATTCCATTCTGGGAAGAGGCGTAGGCGGGGGCGTGGACGTTGCCGCGGTCGTCGAGCTCGACGCCCAGGCCGTCGATGAGGCCCTCGCGCTCGGGCCCGGTGAAGCCGACGGCGACCAGCACGAGCTGGGCCGGCAGCGTGTACTCGGAGCCCTCGACCGGCTCCAGGTTTCGCGACGAGGAGCCGGTGACCTTGCGGCCCAGGAGCTCGGCGACGTTGCCCTCGGAGTCGCCCTTGAGCTCGATCACCTGGTGGCCGAAGCGGCGCTCGCCGCCCTCGTCGAGCGCGTACGTCGTCGCCGAGCGCTTGAGCGGGAGCGGCCACGGCGTGTCGGCGTAGCGGCCGTCCTCGGGGACCTCGGGATAGACGTCGAGGAGGAGCGCCGAGCGGGCGCCCTCGCGGTTTGCGTTCGAGATGCAGTCCATGCCCGTGTCGCCGCCGCCGATCACGACGACGTCCTTGTCCTTGGCGACGATCGGCACCGCGGGCTCCGGGCCCTCCGGCCCGCCCGAGATCGAGGCGACGTAGCGGTTGCGGATGTAGAGGTAGTCCATCGCGTCGTGGACGCCGGCGAGGTCCGAGCCGGGCACCTCGAGCTTTCGCGAAACGCGCGAGCCAGTCGCCACCACCACGGCGTTGTAGCGGTCGCGGAGCTCCTCCACGGTCATCATCTCGCCGCCGATGTCGGCGTTGTACTCGAAGTGGATGCCCTCGGCGGCCAGGACGTCGACGCGGCGGTCGATCATCCACTTCTCGAGCTTTGCGTCCGGCACGCCGAAGCGCATCAGCCCGCCGGGCGCCTCGTCGCGCTCGAAGACGGTCACCTCGTGGCCGACCTGGTTGAGCTCCTGCGCGGCCGCGAGCCCCGCGGGCCCCGAGCCGATCACGGCGACGTGCTGGCCGGTCCGCGACTCGGGCACGTTCGGGGTGATCCAGCCCTCGTTCCACGCGCGCTCGACGATCGCGTACTCGATCTGCTTGATCGTGACCGAGTCGTCGTTGATGGCCAGGACGCAGGCCGACTCGCAGGGCGCCGGGCAGATCAGGCCGGTGAACTCGGGGAAGTTGTTGGTGGCGTGGAGTTGGTCGATCGCCTCGCGCCAGCGCCCGGTGCGGACGAGATCGTTCCAGTCGGGGATGAGGTTGCCGAGCGGGCAGGCGTCGTTGCAGAAGGGGACGCCGCAGCCCATGCACCGCGACGCCTGGCGCTTGAGCTCGGGCTCGGGCATGACCTGGTAGATCTCGCCGTAGTCGGCGACGCGCTCGCCCGGGTCGCGTTCCGGTGGAGCGGTGCGAGGCACCTCGATGAATCCGCGGGGGTCGGGCATTAGAACCCCGCTAGTTAAGCGGTGACCTCGACCGAGGCGAGCTTCTTTCGCTCCTCGATCACGCGCTTGTACTCACGCGGCATCACCTTCACGAACACGTCCGCGGTCTCGGCGTAGCTGGCGAGGATCCGCTCGGCGACGGCCGAACCGGTCCGCGCGTGGTGCTCGACCAGGAGGTCGCGGAGCTCCGAGCGGTCCTCCTCGGTCAACTCCTCCAGGTCGACGAGGTCGTGGTTGCAGAGGCCGGGGAAGCGCTTGCGCGGGTCCCAGACATAGGCGGTGCCGCCGGTCATCCCCGCGGCGAAGTTGTAGCCCGTGGGGCCGATCACCGCGACGCAGCCGCCGGTCATGTACTCGCAGCCGTGGTCGCCCACGCCCTCGACGACGGCACGCGCGCCCGAGTTGCGCACCGCGAAGCGCTCGCCGGCGCGGCCGCGGAAGAACGCGCGGCCTGCGGTCGCGCCGTAGAGGGCGACGTTGCCGATGATCACGTTGTCCTCGGCCGGGTAGGTCGCCGCGTCCGGCGGGCGCACCGAGATGATGCCGCCCGAGAGGCCCTTGCCCACGTAGTCGTTCGCCTCGCCGCGCAGGTCGATCGAGATCCCGGCGGCGAGCCAGGCGCCCAGGCTCTGCCCCGCAGAGCCGCGGAGGTGGAGCTTCACGGTCTCCTCGGGGAGCCCGCCGGGCCCGTGCGCGGTCACGACCTCGTGCGAGAGGATGCCGCCGATCGCGCGGTGGCAGTTCAGGATGTCGCGGGCGACCTTGATCGGGCGCCCTTCGCGGATCGCCTCGCCCGCCTCGGCGACGAAGCCGAGCGGGTCGAGGTCCTCGCGCTTCGGCACGTCCTCGGGAACGAAGTGCGAGACCTCGTTGGGCTCCGCGACGTCCGCCAAGAGGCCTGAGAGGTCGACGCCGTGGGCCTTCCAGTGGGCGATCGCCTCGCCCGGCTCGAGGTGCTGGACCTGGCCGACCAGCTCGGAGAGCGAGCGGACGCCCAGCTCGGCGAGGATCTGGCGCACCTCCTCGGCGACGAGGTAGAGGTAGTTCACGACGTGCTCGGGCTGGCCGGTGAAGCGGGCGCGGAGCTGGGGGTCCTGGGTCGCGACTCCGACCGGGCAAGTGTTGAGGTGGCAGACGCGCATCATGATGCAGCCGGTCACGATCAGGGGAGCGGTCGAGAAGCCGTACTCGTCGGCGCCAAGGAGCGCGGCGATGACGACGTCGCGGCCGGTGCGCATCTGGCCGTCCGTCTGCAGGATCACGCGCGAGCGCAGGTCGTTCTCGAGCAGCGTCTGCTGCGTCTCGGCCAGGCCGATCTCCCACGGCACGCCCGCCGACTGGATCGACGAGAGCGGCGAAGCGCCGGTGCCGCCGTCGTGCCCGGCGATCACCACGTGGTCGGCGCCTGCCTTGACGACGCCCGCGGCGACCGTGCCCACCCCGACCTCCGAGGCGAGCTTCACCGAGACGGTCGCCTTGGGATTCGAGGTGCGCAGGTCGTAGATCAGCTGCTTCAGGTCCTCGATCGAGTAGATGTCGTGGTGGGGCGGGGGCGAGATCAGCTCGACGCCGGGGGTCGAGTAGCGGTGCAGCGCGATGTACTCGTCGACCTTGTGGCCGGGCAGCTGGCCGCCCTCGCCGGGCTTCGCGCCCTGGGCGATCTTGATCTGGATCTGATCGGCGTTCGCGAGGTAGTGGGCGGTCACGCCGAAGCGCCCGGAGGCGACCTGCTTGATCGCCGAGCGGCGCCAGTCGCCGTTGGGGTCCGGCGTGTAGCGGCGCGGGTCCTCGCCGCCCTCGCCCGAGTTGGAGCGCCCGCCGATCCGGTTCATCGCGATCGCGAGCGTCTCGTGCGCCTCGGGCCCGAGCGCGCCGAGGCTCATCGCGCCCGTTGCGAAGCGGTGCGCGATCGTCTTGATGTCCTCGACTTCTGAAAGCGGCACCGGCTCGCCGACTGCGGTGGGCTTGAGCAGCCCGCGGATCAGTCCGTGTTGGGCGTTCTCCTCGTTCACGCGCTGGCTGAAGACGGAGTAGTGCTCGCCGGCGTCCCCGTTGCCTGTGGAGGCGCGCTGCAGGGCCGAGATCGTCTCGGGGTCCCACATGTGGCGCTCGCCGTCGCGCCGCCACGCGTAGACGCCGCCCTGGGGCAGGATCTCCTCGTGCGCGGCGGGCAGGAGCGCCTGCTCGACGTGGCGGGCGCGGCTGAGGCCGTGCGCCTTCGGCCAGGCGCGGGCGTGGCGCTGCTGCGCCTCGTGGGCGAGCTGCGTCATCCCGACGCCGCCGATCGAGGAAGAGGTGCCGGTGAAGTGGCGGTCGACGAGGCCCTTCTCGAGCCCCACCGCCTCGAAGATCTGCGCGGCGTTGTAGGAGCCGATGGTCGAGATGCCCATCTTCGAGAGCACTTTCAAGAGCCCGGTTCCGATCGCCTTGACGATGCGCTCGCGCGCCTCCTCCGGCTTCATGTCCGGGACCTCGCCGCGCGCGGCGAGGTCGGCGACCGTGTCGAGCATGAGGTACGGGTTGACGACCGACGCGCCGTAGCCGATCAGCGCCGCTACGTGGTGGATCTCGCGGGCCTCGCCGGTCTCGACCGCCAAGCCCGCGTGGACGCGGTCGCCGGTGCGGACGAGGTGCTGGTGGACGGCCGATGTGGCGAGGAGCGATGGGATCGCCGCGTTCTGCTCGTCGACCCGCCGGTCGGAGAGGACCAGGATCGTCGCGCCGTCGCGGATCGCCTTCGAGGCGTCGTCGCAGACGCGGTCGAGCGCGCCCTCCATGGAGCGGTCGCCGTCGGCGACCCGGAAGGTCATGTCGAGGACGCACGTCTTGAGGTCGCCCCAGTCCATCTCGCGCAGGATCGCCATCTCGTCGTTCTGGACGACGGGCCGGTCGAGGAGCAGCTGCATCGCGGGCGTGGAGTCGTGCTCGAGCAGGTTCGACTCGGGGCCCAGGCCGGTGCGAAGGCTCATCACGATGTGCTCGCGGACCGAGTCGATCGCCGGGTTCGTCACCTGCGCAAAGCGCTGCTTGAAGTAGCTGAAGAGGGTCGGCGCCTGCTCGGAGAACATGGCGAGCGCCAGGTCGTTCCCCATCGAGCCGGTCGGCTCCCTGGCGTCGCGCGCCATGGGCGTGAGGAGGACGCGGAGGTCCTCTTGGGAGAAGCCGAACGCGAGCTGGCGGCGCTTCAGCTCCTCGGAGGAGGGAGCGCGCGGCGCGGCGCGATTCGCCTGCGGCAGCTCGTCCAGGCGGACGGAGCGGGCGGCGTCCCACGCGCCCCAGGGCGACGAGTTGGCGACGACGCTCTCGGCCTCGCCCTCGTCGAGGACGCGGCCCTGCTCGAGGTCGACCACGAACATCGAGCCGGGGCGAAGGCGCCCGCGGTAGGCGACGTTCTCGTCGGGCACCTGGAACGAGCCGGCCTCGGACGAGACGGCGACCCAGCCGTCGTGCGTGATCAGCCAGCGGCCGGGGCGAAGCCCGTTGCGGTCGAGCGTTGCGCCAAGGACCTTGCCGTCGGTGAAGGTGATCGCCGCGGGGCCGTCCCACGGCTCGATCAGGCGGGAGTGGTAGTTGTAGAAGCCCTCGATCTCGGGCGGGACGCCGTCGCGGTTCTCGTGCGCCCGCGGGATCATCATCATCGCCGCGTGGGGCAGCGAGTGGCCCGCCAGGCAGAGGAGCTCGAAGACGTGGTCGAACGCGAGCGAGTCTGAGGTGCCCGGGGCGACCAGCGGTAGGCAGCGGTGGAGGTCGGCGCCGAAGAGCTCGGAGCGCAGGATCGCCTCGCGCGCCTGCATCCAGTTGATGTTGCCCTGAAGCGTGTTGATCTCGCCGTTGTGGGCGGACATGCGGTGTGGGTGGGCGAGGCTCCAGCTCGGGAAGGTGTTGGTGGAGAAGCGCGAGTGGACGATCGCGAGCGCCGACTTCATCAGCGGGTCGCGAAGGTCGGGGTAAAAGCGCGAGAGCTGCGGGGCGGTGAGCATGCCCTTGTAGACGATCGTGCGCGCCGAGAAGCTGGGGAAGGTCGCCTCGGAGGTCTCGAGCTCGAGCGTTCGGCGGATCACGTAGAGCTTGCGCTCGAACGAGTCGGCGTCCCGCGTGTCGGGGCCGCGGCGGATCATGAGCTGGCGGATCGTCGGCATCGCCTCGTGAGCGACGCGCCCGCACTGGCTGGGGTCGACGGGGACCTCGCGCGAGCCCAGCGGGATCTGGCCCTCGGCGCGGACCATCTCCTCGATGCGGTGGCCGAGCTCCAGGCGGCGCTCCGGGTCGGCGGGCAGGAAGCACACCGCGATCGCCAGCTCGCCGGGGCCGGGGACGTCTTCAGGCTCGACGCCGAACTCGGACGCGCGCGCTTTGAAGAACTCGTGGGGTAGCTGGATCAGGATGCCGGCGCCGTCGCCCGTGTCGGCGTCCGCGCCCGCTGCGCCGCGGTGCTCCAGGAGGTCCAGGGTCGCGATCGCGCGCTCGATCACCTCGTGGATCGGCTCGCCGTCAAGGCGCGCCAGGCACGCCACGCCACACCCATCGTGCTCGTGGGCAGGGTCGTAGAGACCAGCGGTCCGGGGCTCGCGCAGCTCCAGACGCGCCTTGGGGGGGCGGCGGTCCACGCTGAAATTCTAGATCACCCGGAGCCTGGTTATGGCTACTCAGACATACTGCGCGCGAAGTGGCTGCAGTTAACGAATCAATCGAGATCGCCGCGCCGCCCTCAGAGGTATGGGCGGTGATCATGGATCCGCGCAGGTTCGGTGACTGGGTTACGGCCCATCGGAAGGTCTATGACGCCCCAAGCGGCGAGCTTGAGCAGGGCGACTCATTCCGGCAGAAGCTCCGCGTCGTCGGCCCCAGCTTCAAGGTGAAGTGGTCGATCGTCGAGGCTGATGAGCCCAACCTGGCCGTTTGGGAGGGGAAGGGCCCGGGAGGTTCGGCGGCCCACGTCCGCTACGAGCTGTCCGAGAACGGCAACGGCGGCACGCGCTTCGATTACCACAACAACTTCGAGCTTCCCGGCGGCCCGCTCTCGATTCCGGCGAAGGGCATCTCGGGCGCACCGGCGACGAAGCAGGCCAAGAAGACCCTCCAGAACCTGAAGGCGCTCCTCGAGAGGTGACCCGGTGCCAGGCATCGCGCCTGGCACCAACGCCCAGCGCGAACGTCCGGAGTACGCCCTATCGGGCGTAGTGGCGGACGTTCAGCTTGCGGGCGCCGGCTCGAGGATCTGCTCGATCGAGTCGGCGAGGCCCTTTTCGTTTACCTCGACGACGACGGCGTTGACCCACACGTCTTCTTCGGCGGTTTCGAAGTGCTGGGGGAGA
Organism: uncultured bacterium; assembly: GCA_963725035.1. Lineage (GTDB taxonomy): Bacteria > Actinomycetota > Thermoleophilia > Solirubrobacterales > 70-9 > JALZKA01. The sequence goes on along the minus strand of CAVRWX010000010.1, from coordinate 293,317 downwards.
TGGGTTCTGAAGCCCTCGAGCGCCTGGTGGTACTTGACGCCGAGCACGCTTTGGCGCGACGCGGTCATGCCGACGTCAGAGATATATGCGGTGCCCCCGGGAAGGACGCGGGCGTCGGCGGTGGGGACGTGGGTGTGGGTGCCGAGGACGGCGGCGGCGCGGCCGTCCAGGTGCCAGCCCATCGCGACCTTCTCGGACGTGACCTCGGCGTGGAAGTCGACGATGAAGGCGTCGGCCTCGCCTTCCAGGCGGCTTAGGAGAGCGTCGGCTTCGACGAAGGGCGAGCGTGCGGCCTGGAGCTGGAGCATGCCGATCAGGTTGATGACGCAGACGCGCATCCCGCCCGCCTCGACGATCACGTGCCCGTTGCCCGGCGCCGAGGTCATGAAGTTCGCGGGGCGGATTGCGCGCTCTTCCTCCTCGAGGTAGGTGTAGGCCTCCTTGCGGCGGTACGTGTGGTTGCCGAGCGTGATCACGCCGAAGCCCATCTCGAAGAGGTCGCGCCCGGTCCGGTCCGTGATGCCGAGCCCGCCGGCCGAGTTCTCGCCGTTCACGATCGCGAGGTCGGGCGAGTGCTGCTCGAGGAGCCCCGGCATCGCCTCGCGAAGCCCCTTGCGCCCCGGGCTGCCCACCACATCGCCGACGAAGAGGAACCTCACCTCGCCGAGGCTACTTCGCCCCGGTGCCAGGCACCGTGCCTGGCACCAAGCGCTTAGATCTTCGGGTTCGTGTAGCCCGGGCGTGGGCCGCGCTTGATGACCCTTGCGACCCAGCGGCCGTCATCGGGCTCGCCGGCGACAGCCTTGGTGGCGCGGAACGTGAAGTCGCTCACCTGATCGAGCGTCGTGTCCTTTGGTGCGCGCCAGGCGATCACCCAGCCGACGTCGGCCATCAGGATCCAGCCGGAGGGCGTCTTGGCACCCCGCTCCGCGAGATCGGGGTAGACGGGCTTGCCGGGCTCGGTGCCGGTCTGGTTGACGATCACGTTCATGGCGTCCGGATCGCCGTCGCCGACGTTGACCTCGATCGAAACGTCGGGCGTTCCCGACGCAGGCTCGATCACCAGCCAGCGTTTCGCGCTGCCCATGCGCTCGAACCGCCCAGGCTCAGCCGTCACGTTGTCGAAGAGGACGCCCGCGAGGTGCACATCCCCCTGGTCGAACTCGATCTTCCGCTTGGCCATGAGAGGAAGCAAAGCACGGTCGGGCCCCGGTGCCAGCGCACGGGGTCTGACCTCGGGTCTGACCCATGCGGACGGATGTGTGACCCCTTGTGACTAATGCGTCACGGCGCTGAGGCCGATTCAGGGGTTATGACATCTGGAGGTGTCAAATCCGAGGGGACGCCGGACGGGCGCTGTTCGCACTGCCAGCGACCCGTTCGAGCGGACCTCGGCGTGGAGAACTCCGCCGGCGACGTCCTCTGCGGCGCCTGCTTCCAGGTCCTTGGCAACCGAGCGCTGAAGCGCACGGTCCCGCGGGACCGCGTCGACGCGCTCGAACGCGTCACCACTCGATAACCGTCTAGCGTTCGCGCCGCCATGAGCGGCCCGAGCCCCCAAGCGCCTGCGACTCCTGTGCTGGAGGTGAGCAGGGTCGCCCATGCCTTCGGCGACCGCCCCGCGCTCCGCGACGTCTCGTTCACGGCGGCGCCCGGCGAACTCCTCGCGGTCATCGGGCCGAACGGTGCCGGCAAGACGACGCTGCTCTCGATCCTGGCCGGGATTCGCGCGGCGGATTCGGGCTCGATCTCGGTCCCCGGCGAGGTCGGTTGGGTTCCCCAGCAGGCCGCGCTCTATCGGCGACTCACCGTCGAGGAGAACCTGCGCCTCTTCGCGCGCCTCGAGGAGTGCCCCGACGTGGACGATGCGGTCGAGCGGATGCTCGACCAGACGGGACTCCGCGAGCGGCGGGGCGATCAGATCGGCACGCTCTCCGGCGGAAACCAGCAGCGGGTGAACATCGCGATCGGGCTCCTCTCTGCGCCCGCGGTGCTCCTCCTGGACGAGCCGTCGACCGGGCTCGACCCACGCCAGCGCGAGCGCCTGTGGGACTTCGTCCTTGGCCTCGCCGGCCAGGGCACGACGGTGATCTTCACGACCCACCACCTGGTCGAGGCCGAGCGCTACGGCAACCGGCTCATCGTCCTGGCCGACGGCGAGAACGTCTTCGAAGGCACTGCGCAGGAGCTCCACGACGCGGTGCCCGACGCCGGCGGCCGCGACTTCGAGGCCGCGTTCGTCGCCTTCCTCCGGGAGCGCGGGCACTAGATGCGCTGGCTCCTCCTCAAGGACCTCCAGATCCTGCGGCGCTCGCCGCTGGTGACGGCGCTTCTCATCGGCTACCCCGTCGTGATCGGGATCCTGATCGGCTTCGCGCTCTCGGGCGACGAGGGCAAGCCGCGGGTCGCGTTCTTGAACGAGGTGGCGGAGGGCGAGAGCTTCGACCTCGGCGCCGGCGAGGAAGAGTTCGGCGCCACCGAGGCGCGCAGCCAGCTCTGCGACCGGGTCGAGTGCGTCGACGTCGACTCGCGCGAAGAGGCAGAGCAGATGGTCGAGGACGGCGAGGTGCTGGGCGCGCTCATCCTGCCCGAGGACCTGCTGGACCGATTGCGCTCTCTCACCACCCTCAATCCCGAGGAGCCCACCGTCGAGGTGCTCGTGAACGAGGACGACCCGGTGAAGGCGCAGCTGGTCGACGACCGGATCTCGGCGCTGATCACCGAGGCGAACCTGATCCTCTCCCAGCGCATCTCCGAGCAGGCCGCGGCCTACATCGACCTCCTGATCGAGGGCGGGACCTTCACCGTGCCGTTGCTGGGCGACTCGATCGAGATCCTGGGCCTCACCGCCTCGAGCGAGATCCTCACCTCCGTCGCCGAGGGGTTGCCGCCGGCAGAGCAGGAAGAGCTCCAGCGCGTGATCGAGTTCTCGGAGACGGCCGAGGACAACCTGGAGTTCGCGCTGCCTCTGCTGGGCGCGGTGTCGAGCCCGATCGCGGTGGACAAGGAGGTGGTCTCGGGCGCCTCGACATCGCTGAGCTCGTTCGCGATCGGCATCGCGGCGACCGTGACGCTGATGTTCGTGACCGTGCTTCTGGTCGCCGGGTCGCTCGCGCTCGAGCGCGAGGAGAACGCGTTCACCCGCATCACGCGAGGCTCGGTCGGCCAGACGGGGCTCCTGGTCGAAAAGCTGGCGCTGGGGGTGGTCGCGTCGATCGCCGTGACGCTCGTGATGCTGGGCGTGCTGACGCCGTTCGTCTCGATCGCGTGGGAGCGGATAGGCCTGATCGTCCTGGCGATCATCGTCGGGGGCGCAGCCTTCGCCGCGTTCGGCGCGGCGATCGGCGGTGCCGCGCGTGAGGTGAGAGCGTCCTCGCTCCTCGCGTTCATGATCTCCCTGCCGGTCGCGTTCCTCTCGCTCGTGCCGTCGGGCACGGTGAGCGGGGGCGTTTACAAGGCGCTCGAGATCTTCCGGGCGCTCTTCCCCTTCGACCCGTCGCTCGACGCGATGACCTCTGCGCTCGACTCCTCCGCGCCCGGCATCGGCGTGCCGCTTCTCCACCTGGCCGCGATCACCGTGGCCTACGCCGTTCTTGCACGCCTCGCACTCAGGCGTTTTGCATGAGCGATCTCGCTTAGGCTCGCGTCGTACCCCAACTGAAGGAGATGGGCATGAAGCGGATGTTCCTGATTTCGATCGCGGCAGCGCTGGTCGTTGCGCCCGCCACCGGTGACGCTGCGAGCTCGAAGCGGGGCAAGGCATGCCCTGAGGGCGCCGTGTGCATCTGGGCCAAGACGAACTATCGAGGCGACCGCGAGGTGTTCGAGAAGAAGGGCGCGACGAACGTCTCGAAAGAGCTCAACAACAGAGCCTCTTCGGTGAAGAACCGGTCGGGAGACGTCGCCTTCCTTGTGGATGCCAAGAACGGCGACACGGACTCGGGGTACCAGTGCCTCTTCAACCCGAATATGCCCGATCTCGGCGAGGAGGGGTTCGACAACCGTCACCTCGAGCGTCCTTCGCCCGAGGCCTGGCGATCCGCAGCCGCTCTGCTGAGCGAAACCCACGCCCATACCGGCGAGTCCTCCTAGACTTCGCGGGGTGAGCTTCCCTGCGACGCGCATGCGGCGCCTGCGCGCAACCACCGCTCTTCGCGACCTCGTGCGCGAGACCGAGCTGTCGGTTCGCCATCTGGTGCAGCCGCTTTTCGTCGTCGCCGACGAGGGCGTGCGCGAGCCCGTCGCTTCGATGCCGGGCATCGACCGCCTCTCGATCAACGAGCTGGTCGAAGAGGCCGGCGACCTTCACGCCTCGGGTGTTCCGGCGATCCTCCTCTTCGGCATCCCCTCGGCCAAGGACGAGGTCGGCTCGGGCGCGTATGACTCCGAGGGCGTCGTCCAGCTCGCGGTGCGCGCCGTCAAGGAGGCGCATCCCGGCCTGACCGTGATGACCGACGTATGTCTCTGCGAGTACACCTCGCACGGCCACTGCGGCTTCGTCCGCGACGGCGACGTCGACAACGACATCTCGCTCGAGCTCCTGGCGAAGACGGCGATCTCCCACGCCGAGGCGGGCGCCGACGTCGTCTGCCCCTCGGACATGATGGACGGGCGCGTGGGGATGATCCGCCACCAGCTCGACGAGGAGGGCTTCCCGAACACTCCGATCATCGCCTACTCGGCGAAGTACGCGTCCGCCTACTACGGGCCGTTCCGCGAAGCCGTCGATTCGACGCCGGAGTTCGGCGACCGGCGCGGCTACCAGATGGATCCGGCCAACGCCGCCGAGGCGGTGCGCGAGGCGAAGCTCGACCTCGACGAGGGCGCGGACATCGTGATGGTGAAGCCGGCGACCCCGTACCTCGACGTGATCCGCCGGATCAAGGACGAGACGGGCGCTCCCGTCGCCGCGTACCAGGTGTCCGGGGAGTACTCGGCGCTCAAGGCGGCTGCGCAGAACGGCTGGCTCGACGAGCGCTCCACTGCGCTCGAGACGCTCACCTCGATCAAGCGCGCCGGTGCGGACCTGATCTTCACCTACTACGCGAAGGAGGCTGCGGAATGGCTCCGGTAAAGACGCCGCAGTCGAAGGCGCGCTCGCGCAAGGACGGGTCGGCGATCCCGCTCGACGACACGGACAAGCGCCTGATGAACCTCCTGCAGTCGAGCTTCCAGCTCGTTCGCGAGCCGTTCGGGCCGATCGCGGACGAGGCGGGGATCACGGTGGAGGAGACGCTCGAGCGGACGCAGCGCCTGCTCGACGGGCGGATCATCCGCGAGATCACGCCGATCTTCGACACGCGCGCGCTCGGCTTCGACTCGATGCTCGTGGCGGCGAAGGTGGACGCGGAGAACCCGCACCGTGCCGCGAAGCTCATCAACTCGCACCCCGGCGTCTCCCACAACTACCTGCGGACGCACGAGTTCAACCTCTGGTTCACGATCGCGACGCCGCCGGACTCGAAGCTGGGGCTTCAGGGCTCGCTCGACGTCCTTCAGGAGATGACCGGCGCCGAGTCGATCCGCCAGTTGCCGACGCTGAAGCTCTTCAAGATCAACATGAACCTGGAGATGGAGAAGGGCACCGACGCGCTCGCCGCCGTCGCCGACGCCGCGACTCCGCGCGAGCTCGAGCGCCAGCCGTACGACGACTTCGACATCGCTGTGATCCGCGCGCTCCAGGGGCCGATGGAGGCGATCGAGCGCCCGTACGAGACGGCGGCTGCCGAAGTGGGCCGCTCCGTCGAGGATTTCCTCGCGCACCTCGAGGGCATGGTCGAGCGCAAGCTGCTCCGCCGCGTCGCGGCGATCCTCTACCACCGCCGCGCCGGCTTCTCGGCGAACGGGATGGGAGTGTGGAAGGTGCCGGACGGCGAGATCCTCGAGGTGGGCACGCAGATGGCTTCCGTCCGCGGCATCTCGCACTGCTACGAGCGCCCGACGTATGAGGACTGGCCGTACTCGGTGTTCACGATGGCCCATGGGCGCTCGAAGGAGGAGTGCGACGCGATCCTCCAGTCCATCGCCGACGAGCACGGGCTTCACGGCGAGGACCGGGCGATCCTCTACTCCTCGACCGAGTTCAAGAAGATCCGCCTGCGCTACTTCACGGACGAGTACTCGGACTGGGAACGCGAGCACGCGGGTGTGTAGCGCCAGCCGCCCGGTGCCAGGCACGGTGCCTGGCACCAAGTGCGCGGAACTGTGACGGCTCGGACCGATACCCGTACGTCTGAGGTGATTTACGCGCGCGCGGCTGGGTTGATGCCCGGTGGCGTCAATTCGCCGGTGCGGGCGATGCGCTCGATCGGGCGGGACCATCCGATCTTCGTCCAGCGCGGCGAGGGCTTTGAGCTGATCGACGTCGACGGGCACCGCTATGTCGACTGGGTGTGCTCGTGGGGCCCCTTGATCCTTGGCCACGCGCATCCCGACGTCGTCGATGCCGTTCAGAGCGCCGCCGAGCGCGGCACGTCGTACGGCGCGCCGACGGAGGGCGAGGTCGAGCTCGCCGCCGAGGTCTGCGACCGGTTCGCCTCGGTCGAGATGGTGCGGATGACGTCGTCGGGGACGGAGGCTTCGATGAGCGCGTTGCGCCTCGCCCGCGCGGCGACGGGGCGCGACCCGGTGTTGAAGTTCGCGGGCGCCTACCACGGGCACGTCGACGGGCTCCTGGCCGAGGCGGGGTCGGGCCTTGCGACCGCGGGCATCCCGGCGAGCCCGGGCGTGACGGAGGCGCAGGCGGCCGACACGATCGTGGTGCCCTGGAACGACCTCGAGGCGCTGGAGGCGGCGCTGGCCGAGCGCGAGTTCGCAGCGGTCATCGCCGAGCCGCTGCCGGCAAACATGGGCCTGGTCCCGCCCGAGGCGGGGTTCCTCGAGGGGATGCGCGAGCTCGCGACCGCGAACGGCGCGCTGTTGGTGCTCGACGAGGTGATCTCGGGATTCCGCGTCGCGCGCGGCGGCGCGCAGGAGCTGCTCGGCGTGAAGGCGGACATCACGGTGATGGGCAAGGTGATCGGCGGCGGGCTGCCGGCCGCCGCTTACGGCGCCTCGCGCAAGTTGATGCAGCGGATCGCGCCCGCGGGCGACGTCTACCAGGCGGGAACGCTGAGCGGCAATCCGCTCGCGGTCGCGGCGGGGCTCGCGACGCTCGAGAACCTGGACGCCGCGGCATACCGGCGACTCGCTGCGCTGACGGACCAGCTGGCTTCCGGCCTGCGCGGGGCCGCGGATGGCCTGCCCGTCTCGGTCGTCTCGGTTCCGGGGCTCGTCACGCCGTTCTTCGCCGAGGAGGCGCCGCGCGACTTCGCCGGCGCATCGGCCTGCGACCTCGACGCTTACGGGCGCTTCGCCCGCGGGATGCTCGACCGCGGCATCTACCCGCCGGCGTCGCAGTTCGAGGCGTGGTTCGTCTCGCTCGCGCACGACGAGGCTGCGATCGAGCGCACCGTGCGACGCTGCGTCCGAGGCGTTCGCCGAAGCGCTCAGCTGAGCTACTAAATGGATCAGGCAATCCAGATCGTCGGCGCGCTCTTGATCCTCGCCGGCTTCGCCGGGCAGCTCAGGGGCTGGATCAGCGCCACGTCGTTCACGTACCTGTGGCTCAACCTCGTGGGCTCGGCGATCCTCTTCGTCCTCGCCATCGTCGAGGAGCAGTGGGGCTTCGCCCTCCTCGAGGGCGTCTGGGCGATCGTGTCAGCCTGGAGCCTCATCCAGCTGGCGCGCGGAATCCCGCCGCCCGTGGCGCACTAGCGGCGCCGCCGGCCGCTGCGGTCTTTCGCGTGGTGGTTGCGTGGCGCGAGGCGTTCGTTTGGGCAATAAGGGAGAGAGGGCCATAAAGCCGGGACAGGCTCAGTCAGGCGGCTTTGGTGGCTGGTTCCTGATCGTCTGCTTCCAGGGTTGATCGGATCGCGTTGGCTACCCATTCGCCCTCGTTGGTCACCTGGTGATAAGTGAGGGCTAGGACTTCGCACCCCGCAACCTGCAGCTGCGCCAGCTTCGCGTGATCTCGTTCGAACGCTTCGGGGTCCGAGTGCCACGTGTAGCTCTGGAGCTCGACGACGAGGTTCGCTTCGGGCCAGTACGCGTCGATGTCGTGGCCGTGGACGACGACGTTGCGCTGATACGGCGGCAGGCCGGCATTGGTGACCAGCTCGAGAAAGGCGATCTCGAGTTCGGAGCGCGTCTCGGTTGCCGGCCGTGGGTCGTAGCCGAGGAGCTGCCGCATCGTCGCGGCGCCTGACGAGCCGCGCATGCGCTCGACTGCCTCGCGGAGCTTGCGGTGGTCGATGAGGTGGCGGCGCTCGGCTTTCTCGAAGGCGCGTTTCAGGTCGGCGTAGCGCAGGACGGTTGCGAGGTCGCAAAGGGTCCGCTCGACGGACGTGACCGGGATTGAGTCGACCAAGGAGATGTCGTCTGGGTGGATCCGGCGGCAGCGGTGGAGCCGGACGCCCTTCAGCTTCGCGCGGCGGTGCGCTGGAACGATTACGTCGATTCGCGACCCGCGCGGCTTTGCGATGTCGTGGAGCGACGCGGCAAAGGTGCGCGCCAGGAGGGCGCCCTCGCCGGCGGCAAGAACTGCGGCAAGCCAACGTCCTTTGCGAGTGGGAGGCCCCGGCCCGACGAGATAGACCGCGAAGATGGAGCCGAGTCAGATCTGCCGTCACTGAGCCTGCGACGAGTCACCATGGAGCGCGAAATCCCCAGGCAGCGGAGGCGTCTCGTGGTGACGATGCGGTGCTGCCGCGCGGCAATCGCATTGAGCTCAGCATCCCGGTCAGCCACGGAGATCAGAGCTCGTGTGTACTCCGGACGTTCGCTGAGAGGTCGCGGATTACCACACGCGAAACGCTCCCAGGAAATCTCCCATTAGTGCCCACCCAAACGAGCCGAATCACGCGCGAAACCGCGAAAGAACGCAAGCGCAGCGGAGCGCCGAACGCGAGAAATGCGAGCGCAACGCAGCCGCGAAACCGCGAAAGAACGCAAGCGCAGCGCAGCGCCGAACGCCGCTGACGGAAGGCCGCAGCGGCCCGAGCCCTCGCATGCACCGCGACGCCCGCGATAATCGGGCCGTCCATGCCCTCCTCAGCCCTCCACACCCTCGCCGCGCAGCTTCGCTCCGAGGACACCGTCGTCTCTCCGCACGTCGCCGAGCCGACTGCGCCCGCCGCTCTCGGAGCGCTCGTGGCCGCCGGGCCGGCCGCTGCGGACGAGCCCGCCGCTTACGCGCTCGTGATCGAGTCCGTGCGCGAGGGCTACCTCCTCCACTACGGAGAGCCGCGCGTGATCGTCGGCGCGGACGCCGACCTGCGCCTGCTGGCCGGCGACTACCTCTACGCCATCGGCCTCGAGCAGCTCGCCGGGTTGGGCGACCTTCCGGCCGTCCGCGAGCTCTCCGACCTCATCTCGATCGGCGCGCAACTCCACGCCGACGGCGCCGAGACCCGGCCCGCCCCCGCTGGCGAGGCGCTGTGGCTCGCTTCCACGATGGCCATTGCGACGGGCGAGCCGGACGGCCTGGAGGAAGCGAAGTTCGCGCTGAGAGCGGGTAATCCGGGCGCCGAGGAGGCCGCGCGGGCCGCGGCGAGTTCGATGGCATCGGCGGCTGGCCTGACAGATGCGCTTACGGACGCCTCGCAAGCAATAGAATCACCGCCGTCCGACCGACCTGATTTTGGCTGAGAACGACGCTGACAAAACCGATGGCCCCGTAAGCGGGAGCGGGGGCTTGGAAAAGCCCCATCCCGCTGGCTACTACGAGGGCGAAACCATGACGCGCCGCGGCGCGTTCATCGTGGGTGGGCAGGCCGCCGGAGCGGCCGCGCTCACGATCGTCGCACTGCCGCTCGTCGCCTTCTCCGTCGCGCCGATCCTCGAGACGCCGGAGGAGGTCTGGGAAGCCGTCGGCAGCACCGACGAGTTCTCCCCGGACGTCTACCTCCCCGTGATCATCACGATCCGCAGCGGCATCGGCGAGGCCGGCAAGACGACCGCCTACGTTCGCCAGGGCTCCGCGGACCTGGGCGAGGATCCGGCCGAGTACGTCGCCGTCTCGACCCGCTGCGCGCACCTCGGCTGCCCCGTCCGCTTCGTCCGCGCGGCCGGCATCTTCAGCTGCCCGTGCCACGGCGGCGCCTATGACTTCGAGGGCCTCGTCATCGGCGGTCCGCCTGTGCGCCCCCTCGACCGCTTCCAGACCCGCGTCGTCGCCGGCCAGGTCGAGATCGGCCCGCGCTACAGCGTCACCAACGATCTCGAGCCCGTCCGCGCCCGCGACCCCGGTGAGTTCACCGGAGGGATCTGGGAATACCTCTATCCGCCGCGACCCTCGACGCCCCCGGCGCCCTAAGTCATGGCCAAGAACTCACTCCTCCGCAAGCCCGCCAAGCCCGGCCAGAACGGCAAACGCAACGGCGCGAGCGCCAACAGCGACGACGAGGGTTCCGTCGTAGTCGACACGGCGAAGGAGGCCGGCGTCGACCTCATCGGTTGGGTCGACGAGCGGAGCGGCGCCAGCCCGTTCCTCACGGGCATGCTGCTTCGCAAGGTGCCCAAGGGCACGAACTGGTTCTACACCCTCGGCTCGGCCACGTTGTTCGCCTTCGTCGTCCAGGCGCTGACCGGCGTCTTCCTGGCGATGTACTACACGCCGTCGCCGGTCGAGGCCTACGCCTCGATCACGAACCTCACCAACGACGTCTTCATGGGCGAGTTCGTCCGCGGCCTCCACAAGTGGGGCGCCTCGGTGATGATCATCCTGATCTTCCTCCACATGGGCCGCGTCTTCTTCTTCGGCGCCTATAAGTACCCGCGCGAGCTCAACTGGGTGATCGGCGTCGTCCTGATCGTCCTCACCCTGGTCATGGGCCTCACCGGCTACCTCCTGCCCTTCGACCAGCGCTCCTACTGGGCGACGATCGTCGCCATGAACATCAACGGCACCGGCCCGATCGTCGGCCCCTACCTCGCCGACTTCCTGCGCGCCGGCGCCGAGTTCGAGGCAACCACGCTCTCGCGCTTCTACGCGCTCCACATGCTGCTCGTTCCCGGCGCGATCATCGCTCTGCTCCTTGCCCACCTCTACCTCGTCGTCAAGCTCGGCACCACCGCGCCGCCGTGGCTCCGCGCGGACACGAAGCCGAAGGCCCTCCGCACCGAGAAGGTCAAGTCGGGGAACGGAGACCGCTCGTGAACTCCCAGGAGAAGGAGGAGTATCTCCGCGAGTACGAGGTCCTGAAGAAGAAGGGCAAGCCGTTCTTCCCGTACGCGGTGGCGAAGGACTCGATCATGTTCCTCATCGTCGTCTTGGTGATCGCGGCCATGTCGATCATCCTGGGCGCCGAGCAGGGCCCCAAGGCCGACCCGACCACGACCACCTACACGCCGCGGCCCGAGTGGTACTTCTTCTTCCTCTTCGAGCTCCTGCGAGTGATCAAGCCCGCCGAGCTGACGCCGCTCGCCACGATCGGCATCCCGACCCTCTGCCTGGTCCTGCTCCTCCTCCTGCCGTTCTACGATCGCAACGCCGAGCGCGATCCGCGCAAGCGCCCCGTCGCCACCACCGCCGGCATCATGGTGGTCATCGCGATGGCGCTCCTCACCTTCCTCGGCGCCGAGGCCGGCCCGCCGACGGAGATCGAGATGGAAACCGCTCCCCAGTACGAGGACGGCAAGGTCGCTGTGGCGGGGCAGGGCTGTTTGACCTGCCACAAGATCGGCGAGAACGGCGGCACCCTGGGGCCGGAGCTGACCCAGATCGGCGCGGAGCTCCCCGCCGCCGGAATCAGGCGAACGCTGCTCAACCCGTCCGGGATCATGCCTCCGTACTCGGAGCTGCCTCCTGAGAAGCTTGACGCCATGGTCGAATACCTCGCGTCGCTGCGCTAAACGGGCTCGTCGCCGTGAGTAAGCCCTCTCGTTCCGAGGACGAGTTCTCCTCGCAGGTGCGGGGCATGTTCGACCGCATCGCCGGCGTCTACGACGTCCTGAACACGATCATGACGGCGGGCCTCCACCACTCCTGGCGCGAGCGCGCGGCCGACCGCGCCGAGCTCGAGCCGGGAGCCGCGGCCCTCGACCTCTGCTGCGGAACGGGCGACCTGGCGCTCGAGCTCCGCGAGCGGGTCGGCCCCTCGGGGCGCGTGGTGGGCGCCGACTTCTCCGAGCGCATGCTCGAACTGGCGCAAGCCAAGGCGTCGGAGCGCGGCGCGGACGACGTCACCTTCGAGTGGGCCGACGCCATGGAGCTGCCGTATTCGGACTCGTCCTTCGACGCCGTGACGGTCGGCTTCGGCGTCCGCAACCTCGCCGATGTCGGAGCCGGCATCCGCGAGATGACGCGCGTCCTCAAGCCCGGCGGGCGCTGCGTGATCCTGGAGATCACCCAGCCGCAGAAGCCACCGCTGTCGACCTTCTTCGGCATCTGGTTCGACCGCGTCGTCCCCGTACTCGGCCGGATCGCGGGCGACCCCGAGGCCTACTCGTACTTGCCCGAGTCCGTTCGCGGCTTTCCGCCGCCCGAAGGGCTCGCTCGGCTGATGGACGAGGGCGGCCTCGCCGAGATCCGCTACACGGTCCTGGCCGGCGGCATCATCGCGATCCACTCGGGCGTTCGCCCGGCCTGAGGAAGATGCCGTGAACCGCTCCGCTGTACCGCCTCCCGTCACCCAGGTGATGGACGAGGCCGAGGCCTGGCTCCCCGTCCTGATGGCGGCGGTCGAGGAGCGCCTGAACGAACTGGTTGAGGGCTACGGCGACGCGCTAGGCGGCGACGCGCGCGCGACGCTTCGGGCCGGCGGCAAGCGCCTGCGCCCGATGCTGGTGCTCCTGTGTGCCGGTCCCGAGGCCGAGGCGCCGGCGCTTCGCGGCGCGGCGGCGATCGAGCTCGTCCACATGGCAACTCTGGTCCACGACGACGTCCTCGACCAGGCTCCGCTTCGCCGCGGCTTGCCGACGGTGATGGCCACCTCGGGCCGCGAGCGAGCCACCGCGGTCGGCGACCTACTCCTCTCCCGCGCGTTCGCCGAGCTCGGCGAGGGCGCCGGCTCCGGCGGGGAGCGCCAGGTCGAACTCTTGGCCGGTGCCTCCGTGGGCCTGGCGCTCGGCGAGCTCGCGCAGCGCCACGACGCGTGGGACATCAACACCTCGGCCGAGCGCTACCTGGAGCGCTGCCGCCTGAAGACGGCGCGCCTCTTCGAGTGCGCCTGCCTGATCGGCCGCGTCACGGGCAACGGAGACCCGGCCGCCGAGGCGCTCCGCTCGTTCGGCGAGGAGATCGGGCTCGCGTTCCAGCTCCTCGACGACGTCCTGGACGTCGCCGGCCCGCCCGAGCGCACCGGCAAGGCGCGCGGCACGGACCTCCTCGACGGCACCGTGACGCTGCCGCTCATCCTCGCCCGCGACCGCGACCCCGAGCTGGCCGAACTCGACCTCCGCTCACTCGACGCCGCGAGCGCCGAGGAGGCATGCGACCGAATCGCCGCAACCGGCGCCCTCGACGAGGTCCGAGCCGACGCGCGCAGCCGCGTGGCCGAAGCGAAACGGACGATCACGGGATGCGACGCGCTCTCGGAAACCCAACGCCGCCTGCTCTCGCTCGTCGCGGACGGTGTGGTGGAGCGCTACGCCTAGAAGGTGCCTGGCACCGTGCCTGGCACGGGGGCGCTTCGCTACGCCTAGAAGTCTTCGGGGAGGATGAGGTCCGTCTCGAGCGCCTTCAAGAACCGCTCGACGTTCGTCTCCATGTTCGCTCGCACGAGCGCCAGGTAGTCGTCCAGGATGGTCTGGGTCGAGGCGTCAAGCGCGTCGTCGAAGCGGTCCGCAACCTCCTGGGAGAAGACGCCCTCATCGCGCCATTCGCACTCGGGGCAGCGGAGACTGATGCTCCACCCGTGCCGACCGGCCGGCTCCCAGTCCACCGGGTAAACGAGGTCGCGGTCACAACACGGGCAGAGCGTCAGGTCCTGAGGAGGTAGAGGACGGAGGGGGGACCGTCCTTGGTCCAACGACCGGAGCCCGAGCTCTCGCTCGGGAGAGAGGCGGGCGTTAGCCCGACCGGCCGCGGGTGTTTGTCCCTCCGACATCCTCGGCCCCCTTTATCGGCTGAGTGAACATCAGGCTTTAGAAGCTGCCGAGCCAGGTCATACACTGCGCCGCCCGATGGTCCTCTCTGACCGTCAGATAAAGGAAGCGCTCGAGGACGGCAGCGTCATCATCGAGCCCCTCGCCGACAACGCGATCCAGCCTTCGTCGGTCGATCTCCACACCGATTGCTACTTCCGGGTTTTCCGCAACGACCACACCCCGTACATCGACCCGAAGGCCGCGCAAGAGGACCTGACCGAGCTTGTCGAGGTCGCCGACGGCGAGGCGTTCATCCTCCACCCGGGCGAGTTCGTGCTGGGCTCGACCCTCGAGCGCGTGGCGCTGGGCAACGACCTGGTCGCGCGCCTGGAGGGCAAGAGCTCGCTGGGCCGGCTGGGCCTGCTCATTCACAGCACCGCCGGCTTCGTTGATGCGGGTTGGGACGGCCACCTGACTCTCGAGCTCTCGAACGTCGCCAACCTGCCGATCGCGATCTATCCGGGCATGAAGATCGGGCAGATCTCGTTCCTTCAGATGAGCTCCGAGGCCGAGCACCCGTACGGCTCGGATAAGACCGGCTCCAAGTACAAGGGCCAGCAGGGCCCGACCCCCTCGCGCTACTACCTGAACTTCCCGGAGTCCGAGCGCAAGGGCTGAACCGCCCACCGGTCCGTTGATCCGGTAGCCGACCCGGTGGCGTACCCTTTGTGACATGCCGAACATCGGACCACTCGAGTTGGCAATCGTTCTCGTTATCGCCCTGGTGATTTTCGGGCCCAAGCGCCTGCCTGACCTCGGCCGTTCGCTGGGCTCCGGAATGCGTGAGTTCAAGGACTCGATCACGGGCAAGGACGACGAAGAGAAGAAGCTCGAGGAGACGAAGGCCAAGCTCACCGAGGAGTCGCCTGCGACGACCGCCGAGGTCGACGAGGAGGAGCCCGGTGACGAGCGCGTCGAGGCCGATGTCGTGAGCGAGCCTCGCTCCTGACACTCCCTTGACCGCGCCGACTCGCGTACCGGAGGGCTGAGCCATGGCGCCCAAGCCCAAGCGGCGCAAGCCCGCTCAGTTCGACGACCGCATGACGCTGGTCGAGCACCTCGACGAGCTTCGCTCGCGAATCATCTTCTCGGGGATCTTCCTGGTGCTGGCGATCTCCGTCTGCTTCTTCTTCGAAGACACGCTTCTCAAGATCGCGAACGAGCCGCTCCCGCCCGACTACCTGCCGACGACGCTCAGCCCGACCGAGCCGTTCTTCACCACCATCAAGCTCTCGGTCTACGGCGGCATCCTGATCTCGCTGCCGGTCCTCCTCTACCAGTTCTACGCGTTCATCCTCCCCGCTTTCGCGCCCGGCGAGCGCAAGCTGCTACTGCCGTTCATGCTCTCGGTGCCCGTGCTCTTCATCGGCGGCGCGGTCTTCGCCTACTTCGTCGTCATGCCGGCGGCCCTCGATTTCCTCCTGGGATTCAACGCGGACTCGTTCGACATTCAGCTGCGCGCGTCCGAGTACTACGGCTTCTTCATCCTCACCCTCATCGCCGTCGGGTTCCTGTTCCAGATCCCGGTCTTCGTCCTTGCCGTGTGCCGCCTCGGCATCGTCACGCCCGAGCAGCTCGCCGCCAACCGCCGCTACGCCATCCTTCTGATCGCCGTCGCCGCGATGCTCTTGCCGGGCACCGACCCGGTGACGATGATCCTCTCGATGGCCCCGCTTTACGTCCTGTTCGAGTTCTCGCTCGTCATGGCCCGCCGTTTCGGTCGCCCGCCGGACGAGGGCTATGGGGACGAAGAGCCCGATGACGAGTCGGACGACGACGAGCCCGACGACGCCGAGTAGCGTGCCCCTTCTTCTAGGCTGACGCAATGCTTTTCGACCTCCAGAGCCCAGGGCGGAAGACCGCGGTCCGCATCATCTTCGGCTTCCTGGCGCTGATCTTCGCCACCGGCTTCATCTTCCTCGGCATCGGCACGGAGGGCGGCTTCAACCCGTTCGACTCGGCCGGCGGCGGCTCGACCGATGAGGCGCTCGAGCAGCAGATCGAGGACGCCCAGGCCAAGGTCGATGCGGCCCCGGGCGACCCCGAGCCAATCGTTGGCCTGATCGTCTTGCGCGCCCAGTCGGGCGATCGCCAGCTCCAGCTCGACGAGGAGACGCAGCAGCCCGTCGCCCTTTCCGAGGAATCCCGTCAGGAGTACGAGCGGGCGATCACCCTCTGGCAGGATTATCTCGACGCAGATCCGAAAAAGATCAACGCTGCTGCTGCCGGCGCGGTCGTTCAGTCCTACCGCTTCCTCGGCGACTCCGAGGGCGCGATCGCCGCTCAGCGCGCCTTCGCCAAGTCGGATCCCAGCGCCCCCAACTTCGGCGCGCTGGCGCAGCTCCTCTACTTCGACCTCCAGATCGAGGCAGCGGATGAGGCCCGCGATCAGGCGCTAGCCGAGGCGAACGCCGACACCAAGGAGCTCATCACCAAGCAGCTCGCGCAGATCCGGAAGCAGGCGGTCAAGGCCGAGAAGGAAGAGAAGAAGCAGCCCGACTCTGCCACCGGCGAGAGCCCCGGGCTGTCCGACCCGTTCGGCGGGCTCAGCGGCACCGACCCCGCCGCTCAGGCTCCCTGACCCTCGCTACGATCGAGGGCCCCCAGGGCCGTTAGCTCAGCTGGTAGAGCAGGAGACTCTTAATCTCAAGGTCAGAGGTTCGATCCCTCTACGGCCCACTTGAGAATCCGCATAGTCATGCGGGATTCGCAGGCGTGCCGTGGCCGTTCCGGAAGCGAACGGCCCCGCCGGGGGCGGGGCCGTTGCCGCAACTCCCTTGTCTGTACTGCCTCAGTGCCCCAGGCGTACCGTCGACAAGTAGTCCCAGCCCGCCTGTGCGCTCGCGAACGGGTCGAACGTCGGGTCGTCGAAGGGCGGGTCCTGCTCGTAGACGTAGTAGCGGACCTTCCCCTTCGCCGCCTGCAGGATCGGCTCGAACTCCATCTCGCCCTCGCCCAGCGGCACCGGAGTGGCGTTGACCGGATCGGCGACGTTGATGCCGTCCTTGATGTGGAGCAGCTTGATCCGATGCGGGTACTGATTCAGCAGCTCCACGGGGTCCGCCCCGCCGTCGGTCGCCCAGAGAGCGTCGACCTGGAACGCGACGTAGCGCGGATCGGTGTTCTCCACGATGATCTGCCAGGCACTCTTCATCTCACCGGTCTCGGGGTCCGGATACATGGTTCGGAACTCGCCCTGGTGGTTGTGGCCGAAGATCTTCCCCGTGCCGTTTCGCACCGAGCGCTCGCCGAGGCGGTTCATGGTCTCAGCGGTCGCGAGCGTGTCCTCGTAGCTGCCGATGCCCGGGGCCGCGAAGCCTCCGGATCCCACGAACTTCTGCCCAAGCACCTTGGCGTCGGCGAGATGGGTGTCCCACGTCGCCTCAGCCGTGTTGCCGTGCCTTGACGGAGCCTTCAGGTCGTACTTGTCGAGCAGCGCTTTGAACTCCTCGGCGCTGAGGCCGTTGAACGAGAACGGTTCGACGTTGCGATAGCCGATCTCGCTGAGCCCGGCGAGCGCTTCCTCGAGGCGCTGCTGGTTCTCCAGTTCCTCGCCGAAGCCGATGTACGAGGCGAAGGTCCAGAGCTGCACCGAGATCTTGCTCTTCGGGATCCCGGGGCCCTTGCCGTCTCCGCCCCCGTTCGATGCTGAGCCGGCCGTCGCCCCCGCCACGACCAGCAACATGCTCAAGACCAGCGCCAGAAGGACGCGGGTCCCTCGGAAAGCCTTCATGGATTCTCCTCTCCTTCTGCGTCGCCGTCCGTGGCGACGCTCAAATTAGATTTGGCGGCCTTTATGCCTCTTTTGGCGGCCTTATGCACCTAAGTGCCCGACTTTGGCAGTTGCTAATCAGAGAAATGCGTTTCTTTAATACAAAACTCGGGTACGAGGACGGCGCACGCAGGCGACGGAGCCCACCGACGCGAACCCGGAGTTCACCTACAAGTAGGAGGCGAGGGCGTCTACCTCTCGCAGGTGTTGGTCCACCACCTCGTCGGCCACACGATCAGCACGGCCATCCGGTGTCGACAACCAGCGGCTGCACCGGGACGATCCAGACGTCGTTGCCTCAGGCCACGCGCTCGAGGACATCGGCGGCTGAGCAATCTCAGTCACAGTGTTCGATCCCCCTGCGGCCTCTAATCGGAGCGCGCGTGTACTCCGGCGTTCGCTGAGCGGTCGCGAATTGACACACGCGACCCGAACAAGGTCGAGAGCGCCTAGCTCTCGACCTTCTCCGCCTCGGCGGCGTCGGCCGCCGCTCCGGCGTCCTGGGGCTCGAGGCCCGGCTCGGAGCGTGAGGCCCGGTCCTCGTAGGCCGCGCGCACGTTCATGTCGGCGCCCGCCAGGACCTGATCGGCCTTGAGCGCCCGCGCGATCGCCTCCCGGCCGCGGCGCGGCACGAGCTGCATGACGCGGTAGATCCCGCTCGAGAACTTCGGCACCCAGACGTCGAACTTCGGGTACTTGAGCGCGTCGACGATCGCGTCGGCGACCTCCTGCGGCTCGAGCTTCTTGACGGCGCGGGTCTCCACGAGACCGGAGCCGAGCTCCGTGTTGACCACCGCCGGCATCACGACCGAGACGTTGATGTCCGTGTCGATGAGCTCGCCATGGACGGCCTCGGAGATACCGACAACCGCGTGCTTGGTGCCGCAGTACGTGGCGCCGCCCGGGAAGCCGCCCTTGCCCGCCTGCGAAGCGATGTTCACGATGTGGCCGGAGTTGCGGCGCATCATCGAGGGCATTACGAGCTTCATGCCGAACATCAGCCCATGGACGTTGATGTCGAACATGCGGCGCGCCGTGGCGTCGTCCTCGTCGACGAAGCGGCCGAGCGGCATGATGCCGGCGTTGTTGATCAGGACGTCAATCGGGCCGAGGCGCTCTTCGACCTGGCTCAGGTAGCTGGCGAACGAATCGCGCCGCGTCACGTCCAGCTCCAAGGCGATCGTGTCCCCGCCGATGGCCGACGCAGTCTTCTCGGCAAGCTCGAGATCGAGGTCGCCGATCGCAACCTTTGCGCCTTCGCGCACCAATGAGCGCGCCGTTACCTCGCCGATCCCGCGCGCACCGCCGGTGATCGCAACAACCTTGCCCGCGAGCGAGCGGGGTTCCTTCGCCATGTAGAAGCTCCTCCTATGGGGAAAACGGAAACGCGGAGTCTACGAAGCTTCTGAGGTCCGCGTCTCACCCGTCACCTGGTACTTGACGTACCACGTGATGTGGCGGGCGGCGCCGAGTCCTGCGGTGATGGGCGTGAAGATCAGTTTCACGGTCGTGTGGAACTTAGTACCCAGGGAAGACGGCAATAACTCCTGTCCCCCTAGATCGGCCGCAAACTGCGTACGTTTGAGTCGATGCCTGGCCAAAACGTGGTACTCGCGGGCGAGAAAACGGCCTCGGAAGCGCTCGAGACGGCCCTGCGCGAATCCGGCCTGGAGGCCCGAATTCACCCCACGGATGGTCTCGCCGAGGCTCTCGTGGACATCGAGCGGGAGCTCGAAGACAGGCGTCCCGACGCCGCTGTCGCCGTGGGCACCGGCGATGCCGCGCTCGCGCTCGCGATCACCGCGAGCAAGCTGGGCGTGCCGCTGGCCTCGGTGCCAGGCACGGTGCCAGGCACCGAGGACGCGGGTCGCATCCTCGCGACCCTCGCCTCGCTCGATGCGGGCTCCGACCCCGCGCGGGCGGCTGATCTCATCGCCGCATGGCTGAGCGAGAACCCGCCCGCGTCAGATCTAGACTGATCGCATGAAGGTCGGGGTCATCGGGCTCGGCTATGTCGGCCTGCCGCTTGCCGTCGCCTTTGCCGAGGCGGCTGCGGACGTCGTGGGCGTCGACGTGGACGCAGACGCGGTCGAGGCGCTCGCCCGCTCAGAGTCGACGATCGAGGACATCCCGTCCGAGCGGCTCACACCCCTCGTCGGCGAACGTCTGGCCGTCACGACCGACCCGTCGGCGCTGGCCGACTGCGATGCGATCGTCATCTGCGTCCCAACCCCGCTCGCGCACCAGCGCGAGCCGGACCTCTCCTACGTCGACGCGGCCGGCCGGAGCGTCGCCAACGTCCTTCGCGCGGGCCAGCTGGTCGTCCTCGAGTCCACGACCTACCCCGGCACGACCCGCGAGCGCCTGGCGCCGATCCTGGAGGAGTCGGGGCTCGCCGCGGGCAAGGACTTCCACCTGGCCTTCTCGCCCGAGCGCATCGACCCCGGGCGGACCGACTACACCGTCCGCACCACGCCGAAGGTCGTCGGCGGGCTCACCGAAGGCTGTCGCGACGCGGCGGCCGACCTCTACGGCCTCATCTGCGACAACGTCGTCGCCGTCTCGAGCCCTGAGGTCGCCGAGCTCTCGAAGCTGCTCGAGAACATCTTCCGCTCGGTGAACATCGCGCTCGTGAACGAGCTGGCGATCCTCGCCGACCGGATGGGGATCGACGTCTGGGAGGTGATCGAGGCCGCATCGACGAAGCCGTTCGGCTTCATGCGCTTCGACCCGGGCCCCGGCATGGGCGGTCACTGCCTGCCCATCGACCCGTTCTATCTCGCGTTCAAGGCGCGCGAGTACGACTTCCCCACCGAGTTCATCGAGCTCGCCGGCCGCGTCAACCAGGCGCAGCCGCATTTCTGCGTGGATCGCGCGGTGCGGGCGCTGAACGACGTCGGAAAGCCGGCGAAGGGATCGCGCGTCCTGCTCCTGGGCGTCTCCTACAAGGCGGGCATCGGCGACATGCGCGAATCGCCCGCGCTCAAGATCGGCGCGATGCTCGAGAACATGGGCGCGAAGGTCACCTACCACGACCCGCACGTCCCCGAGGTCTCAGAGCTCGGGCTCGAGAGCATCGGCCTCGAGGAGGGCCTCGCCGAGTGCGACCTGGCCGTGATCATCACCGCGCATGACGAGATCGACCCGGAGACCGTGGTCGCCCAGGCGCAGCGCGTTCTGGACCTGCGGGGAGTGACCCGCGGCATCGACGCGGATCACGTCGTACGCCTCTGAGATTCTTGGGATCGATGGTCCCGCCCGTCGATCATCGGTCCCGACCATGAGACTGGGTCGGAGGACGGCGGAACACGCCGACCGGGTCACGCTTGGGCTCGCGGCGCTCGCGACTGCCACGGCGGGCGCGGTGGCGGCCGGGGAACTGGCGAAGCTCACACGCAGACGCGCCCGCGAGGCCGCCGAGGATCCCGCGGTCGCCGAGCCGGAGAACGTCTTCGAGACGGCCGAGCAGGCGATCGTCTCGACCCAGCTCGCGACGCAGGACGCCGTCGCGGTCGCGATCGAGGGGTACGCCGCCACGCCGCGTGCCGAGACCGTCCTCTTCAACCTGCTCACGGGCTTCACCGGCGCGCTCGCCGGCGCCCGGCTCTCGACCTACGGCATGCGCGGCGGCTGGTGGCCGTTCAGAACGGTCGAGGTGCGGCGGACGCCACATCCACCACTTCGTGCCGGGCATCCTCCTCGCCTTCGGCTCTGGCTCCGCGGCTCTCCTGACCGCCGACGACCAGCTCGAGGAGAAGCTCGCGATCCCGTTCGGCGCGGGCATGGGCCTGACGCTTGACGAGGCCGCGCTGCTCCTCGACCTCCGCGACGTCTACTGGACCCGCGAGGGCGTCCTGAGCGTCCAGCTGTCGCTGGGGGCGACGGCGATCCTGGCCGGGACGCTGCTGGCGCTCAGAATGCTCCGCCGCGGCGAGCGCCGGACCGAGGCCATCGGCGTGATCCCCGCGCCGGTCTAGCAAGGTGCCTGGCACCGTGCCTGGCACCAGGTTGCGTCAGGTGCCTGGCACCAGGCGGTAGCGCGCGAAGAGCTCGCCCGTCTCGGGCTCGGTGACGAGCCAGACGACCTCCAGCCCGCGGACGTGCGGGTCAAGCCCCTCGACCAGTCCCGGCCCGCGCCCGCCAGCCAGCTTCGGTGCGTGCGAGACGAAGATCTCATCCACGCAGCCGGCCTTGAGCAGCTCGCCGTGGAGCGTGGCGCCGCCCTCGCACAGCAGCGCGCGGACGCCTTCCTCGGCTCGGAGGTGGGCGAGCGCCTCGTTCAGATCGACCCGGCCGTCGTGGCGGAACACGTCGACCGGCGTGGCTGTCTCGGGCGGCTCATCGCTCGAAGCGGTGAAGATCACGATCCTGCCGGCGGCCTCGGTGAAGATCGGCGCGTCCCACGGCAGATCCAGGCTGCCGGAGACGATCACGATCAGCGGGTCGGGCGCCAGGCCCAGGCTCTCCCGCTTCTCCCGCTTTGAGGGATCGGCGACGACGCGGCCGTACTTCTCGGCGCGAAGCGTTCCGGCGCCGATCATCACTGCGTCGCAGCGGGTGCGAAGGGCGACGAGCATCTCCGTGTCCCGGCTCGAGCCGATGCTCCTCGAAACCCCGTCGATCGTCGAGTGGCCGTCCAGCGTGAGCGCGAAGTTCATGTAGACGAAGGGACGCTCAGCCGTCGCCTCGTCCCACGGGGCGAGCTCCTCGACCAGGTCGGGAACGCTCACCTCTGTGGCTGGCTCTGGCAGGAGGCGGCGCATGGTTGGACCGTACCCACCTACCCCCGTGGTTCACCGGTAGGCGCGTGACGATTCGGGTGACTTCCTGCGGCTAGCGGTTGGGAGGGGCGCTGCCGTCGATGGCCCGCAGGTGTTCGACGTTCGCGACGTCGTCTGCCTCCGCACTGCGCTCGCTCTCGAACCAGGCGTCCAGGATCTCCGCGAGCTCAGCCGCGGATGTCGTGCGCAGGCTGAGTGCCAGCACGTTCGCGTCGTTCCAGCGTCGCGCGCCCTCGGCGGTCGCCGCGTCGCCGCACAGCGCGGCGCGGATCCCGGGCACCTTGTTCGCCGCGATCGAGGCGCCCGTGCCGGTCCAGCAGCAGACGATCCCCTGCTCGGCTCGGCCCTCGGCGACGTCCCGCGCCGCAGCTTCGGACGCCCAGGCCCAGTCGTCGCGCTCGTCCTCAGAAAGCGCGCCGTGGAGCACGGGCTCGTGCCCGCGCTCGCGCAGCTCCTCGGCCACGCGCTCGGCGACGCCCGTCAGCTCGTCAGCCGCTACCGCGATCCGCATCAAAGCTCCCAGTCGAGTTGTCGTCCGATTAATCCCTCCAGGCGGGCGGCGTCCGGACGGAACGTCCCTGCCAGCCGCGCGCGTAGCTCCGGCTCGAGCTCAGGTTTTTCGGCCTCGCCCGAATCGGGGTCGTGGACCATCCGCTCGACCAGCCAGCGCATCCGTTCGGGCAGGCGGTCGAAGTTGCGATCGAGCGCGCGGAGCCCCGGTATGCGCACTGCGCGGTCCATCAGGCGAAAGCCGCCGGATCCCTTGCCGCTGCCCGTTTCCCATTCGCGGTCGAACTCGGGCGAGGTGAAGCCGGGCTCCACGCCGCAGAACTCGAAGACGCGGCGCAC
The DNA here is from genome assembly GCA_963725035.1 of uncultured bacterium. Classification (GTDB taxonomy): domain Bacteria; phylum Actinomycetota; class Thermoleophilia; order Solirubrobacterales; family 70-9; genus JALZKA01. The sequence continues at coordinate 269,788 of CAVRWX010000010.1, read as the reverse complement.
GGTCGCATCGCGCTCCGCGCCCAGCTCCTCGCGTGAGACGACCAGAATGCGCTCTGCGCCGAACGCCTCGAGGTACGGCTCGATCTGGAACGCGTAGAGGCCGCGCTGGACGTAGGCGGAGCCTGGATCGGCGACCGCGTCGGCGAGCTCGCGGTCCTCGTATCCGCCGCCGACGTTGTGCAGGTAGTGCGAGAGCAGGCGGTCGATCGGGTGGCGCACCATGTATATGAGGCGCGCGTCGCCCCCGAGCGTCTCGCGCATTCGCTCCGCAACGCCCTCAAAGCGCGGGCGGTTCGTGTAGTGGGGCGACGTCTCGCCGCGGACTGCCTTGCCGGCGGGGAAGTGGCCCTGGTACCAGTCAGCTCCCAGGCCCCAGTTCAGTTCCTCGACGAAGAAGTTGAGCTCCTTCGGGCGCGACATGCCGATCTCGGGGTGGAGGTTGAGGTAGTGGTGAAGGCTCGTGGTGCCGCACTTGAGGCCGCCGATCACGATCAGGTTGGGCAGCGCGCCCTCGGCGCCGCCCCGCCGGGCGCGCCCCGCCTTCTTGCGCTCGGCGGCGAAGCGCTCGTGCGCGCGGGCAACCATCGCCTCGTCGGCGGGATCCGGCGTTGGTTGGGCGGAAGCGGCCTCAGCCGCCATGGTCAACCCTTTGCGCCGAGTCGAGCTGCGGCGTCGCGGAAGGTCTTTACCTCCGCGGTCGGCTTCGCGCGTCCTTCGAGCTTCTCGCCGTGGCGGTTCACCCAGATCACGGGCACCTTCATCTTGATCGCCGGGGCGATGTCGGAGTCGTAGCCGGACGCGATGTGGACCCAGCCCTTCTTCGAGCCCAGGCGGCGCGCGCACTCCTTGAAGTGGGCCTCGTCCGGCTTGTAGGAGCGGACCTGCTGGGCGGTGACGACGATGTCGAGCTCGGTGCGCAGATGGCGCCGCGAAACGCCCAGGAGCTTGTCGTCGATGTTCGAGACGATCCCCACGTCGTAGCGGCCCGAGAGGCGGTCCATCGCCGCGTTGGCCTCGCGGAACGGCTGCCAGCGCGGGACCGCGTCGGGCACGAACTGGGCGCGCGACGGCTCGAGCTCCCAGCCGATCTCGCCCGCGACCTTGACCACGGCGCGGCGCAGGACCTCGGCGTACAGCTCGTACGAGCCGGACATGATCTCGGCCTGGACCTCCATGAATCGCGCGAGGAATGCGGAATCGTCGAGGTCGATGCCGTCGCGGTCGGCCTCCTTGCGAAACGATTCGGAGAGCCCCTTCTCCCAGTCGATCAGCGTTCCATAACAGTCAGTAGTGACTGTCTTGATCTCCTTGAACTTGGGAAGTGGCATAAACGGCGGGGGATTATGGCAGGGAGCCATTCCGCGGCCAGCAGCGTCGAATAAGCTGCCGCCCGCGCTGTAAGCGCTTCTTTAGATGGACCTACTCGAGTACCAAGGCAAAGAGCTCTTCGCCAAGCACGGCGTACCGACGACCGTGGGCAAGCACGCCGCGACGGTCGATGACGCCGTCGCTGCCGCCGAGGAGATCGGCTATCCGTGCGTGGTCAAGGCGCAGGTCCGGATCGGCAAGCGCGGCAAGGCCGGCGGGATCAAGATCGCCTCGAACGTCGATGAGGCCCGCACCCACTCCGAGGCGATCCTGGGCATGGACATCCGCGGCCACACCGTCCACGACCTGTGGATCGAGGGCGCTTCGGACATCGCCAACGAGTACTACGCCTCGATCATCCTCGACCGCTCCGAGAAGAAGCTCCTGGTGCTGCTCTCGCGCATGGGCGGGATGGACGTAGAGGAGATCGCCGAGAAGGACCCGAACGCGATGGTCAAGCGCCACATCGAGCCTGGCTCGGAGCTCGACCTGGAGCTGGGCCGCGAGCTCGCCCACGAGGCCGGGATCGACGACGACGTCGTGGACGGCGTCGCGGAGATGCTTCAGGGCCTCGCGAAGGTGGCCGTCGCCGAGGACGCCACGCTGATCGAGATCAACCCGCTCGTCGTCACCGGCGACCGCAAGGTGATCGCGCTCGACGCGAAGATCACGATCGACGGCAACTCCATGTTCCGCCACGCCGAGCTGGCCGAGCTCGAGGATTCGGGCGCCGAGGACCCGCAGGAGGCGATGGCCAAGGAGCGCGGCCTCACCTACGTAAAGCTCGACGGCAACGTCGGCATCCTCGGCAACGGGGCAGGCCTTTGCATGTCCACCCTCGACGTGGTCGCCCAGGCCGGCGGCGACCCCGCGAACTTCCTGGACGCCGGCGGCGGCTCGAAGGCCGAGGCGATCGTGGATGCGCTTGAGGTCATCACCTCGGACCCCAAGGTCACCGCGGTCCTCTTCAACATCTTCGGCGGCATCACCCGCTGCGACGAGGTCGCCAAGGGCATCATCGAGGCGACCAACCAGATCGGCCTGACGCTGCCGCTGGTCGTCCGCCTGGACGGCACCAACTCCGAGGAGGGCCTGAAGCTTCTGGCCGACGCCGGCCTGGACAACCTCCACAACGAGAAGACGATGCTCGGCGCCGCGGCGCGCGTGGTGGAGCTGGCGAATCCCTGATGAGCATCATCGTCAACAAGGACACGAAGCTCGTCGTCTCCGGCCTGACCGGCCGCGAGGGCACCTTCCACGGCCTTCGCAACCGCGACTACGGCACCGACCTCGTCGCCGGCGTCACGCCCGGCAAGGGCGGCCAGGACGTTGATGGCACGCCCGTCTACGACACGATCGCCGAGGCCGTCTCCGAGGCCGGCGCCAACACTTCGATGGTCTTCGTGCCCGCGCGCTTCGCCGCCGCCGCGATCGACGAGGCGATCGATTCCGGCGTCCACACGGTGATCGCGATCACCGAGGGCATCCCGGTCCACGACATGCTGAAGACCTACTGGAAGGCGCGCGAGGCGGGAGTGCGGCTGATCGGCCCCAACTGCCCCGGCGTCCTGAGCCCTGGCGAGGCGAACGTGGGGATCATCCCCGCGCAGTTCTTCGACCCGGGCCCGATCGGCGTCGTCTCGAAGTCGGGCACGCTGACCTACCAGATCGGCAACGAGCTGAAGCAGGCCGGCGCGGGCAACTCGTCCATCGTCGGCATCGGCGGTGATCCCATCGTCGGCTCCGACTTCATCGACATCCTCACCCTCTTCGAAGAAGACGACGCCACCGAGCTGATCGTCATGGTCGGCGAGATCGGCGGCGACGCCGAGGAGCGCGCTGCGGAGTTCATCGCCGAGCGCATCTCAAAGCCCGTCGTCGGCTACATCGCCGGCTTCACCGCACCGCCCGGCAAGCAGATGGGCCACGCGGGAGCGATCATCTCCGGTTCATCGGGCACCGCGCAGGCAAAGAAGGACGCCCTCGAGGCAAAGGGCGTCCGAGTGGGCACGAGCCCAACCGAAGCGGCCCAAATCGCCGTCGAAGTCCTGAACGCCTAGAGCCGGGGCGGGGGCGCTAGGCTCGGCTGACCATGGCCGACGACGTCATCTCATTCGCCCGCGGCGCTCCCAGCGCCGACATCCTGCCCGCCGCGGCGGTCCGCGAGGCTGCTGCGCAGGCGCTCGAGAACGACTGGCAGCGCGCGCTCTCCTATGGCACCGGCAAGGGCCACCCCGGCCTGGGCGAATGGATCGCGGGGCTCCACGGCATCGACCCGGCGCAGGTCATGGTCACCAACGGCTCGATGGAGGCGGCGGCGTTCGTCTTCCAGCATCTGCTCGAGCCGGGCGACCGCGTGATCGTCGAGCAGCCCTCGTACGACCGCACCCTCCTGCTGCTAGGCCGGGCCGGGGTCGAGCTGGTCCCGGTCGCGCTCGAGTCGGACGGCGTGGACGTCGCCGCAGTCGAGGCGGCGCTCGCCGACGGCCCGGTGAAGCTCGCGCACATCATCCCCAACTTCCACAACCCGGCCGGCTGCACGCTCTCCGACGCCAAGCGCACGCGCCTCGTCGAGCTCGCGGCCGAGCACGACTTCATCCTTTTCGAGGACGACCCGTACCGGCTCATCTCCTTCGGCTCGGAGGAGCACGAGACGATGCTCTCGATGGATGGCGCCGGCAAGGTCATCCACGCCTCGTCCTTTTCGAAGACGGTCAGCCCGGGCGTCCGTGTCGGCTACCTGGCCGGCGAGCCCGAGCAGATCGCTTTCCTCGCCAAGCGCGCGGGCGAGACCTACATCTCACCGAACATGCTCGCCGAGTCGATCGTGTTCGCCCTGTGCGAGTCGGGGGGCCTCGCGCGGAACGTCGAGGTGGTGAACGCGGCGCTCCGCGACCGCCGCGACGCGCTGGTCGAGGCGCTCTCAGCGCACATCCCCGAGGCGGACTTCGTCGTCCCTGAGGGCGGCTACTTCCTGTGGCTCACGCTGGACGACGACGTCGACACGCCGAAGCTCCTGGAGGCAGCCGCCAAGGAAGGCGCTCCGTTCGTCGCCGGACCGGACTTCCTGATCGAGGGCGGGCGCAACGCGCTCCGGCTCTCGTTCGCGAGCGTGCCCGCGGATCGCGTCGCCGAGGGCGTTGCCCGCATCGCCAAGGCGCTCGACGGCATTCGTGCCGCCGCGTAATCTGGCGTTCTGCACTTTCTCTACCAAACTAGTAGAGAAGCGCTATGCTTCACCGTCAAATCACATGACGGCGAGAGGACACGCCTACGGTGCGTGGGGAGACGCTCGACCAGAGAAGGAGGTGCCAGATGGCCCCAGTGACGATGATCGAAGGAAACAGAACGATGGATGCGGGAACCCACCGCAGGGTCGCCGAGCGGCGCTTCTCTGCACTGGCCGCGGCCGTCCGTGAGCACGAGGCCAACGTCCGCCGCCGCGAGTTCTCCATGCGCCCGCAGGACCAGTACCTCTACAGGCGCTTGCGTCAGATCCTTGGCGAGCTCTAGAAAGCCTTACCCGCTACGGCGCGTCGGTCCCTCGGGCGGGGGGCCGGCGCGCCACCTTTCTCCAGTGGCCTTAGCGGCCGTAGCGGTCCGAAGAGAGCACGAGCTGCTCCGGAAGCGGAGCTCGCGGCTCGGGCGCCGGGTCGGCGCGGACTGAGACGGTCTCGGAAACGCTCCGCGAGACGGTGTGGCTGCCCTCGGCTGACTTGACGACGACCTCGTCGTCGTCGGACGACTCGAGCTCGCCGTCGAGCCCCGGGTAGATCCCGGTTCCCTTGAGGTAGTGAAGGAGCTCCTCGGCCTCGTTCTCGAAGCGGAGGATCGTGACCTTCGCGCCCGGCTCGACGTCGGCGAGGAGAACGCCCTCCTCGCGAGCGCCTTCCACGATCGGGTGGCCGTGCGGGCAGGTCTTGGCGTCGCCGATCGCTGCGAGCATGCGCTCCTCCAGCACCGGAGACATCGCATGTTCCATCCGCTCGGCCTCCTCGTGCACCTCGTCCCAGGGGATGCCCAGGACGTCGGTGAGGAAGCGCTCGATCAGGCGGTGGCGGCGAACGATGGCGGTCGCGTGGTCGCGTCCGTCATCGGTGAACGAAAGCGTCTTGTCCTTTGCCCGGCTGACGTACCCGTCGCGCTCCAGGCGGCCGATCATCTCGTGGACGGTCGGCGGCGAGAGCTGCATCGCGCGGGCGACGTTGGCGCCCGTCATCGGGAGTCCCGCCTCCTCGAGCCAGAACATGATCTGGAGGTACTCCTCCTCGGCGACCGTTGCGTGATCGTGGGACATCACGTTCGAGTCTACGCGCCCATGAGTGACGCCACGACGGCCTCGTAGAAGCCCTCGCCCATCGCACCTTCCGTGACCGTGACGTTGGGAAACCGCGGCAGCGCTTCGCGAAGCGCGTCGTCGTTTTCAGGCCCGTTCGCGACGCAGAAGAAGCGGCCGACGGAGACCGACGACTCGAGGTCCTCGATCGAGTCTCCGATCGCGATGCAGCTCTCGGGGTCGTAGCCACGCGCTCGCAGATGGAACTCGACTCCGCGCGCCTTGCTGGCCCCGCCGGGCACCAGGTGGTAGGCGTGGGTGTGGCCCTCGATTCCCTCCATCCGGTAGCTGATCACGCCGTTGTCGAGGAAGCGAAGGTCCTGGTGCCCCTCGGCGACCAAGAGCTCGTTGACCTCGGCCGAATCGACCTTGCCGCGCATCAGGAAGGAGAGCTTTCGGCCGACCTCCCACGGGTGGTGCCACTCGAGCATCGGGCCATACGTCTCGAACAAGAGGTCCGGGATCCCCGCGTCGACCATCCGCTCGTACGGCGTCGAGTCCTCGTCCGGCTGCCAGTCGCCGGTGAGGAAGGTCCGCTCACCGTCGATGAAGACGCCGCAGCCGGCCTCGTAGATGTAGGAGGTGCCGCCCATGAGCCTCGTGTCTGAGGCAACCTCCGACTCGCGGCGCCCGGACATGACGACGACCTCGACTCCGGCGCGATCGCACGCCTGGAGCGCCTTCGCCTGAGCGAGCGAGAAGTTTCCCTCCGGATCGCGGAAGAGCCCGCCACGCGGCCCGAGCAGGGTGCCGTCGAGGTCGGTGTAGACGCAGCGCAGTGCCATCGGACCGCGGAAACTACGGCAAGGTGCCTGGCACCGTGCCTGGCACCCCTCTAGGTTGAGGCCATGACCGTTTGGCGACTCTCCGGTGGGCTCGAGCTCGGCTTTCCACCGTCGCTCGCCGCGGGGGTCGTGAACGTCACCGCGGACTCGTTCTACTCGGGCGCGCGGAGCGTGACGCCGGAGCACGCGATCGAGGACGGGTTGCGACTGGTCGAGGCGGGATTCGACCTGCTGGACGTGGGCGCCGTCGCGGCCCGGTCGGGCCCGCCGGTCGAGGCGGACGCCGAGATCGAGAGCCTCGCTCCCGCGATCGCGGGACTCGCGGAGCGCTCCGGCGTTCCCGTCATGGCCGACACCTTCCAGCCCGAGGTCGCGCGGGCTGCGCTTGACGCCGGCGCCGTCGCGATCAACGACATCTCGGGCGGCTCGGAGGAGATGTACGAACTGGTGGCCGAGCGGGGCTGCGGGTACGTCCTCATGCACATCGGGGGGCCGCCGCGCGTGGACCGCGCACCGCCGGTCTACGACGACGTCGTCGCGCATGTGAAGGCGTGGTTCGCCGAGCGGATCGAGCGGATGCTGGCCGTTGGGGTCGTCGCCGAGCAGGTCGTGATCGACCCCGGGCCCGACTTCGACAAGGGCGTGGACGACACGATCGAGTTGGTGGGGCGAATCCCGGAGCTCCAGGAGCTTGGAAGACCTGTGATGGCGGCGATCTCGCGAAAGGACTATCTGGGTGCGGTCACGGCTGGCTCGTGGGACGCTCGCCCGGACGCCGACGAGCGCGGCGCGGCGACGCTGGCGGCGGTCACGCTCGCGACGGCGCAGGGCGCCGAGATCCTGCGGCTGCACGATCCCGAGGCGCTCGACGCGATGCGGGTGGCGGAGGCGATCGCGCGTGGATGACATCAAGGTCAGGAAGGGCCTCGACCAGGCGTGGCGGAACGTGATCGCGAATGGCGCCGACGACGGGCGCCTGGTCGCCACCTCGTTCGAGGAGCGCGAGGGCGCGGTCAACGTCCCGTTCCCCTCGGACCTGCCGCCCGTCCTCGCCGACGGCCTGCGCCGCGCCGGGATCGAGAGCCTCTACGCGCACCAGAACGAGGCGCTTGGCGAGAGCGGCCAGGGCAACGTGATCTCGACCAGCGGCACAGCATCCGGCAAGTCGCTCTCGTTCAATCTGCCGGTACTGGAGAGCCTCGCGCTCGACCCCAAGTCGCGTGCGCTGTACCTCTACCCCACCAAGGCGCTCGCCCAGGACCAGGCGCGAAAGCTTTCGGCCTTCCAGCTTCCCTACCTGAGCCACGCGATCTACGACGGCGACACGCCCCGCGAGGACCGCCCCGGGCTCCGGCGCCGCTCGAACCTGATCCTCACCAACCCGGACATGGTGAACGTGGGGCTCCTGCCCCACCACCAGGGCTGGGGTGACTTCATCGCCAACCTGCGCTGGATCGTCGTCGACGAGGCGCACACCTACCGCGGCGTCTTCGGCTCGCACGTCGCGAACGTCCTGCGGAGGCTGCGCCGGGTCGCGCGCCTCTACGGCGCCGAGCCCCGCTTCCTCCTGGCCTCGGCGACGATCGCGAACCCGGGCGAGCTTGCCGAGCGCCTGGTCGGCGAGCCCGTCAGCGTCGTCGTCCTCCGACGGCGCGCCGAAGGCCGGGCGCCGGATCGTGATGTGGAACCCGCCCGTGATCGACGATCGCACGCAACGCCGGCGCTCGACGCTCTCGGAGGGCGCGGAGCTCCTTGCCGATCTCGTCACCGAGGGGATGCGGACCATCTGCTTCCTGCGCTCGCGCAAGGGGATCGAGCTGATCCAGCGCTTCGCCCGCCTGCGCCTCGAGGAGCGCGGGCGCGAGGACCTGGCGGCGCGGATCGCCCCGTACCGCGCGGGCTACACGCCGCAGCAGCGCCGCGAGATCGAGCACCGCCTCGTCTCGGGCGAACTGCTGGGCGTGGTCACGACGGACGCGCTGGAGCTCGGCATCGACATCGGCGAGCTCGACGCCTCGATCTGCGTGACGTTCCCCGGCACGGTCGCGAGCCTTCGCCAGATGTGGGGGCGCGCGGGCCGGCGGACCGAGGGGCTCGCCGTCTACGTCGCGGGCGAGGACGCGCTCGACCAGTTCTTCTGCCGCCACCCCGACGAGTTCCTTGGCCGCGCGGTCGAGGCGGCGATCCTCGACCACCAGAACCCGCACATCCAGACCGGTCACGTCCTGGCCGCGGCTCACGAGGCGCCGCTGGGGGGCACCGCAAGCCAGCCCGGCGGCGCCGACGACACGATCCTGGGCGAGGGCTGGCGCGATCGCGCCGACGACCTGGTCGCCGCCGGCGAGCTGCGCCAGACGAACGACCGCCGCTACGTGCCGCGCGACCAGGGCTTCGCGGCCGGGCGCATCTCGCTGCGCTCGGCGTCGCTCGACTCCGTCGCCGTGATCGACTCGACCTCGGGCGAGATGCTCGGCACCGTCGAGGCCGAGCGCGCCTTCTCGACCATCCATCCCGGCGCCGTCTACCTCCACATGGGCCGCTCGTACGAGGTGCGCGAGCTCGATGTCGATGGGCGCCGCGCGATCGTCGAGCCGTTCGACGGCGACTGGTACACGCAGCCGAAGAAGGAGACGAACGTCTACATCGACGCGATCGGCCGCAAGGCCGAGCCGGGAGAGATCCACAAGGGCGTCGAGCTCTACACGGGTGAGGTCTCCGTGTCCGAGCAGGTGATCGCCTATCAGCGAAAGACCGTGAAGGACCAGGAGGTGATCGACCTGACCGCCCTCAACCTGCCCGAGCAGAACTTCTCGACGCGGGCGCTCTGGTACGTCCTGCCCGACGAGCTCGCGGGGCCCGAGGCGCTGCCGCCCGAGGTCCAGCTCGGCGCGCTCCACGCAGCCGAGCACTCGCAGATCGCCGTGCTGCCCCTGTTGGCGATGTGCGACCGCTGGGACATCGGCGGCCTTTCGACCAACGTCCACTTCCAGACCGGCCGGCCGACCATCTTCATCTACGACGGCCACCCGGGCGGCGTCGGCATCGCCGAGCGCGGATTCGAGCGGTTCGGTGAGTTGGTCGGCAACGCGCTGCGCCTCGTCTCCGAGTGCCCGTGCGCGTCGGGGTGTCCGTCGTGCGTCCAGAGCCCGAAGTGCGGCAACCTGAACGAGCCGCTCCACAAGGCCGGCGCGATCGAGCTGATGGGCGGGATCCTGGGCCGCGCGCCGCTGGGCGCCGGCGATCGCGCCTAGCGAGGCTCGTCAGGCCTCGGACCGTTGCTTGGTGCGGCCGAGGGGCTGGTGCCCGTCCATGTCGAAGAGGCGGTGAATCGCCTGGATCGCCACTGATCCCTCGCCGACCGCGGACGCGACCCGCTTGGACGAGCTGTGGCGGACGTCCCCCGCCGCCAGGACGCCTGGCATCCCGGTCTCGAAGGGGAGCGGCTCTCGTTCCAATGGCCAGGACCCTTCTGCGGGCAGGTCAGCGCCTGTCAGGAGGAAGCCTTGCTCGTCGCGCTGGATCTCGGGAGGCAGCCAATCCGTTCTCGGGCGCGCGCCGATCATCAGGAAGAGCGCGCCGGCCTTGACCGTTTCTTCGTCGCCGTTGGATCTCCCGCGGAGCACGAGCTCTTCGAGCCGGCCGTCACCGCCACCTCCCACGATCTCCGTTCCCAGCCGGACCTCGATGGTGGGCGTGACTCCGATTTGCCGCACCAGGTAGTCCGACATGCCCGCCGCCAGGCTGTCCGCTCTGACCACGAGCGTCACCGACCGCGCGTGTTGGGCGAGGTGCAGCGCTGCCTGCCCCGCAGAGTTGGCGCCCCCGAGCACGAAGACATCGCGACCGGTCAGCCCGCCTGCCTCCGACGCGGGCCCGCCATAGAACACTCCGGCGCCGTTGAGGGCCTCCAGCTCGGGCACGCCAAGGCGCCGGTACTCGGCTCCCATGGCGAGAACGACGGCGTGGCAGCGGGCATGGCCGCCGTCCGAGAGGCTCAGGACCAGTTCGCTCTCCGTGCGCTCGATGCCTGTGACTCCTTGCATGAACGCGAACTTCGCGCCGAGGACCCACGCCTGGTCGTACGCCTGCTGGGCGAGGCGCCGGCCGCTGATGCCCCGGGGGAATCCGAGGTAGTTGCGGATGAGCGAGCTCGAAGTTGCCTGGCCTCCGAGTCCGCCCTCGTCCGCGACGAGCGTGTTGAAGCCCTCGGACGCTCCGTAGACAGCCGCCGAGAGGCCTGCGGGACCGGCCCCGACGACGATGACGTCGAACTCGATCGACTCAAGTTGCACCGGCGACCCGGCAGCACGCGCCATCTCGGTGCTCGAGGGATCCGCAAGGATCGTCCCGTCCGGGAACGCCACAAGCGGGAGTCCGCGCGAGGCGCCGGCTGCCTCGACGATCCGCTCGCCCCTCGGCGAGTCCGCGAGATGGAACGAGTGTGGGATGGCGCACCGTTGAAGGGCGGCTCTGAGCTCGTACGCCCTGCCCGACCAGGACGATCCGACGATCTCGATTGTGTACGGAGCCTCGCGGCGCGCCTCAGCCCATTCGAGCAGCAGGCTCGAGATCGCCTGATGGAAGAGCTCGTCGGGTGGCTTTCCAGGGCGGACCAGAAAATGGTCGATGACTCCGTCAGCCATCGAGTCGAAGATCGCCTCGCCCGTTGCGTCCTGGCCCCACTGTCCCCACGCGATCATGAGGCCACGCTTCGCCTCGGGATGAAGCCGGCGCGCCGCGCCGAGGACGTCGCCCTCCAGCTCGCCCGACGGAGCGGGTCCCTCCAGGACCAGTGCGACCTCGTCTCCGGCTTCGGCGAGCTCATCCAAGCGCGCGATCGTCTCGCGGCTCGAGGTCGAACACAGGATGTCGTAGTGCCGCTCGTAGCGGTCGCCGAGCTCGCTCTCGACGTCACGGATCGCGTCTTGGTCCTCGTCGTACACGACAAGCGCGGGTTTCGTCACATCTTGCACTCTAAGACTCGACGCGCCATCTCACATTTTGGGGAGCAACACGACTAGCGTCGCCCGATCGCACCCGATCTCCACCCGGCGTGATGCACAGGCGCTTCGCCCGCGCAGGGATCGCAGTTCTCGAGTGCCCCGGCGGGTCAGTTCGAGTCGCGGTGGCAGACGGTTATTGGCTGCGCCTGCTCGGCCTCATGCGCCTTCGCGCCGAGGAGATCGAGCCGCTCCTCTTCCCTCGCTGCCGCTCGATCCACACGCTCGGGATGAGGGCCCCGATCGACCTCGTGTGGCTCGGCGCTCGAGGGCGACCGGGCCGAAGGTCCTCGGAGTCGTCGAGCGGGCCTCGAGCCGGGCCGCCGCGCGCGCGCGCCGAACGGCGGGCCGTCCGCGCGGCGGACCGTCGCCGCGCTGGAGCTCGCACCCGGAGACGCGCAGCGGCTCGGCCTCGCGCAGGCCAGGCCTGCCGAGGCGCTACCGTCGAAGGAGCTGAGTTCGCCGGCCTGGGCGACTTCGGATCCGTCGAGCCCATCAGAGCGAGGAGCTTCGTCGTGGTGCCCCAGCTTCGGATCGTCATGTTCTTGTACTCGGGCTTCATGACCACCCTGCCCATGCGGCTGCTCGTGGCCTTCTCGGTCAACCGGGAGAAGTAGACGACGCCGGTGCCCGCCCACAAGCGGTCGACGCCCTCCTTGGTCTCCATCGCCGCGATCGCGCGCTTGACCGTCAGGGGAGCGAACAGGAAGATCACGTCGCACCGGTCGGTCTCCGCGCCGAACCCACGGGGAGCCTCATCCACCACGCGCTTCATCTGCGCGTGGGTGAGGAGAACCAGCTTCAGCTCCAGGCCGAACCTCTTGCTGAGCCGCGCCTCAAGTTGCTTCGCCAGCTCCGCGCGCGGCTGCCGCGGCGCGCGGAACAGGAAGTTGCCGCTGTTGATGTAGGTCTCGACGTCGGCGAGGCCCATCTCCTCGAGCGCGTCGCGGAGCTCGCTCATCTTCACGAGGTTCTTGCCACCGACGTTGACGCCGCGAAGGAGCGCGAGGTATTGAACGCCGGCCGCCACGGTCAGCGCGGTGGGTTCCTGACGAGCGCCATGCCGCCGAAGCCGTAGGGCTCGCCGGCGTGGTGGAGGATGCGTTCGTGCGCGTCCTCCGGGCCCAGGTCCTCTTCCAAGGTGAGGCCGAAGCCTTCGACGAACGCCTGCGTGCCGCCGCGCGGGATCCCGGACTTGAACGGCTCGCCGCCCGCCTCGACCCGCTTTCGCAGTTCGGGCGCTCCATGAAACGAGTCGTCTCCGTCCAGCATCTCCTGCCACAGGTAGTCGAAGCACATTGCGCTGCCCGGGCTGGTGCCGGAGGCAAACCAGCGGAGGGTCTGGGCCACGCCCTCGGGCTCGAGGTACGGGGCAACGCCCGACCACAGAACGATCGAGCGGGCAGCGGGATCGAAGCCGTGAGCGGCCAGTCGCTCGCCGACGGACTGGGTGTTGAAGTCGACGTGGACGTAGTTGACGTGGCCGGGCATCTCGCCGAAGATCGCGTTCAGGCGCTCGGCTTTGACAGCCGCGGTGACGGGGTGGTCGACCTCGAAGAGCGCCGCGCCGCCCAGCTCGTCGCGCAGGCGGTAGCACCGCGAGTCGAGGCCCGCGCCCAGGAGCACGACCTGGCCGGCGCCGTCCGCGACCTCGCGGAGGAGCACGTCGTCCATGTGCCGCGTCCTCGCCAGCTCGAACCAGAGCGCGCCGGGCAGGATTGACTCGAGGATGCGCGGGCTGAGGCGGCGCAGCAGTGGCACCTTGGCGAGCGCGGTCAGCTTCAGGCCGGGCGCGATGAAGTCCTTCGCCATGTAGTCCGGGTTCCGGATCTCGGGATCGCGAAGCGTCGTCCCGGCCGCGCGAAGCGCACAGGCGCCCTCGGCCGTCGAGCGTGCCATCCGGCTCTTCTCAGCCTCACCAAGCGCCATCGATCGCCAACGCTATCGGCGCTAGCCTGTCGGGTCGGTCAGGCGAGATAGCTCAGTTGGTAGAGCACACGACTGAAAATCGTGGTGTCCCCGGTTCGATTCCGGGTCTCGCCATTGGCCGCCCGCAACAGCAGACCAACGGACTGGCAGTCAGCGGGCATCGGCGAGCAGGGACACGAAGCGATCGACGGCGATGTTGCCGCCGGAGAGCACGATGCCGACCCGCAAGCCACCGACGTCGATCCGACCGGACAGGACGGCAGCGAGGGCGCTGGCGCCGCTGGGCTCGACCACAAGCTTTTGTCGCTCGAACAGGTGAGCCATGGCCGACCGGATCTCGTCGTCGGTCACCCCGACGACGTCCTCGGCCAGCTCCTTCACGACCGCGAAGGTCAGCTCACCCGGTGCCGCCAGCTGCTGCCCATCGGCGATAGTCTTCTCTGACCTCGACGCGAGCGGGCCGTCCGGCGTCCAGCGCCGCCCGCCACTGCCCGACCGCGGCCGCCTCGACGCCGACCACGCGGGGCCGTTCGGCCGCGCCCGAAGCGGCGACCGCACCGCCGGACGAGCTGCCCGCCACCACCGGCCGGGATGATCACCAGGTCGAGCGGGCCTGCCTGCTCGAGCAGCTCGCGCGTGGATGTCCCCGCGCCGGCCATGATCGCGCGGGTCGTCGTAGGGGTGCACCGGTGTCAGCCCGTCGTGCTCGACCAGTTCGGCGACGATCTCCTCGCGGTCGTCCACATAGCGGTCGAACTCGATCACCCGGGCGCCGTAGCTCTCCGTCGCGGCCCGCTTGGACGTTGGCGCGTCCTGCGGCATCAAGATCGTCGCCTCGGTCCCGGCCAGCCGGGCAGCAATGGCCAGCGCCTGCGCGTGGTTTCCCGACGAGGACGCGACGACCCCGCGGGACAGATCCTTCTCAGAGAGCGAGGCGACCGCGTTGTAGGCGCCGCGGAACTTAAACGCCCCGCCGCGCTGCAAGGACTCGGCCTTCAGGTACGCGAGCAGTCGCGTACGAGTCGTCGACCGCGTCGTCCGCGAGTGACGTCTGCTCTTGCTGTCGAATCACGCTCGGAGTGCGGTTGCGCGACTGCCCGCGATGCGCCGCGCCGCGGAGTTCGCGCACGTCGTCGGGGGTCGATAGCCGAGAGATGCTGTTGCGCCATCGCGCCTTCAGCATTGCGCGCATCGTGCTCGTCGGTGTCCTCCTGTCGATTCCGGGTCTCGCCATCCGGTTAGGACCGACGAACTTCTTCCCCTTGCATGTGAGTTTCCGACCTGCGCACTCCGATGAGCGCTTGAACTTGGCCGCCGAGACGTCGCTCAGATCGGTGTTCGCCGCCGTTGCTTCCCACCCGCTCGGCTCGTTCCGGGTAGGTTCGACGGAAGCCATGGTCTCGGTCAAGCCGACATTCCAAAGCCGCAAGCCCATCGCTGCGCTCAAGGGCGTCTTCGGCGCATACGGGCGCCTGAAGATCTCCGACCATGCCGCGGCGCTGACCTACTACTCGATCCTCGCGGTCTTCCCGGCGATGATCGTGCTCGTCTCGCTGCTCGGGATCTTCGGCGACCAGGGCACGATCGACGCGCTGCTTGGAGATCATCGAGGACCTCGCGCCCGGCGATGCGGCCGCGACGTTCGAGGGCGCCATCACCGGCGCCGTGAACGCGAGCAAGGCCGGCCTCGCGTTCGTAATCGGTGTTGCGCTGGCCCTCTACAGCGCATCCGGGTACATCGGCGCGTTCAGCCGCGCGACGAACGACATCTACGAGGTGTCCGAGACGCGGCCGTTCTGGAAGACGCTCCCGCGCCAGGTCGCGCTGACGGCGTTCCTCATGCTCATGTTCGCCCTGACGCTGATTGCGCTGATCCTCACCGGGCCCCCTTGCCGAGGCGATCGTTGAGACGATCGGGGTCGGCGACACCGCGCTCGAGGTCTTCTCGATCGTCAAGTGGCCGGTGCTCGCGACGGTGGTCTCCATCCTCTTCGCGATCCTGCTCCACGAGGGGCCGAACGTCGACCGCCCGTACCGCGAGCTCGTCCCCGGCGCCTTCCTCGCCATGCTCCTGTGGCTCCTGGCGTCGAGCGGCTTCGCCTTCTACGTCGCCAACTACGGCTCGTACGCGAGCACCTACGGTTCGATCGCCGGCGTGATCATCTTCATGGTCTGGATGTGGATCTCGAACCTCTCGCTGTTGCTCGGGGCGACCTTCAACGTCGAGCTCTCCCGCAGCGGGACGCTCATCACCGAGGCCGAGGGGATGGCGGGCGACGAGCCGGCCCAGCGTCCCCCTGGCGCGACCGCCATGTAGCGTCTAGCCGCGCGCCATCGCCTTGGCGATCGCCCCGACGTGGCGGTGGTCGGTGCCGCAGCAGCCTCCGACCACGTTCAGGTTGGGCAGGACGTCGCGAAGGCCCGCGTAGCGGGCTCCCAGGTCGTCCGGGTCTCCGGCGTCCAGCTCGGTCGCCTCATCCAGCTCGGCATGGCTCTTGGTCGACGCGTTCGCCCGCAGGCTCCGGATCCGGTCGCGCCAATCGCCGGCTTCGGCGAGCACGTCGTCGAAGTGCGTCGGGTGGGCGCAGTTGATGCCGAAGTAGGCGGGGCCGTCATCCGTCGCATCGACCACCGCGGCGATCGCGTCGCCGAGCAGCTCCTCGCTCGGCAGGCGCCCGTCCGTCTCGACCGTGAAGTGGATCGCGACGGGCATGCCGGCCGCCTTCGCGGCGCGCGTGACCCCGATCGCCTCGTCCGAGTAGGTCATCGTGACCGCGGTGACCATGTCCGCGGCGGTGTCGGCGAACGTGCCGATCTGCGTCGAGTGGTACTCCTCGGCCTCCTGGGCGCTGAGCTTTGACTCCGGGCTGTAGCCGTCGCCCTGCGGCCCGATGCAGCCGCTGATGACGATCGGTGCGCTCGGGCGACTCGTACCTCTCACGGATCTCCTCCATCAGCGCTATCGCCTTCCGGTTGAGGCCGTCGAGCTCCTCATCGGAGTAGCCGAGCTGCTCGGCCCACCCGGGGCTCGCGCGCCAGGTGGGGCTTTCGAGGATGAAGCCGGTGCCGCTCTCGGCGGCGATCTTGGCGTAGGGCTCGAAGTAGCGCCGCAGCGCGTCCGTTCCCTCGTCGTCCTTCAAGAGGCCAAAGGCTGCGAAGAGCGGCAGGTCGAACCCGTCGTGGAAGATCAGGGTCGTCTCGATGCCGCCGTCGGTGACGAACAGGTCCCCGTCCAGCTGAGGCAGGTGGTCGCGGTGGGTCATGGGTTTGTTCTCCTTGTCATCCGTGACGAACGATTCTCGCCGACTCTGAGGATTTCTAGCAACGAGTCAGGTTCGGGTCACAAGACGACTCCCTAGGTGAAGTGACCGTCCGATTCCGTCATTACCTTGGCCGCAGATGAACCCTCGACTTGCAGTTCAGCCCACCCTCGGCTCGCCCGAGCCCGAACACGCGGCGCGCGTCTTCCTCTCTGACCTCTCCGACGGCGACGCTGTCGCCACCACGTTCGCCGTCAGGGAGCGCAGCCGGCTCACCCGCCGGAACGGCGACGACTTCGTAAAGCTCATCCTCGGCGACCGCACCGGCACGGTCGAGGGTGTCGCATGGGACGCCGTCGACGAGTGCTTCGAGCGCTCGGAGCCCGGCAGCATCGTCTTCGTCGAAGGCCGCTTCTCGGTCCATGAGCGCTACGGCCCGAAGATCACGATCGAGGCGATCCGGGCCGCCACGGCCGGCGAATACGCCGAGGGCGATTTGGTCGAGAGCTCGCCCGTTCCCGCCGATCTCCTAGAGACCGACTTGCGCGACCTGCTCGCGACGATCCGCGATCCGCAGCTCGCTGAGCTCCTGGACCGCTTCTTCGGTGCTGAGACCGATAGCTGGGAGCGCTTCCGCGTCGCGCCGGCGGCGAAGTTCTACCACCAGGCCTACGCGCACGGTTTGTTGGAGCACGCTCTTTCGGTCGCTCAGGCCGTGAGCGCCGCGGCCGCCGCATTCCCGGGCATCGACCGCGACCTCGCGGTCACCGGCGCCCTCCTCCACGACATCGGCAAGACGCAGGCCTACAACGACGATCCGCTCGCCATCGACCTGACCGACGCCGGGCGCCTCCTCGGTGAGATCCCGATCGGCTACTACCTCGTGCGCCGCCAGATCGAGTCGATTGAGGGTTTCGATCCCGAGCTGGCCCAGGCCGTCCTCCACATCATCCTCTCCCACCACGGCACCCACGAGATGGGCTCGCCCGTCGTGCCCGCCACGCGCGAGGCGACCCTCGTCCACATGATGGACAACCTCGGCGGCAAGCTCGGAAGCTTCGACCGCATCGAGCGCGAGCTGACCGAGGGCCAGAGCTGGTCCAAGTTCGACCGCGGCCTGGACTCGGCCGCGTACTTCCCCTCGCGCCGCGCGGCCTAAGTAGCTACGGGCTGAACTTCTCGGCGCAGCGCTGGAGCTTGTCCGTGTCCTGATCGGCCGCGTCGACGCAGTCGAGGAGCTTGTTCACGGCCTTCTGGTTCGAAGGCTCCTGGATCGTCACCCCGGCGTCCTGGGCCTGATCGAAGGCGTCGTCGAACGAGTCGAAGCTGCCCGAGATCGACTCGTTGACGGAGTTGGTGATGTTCTCAGTCGTGTCGAGGGCGGGCTTGACGAAGAAGAGGTAGACGGCCCCGAGGATCACGACCGTCGTGACGATCTTGATGATCGGGTTGATGACTGTGCTGGCGCCGAGCATGGTTCGCGCAGCCTACGGGAAGAGGAGGCGGTCGGCCAGGTCGCGGCAGCGCTGCAGCTCCCGGACGTTGAAACCAGCGTTCTCAACGCAGTTCTCGACCTGCGCGGCGGCGGCGGTATTTGCCCTGGGCGCTCAGGCTGTCGGCGTACGAGAGCGAGAAGTTGCGTGGGGATTGCCCTTCCGTGATCAGCACGTGCCCGAACTCGTCGCACTTCTCCATCGCCTTCGCGTCCTTGTTGGCCTCCCGAACGCAGTCGGTCACCTCGCGAGCCGCCTCAGGCCACTGTGTGCGGAGGCTCGTGGCGAACGACTCGGCTCTGTCCTTCGCGAAGTTGAGGTCGAACTCCTCGCTCGCCGCGTTCGCGTTGATCTGGGCCTGGCGCGTCTGCTCGGCCACGTCGCCGGTTATGTCCTCGGTGGTGTCGAGTACCGGCTTGACGATGAAGATGTAGGCCGCGCCCAGAATCGCCACGGTCGTGACGATCTTCAGGATCGGGTTGATGATGGTTCCTGCGCCGATCATGCGTTCCGTGAGCAGCGTGGCTGCGAAAGCAGCATGTGCCGGTAGGTGTGCTCCCCCTTCAAGTCTCGGCACTCTATCGCCTCACGCGTGACGCAAAGTGGGTGAAAATCGGCACGGCCTGCGTGGATCAGACCCCCTTCCCGGCAATATCCTCATCGGTCATGGCCAAGGACACTGAAAAGCTGATCCGCCAGCTCTCGCTGATCTCCTTTCTCATGGCCAACCGGCGCCCGGTTTCGGCGCTCGAGATCAAGCGCGAGGTCGAGGGATACAGCTCGATGAACGAGGACGCGTTCGCCCGCCGCTTCTACGCGGACCGCGCCGAGCTCGAGAGCCTTGGCATCTCGCTCCAGGTCGAAAAGCCAGCCGAGGGCTTCTTCGAGGCCGAGCTCTACGCGCTTCCGCCCGAGAACTACTACCTCCACCCGATCGAGTTCACCGACGGCGAGCTGGCCGCGCTCCGGACCGCGCTCAGCCTCCTCGACGGCGAGTTTGCCTACGCCGAGCCGCTGCGCCTCGCGCTCCAGCAGGTCTCGTGGGGCCGGCCCAGCCCGCTCAACGAGGGCGAGGACGTGCCGATCGACGTCCGCCTCTCCACCTCGGGCGGCGGCAAGGAGCTCTCGCAGCGCCTGGCCAAGATCGAGACCGCGATCTCGCGCCGCAAGCGAATCGAGTTCTCGTACTACACGATGCAACGCGACGAGGTCTCCGACCGCAAGGTAGACCCGTACCACCTGGTCTTCCGCGACAGCCAGTTCTATTTGATCGGCTACTCGCACGAGCGCGACGCCGTTCGCATCTTCCGCCTCAGCCGGATCAAGGGCAAGGTGTCCTACGCCTCCAAGGCCGAGCACGACTTCTCGCCGCCCGAGGACTTCGACCGGCGCGACTACGCCTCGCGCGCCGAGTGGCAGATGGGCGAGATCGAGGGGACCGCGCAGGTCTTCGTCCGCGAGCGGATCGCCTGGCTGGTCGAGCGCGACTTCGGCAAGTACGGCTCGCTTCGCAAGGTGGCGAAGGCCGACGGCGTCAAGGGCCGCGGCATGGTCTATGAGACCGAGTACGCCTCGATCCGCCAGCTCATCTCCTGGGTCCTTTCGTGGCGCGAGAACGCGCAGCTGATCGCGCCCTCGGACGCCGCCACCGCCGGTGCCGATCGCATGGAGCTTCTGCGCGCCCGCCACAAGGGTCAGTTCGAGGTGGCGTCCATCGTCGCCCGCCCGGTGCTCGAGGCCGACGGCCGCCCCCCCCGCTCCGGCGGCGCTCGTACTCGCGGCGAGGCGGTCATCCGGCCCGAGCGCTTCGCGCGCCTTGTAACGCTTGCCGGCCTCATGATCGGCGCCGCCCGCGAGGGCACGACGCTGTCCGTCGCGCACTGCCTCCGCGAGCTCAACATGGACATCTCCGAGCTTCGCGAGGACATCGACGTCCTGAACGTCGTCAACTTCGGCGGCGGCACCTATGTCCTTTACGCCGAGATCGTCGGTGACCAGATCGAGGTGGACCCCGACACGTACGGCGACAACTTCGACCGGCCCGCCCGCCTCCTGCCGCTGGAGGCCAAGGCGCTCGTTGCGGCCATCGACCTCTTCGGCGACCACCTGCCCCAGGCCGGCCTCGCCACCGCGCGCGGGAAGATCGTCAAGGCGCTCGGCCACGACCCGTCCGAGGAGGGCCTCGAGATCGCGCCCGGCCGCGACGACTCGCACGTGGTCAGGACCGTCAACCAGGCCATCCACCTCAACAAGATCCTCGAGCTCCACTACTACAAGGAGAACGAGGACACCTTCGACAAGCGCCGCGTCGAGCCCTATCAGCTCGTGAACGGGCCGGAGGGCTGGTACCTCGGCTGCTACGACCTCGGGCGCAACGACACGCGCCACTTCCGGCTCGACCGGATGAAGGAGGCGAACATGACCGACGAGGGGTTCGAGCCCCGCGAGGGGATCGACGAGCGCCTGGCCGATCAGGAGTGGCTCGCCCACGGCGAGGTCTCCAGCGCCGGCGTCGCCCGCGTCTGGGTCGCGCCCGAGCGGGCGCGCTGGCTTCGCGAGGAGCGCACGGTCGTCGAGGAGCTCGCCGACGATGCTGTCGTGGTCGAGGTGCCCTACGGCTCCAAGGAGTGGCTCGTCCGCGAGATCCTCAAGGGCGCGGGCGACCTCGTCGTCCTCGAGCCCGACGACGCGCGCGAGGCCGTGTTCGCCGCGGTCAAGGAAGCCGCCTGAGTTAGATGGCTGATCCCGCATACCCGCACCCACGGATGACGCACGGATACCGTCGCCGGATCGCGGTCATCGGGTACTCGCCTGTACCACCGGTACAGGCTTCGCCCTCTTCCCCCGCCCGGCTCGGTCCCGTGCGCCCCCGCGGGCACGCGTATTCGGATTCAGCCATCTGAGACGTGGGGGACGATGCTGTTCCTGGCGGCGCGGACTTCGAGCGCATCCGCGCCAACAATCCCAGCCCGATGACGCTCACGGGCACGAACACGTACGTTGTGGGCCGCGATCCCGCCTGGGTGATCGACCCGGGCCCTGACGATGCGGCGCACATCGACGCCGTGCGCGCCGCGGGCGAGGCGCGCGGGGGGATCTCCGGCGTTCTCCTCACGCACTCTCACGCTGACCATTCCGCGGGCGTCGAGCTGCTGGGCGCCCCACTTCTTTGGGGTGCGGTGAGCGGAAGCGACGAGACCAACTGGCTGCCCGACCCGGACCACCGCCCGGCGAACGAGGCGCCGCCGGAGTTCGAGGTCGTCCCCACGCCCGGCCACGCGGCTGACCATGCCGCGTTCGTGTGGAGGGACGTCTGCTTCTGCGGCGACATCATCCTCGGCGAGGGCTCGACGATCGTGCCCCCCGAGGCGTTCGGCGGCTCGCTCGCGGACTATCTCGCCTCGCTCAAGCGCCTGCGCGAGCTCGACGTGTCGCTCTTCGCGCCCGGCCACGGCGAGTGGATTACGGACCCGCGGGCGAAGATCGACGAGTACGTCGCGCACCGCGCCGCTCGCGAGCAGACGCTCCTCGTCGCGATCAACAGCGGAGAGCGCTCGCGCAAGGCGCTCCTCGACGATGCGTGGGCCGACGTTCCGGACGTGCTGCGGGGTGCGGCCGCGCTGGCGATGCAGGCGCACCTCGAAAAGCTCGAGGCCGAGGGCCTGGT
The DNA here is from genome assembly GCA_963725035.1 of uncultured bacterium. Lineage (GTDB taxonomy): Bacteria > Actinomycetota > Thermoleophilia > Solirubrobacterales > 70-9 > JALZKA01. The sequence goes on along the minus strand of CAVRWX010000010.1, from coordinate 247,950 downwards.
CGACACGACCGCGCTCGAGAACTAGACCGTAGGGTTCCCCCAATGAACGAAGCGCGCGTCAAAGTCATCGAGACGTTCGTCGACGCATGGAATCGCCAAGACCTCGCAGCGGCGCTTGAGATGACGGATGAAGACTTCGAGTACGTCAATCCGCCGAACGCCGTCGAGCCCGGCACGCGCCGAGGCGCCGACGGGGTCACCACCGTCGTGACCAAACAGTGGGAGGCGCTCGGCGACGAGGCGCGACTCGAGATCGACCAGATGCACCATCGCGAGGACCAGGTGATCGCCGAAGCCCGGTTATCCCGAGGAATGCCGGACAGCACTGCGCGACTGGAGGTCAAGGCCGCGTTGGGTTTTACGTTCGACGGTGATCGACTTATCCGTCTTGAGGTCCTCGGCAACGGACCGGATTTCGACGACGCGCTCGCAGACGCGGGAGTCGCTTAAGTCCCAATGAGTCGCCGCGACCAGATCACCCTCTCGCCCGACGAGCAGGCCCAGCTTCTCGACGAGGAGCGCGTCGTCATCGTCTCGTCGCACGGTCCCCGCGGCTGGCCCCACTCGATGCCGATGTGGTTCACGGTCCGCGACGGCGAGGTCTGGATCTGGACGTACGCGAAGTCGCAGAAGGTGAAGAACCTCGAGCGCGACCCGCGCGCCACGCTCTTGGTGGAGACCGGCGAGGAGTACGTCGAGCTACGCGGCATCCAGATCGAGGCCGAGGCCGAGATCATTCGCGACACTGATCGCGTCCTCGACTTCGGCAAGGACCTGACGATCCGCTACTCGGAGGGGATCGACTCGATCGAGGGCGACGCCGCCGAGGCGATGCGCGCCCAGGCGGCCAAGCGAGTCGCGATCCGGTTCACCGCGAAGCGCGTCGCAACATGGGACCACCGCAAGCTTGGCGGCACGTACTAGAGCCGCCGATCAGCAGGTCACGTTGTGACAGTTCTCCGTGCCCGCGCCTTTGGCCTTGTTGCCGCCGCCGAAGGTGTCGTAGTTCGCGTAGAACCCGTACTGCTCCGAGTCGTTCGCCGTGTTGTCCTTCAGCGTGTACTTGTAGTCGAAGAGCGGCGTCGAATTGGAGACATAGAACCCCGCATAGCCCGCGTCGTTGGCGACGCTGTTCTTGATCGTGAGGCCGGATGAGTTGCCGTTGAGATTCACGCCGTAGTACGCCTTGTTCGCCTTCAGCTTGTCGATCGTTCCCGAGGTGTAGCACTCATACACCCCGTAGCCGTTGTCGTTGTTGTCGTCGGTGACCGTGAAGTTCTTCAGCTTGAGACCAGCGTTGCTGTAGCCGTACCAGCCGTAGCCGGGCGACTTCACGGTGATGTTCGTTGCCTTCGGTGCGACCGAGTACTGCTGATAGATCCCGTATACGCCGTTGTCGCCATCTGGGTCGATCGTCAGGTTGGAGTAGTTCGCGTAGGAGCCGGAATAGCTGTAGATCGCGTAGGCGCCATCCACGAAGGTCCCGTCCTTCACGGTCAGGTAGTCGTACCCATTGGGGTTATAGATCGAGGCGTAGCTGGGGGCAGCCGTGATCTTCTTGCCGTTGAGGTCGACGGTCACGTTTGACTTGGCGATCTCGAGCGCGTCGTCGCCAGACGACGAGCAGTCGAGGTTCTTCTTGAGCTTCAAGTCTTGCTTGATCTCGTCGCCACACTCAAGCGCGCCCTGGGCCGGTGAGGCCAGCGCGAGAGCGAGCAGTGCCGTTGCGAATCCTGCCGATGCGTTCGTGAAGTTCACGGTTCCCCCGGTCGTCGAAGCTTGCGCCGAGCATCGTACGGCCCAGACGCGACGTTGTCCGGGCGCATGGTGCCTGGCACCACCCACCGTGCCTGACACCAAGGAGCGTGACCCTGGGTAGCCTCCCCGAGCCATGGATCCACTCAAGGGATTGATCCTCTCGGGGGGCGCGGGGACGCGTCTTCGGCCGATCACGCATACGTCGGCGAAGCAGCTCGTCCCGGTAGCCAACAAGCCCGTGCTCTTTTACGGGATCGAAGCGCTGGTCGCTGCCGGCGTCACCGAGATCGTGATCGTGATCGCGCCCGAGACCGGCGCCGAGATTCGCGAAGCTGCGGGCGACGGGTCGGCCTTCGGCGCCCAGATCACGTACGTCGAACAGGACGCGCCGCGCGGCCTCGCACACGCCGTCCTCACAGCTGAGGCGGCGCTTGGATCGAGCCCGTTCGTCATGTACCTGGGCGACAACCTCCTGCGCGACGGCATCTCGGAGCTCGTCGACACCTTCCGGGGCGGCGACTACGACGCGCTCCTCCTGCTCACCGAGGTCGATGACCCGTGGCACTACGGTGTCGCCGAGCTCGACGGCGAGCGCATCGTGCGCCTGGTGGAGAAGCCGAAGGACCCGCCCTCGAACATGGCGCTCGTGGGCGTGTACCTCTTCGGCCCGCACATCTTCGACGCTGCGCGTGCGATCGAGCCCTCGGGGCGCGGCGAGCTCGAGATCACGGACGCGATCCAGCAGCTGATCGACGACGGCTCTCACGTTGAGAGCCGGACGGTCACCGGCTGGTGGAAGGACACTGGCCAGCTGGCCGACATGCTCGAGGCGAACCGCTTGGTGCTCGAGGACATCGAGCGCTCGGTCGAGGGCGAGCTCACCGACGCCAAGGTCGAGGGCCGTGTGCGCGTCGCGCCGGGCGCCGTGATCGAGCGCTCGATCGTCCGCGGGCCGGCAATCATCGGCGAGGGCGCGCGAATCGTGGACTCCTACATCGGCCCGTACACCGCGATCGACGAGAACGTGACGATCGAGCGCTCAGAGGTCGAGCACTCGATCATCCTCTCGGGCTGCACCGTCTGCGACCTGGAGTCGCGGATGGAGGCGAGCCTGCTCGGCAAGAACGTCAAGCTCACCCGCGGTGACAGCATTCCGCGCACCCTTTCCATGATCGTCGGGGACCGCTCCGAGATCACGCTGCCGTGAGGGTCGCGATCGCCGGAGCGGGCGGGATGCTCGGCCAGGATCTGGTTGACGCCTGCGTGGGTCGCTCGCACGAGGTCTTCGCGCTCGACCGCACGGACCTGGACGTGACCGACGAATCCCTTTGCGAGGCCGTGATGGCCGAGCTCCACCCCGACGCGGTCGTGAACTGCGCGGCGTGGACCGACGTCGATGGCGCCGAGGCCGACGAGGCGGGGGCGATGGCCGTGAACGAACTGGGTGCCGGCCATCTGGCCGCGGCGGCGGGACGCCATGGCGCCCGCGTCGCCTACATCTCCTCCGACTACGTCTTCGACGGCACGAAGAACACCCCGTACGTCGAGTCCGACCTTCCCGGCGCCCTGTCCGCGTACGGCCGCTCGAAGGCGGCAGGAGAAACGGCGACGGCGTTTGCGAACGACCGCCACATGGTCGTGCGCTCGTCATGGCTCTTCGGCACGCGCGGTGGCAACTTCGTCGAGACGATGCTGCGGCTCGCCGGCGAGCAGCCGGAGGTCGTCGTGGTCTCCGATCAGGTCGGCGCTCCCACCTACACGCGGCATCTCGCGGCGGCGCTCGCCGAGCTGATCGAGACCGACCAGTACGGGATCCACCACGTCGCGGCCGCGGGAGAGTGCTCCTGGTTCGACTACGCGCAGGAGCTCTTCGACCTGGAGGACTTGGACTGCCGCGTCATGGCCGGCACGACCGAGTTGCTGGGCCGCCCCGCCCCCCGGCCGGCCTACTCGGTGCTCGGGTCAGAGCGCCACGGCGCTCCCGTGCTGCCCGAGTGGCGCGACGGCCTCCGCCAGTACCTGCGCGAACGTGCGAGCCTTAGCGCATGAGTCGCATCCTCGTCACAGGCGGCGCCGGCTTCATCGGCTCCGCGTACGTCCGCCACCGCCTCGGCGGCGCGCACCCCGGCGACGAGGTACGCGTGCTCGACAAGCTCACCTACGCGGGGCGGCGCGAGAACCTCGAGGGCATCGAGGGCTGCGAACTGGTCGAAGGCGACATCGCCGACGCCGACGCCGTCCGCGGCGCGATCGAGGGTTGCGACGCGGTCGTCAACTTCGCGGCGGAGTCGCACGTCGACCGCTCGATCGAGTCGCCCGGCGAGTTCATCCAGACCGACGTCTTCGGCACCTATGTGCTGCTCGAAGCGGCGCGCGAGTCGGGCATCCGCCACCTCCAGATCTCGACCGACGAGGTGTACGGGTCGATCGAGGAGGGCTCGTTCACCGAGTCCTCGCCGCTCGATCCCTCGTCGCCGTACTCCGCGTCGAAGGCCGGCGGCGACCTTCTGGTCGGCGCGTATCAGCACACCTACGGCACCGAGTCCGTGATCGTGCGTGCCTCCAACAACTACGGCCCGCGCCAGCACCCGGAGAAGCTCATCCCCCTCTGCATCCTGAACGCGCTCGCCGGCGATCCGCTTCCCGTCTATGGCGACGGGCAGCAGGTGCGCAACTGGCTCTGGGTCGAGGACTTCGCCTCGGCGATCGACATCGTCCTGGAGCGCGGGAATCCGGGTGAGGCCTACAACGTCGGCGGGCCCGACGAGCGGGCGAATCTCGACGTCGTGAAGGAGATCCTCAAGCGGTGCGACCGCGACGAGTCGCTGATCGAATACGTCACGGACCGCCCGGGCCACGACCGGCGCTACTCGCTCGGCTCGGAGAAGACGCAGGCTCTCGGCTGGGAGGCGCAGGTGTCGTTCGAGGACGGGATCGCCCGCGTCGTTGACTGGTATCGCGAGAACCAGAATTGGTGGGAGCCGATCCGCTCGGGCGAGTACCGCGAGTATTACGAGCGCCAGTACGGAACAAAGTTGAATTGATGAGCGCCTTTAGGCGCGAAAGCAACATCTGCCAAAGGATGCATCTGTGAGCGTCACCCGGATCGAGACAGAGATCCCGGACCTCGTCCTCCTCGAGGCGACGGCGCATGGGGACGAGCGCGGCTTTCTCCTCGAATCGTTCCGCGAAGACGTCTGGGCCGAGCATGGCGTGACGGGACCCTTCGTCCAGGAGAACCACTCGCGCTCCTCCGGGGGCATCCTGCGCGGCCTTCACTTTCAGCTCCGCCCCGGCCAGGCAAAGCTCGTGCGCTGCGTTCGCGGCACGATCTGGGACGTCGCCGTGGACCTGCGCCGCGACTCGCCCACATTCAAGCGCTGGGAGGGGGTTCTCCTGAGCGACGAGAACCACCGCCAGCTTTTCGTCCCGGTCGGCTTCGCGCACGGATTCTGCGTGATGTCAGACATTGCCGACGTCGCGTACAAGCTCACGAGCGTTTACGACCCGGACACCGAGGCGGGAGTCCGGTGGGACGACCCGGAGATCGGAGTCGAGTGGCCGATCCAACATCCGCAACTCTCTGATCGCGACCAACTTGCGCCAACGCTCGCTGAGATCGAAGGCGACTTGCCCTGGTAGATCAGCACGCCCTCAGCATGCGCGTAACGCACGCTTAGTGCCACAGGCCCGCGAGGGCCGCCTCGTAGACTCAGTCGGTTCGACATGGCATCGAAATCGACTGCAAAGACCACTCCTCTTGATCCGTTTTCGGAGCCTGTCCGCCGCTGGTTCGAGGCCTCGTTCGAAGCGCCCACGCCTGCCCAGGACAAGGGCTGGCCGGCGATCGCCTCGGGCGACAACACGCTGATCTGCGCGCCCACGGGCTCGGGTAAGACACTGACGGCGTTCCTGTGGGGGATCGACACCCTCTCGCGCCGCGCGGCGCCCGATCCGGACGCCGCGACCGACGATCCCGAGGCGCTCGGCCAGGGCGTCCGCCTGGTCTACGTCTCGCCGTTGAAGGCGCTGAGCTACGACGTCGACCGCAACCTGCGAGCACCGCTGAAGGGCGTCGGCGCGGCGATCCGAGTGGGCCTTCGCACCGGCGACACGCCGCAGAAGGACCGGCAGGCGATGCTCCGCAAGCCGCCGGACATCCTGATCACGACTCCCGAGTCGCTCTATCTCATGATGACCTCGCGGGCGCAGGAGATCCTCACGAACGTCGAGGCGGTGATCGTCGACGAGATCCACGCCGTTGCGGCGACCAAGCGAGGCGCCCATCTCGCGCTGACGCTGGAGCGGCTCGACCACCTGGTCCGCACCCACGAGGACGGCCGCGGGCCTGACGCGACGGTCCAGCGCATCGGCCTTTCCGCAACGCAGCGCCCGCTCGAGCGGATCGCCAACTTCCTGGTCGGCCCCAAGCGCGAGTGCACCGTCGTCAATGCCGGCACCCGCAAGAAGCTCGACTTGGAGATCGTCGTGCCGGTCGAGGACATGACCGATCCGGACGCGTCGCGCCCAGCGCCGGCGAACGGGGACGGTGAGCCTGAGTTCGACGCGGCGCCTACGCAGAACTCGATCTGGCCCGCGATGTACCCGAAGCTGCTCGAGTTGGTCCAGGCGCACACCTCGACGATCCTGTTCGTAAACAACCGCCGCGGCGCCGAGCGCCTCGCCAAGCGACTGAACGAGCTGGCGAACCAGGAGGCGGAGCAAGAGCTGCCGGCGACGGAGCAGGCCGGACACTCAGATTTTGAGCCGTCCGAAGGCGCGATCGAGATCGCCCGGGCGCACCACGGATCCCTCGCCCACGAGGAGCGCCTGGTGATCGAGGAGATGCTGAAGGGCGGCCAGCTTCCCTGCCTGGTCGCGACTTCCTCGCTGGAGCTCGGCATCGACATGGGCGCGGTGGACCTCGTGATCCAGGTCGAGTCGCCCAAGTCGGTGACGCGCGGCCTCCAGCGCGTCGGTCGAGCGGGCCACAACCTTGGCGACGTCTCGAAGGGGCGGATCTTCCCCAAGTTCCGCGCCGACCTCTTGGAGTGCGCCGTCGTCGCCCGCCGCATGCGGGAGGGTCTGATCGAGGAGACCGTCATCCCGCGTAACCCGCTGGACGTCCTGGCTCAGCACATCGTCTCGATGGTCGCCGATGACGAGTGGACCGTGGATGAGATCTTCGAGCTTGTGACCGAGACCGAACCTTTCAGTGACCTCGGGCGCGAACAGCTCGAGAACGTCCTCGACATGCTCGACGGGCGCTACCCGTCTGAACGTTTCGCCGAGCTCCGCCCACGGATCGTCTGGGAGCGCTCCGCGGGCACGGTTCGCGGGCGCAAGGGCGCACGGCAGCTCGCGGTGACCAACGCGGGGACGATCCCCGACCGAGGCCTCTACGGCGTGCACTTGCCCGACGGCCGCCGGGTTGGCGAGCTAGACGAGGAGATGGTCTACGAGGCCCGCGCGGGCCAGACGTTCCTCCTGGGCGCGACCACCTGGCGGATCGAGGAGATCACGCGTGACCGCGTGATCGTGACGCCCGCGCCCGGCGTGCCCGGCGCCGTGCCGTTCTGGCGCGGCGATGGCATTGGCCGGCCCGCCGAGCTGGGGCGCGCGATCGGCGAGTTCGCCCGCGAGGCGGTGAATTCGGACGCTAAGACGCTTGCGAAGGAGTACGACCTGGACAAGCTCGCTGCCGAGAACCTCCTCACCTATCTCAAGGAGCAGCAGGCCGCGACACGCGTCATTCCCTCCGACGAGTCGATCGTGGTCGAGAAGTTCCGCGACGAGATCGGCGACTGGCGGCTCTGCGTCCTTTCCCCCTTCGGCGGCCGTGTCCACGCCGCTTGGGGCCTGGCGCTCTCGGCCAAGATCCGCAACGAGCTCGACCTCGAGGCGGACGCCATCTGGTCCGACGACGGCATCGTCGTCCACCTGCCCGACGCCGACGAGGCGCCCGACGGCGACCTGGTCCTGATGGAGCCTGACGAGGTGGAGGACCTGGTCGTCTCCGAGCTGGGAGGCTCAGCCCTCTTCGGCGCCCGCTTCCGCGAGAACGCGGCGCGCTCGCTCCTCTTGCCGCGCGCCTATCCCGGCAAGCGCACACCGCTGTGGCAGCAGCGCCTGAAGTCGCAGAACCTGCTCGAGGTCGCGAAGGATTTCCCGCGCTTCCCGGTGATCCTCGAGACCTACCGCGAGTGCCTCCGTGACGTTCTCGACCTTCCGGGGCTCGAGGCGCTTCTGTCGGATCTCGGCTCGCGCCGGATCTCCCTCGTCGAGGTCGAGACGGCTTCCGCGTCGCCGTTCGCCTCCTCGCTTCTCTTCGACTACGTCGCGACCTACATGTACGAGGGCGACACGCCGAACGCCGAGCGGCGCGCGGCGGCGCTTGCTCTCGACCGCGACCTCCTGCGCGAGCTGCTCGGCCAGGAGGAGCTCCGCGAGCTGATCGATCCCGAAGCACTCGTCTCAGTCGAGGCATCGCTCCAGCACCTGAACGACGAGATCAAGGCGCGCGACCGCGACGCGCTCCAGCAGATCCTGCGCCGGCTCGGAGACCTGACCGAGGAGGAGTGCCAGGAGCGAGTGGGCGAGGCGCTTTCGGCCTCGTCGATGCTCGGCAAGCTCGAGGGCGAGCGCCGCGTCGCCAAGGTTCGCGTGAATGGCGAGGAGCGCTGGATCGCCGCGGAGGACGCCGGCCTCTATCGCGATGCGCTGGGTGTGCCTCCGCCCCCCGGCCTTCCGGAGTCGTTTGGCGAGGAGGTGCCGGACGCGATGTCGAGCCTGGTCCGCCGCTGGGCGCGCACGCACGGCCCATTCCCGACCCGTCGCCTTGCCGACCGGTACGGCATCGACCCGATGCCGGCGCTCCGCGAGCTCGAACGTGAGGGGCTTCTCGTCCGCGGCGAGCTCCTGCCCGGCGGCACCGAGCGCGAGTGGTGCGACTCCGACGTCCTGCGGCGCGTTCGCCGCGCCTCGCTCGCGCAGCTTCGCCAGGAGGTCGAGGCCGTCGACCCCGCCGAGCTCGCCCGCTTCCTGCCGAGCTGGCAGAACGTCGACGCGCATCGGCCCGCGGGTGCTGGGCCGGACCGCCTCCGCGAGGCGCTGGTGCCGATGCAGGGCATCGCGCTTACGCCCGAGGTGTGGGAGCGAGACGTCCTGCCTCGGCGCCTCGGCGCCTACAGCGCGGCTTGGCTCGACCAGCTCACGACCTCGGGCGAGGTCGTTTGGATCGGCGCGGGGTCGGTGGCACGCTCGGGCCGGATCGCTCTCTACTTCCGCGATGACGTGCGGCTCGCCGGCCCGCCGCCCTCGAACGCGAAGCTCGAGGTCCCGCAGGGTGAGATCCACGATCTGATCCGCGAGCGGCTGGGCGAGTCGCCCGCGTTCTGGATCGACCTTGTGGCCGAGCTTGAGGCGAGTCCCGAGGAGCTTCAGGAGGCGCTGTGGGACCTGGCGTGGGCGGGAGAGGCAACCAATGACGCCTTCGCCCCGCTGCGCGCCCGGCGCCTCAGCGCGGTGAAGTCCGCGGCACGCCGCGGCCGGCGCTTCTCGTCGCGGCGAACCGGCACGACGGGCACGGTCCAGGGCCGCTGGTCGCTCACCGCCTCGCTCTTCCGCGGCCAGCCCGAGTACGGGCCGCGGATGCGCGCGCAGGCCGAGCTCTTGCTCGAGCGCTACGGCATCGTCACCCGCGAGACGGTCCTGGCCGAAGGAATCCCCGGCGGCCTCTCGACCCTCTATGGCGAGCTCTCGAATCTGGAGACGCTGGGAACAGCTCGCCGCGGCTACTTCGTCGAGGGCCAGGGCGGCGCCCAGTTCGCGCTCGCCGGCGCGGTCGAGCGCCTCAGGAACCTGCCGCAGGTCGACGAGGAGTACCTCGTCCTCGCCGTCACCGATCCGGCCAACCCGTACGGCTCATCGCTCTCGTGGCCGAAGCGGCCGGAAGGCCGTCGCCCCGCCCGCACCGCCGGCGCCTACCTCCTGACCCGGAACGGCAACCCGCTCCTCTACGTCGAGCGCGGCGGCCGCGGGATCCTGCGCCTCCAGGCGGTCGAGGGGGAGGCCCTCGTCGACGCCGTCGCGCAGCTCGTCGAGGCCAGCCAAAACGACGTCATCCCCAAGCTCGCAATCGAGAAGCTGGACGGCGAGCCCGTGATCGGCTCCGAGTTCGAGGAGGTCCTCCTCGAAGCGGGCTTCAACCGCCAGCCGCGCCGGCTCGTGGCGTAACCGGATGCCCGAAGGCGACACGATCCATCGCGCCGCGCGGCGGATGGACGCCGCGCTCCGCGGCCGCGAGATGGTCCTGGCCGACGCGCCGAACCCACGCTCGCCCATCCATGGGCGGGCGAAGAAGCTCGAGGGCTCGGTGCTCGAGCGGGTCGAGGCGCGCGGCAAGCACCTGCTCGCTCACTTCTCCTCTGGCGATGTCATCCACTCGCACTTGGGGATGAACGGCCGCTGGTTCATCGCGGCCGATGGGCGGATGCCCTACGGAAAGCCGTGGCTGGTCCTCTCCTCCGGGCGGGGCATCGCCTCGCAGAAGGGCGGCAAGCTCCTCCGGCTCATCTCGGAATCGCGAGTACGCAACGACCCCGGCCTGGCACAGCTTGGGCCCGATCCACTCGGCGGGTCATTCGACGCCGCCGAGGCCGCGGCACGGCTTCGGCGCATGGGCGCCGGCCGGGAGATCGGCGATGCCCTCCTCGACCAGCGGATCATCGCGGGCATCGGGAACGCGATCAGAAACGAGGCGCTCTTCCGCGCCGGGGTCTCGCCGCTCCATCTGGTTGAGGAGCTCGACGCCGAGCAGCTCGAGCGGATCGTGTCGGAGAACGAGCGCGTGATGCAGATCTCGATGGCAAAGGGAAAGCGCCCGCACTCCGTCTACCGCGCGAACCGCCGCGGCTGCCCTGTGTGCGGCGGGCGCATCGAGGTGCAAGGCCAAGGCGACGCCAACCGCATGGCCTACTGGTGCCCCGCCTGCCAGACCTGACTTACGCGATACTTGAATCCGGATGTACGCGAGGACGCACGGGTGAGCGCAATGTCGACCGAGACGGTCGGCCTGCTCGCGCGGGTCCCGCTGTTCGCCGATATGTCCACGGACGAACTCGACCGGATCGTCTCGGTGGCGATCCCGCGGTCGTTTCCGAAGGGCGTGCGCGTCTTTCACGAGGGAGACGACTCAGACGCCTGTTACGTCGTCCGCTCGGGCGAGCTGCGCGTGACCCGCGAGCACTCCGACGGCCGGGCGATTGCCCTCGCCACCCTTGGATCCGGCGACTTCTTCGGCGAGCTTGCGATGCTCGACGGCGGCACGCGCTCGGCCAGTGTCGAGACGCTCTCCGACGCAGAGCTACTCGCCCTGCCCGCGATGGACATGCGCCGAGTGATCTCGCAGCACGGCGACATCGCCGCCAAGGTCATCGTCGCCCTGACGCGCCGCCTGCGCGAGACGAACGAGCGCGTCGCCCGCCAGTCCTTTCAAACCGTGCCGAGCCGCGTGGCGGGGGTCCTCAACCAGCTCGTCGCGGAGGAATCGATTCCCGAGGACCGCGACGGGATCACGGTGCGGATGACCCAGGCCGACCTTGCCCAGCTGGCCGGAACTTCCCGGGAGAGCGTCTCGCGCTTCCTCGCGACGCTCGAGCGCGCCGGGGTTGTGGCGGTGGGGCGCGGCCGGGTCACGATCCTCGAGCCGCGCCGGCTGCGCGCCTACATCTTCTAGGGCTCAGCAGAAAGGCAGGCCGGGCTGCTCCGGGTCCCTGCCCTCGATGCCCGAGCACTTCGTGAGGCGGTCCACCACCTTGTCCAGACGCGCGGCGTCGTCCCGGGCTTCCTCGGTCGGATCGCCGAACAGCCTGTTCGTGAGCTGGCTCGGATCGTCGCGAAGGTCGTAGAGCTCCTTCTCGGGAGTCCGGCACTTGCCGTGAATCCGCCCGTACCACCGGACGTAGGTCTCCTTGCCCCGGTAGACACCCTCGTAGCCACGGCACCGTTTTTTCAGGTGAACCCCGATCGGGCGGTGGTTAGGCCAGCCGGCGTCGTTGCCCTTCATCAGGTCCACGATCGAGCGGCCGTCCATGATGCGGCAGTCTCCGCTCTCGGTGCACGGCTCGGCGTCCGCGAGGTCGAGGATCGTCGGCGCGAGGTCGATGTTCGCGACTGGTTCGTTGATGCGGGCGACATCGCCGCCCAGGATCTTGGGCGGCACGTGAACGATCATTGGAACCCGCACGGTTTCGACGTATGGCAGCCCCTTGCCCTTCGCGATCCTGTGCTCGCCGAAGAAGAAGCCGTTGTCCGATACGTAAATGATCACGGTGTCGTCGTCGATCCGCAGCTTGCGCAGCATCTCCCGGATGTCGTGGACGCCTGAGTCGACCTCTTGCATCGCCGCGAACGTGCACCTGATCCGGTCTTTGGCAACCGCCGCGTATTTATCGCCGAGAAGCTCACGCCTCCGCACCTGCTTCGGCTTGTCGCTGACGTTGGCCTCGTTGAAGTTGCGGCTCAGCTCGACAGGCTCATTGCGGACTTCCCGCCAGTCTCCGGGAAGAGGGGTTGGCGCGTCCTGCCCGCATTTCGGGTCTTTCGAGTTCCGCGCGTGCGGCGCAAAGTAGGAAATCCACAGGAAGAAGGGGCTTTCGGCCTCCTCGCGGATGAAGTTCTGGCTCTCCCTGGTCACCACGGTGGTCGAGTAGTTCTCACGCTCCTCTCCAGCGGTTTCCACGGTGCCCTGATTCGAGATCTCGTAGTTGAAGTAGCCGGTCGGCTGCATCAGCTCGAACCACGAGTCCCATCCGCCGGCGGGAGCGGGCGCGTCCGTGTACTCGTTCAGGTACTTCCCGACGAAGCCGGTGTGGTAGCCGGCGTTCTGGAGCCAAGCGGGAAGCGTGTTGTCCGGCTCCTCGAGGAACCGCCAGTCGTTTTGAAGGACGCCGTGGTTGTGCGGGTACTGGCCGGTGAGGAATCCCGCTCGCGCCGGGCAGCAGAGCGGCGGGGACGCGTATCCGCGGAGCTCGGTGCCGGTTCCTCCGTCCGTTAGAGCGAAGGTGTGCGGCATTCTCTTCTTCGAGAAAGTGTTGAGCCCCTGGTCATCGACCATCACCACGATCACGTTCGGGTCGTTTGATCCGCGCACTAGGTCCTGCCCGACAGCGCGTGTCGAGCCCGGATGCAGCCAAAAAGCGGAGACGACAACGGCGACCGCCCCTGCCACCAGGACGCGCGCATATGGCACTTGGGACAAGCAGCGAGTGTAAAAGACGCCCATGGCCGACACTTCTGGAAACGAGTCCACCCGACGGCAGGCGATGGTCTCAGAGCAGCTTCGTGGCGGTGGCATCGGCGACGAGCGGGTGCTGGCGGCGATGGGCCGCGTGCCGCGGGAGGAGTTCGTGCCGGAAGAGCTGCGCGAGCACGCCTACGTCGACGGTGCGCTTCCGATCCGCCACGGGCAGACGATCTCCCAGCCCTGGGTGGTCGCCGCGATCTGCTCGGCGCTAGAGCTCCGTGGCGGCGAGCGGGTCCTCGACGTCGGCGGAGGGGCGGGCTACTCGACCGCCGTGATCGCCGAGTTGGTGCGTCCCGGCGGTCACGTGCGCTCGTACGACCTGGTCGAGGCGCTGGCGATCCGAGCCGACGCGACCCTCGCTCTCCTCGGCTACGACGAGGCCGACGTGCGCTGGGGCGACGGCGCCAAGTCGACGGGCGAGAACTGGGATGCGATCGCCGTCCACGCCGCGGCGCCCGAGGTGCCGCCGCCATTGATCGAATCGCTCAAGCCGGGCGGGCGTCTGGTGCTCCCCATCGCCCGCCGCCGAGCAGACGTCCTGACCGCGTTCAGGCGCACGGACGACGGGTCTTCCAGCGACGTGACCCTCGAGCGGACCGAGATCGCGGAATGCCGGTTCGTCCCGCTCCTGGGAGAATCGGGATTTCCCTCCCGCGACAGATAGGCTCCCGCACGGTGACCGCGCTTCTCGCCCTCAACTTCTTCTCGACCGCCTTCATCGATCAGCTCAAGCGTGGCCGCAAGACGGCCACGATCCGGCTCGGCGACAAGGCTCACAAGTACCAGGCCGGCCAGGTCGTGTGGATCACCGTCGGCTACCAGCACTCGCCCCGCGAGAAGATCTTCTCCGCCGTGATCGACGACGTCGAGGTAAAGCGGATCAAGGACCTCTCGCCACGGGACATCGAGCACGACAACCCCGAGTTCCGGTCAGTCGACCAGACGGTGGGGTTCCTCGAGCAGATCTACCGGCGCGAGGTATCGCTTGAGGACACCTGCACGATCGTGCGCTTCTCGCAGATCATCGAGCCGGCCGCGCCACAGCTCGGCAACGGCGGCACGCCGCACCGCAACTGAGGATCCGCAGTGCCCGCCTACCGCTTCTGCACCACATGGGTGCTGGAGGCAGACCGCGAGCGCGTCTGGGACGCGATCTACGACTCGGACTCGTGGCCGGAGTGGTGGCGCGGAGTAACGAAGACGCAGCGGCTCGCCGAGGGCGACGCCGGCGGCGTGGGCCAGCGCGGCGCCTACCACTGGCGCGCGAGGCTCCCATACACCGTGCGCTTCGAGATTGTCTCGACCCTGGTCGATCGGCCCTACCGGCTCGGCGGCGACGCCTCGGGCGAACTCGCGGGCACCGGCTTCTGGCGCTTCTACGAGGAGAACGGGACGACGGCCGTTGTCTACGACTGGAACGTCAGGACTACGAAGGCGTGGATGAACCTCATCGCGCCTGTGGCCAAGCCGATCTTCCGCGCGAACCACAACTGGGTGATGCACAACGGCGGCGAAGGGCTGGCGAAGCTGCTGGGGGCGCGACTGTTGCTGAACGACTAGGGCTCATCTGCCGCGGTTCTTCAACAACGGCAGCTCTAAAGGGGAGCGATGGAGGTACCCGGCGCCTCGGGGAGCTCGTTTTTCAGCTGACAGTGGGGTTGAACCGGATATGGCGGCTCAATCGCACACTCAACCTCGAAACCGCATTCGGGCGGGGTTGTACCGCGTATGGCGGCACAACTCCGCCCTCAGTCGCGAATCGCCCCTTCGACGACGCCCTGAGCCCTCTCCCTTTATTGCTGCCGTTGAAGAATCGCGACAGATGAGCCCTAGCGCGTCTGGCTCTAGGCGTCTGGCGAAGGCTCTGAGCCCGCGTCGTCCGCGCCGGCGCCGTTTGAGCTTGCGTCCTTGCCGCGCGGGCCGAGGTCTCTCGACTCGATGATGCCGTCGATCAGGCCGTACTCGACGGCCTGGTCCGCGGTGAAGAAGCGGTCGCGCTCCATGTCCTCGTTGACCTGTTCCTCGCTCTTCCCCGTGTGCCGGGCGTAGATCTCGTTGATCTTCGCGCGAGTGTTCAGCGCCTCCCGCGCATGAATCTCGATGTCCGTCGCCTGGCCCTGGAATCCCCCCGAGGGCTGGTGGATCAGGATGCGCGAGTTCTTGAGCGCCATGCGCTTGCCCTCGGCGCCGCCGGTCAGGAGTAGGGAACCCATCGACATCGCGATGCCGAAACAGACGGTCTGCACGTCGGGCTTGATGAATCGCATCGCGTCGTAGACCGCGAGCCCGGCGTAAACCGAGCCGCCCGGCGAGTTGATGTAGAGCGAGATGTCCTTGTCCGGGTCCTCGGACTCGAGGTGGATGAGCTGGGCGACCACGAGGTTCGCGATCTCGTCGTCCACCGGCTGGCCCAGGAAGATGATCCGCTCGCCCAGGAGGCGCGAGTAGATGTCGTACGAGCGCTCGCCACGGGAGGTCTGCTCGACGACCATGGGGACCAGGGGCATGGCGGGAGCCTAGAGGATTGCCCCGCCAGTGTTCCGCGGAACGCTCGATCTAAGCGACTCTCACTTAGATCCTTGCCCGTTCACGGCCTATTCACTACACTTGAGGCCGATCCTGGCACTCTCCCATGATGAGTGCCAAAACTTTGAACACCAACCCCCACACGGAGGTATACGAAAGATGAAGCTCAAGCCTCTCGGCGATCGTTTGATCGTCCAGGCAATCGAGGAGGAGGAGACGACGGCTTCCGGCCTCGTGCTCCCCGACACCGCGAAGGAGAAGCCGCAGCGCGGCAAGGTCGTCGCGGTCGGTGACGGCAGCTGGGACGAGGACGGCGAGAAGCGCATCCCGCTTGACGTCGCAGAGGGCGACGAGGTCCTCTACTCCAAGTACGGCGGCACCGAGCTCAAGGTCGACGGCGACGACGTTCTCGTCCTCCGCGAGTCGGACGTCCTGGCCAAGGTCGTCTAACCCACTTCGAAACGAAGGAGAAACTCATGGCTCACAAAGAGCTGAAGTACGACGCCGAAGCGCGTCAGGCATTGCAGGAAGGGGTGGACGCGGTCGCGAACGCGGTCAAGGTCACCCTCGGTCCCAAGGGCCGCTACGTGGTGCTCGACAAGAAGTTCGGCGCCCCCACCATCACCAACGACGGCGTCACGATCGCTCGCGAGATCGAGATCGAGGACGTCTTCGCCAACCAGGGCGCGCAGCTCGTCCGCGAGGTCGCCACGGCGACCAACGACGTCGCCGGTGACGGCACGACGACCGCGACGCTGCTCGCTCAGACGATCGTTCGCTCGGGCCTCAAGAATGTGGCCGCCGGCGCGAACCCGCTGGCGCTCCGCCGCGGCATCGAGAAGGCAGTCGACCAGGTCGTCGACCACCTCCGCTCGAAGCAGTCGAAGGAGATCTCCGGCAAGGAGCAGATCGCTCGCGTCGCCGAGATCTCGGCGGCCGACGAGGAGATCGGCAACGTCATCGCCGACGCCATCGAGAAGGTCGGCAAGGACGGCGTGGTGAACGTCGAAGAGGGCCAGACCTTCGGGATGGAGCTCGAGTTCACCGAGGGCATGCAGTTCGACAAGGGCTACATCTCCCCGTACATGGTCACGGACCAGGAGCGGATGGAGGCGGTCCTCGACGACCCGTACATCCTCATCGCCAACCAGAAGATCGGCTCGGTTCGGGACCTGCTCCCGGTGCTCGAGCAGGTCATGCAGGCCGGCAAGCCGATCGTGATCGTTGCCGAGGACGTCGAGGGCGAGGCCCTCGCGACGCTCGTGGTCAACAAGCTCCGCGGCACCTTCACCGGTGTGGCGGTCAAGGCCCCGGGCTTCGGCGATCGCCGCAAGCGCATGATGGAGGACATCGCGATCCTCACGGGTGGCGAGGTCATCACCGAGGAGATGGGCCTGAAGCTCGAGAACACGCAGGTCTCGCAGCTCGGGCACGCTCGTCGCGTGGTCGTCTCGAAGGACACGACGACCGTCATCGACGGTGCCGGTGAGAAGGAGCAGATCGAGGGCCGGATCAACCAGATCCGCTCCGAGATCGAGAACACCGACTCCGACTTCGACCGGGAGAAGCTCCAGGAGCGCCTGGCGAAGCTGGCCGGCGGTGTCGCGGTGGTCAAGGTCGGCGCTGCCACCGAGACCGAGATGAAGGAGAAGAAGCACCGCGTGGAGGACGCTCTCCAGGCAACCCGTGCAGCCCTCGAGGAGGGTGTCGTGCCGGGTGGCGGTGTCGCGCTCCTGAACGCCCAGGACGCAATCGACCCCGAGGGGCTGGAGGCCGACGAGGCAACCGGCATGGAGATCATCCGCAAGGCGCTCGAAGCGCCGCTGCGCCAGATCTCCGAGAACTCCGGGCTCGAGGGCTCGGTAGTGGTCGAGAAGGTCCGCGGCCTGAAGACGGGCGAGGGCCTGAACGCCGGAACCGGCGAGTACGGCGACCTGGTCAAGGCCGGCGTCATCGACCCGACCATGGTGACCCGCTCCGCGCTTCAGAACGCGGCGTCGATCGCCAAGAACATCCTCACGACGGAGTGCATCGTCGCTGAGATGCCCGAGGAGGCCGGCGCCGGAATGGGCGGCGGCATGCCTGACATGGGCGGCATGATGTAACCAGCGCGACAGCGCTGTCTTTCGTGGAAGGCCCGGGCTTCGGCTCGGGCCTTCTTCGTTCCTGGTCTAGGCAAGACGTCCAGATGTGGGCCGTGTGCTCATGCAGCAGGCGAGGGTGGCCGAATCATTCCTTGTGAGGCGTCCTGTCCTTGTCGCGTCGGCGATCGCTTTCTCGGCGTTGGCGAGCCCTGCGCTCGCGCACCATCCGAGCGAGTCCGCGCCTGAGCTCACCCGCTCGGTCGAACGAGTGCTCGGCGACGAAACGACCCAGGCGCCGAGTGGCCTCTACAAGGTCCCGCTCGCCGACGGCTCCGATCGTCCGCACCCACGGCCCGGACGCCCGGATGGACGATTCAGCGTCGCTGGTCGCCGCCGGCCCGAGCGATCGGTTCCTTCCGGGCAGCGCCGAGCGGGCGCCGATCTGCGCGACCGACCACTCGATGCAGGTCCTCTACGCGCGGACTGCCGCAACCCCTGATGCCTTCGCCGCTTCAGTCCCGACCATCCGCAGCACCGTGCGCCGCTCGAACCATGTCCTGAACGAAGAAGCGATCGCCTCCGGCGGGGGAGGCGGCGACTACAAGGTCGTCTGCTCGGGCGGCGAGGTCGACGTGAAGCAGTTCACCGCGAGCGGCACCTCGTTCAGTCAGGTCGTCAGCTCGGCCCAGGCTGCGGGGTACACGAGCTCGCAGCGGAACTACGTGGTCTTCCTGGACTCGGACGGCGGTGGGGTCTGCGGCGTCGGCTCGCTGTACTTCTCCGACTCGCCCGCGCTCTCGAATCCGCACAACACCAACGGTGGCTACTCGGTGATCTACAAGGGGTGCTGGAACGGCACGACCTTCATGCACGAGGTCGGGCACAACCGCGGCGCGGTCCAGCCGGCCGCGCCGAACTCGACCGGGGACGGCGCCCACTGCAACGACGGCAACGACGTCATGTGTTACGCGCCCGACGGCGGCAACAAGAACCAGTCCATGACCTGGCCGTGCCCCACGATGACCCTCTTCGACTGCGGCTACAACGACTACTTCGACGCGGCGCCAGAGCCTGGCGAGTACCTCGCGAACCACTGGAACCTCGGCACGCAGGGCCAGAACTTCCTGCGCATCACCGAGGCGGATCCTCCCGAGCCCGAGGACACGACGCCGCCCGACACCTCGATCTCGTCCGGCCCGCCCGCCAAGTCGAGGAAGAAGGTCGCGACGTTCGCCTTCGCGGGAGTTGACGAGACCACGGCCGCCGCCGGCCTCACCTTCCAATGCAGCGTTGATTTCGGCGCGTTCGAGCCCTGCTCCTCGCCCCGGACCTACACCAACGTGCGCAACGGCGCCCACCGCTTCGAGGTGCGCGCCGAGGACGAGGCCGGGAACGCAGACACAACTCCGGCCGCGTTCACCTGGAAAGTCAAGCGCTTGCGCTAGACACCGGCCAGGACGTCCGCCATTCGCTTCGGGTCGACGCCGAGCTCCTCGGCGTCCGCGGTCCCGCGCTCCGAGACCATCGGTACCTCGAGTAGCTCCGCTTCCTCCCAGGTCGCGAACGCCGCGTCGCCCACAATCCGGCGGACCCCGTTCAGGCCCAGCCGTACAAGGTTCGGCGGCACGTGGACGACTCGTCGGCGACGGTCCATCGTCCATGAGATGACGCGGCTCATCTGCTCGTAGGTGAGGAGCTCGGGGCCGGCGAGCTCGTAGCGGCGGTCGCCGGACTCCTCGGAGTCGAGCTCGGCGATCACGCAGCGCCCGACGTCCTGGGCCCAGATCGGCTCGAAGGCGGCGTCGGCGTCGCCGATCAGCGGGAGCGCCGGGAAGAGCGCCAGGCGGCGGGTGAGCGTCACCCACGGATCCTCACGGTCGTAGACGATCGACGGGGCGAAGATCGTCGTCTCAAGCTCCGACCTGGCCACCGCCTCCTCCGCGAGCGCCTTCGCGCGGAAGAACCGCGTCCGCTGGAACTCGGTTGCGCCGATTGCGGAGAAGAAGATGAAACGCTCGACGCCCGCCTGCTCGGCCGTCCGCAGCAGCCGGGCGGTGGCGAGCCCGTTCAGCTCCTCCACCTTTGCGGCCGGCTGATCGCGGATCGCCGCGGCGAGGTGGATCACGGTTTTGACACCGCGAAGCGCCTGGCGCCTGGTGCGCGCATCGCCCATCTCGCCGAGGTCGCCAAGCACGATCCGCACGTCCACGCGGTGGCGGCCGAGGCGGCGCGGGTCGCGCACGAGCGCTCGGATGTCGTCGCCCCGCTCGATCAGGAGCGGAAGGAGCGCCTTGCCCACGGTGCCGGTGGCTCCGGTCACGAGAATCACGCGCACGAGGTTACGTAGAATGCGCCGCTCGCCGGGGTTCCGGCGAAACGAGAGCAAACGAGCCAAGGAACTTCACCAGTGGCATACGTCATCGCAGAGCCGTGCATCGGGCAGAAGGACAACTCCTGCGTCGAGGTTTGCCCCGTGGATTGCATCCACCCGACTCCTGACGAGCCCGACTACGAGGGCGTCGAGCAGCTCTACATCGATCCCGACGAGTGCATCGACTGCGATGCCTGCGTCGAGGCTTGCCCGGTCGACGCCTGCTTCGCCGAGGACCAGCTCCCCGAGGAGTGGGCGAAGTACACCGAGATCAACGCTCAGTACTTTTCGAGGTAAAACCCGCTGCGCCGTGACGCAGCTCGAGTTCGACAGCGATATCGCCTTCGAGCTCGAAGCCGCCTATCGCACTCGTGATGTCATCAGGCGCCGTGCCCTCGTGCGCGAGGGCCTCGCGGTCGAGCCTGGGGAGCGAATTCTCGATGAGGGGTGCGGCCTCGGCTTCTACTTGACCGAGTTGGCCGGCGAGGTCGGTCCCGAGGGCGCTGTGTGCGGCGTCGATCGCAGCGAGCAGATGCTCGCCTTCGCGAAGGAGAAGATCGCGGACCTGCCGAATGCGTCGGTCCTCGTCGGCGAGGCCACAGACCTTCCCGCGCGGACGCCAGCTTCGACGCAGCGATCTGTTCGAGGATCCATCGAGAACGACATCGCGGCTGGGCGTGGACGAATCGCCGAGCGGCCTGTCGCCGCTCTACGCGCAGGCGAGCCCGTGAGTTCATCGAGGGGGTCGATTGGGACGAGCGCGCCTAGCTCCGTCGGACGAGCCTGGCACCCACGATGACGGGAAGAGCTCTCGGCGATGGATGACCTACCCTGCGCCTCGGCCGGCCTCCCGGCAGCGCTCTCGCTCGACGTCTCCGCTGATACTCGCTGACGACGACGACCCGAAGAGCCTGGCCGGCGAGTTCATCGGTCGAGCCTCGACCGCGTGGCTTGATCGCGGCGCTCGGAATGTGACTATCCCGGACTTCATGCTGGTCGCGAGGCATTCGGACGCCGAGCGCGCGGAAGCGTGGGTCGAAGAGCTGCGCGAGCTGCGACGCGCGCGGCGATCTCGGCTGCTCGACCTGCGCGCGAGATCCCGACTCGATCGGGGCGCGCAGCGAAGGCCTAGCTCTGGATGACCTTGAGCTCGGTGCCCGAGACGGGCGCCGTGCCGGCCATCGCCGGCGGTTCGGACTGAAGAACGGCGAGCTCCTGCGGGGTCGCGGCGACGATCCCCCGCGCGGTCTGGCGGATCGCGATCGCGGCAGGGTCGTTCGGCTCGGCAAGGACCAGCGGCGTGCCTGCGTCGGCGTGGGCGCGCAGGTCCTCGGACAGCGGGACCTTGCCGAGGAGCGGGACGTCGAGCTCTTCGGCGAGCAGCTCGCCTCCGCCCTCGCCGAAGATCGAGTAGCGCTGGCCGTCGGGAGTCGTGAACGCAGACATGTTCTCGATCACGCCGAGCACCTCGAGGTCGACCTTGGCGGCCATCTCGGCCGCGCGGCGGGCGACTGACTGTGCGGCGGGCTGCGGCGTCGTGACGATGGTGATCTTGGCCTGCGGCAGGAGCTGAGCGAGCGTCATCGAGACATCGCCGGTGCCGGGGGGCAGGTCGAGCAGAAGGAAGTCGAGAGCGCCCCAGTCGACGTCCTCGAGGAACTGCTGAATCGCCTTGTGGAGCATCGGGCCGCGCCAGACGACGGCGGCGTTCTCCTCGACGAAGAAGCCGATCGACATCACCTTGACGCCGGCGGGGCCCTCGAGCGGGATGATCTTGCGGTGCTCGTTTACGTCCGGGCGGCCGTCGACGCCGAGCATGCGCGGGATCGAGTAGCCGTAGACGTCGCAGTCGAGCGCGCCGGCGGTGCTGCCTTCGGCGGCGAGCGCGGCGGCCAGGTTGGCGGTCATCGTCGACTTGCCGACGCCGCCCTTGCCCGAAGCGATGCAGATCACGTTCTTCACCTGGGCGAGAGCGCCCTCGGGAAGCTTGTTGCGGCCCAGCGACTGCTGGAGGTTCGCGCGCTCGTCGTCGGAGAGGACGTCGAACTCGACGGCCACAGCGGTGACGCCCTCGATCTCGCCCGACGTTCTGGGTGACCGCGTCGACGAAGTGGGAGCGGATCGGGCAGCCCGGGGTGGTGAGGGAGACGATCACCCCGACTCGGCCGTCGCCGGCGATATCGATCGCGCGCACCATTCCGAGCTCGACGATGTTCTTTCGGAGCTCGGGGTCGATGACGGCGCGAAGCTTGTCCGTGACCTGCTCTTCGGTGGGAAGACTCACCCGTCAATCTTGACAGGCGGGCTATGTGGCTACGGTGGATTCATGAAGCATGTGAACCTCGCCCAAGCCCAGTTCAACTACCCCGACACGGACCCCGACGGCTTCGTCGGCGGCATGGTGCGCCCCGGCCCCGGCTTCGGCGCCACCAAGACGGGCGTGAGCTCGTACGAGCTGCCTCCGGGCCAGGCGCTCTGTCCGTACCACTACGAGTGGGCGGAGGAGGAGTGGCTCCTCGTGACCGAGGGACGCCCGACGCTCCGCGACCCCGACGGCGAGCACGCGCTCCAGCCGATGGACCTCGTCTTCTTCCCGATCGGGCCCGAGGGCGCGCACAAGGTTCAGAACGACACCCAGGACACGGTGCGCTTCCTGATGTTCTCGAACCTGGTCTACCCGGCGGCGACGATCTACCCGGACTCGGACAAGATCGGCATGTGGACGGACCCGGACAAGCGGGACAGCCACATGGCTCGGCGCTCGGAGAACCTCGACTACTACGACGGGGAGACCTAGAAAGAGAGAAGCGGGCCCGCAAGGGGCCCGCTTCTCGGGGAGGAGAGGTACTAGTTCTGCTCGCGGTGTGTGCCGGTGCGAGCAGACTTCTCCGGGACGCCCCTCTCCGGACGTCTCGGGCTAAGGCGCTCGGCTACGAGCGGACCGCCTCGATGCGCCCGGTGACGGCGGTCTGTGCGTCCTTGACCGCCTTCTCCGCGCGGACGCGGTTCTCCTTCACGGCCTTCTCGGCCTTGGTCCGGTTCTGCTTGACCGTGCGCTCGACCTTGTTGCGACGCTGCTTGAGGTCGCGCTCGACCCGGTTGCGGGTACCGCGGACGCGGGTCGTGGCCTTGCGACGGGCCTGGCCGCCACGGCGCTCGAGCTTGTTGATCTCGCGCGTGACCTGAGTGCGGAGGCGCTTGATCTCACGCTCGCGGCTCGTGGTATCCGTGAGGGGCTTGACCGTCTCGGCGACGGTGAGGGCGGCGCCGACGGGGACGTCGACAGCACGCTCGGCCGTCTGGCGGACGTAGGCGACAGCGGTCTCAGCGGTGGTCTGCTGGTTGGCGGCGCGGGTCTCCGCGGCCTTCTTGGCAGCGTCGCTGCGCTGTGCCTTCGTGGTGGTGGTCTTGGTGGTGGTGCTCTTGGCGGTTGCCATTTGTGACTTCACTCCCTTATGGGTGATTGGTGTCTCTGGATGTAAGTTGCTTACGAATAAGCATGTTAGCAAAGTATGCGAACAGGTGTTTGTACCCAGCAACATGCCAGGGGTTACGCCGCCAGGCGTGAAAAGGCCGTAAACGACGCCTGGTGCCAGGCACCGTGCCTGGCACCAGGGGCTACGCGGTGGCGGGCGTGAGGACGCGCGTGATCCAGGCCTGTGCGTCGTCCAGCTCGGCCAATGACGGCAGGGCTTCAGGGCTCTCCCACACACGGTCGAGGCCCTCGATGCCGGCCTCGGCGGCCACCGCGTCGCACCATCGCTTCCCGAGCTCGTACTGGCGAAGCTTCGCGCCCATGCCCATGATTCGAGCGAGCAGATCGGCGAGACCCGTTCGCCTCGCCCGGCGCGCGTCCATCCTCTGGCGCATGATGGCCAGCTCCGGCACGTCGACCGAGGCCTCGTCCATCACGTGCTCGGCGTATCCCTCGATGACGGCCATCACGGCCGCCATGCGGTCCATCACCTCGCCCTGCTTCTCGCCGGCGAAGATGCGGGTCAGCTCCCCGTCGAGGATCCGCCGCAGGCCCGCCCTGGGGTCCGGCGTCACGAGGCCTCGCGCCCGGCCGACGAGGGCGCCGAGATCGAGGCCGCTGGAGGCCGATTCGAGAAGTTCGGCGACCATTCCCGCCAGGTGCTCGCGCAGCCAGGGCACTGATCCGAACTGGATCGAGTGCGTCTGCTCGTGGACGAGGACCCAGAGAAGGAACGCGTCGGGATCAACGCCGAGTTTCCCGGTTGCCTCGGGGAGATTCGCTCCAACGAGGAGCAGCCGTGGCACGCCTTCGTCCGCGCGTAGCGAGACCTGGTACTGGCCGAGGACCCGCTTCGAGCCGTACCCGACGAACGCTCCGGCCTCGGCGCCGGCGGCGGCGCTCAGCGCCCTGCGCGCGACGGACCCGAGCGGCCCAGGCAGGCGAAGCTCGGAGGCAAGCCGCTCCTCGGCGGGCGTCAGAAGCTTTGCGAACTCGGCCAGGTTCGATCCGATCCACTCGTCGCGGCTGACGACCTCGACCTCGGGGACCGGCGGGCGGGCTCGAGCGTCGTGTAGGCCAGCGCCATCTCGAGGGCCTCGCGCGAGGTCTCCCGCACTTCCGCTTCGTCGAGCGGCGAGGCGCTGTCGCCCGCAAGCCGCCGGCCGAGGCGGAGCGCCAGGCCCCAGTCGACGATTCCCCGCTCCCCGTCAGGCATCGGGAGAGCGCTCCTGCGCGCCGCGCACACTGCCAAGAAGTTCGTCGTTGCGAGCAGCGAGGACTGCGTATCGGGATTCGAGGCCCAGGTCCGCTTCGTCGAGCTCGAAGCCCGCAAACTCGACCGCGCCGCCGGCCTCGGTCACGAGGAGCTGCGCGGCCGCGGCGTCCACGGAGCGGCAGGGCCGCGCGCTCAGCATCCCGTCGAGGCGGCCCGCGGCGACGTAGGCGAGGGTGACCGCGATCGAACCGATCACGCGAACGCGATAAGCGGTGCCGGCCAGCTCCTCAACGACGGGAGCGATGCGCGCTGGGTCCGCGGACTCGAGCCCCACTACCTCTAGCCCGTACCCGTCGCCCGTGAGCTCGAGCTTTCGGCCGTCAAGCCAGGCGCCCTCGCCGCGCTTGGCGGTGAACTCCTCGCGGGCGCCGAACTCGTAGACGTAGCCGAGCTCGACGTCGGCCATCGAAGGCCCCGATGCGATCGCGACGCTCAGGGAGTGCGAGGGGATCGTGCGGCGCACGTTCATCGAGCCGTCGATCGGGTCGACCACGACGCGCCAGTTGGACGCCGGGTCGCCGAACGCCACCTCGCCGCGCTCTTCTGAGATCGCGACGAAATTCGCGCCCGAGTCGGCGTGAAGCTTCTCGAGCTCCGCGAAGACAGCGTCTTCTGCACGGCGGTCGAGGACGAGCGAGTGGTCGCCTCCCTCGCCGACCCCCTCGTAGACCGTCCGGCCCGCGATGGTCGGCTCGGCGTCGAAGAGGGCGCGATGGGCCTCGACGGCTCGCCGCATCGCACCGAACCAGTCGAGATCGAGCATGCGGTGAAGTTAGATGGAGCGCCGGAGCGGGTCGCGGTAGCGTTCGGGCGGCATGGAGAGTGGAGCCGAACGAGTGGACGAGGCGCAGCGGCGGGTGATCGGCCACCGCCGCGGACCCCTCCTCGTGACGGGCACCGCAGGGTCCGGTCGCACGGAGGCGCTGGTTCGCCGCTTCGCATCGCTTTCGGAGGACGGCGTGCGCGCCGAGCGAATCCTTGTCGCCTGCCGCACGCGCGCTGGAGCGGCGACGCTTCGCGACAGGGTCGAGGCCGTCCTCGCCCACGCCCACGAGGAGCCGTGGATCGGTACGCATGCCGAGATCGCCGAGCGCATCCTGCGCGAGCACCCGACCGAGGCCGGCCTCGATCCGTTCTTCACAACCGTCACGGCAGCCGACCGTCTGGCGATCCTGCTCGACCGCGTCGACGACCTGCCGCTTCGCCGCCACGAGATCCGCGGGAACCCGGCCGGGCTTCTGGCTCGCCTTCTGCGCCGGATCGACCTATTGAAGCTCGAGTGCGTAACGCCTGAGGCCCTGCGGGACTGGGCAACGCAGCGCGACCGCGAGGCGAAACGGCCCGCACAGCGCGAGCGAGCGCGCCGCGAGATCGAGTTCGCCGAGCTATACGCGCGGCACGACCGGATGATCTCCGAGGCAGGCAGCCTGGACGAGGGCGATCTCTTGCTCGAGGCCGAGCGCCTGACGCGCGATCGCCAGGACATCGCCGAGGAGCTCCACGGCCGCTTCGAGCACGTCATGGTCGACGAGCTCGAGGAGGCCGCGCCCGCCCACATGCGCCTGATCGCCGGCCTCGTCTCGCCGGACCGGGCAAACCTCGTGGCCACGCACGACGCCGAGGGATCCATCCGCCGGTTCCGCGGCGCAAGTCAGGGCTCACTCGAGTGGTTCAGGGCGGCCTACCCCGCCGCCGAGGAGATCGAGCTGCCGGGTCAGCACAGGTTCGGGCCCGTCGTCGGAACCGCGGTCCACGCGCTCCTGGGCGAGCAGGCCGGTTCGCCGCCGAGCGGGGGAGGCGCCGTGCGCTTCTGGCGCTGCGAGGGCGAGCGCGCCCAGGCCCAGGCTGCCGCGCGCGAGATCGAGTCCCGCCTCTCTGCGGGCGAGACGCTGCCCGAGCGGATCTGCGTCGTCGTTGGCTCGGGGTGGCGCCAGGGCCGGCTGGTCGCCGCGGCGCTGGAGGAGCGCAACGTCCCCTTCCGGGTCGCCGGCGACGCGTCGTTCTTCGCCCGGCCGGAGGTCCGCGACGCGCTCGCGTGGCTGCGGATGCTCGCCGACCCGTTCGACGCCGCCGCCGTGGTCCGGGCGCTGACCCGGCCGCCAGTCGATCTGCGCTCGGCAGACCTCGCACGCGTGACCACCATCGCCCGCCGCAGGAAGCTCGACATGGTCACTGCCCTCAGCGCGGCGCTCGAGAGCCCCCAGCTCATGCCCGAGGCGCGCGATCGGATCCAGGCCTTCCTGAAGCTCCAGAAGTCGGCCGCCGCCGCGATGGAGGCGATGCGCCCGGACGTCTTCGTCCGCCGCCTGATCGAGCGCGTCGGCATGCGCCGCCACCGCCTGTTCGCCGCCACGCCCGAGACCGCCGAGCGGCTGGTCAACCTGTCGCGGCTCGCCGAGCTTGCGGCCGACTGGTCCAGGCGCGTGCCGCGCGGCTCGGTTCGCGACTTCGTCCGCCACCTTTCCGCGGTCGCGGAGGCCGGGGAGGTCGGTGCCGAAGAGGTGGACCCGCCGGCGCCTGGCGCCGTGTTGCTGGCCGAGCCCGCGCAGGTGAAGGGTCTGGAATTCGACAGCGTCTATCTCCTGGGCCTTCAGGCCGGCTCGATGCGCCTGGCTCCCTGGGAGGACCGCTGGGTCCCCGAGGAGCTGGCGACCGGTTCGCTTCCCGAGGCCGGCGACGAGTTGGCGACGGTGCGTCAGCGGCGCCTCGCCTATCTCGCGATCACGCGCGCGTCCAAGACGGTCGTGCTGTCCTGGCCCGAGGAGTCCGACGGCGAGACCGCCAGCCCAGCGCCGTTCTACGAGGTCGCCCGCGACGCGCTTGGCGCATCCGAGGAAGTGCAGGCCGAGGAGGTCTTCGGGCCCGCGGAGGGCCTCCACTCGACGTATCGCATGATCCGCGACGAAGTCCTCGAGTCGTCCTGGCGCGCCGGCTCTGCTCTGTCCGAGATGCGCCTGGACACGGCCGAGGACGTGAACGCGGCCGTTGCCCGCTACCTGGAGCTGATCAAGCTGGCGTCGCTACTCCAGCGACCCGACCGCGAGGCGACGCGCGAGGCCCTTGGCGCGATCAACGAGCTTCTCGCCCGCGTCGCGACCCCCGAGCAGCGCGCGGTCATCGAGACCTCGGCGCTGGACGACTACGTCCTGGGTGAGGAGCACGCGCAGGAGGACCGCCGGGCTTCCGTCGCCGCGCGGCGCGAGCCGTCGCTGGAGCAGTTCATCCCCCGGCGCGGCGACGGCCTGGCTCTCTCGGCATCGGACATCGGCCTGTATCGGACCTGCCCCCTCAAGTACAAGTTCGCGCGCGTCTTCTCGATCCCGCAGGAGCCCACGATCAACCAGCGGTTCGGGATCCTCATCCACAACGTCCTGGAGCGCTTCCACTCCGAGGAGATGCGCGCGCAGGCCGGCGGCGCTGAGGATGGCCTGCGGCCGGGCAGCCTCGACCGGCTCCTCAACCTGCTGGAGGCCGGCTGGCGCCGGTCGGGCTTCGGCTCGTCAGACGACGAGCTTCAGTACCGCGATCGCGCGGTAGCCGCGCTCGCGCGCTACCACGAACGCCATGTGCGCGAGGCCTCGGAGCCGGTCTGGCTCGAGCGAAGCTTCTCGTTCGCGATCGGAGACCACCACCTGCGCGGACGGATCGACCGCGTCGACAAGCGCCCCGACGGTGCCTACGAGCTCATCGACTACAAGACGGGCGAGTCCTCGGCAGCCTCCAAGCTCTCCGAGGACCTCCAGCTCGCCCTCTACCGGGTGGCCGCGCGCGAGGCCTGGCAGCTCGAAGCTACGCAGGGCGCCTACTGGTACGTCCTCTCCGACCAGCGGGTCGAGGTCGAGCCGGCGCCCGACGACGCCGAGCGCGTCGAGCGCACGGTCCTCGACGTCGCGGGCGGGATCGAGGCCCAGGACTTCGAGCCTCGGCCGTCGTTCGAGATCTGCTCGTGGTGCGACTACCGGCTGATCTGCCCGGCTAGTGAGGCCTAGGGCGTCTCTTCCGCTTCGTCGTCGTCGTCGTCGCTGCGTTGCCTCAAAAAGCGCTGGAAGTCGCGGGCCAGGGAGTCGCCTGAGGGAACCTCGGGTAGCTCGATCTCGTCGCCCTGCTCGGATTCGAGGCGGCGGACGAGCTCCTCGATCTCGGGGTTGGCCTGAACGGCCCGGTTCACCTGGCCCTCGAAGCGCTCCATTGCGTCCTCGAGCTCGGATGCCTCGAGCGCGACGCCGGTGAGCCCCTCGAGGCGGCGAAGGAGCGCCAGCGCCGCCTTCGGGTTCGGCACCGCCGCGACGTAGTGGGGCACCGCCGCCCAGAGGCTCGCCGACGGCATGTTCCGCTGGCGTGCCTGATCGTGGAGGACGCCGACGATTCCGGTGGGGCCCTCGTAGTTCGAGCGGCTTAAGCCCAGCTCCTCGACCAGGCTCTCCTCGCTGGCAAGTCCCGTGATCGGCACGGGGAGCGTGTGGGCGACGTCGGCGATCAACGCACCCAGGCTGATCAGCATCTTCGCTCCCATCCGCTCGGCGACGTCCAGGATGGCCGTCGAGTAGCTCCGCCAGCGGAGATTCGGCTCGACGCCGGTCATGAGGATGAAGTCCTTGTCGGCCCCCGGGATGGGCGCGGCGACGAACGTGTTCTCGGGCCAGTCCACATGCCGAGTGCGGCCGTCAACCAGGCGAATCGTCGGTCGGTTCACCTGGAAGTCATAGAACTCCTCGGGGTCCAGGCGGGCGACGACTTCGGACTCCAAGCTGCCCGCGATCGTGCCGAGGGCCGTCGAAGCGGCGCCGGCGGCGTCGTTCCAGCCCGCAAACGCGCAGACCAGAGTGGGGTTGCGAAGCTCCGGCACGTCGCCTTCCCACGTCACATGGTCCACCGGGCGAGACTACCTGCGATGGGATGCCGCGGGGGCCGGGCCGTCCGCGGCGTGCCCGACAATCGGCCGATGAGCGTCGCCACCGCCCGAGCGGAATCCACTGCCGGCGAATCGCCTCAGGTCGTCGACCTGCGGCCCGGTCAACGCTTCGCGGGCGCCTTCGCCTGCGTTCGCAAGGACCGCCTCACGGCCAGGAACGGCTCGACCTACCTCTCACTGGAGCTCCGCGACCGCACCGGAACGCTTCCGGCCCGCGTGTTTCGCGAAGCCGATCGCCTCGGCCTTCGCTTCCAGGCCGGTGACGCGGTGCGGGTCAAGGGCCGGATCGAGCGCTTCCGCGGCGATCTGGTGGCTGAGCTGGACGAGGTCGAGCGGCTCGAGCCGGGCTCGTTCGACCCCGGGGCCTTCCTTCCCGCCGCCTATCGCTCGGTGGAGGAGCTCGAGGGATTCCTGGAGCACCTCGTCTCCGAGATCCACCACGACGGCCTGCGCGGCGTGGCGGCCGGGCTCGTCGTCGGCGGGCCGCACGCCGCGGAGTTCCGCCGCGCTCCCTGCACCCAGTGGGGACATCACGCTTACCTCGGCGGTCTTCTGGAGCACACGGTCGCCGTCGGAACGCTCGTGCTCGAGACCTGCCAGCTCCATCCTCGCCTGAACTCGGACCTCCTGATGGCCGCCGCGCTGGTCCACGACGTCGGCAAGGTGCGCGAGTTCACCTACGGCGCCCAGTTCGGCCTCTCCGAGGAGGGGCGCATGCTCGGGCACCTCCAGCTCGGCGCCGGGATGGTGGACGCCGCCGCACAGGGGCTCGACTCGGAGCTCCGCCTGGCCCTCGTCAACTGCGTCTTGAGCCACCACGGCCCGCCCGATTCGGCCCGCGGCCGCGAGCGCTTCGCCACGCCGGAGGCGCTCGCGCTCTACCGGGTGAACGCGCTCGACGCAGGCGTCAAGGGCGCGCTGGAGTCCGGGCTGTAGCTGAGCCTAAGCCGGGCGGGTGGAGGCGCGGTGGACCAGCTGGGCCGCAATCGCCAGCGCGAGGATCGCGAAGCCGACCTCGAGGGTCCGCTCCGGCACCTCGTTGGAGACGACGACTCCAAGGGCCACCCCGGCGACCGACAACACGCCGATCACGAGCGCGTCGCCCATGCGCACGTTGCCGTAGCGGCGCTGGCGGATCGTGCCCGCGATCGCGACGATGACGATCGCAAGGAGGGAGGTCGCTTCGGCCTCGACCTGCGACTGGTCCAGGACGATCACGAGGGCGGGGACGAACAGGATGCCGCCGCCCACCCCGATCATGCCGCCGACGAAGCCGCCGGCGAAGCCGAAGAGGATCACCAGGACTATGTCCATGAGCGCCTCACCTGATCAGGAGCTCCAGGGCAACGGCGACGAGCAGTAGCGCGAAGAGATAGGAGACGGCCCGCTGTGGCACTCGCTGCTGGACCGCGGTCCCGGCGATCACGCCGCCAACCGCTGGAATGCCGATCGCAAGGCCCTTGACCACGTCCACGTTGCCGTAGGCGCCCTGTCCAGCGGCGGCCAGCGCGGCGATGATCACGATTGCGGCGAGGCTCGTGCCGGTCGCCTCCCGCTCTCCGTAGCCGAACCACAGGATCAGGAGCGGGACGATGATCGTGCCGCCGCCGACGCCGAAGAGGCCGCTGAAGGCGCCCGCGGCCGTCCCGACGACGGCCAGTTTCAGGAGGCGTTGGGTTTCGTCGGGCACGCGCGGCGATACTAGATGGCTCGTGAGCGCCGCCCCCCACGGACACGAAGCCCTGCTCGAGCCTTTTCTGGCTGCTCCTGAGCGCTGCGCGGTCCTCATGGACGTCGATGGCACGCTTGCCCCGATCGTCGCTCGGCCCGAGGACGCTGCCGTGCCGGCCGAGACGAGGCGGGTGCTCTCAGAGCTCGCGGACCGGTTCGCCGTGGTCGCCTGCGTGACCGGGCGGCGCGCGCTGGAGGCGCGCCGGATGGTCGGCGTTCCCGAGCTCGTCTATCTCGGCAATCAGGGGTTCGAGCTGCTTCGGCCCGGCGATGAGGAGCCGCGCCCCGATCCCGCCGCCGAGCCAGGCACCGACCGCGCCAGGAAGTTCCTGGCGGGCCTGGATCTCGCAGAGCTCGAGCGCCTGGGCGTGCGCCAGGAGGACAAGGGGCCGATCCAGGTTCTCCATTGGCGCGGCGCCGCCGACGAGGCGCAAGCGGAGGACCTTGTGAAGACGATCGCGCGACTCGCCGTAGACGCGAACCTGATCCCGCTCTGGGGTCGCAAGGTTCTGGACCTGCGCCCGGTCTCAGGCATCGACAAGGGCTCCGCGGTGCACCGCCTCCTCGTCGAGCACGCGCCGCTCGACGCGGCGATCTTCGCCGGCGACGACCGCACGGACCTCGATGCCTTCCGGGCCCTAAAGAGGCTGGCCGGGACGTCGCGGCTCGGCACGGCGGTCTGCCTGGGCGTCTTCAGCGAGGAGAGCCCCGCCGAGATCGAAACCGAGGCGGACTTGGTTGTCGCGGGCACCGCAGGCGTCCTCGAAGTCCTCAGGGCGCTCGGCTGATGCTGTTCTCCGAGCTACTCCGCCTCACCGTCTTCCTGTTCGCGGGAGTCGCAACCGCGCTTGGTGCGGTATCCGTCGTCCTCGCCAACCAGGAGCAGCCGTCGGTCCTGGCGCTCGTGGTGGTGGGCGGCTGGTGGCTCGTCGCGACCGTCCTGGGCCTCCTTTGGGGGACTACCGAACGCTCTGCCGAGGCGCTCGCGCCCGCGCTGCGCTCGGCTAAGACCCAGACCATGCTGCCGTCGGAGACCGAGGGGCGGATCGCATTCATGCGCCTGTGGCCGATCGGGGCGTTCGCGCTCGTATGCGTCGTGGCGGGCGCGTTCTGGCCGCAGGTGACTGCGATCGGAGCGGGCTACGCGATCCTTATCGCGCTCGGCTGGCGCCGGCGCGAGGCTGCGGTTCAGGCGATCGAGGACCGCGACGGCGTTCGCTTCCATGTCGAGCCGTCAGCGGCGCACCGCCCCTTGAAGCTCGTTCGCACGCCGGGTCTCTATCGCGACCGAGCGCCGAGCGCGAAGCCACCGCCTCCGCCGCCGGCTCCGAGCTGACCTCGGGCTGCCGAAGACGGCGGAAAGCCAGGGCCGCCACGGCGCCGGTCGCCAGCGCTGAGACGCCGGCCAGGGCAAGCGCGGCGCGCGGGTCCCAGGCCCCGGAGATCGCACCGACGATCGGCCCGCCGATCGGCGTCGAGCCCATGAAGACGATCGAGAAGAGAGCCATGACCCGTCCGCGCATCGCCGGCGCGGCGCTCAGCTGCAGCGTCGAGTTGACACCGGCCGCGAAGGTGACGCTCGCCGCGCCCAGCGGGACCAGCGCGGCTGCGAGCAGTTCGAGGCTGGGAGCGGCCGTCGCGAGCAGTGAGAACGCGCCGAAGGCCAGCGCCGAGCCGACGAGCCAGCGCTCGCCGATCCGCTCGCGGGCGCCGATCACAAGCGCGCCCGCCACCGCACCGACGCCCATGGCGATCACAAGCGCCGAGTAGCTCTCAGGCCCGCCGCCGAAGGACTCGCGGGCGAGGAGAGGCAGAAGGACGTGGAAGTTGAGCCCCAGCGTCCCGATCACGGCCATCATCGCCACCGGGATCGCCAGCTCGGGCGTGCGCGCCACGTACTGGAATCCCTTGCGGATCGCGCCCGGCTCCCGCGCGGCCAGCTTCGGCGGCGCAAGTTGCGAGCGGTCGAGCGAGCGGAGCGCCAGGATCATTCCGCCGAAGGACATCGCGTTCAGGAGGAAGCAGAGCTCGATCGAACCGCCGGCGATCAGGACGCCCGCGATCGCGGGGCCGGTGATGCGCGATGCGTGGATCAGGACGCTCTGCAGGCCGACGGCGCTGACGACCCGGTCCGAGCCGACGATCTCGATCACGTAGGACTGCCGAGCGGGCAGGTCGACCGCCAGGACGATTCCGCGCGCGAGCACCAGCGCCATCACCATCCAGGCGGCGATGTTGTCGGTGACCGAGAGCCCGAAGAGGACCAGCGGGGGGATCGCCATCAGCGCTTGGGTGAGGATCAGCAGGCGGCGCTTGGGCACTGAGTCGGCGATGAGCCCGCCCCAGGCGCCGAGCACGAGGATCGGCAGGAACTGGAGGGCGGAGGTGACGCCGACCGCGAGCGCCGAGCCCGTCAGGGTCAGGACCAGCCACATCTCGGCGACGATCTGCATCCAGTTGCCGCTGATCGAGACGAGCTGCCCGCCGAACCACCGCCGGTAGTTCGGGACCTCGAACGAGCCGACTGTCCGCTTGAGCGCGGCCGTCAAGATGGATCCTCGAGCATGCGCTCGAGCACTTCCGCGGCACGCTCCAGGGTCTCGACGTCTTCGTCGCCGAGCTTGCGGAGGCGGCGCGAGATGTAAGCGTTCTTGCGCGAGCGCACGCGCTTGATGAGCGCCTTGCCCTCGCGGCTGGTGCTCAGCAGACAGGCGCGCCCGTCAGTGGGGTCCGCGGCGCGCTCGATCAGGCCGTCCTTCTCGAGGGCGGCGGCGATGCGGGTGGCTGTCGGGCGCTTGACGCGCTCGATGTCGGCGAGCTCCGATGGAGTCAGCGGGCCGTGCAGTTCGATGGTCGCCAGTGAGGCGATCAAGGTGGGGGACAGCTCCCCGCCGGCCTCCTGGCGCATCCGGCGGGCGGTGCGCACGATCGCGAGGCGAAGCCGAGCAGCCGACTCGGCGATCTGATCGTCTCGCGTCTGCAAAGTAGTTACCATCGCTAATTAGCTTAGCAAACTACCTCACCCACGTCAACGCGGGCGCTTCATCAGCTTCTTGAATTCTCCCCATGGCCTGGTGTTCGCCACGTCAGCCTTGGTCAGCCACGCCCGGCGGGCGTTGGCGACGCCGTAGCGCATGTTCGCGAGGGTCGAGATGCGGTGTGCGTCCGTGTTGAGGCAGATCTTCACCCCTGCGTCTGAGGCCAGCCGCGCGTTCTGCTCGGAGAGGTCGCGGCGGTTCGGGTTGCCGTTGATCTCGATCATCGTGCCGGCGTTCGCCGCCGCCTCGACGACCGCCTCGACGTCGAAGTCGTAGCCCTCGCGGCGCAGGAGCATGCGGCCTGACGGGTGGCCGAGGCAGTCGACCAGGGGGTGCTCGACCGCAGCGACCATCCGCTTCGTCATGTTCTCGCGCGTCATCCGGAACGAGGTGTGGACGGAGGCGACGACCCAGTCGAGGCGCTCGAGCAGTGAGTCCTCGTAGTCGAGCGAGCCGTCGGTGAGGATGTTCACCTCGGATCCCGCGAGGACGCGGAAGCGCTTGGTGGCGATGCGCTCGTTGAGCTCGGCGATCTCGTCGATCCGCTCCTCGAGCATCCCGGGCGTCACGTGGTCGCCGAAGCCGTGCGAGGCGGAGTGGTCGGTCACAGCGAAGTACGAGTAGCCGAGGGATCGCGCCGCCTCGACCATCTCTTCGAGTTCGTTCTTGCCGTCCGAGAGCGTGGTGTGCGAGTGAAGGTCGCCCTTGATGTCGTCCTGGGTCACGAGCTTCGGCAGCTTGCCGTCGCGCGCCGCCTTGATCTCTCCCCGCGCCTCGCGGAGCTCCGGCTCGATGTACTTGAGACCCAGGCGCTCGTATACCTCCTCCTCGGTCGCGAACTGCTCGACCTTGCCGGACTCGACGTCGGTGATCCCGTGCTCCGAGACCGAGAGGCCCATCTTGACGGCGCGCTCGCGCAGCTCGATGTTGTGGCCGGCGGAGCCGGTGAAGTGCTGGAGGAGGTTGCCGTACGCCTCCGGGGCGACGATCCGCAGGTCGATCGAGACGCCGTTCTGAGTCGTGATCCTCGCTCCGCCCTGCCCGGGGTTGCCCGACGTAGCGGCCAGCGGGTGCTCGACGAGCGCCGTCGCAAGCGCCTTTGGGTCCTTTGCGGTGGCGATCAGGTCGACGTCCTTACACGTCTCGGCCAGGCGGCGCGCCGAGCCGGCAACCGCGACCGCTTCGCAGTCCGGATGCTCGAGCAGGTCCGCCGCGAGCTTCTCGGCAATTGGCAGGACGTCGGAGAGAAGGACGCGTTCGGCCGGCCCCTCGGCGCCCAGCTTCTCGAGCTGTGCGGCGATGTTCTCCTCGGCTTTCGGGCCCAGGCCCTTCATGGCGCGAATGCGCTGATCGGCGACCGCTTCGCGCAGGTCGTCCATCGAGGCCACGCCGATTTCGTCGAAGAGGCGGCGCGCGGTCTTCGCGCCAAGCCCCGGGATGCGGGTCACCTCGACAAGGGTGGCCGGGAACTTCGCTTTGAGCTTCTCGGCCGACGGGATCGTGCCCGTGTCCAGGAACGCCTTGATCTTCTCCTCGGACGTCTTGCCGATCCCGGGCAGCTCCGTGACCTTCCCGGCGCGGGTCAGCTCGGCGATCGAGACGGGGCACTGGCGCATCGTCTTTGCCGCGTCGCGGTACGCGTTGACGCGGAAGCGGTCCGCGCCGTCGAGCTCGTACAGCACCCCGAGCTCGGAGAACGCCTCGGCGATCTGTGCGTTGGTCGGGTCCTTCTTTGCCATTCGGCATAGCATCGTGGCATGGAGGCTGTGTGGGTGGTCATGCCCACCTACAACGAGGCCTTGAACCTCGAGCCGGTCGTCGAGGCGACTCGCGCCGAGCTCCCTGCCGGCAGCAAGATCCTGGTCGTGGATGACAACTCGCCCGACGGGACCGGGAAGGTTGCCGACCGACTGGCGCAGGAGTCGGACGACCTCGAGGTGCTGCATCGCCCGGAGAAGGAGGGCCTCGGGCCTGCCTACATCGCCGGCTTTCACCGGGTGCTCGATGCCGGGGCGAGCCTCATCGTCCAGATGGACGCGGACTTTTCGCACGATCCCGCCGACATCCCGCGCCTGCTCGAAGCAGCCGCGGACGCCGACGTCGTGATCGGCTCGCGCTACGTCGAGGGCGGCGGGGTGCCGGATTGGGGCCTGCGGCGCCGCGTGATGAGCCGGGTGGGCTCGGCCTACGCGCGGGTCGCGCTTGGGGTGCCCTACCGCGATCTGACCGGCGGCTTCAAGGTCATCCGCCGCGAAGTCCTCGAGTCAATCGACCTCGACGGCACCGCCTCGCACGGCTACGCCTTCCAGGTCGAGCTGACCTACCGGGCGGAGCGCGCGGGCTTCCGGATCCGCGAAATTCCGATCCAGTTTCGGGAACGTCGCGCCGGAAATTCGAAGATGGACGCGCGCATCGTGCTCGAAGCCGCCATCGGAGTGCCTAGGATGCGCTTGCGCCGACAGTGATCACCTGGCGCGAGAGAGCCTCACTTCATTTTGTATAGTAAGAGCTAATTCCACAGTCGCCCACGACCAGGAGACCACATGACCGGCAAGCTGCCTGACGTAACCGACGCCGACTTTCAGAGCGAAGTCCTGGACTCCGGCGACCCCGTCCTCGTCGATTTCTGGGCGCCGTGGTGCGGTCCTTGCCGAGTGGTCCACCCGATCCTCGAAGAGATGCAGGGCGAGCGCGACGACGTTCGCATCGTCTCGCTCAACATCGACGACAACCAGCAGACGGCGGCACAGTTCGACGTGCTCTCGATCCCGACCCTGATCCTCTTCAAGGACGGGGCCGAGGCAAAGCGGATCGTCGGCGCCCGGCCAAAGCGAAGCCTCGAGGCCGAGCTGGAGCCGGCGCTCGCTGGCTGCGCGGTCGCTAGTCCAGCGGGCCGCGCAGGAAGACGTCGAAGTCGTTCCCGTCGTCGGCGGCATTCGTGTTCTTCGCCATCGACGAGAACGCGACCCAGTCCGTGTTGGCAACGTCGCCGAGCTGGTTCGTGTCCTTCACGTCGCCGTTCGCCGCGGGGCTGACCAGGATCGTCTTGCCCTTCTTGGTGTCGTGGCGGTAGACGTTCCTGAGGTTGTCGCCGTTCTTCCCATAGTTCCACCGCGTGTCCCAGACGACGTAGCGGCCGTTCGCCGAGATCTCGGGGTAACTGCGGCGCCAGGCCATTCACGGTGGGCTCGTCACCGTTTGACTTGACCGACGCGGAACGTCTTCTTCTTCGCGGCGTAGGTCAAGCGATGCGGCGCACAGGGGGCATCACGCTGCTCGTGGCGGCACTCGGAATGCTGGCGATGCCCGGTTTCGCGGGCGCCAAGCCAGAAGTCGACGGTGTGTTCGATGTCAGCGGAACCCCGGGCCAAATCACCGAAGACGAGAAGGGGGTGGTGTGGGTCCTGCTCTCGGGCAGCTCGGAG
Organism: uncultured bacterium; assembly: GCA_963725035.1. Classification (GTDB taxonomy): domain Bacteria; phylum Actinomycetota; class Thermoleophilia; order Solirubrobacterales; family 70-9; genus JALZKA01. The sequence goes on along the minus strand of CAVRWX010000010.1, from coordinate 210,049 downwards.
AACAACACGATCGCGCGGATCAAGCCGAACGGAGACGTCAAGGAATACGCGCCGGCGGCGCTCGCGAACGGGGTCGGGTTGACACTCGGCAGGGATGGCAACCTCTGGGCAACTCAGAACGGTGGCGTTGTCCGGATCCCTCCGGATAAGCCCAACGATGCAACGGACTTCAACATTGCCGCGATCAATGATCCGCGACGGATCACGCCCGGCCCGAAGGGGAAACTGTGGACCGCGAGCGGTGACAAGCTGGTTTCGTTCAGTCCGGGCGACCCCGAGGATTTCCACGAGCGCACGATCGACGGGATGGCGGCGCGCGGCATCGCGTCGACGAGTAAACACGTCTGGATCGCAGACTTCGGGGGTCAGCGAGTCGTCCGCGTCAAGCCAGCGGGTCCCGCGAAATCCTTCGATGTCGGGGGCGGCCCTCAGGAAGTCGGAGCCGGCCGAGGCCGTGTTCTCTACGCGAACCCCGGCACCGACCCGCAGACGGTCGGCGTGATCGACGGCAAGAAGATTCGCAAGACAAAGACACCCGACAGCGACCCGTTCGGGATCACGTTCACAGCCGGCAAGTGGTGGGTGGCCAACTTCGCTGCTCGCAGCCTTTCGATCTTGCCGGCACAGGGCGGCAGTGCGAAGCGTCTCAGGCTTCCCGCCAACTCGGGGCCGCGCTGGGTGACGACGGGGAAGGCGGACACGTTGTGGGTTTCTCTCGAGACTTCGGAGAAGGTCGCCCGGATCAAGGGCGTGGGCGACTGAGCGTTGCCGCTCCCGGGCCTCTAGAGTCGTCTTTACCATGCCATTCATTCACGTTCATTGGTTCGAAGGCCGCTCCGACGAGCAGAAGGCCGAGCTTGCAAAGCGCATCACCGAGGCGATGGTCGAGGTCGGAAAGACCTCAGAGGACCATGTCTGGATCAAGTTCGACGACTCGAAGAAGTCGGACTGGGTGATGGGCGGCGAGCAGCAGGGCTAGCGCCCGCCGCCCGCCGCTCCATCGGGAGCCTCAGAGCTCGATCGTCTTCGACCTGGCCTTGTCGCAGCTGGCCAGCGCTTTGACCAGGGCGTAAAACTTTCCATTGTTCTCTCCGGTGTTGCCGGCCGACCACTCTCCGTTCGAGCCACTTGTGTCCGTGACGATCTTCTGATCCTTGCCCGGCTTCTTCTTCATCAGCTTCACGGTGCGGTTCTCGATGCAGTAGCCGTTGTTCGACTTCACCTTGCCGGAGAAGTCGCCCCCCTGTTCCTTGATCGTGATCTCGGTGTTACCTGCACTCGCTATGGCCCCGAGGCATCCGAACGCCACAATCGCCACGACGACTCCGATTCTTCCCTTGCTCACGCTTCCCCTTACCTCGCTCTCTGGAGAAGCAGCATACGCCTCTCGTCAGGCGCGGGCGACCCCGATCGAGAGCGTCTTTCCCTCGATCCTGACCTCGCTGGCTGGTCCCTTCGGCTCGTAGGCGACCTGGGTGGCCAGCACCTCGCCTGTCACGTACTCCTCGTGGGCGCGGGCGGCCTCGACCAGCTCTTTGTCGCCTCCCAGGTGGAGAGTGATGCGATCGGTGATCTCGAGCCCGGCCTCCTTGCGAGCGTTCTGCACGGCGTGGACGACCTCGCGCGCCAGTCCCTCCCGGCGCAGGTCGTCGTCCAGGTCGAGCGCCAGCGCTACCGCTCGACCTGCCTCCGACTCGACCTCGTAGCCCTCCAGGGGTTCCATCACAAGCTGGAGGTCGTCCGGCTCGAGCGTGTGCTCGTGGCCGTCGATCGAGATGCCGACCAGCCGCTCGCCGTTTGCAGCCGCACGAGCCGAGTCGGGATCGAGCCCCTCGACGGCGGCGGCCACCTGGGGCATCGACTTGCCGAAGCGCGGGCCCAGGGTGCGGTAGTTCGGCTTGACCCGGTGCGAGACCAGCTCGGCCTCCTCGGTCACGAACTCGAGCTCGCGCACGTTGAGCTCTGACCGCACGACGTCGCCGAGACGCTCGATCTCGTCGCGCTCCGCGCCGGTGGCGACGATCACGGCCTTGGAGAGCGGCTGGCGCATCTTCATCTTTGCGGCGGCGCGGGCAGCACGGCCCAGCTCGATCGCGCGCATCGCAGCGGCCACGCCGGCCTCGAGCTCGGGGTCGCGGTAGCCACCGTCGGCGCGGGGGAAGTCCGAAAGGTGGACGGACGAGCCGTCGCCAGACAGATTGCGGTGGATCTCGTCGGTGACAAAGGGCATGAACGGCGCCAGCATCCGCACGACCTCGAGCAGGCAGTGGCGAAGCGTGCCGAGCGCGTGCGCGTCGCCTTCCCAGAAGCGCCGGCGCGAGAGCCGGACGTAGCGGTTGGAGAGCGTCTCTACGAACGCGGAGATCTCCTGGCCGGCGCGCGTGCAGTTGAAGTCATCGAGGTCGCGGCCCGCGATCTCGACCGTCCGCTCGAGCTCGCTCAGGATCCAGCGGTCGAGATCGGTCCCCTCTCCGGGCTCGGGAGCCGCCGGCGCAGTCTCGGGCTCGAGGCCCTCCGCGTTCGCGTACATGACCCAGAACGAGTAGGTGTTCCAGAGGGTGTTCAGGAACTGCCGGGTCGACTCGCCGAGTGACTCGACGGAGAAGCGGTAGCCCGACCAGGGCTGCTGCGCCGTCAGGTAGTACCAGCGAAAGGCGTCGGCACCGTACTTCTCCAGGACCTCCCACGGGTCCACGACGTTGTCCTTCGACTTGGACATCTTCTGGCCATCGGGGTCGAGGATCAGGCCCAGGCAGACGCAGTTCTCATACGACGACTGGTCGAAGACGAGCGTCGAGACGGCGAGGAGGGAGTAGAACCAGCCGCGCGTCTGGTCGATCCCCTCGCACACGTACTGGGCGGGGAAGCGCCGCTCGAACTCCTCGGTGCCCTCGAAGGGGTGGTGGAACTGGGCGAACGGCATCGAGCCCGAGTCGAACCAGGTGTCGATGACCTCGGGCACGCGCCGCATCTGCCCGTCACATCCATCGCGGTCGCAGCCGAACGCGACGTCGTCCACGTAGGGGCGGTGGAGGTCGTCCGGGATCTCGGCGCCCCGCTCGCGCAGCTCCTCGAGCGAGCCGGCGCAGAAATCCTGGTCGCAATCGGCCGCGTCGCATTGCCAGATGGGCAGCGGCGTCCCCCAGTAGCGCTCGCGCGAGAGCGCCCAGTCGACGTTGTTCTCGAGCCACTTGCCGAAGCGCCCATGCTTGATGTGGTCGGGATGCCAGCCGATCTTCTCGTTCTCGGCGAGCATGCGGTCGCGCACCTCGGTCGTGCGGATGTACCAGCTCGATTTGGCGTAGTAGATGAGCGGGGTGCCGCAGCGCCAGCAGTGCGGGTAGGCGTGCTCGTAGTCCATCCGCTTGAACAGCCGGCCGTTGCCCTCGAGCGCCGCGACGATCTCCGGGTTGTGCTCGAAGACGAGCTTTCCCTGGAAGTCCGGGACGCGCTCGTCGAACGTGCCGTCCGGCTTGACGGGGTTCTGAAGCGTCATGCCGTGGTCCTCGCCAAGGCGGAAGTCGTCCTCGCCAAAAGCGAGCGCGGTGTGGACGAGGCCGGTGCCGTCGTCGGTCGTGACGAAGTCGCCCAGGAGGACGGAATGGCCCAGCGGCCCGAAGTCCTCGCCGGCGACGAACCCGAACGGCGCCTCGTAGCGCACGCCCTTGAGCGCCGAGCCTGGGAAGGAAGCGAGCGACTCGAAGTCTTCGCCCAGGACACGCTCGGCGAGCGGAGCGGCCAGGATCACGACCTCGTCTGAGCCTGCGGGCTTCGCGCGCACGTATTCGATCTCGGCGCCGGCTGCGACGGCTGCGTGGGAGATCAGGGTCCAGGGTGTAGTGGTCCAAACGAGGAGGTTGTCCCCGGCCTGGACCGGCGACTCGGGGATCTCGTCAGCGGGCGGCACCGCGGTGACGGGCAGGCGGACGTAGACCGACGGGTCGACGACGTCCTGGTAGCCCTGCGCGACCTCGTGTGAGGAGAGCGCCGTCCCGCAACGCGGGCAGTAGGGAACCACCTTGTAGCCCTGATAGAGGCGCCCCGCGTCCCAGATCTGGCGCAGCGCCCACCAGACTGACTCGATGTAGTCGTCGGTCATCGTGACGTAGGGATCGTCGAGGTCGATCCAGAATCCGATCCGCTCGGACAGCTTGTTCCAGTCATCGACGTAGCGAAAGACCGACTCGCGGCACTTCGCGTTGAACTCGGCGATCCCGTACTCCTCGATCTCCTCCTTGGAGGAGATGCCCAGCTCCTTCTCGACCTCGAGCTCGACCGGCAGGCCGTGGCAGTCCCAGCCGGCCTTGCGCGGAACGCTGGCTCCCGCCATCGCCCGGTAGCGCGGATAGATGTCCTTGAAGGCGCGAGCCAGGACGTGGTGGGATCCGGGCTTGCCGTTGGCAGTGGGCGGCCCCTCGTAGAAGCTCCACGTGTCGGCGTGAGCGCGAAGCTCGAGCTGGCGGCTGAAGAGGTCCTCTTCCTTCCACGTTTCGAGCAGGGCGTGTTCGAGCTCAACGAAGCTCTGTTTGGGATCGACTGGCGTGAATCCGGCCACGCCCCGAGTCTATGAGCGCGAAAACCCGTGCTCCCAAGCGCGAGCGTCGACTGAGTCCCGGTAGGCGGGATTCGTGCGACTCTCGCCTCGCGCTACGACGCGGGAATCTCGTCTGCGACCTCGAAGTGCGCCACGCGATCGTCCCGTTCGACGAGGTAGCGGTCGTCATCGTCGTAGTAGACCGCCGTCTCGTAGTCCTCGCCGGCGAACGCCTTGACGGACTCGATCGAGTCCCAAAGCGAGTACGTCTGAAACTCGGTTAGCTCGCCAACGTCCCGGCGCAGCATCCACGCGCCCCGGTTCCCCTCGGTCTTGCCGTAGGCCGAGAATCCCGTCTCGCGTATGTAGTCCGCGTAGACGTCGGCGTCCTCGGTCTTGACGCTTCCTCTCCAGAGCCGCGCGATCATGGATCGCACACTAAATGCTCGGCGCGGCCGAATAGCCTCAGGAGCGCAAACTTTCGAAGACGGAGGATCGATGGCAGAACAGCTCTGGGGCGATGAGACCGAAAAGGCAGTCGAGAACTTCCCGGTTTCCGGACACCCCGTCCCGACCCCCGTGATCCGCGCGCTCGGGCGCCTCAAGGCGGCCGCCGCACGGGCCAACGCCGATCTCGGCAAGCTCGACTCCGAGATCGCCGAGCGGATCGCCGCCGCGGGCGATGCGATCGCTGCCGGCGAGCACGACGAGCAGTTTCCCGTCGACGTCTTTCAGACCGGCTCGGGCACCTCGTCAAACATGAACGCGAACGAGGTCATCGCGAACCTCGCGGGCGAGGGCGTTCACCGCAACGACCACGTGAACATGGGGCAGTCGTCGAACGACGTCTTCCCGTCCGCCGTCCACATCGCCGCGCTCGGCGAGGTGAACGACGACCTCCTGCCGGCGATGGACGGGCTGGCGAAGACGCTCGCCGCCAAGGCCACCGAGTTCGACGACATCGTGAAGACGGGCCGCACACACCTGATGGACGCCGTTCCGGTGACGCTCGGCCAGGAGTTCGCGGGGTATGCGGCGCAGATCGAGCTCGGCGCCGAAAGCGCGTCGCGCGCGACGCTCGGGCGCGTCGGTCAGCTGCCCCTGGGCGGCACTGCGACGGGCACCGGCCTCAACACGCATCCCGAGTTCGCCGAGAAGGTGCGCGCGCTGGTCTCGAAGGACATGGGGATCGAGATATCCGCGCCGCGTGACCGCTTCGAGGCGCAGGCCAACCGTGACTCGCTGGTCGAGCTCTCGGGCGCGCTCAAGGTCGTGGCCGTCTCGCTGATCAAGATCGCGAATGACTTGGCGCTGATGGGCTCGGGCCCCCGCGCTGGTCTCTCCGAGCTCCGGCTGCCCGAGCTTCAGAAGGGCTCGTCGATCATGCCCGGCAAGGTGAACCCGGTGATTCCGGAGGTCGTGATCCAGGTCGGCGACCAGGTGATCGGAAACGACGCCGCCATCACGGCCGCCGGCGCGCAGGGCCAGTTCGAGTTGAACGTCCGCGTGCCGCTCATCGCCCGCAACCTCCTCGACCAGATCAAGCTTCTGGCCGCGGCGTGTCGCCTGCTCGACGAGAAGTGCGTCGCCGGGCTCGAGGCCAACCGCGAGCGGCTCCACGAGTACAAGGAGTCGAACCTCCAGGTGACGACGGCCCTGAACGAGGTAATCGGCTACGACAAGGGCGCCGAGATCGTCAAGGAGGCCGCGTCGTCTGGCCGCACCGTACGCGAGGTGGCGATCGAGAATGGGCGTCGACGCAGAAGGTCCTCGACGATGCGATCGACCACGAGGCGATCGCGAAGCCGCACGGCTGAGATGCGAAGAGGGGGCATCGCAACAGCCGTTTTCGCTGCCGCTCTGGCGGCGGGTGCGCTGGCGCAAGGGGGAGCCTGGGCTCAGGAAGTTGCGCGGGGCGGCTCGGGTGGAGAGCTTCCCCGGGGTGGCAAGAGTGTCTTCCCTCAGCATTTCGTCGTTGGCTTCGCGGGCGCACCCCAAGCTGCCGGGCTCGGCGCGCTTGGCATCGGCTCGCCCGACGACGCTGCAAGGAGGCTTGAAAACCAAGCGCGTCCGTACGGCTCGCTCTCGAACAAGAAGCTCCTGCCGGTCTTCGAGCTGATCGCCACGATTTGCCAGGCGAGCCCGGGTAGCGACGGCAAGTACCGCTTCCGCCAGCCAGACGGGGTGATCCGCCGCTACGCGAACGAGGCGCGTGAGGAGAAGTTCTTGCTGATGCTGGACATCCAGCCCGGCCGCTCGACCTTCATCGAGGAGGTGAAGCACTTCGCGCCGTGGCTCAAGCGCTCATTCGTCTCGGTCGCGCTCGACCCGGAATGGAACATGGGCTCAAGCGGCGTCCCTGGCCAGCAGATCGGGAGCGTGGATGCCTCCATGATCAACAAGGTGACCGCCTACCTGTCGAAGCTCATTCGCGAGAACGACCTCCCGCAGAAGCTCGTCGTCGTCCACCAGTTCACCGATCAGATGGTCAGGAACAAGGACAACCTGCGCGTTCACCGCAACATCGACCTCGTGCTGAACGCCGACGGGGTCGGGACGCCAAGCCAGAAGCGAGGGACCTACGAAGCCCTTGCGCCATCCAAGAACTCAGGAATCTCCCCGGGCTTCAAGGTCTTCTACGAGGAAGACCCCAACATGATGAGCCCCGGTCAGGTCATGGGCCTTCGCCCCCGGCCGAAGTTCGTCGTCTACGAGTAGGCCGGACCTAGACTCGGGGTCGTGCCAACCCTCATCGAGTTCCCCGCGGACGAGCCGGAACGCGCGCTCGCCTTCTGGCGGGGTGTGCTCGGGCTGAGCCTCGAGGATCGCGGGCCGGACGACGGCGCGGGCTGGGAGGCCGACCTCGGTGACGCCCGGCTCGGCGTCCACGAGCGCGGCAAGGGGCCTGGCGACACGGTCTCGCTCCCGTACTTCGCCGTCGACGACATGGCGGCCACGCTGGAGCGGGTCACCGAGCTCGGGGGAGAGATCATCCATCCCGGCGATCGCTGGTCCATCTGCCGCGACTCCGAGGGCAGCCCGTTCGCGCTCAGCGCGTAACGTTTGAGCCAGGAATCGGACTCAATCATTGAGCGATTCAACGAGGTGAGAGATGACTGAGACGCACTGACAACGGCACGCACACCCGAGCGCACCGAGAAGGCGACGTTCGCCGCCGGCTGCTTCTGGAAGCCGGAGATGTTCTACCGCGAGATGGACGGCGTCGTGGACACCGCCGTCGGCTACGAGGGCGGCCACGTTGACAACCCCACCTACGAGATGGTCTGCTCGGGCACGACCGGTCACGCCGAGGTCGTCCAGGTCGAGTTCGACCCGGAGAAGGTGTCGTACGAGAACCTCGTCGACAAGTTCTGGGAGATCCACGACCCGACCCAGGTGAACCGCCAGGGCCCGGACATCGGCGATCAGTACAGGACCGCGATCTTCACGCACTCAGATGAGCAGGTCGAGGCCGCGCGCCGTTCGCTCGAGCGCGAGCAGGCGAATCACAGGAAGCCGATCGCGACGCTGATCGAGCCGGCGACAGGCTTCTGGATGGCCGAGGAGTACCACCAGTGCTATCTCGAGAAGCGCGCTGGTAGCGGCGGGATCCTCTCATCGCTCTTCGGGCACTAGCGCTTCTTCTCGCAGTCACGGGCATCGCCTTCGCGGTGTCCGGCTGCGGCGGACTCGAGGATCCCCACGATGACTTCCAAGAGGGCGACAGCTTGCTGACGGTGACGCTCGATCCTGACGGCCCTGATGGGCCCGAAAAGGAGATGACCGATAAGGACGTGACCTGTGAGGACGGGTCGGACGACGCCGCCTGCGACGCGATCGCCGAGATCGATGTTGACGCCCTGGACCCGGTTTCGCCCGACACCGCATGCACAGAGATCTTCGGCGGCCCCGACACGGCGTCGCTCAAGGGGATCATCGAGGGTGAGGAAGTGGACGTCGAGCTAACCCGCGCAAACGGCTGCGAGATCGAGCGCTTCGACGTCGCCGTCCCGCTCCTTCAGGCGCTCTACCCGGACTACGAGCCGGGTGGGTCGCTCGCGCCATGAGTGAGCAGAGCCGCACAGAGATCGTCAGGGAGTGCTTTCGTGCCTATGAGCTTCGCGAGCGTGATCTGGTGGAGAAGCACCTCGCTGACGACTTCGAGTTCTACGCCCCGCCCGATCCAGGCATCGACCGCGACACGTACTTCGAGCGCTGCTGGCCGAACGCATCGCACCTCAATTCATTCGACTTCGTGCGGTTGAGCGAGGTCGGGGACGAGGTGCTGGTTACGGTCGAGGCAACCAGGGAGGACGGCAGCCGCTTTCGCAACACCGAAATCCACACCTTCGAGGGCGACAAGGTCGCAAAGGTCGAGGTGTACTTCGGGTGGGACTTGGACTGATTTGCCCTAGCGACCGAGCGTTCGCAGGAACGTCGCCGCGCTGACGCGGATCGGCGAGAGGAGCTCGCGGATCTCCGAGAGCCCGGCGCGGAGCTCGCCGTCGCCGCCTTCGACGGGCATCATCGAATCCTGGAGCTCAGAAAGGATCAGGTCGGCTTGAGTGGAAGCGGCGACCGCCTCCTGGACGAAGCCCTTGGCGCCCTGAGAGGGTGGGCCAACCGGCTTCGGCTCGGGCTCGTCTGTCTCGCGCGCGACTCGCTGAGCGAACCCGGTGCGCGTGCGCTTCGTCCGGACGTACGCCTTTTGGACCGGGCGAAAGAGCTCGTCTTCAAGTCGGTCCGCCGAGCCGGTGGCGAGCATCTCGAAGGCCTCGCCGAGCGCGGCAACACTGTGTCCCAGCTCCTCCTCGGCGGCCTCGAGGTCGCCGATGATGCGATCGCGTGCTTCGGCTGTCGTGAAGGCCACGCCGCGAGGTTAGACAGGGCGCATGGAAAGCACCTGGGATCAGAACGCGGCGTGCGCATCCGCGTTCGCTCAGCGAACGCCGCGGTACACACGAGCAAGGGAGTGCTGATGGCCTTCGTGTGTGCGGAAGGTTTCGCTGGGCGGGAGCGGATTACCACGCGAGGAGCTAGGTGCTTTGGACGAGAAGCGACGCTTTCAGAGTCGCGGCTATGGTGCGAGCGTGAGCAGAATCTTCACCATTAGTTTCGCCTCCGTCTATCCCCACTACGTGGCGAAGGTAGAGAAGAAGGGGCGTTCGAAGGAGGAACTGGACGAGGTGATTCGGTGGCTGACCGGCTTCGATGCAGCCACGTTGAGCGACCACCTCGAAGCGGGCACGACCTTCGAGGATTTCTTCGCCGAAGCGCGCCTCAACCCGAATGCCGAGCTGATCACCGGCGTCGTCTGCGGAGTGCGCGTCGAGGACATCGACGACCCCCTCATGCAGAAGATCCGCTACCTGGACAAGTTGGTTGACGAACTCGCGAAGGGTAAGTCGATGGAGAAGATCCTGCGAGCTTGAGCTACAGGTTCACCGCGACGTACTTCGTTTCGAGGTACTCGTGGATGCCCTCGTTGCCGCCCTCGCGGCCGACTCCCGACTGCTTGACGCCGCCGAACGGCGCGCCGGCGTTCGAGACCATGCCCTGGTTGAGGCCGATCATCCCGGTCTCGAGCGCCTCGCAGACGCGGAGCGCCCGCTTGAGGTCGGAGGTGTAGACGTAGGAGACGAGGCCGTACTCGGTCTTGTTCGCCGCCTCGATCGCCTCCTCGTCGGACTTAAACGTTGCGATCGGCGCCACGGGGCCGAAGATCTCCTCGCTCAGGACCTTCGCGTCGTCGGAGATGCCCGAGAGGACCGTGGGCTCGAAGAAGTAGCCACCGCCGTCGCGCGCGGAGCCGCCGGTGACGCACGTCGCACCCTTCGCGACCGCGTCCTCGACGAGCTCGGCGACCTTGTCGCGCTGGGCCGCGTCGATAAGCGGGCCGACCTCCGTGCCCTCCTCGGAGCCGCGGCCGACCGTCATCGCGCCCATCCTCTTCGCGAGCTTCTCGGCGAACTCGTCGGCGAGCGATTCATGGACGTGGAATCGGTTGGCCGATGTGCAGGCCTCGCCGACATTTCGCATCTTGGCGATCATCGCGCCCTCGATGGCGTCGTCCACGTCGGCGTCCTCGAAGACCAGGAACGGCGCGTTGCCGCCGAGCTCCATCGAGACCTTCAAGACGTTGTCCGCGGCCTGTGCGATCAGCATGCGCCCGACCTCGGTCGAGCCGGTGAAGGAGAGCTTTCGAAGGCGCGGGTCGCCGATGATGGGCGCAGAGACGTCGCCGGACTTCTTCGAGGTGATCACGTTGAGGACGCCCCCGGGAAGGCCGCAGTCCTCCAGGAGCTTCGCCAGCGCGAGCATCGAGAGCGGCGTCTGCTGCGCCGGCTTCACGACCATCGTGCAGCCCGCGGCCAGGGCAGGACCGATCTTCCGCGTGCCCATCGCGTTTGGGAAGTTCCAGGGGGTGATGAAGTAACAGGGGCCGACCGGCTGGCGCATGACCAGGACGCGGCTCGCGCCGTTGCCCGCGTTCTTGTAGTAGCCGTCGATCCGGAGCGCCTCGCCGGCGAACCAGCGGAAGAACTCGGCGGCGTAGGTGATCTCGGCCTTCGACTCGGCCACGGACTTGCCCATCTCGAGCGTCATCAGAAGGGCGAGGTCGTCGGCCTGCTCACCCAGCGCCTTGAACGCGTCGTGAAGGATCTCGGAGCGCTCGTTCGGCGTCGATGCCGCCCAGTCGGCCTGCGCCGCGCACGCCGCGTCCATCGCGGCCTTCGCGTCGTCGGGCGTGCCGTCGGCGACCTCGGTGACGGTCTCGCCCGTCGAAGGGTCCTCGATCGGGAGCTTGCCACCGCCCGAGGCGTCCCGCCACTCGCCGCCGATGAGGAGCTGCTTCGGTGCTTCGTCGATGACCTTCTGCTCGTCGGCGTTCAATGCCATTTGGGACTCTCCTTTGAAGACGCTTTCCAGGCACACTAGCCACAGACGGCTGAGGCAAACCGAGACTTTGGGCATGTCTGCCTGTTGCCGATCTAATGGGGGGAGGGAAAGTGAAGGGACGACTCTCAAACCTCGCACTCGGACTTGCGGCCGCTAGCGGCGCTGGCTCTGCCCGCGCAGGCGCAGGCTGCGGGATGGAAGATCGAGGGCCGCGGGTTCGGCCACGGCGTCGGGATGAGCCAGTACGGCGCGTTCGGCTTCGCCCAGCACGGCAAGTCCTACGGCCAGATCCTGCGCCACTACTACACGGGCGTGAACATCGCCAGCTCGGATACCAAGAGCGTCCGGGTGCTGATCGCGTCCGGCCTCAGCTCCCTGCGCTTCACAGATGCGACCAAGGCCTGCGGGAAGAAGCTGAACACGAACGAGACCTACTCCTTCCGCACCGACTCGTCAAACGTGACGCTTCGCAGGCCGAACGGCTCCAAGCTCGCAGGGTGCGGCTCAGAAGGCTCGGCCAGGGGCGGAGGCTCGGTCCGCTTCGACGGAGTTGGCACGTACCGGGGCGATCTGCGGGCGCGGAACGTCGGCGGCTCGCTCTACGCAATCAACAAGGTCGGGCTGGAGAGCTACGTCCAGGGCGTCATCCCCAATGAGTCCCCGGCGAGCTGGCCTCAGGATGCGCTTCGCGCGCAGGCCGTCGCAGCTCGCTCATACGCCCTGGCGACCAGGGTGGGCGGCGATGGCTACGACCTCTACGACGACACGAGGAGCCAGGTCTACGGCGGCAAGGGCTCAGAGACCTCCGCGACCAACCAGGCCACCATGAGGACCGCTCGCAAAATCATCAAGAGCGACGGAAACGTGGCAACCGCCTACTTCTTCTCGACCTCAGGCGGTCAGACCGAGAACAGCGAGTTCGGCTTCTCAGGCGGCAGCTCGCGGCCCTATCTGAAGTCGGTCAATGACCCTCATGACGACACCTCTCCGTACCACCGCTGGACCGTTCGCTACTCCCAAGGGGAGATGGAGTCGAAGCTGTCGGGGCTGTTCGGAGGCAACCTGAAGAAGATCGAGATCCTCAAGCAAGGCCGCTCGCCGAGGATCGTCGAGGCCCGAGTGGTCGGCTCCGGCGACTCATCGACCGTCTCGGGCGACACCCTGCGCTTCCGCCTCGGCCTGCGCTCGACCTGGGCGAAGTTCAAGAAGAACTAGCCGTCCGAGAACGGCTGGAGCGGCACGCCGTGGTCGGTGTCACGGGTGCCCAGCTCATAGACGGCCGCACCCGCGACCTCGACTCGCGCGTGCTTTTGGTCCGGCCGCTCGACCTTCAGCTCGATGTCTGAGATCGAGCAGTTGAGGGCGTTGTGCTCGGGGCCGGCCGGGTCGGCGTAGACCCAGGCGACGAAGTCCTTGAGCGGCGCGCTCACACGGCCCTTCACGTTCACGTTCTTGCCGGGGAAGGTGAAAGTGCAGCCGTCGGGTTCCTCATCGACCTCCGTCCCGTAGGTCTTGCCGATGCCACCCAGCGTGTACTCCTCGCCATCCAGGACGAGCCGACCGTTGGCGATCCACGGCGTCGTCATCGGCCCGATCTTGATGCGCCCCGCCGCGATGTCGAGATAGTCACCGGGGTTTCCACCCAGGTCGGAGGCCTGGATCCAGGTCCAGCGCTCGGCGTGCTCGGCGCCCCAGTTGTGGCCGACCATGCCGGGCCAGCCGTCGAGCTCGATCGTCTCGCCGGCGATCTCGACCCGGCCGGAGAAGGTCGCGTACGGGTGCGGGCTCAGCATCTTCGTCTTCGGCAGCTTCGCGGTGTACATGCGCTCGCTGGGAAGGTGGCGGAGCGGCTCGGCGTCGCCCGTGAAGCTCAGGTCCCAGGAGGCGTGGGGGGCATCGCCGGCGATCGAACCCTTGGCGGAGTCAGGCCCCAGCACCGCGTCGCCGATCCGGATGTATGCGCCGTCCGGCGCGGAAACCTCCGCGGCGGGAAACGTCGCCTTCGTCGCGTGCGGGCCGGCTCCCTCCGCGTCAAACGCCGTCAGCCAGAGCGATCCCTGAACGGGCTCTCCGGGGCGCTGGTGCGTCGTGTGGCGAAGCCACACCGAGCGGCCACCTTCGGGCGCCGAGGCCTTCAGATAGAAGCTCTCGTAGTGCCCCTTGTTGCCCGGGACGCCGGGAAAGCGCGCCTGGGTCCTCACGTCGAAGCCTTCATGAGCGGTGAACCTAACATTGGGGTGAGTGGATCGAGAGGCGGTCAGGGGTCTAGCGGTCATTCTGGGTCTGGTCGTGACCTTCGCCGTCGCGATCGCCACCCTGGTGCTGGCCCTTGGCCTCGGCGGCTCTGAGACCGCAGACCTCGAGATCGAGGAGATCTCCCGCGAGGCGAAATCGGACTCGACGGTCGCCTCCGGCGACCCGCTCGCGTGGACTCCCGAGACCTCGAAGGAGCTTGCCGAGCGGGCGACGCTGGGCACGTCTCACGTCATCTACGAAAAGAGCCCGGGCGGCGTCGTCGCCTCGGCCGAGCGCACGGCCAAGTGGCGCAAGGACATCGAGGCCGCGGCGAAGCCTGCGGGCGTGGATCCCGACACGCTCGAAGCGATCGTCTTCTTGGAAAGCGCGGGACGCTCGCAGGTGATGGCAGACGGCACGCCGAACTCCGCGTCGGGCCTCACGCAGATAATCCCGTCGACCGCGACGGACCTCCTGGGCATGCAGGTCGACCTGCCCCGGAGCGTCGCGCTCACCAAGGAGATCAACAAGGCGCTCGCGAAGGGCAAGGGCGAGCTCGCGTCCCGCCTCATCGAGCAGCGAAAGAGCGCCGACGAGCGCTTCAACCCGAAGCTCGCGCTCGAGGGAGCGGCCCGCTACCTCCAGATCGCGACGGATCGCTTCGGCTCCGAGGAGCTCGCAGTCGTCTCGTACCACATGGGGATCGGCAATCTCGAGAACGTGATCGCCGCCTACGTGGGCGGGGACGAGGCAGGCTCGACCGCGGCGACGGTCGCCGAGAACGACATCGACTACGCGCGCCTCTACTTCGATTCCTCGCCGCAGAACCACGAGGAGGCATGGGAGCTTCTGTCCGGGTTCGGGGACGATTCGTCGCTCTATTCGTGGCGGGTGCGCGCCTCGGCCGGGATCCTCGAGGACTACCGCCGCGACCCTGCGGCACTCGACGAGGCGGTCTTCCTCGCCACCCAGAAGGCAACTCTCGAGGAGACCTACCACCCCGAGAACGAGACCGAGATCTTCGAGACGCCCGACGACGTGATCGAGGCGACCGACGACGGGGAGCTCATCAGGGTGCCGAGCGACCGCTCATACGGCTTCAAGCTCGCCGGGCAGGCGGGCGAGTTGGCCGACGAGCTCGACGTCGATCCCGAGACCTACCGCGTCCTTCGCCCGCAGGCTCTCGCCGCACTCACGTACCTGGCGGGCAAGGTGCGTGCCGTCTCGGGCGAGTCGAAGCCGCTTACCGTCACGAGCGCCACCCGCGATCAGGAGTATCAGGACCTCCTCATCGGGGTCAACTCCGAGGCGACGACCGAGTACTCGCTCCACACGACAGGCTGGTCGTTCGACATCCGCCGCAAGTACGCGTCGGACCGCCAGGCGAAGGCGTTTCAGTTCGCCCTCGACCGCCTGCGTGCTCACGCGATCCTCGACTACGCGTACGAGCCGGCAGCGATCCACGTGACCGTTTCCGAGGGGGCGGACGTACTCGTGGACGACTGAGGTTCACGGCTGGGCTCGCCTACTTCAGCGCTTCGGGGTCGGGTACGGGCAGGGCTTCCACCTGGGCCGCGCTGGACCACTCGAACCCGCGGCGGTCGCTGAAAGGCTTCCGGCCCGGTCACACCTTCACGGTCATGACGTCGCCGTCGGCCATCACGTAGTCGCGGCCCTCGAGGCGCAGCTTGCCGACGTCGCGCGCACCCGCGTAGCCGCCCGCGTCCACCAGGTCGCGCCAGCCCACCACCTCTGCGCGCACGAACGCGGCCTGGATGTCGCCATGGATCTTGGCCGCTGACTCCCATGCTGTCGAGCCGCGTGGCACATTCCGGGCCATCGCCTCCTTGTCCTCGCCCGCGGTGAAGAACGTGATCAGGTCGAGGAGCTCGAACGCCGTACGGATGACCCTGTGCGAGGCCGGACTCGGAGACGCCCATCTCGCCGCGTAGCTCCGCCGCTTCCTCCGGGTCCTCGATCTCGGCCAGCTCGGACTCGATCCGGGCGCTGATCGCGACCGCTTGGGCGCCAGCCCCGCGAGCATGCTCCGCGATCGCCTCGGGCACGTCGTCCGAGCCCTCGTCGACGTTCGCCACGTAGAGGATCGGCTTCGAGGTGAGCGCCTGGAGCTGGCGCGTTGCATCCGGAGCGTCCGCCGGCACCGGAACATCGCGCACGGGTCGCCCGTCCTCGAGCGCCTTCACGACCTGCTCGAGCCAGTCCCGCTCGGCAACGAGCTCCTTGTCGAGCGAGCGCGCCTGTTTCGTAACGCGGTCGAGCCGGCGCTGCGCCTGGTCGAGGTCCGCGGCCAGGAGCTCGAGCTCGATCAGCTCGATGTCCTCGCGCGGGTCGACGCGCCCCTCCGGATGGGGAACCGCGCTCGCTGCGTGGGAGCGCACCACGTGGCAGATCGCGTCCGTCTCGCGAATGGCGGCGAGGAAGCGGTTGCCGAGGCCCTCGCCCTCCGAGGCGCCGCGAACCAAGCCCGCGATGTCGTGGAACTCGATCGTCTCCAGAACGACCGACGACGAGCCAACGGTCTCGGCTACCGCCTCCAGCCGCTCGTCCGGAACACCGACTACCGCGACGTTCGGGTCGATAGTCGTAAAGGGGTAATCCCCCGTCTCGGCGCCACCCTGCGTCAGCGCGTTGAAGAGAGTGGACTTGCCGGCATTCGGCAACCCGACGATTCCGACCTTCACGCGGGGTCTGACCCCTCGACCGCTGCTGGTTGCAGCTCAGCCGGCTGCGAGGCCACGAAGTCCGCCATCCGCTCCTCGAGCGTTCGCTCGCCCACTCCCGGGACGAAGCCGCCGATCAGGATGCCGAACGCTGCGCCCGGCCAGGACATCGGAGGGGTAGTGCATCCCCAGGTAGGGGCGCGAGACGCAGATCGCGGTCGCCAGGGCGTAAAGCGGCACTCGCGTGCGCGGCTCGACCCGGCCGAGCGCCGTGGCGGCGGCCATCGACGAGGTCGCATGGGCCGAGGGGAATGACAGCTTCGAGGGCGCGCGCGCCAGGGGAGGGTGCTCCTCCAGGATGGGGCGCTCGCGCCCGAAGGTGAGCTTGAGCGCGTAGTTGGCGACGACTGCCGCCGGGCCCGTGGCGGCGCCGATCAGCCAGCGCTGGCGCCGGTCCGCGTCGCTCGCCGCGCCCGCGAGGCCGATTGCCGCCCAGACTGCGGCGTGCTCGCCGATGAGTCCCGAGCCCCTTGACGACGCCCTCGGTCGCGGGGTCGTGCGGGGCCTTGGTCCGAAGGAAGCGCAGAATCGGCCTGATCGCCGGCGGCGAGCGCGCCCAGGACACCCGGTTTGCGACGCGGGAGCCCGGCGGGTGCGAATCCTCGCGAGGAGCCAGTCGATCCTGCGCTCCGGCTCGGTCTTTTTCTTAAGGGGCTCCGCACGGGCACGCGAGGATACGGCCTGAGCTCAGAGCTCCCGGCGAAACACGCGCATGGATGTCTCGGCCGCGCGCTGGCTCAGTGAGCGCTTCTGCCAGCGCTCGCCCGTGACCTCGTTCGAACGCTCCGACGTCCTTCTCGAACTGCTCCGTAAGCAGGCTTGCGAAGTGCGAGTCCCAAACGCCCAGCATGATCTCGTCGTGGAGCTGAAACGAGCGGTTGTCGAAGTTGACCGTCCCGACCGAAGACCAGCAGCCGTCGACGACCAGCGATTTCGCGTGAAGCATCGTCGGCTGATACTCGAACAGCCGGACTCCGGCGTCCAGCAGGGCGCCGTAGGAATCGCGTCCCGCGACCCTGACGAAGCCCTTGTCGATGTGCGGCCCGGGGACGATGATGCGCACGTCGACTCCCCGCTCGGCCGCGTCGCAAAGGGCGTCGGTGAAGGCCGGGCGTGGGACGAAGTACGCCGAGGTCAGGTCAAGCGACTTGCGGGCCGACGCGATCGCGAGGTAGTACAGCGTCTCGACGTTCGTGTCGCCCACACCGGATTTTGAGCGCACGAGTTGCATCCGACCGCCGTCTTCGGACGGTTCGAGATGGGGCAGGTACTCCTCGCCCGAGAGCACCTCGCCTGTCGACTCCAGCCAGTGCTCGGTAAAGCAGCCCTGAAGGTGGCGGACGATAGGCCCGTTCAGGCGGACGTGCGTGTCGCGCCAGTGCTCTTCGTCCTGGGCGTCGCCGGTCCACTCCTCGGCGATTCCGACCCCTCCGGTCATGCCGACCTTCCCGTCCGCGACCAGCACGCGGCGGTGGGAGCGGTTCGCCAGACGGCGCATCGTGTACAGGCGGATCGGGCGGAAGCGGTGGACCACGGCTCCGGCTTCGCTCATGCGGGTTATCTGCTCGGAGTCCATCTGCACCGACCCGAGCGCGTCCAGCAGAACCTTCACTTCGACTCCTGCGCGGGCGCGCTCGCAGATGCTTCCGAGAGCTCCTCGGTGATGTCGCCTCGCCAGTACACGTAGGTCTCGAAGGTCAGAGTCTTCTGTGCGCTCTTGATCGTCTCCAGGATCGCCGGAAAGATCGCGTCGCCGTTGACGAAGAGCTCAACCTCCGAGCCTTCGGAGATCGGCGCGCCGCACAAGGCTTCAGCGGCCCGCAGGAAGTCCGGCGAGTCGACCTCCAGAGAAGTGCCAAGGTCGTAGCCGAACGCCCCCTCGCGGCGGTGGCGAAGGCTGTCCGAGACGTACCAGCCCAGCCCTGCCGCTCCGAGCGCAGCCGGCCACGCCCAGCGTGCCACCGAGCGCTCCTGCTCGCGCCAGGAGGCCTCATCCCACCACGACCTCGACCGGGTCGGGTCGATGCGGAACGCTGAGGTGCCGGACTCGATCAGCTCGCCGTCGACGTTCCACGCCTCGACTCCTTCGAGTTCAACCTCGGCCTCGGAGCATCGGACCTTGGTCACACCTTCCTGCTCGCCAAGGCCGCCCTTGCGCAGCCCGTAGGCGTGATGGGCGAGCTTCAACCTGGAGCCCGCCTCGATCACGACGACGTCGAGCTGTCGGTCGACGAGCTCGGTCTCGATTGACGAGCCGCCGCCGAATGCGCCAGAGCAGGCGACGGACACCTGCCAAGCCGTCGCCGGCGTGGATCACGTCGCCGTCGCAGCGCACCGTGCAGGCGAACGGGCTCCGCCTCGAGGCCCGCGCGCGCTCCACCCACCGCGTACGCGAGTGGGCCGAGCTGCTCCTTCAGTCCGTCGGCATGCTCGGCGGCCGCTGGGGATAGGCCGGTGCTCGCCATGTTCAGAAAGGGGCGATCGCCCATGCGACCGACATCGAGCCGCCGGACGCGGGTGCCCTTGGCTGCGAGCTCGCACGCCTCTTCCGAGGTCGAGCGGGATCTCGAGCTCGCGCGCCAAGTCGTTCGCGGTGCCGGTGGGGATGATCGCGAGGCTGAGTCCGGCGCGGGCGGCCGGCGCGGCGACGCACGCGAGCGAACCGTCGCCGCCCGCGACCACCAGTCCGTCGGGCGTGGACTCGACGGCGTCGTCGACGGCATCGAGCGCGAACTCGCGCACCTCGAGCCCGTGACGCGCGCAGGCAGTCGGCCACCTCGTCCGCCTCGCCGGAGCCCGACTCGGGGTTTGTGAGCAGGGCGACGGAGCGCATGGCGTGACCGTAGCGGCGGCCGGATTGTTTGTTTGGGATCGACGGCGAGGGAACTGACCATTCATCAGGGCGTCTGCCGTGGGGGTCGGCGGCGCCGAAATACACACCACAGGGAGATTCCCTTGACTAAGAAGCTCTTGAGCGTGGCGATTGCCATGCTCGCCTTCTGTGTCCTCCTCGCGGCCGGCGCGACGAGCGCAAACAACGATGCGTTCGAGGAGTCGGCGGAGCTTCGTGACGCCGTGTCAGCGCAAGGCGTGATGAAGCACCTGCGGAAGTTCCAGAAGATCGCAGACGAAAACGGCGATACCCGTGCATCGGGCACGCCCGGCTTCGACGAATCGGCCGACTACGTCGCCAAGAAGATGGAGAACGCCGGCTATAAGGTCGAGCGCCAGCCGTTCGAGTTCGAGTTCTGGACCGAGGAGTCCGAGCCCGTGTTCGAGCAGACGGCACCGGACCCGGCGACCTACGCGGTCCTCGACGACTTCATCACGATGGAGTTCTCCGGCTCGGGCGATGCGACCGCGCCACTGGAGGCAGTTGACCTGGTCCTCCCACCGGGGGCCGAGCCGAGCACCTCGAACAGCGGCTGCGAGGCTGCGGACTTCACCGGCTTTACCGCGGGCAACATCGCGCTCGTCCAGCGTGGCACCTGCGACTTTGCCGTGAAGGCTGACAACGCGATCGCCGCCGGCGCAGTCGGCGTCGTGATCTTCAACGAGGGTCAGGAGGGCCGCACGGATGTCCTCAACGGGACGCTCGGCGGCGCCGCGACGCACAGCACCCGTGATCGGCGCCACCTTCGCCCTTGGCGAGGAGCTCGCCAATGGCGAGACGAACGGCCCGACCGGGATCACCGTCCACCTCGTGACGGACACGTTCTCGGAAATCGTCGAGACGGAGAACGTGATCGCCACCGGCAAGACGGGCGACAAGAACAACATCGTCATGTCCGGCGCGCACCTCGACTCCGTGGCCGAGGGGCCGGGCATCAACGACAACGGTTCCGGGTCGGCCGGTCTGCTCGAGACCGCGCTTCAGATCTCGAAGCTCGGCATCGAGCCCGAGAATAGGCTCAGGTTCGCCTGGTGGGGCGCCGAGGAGGCCAACCTGGTCGGCTCGACGGAGTACGTGTCCCAGCTCGACGAGTACAGCGCGGCGGATATCGCGCTGTATCTCAATTTCGACATGATCGGATCGCCGAACTTCGCGCGGTTCATCTATGACGGAAACGGGTCGGCATTCGGCCAGTCCGGGCCTCCCGGGTCGGACACGATCGAGCGGGCGTTCCAGCGCTACTTCGAAGAGAAGGGCCTGGCTTCTGGCCAGACCGCATTCGACGGGCGCTCGGACTACCTGCCGTTCATCGAGGTCGGCATTCCGGCCGGCGGCCTGTTCACCGGCGCCGAGGGAATCAAGACGGAGCACCAGCAGGCCGTCTACGGCGGTACTGACGGCGAGGCGTTCGATCCCTGTTACCACGCGGCATGCGATGACATCTCGAATGTCTCGAAGCGCGCGCTGGAGCAGATGACCGACGCCGTGGCCCATTCGGTCCACAAGTTCGCGTTCGACCTCAAGTTCGTCCGCGAGACCGAGCCGGAGCGCCAGTGCGCGTGCGAGCACGCATGCCTCCACGCGAGACCGCGCGGGCGACGCACTCGTGCGCTAAGCGGCCAGGGACACTGATCCCACGACGAGGCGCCCCTCCTCGAGGGGCGCCTCGTTTCGTTTTGCGGCTACGGTCCCGCGTCAGATGGGAGCCGCCGAGGACGAACGCCTGCGCGAATACGAACGCGGCTTCCGGCGCGCGGGCCTCCCCCTGTTCATCGCGGACCGCTCGGCCGCGACGGACATCTTCAACCGCGCCGTCCCGCTGATCGGCTTCGTCTTCCTGGTCGAGGTGCTTGGCGCGCTCAACCTGGAGTGGTCGCCCCTGGCGAACGTCGCCGCGGTCACGGCCGCCCTCGCCATCTTCCTGATCGGGATCATGCTCCTCAACCGCGCCCGCGGGCGCCCCGCACGGGCGATTCCCCAGGACGTCGGCAAGACGGAGCTCGCCCTGTTCGTGATCGTCCCGGCGCGTCCTGCCACTCATCTTCGGCGGGCAATGGCGCAGCGCCCTCGTCACCGCGGGCGGCAACCTGGTCCTCCTCGGCCTGATCTACGCCGTCGTGGGGCTCGGACTCGTCTCGATCCTGCGCTGGACGCTGGGGCGCCTCGTCGGCCAGCTCCGCGCCTCGTTCGAGCTGTTCGCGCGCGCGGTACCCCTGCTGATGATCTTCTCGGTCGTCCTCTTCTTGACGAACGAGGTCTGGCAGGTGTTCACAACGGTCGAGCCTGCCGCGCTTGCGATCCTGACCGGGTTGTTCGTTCTCTTGGGAACCAGCTTCCTCGTCGCGCGCCTGCCGCGCGAGGTGCGCGCCCTCGAGCGCGAGGCGGACGCCGAGGCGCCGCCCGCTCGACCGCCGCGAGCTCGTCAACGTCGGGCTGGTGATGTTCGTGAGCCAGGCGCTCCAGGTGCTCTTCGTGAGCCTCGCCATCGGCGGCTTCTTCATCGCGCTCGGAGTCCTCGCGATCGATCCCGCGATCACCGAGGACTGGACCGGGAGCGCACCGAACGTCCTCATCGAGTTCGACCTCTTCGGCCACGCGGCCATCCTCAGCGAGGAACTCCTGCGCGTGGCGGGAGCGATCGCAGCCTTCACGGGGCTCTACTTCGCGATCTCGATGCTCACCGACGACGTCTACCGGCGCGAGTTCCTGGAAGAGCTGACCTCCGAGATGCGCGAGAGCTTCTGCAAGCGGGCCGAATACCTGAAGCTCCGCGGCACGCGAAGCGCATAGATTGCGGTTATGGATTATCCCGAGACCGACGTCACCTCCTTCGTCCTCGAGCGCGCCCAGGAGCTCGGCGACAAGCCGGCCCTGATCGACGGCCCGACCGGGCGCACGATCACCTACGCCGAGCTCGACCAGGCGACACGTGCGCTCGCCGCCGGCCTCGCCGCGCGCGGCTTCGGGCGAGGCGACTGCCTTTGCGTCTACATGCCGAACCTCCCCGAGTACGCAGTCGCGTTTCACGGCGCTGCGCGCGCCGGCGGCAAGGCTTCGACCGCCAACCCGCTCTACACCGCTCGCGAGCTCCAGCACCAGCTCGAGGACTCGGAGTCGAAGTACCTCCTGACGATCCCGCAATTCCTGGATGTGGCGGCAACCGCGGCGGAGGCAGCGGACATTGAGGAGATCTTCGTCGTCGGCGAGGCCGATGGCGCGACGCCGCTCTCCGAGCTGATGGGCGATCCCGCGGATGCGCCCGACCCGGACATCTCTGGCGACGACCACGCGGTCCTGCCGTACTCGAGCGGCACGACCGGCCTCCCCAAGGGCGTGATCCTCACGCACCAAAACCTGGTCGCCAACCTGGTCCAGATCCAGGACGCGTTTCAGATCTCCGAGGACGACGTCCTCCTGGGGGTTCTGCCGTTCTTCCACATCTACGGGCAGACCGTGATCCTGAACCAGGGCCTTCGCTCGGGGGCGACGATCGTCTCGATGCCGCGGTTCGACCTCGACCAGTTCCTCGACCTGATCCAGGAGCACGAGATCTCGCAGGTCTTCGTGGTCCCGCCGATCGCTCTGGCCCTCGCCAAGCACCCGGCAGTGGACGAGCGGGATCTCTCCTCGGTCCAAAACGTCATGTCGGGGGCCGCGCCTCTGGGCGCGGAGCTCTCAGACAAGGTCGCCGAGCGCCTGGACTGCGAGGTGTTCCAGGGCTACGGCATGACGGAGACGAGCCCGGTGACGCACCTGATCCGCCCCGGTGGCGAGAACCGCCCGGGCTCGATCGGCCGGGAGCTCGTGGACACCGAGTGCCGCATCATCGACGTCGAGTCCGGCGAGGACGTCGCGGAGGGCGAGCGCGGCGAGCTCTGGATCCGCGGGCCGCAGGTGATGGCCGGCTACCTCAACAACGACGAGGCGACCGCGGCGACGATCGACCCGGACGGTTGGCTACACACGGGCGATATCGCGTTGCGCGACTCGGACGGCTTCTACTTCATCGTTGACCGGCTCAAGGAGCTCATCAAGTACAAGGGCTTCCAGGTCCCGCCGGCAGAGCTCGAGGCGATCCTGATCAACCACCCCGACGTGGCCGACTGCGCCGTCATCGGCGTGCCCGACGAGGACGCCGGCGAGATCCCCAAGGCGTTCATCGTCCCGGCGGCCGACACCGACGTGGACCACGACGCGTTGATGGCCTACGTCGCCGAGCAGGTCTCGCCGCAGAAGAAGGTGCGCCTGGTCGAGGAGATCGACGAGATCCCGAAGTCAGCCTCGGGGAAGATCCTGAGGCGAGTGTTAATGGATCGCGACTAGGCGCCAGGCAACCCCGCTTCGCGAGGTGCCAGGCACCGTGCCAGGCACCAGGCGGCTAGCCGCTAAAGCCGATTCCGCGCGCCGGGTCGGCGACGCGGATGAAGACGACGGTCGCCAGGTTCAGGGCGACGCTGCCCTCCGGGGTCTTCAGGTCGTGCCAGCCCTTGCCGTTCTCGACGGACTTGCGGAGCTCCGAGAGCTCCGACTCGGAGAGCTTCACGGACAGGACCTGTCCGATCCCGAACCCGATCTCGACCTTCGTTTCTTCTTCTGCCATTTCAGTGTCCCTTCGCGGGTTGGACGATTTCAGTTAGTACGCCGCCCGTCGAGCGGGGGTGAAGGAAGGCGACCTGGCTCTGGCGGATGCCGGTGCGCGGCTCGGAGTCGATCAACTCGATGCCTGCGTCCGCCAGCTGGGCAAGCGCGGCCGAGATGTCGTCGACGCGGTAGGCGACATGGTGGAGACCGGGGCCCTTGCGCTCGAGGAACTTGCCGACCGGGGTGTCCGGCCCGAGCGGGCTGAGGAGCTCGACATGGCAGTCGCCGACGTCGAGAAGAACGGCTTCGACGCCCTGCTCCTCGACCGTCTCGCGGTGAGAGAGCGACATCGCCATTGGGCCCTCATAGAGCGCCAGCGACGCCTCGAGGTCGTCGGTCGCAACGCCGATGTGATCGATCAGGCCGAACATCCGGCCCGAGTGTATTTGGGCCTAAGAGGCGTCCTCGCGGGACGGCTCGCCGTCCTCGCTCGCATAGACCTCGGCAGGGTGAGAGGTCTCGTCCGGCTCGGCCTCGGCATCGCTCGTGCGCTCGCGGTGGGCCTCCATGATCTCCTTGATCTCGTCGTGCTCGATGACCTCGTTCGCGAGAAGCTGCTCGGCGACCAGGTCGAGCAGGTCGCGGTGGTCGGAGAGGAGCTGATGGGCGCCGCGGTACGCCTCCTCGGCGATGGCTTGGACCTCCTCGTCGCGGATCTGGCGGAGCGCCTCGGAGGTCCTGAAGTCCTGGCTCGGCACCTGGTGCGAGCGGATGTGGGTGCCCATCGCGTAGTCGTCCACCATCGAGCGGGCGATCGCGGTGACGCGTTTGAGGTCGTCGGACGCGCCCGTCGTGATCCGGCCGAAGGTGATCTGCTCGGCGACTCGGCCGGCGAGGAGCACCTTCATGTAATCGATCAGCTCCTGGCGGGTCTTGAGGTAGCGATCCTCCTGCGGCAGGTTGAGCGTGTAGCCGAGCGCCTTGCCTCGCGGAACGATCGAGACCTTCTGGACCTTGTCGACCGAGGGGAGAAGCTCCGAGGCGATGGCGTGGCCCGCCTCATGCCAGGCGATGACCTTCTTCTCGTGGTCCGTGATGATCTTCCGCGACTCGAGGCCGGCGACGACGCGCTCCAGCGCGTTGTCGAAGTCGGCCTGGACGATGAACTCACGCCTCTCGCGGCCGGCGAGGATTGCGGCCTCGTTCGCGAGGTTGGCGAGGTCGGCGCCGGTGAGCCCCGAGCCGTGACGCGCGACGCGCTCGAGATCCACGTCCTGGCCGAGTGGCTTCGTAAGCGTGTGGACCTTGAGGATCTCGAAGCGGCCCTTGCGGTCAGGCGGCGGGACGAAGACCTGGCGGTCGAAGCGGCCGGGGCGAAGGAGCGCCTTGTCGAGCTTTTCCAGGAGGTTCGACGCCGCCATCACGACCACGTTGTCCTGCGAGTTGAAGCCGTCCATCTCCACCAGGAGCTGGTTGAGGGTCTGATCGCGCTCGCCGGAGACATCCGAACCGCGCTCGCCGCCGACCGCGTCCAGCTCGTCAATGAAGACGATCGCCGGAGCGGCCTCGCGCGCCTCCTTGAAGAGGCGACGGATGCGGGCGGCGCCGAGGCCGGCGAACATCTCGATGAACGAGGAGGCCGACTGGGAGAGGAACGTCGCACCGGACTCGTGCGCGACGGCCTTCGCCAGGAGCGTCTTGCCGGTGCCCGGCGGGCCGTGAAGAAGAATTCCCTTCGGCACCTTTGCGCCTAGGCGCTTGAACCGCTTCGGGTCGGAGAGGAACTCGACGATCTCGCGAAGCTCATCCTTGGTCTCATCGACGCCGGCCACGTCGTCGAAGGTCACGGTCTGCTTCGACTTGGAGCTGATCTCCTGCGGCTTCGTCTTCGGCATCAGCTTCAGCGTGCGCCACATGAAGTAGCAAATGACGCCGAGGATCAGGATCGGCAGGATCGGATAGACGTAGCGCTCTACGTCGTCATAACTGATGGCGATTGGAATCTGCGAAAGGCTCATGTCGGAAGCGGTGGAGCGACCCCTGCGGATCCCTCCTCTGAACTATCGGCAGCCGGGGGCTCGACTCTTAGTAGCTCACGCACGGCTGCCTCGCCAACATCGAGCTGGTGGGTGGTCGGCTCGCGGGTCGAAATCAGGCGCTGGATCTCGTATCCCGCGCCGTGCACGGCCCGCGAGAGCGCCGCGTCGGGGTTGCGCTCGGAAAATGCGAACACCTCGACTGCAGCGCCGGTTGCAGCCAGGGATGCGGCGCCCCGCGCAATCGCGTTCGGGCGCTCGAGCGTGCCCTCGACCAGGACCTGGCCCGCGACGCTGAAGGCGAGCATGGGCCCGATCAGGTTCGAGCCGCAGCGCTCATGCTCCTTCGGCTCGTCCGCAGCCGCCCCTCCGGACTCATAAGCGCCGATCGCCTTGTGCTCGGCGCCGTGGTAGGCGGCGAGGTCCGGGTCCCGGAGCGCAGCGAGGGCGGGGATCAGGCCGAGCAGCGCGATCATCGCCTCGCGCGAGGCGTTGCCGCGCGCGAACTTGCGGGCCGCTGCCGACGCCGCGCTGGCCATCGCCGCCGCGACGATCACCCTGGGGTCTTCGAATGGCAGCCGGGCCGAGCGCAGGCGCGTGCGGGCAATGGGGACGACCGCGAGAGCCTCGGCCAGTCGCAGCGGGCCTCGCACCATGGGCGTCGTTGCCAGGCGCCCGCGAGCGAACGAGGGCTTGGCTCCGGATGCGACCTCGATCTCGCCGGCCTTGTTGCGAACGGCGATCGCCCAGTGCGTTGGCCCGTGCACCAAGAGCCCGTTCCGCAAGGCCATTCCGCCTAGGCGAAGCTGCTCCTTGGGGTCTGACCCCTGAGCCTCCTCGGGCCCGTCGTCTTTCGTCCGCGAGGGGTCTGACCCCTCTTCGGGGCCGCTCATCCCAGCAGCCTCCTTGCCAGCCATGCGTAGAAGTCTGCCGCAAGCTCGACGTCGGCGACCGCCGCGCCCTCATCGGCGCCGTGGACGAGAGGCGCCGCCGTCAGCATGTCGAGCTCGCGCTGGGGGTGAAATCCGTACACGACGGTGGAGTCGAAGGCCTTGCGCCACCAGTGCGAATCCGAGAAGCCCGGCATGACGTCAGGGACGAGGGTGGCCTCGGGGTCAACCTCCGCGAGCCATTCCCGTATCGCGTCGGCGAGATCCGTCTCGTATGGCGACTCGTTGCCGATCGTCTTGTCATCGAACTCGATCTCGAGGGAAGGGTCCTGGGTGCCCAGGACGGTCGCGATCTGCTCGCGGACGTGCTCTTCGCCCAGGCCGGGCGGGACGCGGCAATCGACGACGACCTCGGCACTTCCCGGGATTATGTTGTCGGCTGGCGCGGCCTGGATCTGAGTGGGCACGAGTGTCACGCGGAGCATCGGCTCAGCCATATAGGCGGCGGCCTCGGGTGCGAGCCGCCTGAGCTCGGCGAGCGCGGCGACAAGGTCGCCCGGATTGGCCGTGTCCACCGTGCGGCCGATCGTCGCTTGGAGGAACTCGAGGCCGGCCGCGGTCGCCTGAAGCGGGGGCTGCTCGACCAAACGAGAGATCGCCGGCGCAAGGCGGAGGAGCGCGTTGTCGCCGAGGCTGGGGACGGAGCCGTGGCCCGCGCGGCCACGAGCCTTGAGCTTGAAGCGGAAGACACCCTTCTCCCCAAGCGAGACGGGGTAGAAGCGCTTGCCGTCGACCTCGAAGAGGGCGCCGCCGCCCTCGTTCACCACGAAATCGGCACGCACCTTCTCGGGGTGCTCCTCGCAGAGCCACTTGGCGCCCATGTTGGCGCCGAGCTCCTCGTCGGCCGCCACGATCACCTTGAGCTCGCCACGCGCGGGCCGCCAGCCCGAGCGCGCCAGGTGCGCCGCCGCGGCCACCTCGGTTGCGACCTGGTCCTTCATGTCCTGCCCGCCCCGCCCCTGGACGAAGCCGTCGACGACGTCCCCCGACCACGGGCTGAAGCTCCACTCGTCCGGATCGGCGGGCACGGTGTCCATGTGGCTGATGTAGGCCAGGATCGGGCCCTCGGCCTCGCCCTTGAGCCGGGCGATGACGTTGGTGCGGTCGGGCTCACGCTCGAGCAACTCGACCTCGAAGCCCGCGTCACGCAGGATCTTGGCGACGTGCTCCTGGGCGGGCCGCTCGTTCCCGGGCGGGTTGACGGTGTTGAAGCGAAGGAGCTCGGAGAGCAGCTGGACGGCCTCGCTTCCAAGCGTCTCAGTCGGCGCCGTTCCGGTCAATTCCATCAATCCAGGCTAGAGTGAGGCTGCGCCGGGGCATACTCCGGCAATGGAGAGTCGCCTCTTCGACGAGCCGGAGGAAAGGGCGACAACGCGCGGCGTCTCGGCGGCCGATGCGCCTCTCGCAGTCCGGATGCGCCCACAGACGCTGGAAGAGCTGGTGGGGCAGGGCCATCTTCTTGCCGATGGCTCGGCGCTTCGCACCGCGGTCGAGACTCGCGAGCCTCACTCGGCGATCCTCTATGGCCCGCCCGGTACGGGCAAGACCACGCTCGCGCGGATCATCGCCCAGGCCTCCGACGCCGCGTTCGAGGAGGAGTCGGCCGTGAACGCGGGCAAGGCTCAGGTCACGGCCGTGATCGAGCGGGCGCGCGAGCGGCGCCCCTCCGGCCGGCGCACCGTCCTGTTCCTCGACGAGATCCACCGCTTCAACAAGGCCCAGCAGGACGCGCTCCTGCCGGCCGTCGAGGAGGGGCTCGTGACCCTGATCGGCGCCACCACGGAGAACCCGTACTTCGAGGTGAACTCGGCGCTCCTCTCGCGCTGCCAGATCTACGAGCTCCGAGAGCTGGGCGCCGGCGACGTCGAGGCGCTCCTGCACCGAGCGCTCTCGGATCCAGAGCGCGGCATCGCGGAACCCCCTGAGATCGCCGGCGAGGCTCTCGAGTTGCTCGCGCACCGCTCCGGCGGCGATGCGCGCGCAGCGCTGGGTGCGCTCGAGCGCGCCGTCGAGGCGGCTCGCGCTCACGGTGGAACGATCGACCTCGCGACGGCCGAGGACGCGCTCCAGCGGAAGGCGATCGGGTACGACCGCCAGGGCGACAGGCACTACGACTACATCTCGGCCTGGATCAAGGCGACGCGCGGCTCCGACGTGGATGCGTCCATCTACTACCTCGCGGTAATGCTGGAGGGCGGGGAAGACCCGCGCTTCATCGCGCGGCGCATGGTCATCTTCGCCTCCGAGGACATCGGCAACGCCGACCCCCGAGCCCTTGCGGTCGCCACCGCCGCCGGCGCCGCGGTTGACCGGGTGGGGCTGCCCGAGTGCGCTCTCAACCTGGCGCAGGCCGCGGCCTATCTGGCGCTCGCTCCCAAGTCGAACGCCTCGACCACGGCGATCTCGTCTGCGATGCGACACGTCCGCGAGCACGGCGCGAAGCTGCCGCCCGACGCCCTGCGCGACTCCCACTATCCGGGAGCCAAGAAGCTGGGCCGGGGAGAGGGCTACGTCTACCCGCACGACGAGCCGGGCGGAGTCTCCGACGAGTCGCTCCTTCCCCCCGAGGTCCGAGGCGCCCGCTTCTACGAGCCAACGGACCGAGGCTTCGAGGAAAGCATGAGAAAGCGCCTCGAAGAGCTGCGAAAGCTGCGCGGCGACGCCTAAGGGCCAGGTCCAGGCAGTGACGCTTGGTGCCGGCTCTGTGCCAGACACTCGCCGCAACTCGTCCTCGGTCGCCGTGTTTCGAAAGGCGTAAACGACCAACCCAGCAGGGAGGTTGGCAGGGAAATGAGTACCCCCACAACCAGGCTGGGCCTGGTGACAGGAGTGTGCGTCTTGACGCTCGCACCCGTCGCTCTGGCCCTGGACATCCGCGGGACCGAAGAGGCAGATCGCATCATCGGTTCGCGCGGGGACGACACGATCACCGCCCTTGGCGGCGACGACAAGGTCCGCGCCCTCGGAGGCAACGACCTGGTCCGAGCCGGCGAAGGCAACGACAGGGTCGGCGCCGACAACGGCAACGACTTTGTCAAGGGCGGACCCGGCGACGACCGCATCCGCGGCGGCAACGGCCATGACACGCTGAAGGCGCACGAAGGCGTCGATGTCATGGCGGGAGGTCACGGACGTGACCTTCTGACCGCAGCGGCTGACGGCGACGTCTACGTCGAGGGCGTCGACACGCTGGTCGGCGGTCCCGAGAACGACGAGCTCCGCGCCCGCGACGGTGAGGCTGACCTCATCAACTGCGGCGCGGACAGGGACACTGCAGTCCTTGACCTCGTCGACGTGATCGTGGACGCGACCGAGGAGAACCCGAACGGGTCCTGCGAGATCGTCGTCCGGGCGGACGTTCCTCCAGACCCGCCCACGCCGACGCCATAGGCGCGGCGCAAAGCGTCGGCCCGGCCTAGGCAGGGCCGTCGATGGCAGGGAGGCCGGGGGCCCCATTCCCCCGGCCTCGCTGTCGTTCGCGCTGAGTCGTCAAGGCGCCAGCGGTACCTCGAAGTGACACTTGGCGAGTCGTAAGCCTCTAGGGTCATGCGCCCATGGGACAGCTCGAATCCTTCAACCCGGCAACGGGAGATCTCGTCGGCACGGTCGAGACGATCCAGCCAAAGGACGTCGACGGCATCGTCGCCGACATCGCCGAGATCCAGCCGTTCTGGGCGCAGCTCACCCCAGAGGACCGCGGCCGCTATCTGCGCCGGGTCGCGGACGAGCTGGTCGACGACCTCGAGGGGGTCGCGCGGCTGATCTCGACCGAGCAGGGAAAGCCGATGGCCGAGAGCTACGTGATGGAGCTCATCCCGACCATCGACGCCCTCCACTGGTGCGCGGACGAGGGCCCCAAGATCCTGCGAGACGAGCCGATCTCGTATCCCCAGATCTTCTTCAAGACCAAACGGAGCTTCTTCAGCTACGAGCCGATCGGCGTCGTCGGCGTCATCGCTCCCTGGAACTACCCGTGGTCGATCCCGTTCGGCGAGGTCGCGATCGCGCTCATGTCGGGGAACGGCGTGATCCTCAAGCCAGCGAGCCTCACCCCGCTCCTCGGAGACCGGATCCAGGCCGCGTTCGAGCGTGGCGGCGTGCCGGAGGGCCTCGTGCGCACCGTCCACGGCGGCGGCCAGATCGGTCAGGCCATCTGCGAGTCGCGGGGCGTCGGCAAGGTGTTCTTCACCGGCTCGGTCGAGGTTGGGCGCAAGGTGGGCGAGATCTGTGCGAGCCAGATGAAGGGCTCGGTACTCGAGCTCGGCGGCAAGGACCCGCAGATCGTCTGCGCCGACGCCGACCTGGAGAACGCCGTGTCCGGTTGCGTCTGGGGAGCGTTTGCGAACGCGGGCCAGACCTGCTCGGGGATCGAGCGCACCTACGTGGTGGACTCGGTCGCGGACCGGTTCCTCGAAGGCGTGGTCGCCGAGACGGAGCGCCTCACCGTCGGCGACCCGCTCGAGTGGACGACCGAGATCGGCCCGATGGTCTCCGCCGACCAAGCGGACCTGGTCACGGGCTTGGTCGACGACGCGATCAAGTCCGGCGCCGACCGGCTCTGCGGCGGGCCCGCGGAACTCGACGGCATGGACGGCCGCTTCATCGCCCCGACCGTCCTGGCCGGGGTCGAGGACGAGATGCGTGTCATGCGCGAGGAGATCTTCGGCCCGGTCGCGCCGATCGTGGTCGTCGGCTCCGAAGAGGAGGCGCTCGAGCGTGCGAACGACTCGAACTTCGGCCTGGGCGCGTCGATCTGGACAAAGGACCGCCAGAAGGGCGAGCGCATGGCGCGGCGGATCGAGTCCGGAATGGTCTGGATCAACGACCACTCCTACTCCCATGGCGCGCTCCAGACCTCGTGGGGCGGGGTCAAGGACTCGGGCCTGGGCCGCTCGCACTCGAAGTTCGGCTTCTACGAGTGCGTGAACATCAAGCACGTCGCCTGGGAGCCCGGGCTCACCCGCGATTTCTGGTGGCAGCCGTACGACGAGTCGCTCGGCGAGGCGCTGAAGGCGTCGACGAGGCTCCTCTACGGATCGAAGCCCGGGGAGCGCTTGAAGGCGCTCCGCCAGAGCATCGTGCCGCTCGCGAAGGTCGGCTTGAAGACGGTGCGCAAGGGCCGCTAGGGCTCTCTTCCAAAGCGCCTACCTCGTGCGTCAAGGGTTCGCGGTGCGCCGAGAGGTGGAATTCCCACACATATCGTGGAAATTCCTACTTTCGGTGAGTTAGGCGCTTTCAGCCGGGCGCGAAGCGTGCGTGCAGGTGGTTGTCGTGGTTTGCCAGGGGCACCACGACTCCGGGCGGGCCTGTCAGCGGCAGGTTCGGGCCGACGTAGACCGTCACCGCTCCTGCGGCGACGAAGCGGTCGACCAGGTCCTGCGCGAGGCCGACATCCACCTCGCCGACGCTTAGGGGAGCCCGCTCCGCTTCGCTCCTGAGCGGGTAGTAGACGTCGACGTCGAGGCCGTTCTGATGCGTCGCGTGGCCGATCCCGCCGCCGACCTCAGGCCCGAAGTCGCCGCCGCCGCGCACCGACAGGTCGCCGACGCCGACCCGCGGCGCCTTCGGGTGGTCGCGCGCGAAGCCCCGGACAACTCCCAGCGTCGTGCGCACGAGGTCGTCGGTGCCCCAGCGCCGCCAGGTGCGGTTGGGCCGCTCGTGGCGGATCGGGTCCCACGTGAAGAACGCGCGCCCCTCGCCTGGAAAGCGCACGCCGCGTACGAGCGAGCCGGCTTCGGGCACGCCGACCGCGACCGACTGCTGGTACTCGATGCGAGGGCGCTGCGGGCCGTCAGCCTCGGCGGGCTCGGCGCGCGGCGCGGGCGGGCCCAGCGCGGTCATGAGCGCGATGATCAAGGCGGCCACGCTCCAAATACGGGAGCGAGGCGCTCAGGAGTCCTGGTTCACGGGCCCTGGGCAGAGCGCGTTGACTAGTTGACCTTGAAGCTCACGGCGGGCGAGAGGCCGCTGCGGCGCGACTCGTCGCCTGCGGCGAACGAGCGCACGCGGACCTCGTATTTCACGCCCGGCTCCGCGACGGTCGGCGAGCCGTCCCGGCCGAAGTCCAGCTTCGGCTTGGCCGTCGAGTCCTTCCAGGTGCGCCACGACTTACCCGGCTCGCGCCACTCGACCTCAAAGCGGTTGCCGCTCTCGCCATCGCCGCCGGCCCATCTCACGAGTGCGCTGTCGCCGTCGCCGCGGTCGGCGATCGGGCGGACCGAGATCGTGCCCTCCATGCCGCCGAGGACGGAGCCGTGCACG
Source organism: uncultured bacterium (assembly GCA_963725035.1). Taxonomy (GTDB): domain Bacteria; phylum Actinomycetota; class Thermoleophilia; order Solirubrobacterales; family 70-9; genus JALZKA01. The sequence goes on along the minus strand of CAVRWX010000010.1, from coordinate 176,918 downwards.
ACGCAGTAGTAGTGCCAATCGCCGGCCGAGATGTCGATGCGAAACCTCTTGCCGCGACCCGGCGGGCCCGAGCGAAAGAGTCCCCGGTCCTGCACGACGTTGTGGTCGGCGTTCGGCTCTTCCGAGAACCAGAGTCCCTCGCGGGCGAAGGGGCGCAGATCGACCGGGCCCGCTTCCCCGGGCTCGAAGAAGTCCGACCCGAACTCGATCTCCTCCGGGCCGCCGGCGTATACGGGAGCGGCCAATAGCGCGGCACAGACGAGCGCGGCCGTGCCTGTCGCCCGAACGATCCGCTTCATCCGCCTTGCCTTCCTGCTTCGGTCTTGCCTCGGCCTTGTGAGAATGAAGGATATGGCGGTTGAGGCTCGTGGGCTCCGGCGCGACTACGGCTCCGAGCCGGTGCTTCGCGACGTCTCGCTCAAGCTTGCGGATGGCGAGACGCTGGTGGTGCTGGGGCCGAACGGCGCCGGCAAATCGACGCTGCTTCGCATGCTCGCGACGCTGCTGCGCCCGACGGCGGGCGAGCTCACGGTCCTCGGCGCCGAGCTCCCCAGACGAGCCTGGAGGGCGCGTGGACAGATCGGCTATCTCGGGCACGACCCGCTCCTCTACGCCGACCTGACCCTCGCGGAGGCGCTCACCTTTCACGCGGATCTTCACCGGGTGCCTGACGCCGGCCCGCGGATCGGCGACCTGCTCGCCCAGGTCGGTTTGGAGCGCCGAGCGGGCCAGCTCGTGCGCACCCTTTCGGCGGGTCAGGCCCAGCGCGCGGCCGTTGTGAGGTGCGTGCTCCACGAGCCCAGACTCCTTTTGCTCGACGAGCCCGGCGCGCACCTCGACCCCGCGGGATTCGGCAAGGTCGAGCCCCTGATCGGCCGCTCCTCGGGCGCTACGCGAGTCGTTGTGACGCACGATGTCGAGGGCGGGCTGGCCGACGCGGACCGCGCGCTCGCTCTGCACAGCGACGGCTCGGTCGCATACGAGGGGCCTGCCAGCGGCCTCTCGGCCTCAGATGCGCGCGCGATTTACTCGGCGGGGCGGCCCGCATGAGCCCCGTCCGCACCATCCTCATGAAGGACCTGCGGATCGAGCTGCGGACGCTCCAGTCGCTTCCGGCGATGGCTCTCTTCGCCGTCACCACGTTCGTGATCTTCCGCTTCGGCCTCGACCGCACATCGCTGGAGGGGAGCCTCGCCGCGGGCGTCCTCCTGGTGACCGTGTTGTTTGCGGCGCTCCTCGCCATCAACCGCCTGTTCGTAGCCGAGCGCGACGAGGGCGGCTTCGACGCGATCAGGCTCGCCCCGGTCGAGGCCACCTCGCTCTTCATCGCGAAGGTGCTCGCGCTGTTTGTCTACCTGACGATCCTCGAGGCCATTGCCCTGCCCGTTTTCGCCGGCTTCTTCCTGGACGACGTCTCAGGTCTCCTTCCTGTGGCGGGGATCCTCCTCCTGGTCAATCTCGGCTTCGCCGCGACGGGGGCTGTCGTCTCGACCATGGGCGCCAACTCCAGGGCCCGGGACCTGCTGACGCCCCTGGTCCTCCTGCCGCTCCTGATCCCGCTGATGATCGCGGCCGCCGGCGCGTGCGAGCTGCTTCTGGCAGCGGGAGGCCCCGAGTACGACGGGGTGCCGAAGTGGGCACTGACGCTGGGGCTCTACGACGCGGTCTTCCTTCTCGTCGGCTACGCGGTCTACGACTTCCTGATCGAGGACTGAGGCCTTTGCAAGCTCCCTGCGATGAGGAAGGCGAGCGTCTTCGGCGCTCTACGATCTAACCCCCGATGTCGATGCCCAGCCTCAGAGCCATGGCTATCGCAACCGTGGCCGTTCTCGGCCTCGCGTTCACGCTCGTCTTCTTCTACGCGCCCAACGACGCGGACCAGGGCTTCATCCAGAAGATCTTCTACGTCCACGTCCCGATCGCCATCTGCGCGCTGATCGGCTTCGTGGTCGCGGCGTTCCACTCGATCCGCCATCTGCGCACCGGCGACCCGATCCACGACGTGCGCTCCTACGTCTCGATTCACATGGGAGTGATCTTCGGCACCGCGGCGCTGCTCACTGGCGCGATCTGGGCCCGCGCCGCGTGGGGCAAGTGGTGGGTGTGGGAGGAGCCGACGCTCGTCTCGTTCCTGATCGTCTATCTCCTCTATGCGACCTACTACCCGCTCCGGTACTCGATCGCCGACCGCGAGCGTCAGGCGCGATACGCGTCCGTCTTCGCGATCACCGCGGGCGCGTTCGTGCCGCTCAACTTCATGGCGGTGCGTCTGGCCGAGTCGCTGGTCCACCCGCGGGTGTTCGCCACGGCTGACGGCGGCCTGCCGCCGGAAATGCTTCTGACCTTCCTGGTCTCGATCGCCGGGATGGGACTTCTCTTCATCACGCTGAGCCGCTTCGAGCTCGCGGCCAAGATGACCTCGGCGCAGGTCTCGCGCCTTCGCCGCGCACTCGATTCCGAGGCGCCGGTGGCGCCGGCGTCGCGCATCGCTCCGTCCGTGCCCGCAAGGGAGGCGCCCGGCTGATGCCCGCACTGCCGATCGACGAGGCGGGCAAGTACGTCGCCGGCGCGTACCTCGTCTTCCTCGTGCTGCTCCTGATCTACGTCGCGATCATGGCCGCCAAGCTCGAGCGCATGCGCCGCGACCTGACCGAGCTGGCCGATCTCGCCGAGAGCCGCAAGGAGACCTCCTAATGGCCGAGGTCCTGGTACTTGGCGTCTCGCACAAGACCGCTCCGCTGGAGCTCCGCGAGCGGCTGGCGCTGACCGAGGGGCGCGCCGTCGGAGTGCTCGGCGAGCTCGTGACCTCCGGCCAGATCTCCGAGGCGGCGGCGATCTCGACCTGCAACCGCACCGAGCTCTACATGTTCGCCTCGGACGCGGTGAACGCGGAGTCGCAAGCGCTCGGCGTGCTCTCGCGCGAGGCCGACATCCGGCCCACCGAGCTGGTCTCCCACCTGTATTCGATGCGCGGGCCCAGCGCTGCCGACCACCTCTTCCGGGTCACCGCAGGGCTCGAGTCGATGATCGTCGGCGAGGCGGAGATCCAGGGCCAGGTCAAGCGCGCGTATGAGCTCGCGCTGGTCGAGGACGCGACGGGTCCGGTGCTTAACCGCCTCTTCCGTGGAGCGCTCGCCGCCGGCAAGCGGGCGCGGACCGAGACGGCTCTCTCGGAACGGGCGCTGTCGGTCCCGCAGGTCGCGGTCGAGCTCGCGCGGCGAACGCTCGGCGACCTCGAGGACCGCACCGTGCTGGTGGTCGGGGCCGGCGAGACGGCCGAGCTGACCGCCCGTGCGCTGGCCTCGCGGGGAGTCGATGCCGTCTTCATCGCCAACCGCCATTACGACCGCGCGATCGGCATCGCCCAGCGCTTCGGCGGCAGAGCCGTGCGCTTCGAGGAGCTGCCGTCCCTTCTGGCCCAGGCCGACATCGTCGTCTCCTCCACGTCTTCGCCGCACAACGTGATCGAGCGCGACGCGCTCTCCGAGGTGATGGCCGAGCGCGACGGCCGGCCGCTCCTCCTCATCGACCTCGCGGTGCCGCGCGACATCATGGCGACGTGCCGCGAGCTGACCGGCGTGACGGTCTATGACATGGACGACCTCCAAGCCTTGGTCGAGAGGAACACCAGCTCGCGCGAGGGCGAGGCGGTCAAGGCCGAGAAGATCCTGCGCTCGGAGCTTGCGGGCTTCGAGGAGTGGCTGACCGCACAGGAGGTGACTCCCACCATCACGGCGCTGCGCGGGCTCGCGGACGAGATCGTCGCTCGCACCCTTGCCGAGAACGAGAGCCGCTGGGAGAGCCTGTCCGAAGCGGACCGCGAGCGGCTGGACGCGATGGCGAACGCGATCGCCCGGCGCATCCTTCACGAGCCGACGCTTCGGCTCAAGCGCTCGGCGGCCGAGGGAGTCTCGGGCCACGTTCACGCGCTTCGCGAGCTCTTCGGCCTCGACCCCGGCTCGGAAGCCCTGGAGGGCACGGATGCGGAGGTCACGGAGCTCGACGAGCACCGCCGCGCCCGCAGGTAAGGGAGATGGTCTAACGATGAGGATCGCGACCAGGTCGAGCGCCCTTGCGCTGGCGCAGGCCGAAACAGTCGCGAAGGCACTGGGGGGCGCCGAGCTCGTTCGCGTCGCGAACGTGGACGGCGAGGTCGGCGACAAGGCGCGTTTCGTACGGACGGTGGAGGAGGCGCTTCGCGAGGAGCGCGCCGATCTGGGGGTCCATTCGGCGAAGGACCTCCCGGGCGACATGCCCGACGACCTCGCGCTGGTCGGGGTGCCGGAGCGCGAGGACCCTGCCGACGTCTTCGTCGGCGAGGCGGGTGCGCTCGATGACCTGCCTGACGGTGCTCGCGTGGGCACGGCCAGCCTCAGGCGCCGCTCGCAGCTTCTGGCGCTTCGCCCCGACCTCGAGGTGGTGGAGGTCCGCGGCAACGTGGATACGCGCCTTCGCAAGCTTGCGGACGGCGAGATGGATGGGATCGTTCTCGCCGCCGCCGGCCTCGTGCGGCTTGGCCGAGCAGACGAGATCGCCTTTCGCTTCGGAGCCGACCAGATGGTCCCGGCCCCGGGTCAGGGCGCACTGGCGCTTCAGGCTCGCTCGGGCGATTCCGAGACCGCGGCCACCGCGGCGGGCATCTCCGACCACGATGCGCTCGTCGAGTTCACCGCCGAGCGTGCCGCCACGCAGATGCTGGATGCGTCATGCGAGACGCCGCTCGGCATCTGCGCCCGCCACATGGACGGGACCCTGGCGGTCGCGGGCTACGCCGGTTTGCCCGACGGTTCGGAATGGGTGCGTGATGCGGTGCGAGGAGATCCCGAGCAACCCGCCGCGCTTGGCGCTGCGCTCGCGGAGCGCATGCTCGCCGCCGGCGCAGGCGAGATCCTCGAGCGGGCGAAGGAGCCGGCGTGACCGCGGATCGCACCTCTCGGCGAGGTGTGGTGTATCTCGTAGGCGCCGGGCCCGGCGATCCGGGCCTGATGACCGCTCGGGCGCTCGAGCTCATCGCCGCCGCCGACGCGATCCTCTACGACCGGCTGATCCCGAGCGGCGCTCTCGTCGGCGCGCGCGAGGACGCGGAGCTTCTGTACGTCGGCAAGGAGCCGGGCGATGTCGCGATGACCCAGGACGGCATCAATGAGGCGCTCGTCACGCGGGCGCAACGGGGGCTCAGCGTAGTGCGGCTCAAGGGCGGCGACCCGTTCGTGTTCGGCCGCGGCGGCGAGGAGGCCGAAGCTTGTCGGGCAGCCGGCGTGGACTTCGAGGTGGTGCCCGGCGTCACCGCGGGTGTCGCCGCTGCCGCGTATGCGGGCATTCCCGTCACACACCGTGACGACGCCTCGGCGGTCGCGTTCGTCACCGGCCACGAGGACCCGGAGAAGCCTGAAACGGCGCTCGACTGGGAGGCGCTCGCGCACTTCCCTGGGACGCTCGTCCTCTACATGGGCGTCAAGAACTTGCCCGACATCGCCCGCCGCCTGATCGAGGCGGGGCGCGATCCGGCCGAGCCGGCGGCTGCGATCGAACGCGGAACGCTGCCCGGGCAGAAGGCCGCGGTGGCGACTCTCGAGACGCTCGCCGCCGAGGTCGAGCGCCAGGGCCTCCGGCCGCCGTCCATCCTCGTCTTCGGCCCGGTCGCCGCACGCCGTGAGGGCATCGCGTGGCTCGAGCACCGGCCGCTACATGGCAAGCGGGTGGTCGTGACGCGCGCGCGGGCTCAGGCGAGCGACATGGCGCGAACGCTCGAAGCGCTCGGCGCGGAGGTGGTCGAGCTGCCCGCGATCCGGATCGTGCCCCGGATCGAGACGGACGAGGTGCGCGCGGCGATCGCGTCGCTTCACACCTACGCGCTCGTATGCGTGACGAGCCCGAACGGCGCCCGCCTCCTGTTCGAGGCGATGGAGGACGCGGGCCTCGATGCACGGGCGCTTTCGCAGGCGCAGGTGGCGGCGATCGGGCCAGGAACCGCGCGGGCCCTCCGCGAACGGGGCGTAATCGCGGACGTGGTGCCCGAGCGCTCTATCGCCGAGGCGCTCGTCGAGGCTCTCGGCGATGTGCCCGTCGAGGGCAAGCCGGTGCTGGTTGCGCGCGCCGCCGAGGCGCGGGACGTCCTGCCCGATGCCCTGCGAGAACGGGGCGCGGAGGTCGACGTCGTGGCGCTGTACGAGACGGTGCGCGAGACGCCTTCGGTGGAGGAGATCGAGCGCGCGATGGAGGCGGACTACGTCACGTTCACTTCGTCCTCGACCGTCAAGAACTTCCTGGAGGTGACTGGTGGCCGAGTTCCTGAGGGAGCGCGGATCGTTTCGATCGGACCGGTGACCTCAGAGACCGCGCGTGATGCCGGAATCACAGTTACGATCGAGGCAGGCCGGCACGATCCGGCGGGGCTGATCGACGCGTTGGTGGAGGATGCAGGTGCTTAAGAGGGCTTGGGTGGCAGGGGTCGTGGCAATCGGGGGGTCGCTGGCGATGGCAAGCGGCGCTTCGGCCGCATACAGCTGCTCGTACGACTCAGTGTCTGACGCACTTACGGTGACGCTGTCCGGCTTCGAGGAGGTCGTCGCGATCCGACGCGACGGGACCGACATCGAAGTCACCAACGACGTGATGGGCGGCGAGGTTCCGTGCCCCGGACTGACGGAGCCGACGATCAACAACACCGACACCATCGAGCTGGAAGGCCCCGCAGCAGTGGCGCCGGCCGTCTACTTCGACCTCAAGAAGGGCGGCATGTCGCCGGGCACCGAGAACGAGTCGCCGGAGCTATCGGAGATCGAGATCGACGTGGAGTGGCCGGACGGGTTCTTCGGCCTTGGCGGCGGGAACAATGTCGACCGCTTCAAGTTCGGCGAGTCGATCCTCGGCCCTGCGGTGATGATGAACAACGACTCCGACGGCGACGCCTTCCTCGGCAGCACGCAGACGATCCTCTTGCGGGGCGAGGGCGGCAAGGACAAGCTGAGCGGCAAGGGCGGCCCGGGATTCCTCGGACCCATCGAGATCTTCATGACGATCGAGGGCGGCGGCGGCGCCGACAAGATCACCGGCGGCGCCACGCGCGACGTCCTCTACGGCGAAGGCGGCGAGGACAAGGTGAAGGGCGGCGACGGCAAGGACATCATCGAGGTCGCCAAGGGCGGCAAGGACAAGGTGAAATGCGGCGCCGGCAACGACAAAGTCTTTGCCGACAGCTCCGACAAGATCGCGGGCGACTGCGAGAAGGTGGATATCTCGTGAGCAAGGCGCGCCGACACCTGCTGGAGTTCGGCGGGGTGATCGTGCCGCGACGCGGCCAAGCAGTCGAGCGGGCACGCGCGTTCTCCGGGCGCAGCGGCTGACGCGCGTGCCATCGTTCGCCGTCGTGAGCTTCGACGGCCCGACCGTCCATCACCGGGTGACGGACTCGACGAACGATCGCGCGCGGAGCTCGCGGTCGCGGGGGCGCCATCGGGGACGGTCGTCACCGCAGACGAGCAGACTGCCGGGCGAGGGCGGACCGGCCGCACGTGGTCGGCGCCCGCGGGGTCGGCGCTTCTCTGCTCGGCGATCCTGCGGCCGCTCGAGGCGCATCACTCGCTGCTCCCGCTGGCGGTGCCGCTCGCGGTGTGCGATGCGGCCGAGGCCCTCGCACCGGTCGAGTGCCAGGTCAAGTGGCCGAACGACGTCTGGCTTGGCGAGCGGAAGCTCGCGGGCGTCCTGATCGAGGCGAGGCCGCCGGACTGGGCGGTGATCGGCGTCGGGCTTGAACCTTTCGATCTCGGATGAGGAGTTTCCGGAGGACCTGCGCTGGCCCGCGACGTCGCTTGGGCACGCGGTTGGGGTGGACGACGCTTTGGTGGCGCTGCGGGTTGCCCTCGGGAAGTGGACTGCCGCGGGGCCTGAGGAGGTCGTGGCCGCGTTCGAGGCGCGGGATGCGCTGCGTGGCCGCGAGATTGCCTGGGAGGGGGCTGGTGGTTCTGGCACCCAAGGGGAGGGCGTTGCCGATGGCATCGACGAGCGCGGGAACCTCGTCGTGGTCACCGACGCGGGCGAACGGCTCGCGCTGGGCGCCGGCGAAGTCTCGCTGCGTCTCTAGGCAACGAGGTCGGACTTGTGCCGCGCAGAGCGGCACAATCCCGCCCGATCATGTGACTAGGCATCGAGGTCGGAGTTGTACGGACATAGTCCGTAAAACCCCGCCCGATCATGTGAATCAGTCGTCGGAGGCGTCTGAATCGTCGTCGGCGTCGGCGTCATCGCCAGCTTCCTCACCCTGGTCGACTCCAGAATCGTCGGAGTCGTCCATCGACGTCGGCACTGTCCTCGACCTCATCAGCGCCCTCGCTGGACGTCTCCTCGACCGCATCGGCGCCTTCGTCATTCGTCGCCTCCGCATCGAGCGCCTCGTCGTCCACGACCTCCGCGTCGAGCACCTCGCGCCCGGGCGAGTTGCCGTTGCCCTTCGGCTTGTCGCCGTTGCCGCCCTTCTTGCGGCGGCGCCGGCGGCCGGAGCCGGGCTTCGGGAAGTTCCTGAGCAGTTCGCGGGCGACGGCCGAGGGCTTCCGCGCCATGCGCATGCGTGCACCGCGGAGCACCTCTTCGGCCTCGGGCGTATGGGCGACCGCCGCGGCGAGGAGCGCTACCGCGAGGCGGCGGTCCTGCTGGCGCGCAGCGGTGACGAGGCGCCGGGCGTTGCGGCCGTGGGCGCGGCCGGATGAGTTGACGAACAGGCCCAGCAGGCGCTTCGTCTCCGGCCAGCGCTGAACGGCGTACTGCTCGTGGAGCTCGCGGGTGGTCTCGGCAAGGCGCCAGACCCAGGCCTGAGCCTGGTCGCGGCGGCCGATGCGGCGCTCGGCGAGCGCTTGGAGCAGAAGCTTGGCCCCGGCGCGGCGGTCCTCGCGGCTCCAGGTGGTGACGATGTCGACGCAGTCGTCGAACGCCTCGGCGTCGCGGAGCGCGGCCACCTCGGCCATCGCCTTCAAGCGGAGCTGGTGGTTGCGGTTTCGCTGGACGCAGGTCAGGAGGAAGCGGCGTCGCAGTTCCTTCGCCTCGTCGTGCTGGATCATCGCCTTGGCGCGGCGCCACTGGTTCGACGTCACCTTCGAGCCGGCCAGCGCAGCCCAGGCGTGCTGCTCGGAGTAGTTCAGGTTCTCGACGGCGATCCGCCAGAGCTCGCGTTCGAGGACGGCAACGCGGCGCTCGGGGTCGGCCGAGACTGGGACGATCCGCCGCTCGACGCGCACCCGGCGCCCGCGCCCGCGCCGGACGGGGCCGACGACGATGGCACCGCCGCGGTAGACGTCGCGGTCGAGGAGCGAGTGGAGGGTCACGATCGTTTCGTCGGAGGTCGTCGCGGGATGGACGAGGTCGATCACGAGCCCCGCCTCCTTCCCGGGCGCCTTCCGGGTCACGCGGCCCACGCGCTGCTGGTAGATGCGCCGCGAAGCGGTTGGCGCGAGGTGCATGCAGATCGTCGCGCGGGGCGAGTTCCACCCCTCGGCCAGAAGCATCGCGTTGCAGAGCACGTCGACATCGCCGCGCTCGAACGCGGCCAGGATCTCGGCGAGCTCGCGCTTGTTGGTCTCGCCCGAGACGGCGCGCGCGTTGATGCCGACGTCGCGCATCGCTGCGGCGACGTTGTTGGCGTGCTTGACGCCCGCGGTGTAGAGGACGCCCGGAACCTTGGAGAAGCGCGCCTTGTAGAGATCGGCGATCGCCACGTTGAACGGCCCCTGGTCGAGGAGCTTCGCCAGCTCCTCCTGATCGAAGTCCTGGTCAACCTCGCCGCGCCGGAGCGGCACCTTCGCGAGCGAGCGCACGCCCGGCCCCGGCGGGATGCGGATGCAGCGAAGGGGCGCGATCACGCCGCGGCGCGCGGCCTGGGCGAGGTCGAAGCGCGACGTCTGGGTCGGGAAGAGGTCGGCGACGTGGCGGGCGATCAGCGCGCCGGTCGCGGTCATGCCGATGAAGACGGGGCCGTCCATCTGGCGGATGCACGCGCTGGTCTTCTCGCCGAGCGCGGTGTGCGCCTCGTCGCAGATCACGATCGCGTATGCGTCCGAGATCTCCTTCGAGTTGCGGACGAACCACTGGTAGGTCTCGACCGTGACGGGGCCGTGGGCGTGGTCGGCCTTGCCCAGAAGCGGGGGCGACAGGCGGTCCTTGTAGCCGCGGTCCGAGATCTCGCCGATGAACTGGTCGACGAGGTTCCGGCGGTGAGTGAGGATCAGGATCCCGCCGGTGCGAGACGACTCGACGAATCCGACGGCTGCGACGGTCTTGCCGGCGCCCGTCGCGTGCTCGAACCAAAACCGCCTCGATGCGCCGGGGTCCTCGGGCGCCTCGGAAACCACGTCCTCGTCGTCCTCAGCCGGCTCGTCGGCCCAGTCCTGAGGCTCCTCGTCGGGCTCGAGCTCGTCGTCGAGGTCCTCCTCGTCCTCGCCGGCGCCGTTCTCGGATGCCGTCTCCTCGGCGGCCGGTGCGCTCGCGCCGTTCGAGCCATTGCCATTGCCGTTGGTGATCGGACCGTCCTCGATCTCGGTGACGAGGGCGGCGAGCGTCCCCGAGAGCGCGTCGACCTGGTGGTCGTTCAGCTCGGCGCCGTCGAGGAGGGTCGGCGGCTCCATCTCGAGGATGCGCTCCAGGCCGAGCATCAACGAGTAGTGCCGCCGCCATTCTGTTGAAGGCTCCTCGTGGCCCGCCTCGATCTCTGCCAGCGCGTCGTCGAGAGCGCGGCGGCGCGCCGTTCCGGGCGCCAGGTCCTCGACGGTCTCACCTTCGAGCAGGATGGGTTCCCGCGCGAACTCCTGAGCTCGCTCGAGCTCCGATTCCGTTGGGATGCTGACCGCGCTAGCGGCCACGTCGGTGGTGTTTGCCAAGGTGAGGCTTTCTCGAAAGGGGCTCGCCTGAGACGTCCAAAACGCACTGGCGAGCGATGTAAGCTCGATGGAGGCGGCCGGCGTGGCTTTCCCCCTACATGCCTGGCCGGAGCCCCCGCGGTCCCTGACGCGGGATCCACCCCAAAAGTACCAGCCTCAACGGTCAAATGTCTTCAATTGGCGCGAATTGCAGGAATGTCGTAGCCGTGATCGCAGTCGCGGTAGTCGTCGCGCTGGGCGCGGGCTGCGGCGGCGGCGAACCCGACACGGTCGACCCCGATAGCGCCAATCCGGACTCGGCCCTGTACGCTCGAAGAGGCGCAGGCGCCGGTCAAGGGCGCGCCGCCCGAGCTCGCCGCGATCCGCGACCAGGCGAACGAGATCCTCGACGAGGGAGTCGACGGGTTACAACTCTCGCCTCGCAGAGCTCGAGGCGGCGGGCATTCCCGTCGTCGTCAACAAATGGGCTTCGTGGTGCGGGCCCTGTCGCGAGGAGTTCCCGGACTTCCAGTAGCAAGCGATCGAGCGAGGTGACGAAATCGCATTCATCGGACTACTCTGCGGACGACGGTCCTGAAACCGGTGCGACCTTCCTGTCGGGACTTCCCGTTGCCGTATCCGAGCTATCTCGATCCGGATCAGGAACTGCGCGGAGGAGCTGGCATCGCCCGTGAGTTTCCCAGCACTGCGTTCATCGATTCGAACGGAGAGGTTGCCTACCCGAGGTACGGCGGGTACCCGGACGCTCAGGGAACGACTCGCGGCGGACATCGAGGAGTACGCGCAGTAATCATGGGAGCACGTGGGACATGCGATCTGGAGCGTGCTGCGCTGGCCTCTCGGGGCCATGGCGGTGATCGTCTTCGGCGCCGGCGTGCCCTACCTCTGGGTCTGGGTGGGCTCGCAGCTCCAAGGCGGGACGACTCCGTCCTTCAGCGGACTCGGCGTCGCGCTCTTCGGGATCATCCTCTCCTACGGCCTGATGGCCTACATCCTGGCGTGGATCAAGGCCGTCGTCACGCACGACGAGGGCAAGCCGGTCCGCCACGACTGGAACCGCAGCCTCTCGGCCGAGCGGCGCACCGGGCCCGACACCCACCCGATCGAGGACATCGTCATCACAGCGACGATCCTCGTCGGCATCGTCTGCTCCGTGTGGTTCCTCATGTTCGGTTCGCCCGGCGTTCCCGTCGCTCCGTAGCGATCAAGGTGCCAGGCACCGTCCTCGGTGCCCGTCGCACTCACGTGGGTTGCCCACGCTCATTTCACCGGTCGCCAGGCCTACCAAGCGCGCGCGATAATCACGGTGTGAGACGAAAGTCGCGCATCTTCGGGTCGCTGGCCGCGATTGTCGCGGGGCTCGCGCTTGCCGCCGGGGCGCCGGCGCAGGACGGGACCGGCGAGGCGGTTTCCATCGAGCTCTCGGGGACGATCGATCCCGCGACCGAGGCTTGGATGGGGCGTGCTCTCGAGGATGCCGCTGACGATGCGGCCGAGCTCGTGATCGTCCGGCTCGACACGCCCGGCGGGCTCGACACTTCGATGCGCGAGATCGTCAAGGACATCATCGCGGCGCCGATGCCGGTCGTCGTCTACGTCTCGCCCAACGGCGCCCGAGCCGCATCGGCGGGCCTCTTCATCACGCAGGCGGCCGACGTGGCCGCGATGGCGCCGCAGACCAACATCGGCTCTGCTTCGCCGATCACGATCGGCGGCGAGGACATCGGGGAGGTGCTCGGCACGAAGATCGAGAACGACGCAGCCGCCTACGTCCGCGCGCTGACCGAGGAGCACGGGCGAAACCCCGAGCTGGCCGAGGAGATGGTCCGCGACGCGACCAACGTCACCGCCGCCGAGGCCCTTGAAGCCGGATTGATCGACATCGTCGCCGCCGACACCCAAGACCTCCTGGAGCAGCTCGACGGCTTCGAGGTCCAGGGGCCCAAGGCGACCACGCTCGACACCGAGGGACTCACCGTCGACGAGCGCGACATGCCCTTCCAGTACGAGGTCCTGCAGATCATCGTCAACCCGAACGTCGCCTTCCTCCTGATCCTCGCGGGCATCGTCGGGCTCCTGGTCGAGATCTTCAGCCCGGGCCTCATCGTGCCGGGGGCGACCGGGCTCATCGCGCTGATAGTCGGGCTGTTCGCCTCGTCCCAGCTTCCGGTGACGGCGGCCGGCGTGGTGCTCCTCATCCTCGGAGTCGGGCTTCTGATCGCCGAGACGCAGCTTCCGACCGCGGGCATCATGGGCGTCCTCGGAGTCGTCTCGACTCGCCATCTCGGGCCTCCTCCTCTTCGACACCAACGAGGACTTCGAGGTCTCGGCACCGCTGGTGATCGGCATCGCCGTCGTCTTCGGCACTCGCCGATCATCTGGGTCGGACGCAAGGTGATGGAGGCGCGCCGCGGCAAGGTCTACACGGGGTACGAGGAGCTCATTGGCGCCGAGGGAGACGTGCGCGTGCCGGTCGATCCTGTCGGCCAGGTCTTCGTCCAGGGTGCCCTGTGGCGCGCCGAGCGCGCGGATGACGGAGAGCCGATCCCAACCGGCGATAGAGTGCGAGTCGAAGAGATCGAGGGCCTGACGCTCAAGGTCCGCCCGGTCGATTCAAGCCCTGAGACCCCGACGTAAAGGAGCACGTTCTTTTGTCAGCTGGACTGGTAGTTGCAGCAATACTCGGGGTAGTCCTGCTGATCATCCTCGCCGCGGCGGTGCGCATCCTCCGCGAGTACGAGCGCGGGGTCATCTTCCGCCTGGGCCGCCTGATCGCCCAGAAGGGCCCGGGCCTGATCCTCCTCATCCCGTTCATCGACCAGATGGTCCGCGTCGACCTGCGAACCATCACGCTGAACGTGCCGCCGCAGGAGGTCATCACCAAGGACAACGTGACCGTCCGCGTGAACGCGGTCGCCTACTTCCGCGTCGTCGACCCCAACATGGCAATCACCGAGGTCGAGAACTACCTGCTCGCCACTTCGCAGATCTCCCAGACCACGCTTCGCTCAGTGCTCGGCAAGGCAGAGCTCGACTCGCTCCTCTCTGAGCGCGAGCGCCTCAACATCGAGCTCCAGCAGATCATCGACGAGCAGACCGAGCCGTGGGGCGTCAAGGTCTCGACCGTCGAGGTCAAGGACGTCGAGCTCCCGACCGAGATGCAACGCGCGATCGCCCGCCAGGCCGAGGCCGAGCGTGAGCGCCGCGCCAAGGTCATCTCCGCCGACGGCGAGTTCCAGGCGTCCGCCAAGCTGAGCCAAGCGGCGGACGTCATGAGCAGGAACCCGACGACCCTCCAGCTCCGCTACCTGCAGACGCTCCTGGAGATGGGCGTGAACCAGAACACGACGATCGTCTTCCCGCTGCCGATCGACCTGCTGCACGCGTTCGTGCGCAAGGACGGGGAGCAGCCGCCGGTCGCGCCGCCCATCGACCCCGCTCAGATGCCGCCGCCGATCAGCCCGGAGGATGTGCCTCCGCCCGACCTGAGCCAGCTCGAGGACGTGGATCCGGGCGAGCCACCCTCGCCGTAGTAGCGCCCTGACCGCTCCCGAAATACGCATCGATCAGCTCACGGGGCTGCGAGTCGTGCTCGCGCCCGGCAGGGCAGAGCGGCCCGACGCGTTCTCGCCCGCCGTCGCCGAATCGAATCCCGACGCTGCCGAGAAATGCCCGTTCTGCGAGGGGCGCGAGGACCGCACGCCGCCCGAGGTCTGGGCGGACCGTCCCGGCGGTGGAGGGGCTGACACGCCCGGATGGCGCGTTCGCTCCGTTCCGAACCTCTACCCGGTCCTCGGTGGCGGCGGGGACGGCGAGGCCGACAGCGGCGGCTTCTCCAGCGCGGCCGACCCGTTGGCCGACTCGCGGCGCACCGCCGAGGTCGGGCTCTTCGGATCGCAGCCGGCCGACGGCTCGCACGAGGTGATCGTGAACACGCCCCGGCACGAGACGTCGATGGCGGCGCTCTCGGCCGAGGAGCTCGAGGTGGCGGTCGCAGGCTGGCGCGAGCGCATGCGAGCGGTCGCGGCCGAGTCTGCGTACGTGCACCTGATCGTGAACGAGGGCCCGGCCGCGGGCGCGTCGCTCGAGCACACTCACGCGCAGCTCTACGGCCTGCGATTCGTCCCCGCCGAGATCGCGCGCGAGCGCGAGCGCTCGACCGCCTACCACCAGCGCACGATGGGCGGCCACCTCCTGGGTGACGTCGCTATCGAGGAGGTGCGGCGCAAGGAGCGAATGGTCGCGATCGACGACGAGGCGATCCTGATCTGCCCATGGGCGTCTCGCTCGCCGTTCGAGCTTCGCATCGTCCCCCGCAACCCAGCCCCCTCTTTCGAGGCCGAGGGCCAGGGCGGCGCCGCGATGATCGGCACTGCGCTCCGGGCGCTCGCCGGCGTGTTCGGGGCCTTACCTCAATTCAACCTCTGGATCCGCACAACGCCGAGCGGCGCCGAGGAGTTCTCCTGGCACATCGACATCGTCCCGCGCCTGACGATCCGGGCCGGGTTCGAGCTCGGCACGGGAGTCGACATCTCGACCTACGCGCCCGAGAGGGCGGCTGCCGACCTGCGCGACGCGCTAGACGACGAACACGTGTGATTCCTTGTCCGAAGTTGCACGCAGGCAGTTCGTGTTGCCCTTGCGAACGGCCTTGGTCTTCACGAGATAATTTGTGAAACCGGGCTTGTCGGTCCGCGTGATCTTCCAGTCGCCGTCACCGTCGGACTCGGTCTTGCCGATCAGCTCGTAGCCGGGGCCTGAGCTTGCGCGGCGGTAAAGGCGCACCTCGCGCCGTCGCTCACATTGCGGGGCCTCGGACCTCACCTTGCCGAAGAAGTCCACCGTGTAGTTGCGCCGGGGCGAAGCGGCGCGGCAGTCGAAGCTGCATCTGTCGTTGATCGTGACCTCGGTAGCCACACGCTCATCCGCGCGCCGTGGCCGATCGTCGCGTCTCGTGAAATTCAGCGCTTCGCTGCCCGCGGCTAGCCTCGGCGGCCGCTATGGTCGTCTCTGACTTGTCGGCACGGCACGTGTGCTGGTGGACCCCCATTCCGACCGTGACCTTGTCCACCTTCGCGTAGTACTGCTCTCCGACGAACATGAGGCGGTACCTGCCCCGGTTGTTGGTCTCCCCCGAGAGGACTTCGTCGCCGGCCTCGTTGTAGATCGTCACTCCCCGATGCTGGTAGCAGTCCTTCTCCTCGGACTTGACCCGCCCCTTGTAGACGTAGTTATCGGTGACCCTGAGCGTCACCGTCGAGTCGAACGTCTTGACGTGAGCGCTCGCGCCGCCCGCAGGCAGCGTGGCGGCGACCACCGCGCACGCGGCAAGAGAACTCAACCATCCCGCTGTCTTCTTCATCCCTCGTCCCCTCCGTCGATTTCCTTGGCTCAGGGACTGTACGCCCCGCGACTAGGCTTGTCCACCCGATGACCCCTCCCAGCTCGCGCCCCTTCCCCCGCTTCATCGCCGACGCCGCGCAGGACGCCGAGCCGGCGGGGCGCTGGGCGGAGCGTCTTACGACCCACATCACCGAGGCGTGCGAGCCGCTCGTGGCCGACGCCGGCTCCGCACTGAACCCGGAGACCCTGCGCTGGTTCCCCGAGCGCGGCTGGGGCGGGCGTGTCTACGTGCCGGTGACGGGCCGCGCCCAGGAGCCGTCCGTGCCGTCGGATGCGCCCGAGGGGTCCGAGCCTGTCCTGGTCGAGTACTACGGCTGGGTTTCGTTCGTGCGGCCCGAGGGCGACGAGCCCAAGGACTTCAGCGCCAAGGCCGAGTTCACCGACGTCACCGTCGAAGACAGCCCCGAGTGGGAGATCGACCTCTCAGACGACGTCCTCGGGTCTTGGCGCTCGGAGGCCGGCCGCGGTGGCGACGTGACTCTCGTCTGGGGCCTGCCGATGGTGCGCGGCGCGGTCGCCGCGACGGCCGAGCTCGACGGCGAGGTCGTCGACCAGTGCCCGGTCCGCGACGGCCGCTTCACGCTCGTCGCCGTGGATGCTGTGCACGGCTTCGGCGACTCGGACGTCTTCCTCACCGTGAAGCTCTGGGACCGCCGCCTCGCGCAGGTGGCGTCCGAGAGCCTCTACGACGAAGGCGAGTGACGCACCTGGGCGTGTGGAGCCGTCCCGGGCCGTAATCTGGCCGGAGGCCCCGATAGCTCAGCTGGACAGAGCGACTCCCTCCTAAGGAGTAGGCCCCAGGTTCGAATCCTGGTCGGGGCGTGCCTGTATCGAGGAGCGCCGGCACCCCCGCTTGTCAGCAGTAGAGTGCACCCAAATGGCCGCAAGTCCAGGGGAAAATGGGCCACCGGTAACGGGGACTGTGGCCGCAAAGAACACCGTACGTCGCACGCGGGACGATGACGGCTTGCACGTCGTAGTCGGCGCGAGCCCGCACAACCTTGCTTTGGCCTGCAGGATCGCGCAGCGGGGAGACAGCGTCCTCTTGGTCGAACGGCGAAACGAGATCGGTGGCGCCTGGTACGTGCGCGATCTCTTCGGTGTGGACAACTTGGAGGTTGGCTGCCACTACATCGGGAACGTGCCGGCTGCGTATCGCCTCCTGAATGACCTGGGAGTTGAGCTTCCCGTCATGAACGTCCAACCGAAGATCCTCGTAACCAGCCCCAACTCGATCAGGAACCGGGCACTGTACGGCTTGGGCGGCATTCGCCGGAACCGGGCGTTCAGCTGGCGCTTGCTGTCCATCTTGACATCGATTCGGACCTTGACGCTTGGCGGAACCCGCGCCTACCGCTATCCGAGGGGCGGGTGCTTCGAGTTGACGGAGACGCTGTCGGCGCGCCTCCGAGATCTTGGCGGCAGTCTCCGGCTCGGTGTCGAGATTTCGTCCTTGGAACTGACGAACGATGCGGTTCGCTGCCACGTTGGAGACGATGTGATCGAGGCCGACGTCGTTCATCTGAGCAGAAATCAAGCCCTCACGGTTCGCGGGACGCAGAATGACGCCGATTCCGGGGCTGGGGGTCGAGTGCTGAGTGAGCATGTCCTGCTCGAGGTCGCCGGCCGGAAGCGAATCCCGTTCTCGGTCCTATTGGTCAATGGGGACCCGCTGATGGCTCTGGTGAGCGATGTCGGCCAATGGGCCGGGGTAGATGACCGCATGGTGTTGGCCATCTCGGTACGGGCCGAGGGGACGACCCACTTTGTCAACGGGAACGTCGCCGCCGGGACGGTGACAAGACGGGATACCGAGGACCAGCGGCTTCTGGCAGAGGAGATGCTGGCTCGTCTCATACAGGTTGGCCTCCTGCACGGTGGGGCCACGCTTTCACGAGGCCACTGCGAGTACTACGAACTCAACACAGGCGAGCCCGATAATGCTGCCTGGCCCAGCGATCGCGTCCGTGTTTATGACACGACCGACTTGTCCAAAAGCCTCAAGATGTTGGACCGCCGACTGGCTTGGAATCCAGGCAACTGACTCCCAAAACCGGATTCGAACTGCGGCCTGGTCGGGCAGTATTGAGCCTCCCGTCTGTCGGCGAGCAACTGGCGTTACTGTGCCGTACAGCCTGCCGAAAGGCGCGATCGACGAAAGGGGACATGGATGACCACCGCTACGAAGAACATCGTGGTGTCGAACGTGAAGGGGGATTCGCTGCCTTGGGTGCCGTTTACGCCCTATAGCGACGAGGTCGAGCTGAAGTACTTCAAGATCGACCCGATCCACGGCGAGATCGTGGTCGCGATGCGATTCCCTCCGGGCATCGAGCTTCCGACGCACCTCCACACCGGAATCGTGATCGGACACACGATGAAGGGCGCCTGGGGCTACAAAGAGCACGACTGGGTCTCCGAGGCCGGCGACACGGTGTATGAGGTCGCGGCGTCCTCGCACACGCCATACAGCTGCGGCGACGAGAACGCCGAGGTGTTCTTCGTCATCGTTGGCGAGCTCCTGTTCCTCGACGACGACGGCAGCATCATCGCCCGCGAGAACTGGAAAACCTCGCTCGACCGCTACGAGTCCTATTGCGAGGCGAACGGGATCGAAGCGCAGGACCTGACGAGCTTCGAGGAGTAAAGCCGGATCCCACCGCCGCGCATGCGTCTTCGCGCGCTACTAACAGTCGTCGTCGTCGGTCTTCTGGCCGGCGGCTGCGGCTCCAAGGACGAGCCGGAGCCGAAGCCGGTCGAGCGCAAGAAGGAGACGGTCGACAAGCTGCCGCAGCTCAAGCGCGGCTACGAGGAGTTCGTCAACGCCGGCGCGGGCGTGGCGTTCGGCCGGCCGCCGGGCTGGAGCGCCAAGGAGCGGGGAACGGTGACGACCCTGACTGCGCCTGACGAGCTGGTCTCGGCGGCGATTACGATCGACCGGACCGATGACGCGCTGGGCGGCGACCCGAAGGCGTTCGCGACCCAGACCGCGAAGCTCCTTCCCGGTTACAAGAAGCCGCTCGACCCCGGCAAGGCGAAGCCGTTCAAGCACGAGTACGAGGGTGCGATCGTCGAGGCGAAAGGGGTCGCCAAGAAGTCGGGCGTGCCGCAGCGCGTGAGCGTCATCGTGCTGGAGCGAAAGGGCGTCGCGGTCGTGACCGCGGTCATCGCCGAGAACGCCGATCGAAACACCGGCGCCGAGTCGAAGCAGGCGCAGGAGGCGATCCGCACGCTCCGCACCCGCCCGCCGCACTAGTCGACACAGCCCGGATACCGCGCTGATGCCTTTCGGTGTGCGGCTCAGCGGTCGGGGCGGTCCGGGTAGACGTCGTCGATCGTCGTGAGCGCCTGGAAGGGCGCGTCGGCCGCGGCGGCGATCGCGTCGCCTCCGCCCGCCAGGCGATCGACCACGCAGAGGGTGGCGACGATGTCGAGGCCCTCCTCGCGGATGCGCTCGATCGCCGACACCGTCGAGCCGCCCGTGGTCACGGTGTCCTCGACCACGAGCACCTTCGCGCCTTCTTCCACCGGACCTTCGACCCAGCGCTGGAGCCCGTGCTGCTTTCGCTCCTTGCGGACGAAGAACCCGACCAGATCGTCGCCGCCAGGCACGGCGATGGCGGCGCAGGCCAGCGGGATTGCGGCCATAACCGGACCGCCTACGGCCACGGCGCCCGCCTCGGTGGCCGCCGCCGCGATCAGCTCGCCCGCGGCGCGGAAGCCGGCCGGCCGCATGATCGCCCGGCGCGCGTCCACGTAGTACTGAGCGGTCTGCCCGCTCGAGAGCGTCACCTCGCCCAGGATCAGGGCGTGCTCGCGCAGCTCGGCCACGAGCGTCTCGCGGGCGCCGTCCTGATCAGAGCTCAACGACGGCTCACGAGTAGACGTAGATGGACTCGCCGAGGTTGATCCAGTTGTAGATGAAGAGCGAGTTCGGGATCGGGTTGCGCAGGCACCCGTGGCTTGCCGGGTAGTTCGGCACTGACTTGTACCCGTGCGTCGCGTAGCCGCGGTTCGTCGGCCCGAAGTAGACGGAGTGGACCATGCCGCTCGCGTTCGTCCCGTACTGCTTGCGGAAGAAGGTGTGGTGGCCCCTGATCGTCGGCGTCGCCGCCGTTCCCGAGGAGATGTGGAAGATGTGCTTCGGCTTGCCGTTGTCTGCGAGGACCATCACCTGGCGCGAGAGGTCGGCCTCGACGTGCTTGCCGGCGCCCGGGTACTTGAGCTTGAAGCTGCCGCCGCCGTTCGCAAGCGTGCGGAAGATCGCCGGTGTGGCGTTGGTCGTGCGAGACATTCCGTTCACCTTGCGGTATGCGAGGACGGCGCGCCCAGTCGCCGAGCCGTAGCTCGAGCCGTTCGAGGTGAAGTAGGCCTGCTTGTCCAGGAGGTCGTTGAAGAGGTTCACGTCGTTGTTCTGCATCCCCGGATCAAGGTCCGGGTAGGAGATGCCGACCGCCCGCGACTGCTTCGAGAAGCCCTCCTGGTTCGGCGAGGCATCCTTCTTGGCGCGGATCCGGTAGGAGCCGTCCTCGATCAGGCGGGGCGAGCGGATCTTGAAGCGGCCCTGGTTCTTGCCCTTCACACGCCGGATCGGCTGGTGCTTGGCGGCGACCTCGTTGTTGGCCTTGGAGACCCACACCCGCACCTCCTGGTTCGGCACGAACGGGCGGACGTAGCCGACGCCGAGGACCCTGCTGCCGACGTGCACCTTGCTGCCGTTCACGTTCTTGAGCGCGATGCGGACCTTCGCGTCCTTCGGAGCGCCCTGAAGAAGCTGGTCCTGGGCCAGATCTTGGGCCGAGGCGGAGCCAGGGACGAGCAGGGCTAGGGCAGCGAGGGGAAGAAGGACACGCTTCATGCCCGCAATTGTGCCACCTCGCGTAGTTGTCTCAAGTTGATTTGTCACTAACTCAGCAGCGGGATGATCGCGATCGAATTGTTCACCATGTGCAGGACGATCGGCGGCCCGAGCGATCGTGTGCGCTCATAGAGCCACGCCAGGATCACGCCGAGGAAAGAGAGCAGGCCCGCCACGGCGAGGTCCCCCGAGGGGAGGTGCACCGAGCCGAAGAGCAGGCCGGACGCGGCCGCAGCGACCCAGAACGGAGTGCGGCTGCGAAGCGCGCCGAAGAACAGGCCGCGGAAGAGGGTCTCCTCGGTGATCGGCGCCGCGATGCAGATCAAGAAGACGGTTGCGATGGCGGTGAGCGTGGTCTCGTTGAACTCGACGTCCTCGACCAGCGTGTCCTGCTCGGGCGTGAAGAAGAGAGCGGTGAAGATGACGGTGACCGCGATCTGCGCGCCCATCGCGGCGGCGACCAGCCAGAGGTCCCTGGCCTTGAACGGGACGTAGCCCACCAGCCGCCACGGGCGTGCGTCCACCCGCCGCGAGGCGACCAGGATCGGAACGCCGATGAAAAGGAGCCCTTGCGGGATGAGCGCGGCCAGGGTGGCGTCGGGCTCCTGCTCGATCAGGCCCAGGACGATCCCTCCCGCCAGCGCCAGTCCGAGGAAGATGATCAGGAAGCCGATCAGCGCGTCGATGGGCTGAAGCTGCGCCCACGGCTTCCGCTTGTCGAATCCCTTCGAGTGCTCCGGGGCCGGAACGAAACGCGGAGGAGGAGCGGACTCGTCGGGCGGACGGTCCGAACGAGCCGAATTCAGCCACTTCTCACCGCTCGGGCGACCTCGGCCAGCGAGGAGATATCGCCACCGCCCGCCCGGTCGATGTGGAGCGCGCGAATGCCTGCGGCGCCCGCCCCGGCGATGTCCTCGGCGACGGTGTCGCCGACGTGGAGCGCCTCGTCTGGCCCGCAGCCCGCCAGGTTCAGTGCGGCCGTGAAGATCGCCGGGTCAGGCTTCCGCACGCCGGCTTCGGCCGAAGTCACGACGCCGTCGAGCGCTTTGTCGAGTCCGCAGCGCTCCAGCACCTCGGGCAAGGAGACGTCCCAGTTCGAGACGCAGACGAGCCGCAGGCCGGCCTTGCGGAGTTCGTCGAGGGCTGGGCGCGCGTCGTCGAAGGCGTAAAACACGAAGGCGTCCATCATCGTCTTCAGCGGCACCTCGCGGTCGAGCTCCCAGGAGAGAATGTCGGCGCAGCGGGTGCGAAGAGCGTCGAGCGAGGCTGCGTCCTTGCCCTCGTGCGAGTGCTCCTTGAAGTAGTCCATCTCGGCCCTCACGGCGGTTGCAACCTCGGCTTCGTCCATCTCCAGAACGGACGCGAGAGGGACCCACGGAGGCTCGAGATCCACGAGCGTTCCGAGCGCGTCGAAGAGCACGGCGCGGGTCGGTTGTGATGGTGAGGCGGTCATTCGCGGAGCTAGCTTGGCAGGATCGATTTCGGACCCGGTAATCATTGAACACGTGGTCGGGACCTTCATCGAAACAGACAGCGATCTCCTTGGCGCCGTAATCACGGTTGCGGTGTCGATCGTGATCGCGTACCTCGTCGACCGGATCGTGCTGGCGCGCGGCGGGCGCCTCGCCGGGCAGGTGACGGACGTGGGCGTTTCGCGCGCGGCCGCCACCCGGCTTCGCGTCGTTCGCAGGCTCATCTTCGTGACGATCGTCGTCATCGGCATCGGCCTCGCGCTCAGCCAGTTCACGAAGCTCGAGAAGCTGGCGACTGGCCTTTTGGCCTCGAGCGCCGTGCTCGGCATCGTGCTCGGCCTCGCTGCGCGGCAGGTGCTGGCGAACCCGCTGGCCGGGATCCTGCTGGCGGTCACGCAGCCGATCCGGATCGGCGACACGATCACGCTGGATGACGAGACCGGCCGGGTCGACGACCTCACGCTCTCCTACACCTACATCGACACGGGCGACGGCCGCCTGATGATCGTCCCGAACGAGAAGGTCGTCACCAACACCGTCTTCAACCGCTCGACCGGTGACCAGAACGCGCCGGTCGCCTGCTCGGTCTGGCTTCCCCGCGACGGCGACATCGACAAGGCGCGGGCGGCGCTTGCCCCGCTCGAGGCGTCCGATATCGAGACCGCCGAGATCACGCCCGAGGGCGTCCGGCTCGTCGTCCACGGCCCGCACGGCAGCGCCCGCACATCGGTCTCGGGCGAGGAGGCGGCGCTGCGTGAGCGTGCCCACCAACTCCTGTTCAGTGCAGGAGTGCTCGAGACAGGCGACGAATAGCGCTCAGACGGCGTTATTGCAAGGTGATCCGCGCACGGGATCGCCTCGTTACCCTTTTTCACTAGCTAGCTATGTCTTCACGAGCACGAAAGCGCCATCAGCGCTCGAGCGGCTCCCCTGTCAAGAAGATCCTGCTGGGACTCGGCCTTGTCCTCGTGGTGATCGGCATTGCGGCGGGCGCTGCTGCGGGCTGGGTCTACGACATGTGGAGTGACGTGGACCCGATCGAGAACCAGAAAATCGTGGGCGAGCAGGGCGCGAACTCAATCGTCTACGCCGCCGATGGATCCCGGCTTGGGCTACATCGACGCTGAGCATCATCCGCGAGCCGGTCGGCCTCAGGGCGATCCCGAAGAACCTCCAGAACGCGACGATCGCGATCGAGGACGAGAACTTCTACGAGCACGACGGCGTCGATTTCTCGGCGATCATCCGCGCGACGGTCCAGAACGTCGAGGCCGGCGAGATCGAGCAGGGCGCATCGACGATCACTCAGCAGCTCGTCCGCAACCTCTACATCAAGAAGCCCGAGGACACGTTCGAGCGCAAGCTGACCGAGGCGAAGTGGTCGATGGAGTTCGAGGAGGACTACACGAAGGACGAGATCCTCGAGAAGTACCTCAACACCGCCACCTACGGCACCAACTCGGGTGACACGGCGGTGGGGGTCAAGGCGGCGGCCTCGATCTACTTCAACAAGGAGATCGAGGACATCAACGTCGGCGAGGCGGCACTTCTTGCCGGACTTCCCCAGGCGCCCTCGCAGTACAACCCGTTCATCAGCCCGGACGTGGCCATCAAGCGCCGGGACCTCGTGCTCGACGCGATGCTCGAGCAGGGCTATATCTCCGAGGCAGAGCACCGGAAGTGGTCGCGCTCCGGCCTCGGGCTCCAGCGCGGCTACAAGTACGAGCAGTTCCGCTACCGCTACTTCTTCGACTACGTCCAGCAGGAGCTGATCGAGCGCTACGGGACCAACACGGCGCGCGTCGGCGGCCTCGAGGTTTACACCACGCTCGTGCCGAACCTGCAGGACACGGCCGAAGGCGCGATCGCGGCCAACTACGTGCCGGAGGGTGCCGCTGCAGCCCTCGTTTCCACGGACGTGGATACCGGCGAGATCAAGGCGATGGCCTCCTCGACGAACTACGACGACAGCAAGTTCAACCTTGCCGCGCAGGGCAAGCGCCAGCCCGGCTCCGCGTACAAGCCCTTTGCGCTCGCCGCTGCAGTCGAGCAGGGGATGGACCCTGACACGACGACCTATGCGGCTCCGGGCACGATCACGATCAACCCCTGCCTCGGGTGTCCTCCGTGGACGGTCTCGGGCGGCGGCAGCAAGTCGATGACCCTTCGCAGCGCTACCGCGAACTCGATCAACACCGTCTTCGCCCAGCTCGTGATGGACGTGACGCCTGAGGCAATGAACGACACCGCGCACAAGATGGGCATCACCTCGCCGACGGGAGACTTCGTTTCAGAGGTGCTGGGCACGGCCGACGTCTCGGTGCTCGAGATGTCGAACGCCTACGCCACGTTCGCCAACGGCGGCGTCCACCACGATCCCACGGCGATCAACCGCGTCGAGTTCCCGAACGGCGACGTCGACGAGCTCGACCCGAGCACGGGCAAGCGGGCGTTCTCGGACGGGATTGCCTACACGGTCGCCGACGTGATGAAGGGCGCGCTCGAGTACGGCACCGCGGCGGGCCAGGGCATCGGCTGCCCCGCGTCGGGCAAGACCGGAACCACCGAGTACCAGTCGGACGTGTGGTTCGTCGGCTACACCCCGCACGTCTCGACCGCGGTCTGGATGGGCAACCCCGACATCCGCACGCCGATGCCGGGCTACGGCGCCGACCTCGCCGCCCCGATCTGGAACGACTACATGACGGTCGCCGCCACCGAGCCCTGCGACGACTTCCCAGAGCCGAAAGACCCGGCTGAGCTCTCGTCCTCCTCCGAGCGGCTACGCCGGCAGCAGCAGCAGCAGCGACCTCGACGGCGACACGGATTCGACAACGGACGACACAACCGACATCGAAGACGCCGACGGCGACGGCTTCGACGACGACCTCTACAACCCCGGCACCGGCGACCAGGACGTCCCAGGCGATGACGCCGGCGGGGACAGGCCGCCCGCCAACCCGGGCAACGGCGGAGGCAACCCCGGCGGTGGCAACCCCGGAGGCGGAGGCGGCCTCGGCGGCGGAGGCATCGGCGGCTAACAGCCATCGAACGTCCTTCAGCTACCCCTATAGCGGGTAGCTCACGGACGTTCAGCGTGGTTAGCCCGGATGGCCGTTCAGCTTGCCGTGCCCGTTCGATGACGGGTCGTGCGCGACGGGCTTGGGCGCGTTCATGTGACGAAGCGTCCCGTAGACGACGCCGCCGACCGCGACGGTGAAGAGCGCGGCGAAGGGGAACGCCAGCGCGAACTGCGCGAGCAGGGTCGCGCCGGCGACGGCGACCGCGAACACGAGCGCGCGGCGGATGAGGAGCTCTCCACGGACGGTCGTGCGGAAGAAGTAGAAGGCCATCGTGGCCGAGCAGGCGACGACGCTCACGAAGGAGAGCACGTAGAGGGCACCCAGGAGGATGTCCTCCGCCAGAGGCTGATCGCAATCGGGACCCGCGCACGCTGGGTCGAGCGTGGCGATCACGAGGCCGCCGGGAATCAGCGCCAGATAGGCGAAGAGAACCGATCCCGCCAAGACCAACCACCTCATGAGACCTATTCTGACGGGCATGCTCGGTGAGTTCGATCTGATCGCTTTTCTTCGGGAGCGCATTGCGGCGGCGGGTGCCACGGTTGGCGATCACGTGATCGTCGGGAGCGGTGACGATGCGGCTGTCGTCGAGCAGCGCGGAACTGCCGTCACTTCGGTCGACGCGCTTGTCGACGGCGTGCACTTCAGGCGCTCCACCTTTCCTCCGGACGCGATCGGGCACAAGGCGCTTGCCGTTGCCCTGTCCGACCTCGCTGCGATGGGCGCCCAGCCGGGCGAGGCGTACGTCCAGCTCGGGATCCCCGAGGATGTCTCGCAGGATGAGCTCGCCGGCATCGCGGATGGGCTGGGCGGGGTCGCCTACGACTACGGCGTCTCGGTGGCGGGCGGCGACGTGGTCGCCTCGCCCGTCCTGTTCCTCGCCATCACGGTGGTCGGTTATCTGCGCGAGGAATCCACGCACGTGACGAGGGCCGGCGCCCAGGAGGGCGACGTCCTGGTCCTGACCGGCCCGTTGGGCGGAGCGGCCGCGGGCCTGCTCCTGCTGGAGGATGAGGCGCTGGCCTCGGGGCTCGACCCGGCGCGGCGCGAGGCGCTGCGCGAGCGCCAGCTTCGCCCGCAAGCGTTGGTCGGAGCGGGACTCGCGCTGGCGCGCTCGGGCGCGACGGCGATGATCGACATCTCGGACGGGATCGGAGCGGACGCGGGCCACATCGCGGCGGCCAGCGGCGTGCGCTGCGTTCTCGAGCTCGGCGCGGGCTGCGTGGCCCCAGGCGTCGCGGAGGTCGCCGAGGCGGCGGGCCAGGACGCGCTCGCGCTCGCAAGCGGCGGCGAGGACTACGAGTTGCTCGCTGCCGTGCCGGAGGACCGGCTCGAAGAAGCGCTCGAAGCCGTTCGCAGAACCGCCTGCGACCCGGCACTGGCGGGCCGGGTCGAGGCTGGGGAGGGTGTGGTCCTTGGCGGCCCTACAGGCCGCGAAGTTTCGACTGGCGGGTTTGACCAGATTCGCTCACGAGTTCGTGGCGAGCCCACCTGATCATGCGCAGCTTGCGGAGGATCTCCTCGGCGACCAGCGCCGAATCAACGTTGTAGGCGTGCTCCGCGACTTCAGTCTTGAGCTTGGTCATGGTCGGATCCTCGTGGGGGGATGTCTGTTCTTTTTCGATCAGTGAAGTAGCCATGCCGGGGATTGGCGTCCTTGCTCTGGTTGTTCCTACCCGGCATCGTCCGTGGCCAATCCCGCAAACATCGGACGAACGTCCATCCGACGCACGTCCGGGGGTGCCCCCTAGGCGTGATCTAGGGACCTGACCCCGGGAAACACCCAGTTCAACCGGGAGCTTTAGGTTGCCCTTACCGTGGCCAGCGCCGCGGTGGCCACGGCGGCGACCGAAGTCAGGGTGAAAACGCTGGCGATCGCCTGGACGGGGCCGATCCCGCCGCCCGCCATTAGAGCCGCGAGCTGAAGCGGCGTTGACGTGCCCCAGTCGAGCTCAGCAGCGACGTAGACAAGCCCGACCGCAAGCGGCAGCGCCGCCACGGCAAGCACCGGCAGCGTGAGAGCGGCCGGCCGGCGCCCCTTGGTCCCGAGGACGGCGACCAGGTGCACGAGCGGCACCAAGAGCAGCGCCATGTACGGGTTGGCAAGCCACACCACGAGGCACGCGGCGACGGCGGCAAGCCCGGCCGCGGCCCCCACGCCACACGGCCCGGGCGGGGACGGGATCCGCCGCAGATGGAGGATCCACCAAAGCCAGGCCGCGAGCGCGACCACCAGGACCAGCCCTATCACCTCGCTCGCCCCGAGATCGAACCGTGCGGGGTCGTACGGCACGCCGCTCGATGGAATGACGTCCAAGGCGGCGAGCCCGTAGACGCCGAGGCAGATGACCAGCGCGGGGAGCCACCACTCGAGCGCCCAGCTGAACGCGCGCCCGATGCGCCCGCCGTCTCGTCTCCCGCGCGCGAGGATGCTTGCGGAAACAGCCAGTGGGGGCAGGAGCAAAGCGAGCACGACGAGGCCGACGCTCCAGCCAGGAAGGATGTTGTTTCCCGTCCACAGGAAGTTGCCGGGCCCGCCTGTCGGCGCCGACGGTGCCGCGTCGAGCGCCGACACAAGCGCGAGCAGCGCAGGGCCGATGCGCGCGAGCGTTTCGGTGTCCAGGCGCTCCTGTCCGTTCTCGGAGGCCGGAAGGGGAAGCTCGCCCGCGGAGGAGATCGCGACAGCGTCAAGCCCGTCCTCGATCAACCCCGCCTGCTCGCCCGACGCCGCAGGGATCGCGTATCTGGCGATCTGGGCCGGCATCGAGATCTTTCCCGGGCTCAGGTTCGCCCGGTCGCGAAGGATCTCTTCGGCCGTGCGCGCCAGCCCCAGCGGCGGTCCGTTGAGGCCGCCGGACATCACGAGGTGTGGCTCGAAGGGCTCGTCGAATCCGGGCTGCGAGATGACCACGACGGCGTCGACGGTGTTGCGGCCGGGGAGGCCCTCGATCAACTCGCGGGCGCCCTGGCCCTCTGCGCTGGCGCCGCTCGTCGAGGCCAGGATGAGCGTGCGGTTCCTGCCCGCCACGGAGAGCTGGTTCATCAACTCCAGGAGGACGCCTGTCGCCGCCGCGCTCGAAGGAGCGCCCTCGCCCTCGAGCGAATCCCGGCCCGCGATGACCACGATCGCGTTGTCGGATTCGCCGGGGAGGGTCAAGAGCACGTTGCGGAGCTCGGTCTCCTCGCCATCGATGGTCGCCTCGACCGTCTGCTCGCCGAGCGTGCCCGTTACGACCGAACCGAAGCGCTCGGCGACCAGGTCCGCGACCGCGTTGTCCTCACCGCTACCTGGCTCGCGCGAGCCCCCGAGCGCGAGCACGTCGCGGGTGGACTTGGCCGCGCTCGCAGCATCGAACTCGAGCGTGCCCGGCGGAGGCTCAACCGGCGAGGGCACACCCCGCAGAGAGAACGCGAGGACGACGAGCGCCACTACGGCAGGGATGAACGCGAGTCTGTAAAGGCGGAGATCGGCCACGGAGGTCTAGCTTTACCCTTACCGATATGCGGCGGAGCCCGACGGGAGGCACGGATGGCTGAGGCGAACGCTTCGCGAATTCTGCTTGTCGACGACGAACCGGCGGTGCAGACCCTTCTTGCGTACCCGCTCCGCAAGGACGGTTACGAGGTCGTCTCCGCCACCGACGGCCGCCAGGCTTTGGACCGCTTCGCCGAGGGACAATTCGATCTGGTCGTCCTGGACGTCATGTTGCCGAAGCTCGACGGGATCGAGGTCTGCCGGCGCCTACGTTCCAAGAGTCAGGTGCCGATCATCATGCTCACGGCCAAGGACGACGAGATCGACAAGGTGGTCGGCCTCGAGATGGGCGCCGACGACTACATCACCAAGCCGTTCTCCGTACGCGAGTTCAGGAGCCGCGTCAGGGCGGCCCTTCGCCGGGCCGAGATGGGCGGCAGGGTGTCCGTCACCGAGCCGATCGAGGCGGGCGAGCTGGAGCTCGACCTCGAGCGCCGCGCCGCGAAGATGCGGGGCGAGGAGGTGACCCTCACGTACGTCGAGTTCGAGGTCCTGTCTGCGCTCGCCGGAGCTCCAGGCAGGGTGTTCACGCGCGAGGTGCTGCTGGGCCGCCTCTGGGGGGACTCCAAGTACCGCGACCCGCGCACCATCGACGTCCACATCAGACACCTCCGCGAGAAGATCGAAAAAGACCCGTCGAGCCCCGAGTACCTCTTCACGGTGCGGGGCGTCGGCTACAGGTTTCGCGAAATCGACGAAGCTTGAGATCCTGAATGCGATCGGTCTTCGGCTCCGTCCGCAGCCAGCTCGTCGTCCTGTTCTCGATCATCACCGCCGCGGCGATCGGGTTCATCTACCTCTACGTGGTCCCCCAGCTCTCGTCGAGCCTCAGCGCCGAACGCCTGCGCTCCCTTCGCGACGCGGCGGTTGAGCCCGCGACTGCCCTGACGGGTGTGATCGGCAGGGGTCTCTCGCAGGAGGAGCTCCAGCAGGTCGTGCTTCGCCTGTCGCAGCGGACGGGTGGCGCCCGGCTCACCGTGCTGGGCGTACGCGACAGCGATGAGGGCAGCCGGCCGGCCTTTGTCGTCGCCGATTCCCAGGTCGAGCGGACGGCGCTCGAGCCGAACTACCCGGCCGCGACCACCGCGCTCGAGGATGGCGGCACGGCCACTGCCGTCGAGCGCGTGAACGGGGAGCGGCTGGGTGAGACGGCGACGCCGATCTTGCTCGAGGACGAGGCGCGATGGGTCTCCGTCCTCTCGGCACAGCTCGACGACGTTGACGACAACGTCAGCCTGATCACGCGCCAGATCCTCATCGCGGGCGCGATCGCGCTTGCGGCGGCGATCGGGGCCGGCTTCCTGGCGGCCCGGGCGCACGCGGGCAGGCTCCGCCGGCTCGAGACCGCCGCCGAGAAGGTCGCACACGGGGATTTCTCGACCCCGATCCCCGTCGATTCAGAGGATGAGGTGGGCCAGCTGGCGATGACGCT
The DNA here is from genome assembly GCA_963725035.1 of uncultured bacterium. Lineage (GTDB taxonomy): Bacteria > Actinomycetota > Thermoleophilia > Solirubrobacterales > 70-9 > JALZKA01. The sequence continues at coordinate 146,270 of CAVRWX010000010.1, read as the reverse complement.
CGAAGAGATGCGCGGCCGCTTAGCCCGGCTCGATGACGCGCGGAAGGAGTTCATCGCGAACGCATCGCACGAACTTCGAACGCCGATCTTCTCGCTGGGCGGATTCGTGGAGCTGCTCGACGAGGACGATCCGGACCCTGCCGCGCGAGCGGAGTTCGTGGCGACGATGCGCGGGCAGATAGACCGCCTGACCAAGCTGACCACGGACCTCCTGGACCTCTCGAAGCTCGACGCCGACGCGCTCACCGTCAGGGCCGTGGAGATGGACCTGACGGAGCTCGCGCACGCCATTGCCGAGGAGTTCGGGCCCGCGGCGGAGACCCATTCATCCAGCATTCAAGCTCGCTGGATCGGGCCCTGTAAAAGCTTTAGGAGATCCTGAAAGAGTCCAGCAAATAATTAGGATCCTCATCGACAACGCGCTATCGCACACGCCTGAGAAGACAAGGATCACAGTGACTTCGAAGCTCCAGCAGGGGGAGCCAACCCTCATCGTCGCCGACAACGGCCCGGGAATCGACCGGGAGGTCGCGGCGCGCGTGTTCGAGCGCTTCGCCACGGGCGACGAGGTATCGGGCTCCGGCCTCGGCCTCTCGATCGCTCGCGACCTCACCCTTCTGATGGGTGGAAACCTCCGCCTTTCGGCCCGGCCGGGCCACACGGAGTTCATCCTCCGCCTTCCCGCCCCGACGGGGGTGCCCGCATGAGGGCGCGCGTGGCGGCACTCCTGGCGATCGTGATCCTCTCGCTCGGCCTCGTGGCCGGCTGCGGCGGGGGCGATGGCGACTCGACCACGACGGTCGTCGACGAGACGGGCGGCGGCAAGCCCATCGGAAACGGCTCGGACTTCGACGCCCAGGCCGTCTACGACCGCGCGGCGCCCGGCGTCGTCACCGTGATCTCGGTGTTCGACAACGGCGGCGGCAACAACCTCGAGGAAGAGCTCGAGCCCGAAGGCGGCCAGCTCCCTCCTGACGAACTACCTCAGGCGGGCCAAGGCTCGGGCTTCGTGATCTCGGATGAGGGTGAGATCGTCACCAACGCGCACGTCGTCACGGACGCGCAGGGACTGACCGTCGGCCAGGAGCCGCAACCGATCCACCAAGCCTCAGAGGTGTTCGTCCAGTTCCCCGATCGCAACTCGGTCGAGGCCGAGGTGATCGGCTACGACCCGTTCGCAGACGTGGCGCTGATCAAGGTCGATCCGGAGGGCCTCGACCTCCAGCCGGTCGAGATCGGCAACATCGAGGACGTCGGCGTCGGCGAGCAGGTGGCGGCTATCGGCAGCCCGTTCGGCGAGCGCCAGTCGCTCTCGGTCGGGTTCGTCTCGGCCCTCGACCGCTCGATCCCTTCGCTCACGAGTTTCCAGATCGACGGCGCGATCCAGACGGATGCCTCGATCAACCCCGGCAACTCCGGCGGCCCGCTGCTCGATTCCCAGGCGAAGGTCATCGGGATCAACCAGCAGATCGACACCACGTCGGGCGGAAACCAAGGCGTCGGCTTCGCTGTGCCGGTGGACCTGTTCGAGCGTTCGGTCGAGCAGCTTCGCGAGGACGGAGAGGTCGAGTACGCCTATATCGGCGTCGGGACCAAGCCGCTTTTCCCGCAGCTCGCCGAGGAGCTCGAAGTGGACGCGACCGCAGGTGCGATCGTCGAGGAAGTGACCGATGGCAGTCCCGCGGACGAGGCGGGCCTGGTGCCAGGCGACCAGCAGATCGACTTCCAGGCGATTCCCTACACCGTTGGGGGCGACATCATCGTCTCGGTGGACGGCGAGGAGATCCTCACCGAGGCGGATCTGCCGCGGATCGTCTCGCGTCTCGAACCCGGCCAGGAGGTCGAGCTGGGGATCATCCGCGACGGCGAGGAGATGGAGCTGGACATCACTCTGGGCACGCGGCCCAGGAGCGTTCCGCAGCTCGGCTAGGACTCGGACGTCGCTCTACGCGGCGGCACCCATAGACTGCCCCGCTTCATGCTCCAAGAAGTCGCCCTGGGCCAGCGCTCGCTGGCCGACTACACCCACATCGTCGGCAAGGAAACCGTCGAGGAGATCCGCGCGCTGGCGGAGCCCCTTCAGGGCAAGCGCGTTCTCCATGTGAACGCAACTGCATTCGGCGGCGGCGTCTCGGAGATCCTCTACACGATCGTCCCGCTGATGCGCGACATCGGGCTCGACACGCACTGGCAGGTGATCCTGGGCGCCGAGGAGTTCTTCAACGTCACGAAGCTGATGCACAACTCGCTCCAGGGCGACCCGACTTCGATCACCGACCAGCAGTGGGAGGTCTTCCAGGGCTACAACGCGATGAACGCGCGCGACCTCGAGGGCGACTGGGACGTCGTGATCGTCCACGACCCGCAGCCGGCAGGCCTCTTCAACAACGCTTCGGAGAAGTCACGCCACTGGGTCTGGCGCTGCCACATCGACCTCTCGACGCCGAACCCTTCGACGATCGAGCGCCTGCGACCGCTGATCGAGCCGTACGAGGCAAGCGTCTGGCACCTGCCGCAGTACGTGCCCGAGGGGATCACGGAGGGCGTGCGGATCGTGCCGCCCGCGATTGACCCGCTTTCGCCCAAGAACATGGCTTTCTCGCCCGAGGACGCCGCCTTCGTCTCCGAGCAGTTCGGAATTGACCCCGAGCGTCCGCTCCTTTGCCAGGTCTCCCGCTTCGATCCCTGGAAGGACCCGATGGGCGTCATCGATGCGTACCGCGCCGTCCGCGAGAAGGTGCCGGACGTACAGCTCGCGCTCGTCGGCTCGATGGCGACCGACGACCCCGAAGGCTGGGACTTCTTCAACCAGACGATGGCCCACGCCGACGGCGACCCGGACATCAAGATCCTCTCGAACCTGAACAACGTGGGCGCGATCGAGGTCAACGCCTTCCAGTCGCAGGCAGACGTCTGCATCCAGAAGTCGACCCGCGAAGGCTTTGGCCTGACCGTCACCGAGGCGCTCTGGAAGGGGCGCCCGACAATCGGCGGCGACGTCGGCGGCATCCCGCTCCAGATCGTCGACGGGGAGTCGGGATTCCTCGTCTCCTCCGCCGAGGAGTGCGGCCAGCGGAGCATCGAGATCCTCGAGGACCCCGATTTGGCCAAGCGGATCGGGAAAGCGGGCAAGGAGCATGCGAGGCAGAACTTCCTCAGCCCCCGGCTCCTCCGCGACTGGCTCAAGATCTTCACCGAGATCGACGTCTAGATCTTTGAGCGACGCAAGTCGCGAATGAAGCAGGTGTCGGTGGTTGTCTGCTCTAGGTTCATTGAGGTATGAGCGAACGGCTCGTGATCGTCTCGAACCGCGGCCCCGCCCAGTTCGAGCTGGACGAAGACGGCCAGCGCGTTGTGCGCCGAGGCGGCGGCGGCCTGGTGACAGCCCTGACCGGCCTGGTTGCCCAGCGCCGGGCGCTCTGGATCGCTTCCGCCATGACCGAGGAGGACGCAGAGGTCGAGCGGGAGCTGGGCGGGGAGCCGCTGCACATCGACCTGGACGGCGTGGACTACGAGGTGCTCCTGGTCGAGTCCGACCCGGACGCCTACGACGCCTTCTACAACGTCATCGCGAACCCGATCCTGTGGTTCATCCAGCACTACCTGTGGGACCTCTCGAACGCCCCGGACATCCGCCAGGAGGAAGCGGACGCCTGGGACGAGGGCTACGTGGCCGTGAACCGGGACCTCGCCGAGGCGGTCATCCGCACGATCGATGGCGAGGAAGAACCCCTCGTGATGCTCCACGACTACCACCTCTACACGGCGCCGGGGATCATTCGCGAGGCACGGCCCGACGTGTTCCTCCAGCACTTCGTCCATATCCCATGGACGCAGGCCGACTCATGGCGGGTCCTCCCTCAGCGCATCCGCGAGGAGATCTACCGGGGCATGCTTGCCAACGACATCATCGGCTTTCACACCAATGCCTACTGCCGGAACTTCCTCCACTGCTGCCGGCACCTGATGGAGCTCGAGGTCGACTACGACCGGATGGTGGTCATTCACGAGGGCGGCGAGACCTGGGTCCGTGCTTACCCGCTCGGGATCGACGCCGAGCGCCTCGACCGCGCGGCCGCATCCGACGAGGTCGCCGCATACGAGGAAGAGCTACTGCGCCGCCGCCGCGACCACCTGATCATCCGGGTGGACCGCGCCGACCTCTCGAAGAACATCCTGCGCGGCTTCACGGCGTTCGACACGTTTCTCACGCAGCATCCCGAGTTCCGCGAGCGGGTCACCTTCATCGCACACCTTCAGCCGTCGCGCCTGGACGTGCCCGAGTACGCGGAGTACATGGAACGGATCGAGGCGCTGGTCGCGGTCGTCAACCACCGGCACGGCACGACGGACTGGATGCCCATCGACCTGCGGATCTACGAGAACTTCCCGGAGGCGGTCGCGCGCTACAAGCACTTCGACCTGCTGATGGTGACGTCGCTCTTCGATGGGATGAACCTGGTTGCCAAGGAGGCGCCGGCTGTGTCCGAGCGCGACGGGGTCGTGATGCTGTCGGAGAACACGGGCGCCCATGAGGAGCTCGGGGACTGCACGCTCTCGGTGAACCCGTTCGACATCCAGGAGCAGGCCGACACGATCTACCGTGCGTTGACGATGGACCCCGAAGAGCGTCGTCTGCGTGCCCAGCGGCTTCGCGAGATCGTTCGTGAGCGTGATCCCGGGGTCTGGATCCAGGAGCAGCTCGACGACATCGAAGCGAAGCGCCAGTCCTAAGCGGCCTGCAAGCGGCGCCTGGCGTCGTCCTCGGGCGATCGACCACTCACTTGGGATTTACCCAAGCTCGTTTCGCCGATCGCCCTGCGTCCTCGCCATGCTTGCTTTCGGAGCCGTTCTAGGGCCGGAAACGGTTGCGTGGCGGGTCTTTGAGTGGCCCGGTTGGTAGGGGTAGCCCGGTTGGCGGCGGATTACTGCTCGGAATGCGTAGCGGCGGGTGCTGGTGGTGCTTTGGAAGCGGTAGTGGCCTGACCAGCGGCCTCCTCGGTCTGTTCGGCCTCCTTCGATTCGGATCCACTTGCCTGTGCCTCTTGCCTGGATGGCGACTCGGCGATGCATGTGGGCTGGGCCGGGGATTCGGACGTCGAAGCGGATCGTGTCTCCGTTCGAAAGGCCTCGGGTTGGCTTGAGGGCCAGGCGGGGGACGGCTTTTGAGCGGAGATCGAGGAAGCGCTCGGTGACTTCGTGGGCGCCTTGCCAGTGGGCGACTCTGACTTCGCGGCTTGGGCCTGCGGGCAGGCGGACCTGGAAGCGGCCGTCGGGACCGGTGGTGGGGGTGGCGATGACCCGCTCGGGCGGGCCCTCGGTGTCGATCCTTGTGGCGACGCAGACCTCTGCGGCGCGGACCGGCTGGCCGCCGGCGTCGGTCAGGGCTCCGATGACGGTGGCCGGCTCGTTGCTCGGGGCTGTCATGCGGCCGCCCGCGCCCTTGAAGCGCGCGCGGAGCACCGAGCCGGGTGTCCCGGAGATCGGGCAGGCGTTGTCGATCCGGACCGTTCGTGTCTCGCAGGTGTGGTTGGCCGTTGCCTCGGGCGCGAAGTCGGCGGCGCAGACCCGCAGCTCGTTCGGGCCCTGGCGAAAGCCCGCGCCCGCGGTGTCGACCTGGAACTGGGGCGTCGCGTTGCCCGGGCAGGGCCGCAGGCGCATGGCGACTCGGTCCCTTACGGCGCATTCGAGGACTCGCGACTCGAGCGGCTCGCCGTTCAGGTCGATCGAGACCGAGCGCACGCCGGAGCCGGCGTCGGCCGCGTTCACCTCGAGCGCCTGATCGCCGCGCCGCGAGCCAGGCTCGAGGAGCGTGCCGCCCAGCTGGACGGTGGGTGGGGCGAGGTCGCGGAGGGTGAGGGCGATGCGCCGCATGTAGATGTACGCGTCGCGACCGTCGCCGCAGTCCTCGCGGCTGAGGCAGGTGAGGCGGCTGGAGAAGTAGCTGCCTCCGGCGCCTTCCCAATCGATCGTGTGGAGGTCGCCGCGCACGCCGTCCAGGAGCTCCTTGGCTCCTCCCTCCAGGCCGATGTGGACCTGCGGGACGTGCGAGTTCTGGCTGGAGGCACTGACGCGCGCCGCCGCCCGGACGATCTCGGTGCCATCCGGGGCGGTGATCGTCCAAGCGCCGAAGCGGCCGCTTCCGGTGCGCGAGGCGCCGGGGTTGTGCGTCACGCCCAGGCCTTGCCCCTCACAATCGGCGCTTGAGCGGTAGCGCTCGGAGCTCGAGTCGTAGGAGACGTCGTGGTGGCCGGCGCCCGAGCGCTCGTAGCACTGGATTGCCTTGTACGTGCCTCCGTGGGCCTCGGGCGCTGCGCCCGCGAAGAGCGCTATTGCCAGGAGGGCGGCTGCCAGGAACGATCGCTTCATTGAGAGTGGTCCTTTCAGTGCTCGAATCCGAATTCGGGTGGCTGGGGTTGCTGGGGTGGCGAAGGAGGTGGTGAAGGCGCCGGCGGGCGGGCTGGAGGCGACGGAGCGGCGCGGTGCGGGGCTGGCGCAGCGGGAGGCGGCGGAGCGGGCGCAGATGGCGGCACGGGCTCCGCGGGCGGTCGGGACGCCCCCTCCAGGAGGCCGTGCATTTCGGGCTCGCCCGCCCGGGTCTGCGGGTTTCTGGTTCTTCCTTAGCCTCCTGGAGGAGGCATCCCGACCACCCACGGCTCCGCGAGGAGGCGCATCCCGACCACCCGCGGCCCCCGGCGTGCTGGTGGCCCGACTACCCACGGCCGCGAGGGAGGGTGCGGCCGTGGGTGACTGCAGTGGGGCTAGGCCCACGTCGGGCGGCACGGGCGGAGTCTTGGGCGGCTCGAGCGATCGTGCCACGAGGACAAGAGCGGCTACGGCAAGGGCCGAAAACCCGGCCATGCGCGCCGCCGCCGTCCATCTGATCGCTAGTCGAGTTCGCTTACCCATGCGACTCGGACAACCCCGCGGGCCGTCGTGGCGCCCCCCTTGCCGTGGCTTTGGGCCTGGAACCCCCGCTATCCTCCGCGGCCGTTTTGGCCAAGCTGATCCCTGAATACGAACTCGTTCTGATGCTCGATCCCGAGGTGCCCGATGAGCGCCGTGAGGAGATCGCGGTCAGTGCACGCCGCCGGATCGAGGAAGGCGCGACGCTCAAGCAGGAGCGGACCTGGGGCACGCGCAAGATGTCTTACGAGATCGATCAGCGCAACGAGGCGGATTACCGCTTCTTTCGCTTCGAGAACGGCAAGGGCGTCCTCGACGACCTCAACCACAACCTGAAGATCACCGACGGCGTCCTTCGCTTCCGGATCTTCAAGGTGGACCCGCGCGCTCCCGTGATCGACCCGCCGGCGCCGCTTGTGTTCACCCCCGGCTCAGACCGCCCGAGCGGCGGCCGTGGACGCCGGGATGGCGGCTACGACGATCGCCCGCCGCGCGGCCCTGAGCCCGAGGCGGCCCAGTCGAACGCCGAGGCTGCCCCAGCGCCGGCTGCTCCGGCACCTGACGCTCCGGCGCCCGAGGCTCCCGCCGCTGAGGCACCAGCTGCTGAAGCTCCTCCCGCTGAGGCACCGGCCGAGGCACCTCCCGCAGAGGCTGCGCCGGCCGAAGCAGAGCCCGTCGCAGAGGCTCCCGCGGACGCGCCCGAGGCTCCCGCCGAGGCGCCCGAGGCCGCTCCGGCCGAGCCTGAGCAGCCCGCCGAATAGCTCTCACCCCGCTATTTACGCCTTTCTTTTGTCAGGTGGGGCGAGAACGCGCCGACCCCGTCCTTAGACTGGAAAGCGAACCAGTTTTCGAGAACTTGGAAGGGGCAGCCACATGGCCGCAAGCAACATCAACTCCGTCGTAGTCACTGGAAACCTCACCCGCGATCCCGAGCTTCGCCACACGCCAAGCGGGACTCCCGTCTGCAAGCTTCGGGTCGCCGTCAATACCCGGCGGAAGTCCGGCGACCAGTGGGAGGACAAGCCCAACTACTTCGACGTGACCGTTTGGGGCGCGCAGGGCGAGAACTGTTCGACATACCTCGTCAAGGGCCGGCCGGTCGCGATCTCGGGCCGCCTCGAATGGCGCGAGTGGGAGACGGACGGCAACAAGCGCCAGGCGGTCGAGATCATCGCCGAGACGGTGCAGTTCCTCGGCAGCCGCGACGGCTCCTCGGGCGGCGGTGGCGGCGGCAACGGCAACGGCGGCGAGAGCTTCACCGGCGGCGACTCCGGCCTTCCGGCCGACACGTCGGACTTCGACTCGCCGGCCCCCGCGTCGGTCGGCTCGTCGTCTGACGACGACATTCCGTTCTAGGCCTCAGGGTTTCAGGTCTTTGGGAGGCGCTGGAAAGGCGCCTCCCTATACTGGTGCGTACGCGTCGCCCTTCGCCCGGGCGGCGCATTCGTTCGATATGACCAGCTTTCAAGCCAAGAACGGGGCCCTCTAAGTGGCCCGCAAGTCTCCTCCGCGATCTGAGCAGGGCCAGTCGTCGAGCCGTTCCGGCTCCAGCTCGGGCTCGGGCTCAGGTCCGCGCCGCGGCGGTCCCGGCGGCAGGCGCGGCGAGCGCATCCGCCCGCGCAAGTACACGAAGATCAATGCGGAGACGATCGACTACAAGGACCTCACCCTTCTCCGCCGCTTCCTCTCGGACCGCGGCAAGGTCCGCTCCCGCCGCGTCACCGGCCTCTCCCGCGAGCACCAGCGCGAGCTCGCGCTTGCCGTGAAGAGGGCGCGTGAGCTGGGGATGCTCCCCTACGTCGGCGAGCGTTAGAGACGAAATCGTGGCGCAGGCGATCCTCCTCAAAGACGTTGAGGACCTTGGCGAGGCCGGGGACGCCGTCGACGTCTCTCCCGGATACCTCAGGAACTTCCTCGTCCCGCGCAAGCTCGCCCAGCCCGCGACCAGCGGCGCACTCGAAGAGGCTCAGCGGCGCCGCGAGGCCGCCGAGAAGGCGGCCAAGGAGGCGGAGGAGCGCGCCGGCGAAACCGCGGCGCTTCTCGCCAAGACCGTGCTGACGATCCAGCACCGCGCCGGCGAGGACGGAAAGCTCTTCGGCTCCGTCACGAACGCCGAGATCGCAGAGGCGATCGCCGAGGCCCGCGGCCTCAGGATCGACCGCAAGAAGATCAAGCTCGACGACCCGATCCGCGAGGTCGGCACCTACATGGTCGAGGTCGAGCTCGGCGGCGGCCAGACCGCCAGCGTCAAGACGATCGTCGCCGAAGCGCACTAGCGCTTCCAGGCCTCACACCAGCACGCCCGCGGTCAGACGTTGGCGCCGTCGACGGTGACGACGACCTTGCCCAGCGCGTGGCCCTTGCCGACGTGGGCGAGCGCCGCCGGAACGTCATCGAGGTCGAACGTGCGGTCGATGTGGATCGCCACGTCACCGGCGACGATCAAGTCGGCAAGCGGCCGGAAGTGCGCCGGACCCGCCTTCACCGCCAGCACTCCCATGCGCCGTCCGGTCGCGCGGCCGACCACGAAGCCGACCGTGAGGGCACGCAGCACGGCGCGCGTCGTGCCACCGACGCATCGGTAGCGGCCACCCTTGGCCAACGCCCGGCGGTAAGCAAACATCGAGCGATAGGCGACCAGGTCGAGGATCAGGTCGTAGCGCTGGCCGCTGCGGGTGAAGTCGTGGTTGCGGTAGTCGACGGCGGCGTCGGCACCCAGAGATCGCATGAACTCGAGCTTGGCGGCATTGTCGACTCCGGTGACGTGCGCGCCGAGCCGCTTGGCGAGCTGGATGGCGAACGATCCCGAGCCCCCGCCCGCACCGTTGATCAGCACCCGGCTGCCGCGCCCTGCGCCCGCCGTGCCCTGCAGCGCGATCGGTCCCGGCTGCGGGATGGTAGAAGCCTCCACGAAGCTGAGCCGGGCCGGCTTGACCGCAAGCGCCGACGCCGGAGCAACGGCATACTCGGCAAAGCCGCCCTTGAGACCAAGGTTGTCGCCGTACACGTCGTCGCCCGGCTTGAACGCCGTGACGCCGTCGCCGACCGCCTCCACCCGCCCGGCGATATCCGAACCAAGGGTGCGGCGGCGCGGCGCGCGCAGCCCGCCGATGCGCGAGTAGGCCGGCGTCCCGAGCAGCGTCTCCCAATCGCTGAGGTTGATCGCCGTGGCAGCAACCCTCACCAGTACCTGGCCGGGACCCGGCGCCGGGATCGACACGTCCTCGATGCGGAGCACGTCGGGCGCCCCGTACCGCTCGTAGACCACCGCCTTCATCGGCGCCTCCTGCCACATCGGGGGCGGCGACGGTCCACCGACACAACATAGGCGACGAGCCTTCGAAGCGGCGCAATATCTCCTCGTGTGGTAATCCGCTCCCGCTCAGCGAAACGTTCCGCCACACACGAAGGCCATCCGCCCCTGCCTTGCTCGTGTGTACCGCGGCGTTCGCTGAGCGAACGCGGATGCACACACGGCGTTCTGAACCCCAGGTGCCTTCCATGCAAAGCGACTAACGACTCAACACCGCGGTTTCGATCTGCGGACGTCGGCGCCCCATCACGACCTAAGTTCAACTTTCTTTTTGCCGTCTGAGCGGGTTTGACGCCTGCCTTGCCGGTCAGGTTCTGCTTCCATCGGAGACCTTCCATGGGAGGGGCGATTTCCGCCGATCCCTGCCCTCTAATCAATAGGACCAGATGACCACCGCAGACCAGTACGTCCCGCCGCAGAATCTCGAAGCCGAGGAGTCGGTCCTTGGCGCGATGATGGTCTCCGAGACGGCGGTGGCCTCGGTGATCGTGGACGTCCACCTGAAGTCGGAGGACTTCTACCGCCAGCGCCATCGCATCATTTTCGGTGCCGTCCACTCGCTGCACTCCCGCGGCGAGCCCGTTGACGCCCTCACGGTCACCGAGCAGCTGACGAACCTCGGCGAGCTCGCCGAGTCGGGCGGGCCCGAGTTCGTCTCCAGCCTCGCCTCGACGGTCCCCGTGGCCGGCAACGCGGACCACTACGCCCGGATCGTCAAGGCGAACGCGATGCTGCGCCGCCTTCTGGAGGCATCCCACAAGATCCAGAACTCGGTCCGTGAGCGCAGCGGCGAGCCGCGCGACCTCGTCGAGCAGGCCGAGCGCATGATGTTCGAGGTCGCACACGACACGGCCTCGCAGGACTTCGCCTCGATCGCGGACATCCTCGAGCGCGAGACCACGCGCCTCGAGGAGCTCTCAGAGGGGAAGAGGGACCTCACGGGAACCCCGTCGGGATTCTCGGACCTCGACGAGATCACCGGCGGGTTCCAGCCCGGAAACCTCGTCATCTTCGCGGCCAGGCCGTCGATGGGGAAATCCGCGCTCGTCGCCAACATCGCCGACTTCGTGGCGGTGGAGAAGAAGCTGCCGGTCGCGTTCTTCTCGCTCGAGATGTCCGAGACGGAGCTCGCCCACCGCTTCCTTGCCTGCCGCGCGGGAATCGGCGGCAAGAAGCTGGCGAAGGGGCAGATCAAGAACGACTGGAACCGGATCCTCAAGGCGTCGAACCAGCTCGAGGAGGCGCCGATCTGGATCGACACCTCTGCCGATATCTCGATCCTCGAGCTGCGGGCGAAGGCGCGCCGCCTGTACTCGAAGGCAGGCGGGCTGGGGCTCGTCATCGTGGACTACATGCAGCTGATGCGCCCGGACGACCCGCGGATCAGCCGAGTCGAGCAGGTTGGTTCGATCTCCCGTGGCCTGAAGCTCCTCGCCAGCGAGCTGGACGTGCCGGTACTCGGACTCTCGCAGCTGTCCCGCGCCCCGGAGCAGCGTCCCGACAAGCGCCCGATGCTCTCCGACCTTCGCGAATCGGGAAACCTCGAGCAGGACTGCAGACGTCGTCTGCTTCATCTTCCGCGAGGAGTTCTACGAGCCGGAGAACCACGACGTCGCCGGGCTGGCGGAGCTCCTGATCTCCAAGCACCGCAACGGACCGATCGGCAAGGTGGAGCTTGCCTTCCAGGCTCCCTATCCGCGCTTCCGCAATCTGGCCAAGAGCCATCGGCGCGACGGAGGGCCCGTAAGCAGCGCGCCGCCGCCCCGTGACGAGTTCGAGCCCGACGATCCAATCGGTGACGACGTAGATGACTTCTGAGCCGGCACGCAGCCGGCCCCGCGATGTGCCCGCCGGCGAGGGGGGCACCGTGGTGCCTATCCGCCGTGGCGAGACAGGTCCCGCCTGCCCGCTCGCGAAGTGCGACGGGACGGGCTGGCTGGATGCCGAGGACGGCGCTGTCGAGCCCTGCGAGTGCCGCAGCGTGACGCAAACACGCTCGCGTGCGCGCGGGCTGGCCACGGCGATCCCCGCGCGCTACCGCGGCGTCTCGTTCGACCGGCCGCCGCTCTCCGACATGGCTCGCGCGCCCGAATCGCGCATCGCCGTGGCCGCCGTCAAGGAGTTCGCCGACGACATCGGCGCGCGCCTCGACCGCGGCGACAGCCTCTGGCTCTCGGGCTCGGTCGGGACGGGCAAGACGACCCTCGCGATGGCGGTCTCCTCCGCGGCGGCCAAGGCCGGGCGAAGCGTCGCGATCTACTCCCTGCCGCAGCTCCTCGCGCGCATCCGCCGCACGTACGACGCGGAGGTCGGCCAGGACTCCTACGTGGCCTTCTTCGAGCGGCTCACCTCTGTCGATCTCCTCCACATCGACGACCTCGGCGCCGAGAAGCGGACGGACTGGGTGCTCGAGCAGCTCTACGCGATCGTCGACGAGCGCTACGGCGCCGAGCGCTCGATGCTCGTCACCACGAACCTCGAAGAGACTGAGCTCGAGGAGCAGATCGGCGGGCGCACCGTCTCCCGTCTGGTCGAGATGTGCGGCGAGCTGGGGCCCCTCCAGGTCGAGGGCCGCGACCACCGCTACTGAAACAACACTCACGCACCTGCTTCTCGCGCCGCCTACGGCGACCGTTCCTCGTAATCGCCCGCGCACCCAGCCATAATCCAGCGCCGTGCCAGGCATAGTCATAGTCGGCGCCCAATGGGGCGATGAGGGCAAGGGCAAGGTCGTCGACCTGATTGCCGAGAAGGCCGACGTCGTAATCCGCTTCCAGGGCGGCAACAACGCCGGTCACACGATCCTCCGCGAAGGCGACGAGTTCAAGTTCCACCTGATCCCGTCGGGGATCCTCTACCCGGGCAAGACCTGCGCGATCGGAAACGGCGTTGTGATCGACCCTGGTGTCCTGATCGGCGAGCTGGAGGGACTCCGCCGGCGCCGCATCGACACGTCGGGCCTGAAGATCTCCGCTAACGCGCACCTGATCATGCCTTACCACGTGATGCTCGACACGGCGGGGGAGGCGAAGCTCGGAAAGCTCGAGATCGGCACGACGAAGCGCGGCATCGGCCCCTGTTACGCCGACAAGGCGGCCCGCCTCGGGATCCGCGTCCAGGACATGCTCGACCCCAAGATCCTGCGCAAGAAGATCATGGCTGCGCTGGAACCGAAGCGACAGCTCCTGCGCCCGTTCGAAAAGGACCCGCGGCTCGACCTCCACGCGATCGCCGAGGAGTACCAGGCCTATGGCCATCGCCTCGAGCCCCACATCGCGGACACGGCCAAGATCTGCTGGGACGCGCTCGACGCCGACCGTCTCATTCTCTTCGAGGGCGCGCAGGCAACCTTGCTCGACCTCGACCACGGCACCTATCCGTTCGTCACCTCGTCGAATCCGGTCGCCGGGTCTGCGTGTGTGGGGGCGGGAGTCGGGCCGACCGACATCGACGAGGTTTGGGGCGTCGCCAAGGCGTACGCGACCCGCGTTGGCGCCGGGCCATTCCCGACGGAGCTATTCGACGACGTCGGCAAGGGCCTCCGTGATCGCGGGCACGAGTTCGGCACCACCACCGGTCGCGAGAGGCGCTGCGGCTATCTCGACCTGGTGGCCCTGCGCTACGCGGCGCGGCTCAACGGCCTCTCGTCGCTTGTGATCACGAAGCTCGACGTCCTCGCCGGGATGGACCCGATCCGCGTCGCCGTCCGTTACCGCTCCTACGAGGGCGCGGTGCTCAACGAGTTCCCCTACCACCAGACGGTCCTCCACGGTGCCTCGCCCGAGTACGAGGAGCTCCCCGGCTTCACCGAGGACATCGGCGACTGCCGCACGGACGACGATCTGCCGCAGGCGGCGCGCGACTACATCCGCTTCATCGAGAACTTCGTGGGCGTCCCGGTGAGCTTTGTGGGCGTCGGGCCTGGTCGCGAGCAGATGGTAAGTCGCGGCGATACGGGTCCCGGCGAAACCGCGTAAGATTCTCGAGGTGGGGAGGCATCAAGGGAGGGGAGCATCTGTGGGGACTATGAGGCGAGCACTCGCGTTCGCAATCGCATTGCTTGCCGGGGTGGCTGCCACGGCAGTCGCCGGCATCGAGAAAAAGGACTTCACCGTCCGCGTCGGATTCACGGAGGGGGGAGCGGCCAAGTGCTCCGGCGACAAGGTCCCGGCGGCGGGCGGGTTCTCTCTCGATCAGCAGACCAACGAGCTATACCCCCAGACCACTTACCCGAAGGGCCCACGCTGGAAGGTCGAGGCCTACAACCGCAACGGACCCAACCCCTTCGACGGATCGGCTTACGCGCTTTGCCTGAAGGACAGCAAGCTCTTCGTGCGCTCGAAGAAGCTGCGAGTAAAAGACGACTCAGGCGAAGCTCAGGCGACCGCGAAATGCCCCGACGGGTCAAAAGCCGTTAGCGGCGGCGGCAAGGGTCCGGGCCAGAACGCCGTCATGCGCGGCTCATTCCCCACAGGCGGAGAAGAGAGCTGGGGTGCCAGGTACGAGTTCGTCTCCCAGGGTGACCGCATAGAGGCGTTCGCGGTCTGTGACCCAAGCCCGGGCGGCACGACATTCGTCGAAGATTCGGTGACTTCCGACCCGCCGCGCCGCGGCGGCGAAGCCCAGGTCACGGCCAGCGCCGATTGTGAAAGCGGCGAAGAGATCGTGGGTGGCGGGTTCTACAGCACCAGCGACTCGACGAACTACCTGGAGTCCCGCCCGACGAAGCGCGCTTGGCGCGTCACCGCGAACGCGGACGAGGGCGTCACGGTCGTCGCTTACGGCATCTGCCAGAAGTAAGCCGTTCCATAGACTGCCGCGGCCATGTTCGAGAAGGTCCTCGTAGCCAACCGCGGCGAGATCGCGGTACGCGTGATCCGCACTCTGAAGGAGATGGGAATCGCCTCCGTCGCCGTCTATTCGGAGGCGGATCGCGAATCGATCGCTGTCCGCATCGCCGACGAGGCGTACCTCCTCGGCCCGCCGACGCCCGCCGAGAGCTACCTCAACATCCCCAAGATCATCGAGGTCGCAAAGGAGGCGGGCGCCGAGGCCGTCCACCCCGGCTATGGATTCCTGGCCGAGAACGCCACCTTCGCGATGGCGCTTGACGACGCCGACCTCACGTTCATCGGCCCGCCCGCTTCGGCAATCGAGGCGATGGGCTCCAAGACCAAGGCCCGCGAGATCATGCAGGAGGCAGGCGTTCCGATCGTTCCCGGTTCGACCGAGCCGTCTCCGGATGTCAAAGCCGCAAAGAAGACGGCCGAGGAGATCGGCTACCCGGTCGCGTGCAAGGCCGCGGGCGGTGGCGGCGGCAAGGGCTTCCGCGTCGCCATGTCCTCAGAAGAGCTCGAAGAGGCCTTCGAGGGCGCAGCGCGCGAGGGCGAGAAGTTCTTCAGTGACGACCGCGTCTATCTCGAGCGCTACCTCGAGGACCCGCGCCACGTCGAGGTTCAGGTCCTCGCCGACTCGCACGGGAACGTCATCCACCTGGGTGAGCGCGACTGCTCGATCCAGCGCCGCCACCAGAAGCTGATCGAGGAGGCTCCCGGCCCGCTCGTCGACGATGAGATGCGCGAGCGGATCGGGAAGATCGCGACGGACGCAGCCGCGGCCGTGGACTACCGCGGCGCCGGGACGATCGAGGGGATGCAGGTCGGCGACGAGTACTTCTTCCTGGAGATGAACACCCGCGTCCAGGTCGAGCACTGCGTGACCGAGATGGTCACCGGCATCGACATCGTGCGCGAGCAGGTGCGCGTCGCCGCGGGCGAGGAGCTCTCGATCAAGCAAGAGGACGTGCGCCTGACGGGGCACGCGATCGAGTGCCGGATCAACGCCGAGGCCGCCCACAAGAACTTCGCCCCCGCGCCCGGTCCGATTGAGAGCTACCTTGAGCCCTCGGGCCCCGGTGTGCGAGTCGACTCGGGCCTCGAGGCCGGCTCGGAGGTGACGCCGCTGTATGACCCGATGGTCGCGAAGCTCATCACCTGGGACGTCGATCGCCCCTCAGCAACGCGCCGCATGCTGCGCGCCCTGGACGAGTACAAGATCGAGCCGCTCACCACGCTCATCCCCTTCCACAAGGCCGTCATGGCCTCGGAGGAGTGGGCCGAGGCCTCGACGTTCCGCGAGAAGATCGCGGACAAGAAGTGGCTGAAGACACTCGCTCCGGAGGCGGCCCCGAAGCCCGCCGATGGACAGGAAGAGGAGCCGACGGCCGAGCGCACGTATCAGGTGGAGGTGAACGGGCGTCTTCACTCGGTGAAGGTGATCGGCGCAGCCGCGCCCGCCGGCGGTGGCGGAGCCCAGGCAGGCGCCAAGCGCCCGCCCAAGCGCGAGCGAAAGGCCGGCGGCGGCAGCGCGGCGTCGGGGAACGACATCGTCTCGCCGCTTCAGGGCACGATGTTCAAGGTGAACGTCGAGAAGGGACAGGATGTGGAGGAGGGTGCAATCATCTGCGTGATCGAGGCGATGAAGATGGAGAACGAGATCACCGCTCACAGGTCGGGCAAGATCACCGTGCTCAGCGTCGCCGAAGGTCAGCCGATCTCCTCCGGCGATCCGATCGCGACCATCGAGTAGGGCCGGCAGGGCCGAGCATGGACCAGCGACTTTCGATGATCACGCTCGGAGTCGCCGACGTCGAGCGGTCGATCGGACGCGGCCACGACATGAGCGCCGGGACCGAGGCCCTGCCATGGCGCGGCCCCGGACCCGGCCGCCCAGACGACCTCCCGCTTCCGCCCGGCAAGATGCCGCTTCGCTACAAGGGCGTCAACCGCAAGCGCTGGCGCTACCTGGGGGCTTTCTGCGACGAAGCGATGGTCTGCGCGGCCCGCGTGAGCGTCGGTCCCGTGTCGCAGACGTTCTGGGCCGTATGGGACCGCACCCACCAAGAGCTCACCGAGCGGACCGTGATGCGCCTGCCCGGCGCCCGCGGCGAAGTGTGGTCGGAGGATGGAGAGGGCGGCGCGGTCGAAAATGCTCCGGACGAGGGCTCGTTGGTTCGCATCGAGGCCCGGCATCCCGACGCCGGCGGAGTCCGCGGGTTTCTGCGCACCGGGGGCGGCACGTGGGCCGAATGCGTGTGCGACAACGGCGAGGACGGCTTCGTATGGACCCGCAAGCGAGTGGTCGAGGTCGACGTCGACGTGCGCTTCGCAGACCGCCGCATCCGCTGCAAGGCACGCGGCGTCGAGGACGAGTCAGCCGGATATCACCCACGCCATACGGTGTGGAGCTGGTCAGCCGGAGTCGGGACACTCACCGATGGTCGCGAGGTCGGGTGGAATCTGGTCGAGGGCGTGAACGACCCGCCCGAGCGCTCCGAGCGGGCGATCTGGGTTGACGGCGAGCCCTTCGAGCCCGGGCCCTCCACCTTCGGCGGCCTCGAGACGATCGGCTTCCCCGACGGCTCGGGAATCGAGTGTGTGGCCGAGGCGGAGCGTTCGCGCACGGAGAAGCGCGGCCCAATCTCGTACTCCTACCGCCAGCCGTTCGGGACGTTCACGGGAACCCTGCCGGGCGATCTCAAACTCGAGAGCGGCATGGGCGTCATGGAGAGCCACGACGCCCGCTGGTGAGCGAGCGGGCCGCCGCGGTGTTTAGCGGAGGGTTGAACGTCCCGTAGACGCCGAATCCTCCGCGCAACGGCAATCAGTCCCAGTCCGACTCGACCTGCCAGCGCCAGGGCGGCTCTTCGGCTGGTGGGAAGTCGACGTGGTTGCGGCCGGCGAGGGTTTCGAGCGGGACGAGGCGCGGGTTGGTGCTGTCGAGGAGGGGTGTCATGGCGTGCGCGGCGACATCCGTGGCCGACGCCATGCGGCGGACCCGCTCCCAGCCGAGCGATGGTCGGTAGAGCCAGTAGTCGATCGCGACGGTGCCGTCGCTCCGGCGCCTGTCGTCTACAGCCACGAACGCGGTGACGCGGCGGTTCGATGCGGTGAGCTCGGGGCGCTCGCCGGGCGCGGCGCAGCTCGGCTGGCGGCAGCGGCGGAAGTCGACGGGCAAGAGGCCGAGCGCGCCGGCGCCCTCCGGCACGGGCGCGAGTGCGCGGACGAGGCCGGCCAGCGGCCGGCCGTATGCCTCGGTCAGCGGGTCCTGCCAGCACGGGCCGGGGCCGTGCGCTGCGCAGCGGATCTTCTGCGCGACCGCCCGAGCCAGCTCACGCGACGTCGCCTCGCCGCCTGGACTCAGCACGGCTCCCGCCACCGCGGCGCAGAGCACGGCGACGAGCAGGATCAACCCGGCCTGCTCGACCGACGCCGCTCCGCCTTCACGCCGAGAGTAGGAATTTCCACACATATCGTGGAAATTCCACCTTTCGGCGAAGGGTGGGCGGTGGAGGGGGCGCGGACGCGGGCGCATGCCGCGACGCTAGGCGGGCCGGGCGCGCGGGTGTGAGGCGGGGTGTGCCTTGTTAGGAGAGGCCTTCGCGCGCTTCGCGCACGAGGGTGACGGCCTCGGGGAAGACGACCCGGATCGCGTCGCGGACCTGCATCGCCTGCTCGTCGCTTGTGCCCTGCAGGTTCAGGCGCTGGATCGACGCGACGGTCATCTGCACCGCGAGGTTGATCGCGTTGTCGGCGAACGAGACCTGCTGGGCGCCCTGCATCTGCTCGGCGAACTCCGCCAGGCGGCGCTGAAGCTCCTCGGGGTCTCCGAAGGGGTTGAGCGGATCGGACATCCCCTCGGATGATAGAGCGGCGCAGGCCGTTGGGTAGCCTGCGGCCGCATGGCGCTTCCGGAGCCGACAGACACGTCCACTGCCCTCGTCACCGGCGCCTCGTCGGGCATCGGCGAGGAGATCGCCCGCCAGCTCGCGGCTCGCGGCCACGGCGTAACCCTCGTCGCCCGGCGCGAGGACCGCCTGAAGGCGCTTGCCGAGGAGCTCTACGACACCCACGGCATCCGCGCCGAGCACATCGCCGCCGACCTCGGCTCCGACGCGGGCCGCGACGAGACGCTGGCGAAGATCGAAGGCCTCGGCCTTGAGGTCGAGATCCTCGTCAACAACGCCGGCTTCGGCGGCTCGGGCCCGGTTCACCGCTCCGACCCGGCACGCCTCGCCTCGATGGTCGCGCTCAACTGCGAGACGCTCGTCTACCTCCAGGCGTGCATCAGCCCCGCGATGGCCGATCGCGGCCGCGGGGCGATCATCAACATCGCGTCGACCTCCTCCTTCCAGCCGATTCCCTACACCGCGACCTACGCCGCCACGAAGGCGTTCGTCCTCAGTCTCTCCGAGGCCACGCACAACGAGCTCAGCGGCAAGGGCGTGAGCGTCACAGCCGTCTGCCCAGGCCCCGTCAAGACCGAGTTCGTCGAGCAGGCCGGCATGGGCGGCGCGCAGCGACAAGGTCCCCGGCTTCATCTGGACCGACGTCGAGCAGGTCGCGCGCGAAGCCGTCGAGGGCGCCGAGAAGGGCAGCCGCGTCGTCGTTCCCGGCCTCCTCAACCGCGCCGGGAGCATCATGGGCCAACACACTCCGCGCGCCGTGGTCCTGCCGCTCGCCAAACGAGCCTGGCGCGCCGCCGAGTAAGACCGCCTAATGCCCGGGCGCCAGCCGCTCACCGTCCTCTGCCTGCACGAGACCGCGACGACGGGACGGATCTGGGAACCCCTCGCCGAGGCGCTCGCCGGGCACGCAACCATCATCGCTCCCGATCGCCCGGGGTGGGGCGATGCCGAGGCGCCCGAGGGGTACTCGCGAACGACCGTCGCCGAGCAGGCCGGGTACGCCGCGCAGGCGCTTGGTGATCGCGGCCCGGCCGTGGTCTGCGGTGCCGGAATTGGCGCCGTCGTGGCGCTCGAGCTCTCGCTCGCCGAGCCGGAGCTCGTCATTGGAACCGTCCTGGTCGAGCCGCCGCTTCTTTCCTTCCTGCCCGAGGCGACAGATCGGCTCGCCGCCGACGTCGCGACGGTTCGCGAGGCGGTTGCGGAGTCGGGCAGGGACGCGGCACTCGACGCATACCTGGCAGGTCGCCTTCCCGCGCTCGGGGCGGGCGCAGGCCGGATCCCGCCCGAGCGAGGCGACCGCGGCCCCGGCGCGACAGCGGCCCTGTTTGCCGAGCTCTCCGCCGTGCCGGCGTGGGAGCGCTCCGATGCCGAGCTTGCGGCGGCCACGAAGCCGTCGTTGATCGCGATCGCGGCGGACTCGCCGCCGCTTCTCGCCAAATCAGCGATCGAGCTCGCGCGGGTACTCGCCCGCTCAGACCTGCGCGAGACGGAGCCGGGGCTACCGCACTTCGACCGCGCCGGCGAGCTCGCCGCGCTGGTCGTCGAGGTCGGCGACACGCTCGCCTGAGGCGGCCCGCGCGCGGACGACCATCCGCCCGCCGCGCCCCGCAAGCGACGCGATCGCTTCGAGGGGGACGGAAACGAGCAGGACGAACGGCGTCGCCAGGCAGCTCGCGAGCATGTCGGCGATGTACTGCCCCGGGCCGCGGGAGTTGGCCACGCGGAGACGACCCGCCCGCACCTCGGTCAGAAAGTTGTTGTGGAGCGTTATCCCGTTCAGGATCGACTGCCAGAGCCAGCGCTGATTCGGCCCGACGGGCGGAAAGGCGGGCTTCTCCGGCTCCAGTCCGTTCTTCTCCGCAAGGAGAGCGAATGCGCGCGGTGTCAGGAGCAGGCGACCAGGCCACTCGGCCAGCGCGGACCAGCCGTCACCGCCAAGCGAGCACTGCCAGCTCGCGCGGTTCGGCGCCGCGAAGGTCCGTGCGCCGTCGGGCCCGCCCTCGATCTCGATCCGGGCGAGTTCTCCGGCAAGGTCAAAGGGCTTCACCCGTTCGCTCGATTCCCACACCGCATCTCTCACATCGATCAACGAGACGCGCGTTGTCTCCGCCCCCGGGCGCGTCCGGGTCCACGGGCGACGGCAGCCCAACGCTCGCCTCGGACACCGACTGGGGGATCCCGATCCACGCGTAGACATTGCCGCCGCACAGGGGGCACGCGTGCGTGGGCTTGTCGCGCGGCGCAGCCACGGCCTAGTTTCCCGACGAGCCGAGCAGTTCGCGCGAGCGCGTCTTGCCGAAGCGGCCGAGGACGCCGCCGCGGCGCTCACGCTCGATCGCCCGCATGTAGGGCAGGAAGTCGACCTGGATCGTGTGGCGCTTGGACGCCACGTAGCGCTTGGCCATCCGCGCATCCTCGCGGCGGATCACCTCGAGCATCCGCTCGCGAGTTGGCAGCTGCGCCTTTCCCTCCAGGAGGTCGGCGATCCATTCCGACTGGGCCTCGGCCAGCGGCATGATCGCCCCGAGCGGCTGGAGGAGGCCGACGAAGAAGAGGCCGTCGAGCTCGGGATGGACGACGCGGCGATAGAGCGGGATCCGGTTGTCGGGCGCGTCCAGGAGCTCGTGGTCGAAGAACGGGAAGGTGATCTTGTAGCCCGTGCAGTAGACGATCAGGTCGAGCTCCTCGGAGGTGCCGTCCACGAACTCGACCGTGCGCCCGCCGGCGAAGCGCGCGATGTTCGGCTTCACGTCGATGTCGCCGTGGCCGAGCCGGGGAAGGAGGTCGGACGAGACGGTGGGGTGCGCTTCCGCCAGCTTGTGGTCGGGCTGTGGCAGGCCGTAGTCCGTCGGGCACGCCGGCCGCCTTCCTCACGGTCCGGCCCAGGAGAAAGCGCTGGACCGCGAGCGGCAGGCGGCTGAGGAGCGCCGGCGCCAGCTCGTCGGTGGGCTTGGACCCCACGTACTTCGGCACGATCCAGGCGCCGCGGCGCATCGCGAGGAACGTTCGGTCCGCGATGCGCGAAGCCTCGACGGCCAGGTCGGTGGCTGAGTTGCCGATGCCGAGCACCATCACCCGCTTGCCGCGCATCATGTCCGGCTCCTTGTAGGAGTGGACGTGGATCTGCTCGCCCTCGAACGAGTCCTGCCCTTCGAACGCAGGCTCGGGCCAGCGCGGATTCCAGTGGTGGCCGTTCGCGACGATCACGGAGCTGTAGATCTCGGTGCCGGCCTCGCCCGAGTCGAGGTTGCACCAGGAGACTGCCCAGCCGCCGCCCTTCTGCTCGACGTGGGTCACCTCGGTGCGGAAGCGGATGCGGTCGCGAAAGCCGAAGTGGTCGACGTAGTCGTCGAAGTACTGAGCGATCTGGAAGTGGTTCGGGTAGTCGGGCAGATCCTCCGGCATCGGGTAGGTGGCGTAGGCCATCGTCCGCCGCGACGTGTTGATGTGGAGCGAGCGGTAGGCGGCGGACATGCCGTTGTCGTTCATGTAGCGCCAGTTGCCGCCTACCTCAGAGCCGACCTCGAAGCAGTCGAACTCGATGCCGCGATCGTTCAGGACCTGGCACGACGCGATCCCGGAGGACCCGGCGCCGATCACGCAAACCTTGCCCGTCGTGCTCATATGGCAAGTATTTCGTGCTCGACCCCGAACTCCGAGAGCTCGGGAAGGAAGCCGGCGGGGTCGAACGCTTCGGAAGGAGCGAGCGCCCCGGACTTCCCGAAATCGAGCGCCGCGCAGCGGAGCGCTCCCGCGACGATCGAGCGCGCGGTCATGCCATAGACGTCCTCACCTCGGATCACGCCGCGCCGGCGCCGAGAGCCCGCACGCGCGTCGCAGACGATGGTGAAACGCGCCGCACGGCGCCGATCCTCCGCCGGGCCTTCGGGAAGCCGGTTGACGGCCGCTTGAAACGCGCGGCTTAGAGGCGTCTTGAGCGCGAGGCTGAAGCCGGTCATCAGGACCGGGGCGCCGATCGCGACCGGACTGGTCGTGGAGGCCGTGAGGGCGGTGCGGACCGTTTGCACCTCAACGTGGCGCGGCACGGTGATGTGCTCGCCCGCCGGATAGCGCGTCATCCGCTGAACGCCGATCTCGCCGCCGAAGTCGAACTTGCCGCGGGAGATCGAGCGGTCGCCGGGTACGTACTCGCCGGCCAGCCACTGGACGTCCTCGCCGGCGATCTGCCCCAACGCCGTCCGCGCCGTTCCGCGCGAAGGCCCAAAACCGGCCACCGCGTAGTTGAGCGAGATCTCCTGGAGCGGCCCCATTCCCTCCGCGGTGAGCGAGGCGATCATGTCCCCGGGCACATAGTCGAAGCCCATCCCGGTCACGAGCGCGGCGCCGCTCTTCTCCGCGATCGGTCCGAACTCGTCGAAGACCCGCTTCATGAAGCCCTGCTCGCCCGTCGTGTCCAGGTAGTGCGTGCCGGATTCGGCCGCTGCGCGCAGGACCGGCTCGCCGTGGACGGCGAAGGGGCCGGCGCAGGCGATCACCGCGGCGCTCGGCTCGATGAGGCTGCGAAGCCCCTCTTCGTCGTCGAGCGAGACGGCCTGGACCTCGGCCGAGCCGCCGACTTGCGAGGCAAGTGCTTCGAGCTTGTCGCGGCTGCGGCCGGCGAGCACGAAATCGGCCCCGGCGGCCGCAAGCTCGGCGGCGACGAGGCGCCCGGTGTAGCCCGTGGCGCCGTAGACCGCGATCCGCCCCCCGGGGCCTTGCGTCGCCGACTTCCCGCTCATCGCGCTTGAACTTACCGACGACGCCGCTACGTTTGCCCCATGGCACCACCAAGTCCAGAGCAGGTCCGCATGCGCGAGCGCTTCGAGGCGCTCATCGCCCTCGCTGCCCCGGTGCTCGACCTCGTGCTGTCCGCGGGCGACCGCCTCGCCCGCGTCGCCGGTCCCGAGGACGAGTACTACCCGATCCGCCCTCCGGGCGAGGCGTTCGAGCTGTCGCCCGTCGCTCGCTCGGAAGAGCCTGCGGATCCCTCCGCGTAGCTCTTCCGGCGGAACACGTCGTCGACCAGGCTCTCGACCCGGTCGAGGAAGAGGATCCCGTCCATGTGATCGATCTCGTGAAGGACGGCGCGAGCCTCGAAGCCCTGGCACTCGAGCACACCGCCCAGATGCTTCACCTCGATCTTCGTTGCCCGGCGGACGTTGGCCGTCACGTCGGGCAGGCTGAGGCAGCCCTCGCGCGCGACCTCGGACCCCTCGCGCGCGGTCACGTGCGGGTTGGCCAGGACGATGAGGCCGTTCGACGTCTCCGCCTTCGGGTGCTCTGAGACGTCCACGATGGCGACCCGGACGAGCTCTCCGATTTGCGGCGCGGCGATCCCGACGCAGCGACCAAACGTCGCGGCCGTTTCGATCAGGAGCTGGGCGACCCGCTCGACATCATCTGCCGCGACGGGAGCAGCAACCTGTTTGAGGATCGGGTCGGGGTAGAGAAGGACGGGGCGGGGCGCCACGGCGGGCCCTAGAGCGGGTCCGTGTCGAGCGCGCGGAGGGACACCTCGAGGCCACGCTCGCCGCCCGCCTTCCGTAGGGCGGCCTCGACGGTCTCCGACCTGGCGGTGCCGAGCGCAACCTCGAGGACCATCACGTAGACGGGCGCCTCACTCGACCCGGTGAGCTTTGTCTCGAGGTCCGTGATGTTCACCCCTGCCTCGGCCAGCACCGAGGAGACGGCGTGGACGATCCCAGGGCGATCGGCTCCGTAGACGGAAAGGACGTGGGAAGGGGGCGCGGGCCTGGCGGCGCCCCCGGAGACCTCGGCGACCGAGATCGCCTCGAGCTCGTGCTCCTGCGCCACCTCCGATAGGCGCTCGACCACCTGCTCGCGCTTCGTTTCCGCCGGGACCGCGACGAGCAGCATCACCGCGAAATGGCCGCCCAGGATGGACATCTGCGAGTCCTCGACGTTGCCGCCCAGCTCGAGCAGGGCGCCTGTGACCGAAGCCACGATTCCGGGGCGGTCACGGCCGATCGCTGTAACGGCCAGCTCGGGCACGTCTCGCAGCGTATCTCTCGTGCCCACAGGGGCGAGCCAACAATAGGCACCTGCTCTCGCGCCGCCGTTCGCGACCCGATTCGGCTCTCGTGAGCACTCAGGCGATACTCGAGCGAGAGCGCAGGTACCGCCGCCCGGTGGTGGTCGCCGCGATCCTTCCCCTCCTGCTTCTGGTGGGGGCAGCGGCCTTCCAGTCGAGCGGCGGCGGAACCTCCGAGCTCGCGACGGCGACGCTTCGCACGATCAACGAGAACGCGGGGTCGCAGCTGATCGGCTCGATCATCGCGGCGCTCGCGTTCCTGCTCCTGGCTGCGCCCCTCGCCTATCTCTACAAGGCCGCACAGGCCCGGACCGAGCGGGTCCCGAATGCACTTCTCTTCCTTGTGGTCCTCGGCCCGGTCCTCTACGCGGTGCAGGGCGTCCTGCTCGCAGTCGGGCAAGTCCAGGTCGCGGACCAATTCGTCGCCCAGGAGAGCGGCGTTGGCGACATCTACTCGCTCGCGACGAACCTCCTTGAGGACTCCGGGCCCCGCACCGCCGCGATCTACGTCTATTCGGTGGCGACGATCGCGATCATCTTCGGCATGGTCTACACGTGCCTGTGGGGCGTGAGGACCGGCCTACTCACGCGGTTCCACGGCACGCTCGGGATGGCGCTCGGCGCCACCTTCATCCTGCCGCCGCTCATCGGACTGACGCTCCCGGCCCTCCTGGCGTGGTTCATGTACTTCGGCCTGCTTATCGCCGGCCGCACGCCCAAGGGCCGCCCACCCGCCTGGGACGCCGGCGTCGCGATCCCGCCGACCAAGGCGGGCGAGGAGCCCGTGGAGCCCGCCGCCGCGGTGGCCGGAGGCGACGTGATCGAAGGCGATGCGGTGGAGATCCCCGGCGTGGACGAGAACCCGAACGCGGCCAGGCGCGAGCGCGCCAAGAAGCGCAAACGCAAGCGCCGTCGCTAGAGGTCATCGTGGCGCGTTCGTGCCTGATGATCCTGGCCGACGGGGCCAAGGCCGACACGTTCGAGGAGCTGCTCGCGGCCGGGGACCTGCCCGAGATCTCCCAGCACGTGGTCGAGCGCGGGTCGTACAGAAGGGGGACGAGCGTCTTCACCAGCACCACGGGGCCCGCGCACATTCCGCTTCTCTCTGGTTGCTACCCGGGCACCGTCGACGTTCCCGGCTACCGCTGGTTCGACCGGGATCGCTACCGGGGGCGGGGACCGGCCGCGCCGCACGCCCTGCGGAGCTACAACGGCCCGGAGGTCGCCTACCTGGCGAGCGACATGGACCCCTCGCACCCCACGCTTTACGAGCTGATGCCGGATGCGATCGGTGTCTTCGGCATCCTCAACCGGGGCCTCGACTCCGACCGGAACCTCCGGCGCCGCGCCAAGCCCTTCGTCTGGTCGCACTCGCACTGGTTCCGCGACTACGAGCGGGCCGACCGTTTGGCCGCTGACGCGCTGGTCGAGGCGGCGGCGGCTGAGAGTCGCTTCCGCTTCATCGCCTTCCCCGGCATCGACTGGAACTGCCACTACATCGGCGCCGACTGTCCCGAGGCCATCGCCGGCTATCGCCACATCGATGGTGCGGTGGGGAGGGCGGCAAGGAAGCTCCAGGAGCTCGGAACGTATGAGGAGACCTTGGTCACGATCGTCTCGGACCACGGCCACCACGCGGTGCACACGCATTTCGACGTTGCGGTCGAGCTGGGCGAGAAGTACGGGATCAAGACCGCGTACCACTCCTGGCCCGCGTTCCGGCCCTCGTTCGACGCCGTGGTGTGCGTTTCGGGGAACGGCATGTGCCACATCTACCTGCGCGGCGAGGACGGCACCTGGGCCACACGTCCCTCGCGCGACGTGATCGAGCACCGCCATCCCGCCCTGATCGAGTCGCTTCTCTCAGAGCCCGCCGTCGAGCTGATCGCGACCCGTTCAGACGTTTCCGGTGGCCTGATCGTCGAGAGTCAAAGCGGCGTCGCCGATCTGGCTGAGACGGCCGACGGCGGCGTCACCTACTCGCTGCGCGACGGGCGCGACCCGTTCGGCTGGGACGAGATGCCTTCGGAGATGAGCTCCCGCGAGGCGCTCGAGGCGACGTTTGACACGGGCCACCCGGACGCGATCGTCCAGATCGCCCAGCTCTTTCGCACCAGGCGCACCGGCGACCTCGTCATCTCGGCCGCGGCCGGCTACGACCTCCGGGAGCGCTTCGAGTGGCCGCACCACGTCTCTTCGCATGGAGGGCTCATCCGCGACCACATGCACATCCCCGTCGCGTCCAGCGTGCCGTTGGCCGACGGGCCGATTCGCTCTGCGGATGTCGCGAATACCGTCCTGGACTACCTGGGAGTGCCGGCGCCCTCGCGCATCGACGGGGTCTCGCGGCTCAAGCGGTCGAGGAGCGACTTGCGCGCGCCCGGGCCCGCGATGGCAAGCCCCACAGCGGAGTAGATCAGCGCGGCGACAAACGCTGTCGCGGTCAGGCCGATGCCGCTGGCCGCGATCAGCCCCAGTTCCTCGCCGGAGAAGACGACGCCGGTGGCGCCGACGCTTGCAGGCCCGGGGCCGACGGGAAGCCCGCCGATCACGCTGGTGGCGAGGAACGCCAGCACGGCCTCGACGAAGTCGGCGTCGATCCCGACGCCGTTGATCACGATCAAATAGCGAATGGGCTGAGCGACCAGGACGACCGTCAAGAGCGCCGTGAGCAGGAACAGCGTGTGGCGCTTGGCGAGGACGTCGAACGTTCGAACGAAGGGTCGGTCCGCGTAGCGCTGCTTGAGCCAGAGGGCGATGAGCGCGCCCGCGCCCGCGAGCCCGATCACCGTGACGGACCACCACCACTGCAGGCCGACACCGAACGTCAAGGCCACAACGACCAAGACGGTGATCCCGCCCTCGACCAGCAGGATCACCCCGTCGGCAGAGATCATCTGGCCGATCGTTGGAGCGCGTGCACCCATCATCACCTTGAGGAGGCCGATCCGCACCCAGGCGCCGACGTAGGTCGGTACCACCGTGTCGGCCAGAAAGCGCGGGCCGCTGGAGGCGTGAAGCTCCCGGGGAGGGACCCGGCTCCCGGCTGCGTCAAGGCAAAGGCCCCAAGCAATGGCTCGCAGGACTAGCGCCAGGAGGTGGAGGCTCACCAGGCCGAACGCTTCCGCGAATGTGATCTGGGAGAGACCGTCGATCACGTCCTCGAAGTTGAGGCCGACGATCACGGCCAGGGTGACAATCGCGATGCCGGCGATAGCCAGGTCCCTGCGAAGGCGGGACTTCTCGATTACCTCTCCGTCGCCGGGGAGCCCTGCCATGTCGCGAGCCTATGACACCCGTCCACCCACGAGTTCATAGGTAAACGCTTGCTTACCTATGGTAATCTCGTGCTTACTGTGGCAGGAGCCCAAGCCGCCCCCACGCGCCCCTCCGTTCCAACCAGGGAACGCATCCTCGACGCGGCGCTCGACCTCTTCGCGACTCAGGGCTTCGATGCCACCTCAACCGCGCAGATCGAGCGACGCGGCTGGCCTCTCGCCGCGCTCCGGCGCCCTTTACAAGCACTTCCGCTCGAAGGAAGAGCTACTTGAGGTGGCACTCGCGCAGCGCATGCAGGAGATCACGGCTCTGCCGGACCGCCTGGACCTGGGCCCGCTCTCAGACCTGCGCTCGGAGCTCACGCTGATCGCGCGCTGGGGCCTGGCGGAACTCGCGCGCGAGCGCGAGCTGGCGCTGATCGTGATGAAGGAGGGCCATCGCCTGCCCGCGTTCAGGGAGGCCTTTCGCGACGCGATCGTCCGGCCGGGCCATGCGCTCGCGACCGAGGTGCTCAGGCGCTACTCAGCCTCGCACGACGTCGAGTTCGACGACATCGACGCGCTCGGCGAGGTGCTCACCTCGGCGCTGGTCGGGTTCGCGCTCCAGGGCTTCATCGTCGGAAGGGACTTCGTGGACATCTCGGACGAGCGCTTCGCCGCCGCCCATGTGGAGGTCGCGCTGGCGCTCGTTGAGCAAAACGAAAGGAAGAGGAAATGAACGACGGCGACCCTCACCCGCTACCGGTGGGAAGCGAGGTTCACGCTCATCCAGCTCGGCGTCATCCAGGGGGTCCTGGGCCTCTACGCGCTGTTCTTCCCGCGCTCGTTCTACGAGGACTTCCCGCTCGGGCTCGGCTGGGTCGAGGCCCTGCCCGCCTACAACGAGCATCTGCTCACGGACTTCGGCGGCCTCTTCCTCACCACGTCGGTCATTCTCCTGGCAGCGTCGATCCGGCTCGAGCGGCGCTGGGTCGTCATCACCCTCGTCGCCTTCCTCGCCTTCAGCCTGCCACACACGATCTGGCACGCGTTCAACCTCGAGCCGTACTCGACTGGCAATGCGATCGGAAACGTCTTGTCGCTCGCTGCCACCGTGCTGCTGCCGCTCGGCGTGCTCTACCTGGTCTGGAGGGAGAGCGCCGCTCCGCGGACGCCCACCCCTGCCGGGCCTGGGCCGAACGGATCTCGCATCGAGCCGGTGTCGGACTCCACGCGAAATCCATTGACTCGCCTTGCTTTCGCGATCGCGCGGCGTCGCTTCGGAGACGTGCCCGACCCAATGCGCGTCTACGCGCACAACCAGACGGTCATGACTGCATGGTCCATGCACGAACTCGCGACCGAGAGGGCGACCAGAGTGTCAGCGCGTTTGAAGCACCTTGCATCGATGCGCGCGGCCATGGTGGCCGGCTGCGAGTGGTGTCTGGATTTCGGCTCTTTCCTCTCCAAGGGGCACGGCGTGAGCCAGGACGAGATGCGCGAGCTGCCGCACTACCGCGACTCCGACGCCTTCGACGACACGGAGAAGCTCGTCATGGACTATGCGACCGCGATGACGCGCAGCCCTGTCGAGGTCTCAGACGAGCTCTTCGCCCAGCTGCGCGAGCGCTTCGACGAGGCGCAGCTCGTCGAGCTCACGGACATAGTCGCGCTCGAGAACTACCGAGCCCGCTTCGACTGGGCCTTCGGCCTGGAGGGCCAGGGGTTCTCCGAAGGCGCCTACTGCGTCCCGCCGGAGAAGCGCGTGGGCGCGGAGGCGT
Organism: uncultured bacterium; assembly: GCA_963725035.1. Taxonomy (GTDB): domain Bacteria; phylum Actinomycetota; class Thermoleophilia; order Solirubrobacterales; family 70-9; genus JALZKA01. The sequence continues at coordinate 116,215 of CAVRWX010000010.1, read as the reverse complement.
AGCGAGGGGCAAACGTCCGTCAGCACGCCCTATGGGGTAGCTCACGGACGTTCGCCGCCAAGACGGCGGCTAGTCCTCCTTCGACGCCGCCACTTGCTCTTGGAGCTCCTCGACTATCGCGGGGTCTCGGAGGGTGGTTGTGTCGCCCAGGTCGCCCTTGCCTGTGGCGATGTCTCGCAACAGGCGGCGCATGATCTTCCCCGAGCGGGTCTTGGGCAGGTCGTCAGCGAAGTGGATCGCCTTGGGGCGAGCGAGCTTGCCGATCTTGGTGGCGACGTGCTCGCGTAGCTCCTTCGCCATGTCGTCCGAGCCCTTCTCGGTGCCCTCCGGAGTGACGAAGGCGATGATCGCCTGGCCGGTGTCCTCGTCGGGGACGGCGATCACGGCCGCTTCGGCGACGCGCTCGTTCGAGACCAGCGCGGACTCGACCTCCATCGTCGAGAGGCGGTGGCCGGAGACGTTGATGACGTCGTCGATCCGCCCGACGATCCAGAAGAACCCGTCCTCGTCGCGGCGCGCGGCGTCGCCGACCAGGTAGGTGTCCTTGCCGTAGCGGTCCCAGTACGTCTTGATGAACCGGTCCGCCTCCTTGTAGAGCGTGCGCGCCATACCGGGCCACGGCTTCGTGATGACGAGCGTTCCGCCGCCCTCTTCGATCTCGTTGCCGTCCTTGTCGAAGATGGCGGCCTCGATTCCGGGGAGGGGGAGCGTCGCCGAGCCCGGCTTCGTCTCGGTCAAGCCAGGGAGCGGCGCGATCATGATCCCGCCGGTCTCGGTCTGCCACCAGGTGTCGACGATCGGGCAGTTCTCGCCCCCGATGTGCTCGTGGTACCAGAGCCACGCGCGCGGGTTGATCGGCTCGCCGACCGAGCCGAGCAGGCGGAGCGAGCTCAGATCGTGCTTCTCCGGGTGCTCCGTGCCCCACTTCATGCAGGCGCGGATCGCAGTCGGCGCGGTGTAGAAGATCGAGACTCCGTAGCGCTCGATGATCGACCACCAGCGGTCCTCGGCCGGGTAGTTGGGCGCGCCCTCGTACATGACTGAAGTCGCGCCGTTCGCGAGCGGGCCGTAGACGATGTAGGTGTGGCCGGTGACCCAGCCGATGTCGGCGCCGCACCAGTACACGTCCGATTCGGCCTTGAGGTCGAACACCATCTTGTGCGTGGCGCTCGCCTGCGTGAGGTAGCCGCCGGTCGTGTGGAGGATGCCCTTCGGCTTTCCGGTCGAGCCCGACGTGTAGAGGATGAAGAGCGGATCCTCGGCGTCCATCGGCTCTGGCTCGCACTCGGGGTCGGCGTCCTCCACCGCCTCCTGCCAGAAGACGTCGCGGCCTTCGGTCATGGGCGGGTCGGTCCCACAGCGGTCGAGCACGATGATGTGCTCGAGGGAGTCGAGCTTTTCGGCGATGTCGTCGACCTTCTCCTTCATCGGGAGCGGCTCGCCGCGGCGCAGCGTCGCGTCGGCCGTGACGAGCGCCTTCGCTTCGGAGACCTCCATGCGCTCGCGGACGGACTCGGGCGAGAAGCCGCCGAAGACGACGTTGTGGATCGCGCCGATCCGCGCGCAGCCGAGCATCGCGGCAGCGGCCTCGGGCACCATCGGCATGTAGATGCCCACGACGTCGCCCTTGCCGATGCCCAGGCCTTTGAGGACGTTCGCGAAGCGCTGGACCTGGTCGAGAAGCCACTCGTACGTGATCTCCTTGCGCCCACCTCCGCCGCCTGAGTCGTCGGCGTCCTCGGCCTCCCAGTAGAACGCGACGCGGTCGCCGTTGCCGGCGGCCACGTGGCGGTCGAGGCAGTTGGCGGAGACGTTCAGCTTGCCGCCCTCGAACCACTTCGCGTGCGGTGGGTCCGACCAGTCGAGGACCTCGTCCCACGGCTCGATCCACTCGAGCTTCTCGGCCCAGCTGGCCCACCACGCCTCACGGTCGGACGCGGCCTTCTCGTAGACGCCGGGGTCGGAGATGTTCGCGTCGGCGGCGAACTCGTCGGGCGGAGGAAAGGTTTCCTCGGTCTCCATGAGCACGTCGAGCTCGGGGACCTCGACCTCCTGCTCTTCCTCGCGCTCGCCGTTCTCGTCCGACACTTGCGTCTCCTCTCGTCGCTTGTCCGCGATCCTATGGGTGGACACCTACCCGGCAACCGGCGCGCTGATTCATCGAGTTCCTTACGCTGTTTTTGTGCGTACTCCGAGCAGGGTCTCACCATGTCGTATCCCCCTGGCCGCCTTGGTGGCCGCCTTTGCGTGCCTCGCTGTGCCTGGCGTCGCGTCCGCGTATGTGACAGGGGAATCTGCCGACGAGGTCCGCGACCACTGGACGCCTGAGCGCATGGCGACCGCGATCCCGGGGGACGCCCTTCTGAGCGACGCCGCGGCGGTCGTGCCGGTCGGCCCGGTCGACCTGGGCCTCGGCGCTGCGCAGGCGCGCCGCGCCAACGCTCAGCAGGTCGGCAACCCGAGCTCCAAGCCCGTCCGCACGCACGGCAAGATCTTCTTCGACCTCGGCGGGCTTGGCTACGTCTGCTCAGGCACTTCGGTCAAGTCCAAGACTGAGAGCCTGGTCGTGACCGCGGGCCACTGCACCTACTCGGAAGCAGACGGCTACGCGACCAACTTCATGTTCGTCCCCGCCTACAAGAACGGCGACGACCCGTTCGGCGAGTGGACGGCCAAGAAGATCAAGACGACGTCCCAGTGGGAGAACAACGAGAACATCTCCTACGACGTCGGCATGGCGACGATGCACAAGCTGAACGGGAAGACGCTGGCCGACAAGGTCGGCAAGCGCGGCATCGCCTTCAACAAGAGCAACGACCAGGACTTCGACGCGTTCGGCTACCCGGCCGAAGACCCCTTCGACGGCGAGAAGATGTACCGCTGCGACTCTCCATCCCAGGGCACGGACAACGATCAGAACAACCCCAAGCCCATCCGGATCGACTGCAACATGACGGGCGGCTCGTCGGGCGGCGGCTGGGTGATCGGGGGCGAGAAGGTGAACTCGGTCGTCTCCTACGGATACGAGTGCACGATCCCGATCCCGCCGCTCTGCAACAACCCCGAGGAGGGGAAGCTCTTCGGCCCCTACTTCGGCGACGTGATCAAGGACCTCTACAAGTCGCAGAAGTAGCGGGGGCTAGATACCCGCTGCGACGCGCTTTCTATGGGCGCGGATCTCGGACATGATCCGCTCGAGGCGCGGCTCGGTCGAGGAGTCCACGTGCTTCATGCCCGCGGCGATCGCGGGGTGGACGGAGGCAATCCGCTCGTGCATCGCCTGGGCCACGGCGCGGTAGGTGGGGTGGCCCTCGCGGCCTGAGCGGAGCTCGCACAGGTGCATCGCCTCGCGCGCGTTCAGGTCGAGCACGTAGCGAATGCGGTAGCCGAGGCAGAGCGCGTACGGAGCGGCGTCGGTCATGCCAAGCGACTCGAGCCGCTCGAACTCCGTGCGCGACGTCTCGAGCGCGCGGCGATAGATGTCGCCCGCGCCGGCGTCGGCCACCTCGGCCGGCACGCCGGCGCCGAGCTCCGGGCCGAGGCGCTGCCACTGGCAGGTGAGCATGCGGTGGCGCTGAAGGTCGCGAAAGCCGCCGTAGTCGGAGACGATCTCGAAGCGGTAGCGCACCGCCTCCCATCCACGGCCGGGGCGGTGGCGCCGGTTCGTCCGCTCCCCGACCAGCTCGCCGATGAGCTCCGCACGCTCGAGCGGATCGAGGGAGTCAACCCGGCGGCGGATCTCCGCCTCGCCGACTCCTGTCGACTCATAGAGCGAGGAGGCGAGAAGGTCCGCCTCGGTGCCGTCGACGTGCACGAGCTCCACGGACGGTGCGTCCGCAGGCTCGCGGCGGTCGAGGCCGAGGCGGGCGACCGCGCGCTCCGTGGTCTCGCGGCGCGCCTTGAGGAACGAGATCCACTCGCCGCCGCGCTCGGGGCGGTCGACCCGGGCGACGAAGCTGGGGATCACGTGGCGGAGCTCCTCGAGGATCATCGAGCCGTACTCGCGCGCCTCGGGAAGCGGGGAGGCGAAGAGCCTCAACAGAAGCTGCTCGTAGGCCTGGCCGGAGGCGAAGATCCCGACGTGGCTGAGCGTCGATGCGGGCAGGAGCCCGCGCAGGAGGTCCAGCGCCTTCGCGCGGATGGAGCTGCGCCAGGCGCCCTCGGGCTCCTCGCCGCGGGGCCACTGCTCCGCAGCCCACTCGGTGACGATGCGGAGGCCTTCCGAGTAGTCGCGGAAGATCGAGTCCATCGCATCGCGGTAGGCCACGCCCAGGTCCTCGTCCGAGTAGAAGCGGTAGCCGCCGCCGGGCATCGGCTCGTCGTAGGCGATGTAGCGGGTCGACTGTTCGAGATAGGCGGCCAAGCGGCCGCGCTGGAGCACCTTTGTGAGGACATTCGATGTCCACTCGCAGGCGAGGTGCGCCCCGCCCACCTGGGCGATCGAGTCGTCCCCGTAGCCGATGAAGACGCGCTCGTAGAGTCCGGCCGCGCGCTGGCCCTCCTCGCCGTCGAAGGGGCGGGCACCGGGGTCCGCCTCGCCTGCGAACTCGTCCAGGTAGAGCCGCCTGAGCGTGCCGCCCCAGCGCGAGTAGCGGGCGAACATCGCGCCCTTCACGGTCTCGGGCAGGTTGCGAAGGGCGAAGACGGGCCGGTCGAGATTGGTGAAGTGGGGCTCGAGGAGCTTCTCTTCGGTGGTTGTGAAATCTTCGACCGGGTAGAGCACGGGCGCCGATACTAGTTGCGTGGCCGAACGGCAAATTGCATACGCCGACGGCGAAGGAGGCTTCGATGCAACAGACTCGAAGTAAATACGGTGGAAGCGCGAGCGAAAGCCAACGTGACGGTTGAGGAGATGGCCCCGTCCGAGCGGAAACGGCTCGGCCGGCTGGGAGGGCTGCTGCTGTTGACAATCGGCTCTGCGGCTGCCGTTCCAGCCTCCTTGTTCCTAAAGCCGGCGCCCGAGCCACCGGAGCTTCTGATCAGCGTGGCCGGAATCGTCGCGGGCGCGCTTCTCATGGCCGTTCCATGGGAGCGGCTCCCCGCGCGGGCCCTCTACTCGATCCCGATCGTCGCCACTGGCTACGTGGCGATGGGGGTCAGCCTCTACAGCGACGACTTCGCCTTCTACCAGGTCTTGATCGCCGTCTATACGGCCTACGTCGTCAGGGACTCCAAGGACTTCCTCTGGCTGATGGCGTTCATGGCCGCCACGACCATCGCCCCGCTTTTCTATGTCGATGAGAGCTTCGACGACATCGCGCACCACATCCTCGTGACGCTGTCCGTGATGATCTTCTCGGCGGCGGTCGTCCGCTACCTGCGCAACACGCTCGCCCAGCGCGAGCTTCAATACCGGCGCTTCGCCGTCGAGGCGGTGACCCTCGCCGAGCGAATCCGCGGTGCGCCCGCGCCCCACCAGGCGGCGACGATGGACAACGTCGAGGCGCGCCTGGCTGAGCTGGCGTCCAAGACGCGCGGGCCCTAGAAGCCGCCTGAGGCCGTCAGCCGAGTGACGAGGTGATCGCCTCTCCGGTGCCGGAGACGAAGTCGACCAGCGGCGAGGGCAGGATCCCGAAGAAGACGACGGCGAAGGCTGCGATCAGGCTGAAGCCGATGATGACGGGGCAGCGGATGCCTCCGAGCCTTCCCCCGTCGGCCTCCCCCGAGCCGCCGGCCATCGCCGGCAGAACGCGATGGCCCGCCTCGGGCGTCGGATCGGAGAGGTACGCGGGGCGCATCCAGACCGCGGCGATGACGCGCAGGTAGTACGCGAGCGAGATCATCGTGCCGACCGCGATCATCACGCCGAGCCACGTGAAGTCGGCTGCGACGGACGCCTCGATCAGATAGAGCTTGCCGATGAAGCCCGCCGTCCCCGGCAGGCCCGCCAGGCCGAGCATCGCGATCGTGAGCGGCCAAGCAAGCACCGGGCGCTCGCGGCCCAGCCCCTGGATGGAGCGGATGTCGTCGCCAAAGCCGGTCTCCCGCTCCCTGATCGTGATCACGGCGAACGCCGCGAGGTTCATGAACGCGTACGCCACGAGGTAGAAGAAGAGGGCTTCGATGCCGGCTTCGTTTGCCGCGACGATTCCCACCAGCATGTAGCCCGCCTGGGCGATGCCGGAGTAGCCGAGGAGGCGCTTCAGCGAGCTCTGGGTCAGCGCGCCGACGTTTCCCACGATGATCGAGACCGCCGCAAGCGCCGCAAGCGCAGGCTGCCAGTCGCCCACGGCAGGGCCGAGCGCGACCTCGAAGAAGCGCGCGAAGACGGCGAACGCCGCCGCCTTGGTCGCCACCGCCATGAAGGCGGTGACCGGGGTCGGCGCGCCCTGGTAGACGTCGGGCGTCCACTGGTGGAACGGCGCGATCGAGAGCTTGAAGGCGAGCCCCGTGGCCGTGAGCGCGATCCCGATCAGGATCAGCGGGTCGTCGGCGAGGCCGGCGCCGATGCCCTCGCGGATGCCCGTGAAATCGGTCGAGCCGGAGCCGCCGTAGATGAACGCGAGGCCGTAGAGGAGGGTGGCCGAGCCGAGGCTTCCGACGATCAGGTACTTGAGGCCCGATTCCAGCGAGGTCCGGCGCCGTAGCGCCGAGCCGCAGAGGACGTAGAGGGGCACCGACAGGAGCTCGAGCCCCACGAAGAAGACGATCAGGTTCTGCGCCATCGCGAGGATCGTCATGCCCAGGACCGATGCGATGAGGAGCGTCTGGAACTCTCCGTGGCCGCCGGGGCCGGGCGCCCGGTCGGCCGCCTCCTCCCGCCAGCTCAGCGGGATGACGAAGACGGCGCACCCGATCGAGATCAGCGTCGCGACCAAGGCCAGATCGTCGAGCCGGAGGGCACCCGCCACGAGGTCCTTCTCTTCGCCCATCTGCCAGATCGCAAGCCCGGCGGCCGCGCCGTAGGCCAGGAAGCTCGCCGCCGACACGATGGCGCGCTGGCCGCGGCTCACGAGGCCCGCAAGGAGGACGACCACGAGCCCGGCCGTGAGGGCGATGATCACCGACATGCCCGCGTAGTCGATCTCCGGGGCGGTGAAGGCGAGGCTCATGGGCGGGCCGCCAGTTCTGAGTCTTCCTGCGCTGTCGTGACGGCGCCCACCTTGTCCTGAACCGACGCCTCACCCCGCTGCAGGATCAGCGAGGGATAGAGCGCGATGCCCACGATCACCAGGACGAGCGGGACCAGGACGGACGCGTCGCGAAGGCTCATCTCGCGCGACTCGACCCCCTCCGGCAGGCGGTTGTGCATCGTCTTCTGGTACAGGCGGAGCGCGTAGAAGGCGGCCATCGCAATCCCAGCCGTTGCGATGACGGCGTAGGTGGTCTCTTCGTCGAAGAGGCCGTTCAGGATGTAGAACTCGCCGATGAAGTTGGCCGACCCCGGCATCGCGAGGGTCGCCATCGTGACGATCAGGAACACCACTGCCAGGACGGGAGCGCGCAACGCCGCTCCTCCCATCTCGCGCAGGTCTTCGGTGCCGTAGCGCTCGGCGAGGATCGCGATGATCAGGAAGATCGGGGCCACCACGAGCCCGTGGTTCACCATCTGGAGAACCGAGCCGTTGGCGCCGGCGGCAGTGAGCGAGAAGATCCCGAGCGTGATGAAGCCGAGCTGCGCGATCGACGAGTAACCGGCGATCAGGCGAACGTTCGTCTGGGTGAACGCCATCATCGATCCGTAGATCACTGAGACGAGAGCGAGTACCAGGATCAGCTCCTGGAACTCGACGGTGGCGTCGGGGAAGATCGGCAGCGCCACGCGCAGGAAGCCGTAGGCGGCAACCTTCGGCAAGACGCCGGAGAGCAGCGCGAGCACGGGCAGGGGCGCGGCGCGGTAAGCGTCCGGCATCCACCCGTGGACCGGGAAGGACGGCATCTTGACGAGGAACGCCGCGGCGAAGAACAGGAAGATCCACTCCTGGCTCCCCTCCGGCAGGACGTTGGCGCGGAGGTCCGCCATCGCGAACGAGAGATCGCCCGTCGTCTCTGCGGTGAGGACGGCGGTTGCGATCGCCGCCACCAGCATCAGCAGCGAGCCGACGAGCGTGTAGACCATCATCTTGATCGTCGCCCGGACGCGGTCGCCGGTGCCATAGCTGCCGACGAGGAAGAAGAACGGCACCAGCATCAGGTCGAAGAACAGGACGAACAGCAGGAGGTCCTGCGCGAGGAAGGCGCCCATCACGGCGAACTCGCCGATCCCGAGCATGAGGAAGTAGTTCTTCGGGCGGTCGGGAAGGCGCCAGGCCGACCAGACGAAGGTCGCGGCCCAAAGGAGCGCGGTCATCACGACGAGGAAGAGGCTGATGCCGTCGACGCCGAGCTGGAAGCGCACTCCAAGGCCGGGGATCCAGCTCTCGTCCACCACGTACTGGAGCCCGGGGAGGCCGGAGTCGAAGCCGATAACGAGGGCGATGGTGAGCCCGAGCGTGACCAGCGAGCCGAGGACTGAGAGCGGTGCGCCCAGGCGGGTAGGAAGGAGCGCCGCGAGGATCGCGACGCCGAGCGGCACGCAGAGGATCGCGACGAGCATCAGCTAGGCACCTCCACCGGCACATGCTGCTTTCGGGGCAAGCCCCTCACTGGGATACCACCAGGAAATACAGGGCGAGCGCGGCGAAGCCGCCAAGGACCAGGAGGGCGTACGCGCGGACGAAGCCCGACTGGGCTCCACGGACCAGAAGCCCGACCTCGCGGACGGCGCCGACCGTGGCGGAGACGATCCCGTCGACGAGGACGCGCTCGATCACGTTGTTACAGAACCGGCCCATCCGGATCACCGGGCGGTAGACCAGGAAGTCGATGATCTCGTCGAAGTACCACTTGTGCTGGAGGAAGTCGTGGACCCCCTCCAGGCGCGAGCGAATGCGGCCGGTCAGGCCGGGCCGCCTTACGTAAGCGAGGTAGGCGAGGCCGATCCCTGCGATCGAGAGGATCCCTCCGACCAGGAGCCCCAGGTAGGCGGACTCGTCGGACGGGACGATGTGGAACAGCTCCGAGTCCTCGAACGAGCCGGCGAGGAAGTGCTCGAGTCCCGCGGTCACGCCCGGTATCTGGATGACTCCGGCCGTCAACGAGAGGAAGGCCAGGATTCCCATGGCGATCTTCATTCCCGGGGCCCGCTCGGCGATGTGGTGCTCGGGGCCCGGGAAGCCGACCTCCGTGTCCTCCTTCTCGCCCGTGGCCGGGTTCGCGTGCTCGCCGTGGTGAAGATGCCCTTCCTCCAGCTCCCTCGCCTCCGGGCACGGGTCGCCCGTGACGACCCGGAAGCCGATCCGGAACGCGTAGAAGGCGGTCAGGAAGGCGGCCGCGTACCCGCCGATCGCGAAGATCCAGTACATCCCGCCGCGCTCGGCGGCGAAGACCATGATCTCGTCCTTCGAGAAGAAGCCGGAGGTGAGGGGGAAGCCGGCCAGCGCGAGGGCACCGACGATCAGGGTGAAGCACGTGAAGGGCATCGCCTTGCGAAAGCCCGACATCCGGTCGATGTTCTGGATCCCCGCCATCGCGGCGATGATCGAGCCGGCTGCCATGAAGAGGAGCGCCTTGAAGAAGGCATGCGTCATCAGGTGGAAGATCCCCGCCGTGTACGCGCCGATCGAGACCGCGACGATCATGTAGCCGATCTGGCTCATGGTCGAGTAGGCGATGATCCGCTTTAGGTCCGTGACGACCAGGGCGATCGTCGCGGCGACAATCAGCGTCGCGAGGCCGCCGAAGGCCGCGATGTCCGCGGCGGTTGGCGCCAGCTCGAACAGCGGATGCATGCGGGCGATGAGGTAGACCCCCGCGGTGACCATCGTGGCGGCGTGGATCAGGGCCGAGACGGGAGTCGGGCCCTCCATAGCGTCGGGAAGCCAGGTGTGGAGCGGCAGCTGGGCGGACTTCGCGAAAGCGCCCACCAGCAGGAGCAGGCAGATCGCGACGATCGTGCCGCTGTCTGACTCGAAGTGGAGGGGCGCCTCCTCGAAGACGGTCAGGTAATCGAACGCGCCGAGCTCGCGAAAGATCAGGAACGCCGCGAGGACCAGCCCGATGTCGCCGACGACGTTGATCACGAACGCCTTCATGCCGGCGGTCGTGGCGGTGTTGCGCCGGTACCAGAACGAGATCAGCGCGTACGAGGCGAAGCCGACGAACGCCCATCCCACAACCAGCAGGACGAAGTTGCCCGCCAGGACCAGGAGCAGCATCGAGAAGACGAAGAAGTTGAGGTAGGCGAAGAACCGCGCGTAGCCCTGATCGGAGACCATGTAGGCGGTCGCGTAGAGGTGGATGAGCATCGAGACGCCCGAGACGATCAGGCACATCACGACGGAGAGCGGGTCCACCAGGATCCCAAGCTGGATGTCGAGGCCGACCGACGTCGCGTAGTCCCAGGCGGTGGAGGTGAGCTGGCGCGCGTCTTCGGGCTCGCCCAGCATCACGCTGAACGCCCCGATCGCGCTCGCGAACGAGAGGGCGATCGCGCCGGTCCCGATCAACCCCGCGGTGCGACCGCTCCAGCGGCGGTACCCCAGGCCGATCACGATCGATCCCGCCAGCGGGAAGATCAAGACCAGCCAGGCGAAGCCCGTTGCGCTCATCCCTTGAGGCCCCGGAGCTCATCGACGTTCAGCGGCAGCCGCCGGCGGAACATGGCGACGATCAGGCCCAGGCCGACGACGACCTCGCAGGCGGCGACCACCATCACGACCAAGGCGAAGACCTGACCGTCCTGGGTGCCCGTCGAACGGGCGAAGGCGAGGAGGGCCAGGTTGCCCGCGTTCAGCATCAGCTCGAGGCAGAGCAGCACCACCAAGGGGCTGCGACGCAACAGCACGCCGGCCGCGCCGACGGAGAAGAGCATCGCGGAGAGGACCAGGTACCACTCGATCGCCATCTAGCCCGCCACCTCGCTCTCGGTGCCAGGCACGGTGCCTGGCACCGAGCGGTCTTCTTCACGCTTGCGGGCGGCCAGGACCACGGCGCCCACGGCCGCGATCAGGAGCAGGATCGAGGCGGCCTCGAAGGCGACGAGGAAACGCTCGAGCATGAGCGTGCCGATCGCCTCGGGCGAGCCGAAGCCGAGCGGGACCGTTGGCCCCTCGTCGCCGATCGCCTTGAGCCCCGTGCCGAGGATCGCGATCGAGAGCTCGACGAAGAGCGCGACCGCCAGCACCGGCGCCAGGAACCGCTGGCCGGTGATCGGCTCCCACTCGGGCTCCTCGACGCCGCCAACGTACGCGGCGACGAACACGTAGAGCACCATGACGGCGCCCGCGTAGACCACGACCTGGGCGGCGGCGATGAACTCGGCGTGGAGCGTCAGGAACAGGCCCGCGAGCGCCACCAGGTGGACGACGAGGGCGAGCACGCTGTAGAAGGGATTCTTCAGAGCGACGACGGCGATCGCGCCTCCAAGGGCTCCGATCGCGCCGGCGAAGAACACCACCTCTTCCATCGGCCGCATCCTATTCGCGGGCGCATGCCTGCGGCGAGCGTGCCACGCCTACGAGGCGGACGCTCGAACCGGCGCCATACTTTGGCCAGGAAGCGAGTCGATGGGCGACGTGTGGTAATCCGCTCCCGCTCAGCGAAACTCTCGGTACACACGAGCTCGCGCCGCGCTCGTGTGTGCAACGGCGTTCGCTGAGCGGTCGCGGGAGTACACACGCGGTCGCAACGGCTGCTTCCGAGTTAGGTGCCATGCAAGCACCACTCGGCGGTCAGGCGTTCGCGGCCAGCTCCTCGATCGCCTCGACGACCACGTCGGGGGCCTCGATCTGCGGGGTGTGGCCGATGCCCTCCAGCATCACGATCTTCGCGTGCGGGAGCATGTCGCCCAGGATGCGGGCGCCGGTGGGCACGCAGAGGCGGTCGCGGTCGCCCCAGATGACCGTCACGGGGACCTCGATCGAGTCGGCGTCGAAGGGGTTCTCGAGGTCGGGCTTGATCCGCTTCGCGTAGTCGATCCGCTCGCGGATGACCGGGCGCTCGACGTTGTAGCGGGTGAAGCGGTCCACGACGACCTGGTCGATCGAGGCCGGGTCGCCGAAGGCAAGCGCGCGGTAGAGGCGGCCGACGACGCGGCGCGTGACCGCGGGTGGCACGGGAGCGGGGAGGCCGATGATCTGCGAGACCGCCGGTATGCGGTCGGCGGAGAAGAAGAGGGGGGCCATCTTGATCCCCGCGGGGCCGATCGGGACCACGCCCGCGATCGGCAGGTCGCGCCGCTCGGCGAGCCGGAGCGCGACCCAGCCGCCGAGCGAGTTGCCGACCACGACGACCTTGCGCTTCGCCTGCGCCGCCGCCTGGACGACCGCTTCCTCCGCGAAGTCGGCGAGCTGGTCCAGGACGTTGCCCGGGCCCGAGGGGCGGCGCGACGCCGAAGCCGGGCTGGTCGTACGCGATCGCGGCGCGGTCGATCGCCGCCAGGCGCTCGAGGACGGCGAGCCACGTCTCGGCGTTGTCGAGCCATCCGTGCAGGAGCACGGCAGGCGCGCCGTGGCCGCGCGTGCGGATCATGCGTGTTGCAACCCCGTCGAGCTCGAGCCGCGCGCGGTCGAGGCGGGGAGCGGCCGGGGGAGGCACCTGCCGCTCGTCGCCCCCCTGGTCGCCGAGGCGGATCGCGGGGTTCATGCCGTCGCCTCCTCGCGCAGGAAGCGCTCGATGCACTCGACGACACGGGCGGTGCGAAGCGACGGGAAGATGTCGAAGGCGTGCTCGGCGCCCGGCATCTCGACGTAGAGGACGGGGTTCTTCGAAACCGCTTCGAGCTTGTCCCTGAACGCGCGAGCGTCCTCGACCGGGACCAGCGAGTCCTGGTCGCCGTGGAAGATCAGGAACGGTGGCGCGTCCGTCGGTCACGCGGTGGGTGGGCGAGACGTCCCGGTAGAGATCGGGCGCATTGTCGAACGTCGCCTTGAGCACCACCTTCTCGAACAGCCAGTCGCGAAGGTGCGCGTAGACCTCGAGCGCCGCCAGGTCGTAGATGCCGTAGAAGGGAACTGCCGCCATGACCGACGTGTCGGCGTCCTCGAAGCCGGGCTGAAGCGAGCGGTCGTCCGCGGTGAGCGCGGCCAGCGCGGCCGAGATGCCCGCCGGCGGAGCCGCCCGTGATCGCGATCCGGTCCGGGTCGACGCAGAGCTCGTCGGCGTGCTCGCGCACCCAGGCGATCGCGCGCTTGACGTCGATCACGTGATCGGGCAGGGTCGCGCGCGGGCTCAGCCAGTAGTCGACGTTGAAGCCGATCCACCCGTTCGCGGTCATGTGGTTGAGGAGGGGAATGCCCTGCTCGGAGCGCGATCCGAGGATCCAGCCGCCTCCGTGCACCTGGATCACGGCGGGCCGGCGCTCGCCCTGCGGCACCCCGTCGCGTGGCCGGTAGATGTCGAGGCGGACTCGCCGTTTCTCCTCGCTGTGGAAGACGAACGCCGCGCTCGACCTTCACGTCTCGCGACCAGAGCATGAGAAGGGGGATCCACAGGTGGCTCGTGGGGAAACGCGACTTGGGCGGGTCGCCCGGGACCTCCTCCTGGAGCTCCTGCTCGATCGTGCGCGTGGTGCGCCAGGACTGCCAGGCGAAGTAGATCTCGACGAGCATCAGAAGCCCGAGCACGGCGAGAGTCGCGATTCCGAAGGTGCTCTCCGTCGCATCGAACAGCAGCACCCCGATGGCGATCAGAGCCGCCAGGAGCACGATGTACTGGAAGGCGAACTCGCGCGCTAAGAAGCGAATGGTCCAGCGCCAGACGCGAAAGAGCAGCGCGGGAGGAGCGCCGAGGCGCACCAGCGCAGCGATCCTGCGCAGGAATGCGAGCGCCGCGGGCACCCGGTCAGGCTATTTGTGATTGCGGCGGTGCCTAGAGCCCGTACGTCTTCGCGATGATCTCGCGCTGGATCTCGTTCGTGCCGCCGTAGATCGACATGACGAGCGTCGTGCGGACGTGGCGCTCCATGTCGTACTCGGACGCGTAGCCGTAGCCGCCCATCATCTGCATGCCCTCGAGCGCGGTCTTCTTCGCGACCTCGGTGGCCTTGAGCTTCGCCATCGACGCCTCGCGCGGGAACAGCGCGCTGGGATCGGCGTCGACTTTCTGGGCGACGTCATAGACCAGGAGGCGCGTGCACTCGAGCTCGGTCGCGAGGTCGGAGATGCGGTGCTTGAGCGCCTGGAACGAGCCGATCGGCCGGCCGAACTGCTTGCGCTCCTTGATGTAGGCGAGGACGTCGTCGAACGCGCGCTGCGCGATGCCGAGCGCCGATGCCGCCAGGATGAGCCGCTCGACGTTGAGGCCCGCCATGAGCTGCATCCAGCCGCCGTCGACCTGGCCGAGGACGCGCTCTTCTGGCACGTAACAGTCGGTCAGGAAGACGTCGTTGACTTCCTTGCCGCCCATCGTCTGGATCCCGCGGATCTCGAGGCCGTCAGAGTCGGTGGGGACCGAGAACATCGTGAGGCCCTCGTGCTTGGAGCCTGACGGGTCGGAGCGGGCGATGACCAGGATGTGGTCGGCGATGTGCGCCGCCGAGATCCAGGTCTTCTGCCCGTTCAGGACGAAGCCGCCGTTCTGGCGCTCTGCCTTGCACGAGAGGTTTCCGACGTCTGAACCCGCCTCGGGCTCACTCATTGCGATGGCCTCGACGCGGCCCTCGGTGATCCCCTTGAGGATCTCCTGCTTTTGCTCCTCGGTGCCGAACCGCTCGTAAGCGCCGGCGACGATCAGCGAGACGCCGTAGCCCGCCTGCGGGACCAGACCGCGCATCGTCTCCTCGAGGAAGATGCACTGGTCCACCATGCCGCCGCCGGACCCGCCGTACTCCTCGTCGATGCCTACGCCCAGCCAGCCGAGCTCGGCCAGCTTCTCGTAGAGCTCCTGGTTGTGGAGCTCCTCGTAGTGGTTCGTGGCCTTCTCGCGCTGCTCCTGAGTACCGAGCTCACGCTTGACGAAGTCGCGGATCGCGGCCTGGAAGTCGCGCTGCTCGTCCGTGAGGCCGATGGGCTCAAGTGCGGTGGCAGTCATGGTTCGATTCCTTTCGATTAGGCCGCTGCGGGCTTATAGACGGATACCACGGCGGCGCCGCCGAGGCCGATGTTGTGCTGGAGGGCGATCTTGGCGCCGTCCACCTGGCGCTTGTCCGCGGTCCCGCGGAGCTGCCAGGTGAGCTCTGAGCACTGGGCGAGACCGGTGGCTCCCAGCGGGTGGCCCTTCGAGATCAGGCCGCCGGACGGGTTCACCACGGGGCCGGAGCCCCCGTAGGTGGTCGCCTCGGCGTCGACCAGCTCGTGGCCGTGGCCCTCCTCGGCGAAGCCGAGCGCCTCGTAGGTGATGAGCTCGTTGGCCGAGAAGCAGTCGTGGAGCTCGCAGACATCGACTTCCTCTGCCGAGACCTGCGCCTCCTCGTAGGCCTTGCGAGCGGCCTCCTTCGACATCTCGTAGCCGACGAGGCGGATGCAGTCCGTGTCGTCGTCAAACGTGTTCGCGGTGTCGGTCACCATCGCCTGCCCGGCGATCTCGACGGCCTGGTCCCACAGGCCGTGCTCGTCGACGTAGCTCTCCGATGCGACGATCGCGCACGCGGAGCCGTCGGAGGTGGGCGAGCACTGGAGCTTCGTCAGCGGCTCGTGGATCATGCGCGCTTCCTTGATCTGGTCGAGCGTGTACTCGTCCTGGAACTGCGCGTACGGGTTGTTGACCGAGTGCTTGTGGTTCTTCCAGCCGATCCACGCGTAGTGGTCGGGGGTCGAGCCGTACTTCTCCATGTGGTCGCGGCCGGCGTTGCCGAACATCTGCGGCGCGGCGGGCGAGGCCTCGGGGGCGCGGATCTGGAACATCGCGGTGACGTGCTTGTCGAGCGCGTTCGTGCGGTCGGTGTACTTGACGCCGAGCGAGCCGGGCTCCATCTTTTCGAAGCCCACCGCGAGCGCGCAGTCGGCGATGCCGCCCTTGACGGCCTGGCGGGCCAGGAAGAGCGCCGACGAGCCCGTCGAGCAGTTGTTGTTCACGTTCACGACCGGAATGCCGGTCAGGCCGAGCTGGTACAGCGCCCGCTGGCCGTAGGTCGAGTCGCCGTAGCAGTAACCCGCGTAGGCCTGCTCGACGTCGTCGTAGGGATGCCGGCGTCGGCCAGGGCCTTCTCGCCCGCTTCCTTCGCCCAGTCGGGGTAGTCCCCGTCCTTGGTGCCCGGCTTGTCGAACTTGGTCATGCCGACGCCGATGACGAAGGTGCGGTTTCCGTTGGTGCTCATGGGAGAGGAGAGGCCTTTCGGTCGAATTCGGTTCGGGTGCGCTTACAAAGATACAGAACAAGCGCCCGGTTTGTTACAGTCGCGCCTATGAGCTCCACCGAGACCACCCCCAGGCCGCGCCGGACCCAGGCCGAGCGCAGGGCGGAGACGCGCGCGCGGCTTCTCGACGCGACGATCGAGTGTCTGATCGAGGACGGATACGCGGGGACGACGATCCGCCACGTCACCGAGCGCGCCGGGGTGTCGCAGGGCGCTCAGAGCCACCATTTCCCGCACCGCGTCGACCTGGTCGCGAGCGCGTTCGAGCATCTGGCCGAGCAGCGCATCGACCGCTATGCGGAACGCGCGAGGACACTGTCGGGCGACCGGGAAGTCCGCCTGCGGGCGCTCCTCGACCTCTTGTGGGAGGACTTCTCGAGCCCGCTCTTCACGGTTGCCGCCAAGCTCTGGGTCGCCTCGGCCGACGACGCCGAGCTCCGCGAGCGGCTGATCCCCGTCGAGAAGAACATCTACAGCTCGACCGCCGAGGTCGCGAGGGAGGTCGCGGGCGAACTCGGCGAGGAGCCAGGGTTCGACCGCAAGCTGGCCGTCGCGATGAACACGGTCGCCGGCCTCGCGCTCGTTCGCGAGTTCGATCCGTCGGGACGCGCGAGCCGCGGCAACCAGTGGCCGTACCACCGCGCAGCGCTCGAGCGCATGCTCGCCTAGGTCGGAGCGTCCGGCTCCTGGGGCCCGCCGTAGTTCCGCCAGTCCGGGCGGTGGGTGCGGATCTCGGTGATCAGCTCGTCGTGGATCGTGAAGAGGTGCACGGCAGGGATCGCGCCGGTTATCCCGGTTTCGCGCATCGTCCCACCAAGGGTCACATGCGCCAGCACTCGGTTGCCGTCGGCCCTGAGGCGCTCGATCTCGACGGTCGAATTGGTGATCGCTGCGTTGATTCCCTCGAAGAACGACCGGGCGCCCGCGCGGCCCCTGATCGGCCGCTCGGCTGCCTTGCCGTGTTCGTCATGGATGTTGATCGCGACGTCCTCGTCGAGCCCACCTACAAGCCCGTCGAGATCTCCGCACGCGAACGCGGCGTAGTGCAAGCGCACGAGCTTGAGGTTTCGCTCGGCCAGGTCCCCCTCGGCGGTCTCGGGTACGTCCATCCCCACGCTTCCCTTTACCTCCAAGGGCTCACTTCAAACCGACCTCGAGCACCGCCGCGCCCTCGACCCGCCCCTCCCTCAAGTCGGCGAGCGCTTCGTTGGCGGCCTCGAGGGGATAGGCGCTCGTCGTGGTCTTGACCGGGATCTCTCCGGCGAGAGGGAGAAACTCGTGTCCGTCGCTGCGCGTCAGGTTCGCCACGGAGCGGATCTGGCGCTCGTGCCAGAGGTCCTCGTAGGGGATCGGCGGGATGTCGGTCATGTGGATGCCCGCGCAGACGACCGATCCGCCCGGCGCGAGCGCACGCAGGGCGCTTACCACCAGCTCGCCGGCCGGCGCGAAGATGATCGCCGCGTCCAGCTCCTCGGGCACATCGGCGGCTGGTCCTGCCCATTCGGCTCCGAGGCTTCGCGCAAAGGCGCGCGTCGGCTCCCCTCCCCGCGTCACGGCGAAGACGCGCCGGCCCTGATGGCGCCGCAACCTGACAAACGATGTGGGCCGAGCCGCCGAAGCCATAGAGGCCAAGGCGCTCCGCGTCACCGCAGAAGCGCAGGGCGCGGTAGCCGATCAGGCCGGCGCAAAGAAGCGGCGCCTGGGCGACAGGATCACCGGCCGGCAGCGGGAAGACGTAACGGGCGTCGGCGACGACCAGCTCCGCGTATCCGCCGTCGAGCGTGTACCCGGTGAACAGCGCGCTTCGGGCACAGGTTCTCGCGGCCCGAGGCGCAATACCGGCATTCCCCGCAGGTCCATCCCGAGCCAGGGGATGCCGACCCGATCGCCCGCGTCGAAGCCGCTCGTCTCGCCACCGGCCTCGACCACCTCTCCGACGATCTGATGGCCGGGCACCAGCGGGAGCTTCGGCTCGGTGAGCTCGCCATCGACGACGTGGAGGTCGGTCCGGCACACGCCGCACGCCAGGACCCGGACGAGCACTTGGCCGGATCCGGGCTCGGGCGCGGGTACGTCGCGTTCTTCGGGTGGCTCGCCGGGCTTGTCCAGGAGCATCGCCCGCACGGCGACGCCCGGCGCGCTACTCGCCCTCGGTGCGAAGCGGGGTGCGCTCGATTGGCTCGGCGAGGAGCATCTCCTTGGTGAAGATCAGGTCGCCGCGGTTGTAGTCGGCCATCTCGTAGTCGTGGCCCATCGTGATCGCGTCGAAGGGGCAGGCGACCTCGCAGTAGCCGCAGAAGATGCACCGGGCGAGGTTGATCTCATACACCGACGCGTAGCGCTCGCCGGCCGAGACGCGGTCGGCGGGATCGTTCTCGGAGGCGACGACGCGGATGCAGTCGGCCGGGCAGGCGGCGGCGCAGAGCGAGCATCCGACGCACTTCTCGAGGCCGGTGTCCTCGAAGCGGTGGAGCTTGTGGCGGCCCCGGAACCGCGGATAGACGGGCGTCTTCTCCTCCGGGTACTGGATCGTCGTCGGCCCCTCGACCATCCGGGCCATCGTGGTCTTGAGCCCGCGGAGGGTCTCGCCGAAGACGCGGTAGGCCCCCTTGGGGCCGCCGGGCTCGGGCCCGCGCTGGACGACCGCATAGGAATCGTCGGGGAGGTAGGGGAACTCTTCGCTCATCTTGATCAGGCCACCACTACCAGGACCGCGGTCACCAGGACGTTGAGGGTAGTCAGAGGCAGGAGGATCTTCCAGCCCAGGCTCATGAGCTGGTCGTAGCGGACGCGCGGGAGCGTCGCCCTGATCCAGAAGAAGACGAACATCAAGAGCAGGATCTTGAGGAGCATCCAGACCGGGTCCAGGAAGCCGGGGCCCGGGCCCATCCAGCCGCCCAGGAAGAAGGTCACGGCGATGCCCGAGACGACGAACATCTCGATGTACTCGGCCATCATGAAGGTGCCCCAGCGCATCCCGCCGTACTCCGTCTGGTAGCCGGCGACGAGCTCGGCGTCCGCCTCGGGCAGGTCGAACGGGGCGCGCGAGGTCTCCGCGAAGCCGGCGACCATGAAGCAAAGGAAGCCGACGAACTGCGGGACGATGTACCACATGTCGCCCTGCGCTTCGACGATCGCGGTGAGGCTGAGCGAGCCGGCCATCATCACCCCGCCGAGGAGCGCGAGGCCCATCGAGATCTCGTACGAGATCAGCTGCGCGGCCGAGCGCATCGCGCCCAGGAACGAGTACTTGGAGCCCGACGCCCAGCCGCCAAGAAGCAGGCCGTAGAACGCGATCGAGCCGAATGCGAAGAAGTAGAGGACGCCGATCGAGACGTCGATGCCGTAGAGGCCGACGTCACCGTTCCCGACCTCCTGAACGTTTCCCCAGGGAAGGATCGCGAGGGTCGCGACGCCCGTGAACACCACGATCGCCGGGGCGATCGCCCACAGAGGGCCCGTCGCGTTGTCGGGCTTGTACGGCTCCTTGCCGACGAGCTTCAGGGCGTCAGCAAGCGGCTGCGCGAGGCCCATCGGGCCGACCCGGTTCGGGCCGTAGCGCGCCTGGAAGCGGCCCAGGATCTTGCGCTCGACCACGGTGAGGACGGGCACGATCGCGAAGACAAGCGCGAAGATGATCACCGACTTGACGAGGAGGACCCAGGTGGCCTCGGCGAATCCGACCTCGGCGAAGGGCACGGAAACCACTACCCGGCCACCTCCTCCGCTTCGCGTCCGGGGGTGCCGGGGTCAGCTTCGATTCGCTCGACCTCGACCGTTTGAGCGCCAGCGAGGACGTTCGGGCCCTGCTCGGCAAGCCCATCGATCAGGAAGCCGGAGCCGGGACGGATGCGCTCGCGGATTGCGACCTTCGCCTTGACGGAGTGGCCGTTCGAGCGCACGTTCACCGGGTCGCCCTGCGCGACGCCGAAGCGCTCGGCGTCCGCGATCGAGAGCTCGAGCGTCTGGCCTGGCATGAGGAAGCGGAGCGCGGGTGAGCGCTCGGTGACCTCGTAGGCCCAGAGGTCTCGGTAGGTGCCTAGGCGGAGGGTTTGCGAGTGGGCCTCGGGTCCCCCCGCTCCACTCTCCTCGCGTGGGGCGTGGTCGGTCTCCGCGATTGTTGCTGGGCTCGTCGTTTTACGTTCCGCGGGAGAACCCGAGGCCCCCTCGCCAAGCGCCGACGTTGGTGTGGGGAACGATGAGGCTTGCTCGCGGTCCTGCCAGCGGACTCCCGTGCCGCCGATCTCCTCGTGGGTCAGGCCGGCGTAGAACGGGAACTTCCGCCACCAAGGCTTCGAGCGCCTCGGTCGACGAGTCGACTCCCGTCTCGTGGCCGAGGCGGAAGGCCAGCTCGGCGAGCCACTGCCACCCGTGACGGGTGTCGCCCGGGTGGGGGACGCTCGGGCGGACGCGCTGGACGCGGCCGTCGGGGTGGGTGACGGTGCCCTCCTTCTCGGCGTGCGACTCGCCGGGAAGGAATACGTCCGCCTGGCCGCCCGAGGCGTTTCCGAACATCCCGACCTCCAGGACGAAGTCGGCGGCGCCCAGGGCTGTGCGCCAGCGCTCGGGATCGGGAAGTTCGCGGATCGGATCGACGTCCCACAGGATCAGCGCGTCGAGCTCCTCCGCCTCGAGCGCCTCGCGGACCTGCGTCGCGCTCATGCCCTGCGCGGTCTCGGAGAGGCCGGGGCCTGCGGTCGGCAGGCAGCCGACCTCGCGCAGGCCGCGCGCGTTGCAAGTCTCGGGCACCTCGAGGAGGCCCGCGCCGTCGGCAGACAGGTTGAGCGCGTCGGCGCATGCGATCAGCGCCGCGAGGGCGCGCTCGCCGTCGGGGCCGTGACCGACCCGTTCGCCGTAGATGACCACGGTCTTGCCGGGCCGGAGCGCTCCCGCGATCCGCTCGGAATCCTCGCCACCGGCGCCACCCGCGGAGCTGGCGAGCTCTGCCGCAAGGTTCGAAAGCACCGTCGCCGCCTCGCCGGGCGCGTAGCGAAGCGTCTCCTCTGATCCGCCGTCGAGCGCAGTCGGGCGCTCCGAGACGACGGCGACGCGAGTGCCGTGGTCACGCATCGCCTTGCGCAGGCGCAGGTCCAGGATCGGCATCGAGTGGAGCGGGTCGGTACCGACGACGAGGATCGCCTCCGCGCCGTCGATGTCGGACATGGCCGCCGAGAGCTCGGGGCGCTCAAGCGCAAGTGCGGTGCCGCGCTCGAGGCCGTGGCCGCGGCGTGAATCAACGTGGGGCGAGCCGAGCGCCTGGCGCGCGATCCGCTGGAGCAGGTAGCCCTCCTCGTTCGAGGCCTGGCTGCCGATCAGGATGGCTGTGCGAGGGCCCGCGGCCTTGAGGCCGTCCGCGGCCTTCTGGAGCGCCTCGTCCCAGGTTGCCTTGTGGAGCGCGCCGCCGGTGCGGACCATCGGCTGGAGCAGCCGGTCCTCGGAGTGGAACATCTGAAAGCCGAAGCGGCCCTTGTCGCAAAGCCACCCGTCGTCGACCTCGTGGTTGTCGCGGCCAAGGACCCGGGCGACCTTCTCGTCGCGGACGGTGAACTTGACGTTGCACTGCGACGGGCAGAGAGTGCAGACCGATCCGGCGTCCTCGATGTCCCATGGCCGAGCGCGGAAGCGGTAGGCCTCCGAGGTGAGCGCCCCGACGGGGCAGAGCTCGATGATGTTGCCGTGGAACGGCGCGATGTAGGGGCGGTCGTCGAAGGTGCCGACGAACGAGCGGGCCCCGCGCTCGAGGAGCTGGAGCTGCTCGTCCTCGGCGACCTCTTGCGAGAAGCGGACGCAGCGGTAACAGAGGATGCAGCGCTCGCGGTCGATCCGCACCAGCGGTGACAGAGGGCACGGGCTTGCGGAAGTGGCGCTTCGGGTCCGTGACGCGAGTCTTGCCGGCGCCCCAGCCCATCGAGATGTCCTGGAGGGGGCACTCGCCGCCCTTGTCGCAGACCGGGCAGTCCAGGGGGTGGTTGACCAGGAGGAACTCGACGACAGCGTTCTGCGCCTCCTGGACGCGCTCGGTCTGCGTGTAGACGACCATGCCGTCGCGGACCGGGGTCGAGCAGGCGGTCTGGAGCTTCGGGATGCCCTCGACCTCGACCAGGCACATCCGGCACGCGCCGACGGGCCCTCCCAGCTTCGGCTCGTAACAGAAGACCGGGATCTCGACATCGCCGCCCTTCGCGGCGTCGACCAGCATCGCGCCATCCGTGGCCGGTACCTCGACGCCGTCGACGACGAGCGTGATCTCCTTGCCGCTGCTCACGGCGTCGCCCCAACGACGAGCGGCGGCTCGTCGGCGCCGGCCACGTCGATCGGGCCCGGAGCGGCGTCGCGAGCCTCGGCGATCGCATCCTCGAACTCCGAGCGGAACTTCTTCACCATCGAGCCGACCGGCATGGCCATCGCGTCGCCCAGGACGCACAGGCAGTTGCCGATGATGTTCTCCTGGACCGAGGAGATGATGTCGAGGTCCATGGGGGTCGCCTCGCCGCGTACGACGCGCTCGAGCATCTTCACGGTCCAGTTGGTTCCCTCGCGGCACGGCGTGCACTTGCCGCACGACTCGTGGTGGTAGAAGCGCGCGGTCCTGAGCGCCAGCTCCGGCACCGAGACGGTGTCGTCGCCGACGATGATCGCGCCGGAGCCGAGCATCGAGCCGGCCTCGGCCATGGCCTCGAAGGAGTAGGGCAGGTCGAGGTCGTCGCCGGTCAGCACCGGCGCGGACGAACCGCCGGGGAACCAGACCTTGACCTCGCGGCCCTCGCCGGGGCCGCCCGCGAGGCCGTAGATGATCTCGCGCGACGGGATGCCCAGCTCGATCTCGTAGTTGCCGGGGCGCTGGACGCAGCCCGAGACCGAGACGACCTTCGTGCCCGTGGACTGCTCGGTGCCCATCGTCTTGAACCACTGCGATCCCTTGTTCACGATCAGCGGCACGTTCATCAGCGTCTCGACGTTGTTGATGAGCGTCGGCCCGCCGTAGAGGCCCTGGATCGCGGGGAAGGGCGGCTTCAGCCGCGGGTTGCCGCGCTTGCCCTCGAGCGAATCGAGGAGCGCGGTCTCCTCGCCGCAGATGTAGGCGCCGGCGCCGCGGTGGACGACCAGTTCGACCCGGCAGCCCGAGTCCAGGACGTTCTCGCCGAGGTATCCGGCTTCGTATGCCTCGGCGACGGCGGCGTCCAGGACGTCGGCGATCTCCCAGTACTCGCCGCGGATGAAGATGAAGGCGTAGGTGGCGCCGACCGCGAGCGCCGAGATCGCGATGCCCTCGACCAGGGCGTGCGGGTTCTTGTACATGAGCTCGCGGTCCTTGAAGGTGCCGGGCTCGGACTCGTCGGCGTTGCAGCAGAGGTACTTCTCCATGTCGCCGCGCGGCAGGAAGGAGCCCTTCTTTCCCATCGAGAAACCGGCGCCGCCGCGGCCCGCGAGGCCGGACTCCTCGATCTGGAAGATCAGGTCCTCCGGCTCCATCGAGCGGAAGGCCTTCTCGATCGCGGTGTATCCGCCGCGGCGCTTGTAGACGTCCATGGTCGCGAGCCCGGGCTCGTCGAGGTTCTCGTAGAGGACCCGCGTCTCAGGCATGGTGACCGCCTGCCATGCGGTCGCTTGCGCAGGTCCTTGTCGGGCGCCGGGTCCTCGCCGCGCTTCAGGCGCGCGACCATCTCGGCCGCGTCGCCCGGCTCGATCGGCCCGTAGTACTGCTCGTCGATCGAGACCATCGGCGCGATGTCGCAGGCGCCGAGGCACTCGAATCCCTTGATGTAGACCTCGCCGTCTGGCGAGTTCGCCCCGTCGTGCTCGGCCTCGTGGTGGTCGCACCCGGAGGCCTCGCAGAACTCGACCAGGATGTCGTCGGCTCCGCGCATCCAGCAGGAGATGTTGTGGCAGACGAGGACGCGGTGCTTCGCCGTCGGCTCGAGGCGGAAGAGGTCATAGAAGCTCGCGACCGATTGGAGGTAGGCGGGGGTGACGCCCATGACGGCGGCCGCCTGGCGGATGCCGTCGGGGGTGCACCAGCCGTAGTGGCGCTGGACGGCCCAGAGCGCCGGGATGGACGCGGAGCGAAGCTGCGGGTAGCGGCCCATCGCCTCTTCGATCGTGCGCTGGAGCTCGGGCGGCACGTCCACCTCATGGAGCTCTGGGACGGTCTCGGCGTCCTCGGGGCGCATCGAGCCGATCAGCTCGGCGCGCTCCGCGTTGGTCAGGAGGTCGGTGGGGCGCATGGGCCCGCCGTTGCCGGTCTGGCCCGTCACCTGTCGATGCCTCCCAGGATGGGGTCGAGCATGGCGAGGGTCTGGATCATGTCGGCGATGTACTCCCCGACGCACATGTCCCTGAGGGCCTGGAGGTTCACGAAGGAGGGGTCGCGGAAGTGGACGCGCGCCGGCTTCGCCGAACCGTCGGCCAGGATGAAGCAACCGAGCTCGCCGCGGGGCGACTCGATCGGGTAGTAGCACTCGCCCGGCGGGACCCGGAAGCCCTCGGTGACGAGCTTGAAGTGGTGGATCAGCGCCTCCATCGAGGTCGAGAGCTCGTGGCGCGGCGGCAGCACGATCTTGCGGTCGTCGGCGAGCACGGGACCCTCCGGGAGGCCGTCGATGGCCTGCTCGATGATCCGGACGGACTCGCGCATCTCCTGGATGCGGCAGCGGAAGCGGTCCCAGCCGTCGCCGACCGTCCCGATCGGGATGTCGAACTCGAAGTCGTCGTAGGCGAGGCAGGGATCGACCTTGCGGAGGTCCCACGGCTCGCCGGCGGCGCGGAGGAGCGGCCCGGTGACGCCGAGCGCCTTGAGGCGCTCGCGATCGACCATGCCGACGCCCTTGGTGCGCTGGAGGAAGATCTCGTTCTTGGTAAGGAGCGCCTCGAACTGATCGACGCGGGTGGGGAACTCGGCGCAGAACGCCTTGACCTCCCGCTCGAAGCCGACCGGGATGTCCTCGAAGACCCCGCCGACCTGGAAGTAGCGCGTGTGCATGCGCTGGCCCGTCGACATCTCGAACAGGTCGAGGATCCGGTCGCGGTCGCGGAAGCAGTAGAAGAACATCGACATCGCGCCCAGATCGAGGGCGGAGGTGCCCAGCCAGACCAGGTGCGAGTGGAGCCGGTTGAGCTCCATGTGGATGACGCGCAGATACTTGGCGCGCGGCGGGATCTCGAGGTCGAGCATCTTCTCGACGCAGCCGCAGAAGGCCTGCATGTTGAAGAAGTAGGAGAGGTAGTCCATCCGCTCGACGAACGGGATCGCCTTCCAATACGACTTGTCCTCGCAGTTCTTCTCGATGCCCGTGTGGACGTAGCCCATGATCGGCTTGAGGTCGATCACCGTCTCGCCCTGGAGCGAGACGAGGAGGCGGAGCACTCCGTGGGTCGCGGGGTGATGTGGGCCGAGGTTGACCGTCATCAGCTCCTGCTCGAGCTCCAACGCTTCATCGGCGCCGGTGCGCTCGACAACGGAGGTGCCAATTACCTCGGCGGAGGAGCGCGCCACGATGTCGCGGCCGTGTGCCGGCGACGAGCGGCGCATGCCGCTGCCCGAGCCGTTCGCGCCAGGAGCCGCTGGCGGGGCCGCTTCCTCTTCGTCGCGCAGGCGCTCGTCGGTCTCGCTCACGCGTACCACCCCGGGACGTCCCGCTCGGTGTTGGTGAAGATCACGGGCTCGCCGCCAATCGGGAAGTCGCGGCGCTGCGGCCAGCCGACGTAGTCCTCGGGCATGAGGATGCGACGGAGGTCCGGATGTCCTTTGAAGACGATGCCGAAGAAGTCGTAGACCTCGCGTTCCTGGTGGTCGGCGGTGGGCCACTCGTCCGAGACGGTCGGGATCTCGGGGAGCGCATCGTCCCCAGGGTCGTCGAGCGCGGCGCGGACGCGGATGCGCTCGACCCGCGCCATGTTGAGGAGCTCGTAATGGACCCCGAAGCGGGGCTCGGCCGGCAGGTAGTCCACGCCGTGGACGCTCGCGAGGAACGTGTACTCCTGGCCCGGCGTATCGCGGAGCCAGGCGAGGACCTCGCGGATCTTCGCCGGATCGCAGATGAGGCACGCCTGGCCGTACTCGAAGTAGCTGCCGGTGATCGCGTCGGGGTGCGCCTCGTTCAAGTCGGCGCGGATGAGCTCGAGGCCTGGTGCGTCAGGCATCTAGATGAAGCGACCGGCGTCGCGCTCGGGCTTTGAAGGGACGTCGACGCGCTCCTGTGGCGGGCCCGGCACATCGACCGGAGTTCCGGGCGAGCCCGACACGGGCGGCCCGGCGGCTTCGGCGATGTCGCGGGCCGCGGCGTAGGCGTCGCGCGCCTCGTCGGTCACCTGGCCGAGGTCGCGCGCCCACTCCTCGGTGCCGTGCGCCGAGTAACGCGTGCGCCAGCCGATATCGGGGTTGCCCCTGATCATCCGCTGGAGCTTGTTGAAGCCGTAGAGGAGCGCCTCGGGCCGGGGCGGGCAGCCGGGAACGTGGATGTCGACGGGCAGGAACTTGTCCGCGCCCTGGACGACGGCGTAGTTACTGAACATGCCGCCGGACGAGGAGCAGGCGCCCATCGAGACGACCCACTTCGGCTCGAGCATCTGGTCATAGAGGCGGCGGACGACCGGCGCCATCTTGATCGAGACGCGGCCCGAGAGGATCAGCATGTCGGCCTGGCGGGGGGAGGCGCGCATCGCCTCGGCGCCGAAGCGGGCGATGTCGTAGCGCGGGCTGACGACCGACATCATCTCGATCGCGCAGCAGGCGAGGCCGAAGGTCGCGGGGAAGATGGCGTTGGAGCGGCCCCAGTTGAGGACCTTGTCGAGGCGCGTGGTGAGGACGGCCTCCTCGACCACCTTTTCGAGGTCGACGCCCTCGATGTCGCCGCGAAGAAGGTCACGCGCGCGGACCTGGCGGACCTGGAGCGCCTTGTTGGGATCGGGCTCGTCCAGCGGCAGGTTGGCCCGGATCTTCTCGCGCCGCTCGATCTTCATGTGGTCACTTCCAGTCGAGTGCGCCGCGGCGCCAGACGTAGACGAGCGCCACGAAGAGGAGGAAGACGAAGATCAGGATCTCGGCGAGGACGAAGACCGAGTCGGACGCCTGCAGGATCGCGCCGACCGGGTAGAGGAAGACCACCTCGATGTCGAAGAGGATGAAGAGCATCGCGATCATGTAGAAGGAGACGCCGAAGCGAAACGTCTTCGACACCTCGCTGGGCAGGCCGCACTCATAGGGCTCCGACTTCACCTTGTTCGGCCGCCGTGGGCCGAGCCACGTGTTGACCGCTACCAACAGCCCTCCGACCAAAATGCCGAGGCCGGCGAAGACGATGACTGGCAGGTAGCTTTGGAGCACTTCGCGAGGCAGGATATACCCAGCTTGTGCGCAGTAGCCACATAGTGATATTCCGCATCCGAAAGCCGAAATCCGACCGCTGGGACAGGATTTGGTAGCCGTCCACATAGGGGTCGGTGTCGCCGTCCTTGTGACCAGCCTCGCCGCTGGTCTCTGGGGCGGCTACGCGTGGTATCGCGAACAGCCCTCGGCCGGCTTTTGGTACCTCCTGCGGGTCTCGCAGGTGGCGGTGGTGCTCCAGGCCCTCATCGGCACGATCCTCTTGGGGACCGGGCACGAAGCGGTCGATGGCCTTCACTACCTCTACGGCATCCTGCCGATCTTCGTCTCGATGCTCGCGGAGGCGGCACGAGCGGGAGCCGGCGAGCGCGAGCTCGAAGGCATCGACTTCGAAGCCCTCCCCCCCGAGCGCCAGCGCCTCGTCGCGCTCGCCATCTTCCGCCGCGAGACGGGGATCATGGCCGTCTCGGCCCTCGTCGTCTTCTTCCTCGCCCTCCGCGCGGCGGGCACCAGCGCCGGCCTCTTCTAGGTGCCAGGCACGGTGCCTGGCACCGCTTAGAGAGTGCGGTAGGCGCCGTCGACGAACAGGAGGGGGTCGCCCTCGCTCGTGCCGAGGTCGATGACGGTGCCGGTCACGATCGTGTGGTCGCCGCCGTCCAGGAGGTCGCGGAGCTCGCAGACGACCCAGACCAGCGCGCCGTCGAGCACCGGCACGCCCGAGCGCTCGGTGGCCGGCACGCCCTCCCACTTCTCGGAGTGGGGCGCGGTCGTCGCGAACGTTCGCGCCTCCTCTTCGCTTGCGGCCGAGAGCACGTTCACCGCGAAGCTGCCCGCGGAGCGAAGCGCTCCCAGCGTGCGCGAGCGGTGGTCCAGGCAGACCAGCATCAGCGGCGGATCGAGCGACAGCGAGGCGACCGCGCTGGCCGTCGCCCCGGCGGGTTCCGGGTTGCCCGGCGCCGTGACGACGGTGACCGGGGTCGGCACCAGCGCCATCGCGCTGCGGAACTGATCTGGGGTTGGGGCGGTCACAGGGGAAGAGCGTCCTTGGAAGAAAAAGTATGATGCCGCCGCGGTGCGCTCCGTTTCAATCATCACCGTCGCGGTCGCGGCGACCCTCGGTCTCGCTGCCTGCGGCAGCGAGGGAGTCGAGGTCGATTCAGAAGCCGACATCCGCGGCGCTGAGCTCTTCGCGGAGCGCTGCGGCGGCTGCCACACGCTCCAGGCTGCCGGGGCGCAGGGGTCCTCGACCCGCGTGGTCCGCAACCAGGGCCCGAACCTCGATGAGCGGGCCGAGTCACCGGAGGACGTCCTCTACGCGATCCAGAACGGCGGCTTCTCGGGCGCGATCATGCCGCAGCAGATCGTCACTGGCGAGGACGCTCAGGCGGTGGCCGACTTCGTGGCCAAGTACGCGGGCGGAGAAATCGACCGGCCGATCAGGCCGGAAGAGTAAGCCGCGCTGCGCGCGCCACCAGTGCTCGACCTGAAGGCGATCCGAGAGGACCCGGGCCCGGCCCGGGAAGCCCTCGCGCGCCGCGGCGCCGCCGAGGCCCTCGACGAGCTCCTTGAAGTGGACGCGCGCCGCCGCGAGCTCCTGCCGAAGGTCGAGGAGGGGCGCGCCCGCCGGAACTCCGTCTCCGACCAGATCGCGGAGGCCAAGCGCTCGGGCGAAGACTCCGAAGGCCCGATCGCCGAGATGCGCGAGCTCGGCGGCGAGATCAAGCGGATGGAGACTGAGCTCTCGGAGATCGAGGCGCGCCGCGACGAGTTGGCCCAGGGGCTGCCCAACCTCCCATCACCGGACGCCCCCGACGGGGAGGAGGGCGACGGCGTCACCGCTCCGCGAGGTCGGCGCGCCGCGGGACTTCGGCTTTGAGGTCCGCGATCACCTCGACCTTGGCACCCACCACGGCTGGATCGAGATGGAGAAGGCCGCCGAGGCGTCCGGGTCCCGCTTCGCCTATCTGATCGGCGACCTCGTGATGGTCGAGCTGGCGCTCGTGCGCTTCGCAGTCGACCGCGTCCGGGCGGAGGGCTTCGAGCCCGTCGTACCACCGGTCCTGGTCCGTGAGGGGCCGCTTCAGGGCACGGGCTTCTTTCCCGGGGAGCGGGAGATGATCTACGAGGTCGAGCGCGACGAGCTGTTCTTGGTCGGCACCTCGGAGGTCCCGCTTGGCGGCGCTTCACGCCGGCGACATCCTGGACGCCGCCGGCCTGCCCATCCGCTACGCCGGCATCTCGAGCTGCTTTCGCCGCGAGGCCGGGGCTGCCGGCAAGGACACCCGCGGCATCTTCCGCGTCCACCAGTTCGACAAGGTCGAGATGTTCTCGTTCGTCCTGCCCTCCGAGTCGGACGCCGAGCACGCGCGCATCCTCGCGATCGAGGAGAGCATCCTCCAGGCGCTCGAGATCCCCTACCGGGTCGTTGACATCCCGGTCGGAGACCTGGGCGCCCCGGCCGCGCGCAAGTTCGACTGCGAGGCGTGGATCCCCAGCCAGGAGCGCTACCGGGAGCTCACGTCGTGCTCGAACACGACCGACTACCAGGCCCGGCGCCTGGGTGCCAGGTACCGAGCATCTGCCGACGCGGCACCCGAGGTCCTTCACACCCTGAACGGCACCGCCGTCGCCGTCGGCCGCACGCTGATCGCCCTGATCGAGAACGGGCAAGAAGCCGACGGCAGCGTCCGGCTGCCTCAGGCGCTCGTCGAAGCGGGCGCGCCTGAGGTCATCGGCACTTCGTAGCTAGTCGGTCGACTCGGCCTTGTCGAGGTCGAGCGAGCAGGAGTTGATGCAGTAGCGGAGGCCTGTGGGATTCGGGCCGTCGTCGAACACGTGGCCCAGGTGCGAGCCGCAGCGGGAGCAATTGACCTCCGTGCGCTTCATGAAGAAGCTCCGGTCGGTCTCGGTCGCGACGTTCTCGGAGTCCATCGGCTCGTAGAAGCTCGGCCAGCCGGTGCCGGAGTCGAACTTCGTGTCCGACGTAAAGAGCTCCTGGCCGCATGCCTTGCAGCGATAGACGCCCTCGTCCTTCGAGTCCCAGTAGGCGCCTGTGAAGGCGCGCTCGGTGCCCTTCCTGCGCAGCACGTCGTACTCCTCGGGAGAGAGCTCCTCGCGCCACTCGGCTTCCGTCTTTTCGACCTTCTCAGTCATTCATTCCTCCAGCTTTCAAGGGTTATGAAGGGTAGTCTCGTGAGCCGGCCGATCGTTACGTTTCGCGGCCATGACCGCGGAGGCCTTCTACGAGCTGGACGGGGACCGCGCGATTCCATCGGAGCTGACCCGGGGGCCTTGGGACCCAGCAGTCCCAGCACGCGGGCCCGCCGGCGGCGCTACTCGGCCACGCGATGGAGGGGCTACCGGAATCAGCTGAGTCGATGCGGATGGGCCGCGTCACGTACGAGGTGCTCAAGCCCGTTCCGATCGCGCCGCTTCGAGTCGAGGCCAGGGTCGAGAGGGACGGGCGGCGGGTGCAGATGCTCACGGCTTCGCTCCATGCAGGTGACGATGAGGTGATGAGGGCGCGGGGCTGGCGCCTGCGCGAGGAAGCGGTGGAGATGCCGGAAGGTCTTCTTCCGGGGCCTCCTTCGCACGGTCCGGCCGACGGCAAGCCAGGCGAGTTCTTTCCGACCGGTTCCGAGGTCGGCTACCACTCCGCGGTCGAGTACCGCTTCGTCGCGGGCGACTTCGTCGAGCCGGGCCCGGCCACGGTGTGGATGCGCTCGCGGATCCCGGTGATCGCCGGCGAGGAGATCTCGCCGCTCGGAAGGGTGCTCGTGGTCGCCGACTCCGGCAACGGCGTCTCGGCGACGCTCGACTGGCGGCGCTACCTCTTCATCAACGTGGATCTGAGCGTCCATCTGCACCGCCTCCCCGCGGGCGAGTGGGTCTGCCTCGACGCTGTGACGCTGCCCCAGCCCGACGGCGTGGGGCTCGCGGACACGTTGCTTCTCGACGAGCGGGGACCGCTTGGCCGGGCCGCTCAGACGCTCCTGGTTGCTCACAGGGGATGAGCGGCGCCTCATCCGGTTGAACGAAGCGCACTACGGATTATCCATTTGTGGGTCCCGTGTGGCGTCGGTTCGATCGGGTAGGCGGCTGGCATGGACACAAAGCTTCTTGGCATCTACCTGAACGATCACCTCGCCGGCTCGGTAGTCGGCGTCGAACTCGCAAAGCGCGCGGCGTCGAACAACGAGGGGTCCGAGCTAGGCGACTTCCTTGCCGAGTTGGCAGAGGAAATCGAGGAGGACCGGGACGCCCTGAAGTCCGTGATGGACCACTTCGGCGTCACCGAGAACCGCGTGAAGATGCCGATCGCATGGGCCGCGGAGAAGGTCGGCCGGCTCAAGCCGAACGGCCAGATCACCGGTTACTCGCCGCTGTCGCGCCTGATCGAACTTGAAGGGCTCGCGCTTGGCGTGACCGGAAAGCTCGCCCTTTGGCGCTCGCTCGCGGCGACCCAGACGGACCTGGCGGAGTTCGACCTCGGGACTCTCATCGCCCGTGGCGAGTCGCAGCAGGACGGGCTCGAGAAGTGGCGCATCGAAGCCGCCCGCGAGGCATTCGGCGCCCCCGTGGCGACTTCCCAGGGCTAGTTTCGCGAGCGCTCGACGCGCTCCAGCCCAAGCCACCCCGCCATCAGCGAGAGCTCTTCGCCAAGCGCTTGGTGAGTCTCGGCCGGAGCGTCCGGCTCGTGGTGCTCTGAGCGAACCATCAGGACGCCCCGGGCGCGGTCGGCCTTGAGGTCGACACGGGCGACGAGCCGGTCGCCGAGAAGGAAGGGCAGGACGTAATAGCCGTGGACGCGCTTTGGCGCCGGGACGTAGATCTCGATCCGGTAGGAGAAGCCGAAGATCCGCTCGGCCCGCGGCCGCGCCCAGATCAGCGGGTCGAATGGTCCGATCAGCGCCTGCGCCTCGATCCTGCGCGGGATCTTCGCGTTGTGCCACAGATAGCCGGGCGTCCTGCCCCAGCCTTCGACCTCGACCGGGTGGAGCTCCCCGGCCTCGACCAGCTCGGCCACCCGCACCTTGGCCTCGGCGGCAGGGATCCGGAAGTAGTCGCGGAGGTCCGCTTCGGCCGCGACGCCCAAACCGTGTGCCGCAATCCGGAGCAGATCGCGCTGCGCGTCCTCGACGGACGGTGTCGGGGCATTCACGACCTCCCTCGGCAGCACGCGCTCGGTCAGGTCATAGAGCCGCTCGAACCGCCGCCGGCGGGCGGATGAGATCTGACCCGACCAAAACAGCCACTCGAGCGCCCGCTTGTGGTCCGACCAGTCCCACCAGGGCCCGGCGCGGCGGGGACGCTCGGCCAGATCGGACGCCGCCACCGGCCCGCGGTCGCCGACCTCGGCCAGGACCTCGGCCACCAGCTCGGGCTGCTCGCGCTGGATCCGCTGCATCCCTCCCCACGAGTCCGTGTGCGCGCGGTCCATCCGCCAGCGCAAGAGCGGCTGGGTCGCGACCGGGATGAGCGACGCCTCGTGGCCCCAGTACTCGAAGAGCCGGCGCGGCGCGTAGTGCGCGGCGCGGTCGAGCAGCTCGCGGTCGTACGGGCCGAGCCGGCTCCAGAG
The DNA here is from genome assembly GCA_963725035.1 of uncultured bacterium. GTDB lineage: Bacteria > Actinomycetota > Thermoleophilia > Solirubrobacterales > 70-9 > JALZKA01. The sequence goes on along the minus strand of CAVRWX010000010.1, from coordinate 83,041 downwards.
CGGCAGGTAATGCGCGCGCTCGAGGACGTTCACCGAGTCGATCTGGACCAGCCCGATTCGTCCCAACACCCGTCGCAGGTCGCGCCCTGTGGGCTCGCCTGTCGGCCGTGGGTCGCCGAATCCCTGCGAGGCGAGCGCGATCCGGCGGGCCTCAGAGGCCGAGATCCTCACGCGGCGGGACACCTGGCCCAAGGTATCGGTGCGCGCCTCACGGCTACGTTCAACTGCCGTGCCCGAGCTCCGGAACATCGCGATCGTCTCGCACGTCGACCATGGGAAGACGACCCTGGTCGACGCGATGCTGCGCCAATCGGGGACCTTCTCCGAGCACGAGGAGCTCGTCGAGCGGGTGATGGACTCGGGCGACCAGGAGCGTGAGCGCGGGATCACGATCCTCGCCAAGAACGCGGCATTCCGCTACGCGGCGAAGGACGGGCGCAAGATCAAGGTGAACGTCGTGGACACGCCGGGTCACGCCGACTTCGGCGGCGAGGTCGAGCGCGGCCTGACCATGGTCGATGGCGTCCTTCTCCTCGTGGACGCCTCCGAGGGGCCGCTCCCACAGACGCGTTTCGTCCTTCGCAAGGCCCTCGAACAGGGTCTGCCCGTGATCCTGGTCGTGAACAAGGTCGACCGCGACGACGCACGTATCGAAGAGGTCGTGGACGCGGTGCTCGAGCTCTTCATGGACCTCGACGCCGCCGACGATCAGATCGACTTCCCGACGCTCTTCGCCTCGGCGCGAAACGGCTGGGCCACGACCGAGCAGGGCGTCGAGGGGACCGACCTCGTTCCCCTCTTCGAGGCGATCGTCGAGCACGTCCCGGCCCCCGGGCGCGACGAGTCGGGCCCGCTCCAGGCGCTCGTCACGAACCTCGACTCCTCGCCCTACCACGGCCGGATGGCGGTCCTGAGGATCGAGCGCGGCGTCCTGCGCGACGGCCAGGCCCTCGCGCACCTGACGCGGGAGGGGGAGGTTCTCCCGGCGAAGATCTCCTCGCTTTACGTCTCCGAGGGACTCGACCGGGTCGAGGCTGCGGAGGCAGCGGCGGGCGAGGTCGCCGTCATCGCCGGCATCCCCGAGGTCACGATCGGCGAGACGCTCGCTGATCCCGAAACGCCCGAGGCGCTGCCGCTCCTCGCCGTGGACGAGCCGGCCCTCTCGATGACGATCGGCGTCAACACTTCTCCGCTTGCCGGGCTCACGGGCTCGAAGCTCACCGGGCGTCAGATCGAGGAGCGCCTCGAGGCGGAGTTGGTCGGCAACGTCTCAATCCGCGTCGAGCCCACGGAGCGCCCGGATACATGGGAGGTCCAGGGGCGCGGCGAGCTTCAGCTGGCGGTGCTCGTGGAGACGATGCGGCGCGAGGGCTATGAGATGACGGTGGGCAAGCCGAAGGTCGTGACACGAGATGTCAATGGCAAGGTGCACGAGCCGCTGGAGCGGCTCTCGATCGACGTACCAGAGGAATACATGGGCGTCCTGACTCAACTGCTCGCGCTGAGGAAGGGCCGGCTCGAGCACATGGTGAACCACGACACGGGGTGGATCCGGCTCGAGTTCCTGGTTCCCGCGCGCGGCCTGATCGGCCTTCGCTCCGAGTTCCTGACCGAGACCCGCGGCACGGGGATCATTCACTCGACCTTCGAGAGCTGGGCGCCCTGGTTCGGCGAGATCAAGACTCGGCCGACCGGCTCCCTCGTCTCCGATCGGCGCGGCAAGACCGCAGCGTTCGCCCTCATGAACCTCCAGGAGCGCGGGCGGCTCTTCGTCGGTCGCGGGCGAGGAGGTCTACGAGGGTGTAATCGTCGGCGAGAACGCTCGCTCGGAGGACCTGAACGTGAACCCGATCAAGGAAAAGCAGCAGACCAACATCCGCTCCGCCGGCGCCGACGAAGCGATCAAGCTGGTCCCGCACCTCGACTTCTCGCTCGACCAGGCGCTCGAGTTCATCGCCGAGGATGAGTGCGTCGAGGTGACGCCCTCGGACGTGCGTCTGCGCAAGGTCGCCCTGTCGGCGACCGACCGGGTCCGCCTCGCGCGCGCCGCCAAGTCCGCCACCTCGGATTGAGCCCAGCCGCGCCGCACCGCACCGCCTACCCTGATGGGCATGTGTCGAAATATCCGCACCCTTCACAACTTCGAGCCGCCCGCGACTGAAGAGGAGGTCCAGGACGCTGCGCTTCAGTATGTGCGCAAGATCTCGGGATCGACCAAGCCTTCGCAGGCGAACACCGAGGCGTTCGAGCGCGCCGTTGACGAGGTCGCAGATGCGACCGCCCGGCTTCTCGACTCGCTCGTGACGAACGCGCCTCCGAAGGACCGCGAGGTCGAGGCCGCGAAGCGGCGCGCCCGCGCCCAGGCTCGCTACGCCGCCGCGTGAGCGCTCCGGCGGAGGAGCTCCCGGAATACGTTCGCCGCAACCGCGCCCACTGGGACGAGTGGGCGAAGGAGTACGTCTCGAACGCCGAGCGGAACTGGCGGGACGACGAGCCGACCTGGGGGATCTGGGGTGTGCCCGAGGCCGACGTCGGGATGATCCCGGAGGACGTCGCGGGCATGGACGTGATCGAGCTGGGCTGCGGGACCGCCTACGTCTCAGCGTGGCTTGCGCGCCGTGGCGCAAAGCCCGTGGGAATCGACAACTCGGAGGAGCAACTCGCCACCGCTCGCCGGATGCAGGCCGAGTACGACCTGGAATTCCCGCTGATTCACGGGAACGCCGAGGAGGTGCCGCTGCCCGATGCGAGCTTCGACCTCGCCATCTCCGAGTACGGGGCGTGTCTTTGGTGCGACCCGTACAAATGGATCCCTGAGGCGCGGCGCCTTCTGCGCCCCGGCGGGCAGCTCGTCTTCCTCACAAATGCGGCCTTTCTCATGCCGTTCTCGGCGCTGGGGGGCGACGACCCCGTCGGCGAGACGCTCGAGCGTCCCTACTTCGGCATGCACCGCTTCGAGTGGGACGACGATGACGACGACTCGGTCGAGTTCCACCTGCCGCACGGCGAGATGATCGATCTCCTGAGGGGCGAGGGCTTCGAAATCGAGGGCCTGGTCGAGGTTCGGCCGCCTGAGGACGCCACCTCGACCTACACCATCTCCACCCTCGACTGGGCGCGCAAGTGGCCGACCGAAGAGGTGTGGAAGGCGCGCCTCCGCAACGACGCCGGCTGAGCGCCCGTCGGCGTGGCCTATCGCGTCTACGTCGTCGAGCTTGCCTTTGCCGCCGGCCCGCGGCGCGACCCGCGGATCCCGTGGGTCTATGTCGGCTCGAGCGCCCGCGACCCCGAGCTTCGCCTGGCCCAGCACCGACGTGGCTACAAGTCGTCCCGGCTCGTCAAGCGCCACGCCCTTCGGCTCAGACCGGACCTCTACGAGGACCTCGAGGCCCTTCCTACTTCGAAGGCGGGCGTCCAAGCCGAGGAGGAGCGGGCGCGGGAGCTCGCGGCGTGCGGGTTCGTCGCCCACTCCGACGGGACGTCCTACGGTGAGGGCTCCGGCGATTGGGAGGAGTGGGGCGCCGCGCGGATCGGCTTGGTCGCGGGGCACGTCGAGCGCGCGGCCCGCGAGCTGACGGAGGCGGCGTTCGAGCCGCTCGGCGCCGGCGACTGTGCCCGGCTGCTCCACGGCGAGCGCGGCTTCTGGGTCGATCGTTATCTCGACACGGGCGACCCGCCACCGTCATACGGCCTCTTCGCCCACGTGCGCATCGACGCGCTTGAGCCACTCGCCGCCCGCGCGGCGCGCCGAGAGTAGGAATTTCCACACATATCGTGGAAATTCCACCTTTCGGCGAAGGGCGTCAGCTCCGCAGAAGGCGGGCGACCGCGCCCATCATCTCTTCGGTCTTTTCGTCACGGTTCGCCTCATCGGCTTCGACGACGCAATGGCGGACGTGGTCGTCGAGGACTCCCACTGCCACCTTGTCCAGCGCGGCCTGGATCGCGGAGATCTGGGTGAGGATGTCGATGCAGTAGCGCTCCTCGGAGATCATCTTCTCGACGCCCCCGACCTGGCCGGAGATGCGGCGCATCCGCTTGATGAGGGCGTCCTGGTTCTCGATGTAGCCGGGATGTTCCATGGCGGCGAGTATATACCCCTAGGGGGTATCTGGTAGGTTGGGCGACATGGAAGCGCACGCCGAACACGCGCATCACCACCACGAGATGCCCACCGAGGGCCGCGCCCTCACGGGGATGGCGGTCAGCGCCACGCTTCACTGCCTGACCGGCTGCGCCATCGGCGAGGTCGCGGGCGTCGCGATCGGCACCGCCCTGGGCTTCTCCGACGCCGGCACGATCGCCCTGGCGATCACGCTCGCGTTCACCTTCGGCTATCTGCTCACCAGCCTGCCGCTGCTGCGCGCAGGCCTTGCCCTTTCGGTCGTCGTCCCGATCGCGCTTGCATCGGACACGCTCTCGATCGCGACGATGGAGGTCGTCGACAACGCGATCCTGCTCGTCATCCCCGGCGCGATGGAGGCCGGCCTGGGCGACATCCTCTTCTGGGGCTCGCTCTCGTTCGCGCTCGCGATCGCCTTCGTCGTGACCGTTCCCGTCAACCGCTGGCTCCTCGCCCGCGGCAAGGGCCACACCGCGGTCCACGAGACGGGCATCCACGGCGGCCCCGACACCCGCATCGTCGGTGCCGTGACGATCGCGGCGTTCATCTTCGGCCTAGCCGTCCTCATCGCCGACAGCCTCTAAGTGCCTTCGGGTCGACAGTGGGGTTGAGCCGCGTATAGCGGTCGAACTCCACTCTCGATTTTCCAAACCTCGTCCCTGAACGACGAAGGGCGCCCGCAGGCGCCCTTCGCACGAATCGCTTTTGGCCGATGCTCAGCCGCAGCCGGTGTTGTTGCCGCAGCTCGAGCACGTGTAGCACGAGCCCGTGCGCTGCATCATGCCGCCGCACTGGTCGCACGCCGGGCCGAGCTCGAGGCCGCGCATGCGGGCCGGGCGGACCGGGGGCGTGTCGGTGAGAGCCGCGGTCGCGGGCTTCGGCGTGCCGTTCGCAACTCCGTTCGTGGGTTCGGCGGCTCCTCCGGCCTCGCCCTCGGCTCCGGCCGACATCGGCGCGGGGCCCTCGTTGACGAACAGCGTCTGCTGCGCCTCCTTGCGAGCCCTGACCTCGGGCGTGAGGATGCCGAGCTCCTCCTGGTAGTCCGCGTCGAGGAACCTGGAGGCGAGCCAGCGCATGATGTAGTCCGGCAGCGACTTCGCGAACGGGATCTCCGGGTTCTTGGTGATCCCCTCCGGCTCGAAGCGCACGTACGCGAACTTCTCGACCAGCGTCTCGAGCGGCACCCCGTACTGGAGGCCGATCGACACCGAGGTGGCGAACGCGTTCATGAGGCCCTTGATCGTCGAGCCCTCCTTGCCGATGTCGGTGAGGAAGATCTCGCCGACCGAGCCGTCCTCATACAGGCCGGCGGTGATGTACCCCTCGTGCCCGCCGATCGAGAACTTGTGCGTGATCGACTGGCGCTCGACCGGCATCTTGTGCCGGGCGGGAACCGGAGCCGCCTCGACCGCGTCCTCGACCTCGCCGTCATTCTGCGCGTCGGTGCGGAGTGCCTGGGCGGTCTTCGAGCCGTCGCGGTAGATCGCGAGCGCCTTGATGCCGCCGCGCCACGCCTCGGCGTATGCGTCGGCGATGTCCTCGACCGTCGCCGTCTGCGGCAGGTTCACCGTCTTCGAGATCGCGCCCGAGATGAACGGCTGCGTCGCCGACATCATCTTGATGTGGCCCATGTGCGAGATCGCGCGCTGGCCCACTGCGACGTCGAACACCTCGAGGTGTTCGTCCTTCAGCGCCGGCGCGCCGACGATCGTGGAGTGCTCGTTGATGTGGGCCTCGATCTGGGCGATCTCGGCGTCGTCGTAGCCGAGCGTCCTGAGCGCAAGCGGCACCGAGCGGTTGACGATCGTCATCTGGCCGCCGCCGACGAGCTCCTTGAACTTGACGAGCGAGAAGTCGGGCTCGATGCCCGTCGTGTCGCAGTCCATGAGGAACGAGATCGTTCCGGTCGGAGCCAGCACCGTCGCCTGGGCGTTGCGGTAGCCGTGCTCCTCGCCGAGCTCGACCGCCTCGTCCCAGCTGCGCCGGGCGGCGTCGAGGAGCTCGGTGTCGATCTCCTCCTCCAGCTCGTACGCGGCGTCGCGGTGCATCCGCATGACCTTCAAGTGCGGCTCGCGGTTCTCGGCGTACGCGTCGTAGGTGCCGACCGCAGCGGCCACCTCGGCCGACTTGCGGTAGCCGCGACCGGTCATGAGCGCGGTGATCGCGGCTGCGACGGCGCGGCCCTCGTCGGAGTCGTAGGGCAGGCCGTTCGACATGAGGTAGGCGCCGAGGTTCGCGTAGCCGAGGCCGAGCTGGCGGAACGCGCGGGCGTTCTCGCCGATCTTCTCGGTCGGGTAGCTCGACGGCGTGACGACGATCTCCTGCGCGAGGAAGACGACGTCCACCGCGTGCTCGAAGTCGTCGGTGTCGAAGGTGCCGTCCGCGCGGCGGAAGCGCATCAGGTTGAGCGACGCCAGGTTGCAGGCCGAGTCGTCGACGTGCATGTATTCGGAGCACGGGTTCGACGCGTTGATCCGGCCCGAGTTCGGGCAGGTGTGCCAGTTGTTGATCGTCGTGTCGTACTGAATGCCGGGGTCGGCGCAGCGCCACGCGGCGTCGGCGACCTGCTTCATCAGGTCCTTCGCGTCGACGGTCTTCACGGTCTCGCCGCCATTACGGGCGATGAGGTCCCACGACTCGCCGGCCTCGTAGGCCCGCATGAACTCGTCGGTCACGCGGACCGAGTTGTTGGCGTTCTGGTACTGGATCGAGGTGAAGCCCTCGCCGTCGATCGACATGTCGAAGCCGGCGTCGCGGAGGGCGGCTGCCTTGTCCTCCTCGTCGGCCTTGCACCAGATGAAGTGCTCGATGTCCGGATGGTCGATGTCGAGGACGACCATCTTCGCCGCGCGGCGGGTCTTGCCGCCCGACTTGATCGTGCCGGCCCACGCGTCGGCGCCGCGCATGAAGGAGACGGGGCCGGAGGCGAGGCCGCCCTTGGAGAGGTGCTCGACGGAGCCGCGGATGTTCGAGAGGTTGATGCCCGAGCCGGAGCCGCCGCGGAAGATCTGACCCTCCTTGGTGTTCCAGTCGAGGATCGACTCCATCGTGTCCTGGACGGACAGGATGAAGCAGGCAGAGCACTGCGGGCGCTCCTCGAAGCCGACGTTGAACCAGACGGGGGAGTTGAAGGCGGCCTTCTGGTGAAGGAGGATGTGGGTGAGCTCGGCCTCGAAGGCGTCGGCGTCCTCGTCGGAGGCGAAGTAGCCGCCCTCGCGGCCCCACCCGGCGATGGTGCCGGAGACGCGGCCGATCATCTGGCGGACCGAGGACTCGCGCTCGTCGGAGCCCATCCGGCCCCGGAAGTACTTCTGCGCGACGATGTTCGTGGCGTTCTGCGACCACGTCGTCGGGAACTCGACGCCGCGCTGCTCGAACGCGGGGTTCTCGGGATCGCCGATGACAGCGTCGCGGAACTCCCACTCGATCTCGTCGAACGGGTGGACTCCGGGCGTCGTGTGGCGGCGCTCGACCTTGATTCCTTCAGTGGTGGTGCTGGTGGTTGCCATCGTCAAAATTCTCCTCGTCTTCTGCCTTCCGCCGGTTTTAGCGGGGGACTGACCTTCCTCTCATGGTCGGACGGAATCGGGCGCCGGTAACGCCCCAATTTCCGGGGTGATCTCGGGCAGAGTGCCGGCGAACTGGAAGTACGCGCCGCGGTCGATCGCAGCGAGCCGCTCGAGGCAGACCTCGACGATCCGCGCCGCTGAAATCACTCCGCCTCGCTTCGCGGCCTCGGCCTCGACGCCGTCGACGATGCCGGCGATCTGAGCTGCGCTGACGTCCCGCTTGTGCGCCGCCCGCGCCAGCGCGCCGCGGAGCTTCTGCGCATCGAACGGCTGGCGCCGGCCATTTCGCTTCACTACCTGGAGCCTGGTTGTTCCCACGCGCTCGAAGGTCGTGAAGCGATAGCCGCAGCCCGTGCACTCGCGCCGGCGGCGCACCGCGGCACCTTCGTCGGCCGAACGCGACTCGACGACGTGCGTTTGCGCTTGGCAGTCGGGACAGATCACTCACGCTATTTTACCCTATGCGTAGTGCTTAGCGACTAGCACGACGCTACATATAGCGTCACCGCTCAATCCCGAGGCAACGCATTTGAAGATCCGGCGCGCATGCCACTCCCATGCGTAAGAATTGATCTGAGATGGAGGCACGCGGACCACTCGAGAACATCGCCGAGAAGCGCGACGCGGCGATGGACGCGATGGCCGAGCGACGGGACGCGGCGCTCGAGTCGATGGCGGAGAAGCGTGCCGCCGCACGCGAGACGATGGCCGATGCCAAGGAGGCCGCGGCCGAGGCGATCGCGAAGGTCAAGCCCCGGCTTCGCGGCGTCTCCCACGAGTACGCGTTCTTCGTCTCGCTCGCCCTGGGCGCTCTCCTCATCATCCTCGCCAACGGAGCAGACGCGCGCGCGTCCGTTGCGATCTACGCCGCCAGCCTCTCCGCCCTCTTCGGAGTCAGCGCGCTCTATCACCGGGTGGACTGGAAGCGGCCGTCCGCGCGCCGCTGGATGCGCCGTCTCGACCACACGATGATCTTCTTCCTGATCGCCGGCACGATCACCCCGTTCGCGGTGCTCGTCATGGAGCCGCCGCTTGCGACCGCCCTTCTCATCGCGGTCTGGGGCGGGGCCCTGGCGGGGACGATCGTCGAGCTCGCGTGGACTGACTCGCCCAAGTGGATCTCGGCCAGCGTCTACGTAGCGGTCGGGCTCATCGGCGCGGTCGGCTTCCCCGCGATCATCGCCGAGGCCGGCCTGACCGCGGGAATCCTGATCGCCGCGGGCGGTGCCCTCTACGTCACCGGAGCCGTCGTCTATGCGGTCGGGCGCCCCGACCCGTCGCCGACGGTCTTCGGCTACCACGAGATCTTCCACGCGCTCGTCATCGCGGCCGCGGCGGCGCACTTCGCGGCAGTGGCCTTTTTCGCTCTGCCCGCTGCGTGATGTCGCGCCGCGCCGCGGCGCTCGCCGTCCTTGGCCTGCTCTTCTTCGCCGGCTGCGGTGAGGACGAGGAGGAGGGCGGGCCGGTCAGCGCCCCGAGCTTCGACGCGGTGCTTCCGGAGGGCTGGACCGAGGGGGACGACAGCGACGTCGAGAAGGCCACGGGCTTGGCGACCCAGGGCGCCGCAGCGGCTCTGGGGGTTTCCGCGGACCAGCTGAACCTGGAGGCCGAGGCCGTCTGGTTCGGCCCCGAGTCCGAAGATTTCAGGACGAACATCAACGTCCTGGCCGAGGAGATCCCGCCGGGCCTCAACGACGACCAGTACGTGGAGACATCCTTCGGGACCGTCAGCCAGATCCCGGGGATCGACGATCTCGAGGACCTGGATCCAACCCAGGTCGATGGAGAGGAGGCCGAGTCGATCGAGTACTCGGCAGCCCCGTCCGGACAGGAACTCAGGTTCCGCGCTGTCGCGCTCGTCCACGACGGCCTGGGCTTCAACATCACCGCCACGGCTTCGGAGGACCAGTTCGACAAAGCGTCCGAGGACCTCGACGAGATCCTCGCGAGCTGGGAGTGGGCCGACTGAGCCTCGGCCGGATCTAGTTCAGGCGGTCGAGGACGTTGAGGATCGCGGCTGTCTGAGCGCGAGTCTGCGCGCTCAGGTCGGTGAGATTGGTCGCCATCTCCGACATGCTGCTCGACATCTCGCCGAGGACGATCTCGTTGCGCCTTGTGAGGTCCCGGGTGAACGCACGCAGATCCGCATGCTGCTCACGGCTTAGCCGCATCTCTTCCTCGATGCCGGAGAGTGCACCGTCCATGCGGACGATATGGGCGTCGAATCTCTCGAAGAACTCAGACTCGGTCACGCGCTCATTGTCGCACGCACGGATGCGCAAAACCCGCGCGGGCTGTGACAACTTTGCGCCAATGGCGCTAGTTGGGGGTCGGCGCCGCGACGCTGCGGCCCTTCGCCTGCTCGATCAGGTCGAGCACCTCGGCCTCGCGGCCCTCGCGGACCAGCTCGACCGGGTCGGGATCGCCGTTCACGATCCCCTCGAAGAATTCCTTGCGGTCCTGGTAGGTCGGCAGGTTTTGCTTCGCCCAGCCGCGCGCGTCGTTGAGCATGATCGCGAGGCGCGCGTACGGTTCGCCGAAGAGCTCGGAGATCTCGCGCTTCATGCGCTTGGCGAGGGCCGGGGAGGCGCCGGCCGTCGAGATCGCGATGGCGAGTGGTCCGGTGCGGACGATCGCCGGCAGGATGAAGTTGCAGAGCGGGGGAACGTCGACGACGTTCACCAGCATCGCCCGCTTCTCGGCGTCGTCGAAGACGCCGATGTTGACCTCTGAGTCGTCGGTCGCCGCGATCACCATGAACTTGCCCTCGAGGTCCCCTGGCTCATAGGGGCGGCGCAGCAACTCGATCGAGCCCTCGTCGGCGAGCGACCGGATCTCCTCGCAGGCCTCGGGCGCGACCACCACAACGTCGCCGTCGCATGCCAAGAGTCCCTCGGCCTTCTCGAGGCCGATGTCGCCGCCGCCCACGACGAGGCACTTGCGGCCCGTCAGCTTGAGGCAGGCGATGTAGAAGGGCGTCTCGAGCATGTCCCGGACGCACGCCTGGTCGCAGATCCCCTTGCGGAGCTGGCAGACGCATTCCTTGCCGGCGTAGGCCTGGGCGGGCATGACCGAAAGGTTAGTCAGGACTCGAGGCCGAGCAACCTGGGCAGCTCGGCCATGGAATCGAACGCGTGGGCGCCGGCCGCGGCGAGCTTCGAGGCGGGAGCGTGGCCCGTGTAGCCGTAGGCGGACATCCCCGACGCCCGCGCGGCGCGAACGCCGAGCGCCGAGTCCTCGATGACGATGCAGGCCTCGGGCGCGACGCCCATCTCCTCGGCGACGTGGAGGAACAGGTCGGGCGCGGGCTTCCCGCGCTCAACGTCGGCCGAGCTGAAGATGCGGCCCTCGAAGCGCTCGCGCACGCCCGCGGAGCCCATCGTGATCTCCATCTTCGGATGCGGGCCGTTCGAGGCGACGCACGTCCTGAGCCCGGCGGCCTCGACCGCGTCGACCACGTCGATCACGCCCGCGACCGGCTCGACGCCCTGAGAGAGCGCCGCGTCCTGGCGGGAGCGGTAGGTCTGGGTGAAGTCGCTTGGCAGGGGGCGTCCGAGCTTCTCCTCGATCTTGCGCATCGAGTCGGGCCACCAGTCCCCGACGTACTCGCGCATCACGTCCTCGGGCGTGGTCGGGACGCCGACCTCGGTGATGAGCTCGGCCATGACCTCGGCGGTGGTCGGCTCGGAGTCGACGAGGACGCCGTCGCAGTCGAAGACGACCACCTCGGGCTCGACCGAGCCGGGCGCGGGGAAGTCCTGCTTGAAGGTGAAGGACGCGGGCCCCGGCCCGTCCGCGCGAAGCTGGTCGAGCCGCTCCTCCGCCTCAGGGATGTCCGGCACGTGCCCGGCGGGCACCCACCACAGGCACATGAACTGCTCGATCCGCTTGAACCACTCGCGCCGGCGGCGCATGACGGCCAGGTGGTCGCTCGCGTAGACGAAGTCCCAGAGCGCCTCCTTCGACTCCCAGACGGACATGTTCACGTTCAGCGTGTCGTCCCCATATATATGGAGCGACGTCGCGTTGCCCTCCTCGGTCTGGAGGCGCCAGACGAACCCCGGCGCGGCGTCCGCGAGCGCGTTCACGGGGTCGAGAAGGGCCATGAAATCGGCGACCAGGGGCGAATCGACGGGCGCCACGAGGCGGCCGATGTTGAGCTGGGCGAGGTGATATTTCGGCTTCATCGGCTCGGCGAGCGTAGATACCCAACGGCACACGCTGGTTTCGCGCTGAAGCGCTCAAAGATCAATTCCGCCCCTACGGGGCGGGCAGGGAAGCCCATTTTGACCCCGAACACCCCTTGCTACTCTCGCCGCCGATGCGCCTGATCATCACTGAGAAGAACAACTCCGCGAAAAAGATCGCGGACATCCTGAGCTCCGGCTCGGCGAAAGACGACGCCACGTACAAGGTTCCGTTCTATACATGGAGCGATTCCGAGGGCGATCATCGGACCGTCGGACTCAAGGGTCACGTGATGGGCGTCGCCTTCCCGGATGAGTACTCGAACTGGCAGAAGACGGACCTGCACGACCTGATCGACGCGACGCTCATCCCCGAGCCGACCGACAAGAACGTGGTCAAGGCGGTCCGCAAGCTGGCCAAGGAAGCGGACTCCGTCGTGATCGCGACCGACTTCGACCGCGAGGGCGAGCTCATCGGCCACGAGGCGCTCCAGCAGGCGATGGAGTCGAACCCCGAGATCGTCGCCGGGCTGATCGAGGAGCGCCCGGCCGTCAAGCGGGCCCGCTACTCCGCGCTCACGAAGGACGAGATCGAGCGCGCGTTCTCCGAGCTCGACGACCTTTCCTACGAGCTCGCCTACGCCGGCGCCGCCCGCCAGGACATCGACCTGATCTGGGGCGCCACGCTCACCCGCGCGGTCTCCCTTGCCACGCGCCGCTTCGGCTCCAACTTCCTCTCCGTCGGCCGCGTCCAGAGCCCGAGCCTCGGCCTCGTCGTCGAGCGCGAGCTCGAGCGCCGCGCCCACGTGCCCAAGCCCTTCTGGGAGGTCTTCGCCAAGTTCGAGCATCCCGACGGCTCGTTCGAGGCTCACCACGCCACCGACAAGTTCTGGGAGGAGGCCGAGGCGAACGCCGCGCTCGCCGGCACGAAGAGCCCGGGCGTCGTCAAGGACGTGACCGCCCGCAAGAACTCGCGGAAGCCGCCGACGCCGCTCAACACCACCGCCTTCACGACCGACGCCTCCAGCCGCCTCGGCATCACGCCCGCCAGCGCGATGCGGATCGCCGAGGACCTCTACATGGACGGCTTCATCTCCTATCCGCGTACGGACAACACCGTCTATCCGAAGTCGCTGAACACGCGCGAGCTGGTCCAGCAGATGGTCAGGATCCCCGAGTTCGAGGCAGGCGCCTTCGTCCTCGACGGCCCGATGGAGGCGACCCGCGGCAAGAAGGAGACCACCGACCACCCGCCGATCTATCCGACCCAGGCGGTCTATCCAGGCGCCCTCGACGAGGGCCCGAAGCGCCGCGTCTACGAGCTCGTCGTGCGCCGCTTCATCGCGACCTTCGCGCCGCCGATGATCACCGAGTCGACCCGCGCCAACATCGAGGCCGGGTCAGAGGAGTACTTCGTCCGCGGCTCGGTCGTCGTCGACGCCGGCTTCGCGAAGATCTACACCTACGCGCGCTCGTCCGACGACGAGATCCCCGCGCTCGAGGCCGGCCAGGAGCTCCCGCTCGACGGCGAGCCGTGGTCGGTCGGCAAGGAGACCCAGCCGCCCTCGCGGATCTCGCAGGGCAAGCTGATCGAGCTGATGGAGGAGCGCGGCCTGGGCACCAAGGCGACGCGCGCCGACATCATCCAAAAGCTCTACGACCGCGGCTACGTCTACTCCAACCCGCCGATCCCGTCCGAGACCGGGATCGCGATGTACAAGGCGTTCAAGCAGTACGTGCCGCGCATGGCGACGCCCGAGATGACCGCGGAGCTCGAGCGGGACATGGACCTGATCGCCGCGGGCGAGATGACGAAGGACGACGTCCTGGCCGAGAGCCGCGAGATGCTCCACGGGACGACGAAGGAGATGCAGGATAAGTCCGAGGACCTCGCCAAGGTGGTCTGGGCCGGGATGGACGAGGACAAGTTCATCGGCCCCTGCGAGGTCTGCGCGGGGCTCGGGCGCACCGTTCACGAGGACGGCGCGCCGAACCGCCTTCGCGTCATCGACCTCAAGGGCGGCAAGCGCTTCTGGGGTTGCGAGGGCTACAACCGCGACGATCCCGAGCACGCCGACTCGTGCCGGAACTCGGGCCCGCTGCCCGGCCGCGGCTACGAGCTGTGGCGCCTCGAGGAGAGCTGCTCGGTCTGCGAGACGCGCCCGCGCCTGACCGTCAAGGGTTTCCGCGGACGCCCCTGGAAGCTTTGCTTGAACGACGACTGCCCGACGATGGTCGAGATGCGCGAGAAGCGCGCCGAGCGCCAGGCTCAAAAGGAAGCGCGCGAGGTCGCGAAGGCCGCCGCCGCGGAGAACGGCGACGTCCCCGCGGACTCCGAGGGCGACGCGAAGGCCACGGGCGCGAAGCCGCGCACGGCAGCCCGGCGCCGAAAGCCACCCTCACCCGGCACCGCCCGGACCAAGAAGGCCGGGACCCGCCCTAAGTCCTGATTGCGGCCATGCCGTTCACGCTCAGAAACCTGAGGGAGGACCTGGAGGACGTCGGGTCAAACTTCGACGGCGCGCCGGACCTGGAGTTCCGCTTGGCGACCGATGCGCTCGAGCTCGAGAACTCCGGCCTGAGCTACCAGAGCGTCCCACCCGGATATCGCTTTCCGTACGGCCACACGCACAGGACGCAGGAGGAGGTGTACGTGGTCGTGCGCGGGGGCGGGCGAATGAAGCTCGACGACGAGATCGTCGAGCTCAAGGAGTGGGACGCGGTGCGCGTCCCGCCCGGTACTGGCGAGGCTACGAGGCCGGGCCGGAGGGGCTCGAGATTCTCGTCATCGGCGCGCCCAGTCTCGGCGAGGGTCGGCGCGAAGACGTCGAGGGCCGGCGCGACTGGTGGGCGGACTAGGCCCGCGCCTCGGCCGGCGCCAGCGTCGACGGCTCGACGCGGAGGAGCCTCGCACCCCAGTTCGGCAGCCACCAGTTCCAACGGCCCATCAGCGACATCACCGCCGGGACGATCAGCGCCCTGATCACGGTCGCGTCCAGGAGGATGCCTGCGGCCAGGCCAGTCGCGATCATGCGGATGTCTGTCCCCGGGGCGGAGGCCATCGCGGCGAAGGCCAGGAACAGGATGAGCGCTGCGCTCGTGACCAGGCGGCCGGTGCGGCCGATGCCCTCAACCACAGCGGTCTCGGTTGAGCCGGTGCGGTCGTACTCCTCCCGCATGCGGCTGAGGATGAACACCTCGTAGTCCATCGAGAGGCCGAACAGGAACGCGAACACCATGAGCGGCATCCATGACGGCACCGAACCGGTCGCTTCGGTTCCCCAGATCAACTCGGAGCCGTAGCCGCTCTGCCAGACCAGGACCAGGACGCCCCAGGCGGCGCCGACGCTGAGGATGTTGAGCAGGATCGCCTTGAGCGGCAAGAGCAGCGAGCGGAACGCCCGCGCCAGAAGAATGAACGTCGAGATCGCGATCAGCGCGATCATCAGCGGGAAGCTGCCGTAGACGGCGTCGATGAAGTCCGTGTTGGATGCGGGAATCCCGCCAACGGCGACGTCGGGGCCGGCCTCGTCCGCAGCGGCGCGCACGGCTTCCAGGTGATCCTTGCCTTCCGGTGTGCCGCTGTCGGGCACCGGGATCGCTTCGACGATCACGGAGTCGCCGGAGCGCCATGATCCATCGCTGGGTGCGACCGCGCCGTGAACGCCTTCCACCTCACGCATCTCGGACGCCACGGCGTCGGGGTCGGTTGATCCCGACACGAGGATCTCGTGAGGGAGGAGCGCTCCCTCGCCGATGCCGGCCTCCTCGAGCGCAACGAGACCGTCCTTGGCGTCGCCGGATTGGGCGATCGTGTCGGCGTCGGATGCTCCGAGCTGGAGGTCGGTTGCCGCGAGGACCAGCGCCAGGATCACGGCCATGCCGGCTCCGGCAGCAAGCCAGCGGCGGCGGGAAACCGCCTCGGCCCAGCGCGTCCAGGCGCGGCTCGCACGGTCGTCCGTGCGCCGGTGCGGCCAGTCGAGCCTTGCGCCGACCGTGGAGAGCACGACGGGCAGGAGGGTGATCGCGACGAGCACGGAGACGAGCGGGATCAGCATCCCGCCGTAGCCGATCGAGCGCAGGAAAGGCAATGGCAGCGCGATCATGGCCAGGAGGCCAATCGCCACGGTGATGCCCGAGAAGATGACCGCGCGCCCCGCGGTTTCCATCGCCTTCTGCACGGCTTCGTCGCCACTTCGCCCGTGCGAGCGCTCCTCGCGCCAGCGCGAGACGACGATCAGTGCGTAGTCGATTGCAACACCCAGGCCGATCAGGGCAATCAGGAACAGGACGACGGGTGAGACGGTGGTGAACTCGGTGAGCCCGAGGAGAAGCAGGAACGTGGTCATGATCGAGACGAACGCCATCGCGATCGGGACGACAGCGAGGAACGAGGCGAAGACGAACGTCAGGACGACCAGCGCCCCGAGACCTCCGACGAGTGCCTCGATCAAGACGGCCGGCCCGTCGCTGTCTTCCCCCGAGTCCTCGGCGAGGGCATCGAAGCCGGTGAGGTGGACCGGTGAGCCCGCAACCTCGAAACCTTCGAGAGCTTTGCTGGCGGCCCGCTCCGCCTGTGGGTTCTCGCCGAACTCCGCGTCAGGCCCGGGGGCGGGGTACGCGATGGCAAAAGTTGTGTTTCCGTCATCGGAGACAAACGCCTTGTCTCCGGTCGAGGCATAGGAGGCGATCCTGGACCCCGGCAGCGCTTCGTTCAGGCGCTTGTCCATGTCGGCGAGAGCGTCCGCCACGGCGGGCGAATCGACGCTTTCGCCCTCGGGCAGAGTCACCACAGGGATAAGCGGCGGGAGCTCCCCGCCGGTGCCCTTGTAGTTCTCAGCAATCGCCAGGTTGGTTTCCCAGCCCTCTCCGTCCGGGACGGAGAACTCGGGCTCGAGCGCGTCCGACGCTGGGCCCGCGGCCATGACGCCGGCGATTGTGAGGGCGATCCACGCTACGACGACGGTGCGCTTGTGAGACAGGACCCAACGGCTGAGAGACGACACGGAAACCTCCTGATCGGAATTGACCCGCGGGAGGTTCACGGGAACGGATGCGTCTGTCTATTGGGGATCTCCCCCGACGTACCCTCGGGGGTATCAGGGTCGTTGGGGGTCTAGGCGCGGGCTTCGGCCGGCGCCAGCGGTGACGGCTCGACCCGCAGGATCTTCGCGCTCCACGCGGGCAACCACCAGTTCCACCGGCCCATCAGCGAGATCACCGCGGGCACGATCAGCGCCCTGATGATCGTCGCGTCCAGCAGGATGCCGGCGGCAAGGCCGGTGGCCATGATGCGGATGTCGGTCCCGGGCGCTGAGGCCATCGCCATGAAGGCCAGGAACAGGATCAGCGCCGCGCTCGTGACCAGGCGGCCGGTCCGGGCGATTCCCTGGATGACGGCGGTGTCGGTCGAGCCCGTGCGGTCGTACTCCTCCCGCATCCGGCTGAGGATGAACACCTCGTAGTCCATCGAGAGGCCGAACAGGAAGGCGAAGACCATCAGCGGGATCCACGACGGGACTGACCCGGTGGCCTCGACGCCCCAGATCAGCTCGGAGCCGTTGCCGTTCTGCCAGACGATCGCGAGCACTCCCCACGCGGCGCCCACGCTCAGGATGTTGAGGATGATCGCCTTGATCGGGAGCAGGATCGAGCGGAACGCCCTGGCGAGCAGGATGAAAGTCGAGATTGCGATCAGCGCGATCATCAGCGGGAAGCTGCCGTAGACGGCGTCGATGAAGTCCGCGTTCGCCGCGGGCTGACCGCCGACGGCCACGTCGGAGCCGGCCGCGTGCGCGGTGTCGCGCACGGCTTGGAGGTTCTCTTCTCCCTCCTCGCTGCCGCTGTCGGGGATCGGGATCGCCTCGACGATCGCGGTCCCGTTCTGATTCCAGGTCGGGTCCTCGGGCGCGACGGCGCCGTGGATGCCCTCGACCTCGCGGAGGTCGGCGGCGACCTGGTCAGGTGGAGTCGAGCCGTCGATCAGGATCTCGTGCGGCAAGAGCGAGCCCTCGCCGATGCCCGAGTTCACGAGCGCGTCGAGGCCCACCTTGGCGTCGCCGGCCTCGGCCAGCGTGTTCGCGTCGGAGGTCCCGAGTCGCAGGCCGAACGAAGCGCCGACCAGCGCGATGATGAACGCCATGCCCAGCCCGGCGGCGAGCCAGCGGCGGCGGGAGACGGCCTCGGCCCACCGGGTCCAGGCGCGGCTTGCCTTGTCGTCCGTGCGCCGGTGGGGCCAGTCGAGCTTGCCGCCGAACTTCGCGAGGACGACGGGAAGGAGCGTGATGGCGACGAGCGTCGAGACGAGCGGGATCAGCATGCCGCCGTAGCCCATCGAGCGCAGGAACGGGAGGGGTAGCGCGATCAGCGCCAAGAGCCCGATCGCGACCGTGATGCCGCTGAAAACAACCGCGCGGCCCGCTTGCTCCATTGCGATCTGGACGGCCTCCTCGTCGGAGGCACCATGCGTGCGCTCCTCGCGCCAGCGCGAGACGACGATGAGCGAGTAGTCGATCGCGACGCCCAAGCCGATCAGCGCGATCAGGAACTGGACGATCGGCGAAACCGTGGTGACCTCGGTCAGGCCGAGGAGCAAGAGGAACGTCGTCATGATCGAAACGAACGCCATCAGGAGCGGGACGACGGCGAGGAACGAGGCGAAGACGAAGATCAGGACGAGAAGCGCTCCGAAGCCGCCGATGAGTGCCTCGATCAAGGAGGCTGGGCCCGTCGGCGTCCTCGCCCGAGTCCTCGTAAAGGGCGTCGAAGCCGGTCAGGTGGACGGGCGAGCCCGCGACCGTCGCGTCCTCGAGCGCCGCGCTCGCGGCTTTCTCGGCGGCGGGGTTCTCGCCGAACTGGGAGTCAGCGTCGGGCTGTGGGTAGACGACGGCGTAGACGGTGGTCCCGTCGGTCGAGACGAACGTGTCGTCGCCGGTCGAGGCATACGAGGCGATGCGGGCGTTGGGGAGCGCCTCGGCGAGCGCGGCGTCGAGCGCTTCCAGGTCTTGAGTAACGGCCTCGGAGTCGACGGACTCGCCCTCGGGCAGGGTCACGACCGGAAGCAGCGGGGCGGTGTCGCCGCCCGTGCCGCCGTAGTTTGCGGCGATGACCTGGTTGGTCTCCCAGCCCTCCTTGTCCGGCACGGAGAACTCGGGCTCGAGCGCTTCGGTTGCGGGCCCTGCGGCCGCGATGCCCGCGATCGTCAAGAGGATCCAGCTGATCGTGACGATGCGCTTGTGTGCGAGAACCCAGCGGGTGAGACCTGCCATGTGACCGAAACCTCCGGGGGGACGTGGGGGACGTGGGGGACGGAGTCGAGGCCAGCTTACGAGGCCGCACTGAATGTTCCCTCAATCCGCGTTAACGGGCTGTGACGAGCGTCACGGTCGGATACTTTCGGCGTCGTGTTCATCACCCTCGAGGGCATCGACCGGTCGGGCAAGACGACCCAGGCCGCGCTGCTCGCGGAGGCGCTCGGCCCGGACACGCTCCTGATCCGCGAGCCGGGCGGGACCGAGATGGCCGAGGCCGTCCGCTCCCTCCTCAAGGATCCCGCGCTCGAGATGGATGACGTGGCCGAGCTGCTCCTCTTCTCCGCCGCCCGCGCCGACCTGGCGCGGCGGGTGATCGAACCCGCGCAGGAGGCGGGGCGGGACATCGTCTGCGACCGCTACGTCGATTCGACCGCGGCCTACCAGGGCGTCGCGCGGGGAATCGGGCTCGAGATCGTCGAGGACCTGATGAAGCTCGTGGTCGGCTCGTGCATGCCGGAGCGCACGGTGCTTCTTCGCGTGGATCCGGACGCGGCGTACGCCCGCGGCCAGCAGCGCCTTGCCGCCGGCGAGGCTGATGGCTCCGACCGCTTCGAGGCGGAGGGCGTTGAGTTTCAGCGCACGGTTGCGGAGGCATATGACGCGATTGCGGCGCGGCATCAGGACCGGATCGCGGTCGTCGACGGCGAGGGCGAGCCGGCCGAGGTCCACGCGCGGGTGATGGAGGCGATCGGCCGGTGAGCGTTCAGCCCGACCCTCGCGGACGCGACCGCCGAGCAGTCGTCGGCTCGGATCGCCCTGGCGGCTGCGCTCGAGTCGCCTTCCCACGCCTACCTCTTCTCCGGGCCCGCCGGATCGGGCAAGGCCGATTCGGCGCGGGCGTTTGCGGCGGAGTTGCTCGCGCTCGGGGCGCCCGATCCGGACTCGGCACGCAGACGGGCGCTCATGGACCCCTCACCGCACCCGGATCTCGCGTGGCTCCGGCCGGCCGGAGCGCAGCACCTGGTCGAGGAGGTCCGCGAGCGGATCATCGAGGCGGCGCCGTACCGCCCGTTCGAGGGAGATCACCGGGTCTTCGTGGTCGAGCAGGCGGATGCGATGGCCGAGGAGAGCCAGAACGCACTGCTGAAGACGCTCGAGGAACCGGCGACCTTCGCGCACATCATCCTGATCTCGTCCCAGCCGTCGGCGCTGCTCGAAACGGTGCGCTCGCGGTGTCAGGTGATCGGCTTCGCCGCGCTCAGCCCGGAGGCGATCGCCGAACGTCTCGCCTCCGAGCACCCGGAAATCGCCGCGGCCGAGATCACGAGCGCCGCCCGGCTATCCGGGGGCGACATTGCCCTGGCGGGGGTCCTTCTGTCCGAGAGCGGGCGCGAGCTTCGCGCGCAGGCCGAGGCGCTCGCCCGAGGCGCGCGCGCCGCCGAGTTGGATGACTCACCGTGGAAAGCGCTGCTCGAGGCTGCCGAAAGGCGCGGAGAGGAGGCGGGCGAGGAGGTGAAGGCGCGTTTCGACGAGCTCGCCGATCAGGCCAAGGACGCCTCGGACAAGCGCGGTGAGCAGAGGCTTCGCAAGGAGGGCACGGAGGCCGCGAAGCGCGCGACTCGCAGGGGCAGGACCGAGGCGCTCGACGCCGGCCTTGCCCTGGTCGCCGGTTGGCTTCGGGATGTTGCCGCGACCGGCGACGGCGCCCCGGACCTGGCGCTGAACGCGGATCGCGCGGCTGAGCTGGCCGAGGACGCTGAGGGGCTCGACCCGCGCCGGGCGCGCCGGGCGGCGGAGCTGGTGATGGGCACGCGGCGGCGGCTGAGCGTGAACGTTTCCGAGGAGTTGGCGGTCGAAGCGCTCGCCTTCAGGATGGAAGCCGTTTTGCGCGGCTCTTAGAACTCCCTGGAAATCCCGCAATAGCGCGTACATTCCCAGTGGTGGCGCGGTCTATTCGAAACCTGGGCTTTGGCAGGCGCAACCCGTTTGGCGTTCGCCTCTATCTGGCTTTCGCGTTCGCGGGCGTGGCGCTCATCACCGCCGGAATCGTCTATCTGCTCGTTTCCGAGAGCGGAAGCCAGGAGGCGGACGAGCGCCTGGACGAGCTCGCGTCCGGCCGCACGATTGCGCTCGCCAACGAGGTCGAGGCGGTCAGCCGGGATAAGACGCAGGACACCGTGGACGTCGCCACACAGGAGGACTTCTCAGTGTGGGTCTATGACGTGTCCGGCAAGCTCATCACTGCACCGACCTCACAGGGGTTCTTCGTCGATGACGTGGAAAACGGCCGGCGGGCGGTTGCGACGGCGCAGGAGGGCGAAGAGTTCGTCGAGCCGCTCACCGGCGGCACGACCGTGGTGGCGACGCCAATTCGCCGCGACGGCGTCGTCGACGGCGTCATGCTCGCTCGCGCCGCCCGGCCCTCCGAGCTCCAAGAGGCGATCGACGCGGTGCGAGGCGACCGGATCACGGCACTTTTCGTGGCGCTGGTCGTCGCCGTTGCGATCTCGTTCCTCATCGCGAGCGCGATCACCTCAAGGATCAAGAAGCTCGCCGACTCGGCAATGAAGATCAGCCAGGGCCAGCTCGACCGCCCGCTCGAGGGGACCGGCGGGCGGGACGAGATTTCCGACCTCGGCCGGTCGCTCGAGACGATGCGCGCCGCTCTCAGGCAGACCTTCGAGGCGCTCCGCTCGGAGCGCGACCGCCTCTCGGCGATCTTCGACGCGCTCTCCGACGCCGTCATGGTGGTGGGCCCCGACGGGACGGTGCGCTTTTCCAATCCGGCGGCGCGCCCGCTGATCTATGCGGACGGCAAGGTCGCGGCGACGCTGATCCCCTGGCTTCGCCGCGCGTCGCGCACCGGCACGTCCGAGCACGACGGCCTGCGGATCGGCGAGCGCGTCTACGCGATGCAGGCGCGCGAGATCCCGGCCGAGGGCGCCGTCCTGACGGTCGTTCGCGACCGGACCGACGAGCTACGCCGAGAGCTCGCCGAGCGCGAGTTCGTCTCGAACGCCGCGCACGAGCTCCGCAACCCGCTGGCTGGGATCTCCGGCGCGGTCGAGGTCTTGCGCGGGGGAGCGAAGGACGACCGCGAGGCGCGCGAGCACTTCCTGCGCCGGCTCGAGCAGGACACCGAGAGGATCACGCGCCTGACCGACTCGCTCCTGACGCTGGCCCGGATCGAGTCGGTGGGCGAGAGCGGACCCGAGATCCTCGACGTTGCGATCGCCTGCGAGGAGGCGGCGCAGGCGTTCGTCCCGCCCGACGGGATCGGCTTCGAGGTCGAAGTGGAGCCGGATCTCGCCGCCCAGGGCGACCGAGTGCTCCTTCGCCAGGTGCTGATCGGTCTTCTGGGGAACGCGTTCAAGCACAGCTCCGCCCCTGGCCTCGTTACGCTTCGGGCGAGCCGGGCCTCAGAGGAAGAAGTCCTCATCGAGGTGACCGACACGGGGTCCGGCATCCCCCCAGATGAGGTTGATCGAATCTTTGAACGTTTCTTCCGAGGCACGGATTCCCGTGAGAAGGAGGGCTTCGGTCTTGGCCTCTCGATCGCGAAGCGGATGGTCGACGTGATGGGCGGAGAGATCGGCGTCTCGTCCGAGGTCGGCAAGGGCTCAGACTTCTGGGTCCGCCTGCCCGCCGCCAAGCCAGCAGCAACCCCGGTCGCATGATCAGGCGCATCCTCATCGCAGACGACGAGCCCTCGGTTCGGGAGTCGGTCGCCTACGCCCTCAAACAAGAGGGATTCGAGGTCACGATGGCCGAGGACGGCGACGACGCCGACGCGAAGCTTCAGGGCGAGATCGAGTTCGACCTCCTGATCCTGGACATCATGATGCCGGGCAAGTCCGGCCTCGACGTCTGCCGCGACGTGCGCGCTCACAGCCCGGTGCCGATCATCCTGCTGACGGCCAAGGACGCCGAGGTGGACAAGGTGGTCGGCCTGGAAGTGGGCGCTGACGACTACGTGACGAAGCCGTTCTCGGTCCGCGAGCTGATCGGCCGCGTGCGAGCCCAGCTTCGCCGCCGCGAGCTCGACCTGACGTCGAGCACGCAGGGCAAGACCATCGACGCCGGCGCCGTTCGCATCGACCTCTCGCGCCACCTCGTCACCGTCCGGGGCGAGCCGGTCAACCTCACCCGCTCCGAGTTCCAGGTGCTCCGGCTCCTCGCCGAGAGCCCGGGCCAGGTCTTCAGCCGGCTCGAGATCATGGAGGAGCTCTGGCAGTCCGAGTTCTCCGGCGACGTCCGCGCCTGCGACGTCCACATTTCGAACCTCCGCCAGAAGATCGAGCGCGACCCGCAGGAGCCCGAGTTGGTCGTCACGGTGCGAGGTGTGGGGTACCGTCTGGACGAGGGCGAGGAGTAGCAGCGCGACAGCCGCGCCGCTATCAGCTGCCCCTAGACGATCCGCGCGCCGCCGTAGCTCAGCTGGTAGAGCACCTCATTCGAATGAGGGGGTCAGCGGAGCTACTCCGGCGGGGCCGGGGAGCATTCTAGGTGGGGGTGCTCGAACCTTCCTGCGGGTCCGGCTCAGCGTCGATTGCTGGGATGTCGCGCGAACGGCCTGGGGAGCCCGGCAGGCGGTCCACGACCCGCGCGAAGCGCTCGATCGCTCCCTCCAGGGGCTCGCCGATCTCGATCGCCCTTCGCACCGAAGGAAGAACCGCGATCATCTCGTTCGCTCCGGCGACCACCTCGGCTGCGCGCTGCTGGACGAGCCGGGCCTCGGTGAGCATCTGATTGCCGATCGCCCCAAGTTCCTCGCCCCGCTCGTCGATCCGGCCGCCGAGGGTGAGGATCGCTTCGGCGCGGCGGTCGAGGTTTTGCCCGAGCTCGAGCATCGATTCCGCGCGGGCGTCGATGCGCTCGCCCAGCTCGATGACTTGGCCGGCGCGGCGGTCGAGGCTCTCGAGAAGGCTGATCGCCCGTGGCACGGATCGAGCGACCTCGGACATCGCGTCGAGGTCGCGCATGACGCGCTGGCCGAGGCCGACCGTGATCTCGATGGGCGCGAGGAGTGGATTCATCGCCTCGAACCCTAGATCAAGGAGCTACGGCCGCTCCCAGCGACTGAGCCGCGAGGAACTTCGGAGCGTCCTCCTCGTAGAACTCGTCGAGCTCCGCGACGCGGAATCCGGCGTCCGCCAGCAGGCTCGCCGGCTGGCGCGTCAGGTGGCAGCCGCCGAACACGCGCTTCTGAGCGGCTCGAGACGATGCTGCCACTTGCGCACCGATTCGTCGGGTGCCAGCCCATGCTCGACGAAGTGCAGCGTGCCTCCCGGCTTGAGAACGCGGCGAACCTCGCTCAGGGCGGCGGCGACGTCCGGGATGGTGCACATGCGTCCACGTCGAAAGCGCGGAGTCGAAGCTGTCGTCGTCGAACGGCAGCGACTGCCCGTCGAGGCCCGACCGCTCGATCGGGACGGTCGTGGCGCTCAGGCGCTTTTCCGCGAGCTTCCAGCCCAGGTCCGCCGGCTCGATTGCCGAGACGCGCGTGACTCGGTCCGAATAGAACGGCACGTTGAGGCCCGAGCCGAAGCCGATCTCGACCACCTCTCCCTCGAGCCCCGCGCAGACGCGCTCACGCAGCGGGTCCCCGGACTCCATCCCGCAAAGTCTGTTGACGATCCGCGGGAGTACGTGCTCGCTGTAGATACCCATCTCTCACCCCTTAATAGCTGATGCCGAACTGTCGCACGGATGCGCGAGTCGTTACAGAACCTGCGTTTCGCGCGGCGCGTGGGTAGTTTGAACCGCCGTGCCCGCCGCGCAGATATCCATCGTGATCGTCACGTACCGCCAAGGCGAGGCGGTGCGTCCCGCGCTGGACGCGCTCGTGGCCGAGCTTCGCGACGGCGACGAGCTGATCGTGGTCGACAACGCCTCGGGCGACGAGACGCTCGAGGTCGTGGGCGCCGCGGCGCCCGGCGCGCGGGTGATCGAGAGCGAGTCGAACGACGGCTTTCCCGCCGCCTGCAACCGGGGCGCGTCGGCGGCGAGGGCGAGCTCCTCGTCTTTCTCAACCCGGACGCCGTGGTTGCGGAAGGGTGGCGCGAGGCGATCGCCGCGCCGCTTGCGGACGGCTCGGGGTGGTCCTGCTGGCAGGCGCTCGTCACCGCCGAGCGCGGACAGCTGGTCAACACCCGTGGCGGGGTCGTGCACTTCACGGGGATCGCCTGGGCGGGCGGCGCCGGCGAGCCTGTGGACGACGCCGACTCCTATCCCGAGCCGGCGTTCTGTTCCGGCGCCTGCCTTGCGATCCGCCGCGAGGAGTTCGAGCGCCTGGGCGGCTTCGCTCCCGAGTTCTTCCTCTATCACGAGGACGTCGATCTCTCGCTTCGCGTCCGCCTGGCGGGAGGCACGCTGGGCGTCGCGGCCGGGGCGCGAGCCGATCACATGTACGAGTTCGACAAGGGGCCGGCGAAGTGGCGCTACCTGGAGCGCAACCGCTGGGCGACGCTCATCCGCGTTTATCCCGCGGCGCTCTTGGTGCTTCTCGCGCCGATCCTGTTCGCGACGGAGCTGGCGCTCCTGCCGATCTCGGCGATCGGCGGCTGGCTGCCGCAGAAGCTGGCCGCGTGGGGGGACGTCATCCGGGCGTTCCCGCGGCTCATGGGCGAGCGCCGGGAGATCCAGGCGACAGCGCAGATCGGTGCGGGCCAGTTCGCCAAGGCGCTCACGCCGTCGCTTTCCTCGGCCTACCTCGGCAGGCCCGGTAGCTCGCGCTTCCTGGGCGCGCTACTCGGCGCGTACTGGCGGGTCGTCCTGGCGCTCGTCGGCGGCCGCTCGGCCTGAGAAGCCGTTCTCCTCACCACCGCGGAGCGAGCGCTCGTGCCGGAGCTCCTGCTCCAGGCGGGCGACTTCCTGGGCGAGGACCTTCGACTCCTCGTTGAGGCGGGAAGAGACGACCGAGAAGTTGAGGAGCAGGAGGAAGCCGACGGCGAAGGCGATGATGAAGATGGCGTTGGCCGGCTCCTGGATGCCCATGAGGTCGGCAATGGCGTCGAGGCCGCCCGTCCAGATGGAGAGGACGAGGAGGGCGAAGGCGGCCGTCATCCAGATGATCGCGTAGCGCTCGGAGAGGCGGCGGCGGCGGACGAGGTCGAGGACGAGCAAGAGGATCCCGAAGGTGACGATGAGCGCGATGATCTGCGCCTTCGTCTCGATGCCGTCGGAGGCGGAGTCGTCGTCTTCCTCCGCGGCTGCCTCTGCCTCTGACAGCTCCTGCGCCGGCCCCTCGGTTGCCGCAACGACGGTGACGCCCGCGTCGTCGAGCGCGTCGCCGCCTCCCGTCGGGATGATCGTGGTGACATCGGCGCCGGCGCCTTGGAGAGTGAGGTCCTTCTCCTCGAGGATGTCGCCCTGCGTCAGGAGGTAGTTCCCTGCGGGAATCACGATCGTGTCGCCAGGCTCGGCCAGGACGATGGCCTCGCCGAGTCCCGATTCCTCGCTGCCCGTCACCTCAACCTCTGCCGCGGCGGCAGGGGTCGCGAGCGCGAGGAACGCGAGCGGGATCAGGACGATCCGCCTCACGAGTCGCCCCCGGTGATGGCCTTGAGCTCGCCGGTGTCCATCGGCGGGCCGCCCAGGATCTCGTCCTTGCCCGACGCCTCGACGGCGGTGGGGCGGCGGCGGAAGAGGCCGATGAAGATCGCCAGGAGCACCTTGACCATGTAGTAGGCGCTGCGCGGGTAGTCGATTGAGCTCCGCCCGTATCCGCGGGCGTTCATCGAGACGTGCACCTCGTGGAGGCGCAGGCGGTGCGCGTGCATCATCAGGATCGCCTCGACCTCGGGGTAGTCGTGCGGATAGTCGCGGGCGAAGAGCTCGATGCCGCGACGGTTCGTCATGCGAAAGCCGGAGGTGGGGTCGGTGACCTTCCGGCGCGTGATCGTGCTCATGACCACGGCGAAGATCAGGTTGCCGGCGCGGCGCCCCAGCGGCACCTTGTAGCCGGGATCGCCGAGAAAGCGGCTGCCCGTGACCATGTCGGCCTCATCGCCCTCGGTTTGGAGAGCGGCGAGGAGCTCGGGGATGTACTCCGGCTTGTGCTGGCCGTCGCCGTCGATCTGAACGGCGACGTCGTAGCCGTGGCGGAGCGCGTACTTGTAGCCGGACTGCATGGCTCCGCCGATGCCCAGGTTGAAGGGGTGGCGTAGGACCACGGCGCCCTGCGCCTCGGCGTGCGCGGCCGTCGTGTCGGTCGAGCCGTCGTCGATCACGACGACGTCGAAGTCGGGCGCGCTGCGGCGGATGTCGCGAATAACGCGCGCGACCATGCCCGACTCGTTGTAAGCCGGGACGATTGCGAGCTTTCGAAGGGAGGATTCGGTGGCCATGGGCCGCCCGGAAAGCCTAGTCGAGCGACTAGGAAGCGGTCGCTGAGGTGGACGGCGCGGGCAGCTTCGTGAGGCCGCTCTTCGTGCCGGCGAGGAGGCGTAGCGCGACGAGCGCCTGCGCGTGGCTGGCCGCGACCTGCGCGGCGGAGCGCACCAGATCGGGCTCATCGAGGTCCGCCTGGTCCTCCTCGTAAGCCTCGATCAGGCCCAGCTGGAGGTCGATGAGGAAGGCGAGAAGGTCCTTCTCGTCCGCCTTGGGGTCGAAGTCCTCGAGGCTCTCGTACTCGTCCGGGTCTGAGTCCGAGGAGGGTGGATCGACCAGGAGCTGGTCCATCGCCTCCCCGAATGCGGTCGCGTGGTCGCCGGCGTGGATCGAGAGCTCCTCGAAGAGCGCCGTTGCGTCGCTTGAGACGTCGCCCTCTTCGGCGGCGAGCGAGTAGGCGAGCTCGGCGGCCTGCTCGAGGATGACGAGGCGCTCCAGCGCGTCGGTCTGAGCGTCGCCCTCGGCGTCCTGGGCTTGCGCGGTGGCAGCGGCGACGAGCGATGCGGGCAGCGCGACTGCGCCGGCGCCGGCCAGGCCGCGGCCCATCAGGGCTCTGCGGGTGAGGTCGCTCATCCGTCGTCCTCCTGCGGCGCTCCGAAGACGAACGCGTCGGGCGCGACCTCTTCGCCGGTCTCGGAGCGAAGCGCGGCGAGCGCGGCGGCGTCCTCGGTGACGTAGCGGTGGACGGTTTGGCGGTAGGCGGGGGAGGAGAGCTCGCCGATCGAGTCGAGCGATGCCTCGATTGAGCCTTCGAGCTGCAGGATGAGCGCCTCCGTCGGGCTCTCTGCCTGCGCCGTGTCGGCGGCGTCGGTCGTGGCGTCGCCGTCGCGCTCCGAGATGAAGGACTCGAGCTTCGCGGTTGAGTCCTTGCGCTGCGTGGCGAGCTCCTGGGTGACGTCAGGGAGCGGCCCGTCGGCGGCCGCTTTGGCCGCTTGCTCGACCGCGAGGTGCTGCTCGAGGATGGAGTTGAGGAGCTCGGGATCGGCGTCTTCTGAGCGGTCGTCGTCCGGGTCGGAGCCTCCGCCGCAGGCCGCGAGGACGAGCGGTGCGCCGGCGGCTGCGCTCGTGGCGAGCAGCCGGCGGCGCGTGAAGCGGTGAGCAAGGGCGCGCATGGGGTGGTGAAAATACTCGGGATGGCTTCCCGCACCGATTCGATCGAGCTCCTGAACGCCGAAGTGACGGCGTGCACGGCGTGCCCGCGGCTGGTGGAGTGGCGCGAGGCGTGCGCCGCCGATCCGCCCAAGCGCTACCGCGGCGAGGACTACTGGGCGCGGCCGCTGCCGGGGTTCGGGGACTCTGAAGCGGCGATCGCGGTGGTGGGGCTGGCGCCCGCCGCGCACGGCGCCAACCGGACGGGGCGGATGTTCACGGGGGACCGCTCGGGCGACTGGCTCTATGCCGCGATGCACCGCGCGGGGCTCGCGAACCAGCCGACGAGCGTCGACGCGAGCGATGGGCTGCGGCTGCACGGCGCGTACATCTCCGCGGTCGTGCGGTGCGCGCCGCCCGACAACAAGCCGGCGCCGGCAGAACGGGACGAGTGCGTTCCGTATCTGACGCGCGAGCTGGCGCTGCTCTCCAGCGTGCGGGTGGTCGTGTGCCTCGGCTCGTTCGCGTGGGACGGGGCGCTTCGCGCGCTGCGCGCCGGCGGGCATGAGACTCCGCGTCCGAAGCCGAAGTTCGGGCACATGGCGGAGGCGCGCGTGGGCTCGTACGCGCTCCTCGGCTCGTACCACCCGAGCCAGCAGAACACCTTCACGGGCAAGCTGACGGTGGAGATGCTCGACGCGGTGTTCGCCCGCGCGAAGAAGTGCTTAGGCTCCGCGGAACGCCCAATCTAGGCTGGCGGGACGTGTTCCCGCTCATCCCTCTCAACGCGCCGAACATCCTCACGGTCTTGAGGATCCTGATGATCCCGGTGATCGTCGTGGCGCTTCTGAACGAGACGGACGAAGGCGACGTGATCGCGGCAGCGCTGTTTGCGATCGCAGCGCTGACCGACGGGCTCGACGGATACATCGCGCGACGCCAGCGCCAGGAGACAACGTTCGGGAAGCTGATGGACCCGCTTGCCGACAAGCTCCTGGTCACCGCCGCCTTGATCTCGCTCGTTTCGCTCGACCGGTTGGCGGCGTGGGTGGCGATGGTGATCATCGCCCGCGAGTTCGCGGTCACGGGGCTTCGCTCGGTCGCCGCCGAGCGGGGGATCGTGATCTCGGCGAGCTGGCTGGGGAAGGCGAAGACGGGCCTGCAGGTTGCGGCGATCATCGGGCTGATCGCGTTCGAGCCGACACCGGTCGGCGTGGACATCCTGGTCTACCTCGCGGTGGCGATGACCGTGATCTCAGGTGCGCACTACTTCCTCGGCTTGCGCAGCTACTTGGAGGACGCGCCGGAGCCGGAGGGCGGTTTGAAGCCGGCGCCGAAGCCGGAGGGCGTCTCGGAGCCGGCCTAGGCCTGTTCTTCCAGCCACTCCCGCTGCGATGCGTGGCGGCGGGAATGGGTGCCGGTCTCGACCTCGTCCAGGACTTCCGAGACGAGCCCGGTGCGCTCGGCGACGACGGTGTGGCGGTGGATGGTCTCGAGGTTCTCCTGGCGGGCGACCATGAAGCCGCCGTCGCGAAGCTCGGGGTAGTCGGCGGCGACGTGGCGGACCATCTCGCGGACGACGTCCTCGACGAAGCGGGGGTTGCGGTGTGCCTTCTCGACGACGGCCCGCTCGTCGGAGCGCTTCATGAGCTCGTAGATCTCGGAGCTCATGGAGGAGGTGACGATGTGAAGGAGGTCGCGTGCGTCGATGTCGATGTCGACGCCTTCGGGGGCGCCCAGGTGGAGCTGGCCGATGCCGCGCTGGTTGTGGGTTGCGACGGGGACGGCGTCGAAGATGCGCTCGATCTCATCAGTTGTGAATCCGTCGGCTTCGAGTCGCTCGCGCGCCGCGTCGGCGAGGAGGCCCTGGGCGCAGGGGCAGGCGGTCATGCCCTGCGCCTCGACGCCGGTGAGGGTGCGGGTGCCGCGTGAGGAGGCGACCGCGACGCCGTGGAGCTTGTAGATCTCCTGCGTGTCGAGATCGGACTCGGGCGTCCTGACGGTGTCGGGGTAGCGGGCGGCGATGCGCACCTCGGCGCGGCAGCCATCCTGGCGCTCGCGGACCTGCTCGGCGATGTGCGCGGCGAGGCTCTCGGCGCGGAGCGCCTCGTGGAGGACGACGGCGTCGATCGCTTCGTTTACGACCTCCTCGAAGCGGGACATGTGGACGCCGGCCTGGTCGGGGTTGAGGTCGACGAAGGCTTCGAGCTCGGCGAAGAAGAGCCCGGGGGAACCGCCCGCGGGGGAGGCGACGTGGATGACCTTCTCGACGCCGCGGACGCCGACGCGGGTGAGGCTGACTCGCGTGTCGGGGAGCCCTGCCTGGACGTCGCGTAGCTCGGACGCTGCGGTCGTCTCGCTCATCCGCCTGAGAGTAGCGCCGGGACGCATGGCCGATTTGAGGTAAGCGGGGCGCTTGCACTCGTGGCAGGCGTCGCGTTCCCCCTTTCATCTATAAGCTTCGCGCCGCTTCGGTGCCCAAACGGAGGAAAGGACCGGGAGCAGTTGGCCGGAGAGGCAGATGTCCTGTTTGTCCCCGCCGAATCGGAGGACAAAGATGGGGGAGGGCGTTGCGCTGCCCGAAATCGAGAGCCTTGGGCGGCTGATCTCCGAAGGGAGCGAGCGGGGCTACCTGACGTTCGAGGAGATCTCGGCTTCGCTCGAAGAGGCCGAGGTGACGAAGGAGCAGGTGCGCGACCTGCACGCGCACCTGATCGAGCACGGGGTGGACGTGATCGCGGCCGACGGCGTGAGCGCGTACGAGGAGGCGAAGGGCGCTCAGAAGGGGCCGACGCTGGATCTGACGGTGGAGCCGAGCCTGGATTGCCTTCGCCTGTACCTGCGCTCGATCGGCCAGGTGGAGCTTCTGACGGCGGCGGGAGAGGTCGAGCTCGCGAAGCGGATCGAGCGGGGCGACATGGTCGCGAAGCGGCAGATGGTGGAGGCGAACCTGCGGCTGGTGGTGTCGATCGCGAAGGGCTATCTGGGGAGGGGGCTGAGCTTTCTCGATCTGATCCAGGAGGGCTCGCTGGGGCTGATCAGGGCGGTTGAGAAGTTCGACTACCGGCGGGGCTACAAGTTCTCGACGTATGCGACGTGGTGGATTCGCCAGGCGGTGACGAGGGCGATCGCCGACAAGTCGCGGACGATTCGCATTCCCGTTCACATGGGGGAGAAGCTCAACAGGGTGGTGCAGGTCGAGCGGCAGCTCGTGCAGTCGCCTGGGGAGGGAGCCGGAGCCGGCGGAGATCGCGGAAGAGCTCAAGATGACCGTGCTGGAGGTGCGCGAGATCCTGCGCGTGGCGCAGATGCCGGTTTCGCTCGAGAAGCCGGTGGGGGACGAGGACGAGTCGGCGCTGGGTGACTTCGTGGCGGACGAGACGGTCGAGGAGCCGTTCGAGACGGCGACGGAGAGCTTGCAGCGCGAGGACGTGCAGCGGGCGCTGGATGCGCTGCCGGCGCGCGAGCGCCAGGTGATCGAGCTGCGGTATGGGTTGAGGGGGCATGAGCCGCTGACGCTCGAGGAGGTCGGACGGGCGTTCGGGGTGACGCGCGAGCGGATTCGCCAGATCGAGACATCGACGCTCAGGAAGCTGAAACGGCTGCCCGAGGCACAGAGGCTGCGCGAGCGCGATTGACGCCTGGGCAGCGCCGTTTGTTGCGCTCGTTGCAAGGTCGAAATTTCTTCGAAAAATGAGTGTTTAGGGCTCTGTGAGGCGGGGCAAACTAGGGATGAGGGGACAACGCTTTACGCGAACCCTCGACTGGGAAGCTCAATAGAGCATCTCCGTCCAAGCCAAGCGGGCCGCCAATCCCCCCGGGCGGCCCGTCTGCTGAAACGAGTGCCGGAATCGGGCCGCCCCTCCCCCCGGGGCGGCCCGATTCTGTTGAGCGTTTTCTCAATCCGGGCTTGGGTAGCGGCTTGTCGCACTCGATCGAACGAACGCAATGAAGGAGACCAAGATGAACGATGCACCCAAGAACACCGATGACGCGAAGGGCCGGGTCAAGGAGGCCGCTGGCGATCTGACCGGCGACGACGACCTGAAGGAAGAGGGCAAGACCGACCAGGCCGCCGGCGCCGTCAAGGACGTCGCGGACTCCGCGAAGGACAAGGTCGACGACGCCGTCGACGCGGTGCGCGACCGCGACTAGCCCGCAGTCGTCAAACGACTGCTGAGACGGGCCGCCTCCGGGCGGCCCGTTCGTCGCTTCGCGGCAAAGAAAAGGCCCCGCGTTCAGCGAGGCTTCAAATGGGGGAGGTGAGAATCGAACTCACTCAGCACTAGGGCATCGATTTTACAGACCGGCCCGGCTCTCCTACTCCGGCGCTCCCCCGGCTCGGGAGCGAGTCTAGGAGGGAGCGGCGGAGCCCGTGACGAGCTCGCACTCACTCAGCACTAGGGCCGAATCTTCAAACTCGCTCGGCTACTCCTGCTCCGACGCTGGCTCTGGCCGGCTTCGCGTCGATCTGCGTTCGCGCCGGGACGAGCTCAGCGCTCCTGGCCGTGGCGATCTTCGAACTCGAAACGGAGGCCCTCGAGTGATCTGCGCTGCTCGCTTCGCGAGGGACTCGTGGCCGGCCATTCGCGAGATTCTCGAGTCGTGCGCTCGTGCTCGTCGCGATTGGTGGCTGGCCACCTCTGATGCATCTGCGTCGCGAGCGTGACCGGTCGGCAGTGACCGTGATGCCCATGACCTGCGTTGAGGTCTTGGCCTGCACTCGGAGGGGCCCTGCTCCGAGATCGACGATCAGGTCGTAGTCGGGGCTGTGGCCCAGGGGCGTCGAGACCACCGCTCCGGCTCGGCGTGAACCACTCGATCGCCGAGGCTTCTCCCAGGTCTCCCTGTTGGCGGCGGTTGATCAGGCGCTCCATCGATGGACCGTATGCCTCGTCCGCGCACGTGTGTGAAACGCGATGTGCCGACTTCGAAACTTCCTGGTGTCGAGCGGCGCGCTAGCGTCAATCCCATGAGCTCGCTCGAAGGACGTGTCGTCGCCGTCGCCGGGGCTGCCGGCGGCCTCGGGCCGACCGTCTGCCGCACGCTCGCCGACGCCGGCGCGACCTCGCCGCCACCGACATCGACCAGCAGAAGCTCGACGACCTCGCCGCGGAGCTCGGCATCCCCGAGGAGCGCTGGGACGCGGCGCGCCGCCGACCTCCTCGAGCGCCGACGGCGCCACGCGAGTGGGCGCAGGCGCTCACCGAGCGCTTCGGCAAGGTCGACGGCCTCGTCCACCTCGTCGGCGGCTGGAAGGGCGGCGAGCCTCTCGCCACCGCGTCCCTCGACGACTACGAATGGCTCCACAACCTCCTCGTCCGCACCGTCCAGCACGCCACCCGCGCCTTCCACGACGCGATCGCGCACGAGGGCGGCCGCTTCGTCCTCGTCTCCTCAACCCAAGCCCAGAAGCCCGACGGCACGAACGCCTCCTACGGCGCCGCCAAGGCCGCCGCCGAGGCCTGGACCCTCGCGCTCGCCGACTCCCTCGCCGAGTCCGGAGCGACCGCCAACATCGTCGTCGTCAACGCCATCCTCACCCCGGCCATGCGTGAGGAATCCCCCGACAACCCCTTCAAGAGCTTCACCTCCGTCGAGGACATCGCCGGCGCCATCGCCTACCTCCTCTCGGACTCGGCGCAGAAGATGAACGGCGCCCGCCTCGAGCTCCACCCGTGAGCCCCCCGCACGACTTCGCCTCGGACAACCACGCGGGCGTCCACCCCGACGTCCTCGCCGCCATCGCGGACGTGAACGAGGGCCACGCCGCCTCATACGGCGGCGACGCCTGCACCGCGCGCGCCGAGGACCTCTTCCGCCGCCACTTCGGCTCCCACGCGGAGGCCTTCATCGTCTTCAACGGCTCCGGCGCAAACGTCGCCTGCCTCGACCTCGCCCTCCGCCCCCACGAGGCCGTCATCTGCACCGAGACCGCGCACATGAACGTCGACGAGTGCGGCGCCCCCGAGCGCCTCGCCGGCGCCAAGCTCCTGCACCGTCCGAAACCGAGCACGGCAAGCTCACCCCCGACGACCTCTCGCCGCTGGGAGGCCCGCCGCGGCGACGAGCACTCAGCCCAGCCCCGCGTCGTCTCAATCTCCCAGGCCACCGAGCTCGGCACGATCTACACCCTGCACGAGGTCGCCGCCATCGCCGAGCGCGCGCACGCGATGGACCTCCTCCTCCACGTCGACGGAGCGCGTATCGCGAACGCCGCCGCGTCCCTCGACCTCTCACTCGCCGCGATCACGACCGAGGCAGGAGTCGACCTCCTCTCCTTCGGCGGCACCAAGAACGGCCTCATGTTCGGCGAGGCGATGGTGATCCTGCGCCCCGAGCTCGCCCCCCACGCCAAGTTCGTCCGCAAGCAGCTCCTCCAGCTCAACTCCAAGATGCGCTTCTGCGCCGCACAGTTCGAGGCCCTCCTCTCCGAGAACCTCTGGCTCTACAACGCGAGGAACGCCAACGCGATGGCCCAGCGCCTCCGCGACGCCGTCCGAGGCCATCGATGGCGTCGAGGTCGTCCATCCCGTCGAGGCGAACGCCGTCTTCGCACAACTCGACCGCGCCGCCATCGACCGCCTCCTGGAGTCCTCGGAGGCCGAGCACCCCTTCTACATCTGGGACGAGGCGCAGAACATCGTCAGGTGGATGTGCGCCTGGGACACCACCGAAGAAGACGTGGACGCATTCGCCGCTGCCGTGCAGGAAGCTCTCGCCGCCCTGAGCTAATCTGACTCGGCCCGCCCGGATAGCTCAGTTGGTAGAGCACTTCCATGGTAAGGAAGGGGTCGTCGGTTCGAGTCCGACTTCGGGCTCTGCCGCGCTAGCCTCCCGCCGATGAAGCGACTCCATCGGCAAGGTCCTCGTCACCGGCGGTGCCGGCTTCATCGGCTCGAACCTGGTCGAGCGCCTCCTTACCGACGGCTCCGACGTCCGCGTCCTCGACAACTTCGCGACAGGCAACCGCGAGAACCTCGCCGGTCTCGCAGGGCGACGATCGACATCGTCGAGGGCGACATCCAAAGCTACGAGCGCGTTTCGAACGCGGTCAAGGGCTGCGACGTCGTCTTTCACCAGGCCGCCCTCCCGTCGGTGCCCCGCTCCATCCAGGACCCGCTCACCTCGAACGCCTCGAACGTGATCGGAACGCTAAACGTCCTTCTCGCCGCCCGCGACGCCGGAGTGCAGGCGCGTCGTCTTCGCCTCTTCCTCATCCGTCTACGGGGCAAACCGCGACCTTCCCAAGCGCGAGGACATGGCCACTCAGCCCATCTCGCCCTACGCCGTGGCAAAGCTCGCCGCCGAGAACTACTGCCGCACCTTCCACGAGGTCTACGGCCTCGAGACGGTCGCCATCCGCTACTTCAACGTCTTCGGCCCGCGCCAGGACCCGAACTCCCAGTACTCGGCGGTCATCCCCAAGTTCATCACCGCCATCCTCGAGAAGACCAGCGCCCCGTCATCTACGGCGACGGCGAGCAGTCCCGCGACTTCACCTACATCGACAACACGGTCGACGCCAACCTCCTCGCCGCCACCGCCGAGGGCGCTGTGGGCGAGGTCATGAACATCGCCTGCGGCGAGCGCATCTCGCTCAACACCCTGCTCGCATCGCTCGCCGAGACCGCGGGCGAGGATGTGGACCCCGAGCACCAACCCGCCCGTCCGGGCGACGTTCCGCACTCGCTCGCGGACATATCCAAGGCGCGCGAGCTGATCGGATACGAGCCGGCCGTTGGCGTCGACGCGGGGCTCGCCTCAACGTTCGAGCACTACGAGTCGCGGCGGGACGCCGCGCTTACCTGAATTTCGTAGCCAGGATCACTGATAGGATTCTGCCGTCGTTGTCGCGGGGGTGGAGCATCGGCGGAAAGTGCCGATAACTGATTGGGGATTCGATGAGGATTAAGAACTTGACATGGGTTGGAGCAGTAGCCATTGCGCTCCTCGCATCGCTGCCTTCCTCCGCGTCTGCGATCACAATCAACCGCTCCGCAACCAACAACGCGACAATCACTCTCACCGCTACGGCAGGCGAGACGAACAACATCACGGTCACGCGGACGAACCCAGGCGCTGCCGGCGTCTATTCGTTTGTGGAGACTGGCGCTACCGCGTACTCGCTGACCGGTACTGCAGTCTGCACCGGAACCGACACGTCGCCACCGACGATCACGGTGACCTGCAACGACGCTGCGGGGGCGGACATCGACACCATCGTCGCGAACCTCGGGGACGGGAACGACACCTTTACCGCGGGCGCCGTCACCGATATAGACGATGAAATCACCATGAATGGCGATGCCGGCAACGACGTGCTCACGGGGGCCAACAGCGACGGCGTTATCGATGGGCAGCCAACCGACACCTTCAACGGCGGGGCCGGCACGGACAGGATGACGGGCCTCGACGGGATCGACATCTACAACGGCGGCGGCGACATCGATCGCGCGATCATGGACACCACCCCCAATAGCGGAGCAACCGTCACCATCGACGGAACGGCCAACGACAACGATGGTGACGGGATCGCAGACGACAACATCGGAACCGATGTTGAGTCGGTAACGGGGAGCACGCTCGGTGACACCATCACGGGCAGTTGCCTGGCAAACACGTTCGCCGGGAGCGCTGGCACCGCGAACGGTCACACGGACGGCAACGACACGTTCAACGGCGATCCGGCCGCCTGCGCCCCCAACGGCACCGACTTCCTCGGCGGCGGCGAGGGCAACGACACGTTCAACTGCGACGGCTCGGGCGCGACGCCCGGCGTCGATACCGTCACCTACGGCACGCCGTACACCGGTGGCGCGGCCATCTCCGTCACCCTCGACGACGCCGCGAACGACAACGACGGCATGGGCAACACCACCGACAACGTCCAGGGCGACTGCGAGCGGATCATCGGTACCGCCAACGGCGACACGATCAACGCCGCGGGCGCCGATCAGGCGCGTTCAGCTGTTCGGTCGGCTCGGGAATGACATCCTGACCGACGGTCCGGGCAATGACCTGCTCAACGGCGAGGGCGGAACCGACACCGGCTAACTGCATAACTGGCGGAACCGACACGGCCATCAGCATCGAAACCAACAACGGCTGCGAGCTCTAGGGCTTTCGAGCCTGGGGTCCGATCCTGACGGTCCGGCTCTCCGGAGGGTCAGTCACCCCATCCGTAGTTTTCTGGGCACGCGGCTTGACCGCCGCCCGCGAGAGGGGTATGGTCGCTTGCGCCAGGGGGCTCCAGAGCTATCGAGCGGAGGTCTAAGTGCGTTCAAGCCGAGTCATCGGAAGCCGGAGTCGAGTTTCCAAGCGCGCAGGACTGACGCTTGGGTTGACGTTCGGAGCGCTGCTTGCCGTCCCGGCGATCGCGTCGGCGGCAGCGGTTAGCACCGCCACAACGGTGATCACGTTCAGCGCGGCCGCTGGTGAGACCAACAACCTGGTGGTGACCCAGCCGGCTGCCGACACATACCTCTTCAACGACACGGTCGCTATCACGGAATCCAGCGCGAACTGCACAGCGACGAGCGGCGACGTCACCTGCAGCGGGGTGAGCTGGACCTCGGTGGTCGTGAACCTCGGCGACAACACCGACGTGTTCACCGCGACCGGCGTCAACGACGACCCGTTCACAATCAACGGTGACGACGGTGACGACGGCAACATCACGGGAAGCAGCGCCAACGACATCATCAACGGCGGCGCCACGAGCGACGACGCCACCGCCACCGGCCTCAGCGGCGGCCCTGGCGACGACATCATCGACGGCGGAGGCGGGCGTCGCGGACATCATCAACGGCAACGACGGGAACGACTGGTTGTACGGCGGCACCGAGGGCTTCGATGATCTGAACGGTGGCGCCGGCAACGACCGCATGGACGGTGGCCAGGGGATTGGAAGCGACAACTACGACGGCGGCGCGGACCTCGACCGCGTCGTGTATGGATCTCTCGATCCTCCGGGCACACCCAACTTCTCGTATGCCTGCACGGCGCAGCCGGTGGTCGTGACGATGGATAACACGGGGAACGATCAGGGCTGCGCAGACGGCCTCCAGGACATCGAGAACGTGCAGAGCACGGTTGAGTCGGTAACAGGAAGCACGACCGCGGACACCATCACGGGAAGCTGCGGGCCCAACACGTTCGCCGGCAGCGCTGGCACGGCGAACGGTCACACGGACGGAAGCGACGTCGCTCAACGGCGATCCGGCTGCCTGCGCCCCCAACGGCGCCGACTTCCTCGGCGGCGGCGAGGGCAACGACACGTTCAACTGCGACGGCACGGGTGTGACGCCCGGCGTCGACACCGTCACCTACGGCACGCCGTACACCGGCGGGGCGGCCATCTCCGTCACCCTCGACGACGCCGCGAACGACAACGACGGCATGGGCAACGTCACAGACAACGTCGGCGGTGACTGCGAGCGGATCATCGGCACCGCCAACGGCGACACGATCAATGCCGCAGCCGCCGATCAGGGCGTCCAGTTGTTCGGCCGCCTAGGCGGCGACACGCTCACGGGCAGCGGCTTCGACGACCTGCTGAACGGCGAGGACGGAACCGACGCCGGTGACTGCGGTGCCGGGACCGACACCGCCATCAGCATCGAAACCCCGACCGCCTGCGAGACTCAAGCGCTTTCGAGCTCTGGATCGGTGCCTGCAACGGCCCGCTCGTCCGCCCTGGGCGGTGACGTAACCGAGACATTAAGAACACGAGAACATCGGTGAAAACCCTTGACCACGGTGATCCGGGCGGTTATGCTGCCCTAGCAGTTGGGGTCCTAGCAAACTGGTTTCCAGAGGGGTTTTAGTGTTTCATCGTCGAGTCATCAAGAGTTCTGGCCGAGTTTCTAAGCGCGCAGGACTAACGCTTGCCTTGACGTTCGGAGCGTTGCTAGCCGTCCCGGCAATCGCGTCGGCGGCTACGTGGTCGATCACCGCGGGTGACGTCATCGGCTCCACCGGATCGATGGCGACGACAACAACGTGACCGATGACACGAGTCGTCGGCGACCTACACTTCACAGGACTCGCCGTATCTCCGAGTCAGCGCCCTGCACTGGCGCGAACGTCGTGACCTGCACCGCGACACAGGCGACGCGGACTGGATTCGATCGCCACGGCCTTGGGCGCGGGACCGACTCGGTGACGGTCGGCCGTCACTCAAGCAGACCCGTTCACGGCGGCGAACAGCGACGGATGCACTTCAGCGCTGACGGGCGTCGAT
Organism: uncultured bacterium; assembly: GCA_963725035.1. Classification (GTDB taxonomy): domain Bacteria; phylum Actinomycetota; class Thermoleophilia; order Solirubrobacterales; family 70-9; genus JALZKA01. Next base: position 43,184 of record CAVRWX010000010.1, on the reverse strand, counting down.
CAGGGGCGACAGCTTCCGTTCCACGATCACCGATCACCGGCGGCGCGGGATCGACACTGAGGTCACCGGGAGCGACGGCAACGACACCATCAACGGTGGCACGGGGAACGACGACGATCCCCGGAAGTGACGGTGACGATGCAATGGACGGTGGCGCCGGGAACGATCGGTTCACATGGCGGCTTCAATAACGGGGACGCGAGCGGAGACGAGCTCACCGGTGGCGACCGACATCGACCGGGTCATCTACACCAGTTGCGGGACGGCCGTCACCGTCACGCATCGACGGCGGCCAACAACGACGGCGGCACATGCGGGAACGGCAGCACCGCCAGCGACGACGTGCACACCGACGTCGAGTCGATCACCGGCAGCAACGTTGCGACAGACACGCTCACGGGCAGCTGCGCCGCCAACACGATCGCCGGCGACTCCGGCACCACCGACGGCAGGCGCCGGGGCGGCCGACACGATCAACGGCGATCCCGCCGCGTGCGCTCCCAACGGCGGCGACTTCCTCGGCGGCGGCGAGGGCAACGACACGTTCAACTGCGACGGGACGGGTGCCACGCCGGCGTTGACACCGTCACCTACGGCGCCCCTTCGTGACGCCGCTGCGCCGGGTATCAGCGTCACGCTCGACGACGTCGCAAACGACAACGACGGCTTCGGCAACGCACCGACAACGTCCAGGGCGACTGTGAGCGGATCATCGGTAACGCGCAGGTCGACACGATCAATGCCGCGGCCGCCGATCAGGGCGTCCAGCTGTTCGGCCGGCTCGGGAATGACGCGTTGACCGGCAGCGGATTCAATGACCTGCTGAACGGCGAGGGCGGGACCGACACCGGTAACTGCGGAGCAGGCGCCGCCGACGTCGCCATCAGCATCGAAACCCCGACCAACTGCGAGCTTTAGGGCTCTTCCGAATCTGGAGCCCGATCGCTACGGTCGGGCTCCAAGGTGTCTAGTCGAATGAAGCGACGCAGGGCAACGAACGGCGGGAGCGGCTGCGGCCGTCTGCCTCCTGGCCGCCACGGGCATCGCGGGCGCCGCGATCGGTGTCGGGTCGAAGGACTTCAAGGTTCCCTCGAACGAGATCCGCGAAAAGACAGCTGAGTGCGAGAAGGGACGGGCGCTTTCGGGCGGCTTCCTTGCTCCGCTCCCCGGAGACGACGGGCCCGCCATGCTGCCACTCGACTCCACAATGGCTAGCGAGAGCCAGCTGGCGTCTGCGCGCGCGGAACACCGGCGAGTCGGGCAAGGCGACCGCCTACGTCTACTGCAAGCGGGGCGCACCGACTCTCGGCACGGCGTCGGCGGAGGACACGATCGCGGCCGACGAGGTGGGCTCGATCGCAGCCGAGTGTCCCGAGGGACAGGAGGCCGTCGCCGGCGGGTTCGACACCCCCGACGCGGTCACGCATCTCCTGGCATCGAGGCGCACCGGCGAGCGCACCTGGGAAGTGACCTTCTTCAACAACAGCGGCGCACCCCAGGCCTACACCGCGTTCGCCTACTGCGATGCGTCGCAGCCCGGGCTGGCGACGAGGAGCAAGGCGATCACCACGGATGGAATCCAGGAGCGCTTCGGGCAATCGGTCACGGCGAAATGCAAGCGCTCGCAGGACCTGCGCTCCGGCGGCTTCGAGATCGAGCGCGACCTGACGGGCCCCGCCGAGGAGCACGACCGGGGTCTGGTTCACGCCTCGAGGCTCAGCGGCGACCGCGGCTGGCGCGTCACGGCCTTCGCGATCGTGGGCAATCCGGAGCTGACGGCGTACGCCTACTGCGACTGACGCTCGGCGGTCCAGTTCCGGTCAGTTTCCCCACTCGTAGTTGTCGATCAGCCACACGTTGTCGATCTTGCTGAACTCCGCAGTCCTTTTGCCCGGGGGGCCGACGGCGGTCGCCTGGGTGCCTGACACGCTCACCTCGGTGATCTCCGGGTTACGGGCCGCGCGCCCGTAACCGCCCTGGTAGAGCACGATCGCGCCCTCACACGGGGCGCCCTGCGTCTCGGGCGCAGCCTCATGCACCTCGTCCTCGACGCGCTTCCGGCCCTCGGGCGATAGCTGCGCGCAGGCCTGCGGCCCGTCGGCTTTCGAGATGGAGACGAGGAAGTGGCGAAGGGTGGTCTCAACGGCACGCTCGTTCGCGCTCGGTGGCGCGCCCGGCGGCACCCCGCCGACGGGATCGCCGGGCGGGCCGTATGGGCTCTGCGGCGTCGGCGTCGCGGGGTCAGTTCCCTCGCTGCCGCCTCCGTTGGCGTTGCCGCCCTCCTCACCAGGCCCGTCGCCGTCATTCGGCTGGCCCTCTCCGTTACCCGTGCCCGGAGCTGAAGGGGTCTCGTCCGTTGGAGTCGTCGCTTCGGGCGGGGCGCTCGCGACCTCCGCCGCAGCGTCCGATTCGCCGTCGCCCTCGTCTCCGCCGGCCAAAATGACGCCGGAAATCACGAGCGCCAGAACGACGAGTCCAACGCCCACCTGCCACCAGCGTTCCGCGAATTCCTGCATCTGGAGGCAGGGTAACCGAGACATAGATAGGGTCGCGCCGCGTGCAGAATGAGGTCCAGCTCGTCCACGGGCTCCGAGTCGCCGGGGAGGTGCCCATCACGGGCGCGCCGACGGTGCCCGGCGATCAAGCCGATCTCGATCTCCGGCTGGACCCGCCCGGTCCCGTTCCGGATACGCCTCCGCCCGGCGAGCTCGTCGCATCGCTCGACGTGGGGTCGGCCCGCTACGAGGCTGCGCTCGACGGAGAGACGCTCACGATCCGGTTCCACGAAGCAGCCGAGTTCGAGATCGATCTGGCCACTGGACGCGGCCGCGTCCGTCCCCAGCCCGGCCGGGAGGCGGTGTTGCCGGTGCTCCTGGCGGGCAACGTGCTCGCGATCGTCCTGGGCCTGCGGGGCGTGGGCGTGGTTCACGCGACCACGGTCGAGCTCGACGGCGCGGTGCTGATGGTCGCCGGCCCGTCGGGTGCTGGAAAGTCGACCCTCGCGGCCCTCGTGTGCACCGCTGGGGGGCGGCTGGTCGGCGACGACACAGCGCGGATCGACGACTCCGGCGGCACGGTCCTGGTCCACCCCGGCAGCGGGGAGCTTCGGCTGCGCCCCCAGGCAGCAGGATTGGCCGATCGGATCGAGGGCGATGCGACCCGGACGGGCGACGGCCGGATCTCGGTTCGTCCCCGCCTCCTGGCCGGCCCTCCCGTGGCGCCGACGGCCCTGCTGTTCCCTGCCTGGAGACCGCAGGACGAGGCTTCCGAGGTCACGTCGTTGCGAGCTCGCGAGGCACTTGAGGTGCTTCTTGGCTGCGCTCGCGTCATCGGCTGGCACGCCCACGGCCCTTTGAAGGCCAACCTCGACGCGTTCACCCTGCTGGCGCAGCGGGTCTCCGCCTTCCGGATCGAGTTGCCGCGCGGTCATCTCGACGATCCGGGCTTTCCGGCGACGATTCTTGGCGCGCTCGCGGACGCCGGTGCGCTTGCCGAGCCATCCTCAGGCTCATGAGTCGCCCGCCCCTGGCAAACCTAGTGGCCGTTTTCAGCCCCGATCCCGAGGAACCCCGCCGCTCGCGCGACGCCATGAGCGTTGACCCCGGTCTGGACGAACCGTGGGACCCCGCACCTGGGTGGGTAACTGCCTCATCCCGATTTCACGGCAGCACGCCGGACGGCCAGGGGGTGCGCAACGCGGGGCTGGCCTTTGCACAGGGGCGGGACGAGATCGAACGATCGGGCATGGCCAGTTACGAGGTTGCTCGGCTGGTCGCCGAGCGGCCCGGCTCCATCGAGAGCCTCCCCGGCGACTTCGGCCTGATCCGCTTCGGTCATGACGGCCAGGCGACCGTGGTGCGGTCGGCTGGCGGCCTCGTCCCGTTCTATGTCGTAGGCAGTGAGGGGCGCTGGACCGTGGCGACGACCCTCGACCTGATCATCCGCTTCGGGCCGGCAGACCTGCGCCTCGACCCGCTGATCAACGGGATCTGGGCCTCCGGTTACGACGCGGCGCCGGACCGCCGGACCTTCCTCCGCGGCGTTCGGGTCCTGGGTCGGGGCGAGTACGCGGTACTTGGCAACGGCGCACCCGCCTTCGACAGCTGGTGGAAGCCCTACGAGCGCATCGCGCCGCGCCGCTCCGCCGACCACGCCCCTCGGCTCCGATCCGCGCTGATCGGCACTCTCGAGCGCGAGCTGGATCCCGGCGAGGGGAACCTCCTCGCCCTCAGCGGTGGCGTCGACTCGTCGGCGATCGGGGCGCTTGCGGCGGGGACGCTCGGGAGGACGGTTGACTCCCTCACGGTTCTTCCCGAGGATGAGCCCTCGCGGACGCGCGACCTGCGCTACATCGAGACCCTCACAGCGGCGGTCGGCATCCGCAACCAGCGCATGGAGCAGGTCGACGCCGAGCGCCGTCTGGCGCTGCTCGACGAGCCGCGAGTCCCGTTTCACGTGCTCCAGCCCTACCTCTGCCTGTTGCGCTCGGTGACTGAGGACTGGCCGGTGACAACCCTCGTCGGAGGCGAGTTCGCAGATCACACGGTGGGCTCGACGCTCACCCTGCGCGATTGGACCCGCCACACGTCGCCGCTCGAGCTCTGGCGCAGCCGCTCGCGCCTTCCCACGGGCCGCAGCGACATCCGCAACTGGTTCTCGTGGCGGGCCTCAGCGGCGCTTGGACGGCCGCCGATCCCGTGGCCGCCCGAGCTTCCCGAGTTAATCCATCCGGATCTTCGGACCGAGTACGCCGAGTGGTACCGAGACCGCCGCCGCGCAGCCGCCGCCGATCCCTCGCCGCTTCCCTACCTCCGGGCGTTCTTGGAGCGCGACGGCTTCCTCGGCATGCACTGGGAGACGACGAGCGCGCTTGGGGTCCGCCGCTGCTTTCCGTTCGTGACACGCGAGGTCCTGGAGCTCGCGTTCGAATGTCACCCGGCAGAACTCGTCGGCCCCGGGACCAAGCTTCTCTTGCGCTCGGCCCTGGAGGACGACGTGCCCAGCTTCAACCTCCAGCGCCCCGACAAGGGCCGCCCGATGCCTTCTCGGAGCACCCACCCACGGCCCTGGTCCGGCGAGATCCCGGAGACGCTCAACGGCGTGTTCCGGCCCGGCTGGCCGCCGTCTGGCGAAGTTCCGTATTGGTCGGTTTTCAGCACCCGACAACTGATAAGGTTCGCGCGAGGCGTGCGAGGAGACACAATCTCGGCGCATACAAGACTGATCAGCGAGGGAGCAATGGGAAGCAACGGCAGCCAGGAAGAGTTCCCGCACGAGGACCAAGGGTCCGGTGCGGACGGCGGCTACGTCGCGCCGGCCGTGACGGTTCTAGGCACGCTGGCCGACCTCACCAAGCAGGGCACTGCTCCTGCTGACGAGCTTCTCAACGACGGCATCACAGTCCTAGCGCCCAGGCCCGAGTCGGCCCGCGATGACCGAGCCTTTGCGGGTCCGCGCTGACGCGCTCGAGTGGCGCGAGGTCGACGGTGAGATCGTCGCGCTCGACCTGCGCCGGTCCGTCTATCTCGCGATCAACCCCAGCGGAGCCCTCTTGTGGCCTGCCCTGGTGGAGGGCGCGAGCCGTGACGAGCTGGTGACCCGCCTCAGCGACGAGGCCGGGATCAGCGCCGAGGTCGCATCCGCGGACGTCGAGCGCTTCCTTGCGGAGCTGGCCGAGCACGGCCTGCTCGACGAGTGATCCAGCGCCGCTAGTACTGCGCGAGCGTCCCCGCCCGCCTGGCGCGGCGCACCGAGGCGCCGAAGAGGAGCAGCGCGAGCGGCACCAGCACCGCGACCGACACCCAGAGACCGATCAGCTTCTCGGCCTCGACGGACCCGCCCAAAAGGCCCGACCGCACGGTGTCGAGGCCCCAGGTGAAGGGAAGTGCCTCTGCCACCGCCTCGATCGCGCCCGGAAAGACCGAGATCGGGAAGTAGACGCCGCCCAGGAGCGCAAGCCCGCTGAGGATGATCCCCAGCAGGCCGATGGCCCGCTTGTAGACGACGGTGAACGCCGCGACCGCCACTCCGAGCGAGACGAAGAGGCCGATGCATCCGGCCAGGGCGAGCAGCGCAAGTCCCAGGTCCGGAAGGTCGGGCTCGAGCGAGAGGCCGAACACGACGACCGCGATCCCGATCAGGACCACGCCGGTCACGGTCGCCCGTATGAGGTCGTACGCGGCGCTCGCCAGGATGATCAGGGACGGGCTCGCGGGCGTCGCCAGCAGCGCCTCGAACGTGCCGGTCGTTTGCTCGTCGCGAAGCTTTCGCGAGAAGGAGGCCAGGCTGGCCCGGATGATCTGGAACAGCGCCAGGCCGATCGCGACGAAACCGAAGTAGCCGCCGTCGAGGCCCTGATCGGCCGAGAACTCGCGGTTGTCGATCACCCGCCCGAGGTAGAAGAAGATCGCGAGGCCAAGGATCAAGCCCGCGAGCTCCAGCCCGAATGCGGCACGGTAGGACAGGTCGGTCTGCCAGTCGCGGCGGATGAAAGCGGCCGTCACCGCCAGCCGGCTCATGGCGCCTCCCCTGAGGGGTACTCCGCGGGCTGCGCCGAGACCGCGGCCAGGAACGCCTGCTCGAGCCTCGCGGCGTCCATGCCGGCGGTCGTCTCCTCGAGCACGATGGACCCGGCCGACAGAACAACCACCCGGTCCGAGACCTCAACGGCCTCGTGGAGGTCGTGGGTCGCCAGCAGGATCGCGGTGCCCCGGTCGCGGGTCAGGGCGACCATCGTTTCGCGAAACCGCGCGGCGGCCAGGGGATCCAGGCTCCCGGTCGGCTCGTCGAGCAGGAGGAGCGGCGGCTCGCCCAGCATCGCGCGGGCGAGCGCCAGCCGCGCCCTCATTCCCGAGGAGTAGTTGCGGACCGGCCGGTCGGCGGCGTCCACCAGTCCAACCGCCTCGAGCAGCGCGTTCACCCGGTCCTTCGAGCGGCCGGCGCCCACGCTGTGGAGCGCCGCGAAGAAATCGAGGTTCTGCCGGCCGCTCAGCCGCCAGTAGAGCGAGCGCTCGTCGCCGATCGACAGGCCCACGCGGCGGCGGGCCTCGGCCGAGTCCTCGGCGATCGAGACGCCGGCCATTGTCGCGGATCCTTCATCGGCGATCACGGTGCTGCCCAAGATGCGCAACAGAGTGCTCTTGCCCGCACCGTTGGGGCCCAGGACGGAGACGATCTCGCCGCGAGCGACGTCGAGATCGACCCCCGCCAGTGCGACGACCGTTCCAAAGCGTTTGACCAGCCCGCGAGCGCGGATGCCGTCCTCGGACATGGCCCAACACTATGCGCCCGAGAGGCCGCATCCGGCGGGTACGCTGGCCGCGATGGATCGCGACCAACGCCCCGGCGGCGCCGTGAGCCGCGCGATCAGGGCGGCTCAGGCCGCGCTATGGGGATTGTCGGCCGGCAGGCACGCCCGCGGACACCTCCGGGGGCGTGGCATGGACGCCCCGCCGCAGCTGCCGCCCGTGCCCGCGCCGGCTTCGGGAAGGCGCGCCGTCGAGGGGGTGCTGCGCGTCACGCGGCGCTCGTGCCTCGAGCGGACGCTCGTCATGCAGGCGTGGCATTCCGCGGCCGGATCCGACCGCGACATCGTCGTGGGAGTGCGCGGCCCCACCGATCGGTTCGAAGCGCACGCCTGGCTCGACGGCGAGGATCCCGGTGACTTCGCCGAGCTGACCCGCTATCCGGCGGGGCGCGCGGGCGGCCCGGCTTCCTCGCAGGCGGGCGAGGGCGAGCCCCGCACGACCGTCGTGATCGCGGCGTGGGACGAGCCTTACGTGGAGCTCCTGCAAGACGCCGTCGCGAGCGTCCGCTCCCAGGCGCGCGAAGCCCGAGTCGTAGTCGTCGACAATGCCTCGGCAACTCCGCTGCCTTCAATCGAGGACGTGGCCGTGGTTTCCAGCGCGGAGCGCCTCAGCCGCGGCGCCGCCCGGAACCTCGGGCTGCGCCACGTGACCACGGAGTTCGTCCTCTTCCTCGACGCCGACGACCTCTTGCTGGACGGCTCGCTGGCACGGCTCGAGTCGCAGCTGGACGCGTTGCCCGAGTGCGCCGCGTGCGGGATGTCGATCCTCGAAGGTGAGGTGGGCACGGCCGAGCCGGCCGGACGTCACTCGGTACCGCGCCCTTTCGTGCCGCGCCTCTCTCGTCTGCGCCGCACCTTCGCGCTCGCCGACGCGGTCTGGCCCCTCTATTCGACCCAGGGCGCGACCCTGATCCGGACCGGCTCCGTCTCGGCCCATGCCTACGACGACACGGACGGTGGTGAGGACTGGGTTCTGGGGCTGTCGTTGGCCCTACGCGGAGTTCGCATCCTCGAGGAGCCCGGCCTCATATATAGGCGCCATCCCGCGGCATCGGGATGGGCCGACCCGCGCTCGAGCGGCTACCTGCCCAAGGGGGCGGCGGGTGTGCGGCAGCGCCTCCGCGACGACCCTGCCGCGCCAGCGTGGATGCGGATGGCAATTCCCGCCATCGGGCTCGGGCAGCTACTCCTCCTGAGGGTCCTGTGGCCGCTCAAGGTCCGCCTTGGCCCTGCGCCACGAGGCGAACGCGGCCGGTAGGCGCAGGGCGAGCGCAACGGGATGCCACACCCGGGCGATCGCCAGGCCCAGCGGGCCCCTTCTCGCCACCTGAGAGTGCGCTCGCAAGTGGGAGCTCGACGGGAATGCCTTGCGAATGGCAAAGCTCGCCTTTCGGGACAGGCCCGGCGTAGCCATCAGCGACTCCACGCCCAACACCATCGGCGCTGCGCCGGCCGAATGGAGATGAACGGTCAAAGAGCGTGTCGGTGGGAGGTCCAGTGACGCCGCCAGTGCCGCGCCGGCTTCGTTCATGCGCAACCCAGCACCGAAAGCCGAGAGCGCGTCGAGCTCTGCGGCGAGCGTTGCGGCGCTACCCCACACGGCCGAATCGAGCTGGTCGAGCGCAAGCTCAAGATCTGCCCGTGGTTTCACGGCGCGCTCAAATCCATGCTGAGCGGCATGGGTCGCAACATGGAGTGACCTGGCGACCACCCCGAGCGTCTCGATGGACCTACCGCCGATCATGATCTCGTCCGTAGCCGCGGTGAGACCATCCCAGACGTCCAGCGGTTCCGCATAAAAGCCGAAGAGCGAGCTATGCAGATCGACGACCTCGCCCGCGTTGCGCGACCACGAGCGCGAAACGTCGCGCCAGCCCCGTTGTCCCGTCTTGAATCCCAGCCTTACGAGAACGAACTCGGCTCTTGCTATCTCGGCCGGATTGACCAGCAGATCGACGTCGCCGGAGGGCCTCGGGCCGACGCTCTCATAGAGCCACGCCTCGATCGCCCGGCCCTTTAGAAGGATCGAGCGGATCCCGTCTCGGGACAGCGCCTGAGTGACCTCGCTGGTAAGCGAGTCGAGCTGGAGCGAGCGCATCGCCAGCTCCCTTTCGCCAGCCCCGTTTCCCGCAACAAGCAGGCTGTTTTCGTCGTGCACGGGCTCCAGCGTAAACCGCTTACCCACGTCCCGTGTTGCTGTTCCCTCTCCGTGGCAGTTGGAAGAAGTCAGGCGTTCACCCCTGGGTTGCATTTGGGCACGCCAATGCCATAGGCTCTCACCGCACGCTGGGGACTTGGGTGTCACCGACAAACGGTTTCTCGGAGGAAGAATTATTCGCTATCTGATCACGGGGGGCGCAGGATTCATTGGGAGCCACCTCGCCGACGCGCTCGTGGAGCGCGGCGACGAGGTCGTGATCCTGGACGACCTCTCGACCGGGCACCTGCGCAACGTCGAGCACTTGCTCGATCGCGGCGCCTCGTTCGTCGAGGGCTCGACCAACGACGCGACGCAGGTCGACTGGCTCATGGGGCAGGTCGATGGGTGCTTTCATCTCGCCTCCGCGGTCGGGGTGCAGCTGATCTGTGAGCGCCCGCTCGAATCCCTCCTCAAGAACGTGCGCGGCTGCGACATCGTCGCCGAGTCGGCCGCCCGAAACGGCGTCCGCCTCCTCTACACCTCCACTTCGGAGATCTACGGCAAGGACAGCGTGGGCTCCCTCACGGAGGAGTCGGATCGCCTCCTCGGGAGCGCCCAGAAGGGCCGCTGGTCGTATGCGACGGCCAAGGTCTTCGGCGAGATGATCGCCTACGGCTACGCGCGCGAGCAGAACGCCGAGATGATCGTGGTGCGGCTCTTCAACACGGTGGGCCCACGGCAGACCGGCGCCTACGGCATGGTCGTCCCGAACTTCGTCCGCCAGGCCCTCGCCGAAGATGACTTGACCGTATTCGGAGACGGCACGCAGTCGCGCTGCTTCGCCCACGTCTTCGACTCCGTCGCCGCGATCCTCGCCCTCTGGGAGCAGCCGGACGCCATCGGCGAGGTTTTCAACGTCGGAGCGACCATGGAGATCACGATCTCAGAGCTCGCCCAGAAGGTCATCGAGCGCTGCGAATCGACCTCCGCGCTCACCTACGTCCCCTTCGACGAGGCCTACGAAGACGGCTTCGAGGAGCTTGGCCGGCGCAAGCCAGACACCACCGCGCTCGAGGAGTTGACCGGCTGGCGCCCGAAGCTCACGATCGACGACGCGATCGACGACGTCGCTGCCTGGCAGCGCGCTCACCATCCCACTGTCGACGTCGAGCCGGGCGAGATCGTCATCGACCACCTACCGGCGTAAGGGCATGTCGCAGGAGCTTCAGCTCGTTGCCGCCGCGGCCATCGCGGCCCTGATCACCCTTGCCGCGGTGCCGGTGGCGCGGTTCCTCGCCGTTCGGACCAACACGCTCGACCATCCGATTGGCTACAAGACCCACGGTCGTTCCACGCCCTACCTCGGCGGGGCAGCGGTCATCGGCTCAGTGGTTCTCGTTGCCGCCGCCTTTAGCCGGGCGTTTCCGGACTACGACACCCTGTTTCTCGTCACGCTGGCGCTGTGCGCCCTCGGGACGCTGGACGACAGGGTGGGCCTGCCGGTAGGCCCGCGACTCGTTGCGCAGGGCCTTGCCGCGATCGCGCTCTATGCATCCGGCGTTCATTGGGAGTTCGGCGCCGGCGCGGGAGTCGACGTCGCCGTGACCGTGCTCTGGGTGATCGGCGTCGTCAACGCCTTCAACCTCATGGACAACCTCGACGGCGCGACCGCCGTGACCGGCGCGGTCGCAGCCCTCGGCGTCGGCCTTCTCGCGGCGGTGGAGGAGGTCTGGCCGCTCGCCGAGTTGATGCTGGCCCTCTCGGCGGCGTGCGGTGTGTTCCTCGTCTTCAATCTGTCGCGCCCCTCCCGGATCTTCCTGGGCGACGGCGGCAGCATGCCCATCGGTTTCCTCATCGCCGGCGGGGTCATGGCACTCCCCCAGGGCGAGCTGAGCGGGTGGGCGCTCCCTGCCGTTGTGCCGCTGGCAGGTCTCGTGATCCTGGACACCACCCTCGTCGTGATCTCCCGAAGGCGTCGCGGCCGCCCCGTCCTGAGTGGCGCGCGCGATCATCTGACGCATCGCCTGCTCGGCCGGCTCGGCTCGGCTCGCGCCGTCGCGCTGGCACTGGCTGCCGGGCAAGCGCTGCTCGCGGTCCTCGCCATCGCGCTCTACCAGGCTTCGGCCGAGGTGATCGCCGTGGCCACCCTTGCCTACGTCGCGGTTGGCCTTGGCGCGCTCTGGCTGCTTGAGTCCCCGGGGTGGCACTCCCCGCAGATGCGAGAGCAGGCGGCTGACGGGCAGGCTGCGACGCGCCCGGCGAGGCACTCGAAGCCGCTGCTGGAGTCCTCAGGCTGACCGAGCGCATCCGCGTCCTGCGCGTCATCGCGCGGCTCAATCTGGGGGGACCTGCCCATCAGGCCACGATGCTCAGCGGGCGCCGAATGGACCCCGAGCGCTTCGAGACGCTCCTGGTTCACGGCTCGGTCGCAGAAGGCGAGGAGTCGATGGCCGAGCGCGCCGATGCCGAGGGCGCAAATCACATCTACCTGCCCGAGCTCGGCCCGGCCATAGATCCCCTCCGCGACATCCGCGCGGGCAGAAAGCTCGCCGGGATCATCCGTAGCTTCAGGCCCCACATCGTCCACACCCACACGGCCAAGGCAGGCTTTCTCGGCAGGGGCGCTGCGCTTACCGTGCGGCCCCGCCCCGCCATCGTCCACACGTTCCACGGCCACGTGCTCGAGGGCTACTTCGGCCCCGCGAAAACCCGTGCCTACCGGAACCTAGAGCGCTTCCTCGCGCGCCGCTCCGACGTCCTCATCGGCGTTAGCCAGGCGACCGTTGACGACCTCGTTCGCCTCGGAGTTGCGCCGGCAAATCGTTTCCAGGTAGTTCCCCTGGGACTCGACCTGAGCCGCTTTGAGGCCCTTTCGCCCGAGCCGGGCGGTTCGGTCCGCGATGAGCTCGATCTAGGCCCTGAGGACGTCCTGGCGCTCTTCGTCGGGCGCCTCGTGCCCATCAAGCGGGTCGACGTGCTCCTCCGCGCTTTCGCGGCCGCGCGCGACGCCGGCGCGGTCCACCTCCGCCTCGCGATCGTGGGAGATGGGGACCTGCGCGCCGATCTCGAAGAGCTCGCCCGTTCTCTCGGTTGCGCTAGCGACGTGTGCTTCCTTGGCTACCGCCGCGACCTGACCGACCTTGTCGCTGCTGCGGATTTTGCGGTCCTGAGTTCAGACAACGAAGGGACGCCGGTGTCATTGATCGAGGCGGGCGCGGGTGGCCGGCCCGCCAGTCGCTACCGATGTTGGAGGCGTTTCAGCAGTGGTCGCGCCCGACGTCGGGCCGAATCGTCCCGCCCGGCGATGCGAGGCCCTTGGCCATGAGATTGCCGCTCTCGCGGCCGACGCGCCCAAGCGACGGACGATGGGTGTTGCTGCCCGTTCTCACGTGCTCTCGGAAATTCTCAATCGAGCGGCTTCTCAGCGACATCGCGTCTATCTACGAGGAGATCACTCCCCCGGGAAGGGCAAACGAACGGTGAAACACGTGAGCGAATGCGCTACTCATTTCTAGAGCCAGCACATTGCAATATGTGTGAGAACCCCGTTGAGCGCTGCCGAGTGATCGGGCGCAGACTCAATCGCTCGCAAGGTCTTCGGCCCATCCGGAGCCCAGGTGTGACCGTTTCTGTGCGGCAATGCGATCGCTGCGGCTTGGTGTTCCCTGATCCACTGCCTATTCCCTTTGACGTTTCGCAGCATTACGACGTCGATCCGAAGGAGTACTGGAGCGAAGGCTACTTCGCATTTGGAAGGGACTACTTCAGAGAGCAGATCGACACTTTCCGAACTCTACGTCCAAACCCATCGTCACCAGTAGCCCTCGACATCGGTGCGGGGCTGGGTAAGGCGATGAGAGCCTTGGCCTCGGCGGGGTTCGTTGTTCAGGGCATTGAGCCTTCACGACAGTTTTGCCGTGCAGCTATCGAGCTTGGCGGAATCGAGCCGAAAGATCTTGTCGAGACTTCAATCGAGAGCGCGTCTTTTTCGCCGGAGTCGTTTGACCTCGTCACGTTCGGCGCCGTCCTGGAGCACCTACAGGATCCGGCGGGCGCACTGTACGCAGCTACCGAGTGGCTCAAGCCGAACGGCTTGATTCATCTGGAAGTCCCCTCGGCAGACTGGCTAATCGCCCGGGTCGCTAATAGGCTTTATCGACTGCAGAGGTCGGACTATGTGGCAAATCTGAGCCCAATGCATCCGCCCTATCACCTGTATGAGTTCAGGCTGGAGGCGTTCTCGCAACACGGGATTCGTGCCGGGTATCGAGTTGCGCATCATCGGAGATACGTCGGCGACACGTACTTGCCCAGAGCGCTCGCCCCATTCGCGCAGTTCTACATGGAGCGCACCAGTTCTGGCATGCAGCTTGAGGTATGGCTCGAGAAGGCGGCGTAAGCGGCGACTCGGGTGGCCGTCCGAGCCGTCGCGCTCTTAGCGGCGTAGAACCCGGTCCGCGAGAGATCGTGACGATGAGGGGGCAACCTCACCATTGCCTGGGCTGCGCAGCTCGGCTCCCGTTGCGACCTGCCCACCAGAGGAGCCCGAGGCGTAGCCGGCGCCGTACCCGTACTCCTCGTAGCCATAGAGGCCAGAGCCCTTTGCGCCTGTAACCACTACGCCGAGAATCGATCCACGTGCGGTCTCGATGACCTGCTTCGCCCGCGTCACGCTCTCCTGCGTCGATTGATTCACTTTCGCGACCAGAACGGTGCCTGACACGCGCTCGAGCAACGGAATGACGTCACTCACCGCGAGGATCGGTGGCGTGTCGATGACGACGAGGTCAGCCTGCTCGGCGAGCTGCGACAGAAGGCCCTCCATTTTCTTCGAGCCGAGGAGGACCGACGGGTTCGGGGGAGGGGTCGCGCACGGCAGGACCCGCAGGCGCCCGCCTTCGATCCCCTGGACCTCGGCCAGCGCTCGGTCGAGCGGCTGATCGTCGAGAAGAACGCTTTCGATCCCAATCGAGGGCTCGACGCCAAGGCGGCGGGCCGCCTGCGGCTTTCGCAAGTCCCCGTCAACCAAAACGACGTCCTTGCCGTCGTTCGCGAAGGCGATTGCGAGATTGGTCGCCACGGTGGTCTTGCCTTCGGCATGGCCAGCGCTGGTTACGAGGACGGATGACAGCGAGCGATCGACGTTGAAGTAGGTGAGGCTCGCACGGAGTGTCTGAAAGGCCTCGCGAACCTGTGGCGTCGGTACTTGACCTGGGAAGGCGCTTGACGGGACCATGGCCAGGAGCGGCTGGCCGACAAGCGGCTCCAGCTCCTCGGGGTCTCGCAGGCGGCGATCGAGGCGATCGAGCAACGGGACCAAGCCGAGCGCAAGCAAGATTGAGAAAACGAGCGCGAGAGCCGTGTTTCTTTCCGGGTTGGGCGAGATCGGAGCGCTCGGCACGGGAGCGGGTTCGATGACCTGGGTTGCTTCGGACTGGCTTTCGCGAAGACCCCTGAGGGTCACCAGTTGCTGCGCGATCTCGTCAATTGCAGCCTGGTCGCTGGCGGGAATCGTCTCTGCTTCGGCCTCGAGGCTGTCAATCGTCCGGTTGATGCTCTCGATGGACGAGTCAGTGCGCTCTGCCGTGATCGCATCGGCGAACGCGTTCGCAATGTCGGCGGCGCGCTGACCGCTCTCGGCCTGCGCCGTGATCGTGAGAAAGCTGAGCGAACCTGAGGAGTCAGCCGCTTCGTCCGCCTCTGCGCTTACGGCTGCCAGCAGTTCGGGCGCGCTTCCCGGTGGCTCGCCCAGCTCCTGCGCCGCCAAGCGCGCGACCCTCGTCGTCTCAACGAGCCTGGCCGCGGGACCAGCCGAGGCTACCCCGACCGAGAACTGCTCGGAAAGCACGGAGGAGACATTCGCCGTGGCGCTCACCTGAAGGGTTGCGGTCGACTCGTAGGTCTTCTCGAGGCTCGACGAGATCGCGTAGGTAGCGCCCGGGATGGCAAGCAGAACCAGGAGAAGCAGCCATTTATGGCGCCAAGCGACGCGCCCAAAATGGCGGACGTCCTTATTCATGCTGCTCTGGCCCTGCAAGGAATCCCATTATAGGAGCGCCGCGGGGTAGCGCCAAGCGCTCAGTTACTAGGCTTCAGAACGTGGCGCCGACCATGGACCAGCGTCTGCACGACGTTCTGGCCGGCGGGGTGACCTTGATGCTCGTGGCCGGTGGTTTGTGCTGGCTACTCGCGCTGCTTCGGCGCGGACGATCCGACTTGTCGATCGGCCTGCCCGTTGCGATCGCTTTGGGAATCCGGGTGTTGGCCGCCGCCGCCGTGTCGTTGACCGGGATCGGCGAGATACTGCGCGGAGGCGACGAGCTTGGGTTCTTCGCGCAAGCCCAAGAGATCAGCGCGACGACCTTCGGATCGGAGGCATGGACGGATGCCCTGACCGGCGAGCTCTTCAAGTTCGTCTTCGCGGGTCAGATGTGGCTGTTCGATTCACCCGAGTTCGTGTTGCGAATCGCTCAGGCGGGGATCGCCGTTGCGGGATTGGCGTTGCTCGCAGCGGCTGTTCACGAGCTCGCTGGGGCTCGTGCCGCGAGTTTGTCAATGTGGATCCTCGCGCTGGAGCCTGCAAACGTCTTCTTCTCGACGCTGCTCCACAAAGAGGCGAACATGATCTTGGCTACTGGTCTCGTCGTGTACGGGGGCGCGCTGATGTGGCGACGGGCCGACCTGCGGGCTCTCATTCCGATGGTGCTCGGGTGCCTGATCGGCTTGGCGACTCGCCCTACGCCGCCTGGTTCTTGGTGGTGGCCGCGGCGTTGATCACGTATGCACAGCGGACTCGCCAGTCAGCACCGAGGATCCTTTCGAGGCATGATTGCTGTCGGCGTAGTCATCGTCGTAGCCGTCTTTGGTGTTCCGAGTGCCATCGAAGCGACATCGGATGAGAAGCTCGAAGCACTCCAGTCGTCGCAAGACGCCAATGCCAGCGATGACGCGAATCTCGCGCTCGAGCGGGTCGACTATTCGAGTCGAGAGGCCATCGTGGCGAACTTGCCATCTCGCGTCGGTGATGTCCTACTGCGGCCGTACCCCTGGCAAATTGACAACGCGAGCCAGCGGCTCGGCTTGGTTGGGACGATGTTTACACTCTTTTTGATCGGGTTTCTCGTCCGCGAGCTGATCATCGATCGCCGCGCGCTGATGAAGACGGGCCGGGTCCTTTCCTCTACACGCTGTTGTGCTTGCTGATCGCCTACTCCCTCAGTGCCGGCAACGCGGGCACGGCGTTCCGATACAGGACGCACCTGGTCGCATTGGCCGTTTGCGTTGCCGTGGCGCTCTACAGCACCCGGCGTCAAGCGGAATCCGTGGCAGACAGGGCCGCGGAAGGCGAGCGGGCATGGGGTTTGAGAGCGGCCGGCGAGCCGAGTTAGTTCGAGTGCGAGGCAGGGGCCTGGCCCCCGGCGAGCGGATACATTTGCAGCGTGTGCGGGATAGCCGGCAAGGTGTCGGTCGAGTCTTCGGTGCCGGTTGGTTTGGTCGAGGCTATGTGCGACCGTCAAGTTCACCGGGGCCCGGACTCGCGGGGAATCCATCGATCCAATCAGGCCGTACTCGGGATCCAGCGGCTTCGCGTCATCGACCTCGAGACCGGTGATCAACCGATCTACAACGAGGACGGCAGCCTCGCGGTCGTCCTGAACGGCGAGATCTACAACTACCGAGAGCTTCGCTCCGACCTGGAGAAGCGCGGCCATACGTTCCGCACCAAGGGCGACACGGAGGTTCTCGTCCATCTCTATGAGGAGCACGGTCAGGACCTCGTCCATCACCTCAACGGGATGTTTGCGTTCGCGCTGTGGGACCAGTCCCAAGAGCGACTCCTCCTTGGACGCGACCGGGTCGGGAAGAAGCCGCTCTACTACGCCCAGCGGGACGGCGAACTGACCTTCGCCTCCGAGCTGAGGGCCTTGGCGGCCGGGCTGGAGGGGTCGCCTGAAATCGATCCGTCGTCCGTCGACTGCTTCCTGGCGTACGGCTACATACCGGCGCCGTGGACGATCTGGCGGGGAGTGAGCAAGCTTCCTCCGGCTCACACACTCCCTGGGAGCTCGGAGAGGTCGAAACTGGCGCAAGCTACTGGACTCTCGATTACTCGGTGAAGCGAGAGGAGGCTCCAGAAGAGCTCGAGGAGGAGCTCCGCCGCTTGATTGGCGCAGCTGTCCGGCGCAGGATGATCGCTGACGTGCCGTTGGGCGCTTTTCTTGTCAGGCGGCGTGGATTCATCAATCGTGGTCGCCGAGATGGCAGCCGCTTCCACGCGACCCGTCAAGACGTTTTCGATCGGGTTCCGGGAAGCCGAGTACAACGAGCTCTCTCGCGCCCGCACCGTGGCTCAGACCTTCGCTACCGAGCACCACGAGTTCGTCGTCGAGCCAGATGCGATCGATCTCGCACCGATTCTGGCCCGCCAGTACGGCGAGCCATACGCGGATTCCTCGGCCTTGCCGACCTACTGCCTGGCCGAGTTGGCGAGTAAGGAGGTCACGGTCGCCCTGAACGGGGACGGTGGAGACGAGAGCTTTGCCGGCTACTTGCGATACGTCGCGAATGCCGCGACGTCCCGAATTCCCGGTGCGCTAGGAAGGCCGATAGCCACCGTGGCCAAGGTGCTGCCCGATCAACAGGGCTCCCGATCGCTTGCGCCTCGTGCTCGGCGCCTCCTGGTGCCCCTGGGCATGGAGCCCGCAGAGCGGTACACCCGGCACGTTTCGATCTTCAACGTCGATGAACGTCAAGCGATCATGGACCCCGGCTTTCGGAGCAAGCATTGACCCGAACCGAGCTGCTGGCGTCGTCCGCAATCCGTGGCTTGCGTCCAGCGCCTCGAGTCCGTTGGATCGCCTCATGGATGTCGACGTCCACAGCTACCTCCCCGAGGACCTCTTGGCGAAAGTCGACGTGGCGACCATGGCGCATTCGCTTGAAGCACGCTCGCCGCTACTCGATCACCAGGTCATGGAGTTTGCGGCGTCTCTGCCCGCGAGACTCAAGACTCGGGGTCTTCAAAAGAAGTGGCTGCTTCGGAAGGCGTATCGCGGGCGCGTCCCTGATTCCATTCTCGACGGGACCAAGAAGGGCTTTGGCGTGCCGCTCGCAAGTTGGTTTCGCACGGAACTTCGCGACTACGCGTCATCGACCTTGCGGGATGGTTCCAGCGCCGTCCGCGATTACCTCCGGGGTGACGCAATCGACTCGATGCTCGATGCCCATCAAGAGGGGCGAGCTGACAACTCCTTCCGTATCTGGGCGCTCTTGCAACTCGAGCTCTGGCACCGCCAAGCGGGTTGAATCGCATGACCGAGACTGTCAGCGTGGTTATCCCTGCGTTCAACGCCGAGCGCTTTGTGCGCGACGCAGTTGACAGTGTGCTTGCCCAGACTCACCCGTCTGTCGAGTGCATCGTGGTCGATGATGACGGCTCCCTTGACTCGACAGCTGAAGTGGTCCGAGGCTATGGATCCGCTGTTCGTCTGATCCAGCAGGAGAATCTGGGAGTTGCTGCCGCTCGCAACCGCGGCGCGGCGGAAGCCAACGGGGAGCTCCTCGCCTTTCTGGACGCAGATGATCTCTGGGTGTCAACGCTTCTCGAACGCCAGCTGCCGCTCATGCGAGGACGACGGTGGCGGTGGTGTGCGCAGCCCGAGTAGTGGACGATGAGATGCGGGCCTTACGGACGATACGCGCAAAGCCGTTTCCCGCTCAGCGGTCGATGCTGCTCCAGGAAGGCCCGACCGCTCCTCTTAGCGGAATGATCATCCGGAGGGAAGTCTTCGACACCAACAGACGGATTCGACACAGAGCTGTCGACGTCAGCCGACTGGGATTTTCTGTTTCGCCTCCTTGCCGTCGGACCCATTGCGTACGTGGATGAACCGCTCTTCATCTACCGTCGACAGCCAGGCAGCATGAGCCGCGATATCAAGCTGATGGAGCGCGACATGCTCCTGGCCTACGGCAAGGCGTTCGAGCGAGAGGTCGAACTTCGCCCCATCCGACGTCGGGCCTATGCCCGGCTTCACTGGATGATCGGTGGGTCCTACTGGCGCGATCGCAAGGTCATCCCGGCCGCACGTCACGTTGTTTCAGCATTGGTTCGTGATCCGAGCCTCTCCGCCAAGCTCGGTCGATCATTGCTGGGACGGGCTCAGAGCACCGCCCCCTCGGAATGACCACCTTCGATCGTTTGCGTCCGGTTCGCTCACTGCCCTCGAGGGCGATGTGGCGATTGAACACGGAGCTTTCACGGTTGGGCGAGCGCCATCAGCGGGACTGGCTCATCTACAACCCCATCCAGATGTACGCGTATCACCGTCTTGCGCGGCGAGCGGCTGGACCAGCAATCGCCGCAATCGATGACGTGTTCCCCGACGTTCAGACGGTGATAGACGTGGGTGCCGGCAGCGGAGCGACTGCCGCCCAGGCGGCGCGGACAAAGCGGGTGCAGGCCTGCGAAAAGAGCTTGGCGGGCCGCCTTTTCGCTCGCATGCAAGGAGTCCAAAGCGTTCCGTTCGATCTTCGGGATGACCCACCCGCGCAGGTAGACGGTCCGGTTGACCTGGCCTATTGCTTTGAGGTGGCCGAGCATCTGCCTGCGGAACTCGGTGATCGGCTGGTCGACTTCATCGTGGGGCTGGCGCCGATCGTCGTGTTCTCGGCTGCTCAGCCCGGTCAGGGCGGCTTGGCCCATATCAATGAACAACCGCTCTCGTACTGGCGCGATCGCTTTCGGTCGGCAGGTTATGGATTTGACCAGGAGTTGACGGAGGAGTATCGCGCGAGCGTGCAGTTGCACGGCGCGAACGAAGTTTGGCTTCTATCCAACGTCTCTGTCTTTACTAGGGGCGTCTAGCCTTGCGCGTCTTACAGCTGTCTGGACAGAGCGTGGATTCTCGTTACTTCGCCACCCTGGTTCCAGGGCTCGTGAACCGAGGCGTTGAAGTCGCGTGCGGGACGGTCAATCCATCGTCTCCGCCGGAATGGTTGGCGAAGTTAGACGGTGCGGCACATTTCTCACTCGAAGCACGTGCTGGGGTTGGACCGTGGCTTGCCCCAGCGGCCGTACGGCTTGCGAGAGTGATTCACAAGCAAAAGGTGGACGTGGTTCAGACGCACCTGTTCGAGCCCGGTCTCGTTGGGGTGACAGCTGCGAGGATTGCGGGATGCCCAGTGATTCTCACCCGCCATCACACCGACTTGATGGAGTTCATCGGAACGAAGTGGCATGTTCTCGCTGACCGCATCAGCGCGACGGGCGCTAACCGAGTACTTGGTTTCTCGGAAGCCGTGCGACGTCGGCTGGTGGGAGCGGAGTCGATCGACCCCGCGAAGGTGGACGTGATCCATCAGGGATTCGAATTCGATGACCTAGTGCCAGATCCGGGCGCCTTGGCTGCGCTTCGAACCGAGCTCGGCCTGGAAGGCCGCTTTGTGATCGGTGACGTCTCGCGGTTCTTCAAAGGAAAGGGCCACCCGGACCTTCTTTCTGCGGCTCGTCACCTGAGTGCCGAGATCGACAATCTCTCGGTACTCCTGGTGGGTGGCGGTGATCTTCGAGCCCTCGAAGCTCTTGCGGAGGAACACGGCGTAGTCGATCGGACCGTCATCGCCGGCCACCGCGCTGATGTCCAGAATTGCTATGGACTGATGGATGTAGTTGTTCATCCGAGTGAGACCGAGGCGTTCTGTCAGGTCCTCATTGAGGCAATGGCAGCCGGCACGCCGCTGGTCTCTACGGATGTTGCGGGCGCTCCTGAAGTAATAACCGATGGGGTGAACGGGTTGCTCGTGCCTCCTCGTGCTCCGGCTGCAATCTCGAAGCCGTTCGGTGGCTACACGCGAATCCAGACCTACGTGCAGAGATGGCAGCTGAAGGCAAGCGGTCCGTTCTGGCCCGCTTCCCCGCCTCGACGATGATCGATGCGCAAATTGCGTTGTACGACCGGGTGCTCAGGGACCCTCACTGAGGGACGAGAAGCACATCGAATGGCCCGCCGTCGTTCTTAGACGTGAGCGGCGAATCACGCGGGATCTGATAGCCGATGTCTCGCACAAAGTCGTAAACGTCAGCAGTCTGCAACCCCGCGGATCGCAGAGCTGCGGGATGGACATCCAGGGCGATTGCTGGCCGAGACCTCAAAATGGTTTCGCGAGCTCCCCTGAGCACGTCCAACTCAGCACCCTCTGCGTCAATTTTCAGGCAGGAGACGTCTGCACCATGAGCAATGGCCGAATCGATTGAAACGGTCTTCACCGTGAGAGCATGCCAATGCCCAGTCGGTGGTATGAGGCTGTTTGCGACGGATGTGGTTGCAGGCGTGGCGTAGAAAGTCTGAACGCCATTCGTCGCTGCGACCGCATCCCCCCGCACATCCACGATTGATGCCAGTCCGTTGCAATCAACGACACGTCGAAGCGCTCTTCTTGAGTCCGGTGTTGGCTCAAAACTGAGAACCTGTCCCTCGGGTCCCACGCTTCTCGCCATGAAGACGGAAAAGATCCCGATGTGCGCGCCCACGTCGATCGCAACTGTTCCCGGCCGCGCGGTCGCCCGTATGAAAGCATGGGTATCGGGCTGATAGATCCGTGGGTAATACCTTGCCCATTGGGGCGGGAATTCGAATTGATTCTCCGTTGATCGTTCGGGAAATGCCGCGACGGGCGGTTACAAGATCCGCAGCCTTGTAAGCAATCGTCCGTCCGTAATTGGGGGGCGGCCAACGCCGACGGTGAGGCATCACGAACTGCGACGCGGCGGGTGGAGATGCCGGCGGAGTAAGCGCATGATCTCGTCATCGCGATGCGGTGGGCCGAGCACCTCCCGGATGGGCCGCTCGCCACGTCGCGCGACCAGTCGCAGCATCAGGAGCGCCAACACCCAATAGCTCACCGTGGTGGCTAGCGCTGCTCCGAAGATGGACAGCGCCTCGACGAGAACAACGGTTGCCACCACATTCAAAGCAATCGCTCCGATGACCAGCCCGGAGACGAGCAGTGGACGCGCGATTCGGGTCAATAGCACCCTGCAGGGGTTCTCGATCGCAACCGCCACCGTGGCGAGGAGAAGGGTGATGAAAGGCAGAGTGGCCTCGGCAAAGGCGCTTCCGTACAGAATCATGATCATCGGATACGCGATCACCGCCATCAAGGCTGCTCCGATCAGGCTGAGAAGAAACGACTGTCGGGCAAACTCGAGCGTGTAGCTGGTCGCGTGCGCTTCCACCTCTTTGTATTGAGTGTGCACCGCAGAAACGCTCAGTGCCTGAGTTGCAAGGAGCACGGTCCCCATGAGACTGAGTGCGAGGGAGTACACACCCGCGTCGCTGGCGGTCAGGAGTGCGCCCACCAGGATCAAGCTGAGGCGCGGATCAAGCTGGAGCGCGACGCTACCTGGGTGAAGCCTGGCCCCGACGGCAATGAGCCGGCGCAGCACGCGCCGGTCGGGGCGCGGCACGAGCGCTCCCTTGCCGATATCCCTTGCGAGTGCTACGACCAGCAAGAGTCCGACAACTCCAAAGCCCACAGCAGCAGTTGCCAATGCCGTGCTGGCGGTCAGGTTGTCTGTCGCCAGGAGGTAGAGGGTGACGGCGAGCTGCAAGACGGCGCCGATCGCAGAAGCGAGCCCATGTGCGATCAGGCGCCCCCGAACGATTAGGAGTTGACCCGCGAGCTGAGTTGCGAAGAGCGCTGGGATGGTGAGAGAGGCAACCAGGACCATCTCCACGGACGCGCCGGCCAGGACTTCCTCGCGCAGGAGTGATCCAAGGCCGAAGGCGATGGCAGTGGCGACGACTGACATAGCCATCAACCACAACGAAAGGACTCGGGTCAGGGGGAGGATCGTGATCTCGCGTCGGGCGAGCATGCGGCTGGAAGCAAGCTCCAGCGAGAGATTTGTGACTACCCAGACGATGCCCTGCGAGAGCGAGTGGCAGCGCGTACTGGGCGCGACCAACCGGGCCGAGCTCACGCGTAACGATTATGGCCGAGACGAAGAGAAGCGAATACTGGACGAGACGCAGAGGGAGGTACGAGAACGCTCCGCTCGTGGAGAGGGTGCTCGCGGGTGTCTCGGGAGACGCGATGGAAGCTAGAAACCGGGTTGTTCAGACTTGGCAAGCGAGGCGTAAAGCTCTCGATACGCGGCGACTCCGCTCCTCCAGGGAGAAAAGCCTCTGGGCTACCGCCCTGCATCGGTCGGCTACTTCTGAGTCGGCGTTGAGCGCATGCAACCTCTCGGCGGCCTTTTGGACGTCACTCTCGAGCTCACCCTCCAAGACGACACCTACACGTTCGCGCTCGATAACGGATGCCACGTCACCTACGCCTGGCAGAGCGAGCACGAGGTTGCCCAGCCGCGAGATGCTCGGCGAAGCGGGTGGGAGCTGATGCTTGCTTGGAAAAGGAGGGCTGAACCAAGCAGAGCCCGATAGTCGTTAGGGCGGAGCTCGTGAGGCACCTCATCGGGAGAGACCGTCTTTACAACAGCGTCGTACCCGCCGAGCTGTTCCTCAGCTGCTTGGGTCTGCCTGGTCAAGACTCGCAAGGGAACGCCCAGCGCGCGAGCCATGCGAACGCCCAGATCGAATCGATACCAGGTCCCGATTGACCCGTTCCAGACTGCGGCCGGCCCGTCGGAGCGAGGCTCGTGTTCGTCAAACCTCGCGAGATCGACACACGTGGGGATGACGCGAACCGGGATGTCGCGGCCTGACAACCACTCGTGAATCTGAGGCACCGAGGCTTGGGTGAGCGTCACCACGGCGTCTGCTTCAGCGAAGAAGCGGCGCTCGAAATACTTCGCGAGTCGGTAGAGGAATCCCCGGCGCCAGATCCCGCCTTCGATCCTTTCGTCGGCCCAGAAGCCGCGGATGTCAAAAAGGAACTTGCTCTGCGGGAAACTCTTCGACCTCCTAGCCATCAGTGCTGCCACGTAGCTGCGGGCGTGGATGATCTGCGGCGCACCCTCATCCGCCGCCGCCCTGATTGCGCGGGCGCCACGCCAGACGTCGAAAGCTGTGCTCAACCCCGGCGGCGTCCGGTGATACGTCAGTGGTATCCAGCGGATCCCTGCCCTGGACAGTCGATCCGCCATCAAGGCATTCGAATCGCGGTCCTTCTCGAACGAAATCAGGGTGAGATCGGCGACCTCGGTGAGTCGCTCCAGATAAGCGACGATCTGCGACACGCCGAGTGGCTCGGTGGCTCCGTCATACGACACATAGAAAACGCGAGGCCTCATGTGTCGCTGAGCGAACTAGCAACGCCCTCCGCAATCCAGCCGGCATTCGGCTCCACGACTATTTGTTCAAGGCCCGCGTCTCGCATCATGTCCCTGACTTCATCGGCTGTGAAGCGCCGCTCAATCGGTGCAGAGAAGCGATCGAATTGATCGTTGACGAGCACTCCAAACGGATAGTCGGCGTAAGCCTGAAGGGGGAGGCCATCGACGATTCGCGCTAGGTACGGGGTGTCGCGGAACCAGCGATACGGCAGGACGACCGAGCACCAAAGAACGGCCGACAGCGGGTAGCAGAGGGCCTTGAGCACCGGATAAGGGAGGCGCGTGGTCACGACGCGAGCCGCCTCGACCCCGCGAAGCACGACTCGATGCCACCGACGTTCCGGCTGCCAGTACAAGTAGACGCGCACCCGCCCACCTGGCTTTGCGAAGTCGACGAGGTACTTGAGCGCTGCCCTGGTGTCTGGAAGATGGTGAAGGACCCCGATCGACATCACGAGGTCGAACGATCTCCGTTCGAAAGGCAGGGCCTCGAGGTCGGTCTGAACGGTCAGAACGTCGTCGGGCACGTTCTTTCTTGCCACGTCAATCGACGCACCGAGATCCACCGCGGCGACAGTGGCACCAAACAGAGCCGCTTGACGCGCGTGCCGGCCAGAACCGGTTCCCGCGTCGAGGACACGGATTCCCCTGAAGAAGCCGGGCTGGTGAGGATGCATGTAATCGAGGAAGTTCTTCTCCCACTCTTCTCCTGATGGATCCAAAATTGCTCCACTCGAAAGCGAAGCTCCTCGCGGTTCTTTGGCGAATCTCGGGGTCAGTCAGGTTGGCTTCGGAACTGACCATGCGAACCGTTCCGTCCCGAACAGGAAATCGCCTTCCGCATCCTTGGCACTCAAGTCGCGAGGTTGAAGCCGAAGGGCGTGACAGCGAGTGCCGGCAGGCATTGCAGCGCAATAGCGGCAGCCATGCTTCAACGGCTTGATCTCCGACTTGCGCAGCGCTCACGCTTCGGGACGTTACCCGGGGAAATGAGCCGTGGGTCGCGACTACGCTTCCCGCCCAGTTGCTCTCCATCTCTGCGCATTCCGCCTATCCGTTGACTACGCCTGGACCAAGAGTTCGTGTCGCGGAGTTCGTCACGCCCCTTCGTCAACATGGCGTCGCACTTGATTTCCGCTCAACGCTCAGTCAATCGGAGTATGCGACGGTCTCCTCCCCGGGCTCGGCCGTGGGAAAGGCCCGAGCGCTCACCTTGGCCGCGGCGAGACTGATCCGAGCACGCAACAGTGGCGATCTCACCCTCGTTCACCGTCTTGGGTTCCTGACGCCGATTCCAGGTGTCGAGCCTCCGAGGGCGCTGGATATCTACGACTTCGACGATGCTTTGTATCTGGGCTCGATTGGCCGATCGAATCGTCTTGCCGGGCCGATCAAGAACGAAGCCAGAACATGGCGGAAACTCGTCAGTCGTGCGCGTCTAATTCTTGCCGGCAACGCTCATCTCGCACAAATGGCCAGCCGCGAGACCAAGGGTCGTGTGGAGGTTGTGCCGTCCTGCGTGGATCCGAAGGCATACCGAATCCGCCAACATCGTCAAGACGAGGTGCTGACCGTCGGGTGGGTCGGCTCGGGGAGTACCTCTCCATATCTACAGGAGGTCCTTCCGGCGATGGAGCGAATCAATCGCGACCGCGTCGAGGTCAAGTTGCTCGTCGTAGGTGGCGACCTCGACTATCAAGCGCCCTGGCTCGAGGTGAGGCCGTGGCGGCTCGAGACGCTCGCCGACGACCTCGACGAGATGGATATCGGCCTGATGCCGATGCCACAAACGGAGTGGGCGCGTGGAAAATGCGGATACAAACTGCTGCAGTACTTCGCAGCCGGCATTCCCGCGGTGGCAAGCCCTGTTGGGGTTGCGAATCGGTTGCTCGACGAGGGCCGTGGGTTTGCTGCCTCCACAACGGAGGAGTGGGTTCGTGGCATCCGCGAGCTCGCAGGGAACCCAGAGCTTCGCACCGAGATGGGCGCAAACGGCCGGGCGACCGTCGAGCGCGATTACTCCCATGAGCGCTGGGCCCCAGAGTTGGCCAGAGCCTTCAAGGAGCTGACTCGGTGAGGCGTAGGACGGTTGGGCCGGCCGCACCGGCGCCGCAGCCGCTCGAACATCATTACAGTCGTTGGCGTGCAGGAAGGCCATGACCCGGGGCAGGGAGATGCGCTAGATACGGCTTGGTCGCCTGGGGAACTCGAACTCGAGTTCGACAGGCATTCGTTTTCCTCGCTTGGGGTCAGGCTGACTTATCGTCTGCGACGGAGCGCACGGGTAGCTCCTCGGACGCAAACGCCTTCTCGACCTTCTTCTTAACGGAGAGCGATTGCTTTGGCGACTCGCATACGAGGAGGCTGGTGAGCGCTATGGAGTTGAGTTCCACAACAGCACCCTGGCGGTCGGTCAGGAAACGCTGACGAATTGGTTGCCTCCTGATGCCAAGGTGCTTGATGTGGGTTGCGGCACAGGGCGTGCCCTCGCGATGGCTCAGGGGCAAATACGGGAGGGACTTGGCCTCGACCTCCAGCCGGCGCTCATCGAAGAGGCAAAAACAGCGTCAAGGCGCGACACATCACGTTTCGGGTCGATGATGTGCTTCAGCTAACTGAGAGCGGCTTCGACGCGGTCCTAATGCTTCACGTCCTTGAACACCTCGATCAACCAATCGATTTTCTAAGGGACATCAGAGAAAGGGCGGCAATCCTGATCGTGGAAGTGCCTTCATTCGAGCGTGATCCGTTGAACTATGCCCGCTGGCGGGAAGGGCTCGAGTTCTCAATCGACGACGATCACGTCCGCGAATACACCCCCAGATGCTGTCAAGCACAGCTGGAAGCCGCGGGATGGCAAGTCGCTGATTGGAGCGTTTGGCTCAGTTTCATTCGCAGCGAGGGCGGTTCAGGCTGGCCCCGAGCTCTAGTGGCCCACTCGCCGCGGGTGCCCGTCCGTGCTACCTCTAAGCGGCATTCTCTTTCCCTTGTCCGATTTCACCGACGTCTACGAGGAAGAGGTATGGCGGGTCTACGGCTACTTCGCCTACCGACTGCGTTCGCGATCGGACGCAGAGGATCTGACGCAGCTCACATTCGAGCGCGCGCTCAAGGCGTGGGACCGCTTCGACCCGAGCCGTGCCGAGGTCTCGACGTGGCTGCTTGCGATCGCGCGGAACGCTCTTACCGACCACCATCGGCGCTCGCGCCACCGGCGCGGCCCGAGCCTTTCCGACGGGTCGGTGCCCGAGAGTGAGCTGCCGACCCAAGCCGGACCGGAGGAGGACCTGGGGCTGTCGCCCGAGCTTGAGCGCGCTCTCGGCAGGCTTTCGCGCAGCGAAAGGGGCGTGATCGCCTTGCGCTTCGGCGCCGACTTGAGAGGACCGGAGATCGCTGAGCTCCTGGACATGAGCCTCGCAAACGTGCAGCAGATCATGTCGCGGGGGCTGCGCCGGCTTCGGCGCCTGCTCGAAGCGGACTCAGTAGCCGAGGGGTCCGGCGCCGGACACGCCGAGGGCGGCGATCAGGAGCAGCGCGACGCCTGAGCCGGCGTAGGTCACGGCCATGAGCTTCAGGCGCTTTGGCCGCCACGCGGGGCGCTGCTGGGATTCGAGTTGGCGCAGATGTGCGCCCAGTTCGGCCCGGAAGCCGGCCCGTGGAACCGGGCGGTCTTGCTCGAGCAGGTCGCCCAGCTCGTTGAGCTTGTCGCGCTCGGATGCGTCGGCGTAGGGACGGAGCTCGTCGAAGATCATGGTTCCTCCGTGGTGGGTGGGGGCGCGTATGCGGCGATCGCACCCGAGCCATTCAGGTCGCGGGCCCGCCGCAAGGCTTCGACGGACTCCTCGGCGTTGCCGGCGCGCGCCTCCATCCCGGAACGGATGAACCAGGGCCGCCAGTTGGTGGGCTCGTTGCGCGTGGCTTCGCGGATGGCGGCCACGGCGGCGGCTTTGTCGCCCGCCGCTTCGAAGACGAAGGCCTGCTGGACGTATGGGCTTGACGACTGCGGCTGGACCGAGCGGCCGTCGGCGGCCCGCTCGAGGGCAGTCGCCTCGTCGCCATCGGCGAAAGCGGCCTGGCTCTCATCCACGGCCCCGCCTCTGGCGAGAGGGATCGAGATCGCGACGAGCGCCGCCACGGCGAGCGCGCCCACCGCGGCTCGGGGGCCGTAGCGCGAGAGCGCCGAATCCCGGCGAGCTCGGCCGTGTGGCTTCGCGGCCGGCCGCGATAGCGATCGCGGCAAGCGCCAGGAAGACCACCGGGATGACTGCGAGCTCCCAGACCCAATCCACCAGCGCGGTTGCGGCAAAGGCCGTGCAGCCGGCGACGGCGGCCGCAAGGGCGAGGCGCAGGTCGTCTGGAGCGCGGATCGCACGCGCGACGCCGATCCCGAGCACGCCCAGGACGAAGCCGCCGACCAGGATCAGGCCGACCCAGCCCAGCTCGGCCAAGGTCTCGAAGTAGAGGGAGTGGGCGTCGCGCACGAAGCCTGGGTAGCTGCCCTCGCGCGACCACCAGAACTCGAACGTGCCAGGACCGATGCCGGTGAGCGGCTCGGTCTTGTTGGCGTCGATGGCCGACTGCCAGAAGTCGTAACGCCCGCTGGAGGAGACGTCGAGGATCTGCTCGCCGCGGCTTCCTTCGGACGGCACCGCGCCTTCGCGGCTCTTGAACTTCTCGAAGGCGTCCGACACCTCGCCCGGCGCCCCTGCCGCAACGGCAACGATCGCGAGCGCCGCGACGGTGACGGCCGTGGCCACGCTCGCCGTTGCGCGAGTGGGCGACATCCATGCCGGGCGCTTCGCGTAGCGCGCGAGGAGGCTGATCGCGACCTGCACGAGCGCGACGCCGCCGCAGACGACGAGGATGATCGCCTTCATCTCGTCGCCATCGGCGAGTGCCTCGGGTGTCGGCAGGCCGCGGTCGAGAGCCGCGCGGTCCTCGACCGCCGCGAAGAGGATCGCGGAGCCGATGCCGGCGGTGACGAGCGTTGCGAGCTTCGGGAGGCGGTCGGGGACCAGAACGAAGAAGGCAATTAGGGCGATGACCGTGGCCGGTACCGAGAGGCTCGAGCTGGTGAGCCAGAGGGTGAGCGCCACGACCGGCAGGGCGGCCGCCGCCAGCGCCTGGACGACGATGGTGCGCGCCGAGGCGGTCGAGGCGAGGATCAGCGGGAAGGCCATTGCGGCGAAGGCGCCGAGGCCAGAGGAGTAGTTGAGGGGATACGCGAGGCGGCGGTCGATCTCGATGCCGGGAAGGAACTCCTCGGTCCTTCGCTCGGGGAACCAGCCGGGCTCGAGGCGCGAGAGGACGGCGATCGCGCAGACCGCGGCCATTCCGGTGGCGATGCCGCCGAGCATGAGGCGCCAGCGGCCCTTGCCCTGCGCGCCGAGGGCCAGGGCGAAGACGCCGAGATAGGTGGCGACGCGCCCGAGCTCGGTCGCGGTGCGCTCGGCGGACTCCGTCCAGCCGAGGGAGAGCGCGTTCCAGAGGGCGAACGCGGCCAGGAGGCCGAACATCGCGCGCCCGAGCGGGGTGCCGCCGGCGATCGGCAGGGCGCCCACCGCGGAGCCGACGAGGACGATCCACCAGACCGCGATCCCGATCTCGCTGCGCTCCGTCACGTCGTAGCCGCCGTTGGAGAGCGCGAGGTAGAGGACGAGGACCGCGGGCACCAGCCAGGCGACGAATCCGCCGGGATCCAGGCGCAGCTCGGCGACGTTGCCGAGGCGAAGCGTGCGCAGGGGCTGGCGGTCGATGGCTTCCATCACCACTGAATACGCACAAGGGCGAGAAATGCCGACATCGGCGTCAGCCTTTTCGTTGCTGATGCGTAGGGAAAGGTGATGAGACTCCGTTCAGCCTCGCTTTGTGTTCTCGCCCTGCTCGCGCTCCTCGTGGCCGCGCCGAGCGCGAATGCCCAGAAGAACTGCCCCGGCGGCGGGTCCAACCAGCCACCCGGCAACTCCGAGGTCGATCAGTACGGAGAGGACGTTCCGGGCCCATGCGGGGACGAGCCGATCGGGCCTCCCGACGGTGGCGATCCGGATGCTGTCCCGCCCAGCACGGCGGATGAGCTCGACTCGCTCGGCGCTGACGGCGACGCAGCGGCGCTTCTCGCCCAAGCCACGGCGCCCGGTAACGGCGGCAACGGCTCAGGTGGCGGCCCTGCGGGCGGTGCCGGTGTTGGCGCGTCGGATATTCCGGCCGCGCAGGGCGACTCGCTGTTCGATGAGGTCTTTGATGCGCTTACGGGGTCCGCTGATGCCACCGACGACGGGCTTGGCCTGTTGCTCCCGATCATTCTGATCGTGGCTCTCGCAGCCGCGATCGCCTACGGAGTGCGGCGCAGGACGGCCGGCGACTGAGCAACTCGGTGGACCATGCGCCCCATCGCCCCCAACGAGAGAGCCGCAGCCGCAGGGCAGCGGCTGTCGTCGCGGTCCTGATGGCCGCCCTCGCCCTCAGTCCGCAAGGCGCATCGGCCGCTGCCGACCTGGACGTCGGCCTCACCGACTCGGTCTTCAACGGCTCGGACCGCGATTCTTGGCTGGACCGTGCGAATGATCAACATGCAGACACGGTTCTTCTTGCGGCTTCTTGGTCGGGCGTAGCGCCAGACGGAAAACCGAGCCGAAGCGAAGCGCGGGACCCCGGATTCCCGGGCTATGACTTTGCATCCGTTGACGCTTCCGTAGTGGCTGCGGGGAACAGAGGCCTCGCTCCAATGCTGCTCGTAACGGGCGCTCCCGCCTGGGCCGAGGGCAAGAACCGCCCCGGCTTCGACAAGGCCCACGCCGGCACCTGGAAGCCGAACGCGAAGCGCCTCGGCGACTTCGGCACCGCGATCGCCAAGCGCTACTCCGGCAACTTCGACCCCGACGGAGCGCTTGGCCAGCCGGCTCTGCCCCGGGTCCGCGAGTTCCAGCTCTGGGCCGAGCCGAACCTCGCGACCTACCTCACGCCCCAGTACAAGGGAAAGAAGCGCACGTCGGGGGACCTCTACCGCAAGATGCTCCGCGGCTTCTACAAGGGCATCAAGCGAGCGCCGGGCAAGGCGACCGTCGTGACGGGCGGCACCGCGCCATACGGCGATCTTGACCCGGGCGGGACCCGGACCCAGCCCGTGGCTTTTTGGCGTGACGTCCTGTGCTTGAAGGGCCAGCGTGCGCTCGAGCCGCAGAAGTGCAAGCCGGCCAAGTTCGACGTGCTCGCGCATCATCCGATCAACGTCGGGGCTCCTTCGCGGCACGCGCTTAGCCCGGACGACGCCTCGACCCCCGACATCGGGCGGATCAGGAGGGTGCTCGACAAGGCTCGGAAGACCAATCGGGTCGAGCCGGGCGGGCCGAAGCCGATCTACGCGACCGAGATCTGGTGGGACTCAAAGCCGCCCGATCCCGACGGCGTGCCGGAGCGAAAGCACGCGAACTACCTGGCCGACTCGTTCTATCTCTTGTGGAAGCAGCACGTGAGGAAGGTCATCTGGTTCCAGATCCGCGACCAGGAGTGCACGCCCACCTGCGGCTCGACGCCCCAGACCGGCCTTTTCTTGCGCAACGGCAACCCGAAGCTCGCAGCGGATGCGTTCCGGTTCCCGTTCGTCGCCGAGCGCCGCGGCAAGAGCTCCGTGTTCGTGTGGGGACTCGCGCCTAATGGCGGCGATGTTGCGATCCAACGCAAGCAGGGTGGCAATTGGCATAAGGTTGCGGAAGTCCACGCAGGCGGGAACCGCGTCTTCGCCAAAAAGATCCGCCTGCGGGGTAATTCGCAGCTTCGTGCGAGCGCGGCAGGCGAAACAAGCCTTTATCGGAAGGTCAAGTGAAATCTCGTTCAAACAGACGGGGGCGTCCGCTCCCACGCATCCTCGAAAGGAGAGGGTCAAATGGAAGCTAGTAAGAACAGGGTGCTCGTCCTCGTCTCGGTGCTCGCGACGTGTGGCATCGCCGCAGCGATTGCATCGGCCGCGGTCACGCCGATCGGACCGTACGAAGAGGACTACGCGCAGTGCGTCGATCAGACAAGTGGCGTGGCGCTCCAAGGTGACGGAGCGAACGACACCATCAACGGCTCGAGCTCCAACGATCTGCTGAAGGGTGGCGGCGGCAACGACACCCTCAACGGTCTGCAAGACGCCGATTGCCTCAAGGGTCAAAAGGACAACGACAAGGTGAACGGCGACGACGGCGACGACCTCATGAAGGGCGGTTCCGGCACGGACACGATGAAAGGCGGCGACGACGACGACAAGATCGGCGGCGGCTCCGGTAAGGACGAGCTGAAGGGCAACGACGGCAACGACACGATCGCCGGCGGAGACGGCATTGACAAGATCAATTGCGGTGACGGCAACAAAGACGTTGCCAAGGGCCAGAAGAAGGACAAGATCAAGAACAACTGCGAGAAGATCAAGATCCAGGGCAACTAGCCGCCGGTTTGACTCAAGAGAAACGGGCCGCGTTTTAGAGCGCGGTCCGTTCCGTTAATTGAAAGGTCAGGCCCCGCAGCTCAGCGGCTGCGGGGTCGGGCCCCCGCGTTACAGACGCCAAGCTCTCGAGCGAGAGCTTGACGCCGTCACCCCCGAGGGCGCATCGGTAAGGTCGACATCCTGAGGGCATGAGCGACGACTCCGTCTATGAACAGCTGCTTGACGAGGAGGCGCTTCGGTTCGCTCGCCGTGCTTGGGACGCCAAGGACGAGACGCTTTTCTCAAACACGTGGCTGGGCGCTCCCGCATTCCAGAACCCGCTCGACGTGTGGATCATTCAGGAGATAATTTGGGAGACCCGGCCTGACGTCATCGTCGAGACGGGCACCTGCACCGGGGGAGGTGCAGCGCTCTGGGCAAGCCTCCTTGCGATGGTCGGAGATGGCCGCGTCATCACCATCGACATCAGGCCTTTGAACAGCCCGGAGGCCACTTCTCTCCCCATCGTTCGCGAGAGAGTTCGGTTCGTGACCGGATCCAGCGCGGATCCCGCGATCGCCGAACAGGTTGCGCGTGAAACCGCCGGCTCTCGCGTCATGGTCATCCTCGACTCGGATCACTCCGGTGAACATGTCCGAAGCGAGCTCGACCTCTGGAGTCCGCTCGTCACCCAGGGCTGCTATCTCGTGGTTCAGGACGGAATCGCCGGGTGGACCATCGGGCCGGAGGCACGCCCTGGCCCGCTCGAGGCGACCCTCTCGTGGCTGCCGGAGCACCCTGAGTTCGAAGCGGACCGCTCGCGGGAGCGTTTCCTCTACACGCTCTGTCCGTCCGGTTTCTTGAGGCGCCTCTAGCGGTGGACGCTTCCGAGCGGCTGAGGGACCGCTACATCAGCCTCTTGCGCGACGCTCTTCTCGACGGGCATCACCTCGAGAACGAGCTCCGCATCGATTATCTCCTGCAGTGCGCCAGGACCGGCGCCGACCCGGACGAACGCAAGCTCAGGGACCCCGCTAGGTCCATGATCGCCGCTTTCCGCCGGCGCGAGCGGACGCTCGACACCGGCGAGCTCCCTGTCAGTACGTCATCGGGCACTTCCACCTTCGCCCTCGCGGACGTCGGCCGCACGCGGCTCGATCATCTCGAGCGTTGCGCTGATGAGATCAAGGCCGAGGAGATCCCGGGCGATCTGGTCGACTGCAACTCCGGCCGCCCGGGCCCCGCCATCTTCTTGCGGGGCGTCCTGGAGGCGTCCGGGGTGCGCGACCGGCACGTGTGGATGGCCGACCCCTTTCTCGGTTCGGAGCCCGGCCCGCTCCAGCCGGCCGGCGATCTCAACACGACGCGGCGAGCCTTCGCCTCCTTCGGGCTGCTCGAGGGGGTCTCCTTCCTGCAAGGCGAGGCTTCCCGGTCGCTGCCCGGCGCCGGCATCGAAGCAATCGCGCTCCTTCGCATCGACGGAAGCGACCCGGGCGAGATCAGCTCCCTCCTGGAGGCCGCCTACCCGCTCGTCTCCCCGGGCGGCATCGTCGTGGTCGACGACTACGCCGACCCGCGCTGCCAATCCGCGGTGGACGCTTTTCGCGCTGCGATCGGCCTGTCGAGCCCGCCCGAGCGAGTCGACGCGAGCGCCGCGGTCTGGCGAAAGGCGCCCGATCCCAGCGCTCGGGCCCCGGAGACCACGGCCCGCTCCGAGCGCGAGACTCGCACCAAAGACCTGTCCCTCGTCGTCGTCGTCCACAACATGCGGCGCGAGGCCGCGCGGACGCTCCATTCGCTGTCGCGCACGTACCAGCGGGGCGCTGACGACCTTGATTACGAGGTCGTGGTGGTCGAGAACGGGTCGGCTCCCGAGGAAGCCCTCGGAGCCGCGTTCGTCGAGAGCTTCGGCCCGGAGTTCCGCTACCTGGACATGGGCGAGGACGCGGATCCCTCGCCGGCGAAGGCCGTGAACGCCGGCATCGAAGCGTCCACGGGCGCCCTGGTCGGGATCATGATCGACGGCGCGCACGTCGTCACGCCCGGGGTCCTTCGCAACGCGAAGCTCGCTCAAGAGGCGTACGCGCCGGCGGTGGTCACCGTGAAGCAGTGGTACGTGGGCCCCGGCCAGCAGCCGGTCACGATCACGGCGGGATACGACCAGGAGCTCGAAGACCGGCTGTTCGACCACGTCGAGTGGCCTTCTGACGGCTACCGGCTCTTCGAAATAGGACACTTCATCGGCGCGCGGGACTGGTTCGACGGCGACTGGGAGAGCAACTGCATCTTCGTTCCCCGGACCCTCATCGACCAGGCGGGGGCGATGGACGAAGCGTTCTCGGCGCCCGGGGGCGGCTTCGTAAATCTCGACTTCTACGAGCGGATGAGCGGCTCTCCCGGCGTCAATCGCGTCACGCTCCTCGGCGAGGGCTCGTTTCACCAGGTCCACGGGGGGACGACCACGAACGCACCGAAGCCGGAGGATCGGGAAGCCCTGATCGCGAGTTACGCGGAGCAGTACGCCAAGGAGCGAGGCAGGCCTTTCGTCCTCCCTCAGCAGCGGATCCACTACGTGGGCAGCCTTCCTCCCGAGGCTCGGCGAACCCGCCGCCGCCCCATGAGCGCCGAGCCGTTTCGCGTCACGATTCCGCACGCGGACGACCAGCGCCCCTCGAAGCCCGTGCCCATTGCCGAGAACCTCGCGGAAAGCTTCGTGGACGCGTTCTGGCACAGCCAGGCCGCTCACACGGCCGAGTGGCTGGGCCGGCGGACCCACCGGCCGCCGACCGACCTCCACGTGCTCCAGGAGCTGATCTGCGAGCTCGAACCTGGCTGGATCATCGAAACGCGCACGGGCGCAGGCGGGCGAGCGCTGTTCCTCGCCTCGATCTGCGAGCTGATCGGCAAGGGCAGGGTCCTCTCGATCGACGCCCATCCACTGGCGGACCGGCCCGAGCACCGGCTGATCACCTATCTGACGGGCGATCCTGCTGAGGACAGCACGGCCTCGGAAGCTCGCGAGATCCTGGGAGAGGACCCGCGCGCTCTCCTCATCCTCGGTGCCGCGGCAAGCCAGCCGCTGATCGACGCTTTCTCAAAGCTCTCGCCGTTTGTTCCGGTCGGGTCGTACGTGGTCTTCGAGGACACCATCCTCGAGGGCAACCCCGTCTGGCCGGCGTTCGGAAGCGGCCCTGGCGCTGCGGCTGCCCGCATCACCGACCTGGGCGACTTCATCGTCGATCCGGAACGGGAGCGCTTCGGACTGACTTTCAGCCCTGGCGGATTCTTGAAGCGCGTACGCTGACACGATGGCCGCCGGGGAGCCGACAGGCGAGGTGGACCCCAGCGATCCGGAGCGCTCGGGTCACTCTTTGACGAACCTCTGGGAGCTGCTCGAGGGGTGCCTCGAGGCGGCCGAGGTGAGGTCGGTGGTCGAGATCGGAGCCTTCGCGGGCGACCTGACCAAGCGGCTTTTGGCATGGGCCGAGCCGTCCGGCGCACACATCACCGCAGTCGACCCGTTCGCTCATCCCTGGCTGATGGAGCTGGTCGCCGAAAGGCCCGAGCTGGACCACGTCGCCGAGCCAAGCCACGAGGCGCTCGCCCACCTACCGGTGCCGGACGCCGTCATCGTCGACGGCGACCACAACTACTACACCGTCTCAGAAGAGCTGCGCATCATCTCCGAGCGCGCGGGCCGCAGCGGCCTGCCGCTGTGCCTCTTTCACGACGTGACCTGGCCCCATGGGCGCCGCGACGCCTACTGGAACCCGGACCTCATCCCCGCGGCCCATCGCCACGCTCTCTCGCCCCACCCGACTCTCTTTCCCGGCAACGCCGCCACGGCCGAGGAAGGTCTCGTTCTTCCCGCGTCCGCCGCGCGCGAAGGAGGCCCGCGCAACGGAGTCCTGACCGCGATCGAGGACTTCGCCGCTCCTCGCCCCGATCTCGCGATGGCGGTCGTGCCCGCGTTCTTCGGCTTCGCCGCCGTCTGGCCCAAGGACGCTCCCTGGGCCGGCGCCGTCGCCGATGTGCTCGCACCCTGGGATGCCAACCCGCTCATCGAGCGCCTCGAGGCGAATCGGACCTTCAACGTCGCAACGTCGAGCGCTCGGGCCGCAAGGATCTCAGAGCTCGAGCGGGCGGCAGCCTCAAGCCGCGAGCAGATCTCGAAGCTGGGGGCGGAGCGCGACGAAGCCCGCCGGGAGCTCGAGGCAGTCCGGTCGCTTGATCGCAGCAAGGAGAAAGTCCTGCGGGCCCTGCTCGACGCGGGCGGCCTCCGGTTGGCAGACCGACTGTCCGCGCTTCGCCATCCAGGCCGCGACTGGTCGTGGGCCGAGCGGATCCGCGGCGTCCT
The DNA here is from genome assembly GCA_963725035.1 of uncultured bacterium. Classification (GTDB taxonomy): domain Bacteria; phylum Actinomycetota; class Thermoleophilia; order Solirubrobacterales; family 70-9; genus JALZKA01. The sequence continues at coordinate 5,679 of CAVRWX010000010.1, read as the reverse complement.
CTCGGACAAAGCCCCTCTGGCAGCGAGGCGGCGGATGACCGAGCCTCCCGGCAACCTGACGGCGCCGAAGGCATGGAAGAACGACGCGATCGAGTTCGCGTTCCGCGAGGTCGGGGCCCGGTCGTTCGCCGACCTCGGATCCATCGGGGTCGTCTACGGGCAGTATGCGTTTCACGCTGCGTCGCTGCCAGGCGTCGAGCGGGGCGTGATGGTCGATGATTACATCCCTGGCCTGAAGCACCCCTGGGTCCAGGAGCGTGCGAACGCCCTCGGGATCGAGGTCATCCACGGCAACTTCGCCGACCCGGCGATGACGGACACGGTCGGCGAGGTCGACGCGATCTTCCTGTTCGAGGTGCTCCTTCACGCCGCCGCGCCCAACTGGGACGAGTTGATCGCGATGTGGGCGCCGATGACGCGCTCGTTCGTGGTCGCCAACCCGCAGTGGAACGGCACGCGCACCGAGCGGCTGATCGAGCTCGGCCGCGAGCGCTACCTCGAAGTCGTCCCCGAAAGCTCCAACCACGCGGCTCTTTTCGACCGGCTCGACGAGGTGGTGCCGCACCTGGGCAAGCCCTGGCGCGATGCGCACCACGTCTGGCAGTGGGGAATCACCGACACCAGCCTCGCCGACACGATGGCCGGACATGGGTTCACGCTCTTGCGCGCCGACGACCATGGCCCCTTCCTCGGCAACTCGCAGCACTTCGACAACAAGACGTTCGTCTTCGCCAAGACCTAGATCCGGATCAGGCGCGCTTGAAAACGAGCGTGTCCTGGAACGCCGCCTCGTCCTCTTCGAGCGGACGCTGCGACCACTTTCCGAATCGCGGCGGCTCGACCGGCAGAAGCCCGGCGATAAACGCGTTGCGGACAACCCACTCGAGCCTGTAGCCGACTGCATGCAGGGGCTCGTCCGCCGACAGGTAGCGGCAGCCCTCGTCGTGCACGTGCGGAAAGCGCAAGGTCGTTCCCTCGGCGACGAGCTTTCGCCATGTGCGATCCAACAAGAAGAACGTCGTGATCGCCCTGCCTTCGTCCGCCAGAACCTTGCGAAAGAGATCGAAGTAGGCCGTCACATCGTCGGGCCACATGTGGGTGAAGAGACTGAAGGCACAGACGATGTCGTACTCGCGCTCTTTCAGTCCGAGCTCGCCAATCGCTTGCTTTCCGGACGGGTTGTAGCGCTCGTTGTGAAGGTCGAAGTGGCGAAACTCGAACCGGTCCGAGCCGAGATGGCGCGAGGACCATTGGAGGGGGGATTCCTGGACGTCGATGCCGAGATACGTGCCCTCAAAGCCGCGGCGAAGCAACGCGTGAGCGAGCCGGCCGTACCCGCAGCCGACGTCCAGGACCCGGGAGGCCGGACCCAACTCGGTGTGGCGCTCGACTGCATCCGCGAGCTCGTCCCCCAGGCTCGAGGAACGAGTCGTCGCTCTCGCCCATGAACCGGAGCTTTGACGGAGGCAGAGGTACCAGGGATTCGGGCATCAGTCGCGAGTGCACCGGCATACATAGACATCTTGCCCAGTTCTCCAGGTCGCACGAGCCATCGAAACGAGCTCGAGGCCTGGGATCGCAGCGATCTTGCCCCTGACCCGTGCCCTCGAATCGAGCATGGTGTCGGACCTGTCGGAGTGGGTGCCGAACAGGAGAACGCCTTGGCGCTCCAGCCGGGCGGCCAGCGAAGGCAACGGCGCTCGCGAGTCTTCCCCAGGCGGGAGCGCCTCGAGCGAGTCGCACCAGATGAGGTCATACCGGGCCTCTGCTTGCAACTCGCCGGGCGTCGCCGCCTGGTCGGCTCCGAGTGTGTCCCGGCAGAACTCTGCCGCCTTTTCGTCGGCGTCGCACGCCGTGATCACCGCTTGCGGAAAGCGCGCCCTGAGCATTCTTGAGACCTGGCCATGACCGCTCGGCTGATCGAGAATCGTCTGCGGGTCGGAAGCACCGACCCGCTCGAGCGCCGCCTCGATCGCTCTGAGCGCAGCCAGTCCGTCCCTGAAGTAGAGCTCGGTGGAACCGGGTCGCAGCATCTCGTCGTCGGCCGAGATGCGCGTGTTGAAGGCGGCGATCCCCTCGGTGCGCGAAGGGGATGGCCCGGGGGTGGGCCGCGGCGCGGAGCTCGGCTTGAACGCGGCCCCGCCGGCAGACGAAGATCCGCTCCTGCGAATACAGCCCGAACGTCTCAACCGAGCCGGGTTCGAAGTCGCGGCCCGGCTCCACCTCCTCGACGTCGAAGCCCGTCTCGCGGAGACGATCGGAAAAGTCCTCGCCGTAGATGCGAACGTGGTCGCGCTGGCCGAAGGCCTGCTCGCGTTCTTCGGGCGTCACCGCGGCTGGGTCCTCGAACGTCGCTGGGCGGTTGATCGGCACCATGATCAGCGCGAGACCCTGAGGCTTGAGCACCCGGAGGATCTCTCGGATGGCGAGCCGGTCGTCCGGAACGTGCTCCAGGACATGGCTGCAGATGACGCAATCGAACGTGGCGTCTTTGAAGAGCAGCTCGCAGATGTCCATGCGGACCGACACGTCGGACATCTCGAGGTCGGTCGTCACGTATTCGATCGCGCCATCCGACTCGAAGACCTCCCGAAGGGCGCGTTCGGGTGCGAAGTGGAGGAGCCTCGTCTCACCCGCGAGGAGTTGGGTCTTGTCTCGAAGGTAGAGATAGAGCGCACGGTGACGCTCCAGGCTGGAGCACTTCCCGCACAGGGCGTTCGGCCTGGCCAGGCGTCCCTGGGGAAGGAACTCGGGGCCGGTCCAGCCGCAGAGCGGGCAGATGACCCCGGTTGCCGCCGGCGCGCTCACGCTTGCGACGCCTTTTCCCGGTCAGGCCGCCGCGCGACGACGAGACCGCTGCGAGGAAACCCAACCGCGCGGCTCGGAAGGACGACGGCGCCGGCTTCGACACCGGCCGCCGAAAGCGCCTCGGCGGCCTCGTTCAGATCCTCGGCGCCGCCCGGGTCCGAAGATCCGACGATCGCCGTCGCGCCGTTCTTGACGCCCTGACCCACGAACTCGGCCACATCGGCTGCATCGGCAGACGACGCCGAAGCGAGGTCGGCGATCACCAGGTCGTTGCCGGGATCTGCAAGGGCTTCCAGGCGCGTCGCGCTCACGGTCTCGAGTGAGAACATCGAGCCGAGCTCGGTGCGCACCGCCTCGTCGTCGATGAGCGCTACGCAATGCAGACTTCTGAAGGGGAGCGAGGTGCCCGCGACCCAGCGGTAGACGAGCCGCCCGAGGGGTGTCGACCCACAGCCGGGACAGAGGTCATGCCCGGCGCCGTTCGATTCGAACGACGTGCCGTTCCAAGCGCAGACGTTGCAGAACGCGGCCTGCCCGAAGGCGACCCTGCCGGCATCCTCAGCCGATTCGATCGTCAGGGGGTGCGCTGCGACCGTGTGCTCATCCAGATGCGCGCTTACACGCGGCCTCGTCTTCTTGGTCACCGAGGGAACGGCCGGCACGGATTCGAGCTTCCACCCAAGGCTCTCGAGGAGGTAGCTGAACTCGACGTCAACGGCGTCCTGGGCGACGAGCGTGGAGAAGCCCCCCGCGCGCTCATACGCCGAGCGCCGCAGGCCGAAGAGGCCGCCCTGGACGTGGGCGAAGACCCGATCGGGGTTGGACTCCGCGAACTCCTTGTTCCGAAAGCCTCCGAACCACGGTTGCGTCGTGTAGGCCCTGCCGTCGACGAACGCCGGCGAGGTGATCCTGTGGCCGGCCATCGCCACCTCCCGGGACCGATTGAGCGTCTCGACGTACTCGCGCTCCCAGCCCGGTTTGAGCACGAAGCCCTCCTTGCTGCACACATAGATGGCGAACTCGCTGCGTCCTCCCCGAGGGCAACGTTCATCGCGGGGCCCCAGTGGGCGTTCCGGTCGAGCAGGATCAGCGACGCGTTCTCGTGGCCGATCATCGCCGTCGCCAGGGCGTCACGGTAGTCGGGATCCGAGTCGTTGTCGACGATCGTGAGCGCGAAGTGCGACGTCGTCAGCTCGTAGACCCGGCGAAGGATCTCGCGGGTGGTCTCCGCACCACCAGGCTCGTCGCGGCTGTGGGTCACCATCACGATCTCGAGCGGCGGCTCGCTCCAGACTTCCACGAGAGCAGCGACGGTCAACTTTGTGCTCCACGTCGCCGCAGCCTTTTCCCTCGCTGCATCCAGCACCGGACGCAACTCGCGTGCGTCCATTGCCAGGACCCTTGCGAAGCTTGTCCGCGAGGGCCGGCGGGTCTGCGGACGGGCAGATGAACCCGGTCATCTCGTCCTCGACGATCTCCGGGATTGCGGCGAGGCCGGTGGTCACGACCGGGACGCCTGCCGCCATCGCCTCGCCGATCACCGTCGGGCAGACCGTCCATGTCCCCGTTGGCGTCCGTGGTGCACGGACAGGGCGAACGCATCTGCCTCCGCAAGGGCTCGTGAGAGCGCATCGCGGCCCTCCAGGGCGCCCATGAATGTCACCGCCTCGGCTCCGGCCTCTTCTGCCAGCGCGCGAAGCGACTCCTCTTCGGGGCCGTAGCCGTAGAGCCGTACCTCGACGCCACGCCCGAGGATCGCGCTCGCGCGGACCAGGTCGGACAGGCCCTTCTTCGGTACGAAGCGCGCGACGGAGGCGACCACCCGCCGCTCGCGGCCGAGCGCCCGGCGCTCGAGGGCGGCGTCGGGCGCAAAGTCGAGGCTGGCCGCCGGTCGAAGCGATCGAGATCTTCGCTGCGGGCACGCCGCGCTCGATCAAGAAATCCCGGTGGAACCGGCCGATCGCGAAGACCCGCGCGCCGAGCGGATCGGCCGCGACCTCGTCGATCCGATTGCGCTCGATGTTCCCTTCGTGGAAGACGTCCACAGCGTGAACCGTGAAGGTGAAGCGGTCGCCGGCGGCGTTCGCCGCAGGCCATGCGAGCCGCGTCAGTCGCCGGATAGGCGAAGTGGCTGTGGAGCATCAGTCGGTCGTACTCGGCCACCTTGGCCGCACGTCCGTCACAGGCCGGTCACCTCGTACGTTGGGCACCGTCGAAGTCAACCTCCGCAGCTCGGTCGGGTGCGGTGGGGAAGTAGACGTTTACGTCGAAGCCGTCTGCGCGTAGCTGGCGGATCTACGTCGAGTACGAAGGTCTGGGACAGGGACGGGTAGTCCCAGACGACGTAGCCGATCCGCAGGGGGGTCCGGCCCAGTAGACGCGCTCGTAGGCGAGCTTGCGCCTTACCGCGGCGGCGTTCGTTTCGAAATCCTCGAGGGTCGTCACCCGGGACCCTTCCGCAGCTCCGTCGTAGTTTACGAGGCCCATGGAACGGCCACCAGCGGGTACTGGCGCGTGTTGCGCAGGATCAGGTCCCAGTCCACCAGGCGTCGCAGCCCCTCGTCGAACCCGCCGGTTGCGCGTGGAGGCGGCGTTCGTGGACAGGAAGAAGGCGTTCAGGTCGATGAAGCTGCGCGTCAGGAGCGACTCGCGGTGACGCTACTCCTCGAAGCGAACCGGGTGCCCGCCGCTGCCGTCGTAGAAGTCGATCCGGCGTAGGCGGTAGCAGCGCCCTCGTTCTTCGGCGAGCGCCGCGAGGTCATGTGGAAGGAGGTAGTCGGAGATCCGCAGGTGTTGTCCGAGTACGAAGGTAGGCGATCAGGTCGCCCCGGGCGGCGGCGAGACCGCCGTTGCGGGCGCTTGACGTACCGC
>CAVRWX010000009.1:0-9236 GCA_963725035.1 uncultured bacterium | reverse complement strand
ACCTCCTAAGGTCGCCGAAAGTAGGAATTTCCACAACTATCGTGGAAATTCCACCTCTCGGCGCACCGCTAGCTCTGAGCTGGCTGCGACAGGCGTCTCTTGTTCTTCGAGGCTGCGATCTCACGCCAGTGTGCTGCGAGGAACCGCTCCCGGGTGAGCTGATTTGCCTCAGCGAGATCGATGACGCGGAGATACCTCTCGCAGTCCGTGCAGGCATCCCTCGTCAGATGCCCGACCCCGAGAGTGGTCGAGGCCTCGATCACAAGGCCGCAGTTGGTGCATCCCAAGAGAGCCACCTGAGCCGTGGAGTATCTCGCGATGGGCGGTCAGACGCTGTCCGCCACCGATCGCGTCAGATCCGGCCGCTCTCGCTCTCGAGCGCGCGTCTCACACGAGGCACCCACCAATCCAGCTCAGACTTGCCCCATTTTGTCTCCTCCGGGTCAGTGTGGATCCGCGCGCTGTGGGCGATCCGCCAGCCGTACTGCACGAGACCCGACACCATCCCGAGCTCGTGCTCGGCTTGAGAGAACCCGTCGCTCTGCGCTTCGACGTGGTCCGACTCGATCTCATCGTGGCTCGCGTCAATGCGGCGGGCTGAGTGCGCCAGGTACCAGGCGAACTCGGCCCCAGGCGTGGCTGCTGCGGCCAGGTCCCAGTCGATGAGGACGAGCCGGTCGCCGTCGAAGCCGAGGTTGTCGCCCCTAAGGTCGCCGTGGATGAGGGTCGTGGCGCCGTAAGCGTCGACCAATGCGCCCGCTAGCGGGCGCGCGTCAGCAGCAAGACGGAGCACGGGGTCTGCGACGTCGTCGGACACGAGCTCGCCGAACGCATCCCAGCCCTGCTCGAACTGCTTTGGAAGGAGGTCAGGCTGGGCTCGCTCGGCCTCGCCGATCGCGGGCGACGACATGCCCACCCGCGCCGCAAGCGTTGCAGCTCCAGGCGGTGCGTTCCCGCGGAATGTGCGGTGAAGGTCCGCGGCCGCGTTGAGGATGCGCCGGCTCTCCTCGCGCGATAGCCGCGCGTTGCCGGGCAGCAATATCGCGCTGACATCGCGCATCGCGACCCACGCCGCATCCCCGTCGCGCTCGACCGCGACGATGCCGTGGCCGATGGAGTCCGGCATCCGCTCGAATGCACCTACTTCGTAGAGCTGCGCGGTCCGGCCCTCGTCTCCTGTCGCGCGCGCAAGCCAGTCGGAGCCTCCCCCGCCGACCCGCTTCAGGATGAACGACGAACCGCCAGCCTCAGCCCTTAGAAGCGCGGCGCCTGAGTTGCCGCCGTGGCTTAGCGGGGTGGTTCGGGTAGCTCTGAGCTCGTTCAAGAGCGCCTCGGGCGGGAATGGCGCTGAGCCCGTGCCGGCTTCCTCAGGACGCGCCGCGGTGCTCCAGATCTCGTCAACCTGCCCGCCATCGCCGGCGCGGACGTACCAGCGGCGGCGATCCGCGCCGTTCTCCCCGTGCCATTCGAACGTCACCGCGACCCCCGTCTCCCACTCCTGCGCATCCCAGACCAGAACCTCCCCAGGCCCGGGCGCCGAGAGATGGCGCACGATCGCTTCGGCGCCTTCGACCTGGCGGCGCCCAGCCTCGCTACTTGTGTCCAGGACGGCCGCGTCGTCGATCCGCTCGCGAAGCGCCGACCAGTCGCCCGACTCGACGGCGGCACGCAAAAGTTCGGCTAGGCCGGCCATCGTCACCGAGGTCAGTCCCAGAAGCCTTCGACCGGCTGGCCGTCGACCCCCTCGGCCTTCCGGCCGCCGATGCAGATCACATCCAGGCCGTCCGGGCCAGCTTCGAATGAGCGGACGACAGACGGCGCGACGCGGAGCACGTCCCATACCGAGAGATCGATGATCTCGTCGTCGAGCTTGGCTCGGCCTGAACCCCCGACCACAACGTATGCCTCCTCTTGCATGCGGTGGCGGTGACCCCACGGCATCTTGGCGCCCGGCTGGTATGTGAAGCGACTGACGCCGAGCTCGGGCGAATCCAGAGCCTTGCGGGTGAACCGCCAGTCGATGTCGACGCCCTCGGGGCTGACGTCGGGCACATCGTTGAAATTCTTCTTGGTCCAGTCAGCCACGGGCGGGCGCTAGCTGTCCGCGCCGTCTCGTGCCTCGCGGCGCTCCTGGCGCACTGTCCTCACCACGGAGGCAAGGACGACGATCACCGGCACCGCGTAGATGATGTACATCGTCCAGTGTCCGACGTGAGCGATGAGGAGCGACGCGGTCACCCCTCAAAGGCTACCGCCGTTTTCGGAACGCGCCGCGCTTGAACACTGCCTGACGCCTATTGGTTGGCCGCGGACAGGAGCGCAAGTCCGAGGACCGTGAAGCTCACCATCAGGGCCAGCATCCAATACTGCGACTGGGTCGCGCGGCGCAGGTTCTGGTAGACGGCGAGCGCCTTGTCGTGGCCCATCGCGAGCGCAGCAACGTGGCCGACGATGAGCGAGCCGACCTGGACGTACCAGACGAACTCCGAGCTGATCACCCCGAAGTCGACGGTCCCGCTGGCGGTTCCGAAATAGTCGGACCCTTGCCCCAGCGGGTCCGACAGCAGATACGTGAACTGCGCCTGTTCCTGGAACACGGCCAGCGAGAAGTAGTGAGCGAACGTGTAGGCGAAGGCGATGGGGATGAAGCAGAAGGCGAACGTGCGACCGAGGTCGCGGGTCGTCATCCCGCTCCCCTCGGTTCCCATCCCCTTGATTCCGCCCCAGTAGATGCCGGATACGACTCCGAAGGTGACGAACATGAAGACGGTCGCGGTGAGGCGCCTCGCGAATACGTCTCCCTCGGCGCCGCCACCGCCGTTGATCAGCTCGTAGAGCCACTTGATCGGCTCCGCGAGGACGCCTTCGGCAGCCCCGTCGTAAGTCGTGCCCGCGATGAGGAGGAGCACCAGGGCGACCGATCCGGGCACGAGCCCCCACCCAACCGCGCCCGAGAGCCACGGCCGTCTCCCAAGCGTGCCATCGCGCACCTCCAGGGGCGCAATCCGCGAGAACATGTTGAAGAGGACCCCGAAGGTCTCGCCGCGCTCGCACCACTTCTCGACCCCGAAGAGGGCCATTCCGACGAAGGTGATCGCGGTGTAGATCAGAGCCGCGGTCGCGACGTCGGCGGGCTTGATGATCACCACCGGCTCGAAAGGCACCGCGAACGCAAGCTCGAACCAAAGGAATGCGGCCAACCCCACGACCGCTGGCCAGCGCCCGAGCTTCTCCGGATAGGCCAGGGGTGCCGGCGCCGAGCGGCCCGCGATCAATCCGAACAGGCCTCCAAACGCTCGCCCGATCGCCCGCCACGGATTGAACGCGCGAAAGACGTCGCCGAAGAGGATGCTCACGACCGGCACGCAAACCCAGAACGTGACGAAGACGAAGGTGACGCTGAAGTTCGCACGCTCATTCTCGGTCCCGTAAAGGCCGGACCAGACGACCACCCCCAGCAGGAACACGCCCAGCGCGCCCGCCAAGACCTGGGTCACCGGGTTCACGAGTACCCGTGAGAGGCCGCCGAAGGCCTTCCAGCGGTCCTCCTCGAAGCGCGGCTTCACCCAGGCAATCGAGAGGCCGATGAACGACAGGATCAGGACGATCGCCGCGCCCCACGCGAACCACGTCTCCGGGATGGGCAGGTCTTCCTTGGGAGCAAGCGTCCCGTGCCCGAGCGGCACCGCGAACATCAGCGGCTAGCCGGGGACTACGGAGATCTCGGCGAGGAGCGCGCCGGTTGTGTGCGATTCCAACTCGAACACACCGCCGATGTCGGCGCTCTCGACGACCAGCTCATTGGTCTTGCCGGGCACAACGTCGAGGTAGACGTCGTAAGTGTGGAGATGGAGCTCGTCGGGTGCATCGGTCGTGACGTCGATCCGAAGTACGTCGCCCTCCGTTACTTCGACCTCCAGCGGGCCACCGACCGGCGCGCCATCGCGGATCTCGAGCTGAGGCACCTCGGGCTCGGCCGGTTTCTCGGGTTTCTCCTTATCCGGCTCATCCTTGTCATCGCCCGTCTCTTCCGTGGTGGTCGAGGTCGCCGCCGTTTGCGTCGTCTCGCTCTCCTGGTCGGCGGTGTCGTCGTTGGCGACGAAGAAGAACACGATCACCGCGATGACGATGCCGGCAAGGGCAAGCAGGGCTGGGATCCTCCGGTTCTCCATTGCGGCGAGTCTAGGTAACGAGTCCTAAACGGCAGCTCAACGATCGGGCTGAGATCGCTCCGGCTCGCCGCTCGTCCCCTCGAGCTGCGACGAGTCGATCGTGTCCCCGGAGAAGACGAACACGAACACGGCGACAATCGCCAGCCCGACCAGGATGCCGAGGACTATCCCGAGAGCGCGATCCCCGCGCGACAAGGCCTTCTAAACGCCGTCGAGGAGGCGCCAGTTGGCCTCGTACGCGCTCTCGGCGGCGGCGACCAGGCGATCGGCATCCTCGTCGGAGGCAAGCTCCGAGATGAGCTCACGAACCTCGGCGGCGTGCTCGATGTCGCGCCCCTCGTGGACGCGGAAGTAAGCGGTGCCGGAGCCCTCTTCGAACCCGTAGCGCTCGATCAGGCCTGCCCGCTTCGTCCGCGAGATCGCAGGCTGCGAAGCCTCGACCGCGTAGAGGCGCGAGAGCAGCTCTAGGGCATCGCCCTCACCCGCCCAGTCCGAGACGCAATCCGCGGTCTCGGCGGTCGGGGCAGCCTCGGTGTCTCCGTCCACGGCCTCGACGAAGCCGTCCCAAAGGCGGATGTGGCCGAGTTCCTCGGCGGCGTGGGTGCGAAGCTCGTCGCGCTCGGGAAGCGCGTCGGCAGCAGCGGCGCTCAGCTCGGCGATCGCCTCGACCGCGTGGCGGTACTGGCCGGAGTAACGCGAGAGCTCCTCGCGGGTCAGCTCGCCCTCGGACCAGCGCTGGTAAAAGGGGTGCTCGAGCACGTTCCAGCGGCGGCGGCTCTCCTCGATGCGGTCAAAGACGTTGGGGTTCAAGGTGTCTCCTCTTCCGGGGTGCGGGGGCCTCCAGCATACTCCCGGCGTGAGACCCGAACGGGACAACATCGGCGTTCCCGAATTGCCAGGTCGGATCAAATGGCTCAACCGCGACGAGCCGCCGACGATGGCGGCGCTCAGCGCCTCAGGACCCGTGCTCGTCCACTTCTTCGACCCCACGCAGCTCAACAGCGTGCGCGCCCTCCCCTACATCGCCGAGTGGAACACGCGCTACTCGAAGCTCGGGTTGACGACTCTCGGAATCCACTCGCCGCGCTTCGCCTTCACGGCGGACTCCGCTGTCGCGACCGATGCGATCGAACGCCTGGGGATCGAGCATGCGGTCGCGCTCGACCTCGACTACGCCATCTGGCACGACTACGGCAGCAAGGGCTGGCCCTCGCTCTTTCTGTGGGGACAGGGCGGCGCGCTGCGCTGGACGCACAACGGTGAGGGCGAGTACCAAGCGACGGAGGAGGCGATCCAGGACGAGCTTCGCCTCAGCGACATTTCCATGGACCTGCCGGTGCCGATGGAGCCCCTGCGACCGACCGACGCGCCTGGCGCGCTCGTCCCCGTGCCGACCGCCGAGGTGCTGCCAGGCGGGTCACCCGCGGAGCCATGGAGCCCGGGGCCGGGGGGATCGCCGATCGTGATCGACTACGCCGCGGGTGAGGCTTGGGTGGTGGCGGATGGAGACGGCTCGATCGGGGTTGCGGTAGACGGCGAGCGCGCTGAGAACATCGTCGTCCCGCCCATGGGCTTGGCGAAGATCGCGGGCTCCGGGCCACACGAGTTGCACAGCGTGGAGCTCGAGGTGCCCGACGGCGTGCGCATCTGGGCGATCAGCTTCGCGCCGGGCCTGGAGTGAGGTACGCGACCGGCATCGCACGCGCCGAGGTGCCTGCGCGCGCCGGGCTCGTGGGGAATCCCTCGGACGCCTTCGGCGGCGCGATCGTGGGCATCGCGATCGACGAGCTGAGCGCGACCGTCGTGGCAGAGCCCTCGCTCTCCGTTCGGCTCGAGGCCGATGGCGAGACGCTCGAATTCGAACGCTTCGGCCAGTTCGCCGACGATGCAGGCCACCCGCGCTCGGGACCACTGGCCCTCATGTGGGCGGCCGCCAAGCGATACGTCGCCGAACGGCCCGAGCACGAAGGCACGAACGCCCGCGTCAAGCTCGAGAGCTCGACCATCCCGCCCGGCGTCGGCTTGGCCGGCTCCAGCGCGATCGTCATCGCGACGCTGAGGGCCCTCGGCGAGCTGTTCGGCGACGAGATCGGCGACCGAGACCTCCCGTCAATCGCGCTCACGGCCGAGCGCGAGGAGCTGGGGATCACGGCGGGCCTGGGCGACCGTGTCGTGCAGGTCTACGGAGGCCTGGTCTATCTCGACCTCGCGCGTGAGGGCGGGCCGCGGGTCGAGCCGCTCGACGCCGCGCGCCTGCCGGACGTGTTCGTAGCCTGGCGGCCGGACGCCGCGACCGACTCGGGGCATGTCCACAACGCGATGCGGGAGCGCTTCACGGCCGGGGACACAGAAGTCGTTGAAACGATGCGGGAGATCGCAGGCCTTGCCAGGGCCGCGCTGAAGCCCCTCCTCACCGGCGACACCGGCGGCCTCGGAATCCTGATGGAGCGAAACCTGGAGCTCCGCCGCTCCCTCTACGACCTGGACGAGCGCCACACGGAGATGGCGGACGCCGCACACGAGCTGGGAGCCGCGGTCAACTACACGGGCTCCGGAGGCGCAATCGTCGGCCTCCTGCGCGACGAAGATCAGCTCGGTGAGCTCCGTGAGGCGCTCGGCGCCCTCGGCTGCGAGCTGGTGGTGCGCCGCAGCGGCTAGCCGTGGGCGAGCTTCAAGGGTCGCCGCGTCACCTCAGCAGCTCGGATACGGTGGCGCTGACGCGTCCCATGACCAAAGGGGAAGAATGTCCGGGCAAGTCGATCCTTCGCACATCATGCAGGTCGGAATGGGGTTTTTCGGATCAAAGACCCTGTTGACAGCGGTCGAGCTCGAGCTGTTCACCAAGCTCGGCAGCGAGGGGATGACCGGTGCGCAAATCGCCGAGACCCTCAGTCTCCACGCTCGCGCGATCCCGGACTTCCCCGATGCCCTCGTTGCCCTTGGGCTGCTTGATCGGGAGGGTGAAGGCGACGGCGCGCAGTACCGCAATAACGAGGCTGGAGCGGTCTTTCTCGACAAGGCGAGCCCGGCCTACATCGGCGGCTTCCTCGAGATGGCGAACGCGCGGCTTTACGGATTCTGGGGTGACCTCACGGATGCCTTGAAAACCGGAGAGCCACAGAACGAGGTCAAGCACACGGGCCGCGCGGTGTTCGAGGAGCTCTACAGCGACGAGGCCAGGCTTGAGCAGTTCATGAACGCGATGGCCGGAATCTCCGCGGGCCCGCTCATGGCGCTAGCGGAGAAGTTCGATTTCTCGAAGTACGAGACGCTCTGCGACGCGGGCGGTGCCACCGGTCAGCTCTCGATCTTCGTCGCCAATCGCCACCCCCACATGCGCTGCACAAGCTTCGACCTGCCGGTTGTCGAGCCCATCGCTACCCGCAGGATCGAAGCGGCCGGACTGAGTGACCGCGTCACTGCTGTCGCCGGTGACTTCTTCGCCGCTCCCCTACCTGACGCAGACGTGATCACCATGGGGCTGATCCTCCACGACTGGAACCTGGAGAAGAAGCAGCACTTGATCAGGGCCGCTTACGACGCGCTGCCGGAGGGTGGCGCTTTCATCGCAATCGAGAACATCATCGATGACGCCCGCCGCGAAAACGCGTTCGGCCTGCTGATGTCGCTCAACATGCTGATCGAGTTCGGCGATGCGTTCGACTTCACAGGAAGCGACTTTGCCGGCTGGTGCCAAGAGGCCGGGTTCAAAGAGACAGAAGTCGTCCAACTCGCCGGTCCCACGAGCGCCGCCATCGCGTACAAGTAGCGGGGCTAGCCGCGGGCGGCGAGCTCGGAGCGGATCTTCTTCGGCAGCATGAACCGGACTGACTCGTCGACCGTCTTCAGCTCGGCGATGTCGTCCGTGCCGCGGTCGCGGAAGAACTCGACGAGCTCGGACACGAGCTCCTCGGGCGCGGATGCGCCGGAGGTGATACCGACGGTCTCGGCTCCCTCGAGCCAGTCCTCTTGAACCTGCGAGGCGTTGTCGATCAAGTGCGAGTCGGCGCCGTGGTCGCGGGCAACCTCGACCAGGCGGTTCGAGTTCGACGAGTTGGTCGAGCCGATGACCAGGACCAGGTCGCACTGCGCGGCCAGCTCCTTGACCGCGATCTGGCGGTTCGTCGTGGCGTAACAGATGTCCTCGGACTTGGACGAGACGATCTTCGGGAAGCGCTCGCGCAGGCGGTCGATGATCTCGGCCGTCTCATCGACGGAGAGGGTGGTCTGCGTGATGAAGGCGACGTGCTCGGGATCGGGAACCTCGACGGAGTCCGCGTCATCGATCGTCTCGACGAGGGTGATCGCCTCGGGCGCCTCCCCCATCGTCCCCTCGACCTCCTCGTGCCCCGCGTGGCCGATCATGATGATCGTGTAGCCCTGGTCGGCGAACTTGCGAGCCGAGACATGGACCTTGGTAACGAGCGGGCAGGTCGCGTCGATCGTTCGGAGCTGGCGCGCCGCCGCGTTCTCGTGCACGGCGGGCGAGACGCCGTGGGCCGAGAAGACGACGAGCTCGCCCTCGGGCACCTCGGTCTCCTCCTCGACGAAGATCGCGCCGCGCTCGGAGAGCTGCTCGACCACGTGCTTGTTGTGGACGATCTCCTTCCGGACATACACAGGCGGGCCGTGCATGTCGAGCGCGCGCTCGACGGTCTCGACCGCGCGATCGACGCCCGCGCAATAGCCGCGCGGAGCAGCCAGGCGAACGCGTTTGGGGGCATGGAGAGCCGTTTCGGGCATGCCCTGAGGGTACTTGTGAGCCGGGCTAACCGGTTGGATCGAGGACACGCAAGGCAGGTTCGCCCACGGCCTCCAGGCTTTCGGGGCAGACCTTGTCGAGCGTGTCCTCGGTCGTGTGCCAGTAGGCACCCGGCCGGGCTTCGCCGCCGAAGGTGAAGTCGATGATGTCGAGCGCGGGCATTCCTGCCGTCAAGAAGGGGCTGTGGTCGTCCCCGATCGCGTCTGTGACGCCCTCGAACGGCGCCGCGGAGTCCGTGCCATTGACCTCACGTGCGGCCTCGGCAAATCGCTCGAAGAGCGCCTCGTCCGATGAAGCCTCGC
>CAVRWX010000008.1:0-99784 GCA_963725035.1 uncultured bacterium | reverse complement strand
CCGGCCATGGTCTTGAGGACGATCGCAACTATCCACGCTACCGTCATTCCTGCCTGCATCACGCGGCGCAACGCTCCCTCACGCAGCTCATCTATTACGGCATCTTCGATCGTTTTCCTGGCCTGAAGATTGTCCTGGCCGAATTCGATATCGGCTGGATACCCCATTTCCTCTGGCTGGCTGACGACAAGTACCGTATGCGCCACGAGTACCATGATCACGCCAAAAATGTCCCCCAGTGCCTATTTTCAGGCCAATGTGTATGCCAGCTTCATTGATGACCCGATTGGTCTCAGAATACGGATATAGTGGGCGCCGACAACTACATGTGGTCCAATGACTATCCCCACTGGGAGAGTAGTTGGCCACGGTCGCGCGAATATATTGAACGCAATTTTCAGGGGGTATCGGAAGAGATCAAACGGAAGGTTACCTGGGACAATGTCACCAGGCTCTACGACCTTGACAAGAAGGACTCCGTCCTACTCGTATACTATGGCCTGCCATTGCTGATGCCTTGCGTCGCCAAGTGATGGTAGAGGCCCAGTACCGTCATGGGGACAAATTGCTTGCGTTCTTCTGAGCCGCACCAGAAAGGCCGCGGCACTGACGCGGTACATCCGCTTGAGCTGAATCAGCTCCGAATATCCAAGGCCGCGGCGCTGTTTCCCCATCTCTCTTGCGAGATGAGCCGCTGGCACGAGAAACGCTCCGGCAAAGTAGTTGGCGACCTTCTCCAGATCTACGGCGGATTGCTCGTCAATCAACCTATGCGCCAGCTCATGCGCGAGCGTGAGCCGCCTCCGCTCCAGCGCATGCGTCTGGTTGACAACAATGACGGGCACTTCATACGCCATATCCACGTCTTGGAACGACATTACCTCGGTTAAAACGCATCGCCGCCCTTGCTATGGAATTTACAAGGTAACCCGATCGCGGGGTGGTTTCTCTGACTTCCAGGATGATGCTGCCATCGCTGTTGAGCCGATACAAGAGATTGCGCGAACAAATGGTCCGGAAATGGTCCGGAAATGGTTCTGTTTTCGTCCAGACACGTGGATGCTGGCGACGTACACTACAGGCAATACAGGGCAGAGACCCTGGTTGAGATAATCCTCAGTAGCGCAAAGTCGCTGCACCAACAGAAGTAAGGAGAACACCATGCCTGCTCAAGCCACACTGGAAGCCTTCAAGGCACGTCTACGTGGTGAGCTACTGCAAGCCAGCGATGCTGGCTACGAGACGGCTCGCAAGGTCTATAATGGCATGATTGACCGGCATCCTCGCCTGATCGTGCGGTGCGCCAATGTCGCCGACGTCATCGCCGCGGTCCATTTCGCCCGCGATAACGACATGCTCGTCGCCGTGCGTGGTGGCGGCCACAATGGCGGTGGTCTGGGCACGTGCGATGATGGTCTGGTCATCGATCTCTCGCGTATGAAGGGCATTCGCGTCGACCCTCCTGGCACGCACGGTGCGGGTCGAAGGGGGCTGTACCTGGGGAGATGTGGATCACGCTACGCACGCATTTGGCCTGGCCACACCGGGCGGTATCATCTCTACCACTGGTGTTGGCGGACTGACCCTGGGTGGCGGGATTGGACACTTGACCCGTGCCTGTGGTCTCTCTATCGATAATCTCCTCGCCGTGGATATGGTCTTGGCGGATGGACGTTTCGTCACCGCCAGTGCCGAAGAAAACGCTGAGCTGTTCTGGGGGGTGCGTGGCGGCGGCGGCAACTTCGGCGTGGTCACCTCGTTCCTGTTTCGGTTGCACCCGATCAGCACCGTGCATGCCGGGCCGATGCTCTGGCCCCTCAGCCAGGCAACCGAGGTCCTCCAGTGGTATCGTGAGTTTATCACCCAGGCGCCGGAAGACATCAACGGCTTGTTTTCGTTTCTGATCGTACCGCCCGAGCCACCTTTCCCGGAGCCTCTCCACAACCAGACGATGTGTGGTATCGTGTGGTGCTACACTGGCCAGCCGGAGCAGGCTGAGGCGAGCTTCAAGCCCATGCGCAGCTTCCGGCCGCGGTCGACCTGGTCGGCCCACTGCCGCATCCAGCGCTACAGGGCATGTTCGATGCCCTGTATCCACCAGGCCTGCAGTGGTACTGGCGGGCTGACTTCGTGAATGAGTTGAGCGATGCCGCCATTGCACAACACATCAAATATGGCTCCGAAGTCCCGACGCTCCACTCAACCATGCACCTCTTCCCGATCAACGGTGCGGCACATCATGTGGGCAAGCAGGACACGGCGTGGAGCTATCGTGACGCCACCTGGGCGCAAGTCATCGTGGGTGTCGATCCAGATGCAGCCAACAACGACAAGATCATCGGGTGGACGAAGGCATACTGGGAGGCATTGCATCCCTATTCAGCGGGTGGCGCGTACGTGAATTTTCTGATGGATGAGGGTGCAGAGCGGATCAAGGCCACCTATCGCGACAACTACCAGCGTCTGGTGGCAGTCAAGAACCTGTACGATCCGACCAACCTGTTTCGTGTCAACCAGAATATCAAGCCAACGGTGTAAGCTGTATCGCACCTGACCGTAAGGGCGGCTCGGGCTGTGACTCACCGCCTCTGCGGTGCGATCGTATTGTGGTGTCATCCTCTCAGGCGAGCTGCTCAGCAGCGCTTTAGCTTCTTGCAGATCTACGGTATCAAACCCCTCGCTGAACCATCCGTAAACCTCTGCGAGCATCTGCCGTGCTGCATCGTGTTTCCCCTGCTGCTGCCAGAGGCGACTCAGGCTCATAGCGGCGCGTAACTCCAGGGCCTTTGCCTGCTGGCGGCGCGCCACCTCAAGCGCCCGGTGGAAACACGCTGCTGGTGTCTCTGCCGCCTGTCGCCTTCTGCCTGCCCCCTGCAGAAGCAGTTCGCCTTTGCGGCGATGGAGCTCCGCCTCCCACCAGCACTCGCCGGTGTGCTGTACATTGTCGAAGGCGTCGGCAAGCACGTGTAGGCTCTCTTCTAGCGCACCGTGGTTTTCGTATGCCTCGGCCAGCAGAGCGAGATAATAAGGTATTCTTAACCCTCCTCCTGTAGCCTGCAAGGTCGTCAGACCCTGATGCATCTGGGCTATACCCTCCTCTCGCCGTCCCGTTTCGGCCACTACCCAGCCTTGTATGATGGTTGCCCACGCCAGATAGTAGGCGAAGCCCTGCTCTGTACAGACGGTCAAGGCCATCTCGGCATGTGTGTTCGCGGTGTGCTGCTCACGGCGAAACTGCTGAAGCATGGCCGCATAGTCCTGGGCCAAGGCCATGCTAAACGGATGGTGCACCTCCTGGGCCAGGGCTAGGGCCTCACGGCTTCGCTGAATGGCCTGGTCCGGATAGCCGAGTCCCCACAAGGCATGAGATATATAGGAGAGCGCAAAGACCCCAACATCCACGCCAAACTGCGTCACATAGGTATGATGGTGCTGTGGATCGTACCGCGCATACGCCTGCTCGAGGTGCGCCAATCCAGTTACGAACTCTCCGACATGAAACAGATTAACTCCTGTGAGCCAGTGGGCCACCGCAGGCAGTATGGCATCAGAACGCTGTTCGGCGAGTGATAAGAACTGCGCGCCCATCTCACGATGTTTTGTCGGTCCGCGCGCACGATATACACTTGCGACAGCCCCCATAGCACTGCAAACACCCACGACGTGTCACGCGTCTGCTGAACAGCTCCCAGGCCCGTGTATAGGCGACTTCGGTTTCCGGGCTCGCCCAACCTTGAGTCGCGATCAGCGACTTCCCTAAATCAATACGCAACGTGAGTTCTTGCTGGTCACGCTCACGGGTCTCGGGCAAGGTGGTGAGAACTCGTAGCCCCTGGTTGAGATGGGCAATCGCTTCGACATGCGCCGAGCGCTCAGCCGCGTGCTGGCCAGCACGCTGCCAATAGGGCAGCGCTTCTTGCACCCAGACCCGCCTCGGTGTAGTGGTGCGCCACCAGCTCGGGTTGCACCATCGCCACCTCAGAAAACTGCGTCTCCAGGGCCTCGGCAATCCACTGGTGGTAGTGCTGGCGCGTGCGCCGCAACAGGGACGTATAGGCTGCCTCCTGGATCAGGGCATGCTTGAAGACGTACGTGGCCTGTGCGCCGACACCCCGCTGGTAGAGCAGTTCGGCGTCGACGAGCCGCCGCAGATCTTGGCGTAAAGTCTCTTCCTCGACAGACGCAACGGCATGGAGAAGCGCAAAGCCAAATTCCCGCCCAATCGTGGCGGCCAGTTGTGCGGTACCTTTCGCCACCCCCATCTGATCCAGACGGGCCATCAACAAATCGTGCAGCGTCGTGGGAATCGTGACGGCGGATAGCGCATGGGCAGGGCCTCTCAACCTGACCATGTAGCCGCTGTGACGCCAGCACAAACTTGGTGACTTCTTCCACAAACAGCGGTACCCCATCGGTCTGGGCCACGATCTGGTCGAGGAGATCAGCCGGCAAGACATCAGCCCCACCTATTGCCCGTGCCATCTGCGCCACCTGCCGCGGCAAGAGGCGGTTGATCGTCAAGGAAGTATAGGAAATTCAAACGGCCTTTTCCACCGCCCGCATCGCCCCCCGCATCGCTCCCCTGACGCCTTCCCGCAGGTGCCTAGGGGGACTGCTTCAAAGCTATGAGAGTGCTGCTTTAAGAGGCTCCCCTGAGGCCTTCCGCAGGTGCCGAGGGGGGGTGCACCAGTCTCAGGCCGCCCCTCCGCAGCGCCTACAGCGTTGCAAGAGCTTTTGTATCAGGCAGCGCTCATCGCGTTGGGAAGCAGCCCCCCCTAGCCGCCGCGCCGGCTGCCCGTCATCAGGCCCCCGTCCGGTCCGTACCCTGCGGCGCGGGCCGGCGGCCTGCCTGCTGCGTCCAGCGCTGGCCAGCCGCTGGACGCTCTGGGCGCGCCTGGGATGGGTTCCCGGTGGCACGGGGGAATACTACACAACAGACACACGAGCCATACACCTCGTTGCCTGGCCCAAGGCAACGCGCCAGGGGCAGAGGGGTTGAGTGGAAGCACGCGCCTCGCTTGCTACGCCAGTTCGTCTAATAGCGTCTTGGCCTCCTGCAAGTCCGCCGTGTCAAACCCCTCGGTGAACCAGCCATAGATCGGCGCCAGCAGGTCGTACGCCTCCTGGCGCTTGCCCTGGCGCTGCCACAGGCGTGTCAGGCTTATGGCGGCGCGCAGTTCGAGGGATTTTGACTGCTGCTGACGAGCCACGTCGATGGCGTGCTGAAAACACGTCTCGGCTTCGTGTTGCTCCCGACTGTCGGGGGTTAGGTGGCTCTTGGCCTCGCGCAGGAGCAGCAGTTCGGCGCGCTGGCGATGCAGCTCCGCTTCGTAGTATCGCTCCCCCGTCTGCTCCACCAGGGCCAGCGCTTCTTCCAGGGCGACCAAGCCGCCTTCCGGCTGGCCCAGAAGGCCAGACGCCTCCGCCAGCAGGGCCAGAAAATGGGGCCGTTGAAGTTGCCCCGGTCGAGCGGTACGTATCGAGACCCTGCCGTATCTGCACCAGGCCTTCAGTACTGTGCTCCTGCACGGCTATAGCCCAGCCACGCATGATGTGCCCCAGGGCCTGCACGAGGGCAAATCTCTTGGGCGGTGGCCACAGTGATCGCCGCGTCGGCCTGGTCGCGGACGGCCGGCGCATCGCGGCGCAACTGGTACAGGAGGGTGTCGTAATACAGCGCACGCGCCAGCGTATAGGGATGGGCGAGCTCCTGGGCCAGGCTCAGGGCCCTGGCGCTCTGCGCGCGGGCCTGCGGGATACCCCCGCAGCCACAGGGCCCAGGCATAATAGCCAAGCCTCCTATGCCAGGGTCTGTACCGCCATAGCGATAGGCCAACACGTGGTGCTGTGCCGGATCATACAGGGCAATCGTGTGCTCCAGGTGAGTGCAGGCCAGGGCGGGGTTGCCCAGATAAAACCAGCTGTCCCCGATTGCTAATATGCGCCGCCAGGAGAAGCGCCTTATCCTGGACGTGTTGCGCGAGCTGGAGGCATTGCTCACCCAGTTCCATGGCCGTCTGATGTTCCGCGCGAGCCATATAAAAGAACCACAGGCCATACAGGACCGGGAAATGTTCTGGAGTCTCACCGACCTGTTGGCATAGCTCGCGGGCACGCGTGTAGGCCTGGACCACTTCCGGGGCACCGTATCCCAGTCGACGCCAATGCCTGCCCCAGGGTGGTTAAGAAGTCGAGCTCGTGCTGGGTGCGCTGCGGCGTGTCTGGGAGCGTGGTGTAGCAGCTCGAGTCCGCGTTGCACATGGGTGATGGCTTCCACATTGGCGGAGCGCTGGAGCGCCCGTGTGCCGGCCTGCTGCCAGTAGTCCACGGCCTGCGCGCGGCACCCGGCTTCGGTGTAGTGGTGTGCCAGGATTTCGGGCCTGGCGGCCATGCTCTGGAAACCGGGCTTCGAGTAGTTGTGCAGTCTGCTGGTGGTACTGCTGCCGGGTGCTTTTCAGCAGGGAGGCGTAGGCGGCATCCTGGATGAGCGCATGCTTGAAGATGTAGCGGGCGCGAGGCGGCCTGCCCCGCTGATAGAGGAGTTCGGCGTCCACTAACTGGGTCAGACCGTGTTGCAACGTGGCCTCCTCCATCGGCATGAGCGCATGCAGGAGTTCATAGGCAAACTCCCGGCCCAGTACGGCCCCGCGTTGCGCCACCTCGCGCACCGTCGGGAGCCGATCCAGGCGGGCCATATGAGCGAGTCGTACAGGGTGGTGGGAATGGTGACCGCGGCCAGCGGGCCGGTCAGCGCATAGTGCTCGGCTTCCTCCCGCAGGAGGGTGGATTCCAGGAGCATCTTGGTCAGCTCTTCGACGAACAGGGGCACCCCATCGGTCTTGCTGACGATATGCTCGAGCACCTCCACCGGCAAGGTTTTACCGGCCGCCAGCCGCGCAATCATGGCCTCGACCTGGGGACGCTCCAGGCGGTGCAGGGTCAACGGCGTCATATGCGAGCGGGGGGGCCAGGGCGGCACGAACTCCGGACGAAAGGTCAGAGGCGTAGAACAGCGGCGCAGTGGGGGCGTGGTCGATGAACAGCCCGAGCAGTTCGAGCGTCGACGGGTTGGCCCAGTGCAGGTCTTCCCACACCATCAGGACGGGCCGCCGCTCGGCCTCCTCCAGCATCCAGGCCACCAGCGCATCATGCGTCTGTTGCCGTTGCTGGAAAGGGGTCACATGCAGCGGTGGGTAGCGCCCATCGGGCAGGGACACGGCCAGCAGCGCCGCCATGAGAGGCACAACCTCATGCAGGGGTAGGCTCGACGTCTGGAAGGCCTGCCCCAGCCTGGCCAGCTTGTCCTCGGCAGTGTCGTGGCGTTCAAAGCGCAACGCCTGCTGCACATGCGCGATGACGGGATAGAGGGCACTGTTGGTGTGATAGGGCGAACACCGCAGGGCAACACGCGTCAACCCTTCGCGCCGCACGTGCGCGCGCAGCGTTTCCACCAGCGCCGATTTGCCGATCCCGGCTTCCCCACTGATGAGCACCACCTGCCCCTGCCCCGCTTTACTCTTGCTCCCAGCGCCGCACCAGGAGGCCCAACTCCTCGCCCCGCCCGACCAGGGGTTTTACATCCTCGGATGCCAGCGTCATGGCATCGCGCAGCATCTCAAGGGGGCCCACGACCCGCCAGACCCCCATGGGTGCAGTGATGCCCTTGAGCGCCTGGGTCCCGAGCCCTTCCAGGGCAAAGGCGCGCTGCACCAACTGGGCTGTGACGGCGCTGATCACGACGGTGTTGGGGGCGGCCAGAGCTTCGAGGCGCGCCGCAATGTTGGGCGTTTCCCCCAGGGCGAGGTGCTCGTGTCGCCCACCGCTTCCCATTTCACCCACCACCACTGGCCCGGTGTGGATGCCCAGGCGCACGGCGAGTGCGACGCCATACTTGGCCTGCAGTCGGCTATTCAAGGTGCCCATGGCCTCGACGATCCCCAGGCCCGTATGCACGGCGCGCTGGGCGTCGTCTTCATGGGCGCGCGGGTAGCCACAGTAGACGAGCAGGCCATCGCCCAGATACTGCGCAATGTGTCCCTCAAAGCGCTGGATCACCTCGGCGGCGGTCTCCTGGTAGGCGCGCACCACCTGGCGCAGGTCTTCGGGGTCGAGTTGCTGGGTGAGCTTTGTGGAGTCGACCAGATCGCAGAACAGGACGGTCAACTGCCGTCGTTCGGCTTCCGGAATGCCACGGGCCGGCGCCTGGGGAAGGCGTTGTCGCAATCTCGGACGCAGCTGGGAGACTGGCAGCAGTGCTCTCTCCCAGGGCGCTATCCGAGGGCATCCGCGGCGCCGTGGGCACAGTGGCAGGCAGAGTGCGCCCTGTCCAGACGAGCCCCTCCTCATCCTCGTCCATGGCGCATCGTGTAAATACAAGCTCCGCACGGATTTCCGCCAGCCTGGCCTCGTCAAAACCAAAAACCTGTCTGAGGGTGCGATAGGAAACGCGGCCTTCGTGCTGCAGGAGCGCGCGTACCAGCCAGAGGGCTCCCGCCTCGCCGTAAAACTTCCCAACGCCCTCGAAGACTCGTTGCGCCGTGGAGAGTGGCTCGCCGGTCCAGATAAGACCTCGATCCTGGTCATCGACGATGCGGGAGTCGGCATATCATCCTGGACGAGAGGGAGGTCGTGATCGCGGTCCTCTCAGGCGGCAATATCGATCTCGATCGCCTTTCGGCCGCGAGCAGGCTGCACGAGTCCAGTCAGGGCACGACGATCCACTTTGCCACCAAAGTGCCGGACCATCCCGGGGGCCTGGCTGCGCTACTGGTGGCGATCGCCGAGGGTCAGGGAAATGTGCTCTCGATCGAGCACCTCCGCGACGCCGGTCAGCGCGGCTTCCACGAAACCCGCATCGAGATCTTGCTCCAGACACGGGGCATTGAGCACCGCGAGGAGCTCTTGAGATCCCTCCGCGAGGATGGCTATGAGATCGTCCCCTTGGCCCCTGAGCGCGGATTCGGCACCGATGTTGAGTTCAGTGACAGCCCCGAGAATCAGCGGCCGGCGATGTGACGGAGCTTCGCGGTGGCCTTGGTCTTCGCGTTCATCGCGCCGAGCATGGCCTTCTCGCCAGCAGATCCCGCGGGCGGCATGACGCCCATCTGGCGCGCCATCTCCATGCCGTCCGTGAAGGCGAAGTTCTCCTGGATCAACCCGTCGCGGATGGTGAGGAGGTCTAGCCCGGAGAGCTCGAGCCGAGCGCCGGTTGGCGCGACGCCCTGGAACTTGCCGGTGCCGTTGAAGGTGCCCTTCGCGGCCCATTGCACGGCCGCCTTGTCGCCGTAGGCGACCATGTCCGTGACCGACATGGAGAAGTCGGGGATCGCGCGGAACATCTCGCCGAAGAAATCCTTGACGCCCTGGGGGGCCTTGAGATCAGCCAACCCGCTGAGGTGGTCCATACCGCCGGGCGCCCACACCTCGACCATCGCGTCCAGGTCTCGCGCCGCAATCGCCTCGAAGTAGGCGGTTGCGACCTGCTTAGCGCTTCTCTTCGTTGCCGTGGCCATGGCCAGGAGATTATCCGGCGAGCTGAGCCGACAGCTCAGCGGGATCGGTGACGGGCGTTCGGCACGCGAAACCTTCGCAGACGTATGCCGCTGCCAGACCATCCACCTCGGTTCGCTCAGCCATGAGCGGAGGCTCCTTCACTCCCTCCTGGCCACCGGCCAGAACAACGTGTGGGCGAAGCTCGGAGCGCACCACCGCGGCCAGCTCGTCAGGGTCTGAGCCCACCAGCGCGACCTCCTTCACCTGGGCAAGGTCGAAGTCGACCGCCCGCAAGAGGTGCGCCACCGCCTGAGGGTGGCTCTTGGCGACGCGCCCGATGAGGCCGAAGACGGAGTGCGCGTGCTCGGCGTAGCTGTGCTCGCCGGTCAGGGCCGCCATGCGCAGGAGGCCGAGGGCAGCGGACGAGCTGCCCGAGGGAATGGGGTGGTCGTCGATGTCCTTCCGGCGCACGATGAGCTCCTCGGCATCCTTGGCTGTCGTGAAGAAGCCGCCCCGATCGGGGTCCGCGAACCGCTCGATCATCGCGTCTGCCGTCTCGCGCGCGGCGACGAACCAGCGCTCCTCGAACGTCGACTCGTACAGGACCAGCAGCGCCTCTGTGACGTACGCGTAGTCCTCCAGATAGGCCAGGATCTTCGCCTCCCCGTCCTTCCAGGTGCGGAGAAGGCGACCTTGCTTGTCGCGCAATTTCTCCCAGAGGAACTCAGCTCCGGTCCGGGCGGCGGCCGTGAAGTCGGGGCGGTCCAGAACGGCGCCCGCGTCGGCCAGCGCGGCGATCGCGAGCGCGTTCCACGAGGTGATCCGCTTGTCGTCGAGGCCAGGCCACACGCGCTTGGCGCGGTGGTCGTAGAGAGCGGTCTGCGCGGCTTCGAGCGTTGGCGGCGCCGGCGCCCGGGCGCCGCCCGCGAGGTGCAGGATGTTCTGCCCCTCGAAGTTCCCCTCAGCGGTAACGCCCCAGTAGGCGACAAGCTCATCGGCTTCGCCGCCAAGCCCCGCGCCGCCCAACACCTCGCGCAGCTCGTCCTCGGACCAGACGTAGAAGCGGCCCTCGACGCCTTCGGAGTCCGCGTCGAGCGCCGAGTAGAAGCCGCCCTCGGGCCCGCGCATCTCCCGGAGCATCCACTCGAGGGTCCGCTCGCAACAGACACGCCAGCGCTCGTGGCCTTGCGCCTGAAAGCCGTGGAGGTAGGCGCGAGCGAGGAGCGCGTTGTCGTAGAGCATCTTTTCGAAGTGGGGCACGAGCCAATTCGCGTCGACCGCATAGCGGGCGAACCCTCCACCGACCTGGTCGAAGATGCCGCCGGCGAGCATCCCGTCCAGTGCATGTCCCGCCACGCCGCGCTCGCCGCGCGCCAGGAGGAACTCGATCGCCGACGCCGGGGGGAACTTCGGCGCGCCTCCGAAGCCTCCGTTCATGGGATCGGCGTTCGAGACGAGGAGCCGTTCGGCCTCCTCCAGGAGCGCGGGGCTGAGCGAGCCGTCCATCGGCTCGATCTGTCCCGTCGCCGCGAGCCGCTCGCGGATGCCTCCGGCCTGCTGTGCGATCTCCGCTCGCTTTCCCTCCCATGAGGCGACCACGGCCTCCATCACCATGCGAAAGCTCGGCATGCCGTGGCGCGGCTCCGGCGGGTAGTAGGTGCCGCAGTAAAAGGGGGAGGTCTCGGTGTCGAGGAACGCGGTGAGCGGCCAGCCCCCGTGTCCCGTCATCGCCTGGACCGCCTCCATGTAGATGGCGTCCACGTCCGGCCGCTCCTCGCGGTCGACCTTGATGCAGACGAAGTGCTCATTCATGTAGGCCGCAGTGGCCTCGTCCTCGAACGACTCGCGCTCCATCACGTGGCACCAGTGGCACGACGAGTAGCCGATCGAGAGCAGGATCGGCCGGTCCTCATCACGCGCGCGTGCAAGCGCTTCCGGGCCCCACGGGTACCAGTCGACCGGGTTCTCGGCGTGCTGGAGGAGGTAGGGGCTCGACTCTTCGGCGAGTTTGTTGGCCATCACAGCCAGCGTAGGGGAGGCGCGGCCCACACCTCGAATGAGGTAGCCCCGCCGAACTCCGTGCAGCATTTCCTACCGCGTTTCGGGGAGGGAGGTCATCTCTTTGGCGACTGGCGGACGAATGTCCGGTTCCGGTCCCTGGGACCGTCTGTACGTTGAAACTCGATGGTTGAGAACTCGATGGAAACAGGTGGTAACGGGGATCCTGGAGGGGGCGACCGGCAATCAAAAAGCTTGTTCGGGCTTCCATCTGCGCACGATGCGGCGCGGGTCGAGGACGGCATCGAGATGGCCGAGATCGAACGCGCTCGCTCCGAGGCAGATGCTCGCTTCCGGAGCGCCTTCGAGAACGCGCCGATAGGCATCGCCATGGTCGATTTCAGAGAAGGGCCCGACGGGCGCCTGACCGACGTAAACCGGGCCCTCTGCGACCTCACGGGTCACACCGCTGAGGAGCTGATCAGCTCGAGGCTGACGGGGCTCTGCCTCGCCGAGGACGCCGCGATCGACGAGGCTCAGCGCGAGCGGCTGCTTGAGGGGGCGATCGAGCGCTTCACCGTGGAGAAGCGGGCGCTACTTTCCGACGACAGGCTCGTCTGGCTGGAGCTCAGCGTCTCGACGATTCCAAATGAAGGCGGTGTCAGAACCGACGGCATCGTGCAGGTGCAGGACGTGACGGAGCGCAAGCACTTCGAGGAGCAGCTCCGCTACATCGCCGACCACGACTCTCTCACCGGGCTCATGAACCGCAGGCGCTTTCGCGAGGAGCTGGACTCACAGCTCGCGCTCCGCCGCCGCTACGGCGGGGTAGGCGCGCTGCTCCTGATCGACATGGACCGCCTCAAGGGCGTGAACGACTCTCGCGGCCACGGTGCTGGGGACGTCGCGCTTCGGCGCGTCGCCGAGGCGATGCGCGGGAGGTTCCGCTCGACCGACGTCCTGGCGCGCCTGGCCGGCGACGAGTTCGCGGTGCTCCTTCCCAGCGCTGAAGGCCACGAGGCCATGAGGCTGGCCGATGCGCTCATCTCGCGTATCGCAACCGACGAGGTCGGATCGTGGGGGGTCTCGGTTTCGATCGGCATCGCGCCGTTCGGGGGCGACGACACACGCACGACCGAAGACGTGATGGCCACCGCCGACGCCGCCATGTACCGCGCGAAGCAGCGTGGTGGCGCGGTGGCGGAGCCGGCGGAGGCACCTTCCTCGGGCCACCCACATTCGCGGCCCGAGGACGGGCCAGTCGAGTCGTCCCCCCGCCGGAGCCTCGCCGATCAGGCTCCCAGGCCGCAGCTCGTGCGCGAGCGATCGCTGACCGAGAGGGTTCAGGCGGCGCTCGACGCGGACGAGCTCCTGATCTATGGCCAGCCGGTCATCGACCTGCGATCGGGGCGGGTCGCCCACCACGAACTGCTCGTCCGCATGCGCGACGAGACCGGCGAAGTCCTCAGTGCCACATCCTTCCTCGGTGCTGCGGCGCAGACCGAAGGGATGTGTGCGGAGATCGACAACTGGGTGGTCTCGCGCGCTCTCACCATGCTCTCAAACGGTTCCCGCGGCGCTCGCTTTCAGGTGAACCTCTCCGGCGAGACGTTCGGCGACGACCGCGGCCTCGACGGCCTCGTCTCTCGGGTAGCCAACGCGGGAGTTGAGGAGGGCTCGCTTGGATTCGAGATCGGCGAGGGTTCGGTTCGCCTCGACGTCGAGCGGGCTACCGCGACCCTCGACCGGCTTGCCGAGGCCGGATGCCCGCTGGTCCTCGACGGGTTCAGCGCCGGCTTCGGGTCCTTCGAGTACCTCCAGCGCCTTCCGGTTCGCCAGATCAAGATCGACGGAGTCGTCGTTCGCTCTCTCCTGGAAGAGCCCGACTACTCGACGATGCGCGCGATCGTCCGCCTTGCGCAGGGCACGTCGAAGACGACCGTGGCGAAGCTCGTCGAGTCGTCGAGCGTCCTGCCGCTCCTTCGCATGCACGGTGTCGACATGGCCCAGGGCTACGAGCTCGGCCAGCCGGTCCCGCTCGCGGGCTAGGCCCCGGCGCGATTCAGCCGCTTCCACGTTCTGGAGAGCGCTTCAAGATCCGAGTCCGAGAGCTTCGAGAGAAAGCCTTCGCGCACGCCGTCGAGGTGAGCGGGACGGGCCTTCTTCAGCTTGGTGCGCCCGGAACGGGTGATAGCGGCATAGAGGCCTCGGGCGTCGTCCTCGCACGGCTTTCGCTCGACCCAGCCCTGGCGGACCAGGCGGTCGACCAGGCGGGTCAGGCCGCTGCGGCTCAGGAGCAGCTGGTCCGCCAGCTCGCCCATGCGCGCGCGGCCGCCGGGCGAATCGGCCAGGACCATCAGGACCTCGTACGAGGAGAGGGGGAGGGAGTGCTCGCGCTCGAGCTGGGTATCGAGGCTTACGACCAGGTCACGATGGGCGCGGAGCATGCCCTTCCAGGCGGCGATCTCGTCCTCGGACAGCCGGTCCTCTCCCTGTTGCGTGCGCTTCACGCGAGGGAGGGTAGCGCAATCTAGTTGCACGTACAACTACTACGTGCTATAGTTGCGCATGCAAGTAGTCCACCCGGCGAAGGGAACACCATGAAGCTCGACGGCGTCCACCACATAACTGCCATCACAGCCAACGCTCAGCAGAACGTTGACTTCTATGCCGGCACGCTCGGCCTGCGCATGGTCAAGAAGACCGTGAACCAGGACCAGCCGAGCGTCTATCACCTCTTCTACGCCGACGAGAAGGGCACGCCCGGCGCCGACATGACCTTCTTCGAGTTCCCGGACGCCGCGGCAGGCCGCGCGGGCGACGGAATGGTCCACCGAATCATCTGGCGCGTGGCCTCCGAAGCCGCCCTCGACTTCTGGGAGGAGCGCCTTTCCTCGGCGGGGACGGACTCCGAGCGGGTTGACGGCGGCCTTCGCTTCCGCGACCCCGAGGGCCTCGAGCACGACCTCGTCGTCTCGACCGTCGACGACCAGCCGCTGATCGCCGACCATCCCGAGGTTCCCTCCGAGCACGCGCTCCAGGGCTTCGAGGGCGCCCGAGCATTCGCGTCCGACCCCGAGCGGAGCCGCTCGCTGCTGGAGGAGCATCTTGGACTTCGAACCCGCCGGCGACGGCTGGGAGATCCGGGGCAAGCGCCGCGGCGGCACCTGGGCGTATGACGCAGCACCGGACGAGCGCGGCATCCAGGGCGCCGGCACCGTGCACCACATCGCATGGGCGTCCGAGACGGCCGAGCACGAGGGCTGGCGCGATCGCGCGATCGAGGGTGGAGCTCATCCGACGCCCGTGATCGACCGCTTCTGGTTCGAGTCGATCTACTTCCGCGAGCCGAGCGGCGTCCTGTTCGAGATCGCGACGATGGACCCGGGCTTCGGCGTCGACGAGGATCCCGAGCACCTCGGTGAGGCGCTCATCCTGCCGCCGTTCCTCGAAGACAAGCGCGAGGAGATCGAGCGGGTCCTGACGCCCGTCGAGAACCCGCGGGCAGCTCGCTCGCACGGGTGAGCGAGCTGGTCCACAGAGTTCGCGAAGCTGCGAGCGCGCCCGAGGGCGCGCTCGTCCTCAACCACGGCCGGGGCGCCGACGAGAACGACCTCTTCGGGCTCCTTGACGAACTGGACCCGGAGCGCCGGCTCGTCGGCGTCACCACCGGCGCGCCGCTGACCAACGTGCCGCCGGGTGGGCGGCACTGGTACCTGGTGCCGCGCGTGGGCTATCCGGACCCGGCGACGTTCGCGTCGTCGTATGAGTCGCTGACGGGATTCCTCGACGGTTTCCTGGCCGAGCGGGGCCTCGGCTGGGACCGGACCGTGATCGGCGGCTTTTCGATGGGCGCCGTCATGTCTTATGCGGTGAGCCTGGGGGAGGGTCGCCCGACTCCCGCCGGCCTGATCGCGTTCAGCGGCTTCGTCCCGACCGTCGACGGCTGGTCGCCGGAACTGAACGGGCGCGAGGCCCTGCGTGTTGCGATCCACCACGGCGCCAACGACCCGATCATCTCCGTCGAGTTCGCCCGGGAGGCACGCAAGCTGCTTCAGGAGGGCGGCATCGAGCCGGCCTACCTCGAGACCGACGCCGGCCACTGGCTCCCGCCGGAGGCGCTCGTCCGCGGCGCAATGTGAGCATCGTCTCGGGGTCCGACCTCTAGTTTCCATCCGCAACCGCATGCGAACATGTGTTCGTGCGATGGGACAACCTCGAGAAAGGAGCAGGGCCTCAGGCGTTGCTCCCCGGAATGGGTGAATCGGTAGTCCGCACGTTCGACGCGCCGGAGGCGCTCGGGATCAATTTCCACGAGGTCCAGGCGAAGTCGGCGATCAACGCGGTCCCTGAGCGTTCGCGGATGCCGTTCCGCTGGACGATCAACCCGTACCGGGGCTGCACTCATGCCTGTGTCTATTGCTTCGCCCGGCCAACGCACACCTACCTCGACCTGAACGCGGGCCGCGACTTCGAGCGGGAGATCGTCGTCAAGGTGAACGTGCCGGAGCTGGTCCGGGCCGAGCTCGGCAAGGCGCGCTGGCGCGGCGAGCACGTCGCGCTCGGGACGAACACCGACCCGTACCAGTGGGTCGAGTCGCGCTACAAGTTGATGCCGGGGGTCTGGGAGGCGATGCGCGACTACGCCAACCCGTGCTCGGTGCTGACGAAGTCGCCGCTGCTCCTGCGCGACCTCGCCCTCTTCAAGGAGATCGCGAAGCGCACCGAGTTCGTCGCGAACCTGTCGGTGCCGACGCTCGACGAGAAGGCGTGGCGCGCGTCCGAGCCGCACACGCCGCATCCGAAGACCCGGCTGGCCGCGGTCGGCGAGCTGACCCGAGCCGGCATCCCTTCCGGGATCCTGATCGCGCCGCTCATGCCCGGCATCAACGACGACCCACGCCAGGTCGAGAAGATCCTCGAGGTCGCCGGCGAGATGGGCGCGACGAATGTCGGCGGCATAGGCCTTCACCTCCGCGGCGAGGTCAAGAGCCTCTTCATGGACTGGCTCCGTCAGTACCGCCCGGACCTGGTGCCGCGCTACGAACGCCTCTACGGGCGAGGGGCCTACCTACCGAAGAAGGAGCGCGACCGCCTCGCCAAGCTGGCACGAGGCAAGAACCCGCCGCGGCGATTTCTGCGGGAGCGGACGGATGCTCCAGAGCCTCGATCTGAGTCAGAAGCAGAGCAACCCGCGCTCTTCTAGCGCTAAGGCTGCGCCGCAATTAGAAAGGTGTAGAAAAAGTAGAAAAGAGTAGAAACGACCTGTTACGGTGGCTCAGATGAACCCTTTCAAGCCCACTTTCGGAGCGAGTCCGCCGCTACTTGCCGGTCGAGACGAACTCATTTCGGAGTTCTCCGACGCGCTCGGCGATGGCCCGGGTGCCGCCGGCAGGGCCACTTTGTACACCGGCGCGAGGGGCGGCGGCAAGACCGCAATGTTGAACGCTGTCCAAAATGTGGCGGAGGCCGAAGGGTGGCTTGTCATCAGCGAGACAGCGACACGCGGCTTGGTTGAGCGCCTGACCCAAAGTCGGCTCCCAGAACTTCTGCGCCGATTCGACCCCGCAGCCGTTCGGCAACGCCTCACGGGGTTTCAGCTCCCGCTCAAGGGTGGAGGGCTGACCTGGGAGACGCTGGAGTCGCATGTAGTCAAGTCCGACCTTCGCAGCCAGATCACGTTGCTGACGGACCTCTTGGCTGAGAACGAGACAGGGCTGCTGATCACGCTCGACGAGATCCATCGGAACCAGATTGATGAGTTGCGCGAGGTGGCTGCCACGGTTCAACACGCCTTCCGCGAAGGGCGGGAGCTCGCGTTTGCTGCTGCCGGCCTTAGCTCGTCGATAAGCGATCTTCTGAATGACGACGTCCTCACCTTTCTCCGTCGAGCCGACCGTTACCACCTGGGCCCCGTCGAATTGGAGGAGGCGCGAAGGGCGCTCGAGGATCCCATTATCGAGACCGGTCGTCGCGTCGATGACGATGCTCTTGACGTGATGGTTGAAGGTACGCAGGGATACCCGTTCTTGATCCAACTCATTGGATCCCAGTGCTGGCGGGCCCGCCGTGAAGCCCAAACAATCAACCTCGCTGACGCCGAAGCTGGGGTCTTGAGCGCTCGCCGCCGACTTGGCTCGCTGGTGCATGCGCCAGCGCTGGCCGCCCTTTCCGATGGCGACAAGTCCTTTCTACTGGCGATGACTAAGGACGACGGGCCATCAAGAACAGGGGAGATTGCCAAACGGCTCGATGCGACCAAGGACTACGCCGGTATCTATCGCCGTCGACTCATCGACGCGGAGTTGATCGAAGCCGCCGGCCACGGGTACGTCGAGTTCACGCTGCCGTTCTTGCGCGACTACCTGCGCGAGAACGCCGCGAGCATCGCTAGCGCATAGCCGTCGTAGCGAGCCAAATGCCCGCAAGCATTATGCGTCCGTGCATAAGGATCGTTATGCAGAACTGCGTAACCCAAGTCGCATCCGAGGGCAAACGTCCGTCAGCAGCCCCTATAGGGGTAGGTCACGGACGTTCACCCTTTATGCGCGACTCCCGCACGCCTTTGAGCGCCTCGCCCCAGGCGACCAGCTCGTCGAACATCGCGTTGAGCTTCCTCAGATGCCGATCGTCGGGGGTGAACTTGTTCTCCTTGTCGAAGTCGGTGAAGATCGAGAGGGCGACGGTCGAGCGGACGGTGGCGACGCTGAACTCGGCCATGACCAGGCGGAGCTGCTCGACCGACCTCGCGCCGCCGGTATTGCCGTAGGCGACGAAGCCGGCGGCCTTGTTGTTCCACTCGGCGTAGATGAAGTCGAGCGCGTTCTTCAAGACGCCCGGGATGCCGTGGTTGTACTCAGGGGTGACGAAGACGTAGCCGTCGAACGAGTCGATTAGCGGCAGCCCAGCGCTTGGTGTGCTCGTGCTCGTACTTGCCCGCTCCTGGCGGATTTCCCTCGTCGAAGATCGGGAGGCCCTGGTCGGCCAGGTCGACGAGCTCGACTTCGAGGTCGTCTCGCTCGCGCGCCTGCTCGAACACCCACAGACCGACCTTCGCGCTCTTGCGGTTCGGCCGGGTGCTTCCGATGATGATCGCTACGCGCATGTGGGGCAGGATGGCAAGCCGCCCGTGAGTGGCCGACACGAATAGGGTGCCCCGAAAGTGACAGCTCGAATCCATCACCTCAGTTGCGCGACCATGTGCCCTCACGGCGGAAGCTTGCTCGGGGGCGAAGGCGCTCCGTGGACCAGGGCAGAGTTCTGCGCCCATGTCCTTCTGATCGAGATGGCAGACGGCTTGGTAGTGGTCGATACAGGCTTCGGGCTTCACCAGGTGCAGAGCCCGAAGCGGCTTCCTCCGCCCTTTCGGGCTGTCCTCCAGCCCAAATTGAACGAATCGCAAACGGCGCTTCGCCAGGTCGAGGCGCTCGGCTTCAGCGCCACCGATGTCCGCCACCTCGTCCCCACGCATCTCGACATCGATCACGCCGGCGGCCTGCCGGACTTCCCCGAAGCCCAGATTCACGTCTGGCGGCCCGAGATGGAGGCGGTCCAGAGCCCGAGCCTCAAAGAGCGCTCGCGCTACATGAAGAACCTCTTCGAGCACGGCCCCAACTGGCATCCGCATGACGTCGAAGGCGACGAGTGGATGGGCTTCGAAGCGGTCCGGCCGCTGCCTGGCACGGACGCGGAGATCCTGATCGTTCCGCTTCCCGGTCACACGCGCGGGCATTCGGCCATTGCGGTCAAGGACGCCGACGGGTGGCTCATGCACTGCGGCGACGGCTACTTCCATCGCCGCCAGGTCGAGACTCCCGCCGGCTGCCCGCCGGGCCTTCGCGCATTCCAGGCGATCGTCGGCCTCGAGCGCAAGCGCCGGCTGGAGAACGAGGAGCGCCTGCGCGAGCTGAACGAGCGCAAGGGCGGCGCCGGTGGCGAGATCCGCATGTTCTGCGCCCATGACGTCGAGGAGCTTGAAAGGCTCCGCGCCGGGGCAGGCGCTTAGAGCAAGAAACAGAAGGAGATCTCCATGCCCGACTACACGAAGAAGAACGTCTCAGAGCTGAAGGACTCCGCGCCCGAATTCGGATTCGCCGAAATCGCCGAGGCGCGGTTTCCCGCGAAGGAGCTGGAGGCTGACCAGGCGGGGTTCGCCCATCATCGGCTCAAGCCCGACAAGCGCCAGGCCTTCGGCCATCAACACGAGGAAGCCGAGGAGGTCTGCTTCGTGATCGCCGGCTCCGGGAGGGTCAAGCTCGACGACGAGATCGTCGAGCTTGAGCAGGGCGACTTCCTCCGCGTCGCGCCACCCGTCAAGCGCCGGTTCGAGGCCGGGCCCGATGGACTCGAGTACCTGGTGTTCGGCGCGCAACACGAGAAGGACGGCGACCTCGACCCGTCGTTCTGGGCGCCAGACGAAGAGGGCTGATCAGGCCGGCGCCGGGGCCATTGACCGCGACGCTCCGCGAAGCGACAGCGCGACCGGGATGAGGCACGCCGCCGCGATGGCGGCGAACCCGAACGCCGCCGAGTAGCCCCCGATCGAAGCCGCCACGCCCGCTGCCACGGAGCCGGCGCCGACGCCCACGTCGAAGAACGCCGTGAACGTGCCCATGGCGGCGCCGCGCCTGGATTCGGGCACGCGGTTTACGACCAGCAGGGCAAAGGACGGGAGGAGAAGCGAGAACGCCGCGCCCATCGCGAGGGCCCCGGCGATCGCCACGGGAAGCGATTGCGCGAGCATGATCGCGACGAGGCCGGCGGCTTCGACGATGCCAGTGCCGATGATGCAGGGAACCGGCCCATATCGGTCCGGCAGCCAGCCGCCGAGTAGCCGGGCGAGGAACACGGTCGCCGCGAAGGCGGCGAACACCTCCGCTCCGTGGCCGATGTTGCGCTCGTCCAGGTGGAGAACGAGGAACGCCGCGACAGCCGCGAAGCCCACTGTGCCGAGCGCGAGCCCCATCCCGGGTACCAGGCTCTTGCGCTCGATCCAGGACCTGCGCTCACCAGGTTCGGGCTCGGAGACCTTGTACGTCTCAGGGATCCGCAAGGCGATGACGGCCCCGAGAAGGGGCGCGGCCATCGCAAAGGCCCAGACCATCTCGAAGCTCGAGGCACGCAGAAGCAACTCGCCGATCGGCGGACCAAGCGTGAGGCCGGTCCAGATCGCCAGGCCGTAGAAGCCGATGATCCGGCCCCTCTTCTCAACCGGCGCGAGGTCGACGACCCAAGCGGACCCGGCGGTATAGACCAGGCCTTCGCCCGCGCCAAGGAACAGGCGGGCCACGACCAGGCCGGGAACGCCGGCGGGAATGAAGTACAGGGCACCGGCCATCGCGCTGAGGAGCGCCCCGGCGATCACGATGGGCCGCCGGCCGCGGCGATCGGCGAGATTGCCGGCGATCGGCCGGCAGGCAAGCCCAGTGATCGCGAAGGCGCCGGTGACTAGCCCGACCTCAAAGGCACTCCCGCCGATCGGCCCCTGCACGTAGCGCGGGATGACGGGCAGGGTCGCTCCGACCGAGAGAAGGCCAAGACCTGTCACCACGAAAATCCCTGCAAATGCGGCACGTTTTGGGGAAATCTTGGTGAACACGAGGCGAATTAGTTTGCCTGCTTCCTCGTCGGGAACACGTACGAGGAATCCGATCACTGCAACGGCACCAGCATCAAGCGCTGCCGTTTGACTACGCGACCTACGCGAAGGAGGAGAGGATGTCAACCACCCAGCAGGTGGACTGGGATGCGGCTGCGCGCTCGCCCGAGTTCAAGGAACTCGTGACGCAGAAGCGCCGCTTCGTCGTCCCGGCCACGATCTTCTTTTTGACCTGGTACTTCGGCTTCATCGTCTTGGCCGGAGTCGCGCCCGACTTCATGGGCGAGAAGGTCATCGAAGGCGTCACCGTCGGCTACATCTTCGCCCTCAGCCAGTTCATCATGGTGTGGGTGCTCGCCGCCGCCTATCTGCGGCGCGCCGACAAGGTCTTCGACCCGCTGGCCGCAAAGGCGGCCGAGCGCGCCGCTCAAGGCACGCCGGCGCCCGCGCCGGCCGGCACCGCGCCGGCTACCGGCGAAGGCTCTGCCACCGCCGGCAACGGTGAGGTGCCCCGATGACCGCCTTCATTCCAGTCGCGGAGGTCAATGTCGAGGCGCTGGTCATCTTCGGCCTCGTCGTCGCGATAACGCTTGGGATCACCTACTGGGCCTCCAAGCGCACCCGATCCGCCACGGACTTCTGGGCCGCGGGCCGCGGCATCACGGGAGTCCAGAACGGATTCGCAATTGCGGGCGACTACATGTCCGCGGCGTCGTTCCTGGGGATCGCGGGCCTGATCTTCCTGTTCGGGTTCGACGGGTTCCTCTATTCCGTCGGCTTCCTGGTCGCGTTCCTGACGGTGCTCTTCCTGCTCTCCGAGCGGATGCGAAACGCCGGCAAGTTCACGATCGCCGACGTCCTCTCGTTCCGCCTGAATCAGCGGCCGGCACGGGTTGCCGCCGCGCTTGGAACCCTGGCCGTCGCTGCGTTCTATTTGATTGCGCAGATGGTCGGGGCCGGAGCTCTGATCAACGCTCTGGTGGGGATCGACTTCAACGTCGCGGTCATCGCGACGGGAGTCTTCATGCTCGTCTATGTCGTCTTCGGCGGCATGCTGGCGACGACGTGGGTTCAGATCGTCAAGGCCGTGCTCTTGATGACGGGTGCAACGGTTTTGTCCATATTCGTTCTTGCG
The DNA here is from genome assembly GCA_963725035.1 of uncultured bacterium. Taxonomy (GTDB): domain Bacteria; phylum Actinomycetota; class Thermoleophilia; order Solirubrobacterales; family 70-9; genus JALZKA01. Next base: position 77,561 of record CAVRWX010000008.1, on the reverse strand, counting down.
GAAATCGGCTGGAACCCGATCGACATCTTCGATCTTGCGGAGAACCAATCCGATTCGCCTGACGAGTACCTCTCGCCGGGCCTGCGTTTCACCGAACCGATCGACACCGTGTCGCTCGGACTCGGCTTGGTGCTTGGTACCGCCGGGTTGCCGCACATCCTGATGCGGTTCTTCACCGTGCCAGACGCCAAGGCCGCCCGCTCCTCAGTGGGCTGGGCGGTTGCGCTGATCGGCGCTTTCTACGTCATGACCACCTTCCTCGGCTTCGGCTCGAGGGCGATCCTGGGCGAGGCCGGAACGACCGGCGCGGTCGACGAGGCAGGAAACCTCGCCGCTCCGCTTCTGGCCCAAGAGGTCGGCGGCGGCGCGGGCTCAGTCGGCGGCGACGCCTTCCTCGCGATCATCTCGGCGATCGCGTTCGCGACCATCCTCGCGGTGGTCGCCGGACTCGTGATCTCGGCGTCAGGCGCCGTTGCGCACGACGTTTGGTCGAACGTGGTCAGGAAGGGCAAGGACTCCGAGCACGAGGAGGTCATGGTCGGCCGGATCGCGGCATTCATGATCGGCGCCCTCGCGATCGCCATCGCGGTGATCGGCGGCTCGGATCTGAACGTCTCATACATGGTCGGCTTGGCATTCGCCGTGGCGGCGAGCGCGAACTTCCCGGCGCTGCTCCTGGCGTTGACGTGGAAGCGCTTCAACACCACGGGTGCGGTCTGCGGCGTCCTGTTCGGCGTGGTGAGCTCGATCGGCATCGTGCTCATCGGGCCTGACGTGCGAACCGAAGACCCCATCATCAACCTGACCCAGCCGGCGATCATCTCGGTGCCGCTCGGCTTCCTCGGTTGCATCCTCGGCTCGCTCCTCTCGAAGGAAGAGAGCCGCGGGGAGCACACCTTCGAGGAGCTCCATGTCCGGGCCGAGACCGGCCTCGGCGCCGAGACAGCGGGTACCCCCGCGCCCGAGCGTCCAGCGCCGCCCGCTCCGGAGCCACAGGAGGAGAGGGTTCCTGCCGGTCGCGTCTAGCTAGCCGCGCCTGAGGGCGGCGCGGCGGAGTTTTCCGCTCGCCGTCCTCGGCAGCTCGGCTGCGAACTCGACGATCCGCGGCGCCTTGTACGGCGCGGTCACCGACTTCACATGCTCGCGGAGCTCTGCCGCCAGCGCGTCGTCGCCGGCGCCTTCGCGAAGGACCACGACCGCCCGCACCACTGAGCCTCGCTCGGGATCGGGATGCGGCACGGCGGCGGCCTCCGCGACCGCCGGATGGGTCATGAGCGCGGACTCGACCTCGCCTGGGCCGATGCGGTAGCCGGACGACGTGATCATGTCGTCCGCGCGCCCCTCGTGGAAGAAATGCCCGTCCTCGTCTTCGCGCACGAGGTCTCCCGTCGCCCACCACTCGCCGTCGATCAGATCGGGGCCGTTCTCGTCACCTATGTATCCCGCGAAGAACGTGGGACAGGTGGCGGCGCGCACCTGCAATTCGCCGTCGGCGACGCGGACCTCCAAGCCAGGAAGCGGCTGACCCATGGACCCCGGCTTGATCTCGAGGCCAAGGTGGTTGCCACACACGTGGCCCGTCTCGGTCTGTCCGTAACCGTCTGCGATCTCGAGCCCCCACGCGTCGCGGTACGTCGCGAGCATGTCGGCGCCGAGCGGCTCGCCCGCGGAGATCGCGCGCCGGAGGGATGGCACCGGGCCGAGCTCGGCGTGCGCCGCGAGCATGCGGTACTCGGTAGGCGCCTGACAGAGAACGGTCACGCCCTCGCGCTCGCAAAGCGCCAGGCGCTCGACCGGGTCGAATCGCGCGTCGCAGATCAGCGCCGCGGCCCCCGTCAGCCAGGGGGCGACGAAGACATTGCGGGCCGACTTCGACCAGCCCGTCGCCGTCGTGACCCAGACCAGGTCGTCCTTGCCCGAGCCGACCCAGTTCTCCGCCTGCCCGCGCTGCGCCGGCAGGTACGAGGCGGTGTGGAGCGCCGCGCGTGGTCCGCCCGTCGTGCCCGAGGTGAAGACGATCAGCGCCGGGTCGCTCGGGGCGAGGTCCGCGATGGACGCGGGTGTCTCCTGCGGGCGGTCCTCGTCGAGGACGGACTCCATCTCCGCCATCGTCATGCACTCGACCCCGCCGGGCATGGAGCCAAGGAGCTCCTCCTCGCCGACGCAGAGCCGCGGATTCGCGACGGCGACCCTGTGCTCGAGGTCTCCCGGTCGAAGCTGAGTGGACATCGGCAGTGCGACCGCGCCCATCCGCCACGCCGCGAGCATCGTGAGTACCCACTCGATCCGGTTGCCCGCGAGGGTCATGACGACATCGCCGCGGTTCACGCCTCGCGCTGCGAGGGCGCCCGATACTCCGGCGCTCATCGCGATCAGCTCGCCGAAGTGCCACACCCGCCGCTCGCCGTTCGCATCGATTGCGAGCAGCGCCGGCCTGGCCGACGGGAACTGCTCGAGGACGTCCGAGATGAAGTTCATCGCCGCCTAGTCTGGCGAGGGGTGAATTACCGCGCGAGCGTGGTGCCGTCGTAGAGCTTCGTCACGGTGACGGCGCCCTCGGGGGATGCGTCAAGACACAGGCCGCAAAGGACACACTCGTCCTTGTTCTCGTGGACGACCGTCACTCCGCTGTCCGAGGCCTTGAAGATGTCAACCGGGCACGCGTCATCGAGCTTCTGGGCAAGCTCGGGATCGCTCGCGTGCTCGGGCGAGACCTCGACCTCGATGAAGATCCCATGCATCGCCTCGCTCACTTGCCGATCGCCTCCTTCACGCGGTCGGGGATCTCATCGATCCGCTCGACGACTGGAATGCCGGACGCCTCGAGACGGGCGATCTTCTCGGTCGCCGAGTCCTCCTTGCCCTCGACGATCGTGCCGGCGTGGCCGAAGCTCATGCCCTGCATCTCCTCGTCATCCATGAACTTCCCGGCCATGAAGGCGATGATCGGGAGCTTGGAGCCGTTTTCTGAGCGCCAGTCGACGAGCTCGGCCTCCATGCGTCCGCCGGGCTCGGTGTAGATCACGATCGCCTCGGTCTCGGGGTCCTCTTCGAAGTAGGGCATGAGCTCCGCGTAGGTCGAGCCGATGATCGCGTCGCCGCCGATCGAGACGGCGGTCGAGACGCCCAGGCCTGCGGCGGTAAGCGATGAGGAGATCTCCGTGGTCATGCCGCCCGAGCGGGACATGACGCCGACGGCGCCGCGCTCATACGCCTTGGCGGCGTCCTTCGCGGGGCCGCCGATCCCGCCCATCTTGCAGACGCCGGGGACGATCAGGCCCAGGCAGTTCGGGCCGATGATGCGCGCGCCGCGCTCGTCCGCGAGCTCGACCATCTGGGCGACGTCCCTGCGTGGGATGCGCTCGGTGACGACGACGATCAGCTTCACGTCGTTTTCGATCGCCTCGACGACCGCGTCCTTGGTGAAGGCGGGGGGAACGGTGACGACGGCTCCGTCGATTGGCGCACCGTGGTGTTCGACCGCCTGCTCGACCGTGTCCCAAACGGGAACGCCGTGGACCTCGCGGCCCTTACGGCCGGGTGTGACGCCGCCGACGACCTTGGAGCCGTAGTCGATGCACTCGCGCGTCAGATTCACGGCCTCGCGGCCGGTGATGCCCTGGACGATGAAGGTGAAGTCCTCGGATTCAGGAGGATGACATAGATACCTCCGCACCCTCACCGCGCACATGCTGCTTTCGGGGCGAAAGCCCCTCACTCCCCCTGGATCTTCGCGACGGCCTCGCCCGCCGCCTCCCACATGGACGTCTTGCGGTCGCGGAACTCGATCCCGTACTTGGAGAGGATCTTCGCGCCCTCTTCCTCCCACGCGCCGGGGATGCGGAAAACGGCGATGGTCTCGGCCGGATCCTTGCCAAGCTCGAGACATGCCTTGATCACGCCGCGGGCGACGATGTCCACGCGGGTGTTGGAGACGATCGACATCATCACCGCGATCTTCTCGACGCCTTCCTTCTGAAGAACTTCCTTGGCGAGGCCCTTCGCCTTGGCGACCGACGGGTTGCCGCCGATCTCGGCGTAGTTGGCGGGCTTGCCGCCCTGCGAGCGCACGGCGTCGGTAAGGGTCAGCGAGCCGCCGCCCGCGCCGATCACGAGGCCGAGGTTGCCCTCGAAGCCGTGGTCCTTGCCCTGGATCACGCCGCGGTGGTCGGCGGCGTCGATCGCCTTCACGTTCCGCTCGAAGGCCGAGGGCTCGTACATCTCGCGGGGCTCGGATAGGTCGACCCCGATCTCCTCGAGCATCTTCTTGTGGCGGCCGACCGCCTCGTCTTCCATCTCCATGTGGGCGTCGAGGGCGACGAATGAACCGTCGTTCAGGCGCGCGACCGGGTTGATCTCGGCGAGGGTCATGTCGAAGTCGCGCTGAAGCGCTGCGAGGCGGGCGAGGATCATCGTCGCGCGGGTGAGCTCAGAGCCGGTCATGCCGCAGCGGGCGACAGTTTCCTTCGCTTGGAAGTCGAAGACGGGGTGGAGGTTCGAGAGGTGGCCGCGCCCCACGTGGTCGGGATGCTCCTCGGCGACCTGCTCGATATCGATGCCGCCCATGTCCGAAAACAGCATCATCGGGCGCTTGGCGCGCCCGTCCCACAGCACGGCCGCGTAGTACTCCTGGGCGACGTCGGCCTTGGGGTCGACCAGGACGCCGACCGGCATGTGACCGCCGATCTCGAGCTCGAGGATCGCCGCCGCGTGCTCGGCGGCCTCATCAGGCGTGGTGGCGAACTTGACGCCGCCCGCCTTCATACGCCCGCCCGTCAAGACCTGCGACTTGATCACGGTCTCGCCGCCGATCCGCTCGGCGGCCTCGCGGGCCTCGTCGGCCGTTGTGCAGAAGCCGTAGTCCGTGACCGGGATGCCGGCCCGCTCGACGATCCGGCGCGATTCGTACTCGTAGAAGCGCATTGGCGGCGCGTGAGCCTATTAGGGCGTGGAGCGAAAGCCGGCTGTATGCGGTTTGATCCCGGGGGTGAGGGGTGTGCGGGAGATCCGGCGGAGCGCTGCGATCGCCGTCTCCAGTGTGCTCGTCGTGGCGGGCTGCGGGGGCGGAGACGAGCCCGGCGAGACGACCGACGAGGCGCTGCCCGCCGAGCCGGAGCTCGCCCTCGAGGAGGTCGGCGAGTTCGAGGAGCCGATCGCGCTCACCGGCGCTCCTGACGGCGCGCTCTATGTCGGCGAGCGCGCGGGGGTCGTCAAACGCATGGACCGTGCCGGCGGCCGGGAGCCAGAGGTCGTGCTCGACATCTCGAGCGACGTCTCGACCGAGGGCGAGGGCGCCCTGCTGTCGCTTGCTCACTCGCCGAAAGGCAATGAGATCTTTGTCACATATTCGGGACGCGATAGAAAGCTTCACCTGGAAGCGTTCGTCCCGGGCGACGAGGACTCGCGGCGGGAGCTCCTGGCGATCGAGCATCCAAACGAGGTGCATTGGGGCGGGCATGTCGACTTCGACGAGAGGGGTTCGCTCTATCTCTCAACCGGCGAGGGCGGACCCGTGGCGCCTCGGCCGCTCGTCTCCCAGGATCCCGGCTCGCCGCTGGGAAAGCTCTTCCGGCTCGATCCCGACGCCGCGAAGCCCGAGCCAGAGATGATCGCCCTAGGGCTTCGCAACCCGTGGCAGTTCTCGATCGACGGCACGGACATCTGGATCGGTGACGTGGGCGACTTCCAGCAGGAGGAGGTGGACCTGGCGTCGACGGAGGTGACGGAGCCGCCGAACTACGGCTGGCCGATTCTTGAGGGCACGGCCGAGACCGGGGTCGAGGACAAGGGTGAACCGTTGGTGGATCCCGTTCTCACCTACGAGCGCACGGGCAAGCCCGACGACCCGAACTGCGCAATCACCGGCGGCCACATCGTGCGCGACCCGGCGCTTGAGCCCCTTGTCGGCCGCTACATCTACGCCGACTACTGCCAAGGCGTGATCGAGTCCGCGAAGCCGTCCGGCGATGGCCTCGGCGAGCCCGAGCCGACCGGGCTCGAGCTCCTGCGAATCGCCTCGTTCGCCCAAGACGCCGACGGACACTCGTACGCGGTCGCACTCACTGGCAAGGTGTACCGGCTGGTCTACGAGTAGAGGGGGTGATACCCCGCGCGGCACCCGCGCGGCGTCTAGGGTGACCGTTCGTGGAGGACACGTCCGCTTTCGCAGAGGTGGGACTCCCCATCGCGCTCGCCGTGATCATGGTGAGCCTGGGGCTCGAGCTGACGCGCGCCGACTTCCGGCGCATCTTCGTGTTCCCGCGAGGGGTGGCGATCGGCCTCCTGAACCTGTGCCTGATCGCTCCGTTCCTGGCTTTCTTCGTCGCCGAGCTCTTCGACCTCGTGCCGACCCTGGCGATCGGGCTCGTTCTCCTCGGCGCTTCGCCGGGCGGGACGCTTGCCAACCTCCTCACGCATCTCGCGAAGGGCGATACGGCGCTCTCGGTGACGATGACGGCGATCTCGAGCCTCGGCGCGCTCGTGACGGTTCCGCTCTATCTCGGGCTCGCTGCCGAGCATTTCTCGGGCTCCGACATCGGCGACATCTCGATGGCCGGGGTCGTCATTCGCGTCTTCTTCATCACGATCATCCCGCTGTCCATCGGCATGTATCTCCGCGAGCGCTACCCCGAGGCGACCGCCCAGCGAAAGGACACGCTGAAGAAGGTCGCGTTCGTCGCGTTCCTGGCGGTCGTGATCGGTGCCGTCGCTAGTGAGTTCGATGTCCTGGTCGACAACTTCGCCGACGTCGCCCTCGCGACCCTTGCGCTCAACGTCGCCGCGATGTCCGTTTCGTTCGGGATGGCAAAGCTCTCGCGGCTGACCGATCGCCAGGCCACGGCCATCGCGATGGAGCTGGGCATCCACAACTCGACGCTCGCCATCGCCGTCGCGGGCACGATCGACATCGACCTCGCGATCCCCGCCGCCGTGTACTCGGGGTTCATGTTCATCACGGCGGGCCTCTTCGCGAAGTACATGTCGCGCCGAAACGGCGCAGCCGTCCCGGCGCCCGCGCCGGCCTGACGGAGGGCGTCGGAACCGTTTTCGAGACCTGGCTGACGCGCAAAAAACGGCCGTAGGGCAGAATGTTTCATCCTCAGTGGGCCTGCCACGGCCCCCAGCCGAACAAGGAGTGACTCCCGAAGTGTCAGAAACCGCTGCCCCCTCGTCGAACGCGACCGATAACGAGACCCTCAAGGGCTGGGTCTCCGAAATCGCAACGCTGACCGGGGCCGAATCGGTCACGTGGTGTGACGGGTCCGCCGAGGAATACGACCGTCTTTGCCAGGAGCTGGTCGATGCCGGCACATTCCAGAAGCTTTCCGACGCCAAGCGCCCGAACTCGTACCTCGCGTGGTCCGACCCCTCGGACGTCGCGCGAGTCGAGGACCGCACGTTCATCTGCGCCGAGACCGAGGAGGAGGCCGGTCCCAACAACAACTGGCGCCCGCCCGAGGAGATGCGCACGGAGATGAACCAGCTCTTCGAAGGGGCGATGAAGGGGCGCACGATGTACGTCGTCCCGTTCTCAATGGGCCCCCTTGGCTCGGACAAGTCCCACATCGGCGTCCAGCTCACGGACTCGCCGTACGTCGTCGTCTCGATGCGGATCATGACCCGGATGGGCAAGGGCGCGCTCGACGACCTCGGCGCGACCGGCGAGTTCGTCCCGTGCGTCCACTCGGTTGGCGCTCCTCTGGCCGAGGGCGAGAAGGACTCGCCGTGGCCGACGAACGCCGACGTCAAGTACATCGTGCACTACCCGCAGTCGCGCGAGATCTGGTCGTACGGCTCGGGCTATGGGGGCAACGCGCTCCTCGGCAAGAAGTGCCTGGCGCTTCGGATCGCTTCGGTCATGGCCCGCGACGAGGGCTGGATGGCCGAGCACATGCTGATTCTCAAGCTGACGTCGCCAGAGGGCAAGGTGAAGTTCGTGACGGGCGCGTTCCCGTCCGCCTGCGGCAAGACCAACCTGGCGATGCTGATTCCCACGCTCGAGGGCTGGGAGGTCGAGACGGTCGGCGACGACATCGCCTGGATGAAGTTCGGCGACGATGGGCGTCTGTACGCGATCAACCCGGAGGCCGGATTCTTCGGCGTCGCGCCCGGCACGGGCTACAAGACCAACCCGAACGCGATGGACGCGATCGAGAAGAACACGATCTTCACCAACTGCGCGCTCACCGATGATGGCGACATCTGGTGGGAGGGCATGACCGAGGAGCCGCCGGAGCACGCGATCGATTGGCACGGCGAGGACTGGACGCCCGCGTCGGAGACGCCCGCTGCGCATCCGAACGCGCGCTTCACGGTGCCCGCGGCGCAGGCTCCGTCGATCGCGTCCGAGTGGGAGGACCCCGCCGGCGTGCCGATCGACGCATTCCTCTTCGGCGGCCGCCGCGCGACGGGAGTGCCGCTCGTCCGCGAGGCGTTCGACTGGGAGCACGGCGTCTTCATGGGGGCGACCATGTCCTCGGAGCAGACGGCCGCCGCCTTCGGCACGGTCGGGCAGCTCCGCTTCGACCCCTTCGCGATGCTGCCCTTCTGTGGCTACAACATGGCCGACTACATGGCCCATTGGCTCAAGGTCGGCGAAGAGGGCGACGCCGACAAGCTGCCCCGGATCTTCTATGTCAACTGGTTCCGCAAGGACTCAGACGGCAAGTTCCTGTGGCCCGGCTTCGGCGAGAACAGCCGCGTCCTCGAGTGGGTCTTCCGCCGCTGCGACGGCGAGGCCGAGGCGATCGAGACTCCCATCGGCCACGTGCCGGCCCCGGGAGAGCTCAACATCGAGGGCCTTGACATCTCCGACGAGGCGATGCACGAGCTCACGACCGTCGACGAGGAGGGCCTTCGCGACGAGCTGCCCCAGGTCGAGGAGCACCTGGCGAAGTTCGGCGACCGCCTACCCGGCGCAGTGCGCTCGCAGCTCGAGGCGCTGAAGCAGCGCTTGGGCTGAGCCGGCCCGGGGCGGCAGCTACGCCGCGTAGCGCTCGAGCCCGGTTCGCACGAAGTCCGGGATCGGCGCCTTCGTGCGCGTCTCCAAGTCGAAGAAGACGTGATGGATGGTTACTTCGGCGGCCAGCGCGTCGCCGCGCTCGACGCGGATCGTCGTTGTGGTGGCGGTCGTGCCGATGCGCGTGACCGATGCGACCAGCTCGACCTCTTCGTCGAAATGGAGCGGGGTCAAGAAGCGGACCGTCGCCTCGGCGACGAACATGTCCATCCCCACGTCCGTCACGGCTTTCCACGAGCCGAACATCTCGCGGTACAGCTCGGTCATCGCGATGTCCGCGTAGGCGAGGAAGTTCGCGTTGAAGACGATCCCCTGCGGATCGCACTCGTGAAAGCGGACGCGGAGGGGGTGGCGGAAGACGTTGGGCATTCGGAAGTTGCTCGGCTCAGCCGGAGAAGGCTTCCAGGAGCTTGGGGGCGACCTGTTTCTTGCGGCTCATGACAGAGGGCAGCGGCAGCGATCCGTTCTCGACCTGTTTTCCGAACGCTCGCTCGACGGGGCCGACGTCGCCGGCGACCAGGAGGTCGGTGCCCTTGCTGAGGATGTCCGTGACCATCAGCGCAGCGAGGGTGTATCCGCCCGATTCGCGCATCCGCTCGAGGGCCTCCGAGAGCTCCTGCGATCGCTCGAGCACTCCCTTTCCGACCACCTCGATGGCCGCGATCGCGATCGTCTCGCCGGCACCGACCCCGTACTCCTTCGTGTCTCGCCGGACGATCTCGTCGGCGCTGACATCGGTCACGTCGGAGCCCGCTTCGAACATCTCTCGGCCGAGCGCCATCGCGTCCACCCCCAACGCTTGCTCGAGGTAGTCGACGACCACCCGGTCGCGGTCGGTCGCGGTCGGGGAGCTGAGGAGAACCGTGTCCGAGAGGACGGCGGCCAGCAGCATGGACGCGGTCGCCTCATTCGGCTCCATCCCGTTCTGGCGAAAGCGCTCGACCACGAGCGCAGCGGTCGAGCCGATCGGGTCGAACGTGGCCCTGACAGGTACCCGCGTCTCGATCGAGCCGATGTGGTGGTGGTCGAGGATCTCGACGATCTCGGCCTCTTCGATACCCGGGACGCTTTGCGCCGCTTCGGCGTGGTCCACGAGAAGAACGCGGCGCTGGCGGGGGGAGACGAGGTCTGAACGAGTGACGAGCCCGACGGGCTTGCCGGCGCGGTCAACGGCGACGGCCGCCCTGTAGTGGACGTCCTTGATGTCCTCTGAGATCTCGGAGACGAGATCGTCGCGATCGACGGTCAGGGGATCGGTGTCTGCGAGCGCCCGGCAGGGCGCCGCCAGCGTGATCATGCGGCTCGATACATAGCTGTCGAGTGGGCTGACGACGACGGTTGCGCCCTGCTTTGCGGCGAGATCGAGGATCTCGGCCTCGGGGCGCATGCCGTTCGACAAGACGAGAAGGGCGGCGCCGAGCTCCAGCGCCTGGCGCTGCGCGTCTTCGCGGTTGCCGACCACGACGACGTCACCCTGCGAGATGCTGCTCTGCGAGCGCTGAGCGTCGATCGAGTGGACCCAGACCCGGCCTTCGATCATCTTGTCCTCGCCCGCGATCAGCTCGCCGTCGAGCACCTCGACGATCTTCGAGACGGTCGTCGGGGCGTCGACGAGCGTCGACGTCTTCCGCGACTCGCGGATGTAGCGGTGCGCGAGCGCTCGCTCCGTCATGACTCCGATCAGCCGTTCGGCGGAGTCCACGATGGGAACGATGTCGAGGTCCTCACGGGCCATCGTCAATCCGACCGAGCGCACAGGCTCGTCGTCACGCGCCACCGCGAAGCTCTCGCGCATCACGTCGCGCACGCGAAGGAACACATGCTTCATTAGTTCCGGCTGTTCGGCGTTGGCCCACTCGAGCGCCCACGCGGTCTGGGCGTTGACCTCGCCCAGCCGGACGGCTACGTACTCGTTGTCGGGGTCGAGCCGGGCCTTCAGTTCGGCGTAGCCGATCGCCGAGGCAATCGAGTCGAGGTCCGGGTTGCGGTGACCCGTGACGTAGATCCGGCGCCGCTTGACGATCTCGTGAGACTCGGTGGTCACACCGACATCATGCGCGATCCGGCTAAAGCCCGTAGGCCTCTTTCAGTTCCGGGTCCTTCTCGGCGAGCATCTCGGCCAGCTCGACCATCACCTTGCACTGCTTCCAGGTGGCGTCGTCCTGCATCTTGCCGTCGATCATGTGGACGCCGCGGCCGTCTGGGATCGCCTCGATCACCTTCTTGGCGAACTTGACCTCCTCGGGGTCGGGCGAGAAGACCTTCTTCGCAATGTCGATCTGGACCGGATGGAGTGACCAGGCGCCGACGCAGCCAAGGAGGAACGCGGCACGGAACTGCGCCTCGCAGCCCTGGACGTCCTTGATGTCTCCGTAGGGGCCGTAGAAGGGCAGGATTCCGGCCGACGTGCAGGCATCCACCATGCGGGCGATCGAGTAGTGCCACGGGTCCTGCTGCGCGGTCGCGCGCGGAGCCTCGGGGTCGTCCGGGTCCGGGTCGTTGATGACGAGGTAGCCCGGGTGGCCGCCGCCGACGCGGGTCGTCTTCATGCGCCGCGAGGCCGCCAGGTCGGCAGGCCCGAAGCTCATGCCCTGCATGCGCGGGCTGGCGGTAGCGATCTCCTCCAGGTTCACGACGCCCTGCGCCGTCTCCAGGATCGCGTGGACCAGGATTGGGCGGTCGAGCTTTGCCTTCGCCTCGAGCTGGGCGAGCAGGCGATCCACGTAGTGGATGTCCCATGCGCCCTCGACCTTCGGGACCATGATCACGTCGAGCTTGTCGCCGATCTCGGTGACGAGCGTGGTCAGGTCGTCGAGGACCCATGGGCTCGCCAGGTCGTTGACGCGCGTCCAGAGCCCTGTCTCGCCGAAGTCGGTCTCCTTCGCGACCTTCACGAGGCCAGCGCGCGCTGCCTCCTTGTTGTCGACCGGCACGGCGTCCTCGAGGTTCCCGAGCAGGATGTCTGCCGACTTCGCCATGTCGGGCACCTTCGCCGCCATCTTCTCGTTCGAAGCGTCGAAGAAGTGGATCATCCGCGAGGGGCGGAAAGGCACCTCGGAAACGGGGTCGGGGGCGCCGATTGCGAGGGGCTTCATGAAGTCGCGAGGATTCCTCATTGAGCAGCCTTAGCTGCGAAGGCAGCATGTGTCGGTAGTTGTGTTCTCATGGGCCCGAGGCTATTCGGCGAGGCCCGCGCGGATCGTATCCCTGCCCGGTAGCGTCAGCGCGATGGAAGGAACTCCCGGCGCCAAGATCCGCGCCGCCAGTCATGCGGACGTCGAAGCCCTGATCTCGGCCTACGAGTGGCTGTTCGCTCCGCCCGGATCGACCCCGGCCTCGTGGGACGAGCGCCGAGCGGCAGTTGCGCTTCGCCAGGCCATGGACTCCCACGATTCCGCGGTGCTCATCGCCGTCGAAGACCAGGCGATCATTGGCTTCATCACGGGCTACCTGGACATCCACTCCGTTCGCTTCGGGTACCGCTGCTGGGTCGAGGACTTCGCGGTCGATCCCAGGCGCCGCTCGCAGGGGATCGGCAAGGCCCTGCTGGACGCGATGCGCGGCTGGGCCCGCGAGCGCGGCGCCACCCACCTCGAGCTCGACTCGGCGGACGCCCGACTCGACGCTCACCGCTTTTATGAGCGCGAGGGCGCCGATCCCGGTTCGCGCTCGTTTCGCTGGGACCTCGTCTGACGGGCGTCGTGCCTGACCGATACCCTGCGCGGCGCACGCCACCGGAGGGCGTGAACCCACCATGTCCAAGGGAGGCACATGCACTTCGACCTGAAACGAAAGACCGCTCTTGTCGCGGCAACCGCAGCGCTGGCGATCGCCGGTTGCGGTGGCGATGACGACGATGGAGGCGGCGGCGGCGAGCCGCTGTCTGAGGAGGACTACGCGACCGAGATCGAGAGCGTCCTCACGACGTTTGGCGAGGAGTCGATCTCACTCGGCACGGAGCTCTCAAGCGCGACGACGCCGGACGAGCTCCGCTCGGGCGTCGACGATCTTCAGGGCCTGACCCAGACGGCGGTCGACGACCTGAACGACATCACGCCGCCTGAAGAGGCGGCCGAGGGTCACGAGACGCTGACCGGCGCACTCGAGGGCTATCTCTCCGACATCGAGGCCTTGGCCAGCGCGGTCGAGTCCGATGATCCGGAGGCAGCTCAGGAAGCGGCGCTCCAGTTCCAGGAGGCTGCGGTGGACGTTCAGTCGCAGCTGGCAGAAGCCGCTTCGCAGCTCGAGGAAGCGGGCATCGAGCCTCCGACCGGAGGGTGATTGAGGCACGGCCGGCGGGGGTCTGTCCCCGCCGGCCGGCCGACTTTTAAGAAGTATCCTGGCTCCTCAACTTCGATTCGAAAAGACTGGAGCCATGGCAGTAGCTACCGAGTCGTACCAGGAGATGACCGACGAGCAGCAGGCGATCACCGAGATGGTTCGCCAGTTCGCCGACAAGGAGATCATCCCTCACGCCGAGGAGTACGACCACGAGGACAAGTTCCCCGAGCCGATCGTCGAACAGATGAAGGAGCTCGGCTTGTTCGGCGTCACCATCCCCGAGGAGTACGGGGGCATGGGGCTCGACCTGACGACCTACGCGATGATCGTCGAGGAGCTCTCGCGCGGCTGGATCTCGATCTCCGGTGTCGTCAACACCCACTTCATCGGCTCCTACCTCTTGATGAAGTTCGGAACCGACGAGCAGAAGCAGAAGTACCTGCCCGACATGGCGACCGGCGAGATCCGCGGTGCCTTCTCGCTGTCCGAGCCCGAGGTGGGCTCCGACGTCCAGGGCATCAAGTCGACTGCCAAGGAAGTGGACGGCGGCTGGGAGATCAACGGCCAGAAGATGTGGGTCACGAACGGGTTGCGCTCGGGCCTTGTTTTCGTGCTCGTGAAGACGGATCCCAAGGCCGATCCGCCCTACAAGGGCATGACCTGCTTCATCTGCGAGAAGGAGCCAGGCGAGAGCGAGATGCCTGGGCTTTCGATTCCGCCCCAGATCAAGAAGATGGGCTACAAGGGCGTCGAGTCCACTGAGCTCGTCTACGACGGCTTCAAGGTCAACGACGACCACATCCTCGGAGGCCGCGACGGCCTGGGCAAGGGCTTCGGCCAGATGATGGACGCGCTCGAGCTCGGCCGGGTCAACGTGGCCGCTCGCGGCGTCGGCGTCGCCCAGCGCTCGCTGGAGCTGGCCCTTCGCTACAGCCAGGAGCGAAAGACGTTCGGCAAGCCGATCGCACAGCACCAGGCGATCACCTTCAAGCTGGCCGAGATGGGCACCCGCCTCGAAGCGGCGCGCCTGCTCACACTGAAGGCCGCGAGGATGAAGGACGCCGGCGAGCGCTCCGACATCGAGGCCGGGATGGCGAAGCTTTTCGCGTCAGAGGCGGCACACGCGAACGCGGAGGAGGCGCTCCGCATCCACGGCGGTTACGGCTACTCGAAGGAGTACGAGATCGAGCGCATCTACCGCGACGCGCCGCTGCTCCTGATCGGGGAGGGCACTTCCGAGATCCAGAAGATGGTGATCGGCAAGAAGCTCCTCGAGCGCAACCCGATCTAGAGCCTTGGCGTCCGCCGCCGAGCTCATCAAGCAGGCCGTCTCCGGCCTTCTGGCCGAAGTTCCCGGCCTGGCGAATCTGAAGATGGTGATCGGGCTCGAGCTCCGCGGGCGCGGCGACACGCAGCTCTACCGGGTTGAGCTGCCCGGGCCGAAGGTCTCGAAGGGCTACGCGGACGACGAGCGGCTACACGTCTCGATCCCCCGCTCGCACTTCAACGAGCTCGCCGCCGACGGCAAGCTCAAGCACTGGCACGAGGCGTTCGACCACGGGCACGTGAAGGTCGAGGGCGACCCCCGCGTCCAACAGCTCGTTGGCGGTGTCATGGCCAAGGCCGAGGCCCGCCAGAAGCTCCGGAAAGCGCGCTGAGCGCTCGCGAGCTCACGCCGGAGCGCCTGGCGCGGCTACGCGCCGCGTCCCAGCTCCTGGCTCGTCCCGCCCGGAACGCCTCGCCCGCCGACGTCCTGCGCTCCATCGGAGGCGCCCAGTCGCAGGACCAGCCGCCGGGGCGGCTTCAGGTCAGGGTGCGCTCGAAGGGGCTCACGGCTGCCGACATCGAGCGGGCGCGGCTCGAGGAGCGCTCGATCATCCGTCATTGGGTGATGCGCATGACCGTGCATCTGTTTCCGGTGGAGGACTTCGGTTGGCTCACCCCGCTCTTCAAAGATCGGATCGTTTCGTGGTCGATGCGCCGGCTCGAGGCGCTCGGCCTCACCCCGGCTGAGCGCGATCGCGCCCTCGCCGCGATCCGCAAGACGATCCAGCGCGAGGGCGCGGTCACGCGAAACGACGCGATGGAGATCGCCGAAGCCACCGGGATCGAGGTCGACGTCCAGCGGCGCACGCACCTCTCCGTGATCACGGTGGTGGGAGGGACCGCGTGCATCGGGCCCGACCATGGCCGCGGGAGCGTCTTTGTCGATACGCGCGAATGGATCGGCGAGTTTCAGACGCCTGATCGCGAGGACAGCCTGGCCGAGCTCGCCCGCCGCTACTTCGCTGCCTTCGCACCGGCTACCGAGCGCGATTTCGCGAAGTGGTCGGGCCTGCCGCTCGGCGAGTGCCGCGTCGGGATGGAGCGGATCGCCGGCGAGCTGGAGCAGATCGGTCCGTCGAGCCAGGGGCTGTTCGGCCCCCGTGGCTTCGATCTGCGAGTGCCGCGTTCGCCGGCCGTTCGCCTGCTTCCGGCCTTCGACACCTACCTAATGGGTTACGAGACTCGCTCGCACGCAGTGGACGAGGCGGGCGAGAAGGTGATCCTGCCCGGCGGCGGCGTCCTCCGGCCAACCATCTGCGTCGACGGGCGCTTCGTGGGCACGTGGTCGCAGACAAAGTCGAAGAAGACGCTGGCCGTGAAGCTCGAGCCGTTCGACCGCCTGGACGAGCGATGGGTGCCGGTCATCGAGGCTGAGGCTGCGGACATCGGGCGGTTCGAGGGCCTTGAAGGGAGGCTGGCCTGAGTGTCGATCTGGATCACCAAGCAGGAGACCTCTCCGTCCGAGCGCATGCTGGTGGCGGTCAAGGACCTCTTCGACACCTCGGAGGTGAGGACCACCTACGGCTCTGAGATATTCGCTGACCACGTGCCAAGTCGGACGGCGGTCGCAGTGGCGCAACTCGAAAATGCCGGATACGCCTCTGCAGGAAAGGCGAACCTTCACGAGTTCGCTTATGGGATCACCTCGCAGAACCCCCATTTCGGGGACGTGCCGAACGTCCGCTTTCCCGGATACGTCGCGGGCGGCTCCAGCGGTGGGTGCGCGGCGGCAATCGCCGCGGGGGAAGCGGATGTGGCGCTTGGGACGGACACCGGCGGATCGATCAGGATCCCCGCGGCGTGCTGTGAGGTGACCGGGTTCAAGCCCACGTTCGGCTTGGTGTCGCTGGACGGCTGCTTCCCGCTCGCGCCCAGCTTCGATCACGCGGGCCCGCTCGCAACGGACGTCGCCGGCTGCGCGGAGATGATGAGGGCGCTCGTGGGCCTGAGTCTGCCCGCGCTTGACTCGCTCGAAGACATCCGGCTGGGCATCGCCTGGCTCAACTACGCCGACACCGAGGTTCGCACCGTCATCGACGCTGCGGCATCCCGCCTTCCGCCCGCGCTGCCGGTCGAACCCAGCCTTCCGGATGGGGTCTTCGACGCCTTTCAGCACGAGGTAGCGGGCACCCATCGTGAGCTGTTCGAGCTGAATCGCGATCGTTATGGGCTGAACGTCAGGACCAAGGTCGAGCGGTGTATCGAGGTCTCGCAGGCCCAGGCGGCGAGGGCGAACACCATCCGCGAGCGCTACCGCGTGGATTTCGCGAGGGCAACGGCCGACGTCGACGTCTTCGTCGCGCCGACCCTTCCGATTGTCCCTCCCAGGGCGGACTGCGACGAGCTCCTCGTTCGCCGGCAGATGACCCAACTCACATTCCCGCTCAATACCTTAGGCGCGCCCGCCCTCGCGATTCCTTGCGGGCGTACCGAGGGTGGGCTGCCCGTATCAATGCAGGTGGTTGGCAAGCCCGGCGCCGACGGCCTGGTCCTTGCTGCAGGAGCGCTCATCGAAACGGCGCTCCGCAATACTGCCGGACCCGAATAGAACCAATTTGAAACTGAACTGAGGACCATGAGCGAGCACGAACTAATCACCGACCAGGCCGAGCGCGAGGCGTCCGGCGCCCACGCTTACGGCCGCTACCTCGAGGAGTTCGAGGTCGGCGCGGTCTACAAGCACTGGCCGGCGAAGACCGTGACCGAGGCGGACGACCACCTGTTCTGCCTGATCACGATGAACCATCACCCGCTTCACCTGAACGACGTCTACGCGGGCCAGTCCCAGCAGGGCCAAAACGTCGTCGTCGGGCCGCTCGTCTATTCGCTTGCCCTGGGCATGTCGGTCTCCGACGTTTCAGGTAAGGCGATTGCGAACCTCGCAACCGAGGAGCTCTCCCACCCAAACCCGGTCTTCCACGGCGACACGCTCTTCTGCGAGTCGGAGGTACTCGAGGTGCGTCCCTCGAAGTCGAAGGGCGACCGCGGAATCGTCAAGGTCCACACCCGCGTCTACAAGCAGACCGGCGACCTGGTCGCCGAGTTCAAGCGCGCTGTGCTGATCCCCCGCAAGGTCCACGCCGACGAGGCTGGCGCCGATGCGGAGGGGCCGGTCGAGTAGACCGGGAGGCGTTCCGTGAGCCCCGAGCCGGAGCTGGTCGAGGCTTCCGACGATGGTGTGCTGCCGCTGATCGCGCGGCTCGGCGACGACCGGCTCTTCGTGAAGTCCGGCCGCGTGGGTGGTGCCGAGGGCGAGAGGGGATCGCTCGAGATCACCGATGCCGATCGCGACGCGGCGCTCGCGGCGGCACGATCTCCCGAGGCGGTGTGGGAGCGCGACCCCGACCTGGAGGCCGAGCTGCTCGTCTCAGGCGCCGAGGGGGTCGACGAGGGGCTCCTGGTGCCTCGCTTCCTCTACCGCAGGGCGGATCGGATCTATGAGTACGCCGCGGCTATGCCTGAGGCGAAGAAGCGGTTCGCAGAGCTGACGCACGCCTGAAACTCTCGTCCGAACCGGGTAAGCGCCTGTTTGCCAGGCACCGCGGAGACCTCGTGTGTGCATCCGCGTTCGCTCAGCGAACGCCGCGGTACACACGAGCAAGGCAGGGGCGGATGGCCTTCGTGTGTGTGCGGAACGTTTCGCTGAGCGGGAGCGGATTACCACACGTGGAGATAGGTGCTCTGGACGAGTCGAACACGTCGATCTTCACTTCTCCCTGCCCCTGTGGAGGGCTGAGCCGCTGCGCGCTCCGGCGCAAAGCGGAATAGGATCGGCTTTGGATGTACGAGTCGATCGTTGTCGGTACTGACGGATCGGAAACCTCCAAGCGCGCGGTGGCGGAGGCGACGCGGCTTGGCGAGGCGATGGGGAGCACTGTGCACGTGGTTTCCGCGTACGAGCCGCTCCGCGGGACGAAGATCGTCGGTGCGCCTGAAGGCGCCGCCAAGGTCTGGGCCGTCAAGCCGGATGCCGAGGTCGAATCGATCGTCAAGCAGGCCGTGGCAGGCATCCGGATGCGCAACGTGGAGGTCAAGTCGTACACCGTGACCGGAGATCCCGCACAGGCCTTGCTGGAAGTCGCCGAGGAGCAGAACGCGGACCTGATCGTGGTCGGCAACCAGGGGATGCACGGCGTGGGTCGGGTTCTGGGAAGCGTCCCGAACAAGGTCTCGCACAAGGCGCGATGCCACGTCTTGATCGTCGCCACGGACGAAGCCTGAGCCCGCCGCGGTAGCGTCACGCGTCGTGGACGTGATCGAAATCGAGACCCCGCACGGCCCCGCGCGGGCGCACCTGGAGGAGCCGGACGGCGCGAACGGCCTCGTAGTGCTCGGCCATGGCGCCGGCGGTGGGGTTGGGGCGCCCGACCTCGTCCGCGCCGAGCTCGAGGCCAGGAAGCTCGGCTTCGCGACCGCGCTCGTCGAGCAGCCCTACGTGGTCGCTGGTCGCAAGGCGCCGCCGCCACCGGCGAAGGCGGACGAGGCGTGGGCCACAGTCCTGGCCTTCCTGAGCGAGCGCCTGGGCGACCCGGTGCCGCTGATCACGGGTGGGCGCTCATTCGGCGCGCGAGTGGCGTGCCGGACCGCCGCCCAGACCGGCGCGACCGCCGTGCTGTGTCTCGCGTTCCCCGAGCATCCGCCGGGCAAGCCCGAGAAGTCGCGCCAGGACGAGCTCGATGCGGTCGAGGTTCCGGTGCTCGTCGTCCAGGGCAAGAGCGATCCGTTCGGCATGCCCACGGGCGGTCCGGGCAAGGAGATCGTCGTCGTCGCCGGGAATCACGGCCTCAAGAAAGACCTCGACGCCGTGGGGGATGCGGTCGCCGCGTGGCTCGCCCAGATCCAGGCCGGCTGAGCGTCAGCCGATCAGCTCGGCGACGGCTTCGAGCGCCTCGTCGAACCCGGACCCAGGAATGCCGCCGATGCACGGCGACGTCGCGCCGGCCTCGGCGTACTCGGTGACCTTCGCGCGCGCGTCCTCGGCCGATCCGATCCCGGCGAGGGAGGCGAGCAGTTCGTCCGAGAGCCCGGCCAGCGCCTTGGGCACATCGCCGGCGGCCATCCCCTCGTCGAAGGCGGCGAGGTCGCCGGCGAATCCCGAGCGCTCGAGCATCGCGCGGTAGAACGGCAGCGATGCGTACGGGATGAGGTCCTTGCGGAATGCGTTTCGCGCCGCATCCGGATCGTCGGAGACCGCAACGGGCACCGCCGCGACGATGTCGAAGCCGTCCATGGACCTGCCGGCGCGCTCCCGTCCCTTCGTGACCTCGGGGACAACCGTCTCGCGGATGTAGTCCGGGTTGCAGAGCCACAGCATCACGCCGTCGGCGATCTCGCCGGCGAGCTGGAGCATCTTCGGCGAGAGCGCGGCGATGTAGATCGGCAACTCGGGCCGGGGCGGGTAGCCCATGAAGGCGAACTTGGTGTTGAAGAACTGACCCTCGGGCGGCGTCTCGCCGTCGAGGATCGCGCGGCAGATCGACGCGTACTCGCGCATCTGGGTCACTGGCTTCTCGATCTTCGAGTCGAACCAGTTCTCGACCGTCACCTTGTGGGAGACGCCGATGCCGAGCACGAACCGGCCACCCGAGATCTCGTCGATGGTCGCCGCGGTCTGCGCACACGAGGCAGGCGTGCGGGAGAAGATCGGCAGGACGCCGGTCCCGATGCGGACCTTCTCGGTCACCGTTGCGTATCGCGTCAGCACCGTGAGCGAGTCGCGACCGGCGATGTGGGTCGTGTAGACGGACTCGTAGCCGAGCGACTCGGCGAGCTTCACGCGCTCGAGCGCGGGCTCGAGTTCCTTGCCGGTTCCGATGAACGCGCCGATGGCCACGGGGCCATCCTACGCCCAGGTCGCTGCGGGCTTATGATCGCGAACGACAGCGGAGGCCGGGGGCCACAAAGACGAGCGACTGGAGGAACACATGGGCTTCATGGACAAGATGAAGGACGCGGCCAAGCAGGCGCAAGAGGGCGCGAGCAAGATGGGGGAGGCGGCGAAGGAAGGCGTGTCGCCGAGCACGTTCGGCACCGCACAGGACGCCAACCGGATCGGACACCAGGGCGTCGAGACGAAGGCGATCCTGAAGTCTTTGACCGCGACGAGCGGCGCGAAGTTCGGCGGCGGCACCGAGTACCAGATGGACATCGAGGTCCATCCCGAGGGCGGCGAGCCGTACGCGGCGTCGATCACCCAGCAGCTGATCGAGCAGTCGGCGGACCACTACAAGCAGAACATCGGCGGCGAGATCAAGGTCAAGGTCGACCCGGCCGACCCGAACAAGATGGTCCTCTGGGGCTGAGCTGGACGCTCACTACGAGATAACGACCGCGCTCGCGGCGCCCGCAGAGCAGGTGTGGGCAGGCGCGGTCGACCCGGACGGCATCAACCAGGAGCTCGGGCCTTGGGTCAGCATGTCAATGCCCAAGGACATCGAGCCCGGGATGACGATCGACGACATCGACCTCGCCGTGCCCATCGGCCGCAGCTGGATCAAGTTCGCGCGGATCCCGATGGACTACGACGATCTCTGCCTCGTCGAGCGCGGGCCGGGCTTCAGGTTTCTGGAGCGCTCGAAGCTCGGCAGCGCCCGCGCGTGGGAACACGAGCGGGAGGTCGTTGTCGACGGGCGAGGAAACGTGTGAGATCACCGACCGGCTCGCCATCGAGTTGCGCTCGCCGCTACGTGCGGTCGGCGGCGCCCGCATGGCGCCGCGGATCATCCGTGCGCTCTTCACCCACCGGCACAAGCGGCTCGCGGAGCGCTGGGGAACGCCCACCTAGACCAAAACGTCCAGCGTTACCCCCTATAGGGATCAGCGTTGGACGTTTCCTCAGTGGGCTTCGCCCGAGGCGTGCGCGGGGGGCCGCGACTCCTCGGCGAGTGAGGTGATCTCGAGCGATCCGCGCGCGGCGCCTTCGAGGACCTCGATCGCCTCGTCCTCCGAGCGCGCGTAGAGCTCGACCAGGAGGTGGACGATGATCCGTTCCTCGTCGTGCTTGTGGAAGCGCACGTGGGTGAAGAACTCGCGGGTGCCGGCGTCGCCGAACGACGCATAGGTGAGGCTGTCGGCGGCCTCGGCGCCCGAGCACGACTCGACGAGGTCGCCGTCGACGGTCACGGTGCACGAGGCAACGAAAGGCTTGCCGGCGACCATGCGCTCCCAGCGCTCGCCGATCGAGACGACTCGTCCTTCCTCGACCGTCAGGTGCGGCTGGTCGTGCATGCAGTCGAGACACTGGACGACGGCCTCCTGAACCTCCTCGACGCGCTCAGCCGCCTCGCCGGTCTCGGGATCGACGCGCAGAATTGCGTCGTAGTGAACCTGCGCCTCGAGACGCTGGGACCAGCAGCGATAGCAACGGAGCCAAGCGTGGCGGTCCGTCTCGTGCGTCTCGTCCATCAACGGCCGAGCTCTCCCATCACCCACCGGAGCCTAGCGGCCCGCCCTAGATTCTCAGGCCTCGAGATCGCCCGGCAAGAGCCCATACATCACCATGTCGCGGCGCTGGCCCGCGATGCGCATGTAGGAGCGCAGAATGCCCTCTTCGCGAAAGCCGACCGACTCAGCGGTGGCGCGTGAGGCGCGGTTTTCGGCCTCGATCGTGACCTCGACGCGGGCAAGCCGCAGTTCGTCGAACGCGAAGGCGCAAAGGAGCCTCAGGGCGCGCCTCGCGAAGCCGTTTCCGCGGGCCTCGAGCGCCAGGACGTAGCCCGCGACCGCGCGCTCGGTGGCACGGTTGATCTCGTGGAGGCCGATGGTGCCGATCGGGTCGTCCGTGGCGGCGTCGGCGATCACAAATGCCACGTCCGTGCCCGTTGCGAGGCCCGCTGCGCCGCGCTGCATCCAGTTGCGGGTGGCCTCGGCATCCTGCCCGGACGGGATCGTCGTCCAGCGAACGACGTCAGGGTCCTGGACGAACGCCGTGATCCGCTCGACGTCCGCGTCGGTGCCTAGGCGGAGGCGTACGACGCCATCGGTCAGGCCCTCGACCGGCACTTCGATCGGTCGCGGGCTCAAGGTCTGAGGGTCAGGCCGCCGAGCCCGCGGGCGCCGCGGATCCGGCTCGCTCGGCGACGAGATCGACGATCTCGGTCATGATCCGGTTGATCTCGAAGTCCTTGGGCGTATAGACGCGGGCGACGCCGGCATCGATCAGCTTCTGCACGTGAGCGGCGGGGATGATGCCGCCGATTACGACTGGCGCGTCCACGTCGCGCTCACGCAGCATGCGGACGGTGTCGGGGATCAGCTCCATGTGCGAGCCGGAGAGGATCGAGAGCCCGACCACGTCGACGTCCTCGTCCGCCGCGGATGCCGCGATCTGCTCGGGCGTCAGGCGGATGCCCTGGTAGATGACCTCCATGCCGACGTCGCGGGCGCGGACCGCGATCTGCTCGGCGCCGTTCGAGTGGCCGTCGAGCCCAGGCTTTCCGACCAGGATGCGGATGCGGTGGCCGAGCTCGTCCGAGACCTCGTCGACGCGCTTGCGGATCTCGGCCAGGAGCTCCTCGTCGGCGCCAGAAGCCGAACCGCCGACGCCGGTCGGGCCGCGGTACTCGCCGAAGGAGTCGCGGAGCGCCTGCGCCCACTCGCCGGTGGTGACGCCGGCCTTCGCGGCGGCGATCGTCGCGGGCATGATGTTCACGCTGTCGTCAGCGGCGGCGGCGCGCAGGTCGTCGAGCGCCTTCTCGACCGCGCTGGAGTCGCGCTCGGCCTTCCATTCCTCCAGCGCGTCGCGGCGCTCGCGCTCGACCTCGGGGTCGGGGGTGAGGATGCCGCCGTCGGCGCCGGCGGTAAGGGGCGAGTCCTCGGTCTCCGTGAAGCAGTTCTGGCCGATCACCTTGATCTCGTCGGCCTCGATGCGGGCGATGCGCTCGCGGTGGGACTCGACGAGGCGAGCCTTCATGTAGGGGACGGCCTCGACTGCGCCGCCCTGTTCCTCGACGATGGCCATCTCGGCCTTGGCGCCCTCGACCAGCTCGGCGACCAGCCCGTCCATGACCGTTGAGCCCTCGAAGATGTCGGGATACTCCAGGAGGTCGGTCTCGAACGCGAGCACCTGCTGGATGCGAAGGCTCCACTGCTGGTCCCAGGGGCGGGGGAGACCCATTGCCTCGTTCCACGCGGGAAGCTGGATCGCGCGGGCCCGCGCGTCGCGGCCCAGCGTGACCGCGAGCGCCTCGAGCACGATGCGCTGAACGTTGTTCTCGGGCTGGGACTCGGTCAGGCCGAGCGAGTTCACCTGGACGCCGTAGCGGAGCCGCAGCATCTTGGGGTCGGTGACGCCATAGCGGTTGCGGCCGATCCACTCCCACATCTCGCCCATCGCGCGGAGCTTCGCGTGCTCCTCGATGAAACGGACGCCGGCGTTGACGAAGAACGAGATGCGCCCGAAGACCTTGGGGAAGTCCTCCTCGGAAACCTGGCCGCGCTTCTTGACCTCGTCGAGGACGGCGATGCCGGTCGAGAGCGCGTAGGCGATCTCCTGGACGGGGGTCGCGCCGGCCTCCTGCAGGTGGTACGAGCAGATGTTGGTCGGGTTCCAGCTCGGGATGTCGTTGACCGAGAACGCGACCGTGTCGGCGATCAGGCGCATCGAAGGGCCGGGCGGGAACGCGTACGTGCCGCGGGAGAGGTACTCCTTGATGATGTCGTTCTGCGTGGTGCCCGTGAGGTCCGCAAGCGGCACACCGGTTTCGTCGGCGACGGCGCAGTAGAGGCCCAGGAGCCAGGCGGCAGTGGCGTTGATCGTCATCGACGTGTTCATCTCGCCGAGCGGGATCTGGTCGAAGAGCGCGTGCATGTCGCCCTTGTGCGCGATCGAGACGCCGACCTTGCCGACCTCGCCTCGTGAGAGCACGGCATCGGGGTCGTAGCCGGTCTGGGTGGGAAGGTCGAAGGCGACCGAGAGGCCGGTCTGGCCCTTCGCGAGGTTCTTGCGGTAGAGCTCGTTCGAGCGGCGGGCGTCCGAGTGCCCCGCATACGTGCGCATGACCCACGGACGATCGGGCTTCGGCAGGCGGTGATCCTCGGCCATGTGTCAATTCTAGGTGGACTGGGCACTGTCTAGGCTCACGCGATGGCCAACCTCGTCGACACCATGCACCTGGGTCGCGACCGCGTGATCGGCGCATGGGAGGTCCGGCCGGGCGTGATCGTCGATCCGGGACCGGGCTCGGGGGTTGAGACGCTCCTCGCCGGGCTCGAGTCCGAGCCGCGAAAGCTTCTCCTCACGCACATCCACCTGGACCACGCCGGCGCGTCGGGCGTCCTCGCTCGCCGCTTCCCCGAGATGGAGGTGTTCGTCCACGAGGTGGGCGCGCCCCACGTGATCGATCCCTCGCGCCTCCTGAAGAGCGCCGCGCGCCTCTATGGGGACGAGATGGAGACGCTCTGGGGCGAGGTCGCGCCCGTGCCGGAGGAGCGGGTCACGATTCTCAAGGGCGGGGAGGAGGTCGAAGGTCTCGACGTCCACTACGCGCCGGGCCACGCCCGCCACCACGTGCTCTACCACGACCGCGAGTCAGGCGACGCCTACACGGGCGACGTGGCCGGCGTCAGCGTGCCGCCGTCGGATCTCGCCGCCGCGCCAACGCCGCCGCCCGAGATCGAGGTCGAGGTCTGGCTCGAATCGCTCCAGATGCTTCGATCGCTGGAGCCGAAGCGGATCTGCATGACCCACTTCGGCTGGAAGGACGACGCGGAGGGGCAGATCGCGCGCGTTGAGGCCTGGCTCAAGGACGCGGCCGAGGAGAGCTCCCACGACGATCCGGATCGCTTTGCGCGGTGGCTCCATGCGCGCTTCGATGCCGAGGGAGAGGAGATCGCCGAGCGCCTGCGCCAGGCGATGCCGCCCGATCAGCTCTGGCAGGGGCTCGAGCGCTACTGGCGAAAGCGCCGCGAGGCGACCGCAGAAGCCGAAAACCCGTAGAAACGCCCGCGGGCGCGTCCTTGCCAGACCGCACCTTTCGCTGCCGGTGAGTGTCTCCATCTCTAGGCTCCAACGAGATGATTCTTCGCAAGCTCAAAGGATTCACGCGGCTCCGGCTTTCGCTGGGCGTTGCTCTGTGCGCGCTGTTTGTGTTCGTAGCCAGCGCCTCGGCCGTCGTCTACGTCTACAAGAACAGCTTCGGCTCGAAGTCGGCCTACAACGAGATCGACAAGATCAGCGGCGGGAAGAAGTGCGAGCGGACGCTTTGTCAAAGACAACCAGGGGATGCGGATCGACATGCGCGGGAAGACCTTCTGCGAGTACTCGCCGCCGGTCATAGGCGACGCGGATCAGCCGGACCACGAGATCGTGGCCGACGGCCGAATCCTCGACGCGACGCCCAAGAACGTTCGCAAAGACGCCTACCTCGCGGTGCGCGTCCGCGTGGGCGAAGGCACCTGGTACGAGTTCCGTGTGACCCCCAAGGGGGAGAAGTACAGGTTCACCCGCGAGCCGGCCGGTGGTGCTTCGGGTCTGCCGATCAACGGCACCGCGAACAAGATCAAGCCGATCGGCAGGGACAACAAGCTGCGCCTGCGCATCACCGGCAACGACGTGACGGCGTTCGTGAACGGGCAGTCGGTGGAGAGCTACAACGACCCGAATCCGGGCCAGGTGACCGGCCGCAAGGTGGCGTTCGGCCTGGGCTCGACGAAGAAGGCCAACCCGGGCCCGGTCGCCCGTATCTCGTCGATCAAGGTCGGCGTCCCCACCCCGTAGCGCAGCCCCGGCGAACGCCATGGCAACCGAGACGATCGAGCGCCCACGGACGGGTGGTCCCGGCAGCGGGCTGGGCGGCAACTGGCAGGTGATCGTCCTGAACGACGATCACAACACCTTCGACCACGTCGCGAGCTCACTGGCCCGCGTGGTCCCCGGAGTAAGCCTCGACGCCGGCTACCGCTACGCCGACCAGATCCACAACCAGGGCCGGGCGGCGGTGTGGACCGGGCCGAAGGAGCCCGCGGAGCTCTACTGGGAGCAGCTCTCAGACGCGGGCCTGACGATGGCCCCCCTCGAGCAGCACTGAGCACGGTGCCTGGCACCCGGTGAGCCAGGGGACTTAATCCCTAGCTCACCTCAGGTGCCTGGCACCGAGCGTTTGCGCTAGCCGAGCCGGACGGGCAGCGTGAGGAGCTTGCCGCCCGCGCCGGGTGGGGATCCGGCCAGCGCTCCGCGCGAATGTGCGCGGCGGTGGCCGAAGCGCTTGCTGTGCTTCTTGCCTTGGCCGTTCATCTGGGCGATCCTGACGTCCAGGAGTGCCCTGAGCTCGGCGGTGCGGCTGAAGGGATCGGCGATGCTCTCGCCAGTCTCGACCGAGGTGGCGACCAGGAGCCGCCCTTCGATCTCGATGCCCATCAGATCGCCCTCGGGGCGCCTGCCCGAGTCGAGCTCGACGAGCCTCTCGATTGCCGCTTCATCCACCGGGCCAAGACGGCGGATGGTGATGCCGTTGGTGTTCTGTGTGGTCTCCATGTCTTACCTCCGGTTATGAAACGAGCGGGGTGCTGGTTTCGTGATATGTCAAGGATCGCGCGCCTCGGGGATAAGCGCAACATGAAGTTCTGTCAATTGTGATAAGGTTGGCTTATGCTTGATGTGAAGCGATTGAGGATCCTCAGAGAGGTCGTCAACCAGGGATCGTTCTCAGGCGCGGCCGACGTTCTCTACCTGTCCCAGTCAGCCGTGAGCCAGCAGATCGCGACGCTCGAGCGCGAGGTCGGAATGAAGCTCGTCGAGCGCACGAGGGACGGAACCAAGCCGACCGACGCCGGGAGCGTGCTCGTCGCCCACGCGGACGCGGCGATCTGTCGCCTCGACGAGGCAGAGCGAGAGCTCAAGGCGATCGCAGGCCTCGAGGGCGGCGAGGTGCGTATCGCAAGCTTCCCGAGCGCGAGCGCAACCCTGCTCACGCTCGCCGTCTCCCAGTTCACGAAGAAGCACCCCAAGGTGAAGCTGAACGTCGCCGACGCCGAGCCCGAGAGCTCGCTGCCCAGGCTTCGCGCCGGAGAGCTCGACGTGGCGATCACCTTCGACTACCCGACACTCCCCGAGCCCGAGGAGCGCGACCTCGAGCACACGCTTCTCTTGACCGAAGCGATGCACGTCGCGCTCCCGATCGACCATCCGCTTGCCGGCCGCGCCCGCGTGAAGATGTCGGACCTGTCCGATGAGGACTGGCTCTCAGGCGGCTGCCCGAGCTCCTGCGGGCTCATCGTCTCCCAGGCGTGCCGCGACGCGGGCTTCGAGCCGCGGATCGGCTTCGAATCGGACGACTACCACGTGCTTCAGGGCTTCATCGCCGCGGGACTGGGCGTAACGCTCTTGCCGGACCTGGCGCTCCCCACGCTCCGCCAGGACATCGTCGTCCGCCCGACGGATCCCGCGGCGCCGATGCGCCGCGTCTACGCAGTGACCAGGCGCACGCGCTCGGCTGCGACCGAAGCGATGCTCGAATGCCTGCAGGCATCGGGCGAGCACTTCGACGCCGCGACGACGGCAAAGCTCGAAGCCGTCGCCTAGCTCGTCACGGTTCGCGCCACGGGCTGAGTCGCGGTATCCAGCCGGGGACCGCTTCCCGGTAACGCTCGTACTCGGGTCCGTAGGTCGCGAGCATCTTCGGCTCCTCGTAGAAGCGAACGAAGGTGGCGAAGCCGGCACCGAGAACGGCGGCGTAGATGACAAGCGCGATGCTTCCGAACAGGAGCGCCTGACCCGCGATGATCGTGAGCACCGACACGTACATCGGGTTTCGCACGAACCGGTAGAGGCCCCCGACGACCAGATGCCGGGTCGGTGCCGTCGGCGATGGGGTGCCGAGTCCCTCGAGAGCGAAGCGGGCGAACGAGTGGACCAAGGCGATCACGGCCGCGCCTGCCCAGATGGCGCCAAGCACCCGAAGTGCGGCTGGGAGTTGCTCCTCGACCTCCCAACCCGTGATCAGCCAGGGCCCCAGGCCGGCGGCAACGCCGGGCGCCACGACGAAGAAGACGGCGGATCCGGCGACCGCGCGCAGCCGCCGGGCACTGTCGTCGTTTCCCTCTGCCGTCAGGTGGCGCTGCGGTCGAGTGCCGCTTCCGCGACCAGCGAGTGCCAGGTCGGGTAAAGCGGCTTGTGGAAGTAGGCGAGCGCGGCCTGGCGCAGCGCGGCGACCTCGTCGGAGGCCCAGTAGTTGTCGAAGTCCGACTTGTCTTCCCAGACCGAGACCTGCCTGAAATGGAGCGGGTTGTCGATCGCCCGGGTCATGTAGCAAGTGCTGGCGCCGTGGGCGAGCGCGCGGTCGAGCGCGGGATGCCAGATCTCGAACCACTGGTTGGCCCGAAACGGGTTGATGTTCCAGTCGATGTTGTTGACGTGCATCGCGCGCCATCCTAACGCGCAAGGTCAAGCCCCAACTTCAGCCGACTTCGACCTTCGCCTTGATCACGTCGACGAACGTGTTCGAGTCCTGGATGATCCTGCAGGACTTGGCCTTGCCCTTCTTCGTGGACTTGAGCGCCTTGATCTTCAGGGTGAGCTCGTGCGGCACCCCGGCGGGATCGAGAATCGGGGTCTCGTAGTCACCCTCTGAGACAAGGTCCGTGACGTCCCCGGTCGCGTCCCGGTAGGACACCTTGAAGCCCTTCGAACCCTGGCAGCCCTCGACTCCGAAATCCTCGCTCTCTTCTCCGACGTTTGAGAACCGGAGTTCATATCTCTCGCTCTCGCCAGGCTTCGCGCCGCGCTTCACGGTCTGATCCTGACCCGTGTTGTTCAGGACTCCCTGGCCCTCGGTCGTGGCGCCGAGGTCGAAGAAGGCGTCGGGGCCGTCGACGATCCAGGCCTGCGAGCCAGTGGTGCACGGAGTCGGTCGAGGACCTGCGCGCCTCCGGCGGCGAACGACGGGCCAAACGTGCCGTTGGCGTGACCTGCCCTCCGTTCGCCGAGTGACGAGAAGGAGTGGTTCGTGATCGGCACCGGGCCGGTGTCGAAGCCGACCCCGGTGCAAGTGTTGGCTGACGTTGCCGAGCCCTGCGAACTAGGCTTCGACGGTCGAGCCGTCTTCGGAGACGCTCGAGCGTGACCGTTCCGCCCTGCCCGGTTGTCACCTCGCCGTCGTACTGCGCGTCCGGCTGGTGGCTGGCGACCGCGATGGCCGGGCGCCGCTAGCAGTGCGGCAGGTGCGAGGAGTCGCGAGTCCTCATGCGCCGACCTCCGCCCAGATCGCGCCCGGTCCGTCCTCGTGCTGGCCCTCGTCGTTCGAGGTCGCGCCGACCCGCACGGTGATCTTGCCGGCGTGGCGGTTCTCGTGCATCATCTGGTGCGCCTCAGGCACGCCATCGAAATCCATCGCCTCGGAGAGTACGGGGCGGACCTTGCCCTCGGCCATGAGCTGGTTCGCGCGCATGCACTCATACGCGTTCGCGAAGTGGGATCCGAGAATCTCCTTCTGCTTCATCCACAGGTAGCGGACGTCGAAGTCGAGCGTGTAGCCGGAGGTGGCGCCGCAGATCACGACCTTGCCGAACGGCTTCACGGTGAAGACCGAGGTGGGAAAGGTGGCCTGGCCGACGTGCTCGAAGACGATGTCGGGAGCGTCGCCCAGAATGCCCTTCACCTGCTTCGCGAAGGCGCGGGTGACGCCGAAGCGCTCCTTCTCCTCGTCTGCGGTCTCGCCGCCCTTTCGCATCATGCCCGCGAACTCATTGCGGTCGATGTAGTCGACGGCCCCGAGTTGCTTGACGAGCTCGCCCTTGTCGGCGGATGAGACGATGCCGACGGCGTTCGCGCCGGCGGCCTTGCAGAGCTGTGTAGCGAAGACTCCGAGCCCTCCGGCCGCGCCCCAGATGAGCACGTTGTGCCCCGCCTGGATGTTGCAGCGGTTCAGCAGCATCCGGTATGCGGTGAAGTAGGTGAGGCCGTATGCGGAGGAGTCGACCCACGACAGGTTCTTCGGCTTCGGCAGGAGCTGCTGGGCCTGGACCTTCGTGAACTGGGCGAACGAGCCCCAGGTGGTCTCGTATCCCCAGATCTTCTGGGAGGGGGCGGCCATCGGGTCGAGGCCGTGGACCTCGACGTCTTCATACGACGCCTGGTTGCAGTGGATCACTACCTCGTCGCCGGGCTGCCAGTTCGTGACACCCGGGCCGACCTTCCAGACGATGCCGGAGGCGTCCGAGCCGCCGATGTGGTGGCCGTACTCGGGGTGGTCGCCGTAACCGAAGACGGAAACAGGCTTGCCGAGCGATGCCCAGACGTTGTTGAAGTTGACGCCGGCGGCCATGACGCGGACGATCACCTCGAACGCCGCGGGCTCCGGGACCTCGATTTCCTCGATCTGGAATGCGTCCTTGGGCTCGCCTTCACGCTCCTGGCGGATGACCCATGCGGCCATCGTCTCCGGCAGCGTGCCGGGCTCCACGTCGAGATTCGAGACCTCCGATACGTCAACTGCCACGTGCGTTCAACTCCTAGTTCTGATCGATTGTGCCGCGGAAGCGTATCGGCGCGCAATCTTCCTTTCGCCGTCAGGAACCCGTCCGAAGGCGCGACTACCTTCGAGAATCCACTATGGAAGCCTCGGAGAAACCACAACTTGCACTCGGCGACGAGCCCGACGGGACCGTGCGCGCGATCGGCGACAGGCTCGTCATCGAGCGCCTCGACCTCACCGATGAGCGCGCGGCCAGGGTCGTCCGCGATCGCTCGGAGTCCGGCCAGCCGGCGAGTCGAGACCGTGCGCAAGGCGATCGAGATCGGCGCTCGGGTGCTCGACACCGAGGAGACGGCGGTCGAACGTGGACTACGTGCGCGCGAGTTCGAGCGCCATGCAGGCGCCCTTCGCGAGCGGCTCGACGACACGCTCGGAGAAGGCAGCCAGGAGCTCGCCGAGCGCCTCGCCGAGACCTTCGACGGCTCGCGGGACGGCTCTGTGCAGAAGGACATCGAGAAGGTGCTCGCGGCTGAGCTCGAAGAGAACCGGCACAAGATCGCCCGCTTGTTTTCGAGCGAGGACGGTGCCAACCCGCTCACCGACTTCAAGGCGGCTGTGGTCCGCGGCGTTCAAGGACCTGGCCGACCGGCAGCTGGCCGAGGGTGCGGCTAACCGCGAGCGGCTCGAGGCCCTCCAGCGCGAGGTTGTCGAGCTTCGCGAGCGCGAGGCAGCCGACCAGCGCGTCGCCGAGGAGGCGGAAAAGGGGACCGCCAAGGGCCGGACCTTCGAGGAGGCGGCCAACGCCATCATCGAGGAGATCGCGAACGCGCACTCCGACGCGGCGTCTCACACCGGGGACACGTCCAACGAGGCGGGCGCCAAGAAGGGCGACACGGTCGTTGAGATCGGTGCCGCAGTCGGCCCTACGGTCGCGACCGTCGTCTTCGAGGCGAAGAACAAGAAGCTCTCGAAGAACGACGCTTGGACCGAGCTGAACGCGTGCATGCGCGAGCGAGATGCCAGCTACGCGGTCCTCGTCGTGGCCGGGGACGACAAGGTTCCTTCCGGTCTCGAGAAGCTCACCGAGTACCAGGGCAACAAGATGATCGCGGTCCTCGACCGCGACGATCCCGGATCCGCTCGCGTTGCGGCTGGTCTATCGCTATGTCAGAGCTCGCGTCCTCGCGGCCGGAGCCGCCGGCCTCGAGGTGGACGCGTCGGGCGTTCGCGACGCCGCCGAGGAGGCGGGCGCGGCGCTCAAGCGCGCAAACCGGATCCGCAAGTCGCTCACCGGCGTCACCAATAGCGCCGATGCCGCTCGCGACGAACTGAACGCCATGCTGGACGACGTCGAGCAGTGCCTTGGCAGGATCGAATCCCTCGTTGCCGCGGCGGCCGAGGAACCGGCGGCCTAGGGCAGCAGCAGGTCGTTCTGGGACGACTCACCGGGCGGCCCGACGGTGAGCGGCGCCGACTCGATTTCCGAGGTACTGCCGGCGTAGGCCTCGTACTCGCCCTCCTCGAGGGCGGCCTTGATCGAACCGGTTCCACGCGGCGGGATGTCGCCCGACTCCAGAAGGCCGTCACCCGGGCCATCGAGGACGAGACGAGTCGGCTCTTCGGTCTGGTTGGAGATCGTGATCACAACGATCCCGGCGGCTGGGTCGCTGGGCGAGATCGAGACAGCCTTCTTGTCAATGGCCGCCGTCAGCTCGACCGGGCTCGGCGGGCGCGGGTCGTTCTCGAAGTCGTCTTCACCGCAGCCTGAGACGCCCACGATCAAAGCGAGGCCGACACCGGCCACCACGACGCGGGAGCCTCCAAGGTTCTGGGCTACCTCCCGGATCCTCATCTCCGCGCGGAACCCTATTCGACAGATGGGTCGCCTGTCACGTCACAACCGTTCGAACGGCAGGTCGACCACGTCAGCCGTGACCGCATCATCAACCTGCACTTCGGCTCCTGGCTCAGCCTCCCGCCGCAGAATCGCGAGGGCGATCGGTCCGTGGACAGGGGAGAGGACGGCGGTGCCGACCTTCCCGAGCTCGCGCTCCCCGAGGATGACGACCGCTCCGGCCTCGACGGGTCGCGAGAGGCGGAGGCCTCGCAGGTGGCGGTTCGGCTTGCCCTTGTAGTGGAGGCGGGCGACGGTCTCCTGGCCGATGTAGCACCCCTTGGTAAAGCTCACAGCTCGCTCGTTGATGCCGGCCTCTTGCGGGATCGTCTCTTGGGTCATCTCGCGGCCGAAGCGCGGGCGGCCGCTCTCGACCCGGAGGATCTCGAGCGCTTCCTCGGTCACCGGTGCCACGCCGCGCTTCTCGAGCGCGGCCAGTGTGCGGTCTTCGTCCTCCGCTGCGACGATGAGGTCAAGGCCGAGGTCGGTGCGAACGGATCGCACCGCGGTCCCTTCGAGTTCCGCCTCGGCGTGGTCGTTCTCGCTGGCGAGTGGCGCCAGGCCGGTCAGCTCCGCGGCGGCCGGGCCGGCGATTGAGATCAATGCAAGTTCGTTCGAGCGGTCCTCGACGGATACGTCCCGCCCGACCGAGTACATCGTCAGGTGGCGCAAGGTCGCGTCGAGCGCCTCCGGCTCAACTTCCAGCAACAGGTCATCTGCGCGCCGCAGGACGCGCATGTCTGACTGCATCTTTCCTTTGCGATCGAGAAGGGCGGAGTAGGCGCCCTGCCCCTCTCCGAGTGCCTCCGTGTCCTGGGTCACCTGCCCCTGGAGATACTCGGCCGCGTCGGCGCCCGCCGACGGCGACGAAGCCCCGCGCGCGGCTGGCAGCTCCGGCCTCCTCGCGGAGTGCCCGGTACTGCCCGTCCAGCTCAACAGCAAGCTCGCTCACCCGTCCGAGTCTAGGCGGGCGCAGGGTGCGGGGCACAGCGCCAGGCGTGGGGTCTGACCCCAGCTTGGGTCTGACCCCGCTAGGTTTTGATCTGTCAAACTTTGGTTTGTGGATGAACTAAACGAGGAAGACAAACAGGCGCTCAAGGTCAGCCGGCGTCGGCTGCTTGCCGGCGGCCTCGCCGCCGCACCGTTGATCGCCGGTCTTCACGAGGTCGTGCCGCACCAGGGCATCCACGACGCGCTTGGCGGCTCCCAGCACCCGGACGCCCTCGCCGCGAGCGGCCACGGCGCGCACGCGACCGCGCCGGCCCCGGCGACCGGGGTCACTCATGCGCACTTGAACGGGCTCGGCACCGCCGGCGCGACGTTCAGGGACGGGCAGACCGTCGACCACAAGGCGAACGGCTTCAACCCCACGGAGATCCTCCGCGACTTCGACTACGGGGTTACCACGCGCCTCGCCTCGGGACGTGTCCTTCGCGAATGGCAGCTGATTGCCGCCGACAAGGAGATCGAGGTTGCGCCCGGGGTGAAGTTCCCGGCGTGGACCTACAACGGCCGGGTGCCCGGGCCGACGCTTCGCTGCACCGAGGGCGACCTGCTTCGCATCCGCTTCATCAACGCCTCGTCCCATCCGCACACCGTCCACTTCCACGGCCTGCATCCGTCCGCGATGGACGGCGTGCCCGGCGCGGGCGCGGGGATCATCGAGCCGGGCGGCTCGACCGTTTATGAGTTCGACGCCGAGCCGTTCGGCCTCCACCTCTACCACTGTCACGTCTCGCCGCTTGCCGAGCACATCGCCCGCGGCATGTACGGCACGTTCGTCGTCGACCCAAAGGAGGGGCGCGAAGAGGCTGACGAGCTGGTCATGGTCCAGAACGGCTGGAACACGACCTTCGACGCCGAGGGGAACCAGATCTACGCCGTGAACGCGATCCCGTTCCACTTCGTGAACGAGCCGATCCAGGTCGCGCGCGACGAGCTGATCCGGATCTACCTCGTGAACATCCTCGAGTACGACCCGATCAACTCGTTCCACATCCACGGGAACTTCTTCAACTACTTCCCGACGGGCACCTCGCTCACCCCGACCGAGTTCACCGACACCGTCATCCAGGGCCAGGGCCAGCGCGGCATCGCTGAGCTGAAGTTCCCCCATCCCGGCGAATTCATGTTCCACGCCCACAAGACCGAGTTCGCCGACCTCGGTTGGATGGGGTTCTTCGAGGTTCAGGAATGACCCAGCGCGTTCCACTCTGGGCGCTCGCGGGCGGCGTCTTCGCCCTGATCGCCGTCGTGCTCGTCACGATCGCGATCATCGGCGACGACACCCTGCCCGACCGCGCGGGGCCGCCGATCGAGGAACTCGCGGTCGAGAAAACGAAGCTCGAGCCGAACAAGATCGAGTTGACGCTTCGGAACACCGGGCCGGACGAGGTTCAGCTCGCCCAGGTGTTCGTCGCTGACGCCTACGTCGACTTCCAAGGTGCCGAGGAGCCCATCGGCAGGCTCGAGTCCGAGACGATCACGATCGACTTCCCCTGGCAAGACGGCCAGCCGTATCTGGTTTCGATGCTCACCTCGACCGGGCTCGTGATCGATCACGAGATCGCCGCGGCCGTCGAGACGCCTGAAACCGACGGCGACCTGTTCGCGCTGATGGCGCTCCTGGGCCTCTACGTAGGCGTCATACCCGTGGCGCTCGGAATGCTGCTCTTGCCGGCGATGAGACGGTTCCGGCCGACCTGGATCCGAGCCGTCATGGCGGTGACGGTCGGCCTCCTCGCCTTCCTCGCCGTCGACGCGAGCCTGGAAGGGTTCGAGATCGCCGGCGAGTCTGGTGGCGCCTTCGGCGGTACCGAGCTGGTGTTGCTCGGCGCAGGCCTCGCCTTCATGGCCCTGACCGCTGTCGATCGATATCTCTCCTCCAAGCGCGAGGGCGAATCGGGGTCCGGAGCGCGGCTCGCGCTGATGATCGCGATCGGGATCGGCCTCCACAACATGGGGGAGGGCCTTGCGATCGGCTCCGCCTATGCGATCTCGGAGCTTGCACTCGGTGCGGCGCTGGTGGTCGGCTTCGCAATCCACAACACCACCGAGGGCTTCGCGATCGTCGCGCCGCTGGTGCGCGATCAGGAGCGGCCGTCGATCAGCCGCCTCGCGCTGCTCGGCATCATCGCCGGCGCCCCGGCGATCCTGGGCGCAGTGATCGGCGCGTCGGTCACGAACGCCGAACTGTCGGCCTTCCTCTTGGGCATCGGAGTCGGCGCCGTGATCCAGGTGATCGTCCAGATCGTGCCTTCGATGCGCGACGCCGGCGGTCGCGCGCTGGACGCCGTGACCGCCTCTGCCATCGCGGCGGGCGCCATCGCCTTCTATCTCACGAGCCTGCTGGTGAGCGTCTGAGCCATGGCGCACTCCGGCTTCAGACGCGAGCCCCATGCTCTCAACACCGAGGCAGTCGAGGACTACGCGAAGGCGCTCCACGCGCTCGCGCAGCGTTGCGAAGGCCCGGTGTCGACGTCGGCGCTCGCCGAGCGGCTCGGCGTGTCGGCCGGGTCTGTCACCTCGATGCTGAAGCGCATGGACGAGATGGGCCTGGTGCGCCACGAGCCCTATCGCGGCGCCCTCCTCACCGACCGGGGAGAGAAGGTTGCGCTCGAGGTGATCCGTCATCACCGCCTGCTGGAGTCGTACCTGGCGGAAGTGCTCGGGATGCCTTGGGACCGCGTCCACGACGAGGCCGAGGTGCTCGAGCACTACATCTCCGAGGAGCTCGAGGAGCGGATCGCGAACGCGCTCGGCGATCCCGATCGCGATCCGCACGGCGATCCGATCCCGAACGCTCAGCTGGACTTGGCCGACGATGACACGGTGCGCCTGACGGAGCTCGAGCCGGGCGCCGTCGCATCGTTCGCGCGCGTCTCCGACTCGGACCCGGAGATGCTCCGCTACCTCGACGAGCGCGGGATCAGGCCGGGCTCCGAGCTCGAGGTCGTGAGCCGAGACCCGTTCGAGGGGCCGCTCCACGTGACCGTCGGCGGAGCCGAGCACATCCTGGGCGAGCGCCTCGCGGGCGCGATCCGCGTCGTCACCGCCTAGGTGCCAGGCACGGTGCCTGGCACCGAGTGCCGGCGGTAGAGCAATCACATTCACGCACCTGCTTCTTGCGTCGCCGTTCGGCGACGCATTAGATTCCTTGCATGGCCCTCGCCGAGAGCTTCCAGGAGATCCTCGACTCGCTTCCCGACGACTGGACGGACCTCACGCTCGACTTCCGGCTGCCCGACGAGTCGCGCTACATCGACGCCGCGGTGATCCTCACCCAGGTAAACGCGCAGCCGTACTCGAAGGCCGACTGGCACTGGCGCATCCTCGTCGCGAACAAGTTCGGCCACGCGGCGGCGGCGCAGACGGTGAAGGGAACGCTTGAGCTCCTCGATGGCGAGGGGATCGAGGGCGAGATGGTCCTCCGCGACTTCCGCGAGGGCCGAGCCGAGGTCCAGCAGATGTGGGGCCGCCCGGAATCCGTCCGCCAGCAGTTCCGCCGCAGCCGCCGGCTCTAGCGATTGATTAAGGCACCGCGATG
Organism: uncultured bacterium; assembly: GCA_963725035.1. GTDB lineage: Bacteria > Actinomycetota > Thermoleophilia > Solirubrobacterales > 70-9 > JALZKA01. The sequence continues at coordinate 40,086 of CAVRWX010000008.1, read as the reverse complement.
CCGTTCGAGCGGGCGAAGCGCTCCCAGTTCGCATACCGCTCGGGCTCGAGCGCTCCGGGCGTGACGCCCGCGGAGAACGCGTCGGCTTCGGAGAGCGCCAGCATCTGTTCCCCCTGGGTGCCTCGTTCGAGCCCATCCACCGCACCGAGGAACTCCTCTAGCGCCGCATCCGGTTCGTCGACCGCGAGCTCATACCCACGCTCCAGCCCAGCCTGCATCGCTTCCACGACGTCCGGCTCCGCCTCCGCGAGCTCCTCGGTCGTCACCACCACAAGCTCCGGAAACGGCTCCGCGGCGAAGTCGCCGACTCGGAACTCGCGGGTCGGAACGCCGAGCTCCGTCAGCGCGACGCCCTCCGCATTCCAGAACGCGGTCGCAGCATCGACTCGGCCGGCGGACAAAGCCGCAATCGCGTCGAATCCGATCACTGTGCGCTTGATGGTCGCCGGATCGCCACCGTCGGCCTCGACGATCGCGTCCAGGACGGCGTCGTCGGAGGGAAGGCCGGTCACGCCCACCTCGCCGTTCTCGAGATCCCGGGGCCGCTTCACCTCTGCGCTGTCGGCCGCGATCACCGAGGCGAGCGGGACCTGGACCAGAGCACCGATGGGGGCCAGCTCGAACCCTCGCTCGGCCGCCGCGCCCAGGTCGTTGATGTCCATGACTGCGAAGTCGGTTCGACCCGCGGCGAGGAGCTTCGGCGCATCTGTCGAGTCGCCGGGCGGTTGGATCGCGAGCTCGAGACCCTCTTCGGCGAACCATCCTCGCTCCAGCGCCGAATACAGGCCGGAGTGCACCGCGTTCGGCGTGAAGTCGAGCACGAGGGTCGCCTCGCGTGAGGCGCCCGGTTCAGCACCGTCCTCGCCGCATCCGGGGATGAGGAGAACGGCCGCCAGCAGCGCGACGACCCGTCTCATATCGGCTGAGCCTAGGGAGCGACCCAAGCGTGGACTGACCCTTCCGCTGGTGCGCCGGCCCGCGAACGGTTCGTGCCCGAGGGGTACGAGCCGGCGCGCCGCCAGAAGCGCTGATCCCGCGATTCTGAGTGCGTAGCGGCGTCATTCAGGCTGCCGTTCTCTAGACTCGCGCCCCGCACCCCTGGGTGCAGGCGCCAAAGAGAGAGGCGCCATCAAACTTTTTCCAACGCAGGAGGTACGAGAAGCAGTGAAGGACCGAGGTCTTGCCGCATACATCTCCGAGCTGCTCGGGACGCTGTTCCTGGTCATGGTTATCGGCTTCGTCGTCTCGCTGTTCGCTCAGACCGATCCTGCGTCGGGTACCGGCTCTGACTTCGCCGTCATCGGCCTCGTGCACGCCTTCGCACTCTTCGCGCTGATCATGACCTTCGGGGCGGTGTCAGGCGGCCACTTCAATCCCGCGGTCACGATCTCGGCGGCGATCCAGAAGCGGATCGACGTCGTCGATGCGGTCGTCTTCATCCTCGCCCAGCTCTCGGGCGCCGTGCTCGGCGCGCTCACCGTCAAGGCTCTGATCGAGGACGAGGGCAGCCTGAGCGGGTACGGAAGCGCTCAGATCTCCCCGGCCCTGAGTGGAGACTTCGCCGGCTTCGTCATCGAGGCGATCGGAACCTTCGTCTTGGTCCTCGTGATCTGCTCCGTCGCGCTGAACCCGCGCGCCCGCCAGGAGTGGGCACCGCTCGTGATTGGTTCCACGCTGGGCTTCCTGGTGATGATCTTCGGCCCCCTGACGGGCGGTTCGTTCAACCCGGCCCGTTGGTTCGGCCCCGCCCTGATCGGCGACACCCTCGAGGCGTCGGACCTCTTCCCGTACGTCCTGGGCCCGATCGTCGGCGCGCTTCTGGCAACGGCGGTCTACAAGTTCGTGATCTCCGGTCCGCAGTTCTCGGAGGGTCCCGAGCCGCCCACAACGGACGCACGTGCGGTGGGCCAGGCCACAAAAGACGCCGAAACGCGCTCTCAGAACAAGAAGTAGCGCTGGGCGTCTAGCCTGAGGCCCGTGCGCCGGGTCACATTTTCGCGTAACTACACGCTGTCGCTCTCGCGCACGTGCAGGTGCGTCTGCAAGTACTGCTCGTTCGCGACCCGCAAGGCGCACCTGTACGCGCCCGACGAAGTCGAGGCAAAGCTCGACGAGGCGCTGCGAAGGAACGCGAAGGAGCTCCTCGTCCTGACGGGCGAGCGGCCCGAGGTGAACGCCGAGGTCGCGGTGCGCCTGCGCTCGTACGGCCACGAGGATTTCGTCTCCTACGTGGCGTGGGCGTGCGAGCGAGCGCTCGAGCGCGGACTCCTGCCGCACACGAACCTCGGCGCCCTGTCTCGAGAGGACCTGGCGCGCCTTCGCGAGGTGACGGCATCGCAGGGCCTGATGCTCGAATCGATCTCCGAGCGCCTGATGGAGTCGGTCCACGCCGGCTCGCCGACGAAGCATCCCGCCGTCCGCATGGAGACGATCGACGCGGCGGGTGAGCTCCGCATCCCGTTCACCTCCGGCATCCTCGTCGGCATCGGCGAGACCGAGGAGGAGCGGGTCGCCTCGCTCGAGGCGCTCGCCGCCTCGCACGACCGTCACGGCCACATCCAGGAGGTGATCCTCCAGAACTACGTTCCGCACCCGCGTTACTACGGCCTGGAGGTCGCCGACATCGCCGACGAGGCCGCGAAGCGCCGCTGGACGAACGGCGTGGCGGAGCCGGGCGAGGAGCCGCCCATGCCGGAGTGGGCGTCGCCGATCACCGTCGACGATATGAAGCGGCTTGTAGCTGAGTGCCGGCGGCTCATGCCGGATGTCGGCATCCAGATCCCGCCGAACCTCGCGGACTGGTGGGACGAGCTGGTCGAGGCCGGCGCGACGGACCTCGGCGGCCTCTCGGCGAACGGCGATCACATCTCGCCCGAGCACGCGTTCCCGAGCCCGCACGAGGTGAGGAAGCGCCTCGCGCCACAGGGCTACGCGCTGACCGAGCGGCTCTGCGTGTACCCGCAGTACCTGGAGCCGGAGTGGATGGACCAGGGAGTGCTCGACGTGGTGAAGCTCAAGTACTGGAGCTTCATCCCGCGCCGCGGATCCGGTCGGCGTGAGGAGCGAGAGATCGATCCAGATCTGGCGCCCGCCGCGATCGAGCGTGCGCTCGCCGACGACCCCCTGACCGAGGCCGAGCTGACCGCGCTCTTCGCGGAGCGCCGCCCCGAAGTGATCGAGGACATGCGCGTCGCCGCCGACGCGCTGCGCGCCGAGCTGGCCGGAGACACGGCGACGTTCGTCGTCAACCGGAACATCAACTTCACGAACGTCTGCGTCGTCGGCTGCGCGTTCTGCGGCTTCGGCCAGGGCCGCCGCTCGCCGGACGCCTACGAGGTGACCGAGGACGAGTTCCAGCGCCGCATTGCCGAAGCGGTCGACTTCGGAGCAACCGAGATCTGCATGCAGGGCGGCATCCACCCCGACTACGAGCTCGCCGACTACGGCCGGTGGCTCTCGCTCGCCAAGGAAGCGGCTCCCCAGCTCCACCTCCACGCCTACTCGCCCATGGAGGTCCACTACATGTGCGAGCGCTCGGGCCGTACGCCCGACCAGGTCTTCGAGTATCTCGTCGAGCAGGGCCTGGGGTCCACGCCGGGCACCGCCGCCGAGGTCCTGGACGACGGGGTCCGCGCTCGCATCTCGCCGAACAAGCTGCCCGTCGCTCGCTGGGTCGAGATCATCGAGGCGTCGCACCGCGCCGGCCTGCGCTCGACCTCGACCGTCATGTTCGGCCACATCGAGGAGCCGTGGGAGCTCGCCCGCCACATGCGGGTTATCCGCGAGCTTCAGGAGCGGACGGGCGGCATCACGGAGTTCGTGCCGCTGTCGTTCATCCCCTTCCACACGATGCTCGGCCGCACGCACGGGATCGAGGAGATCTCGCGAGAGGAGAACCTGAAGCACACCGCCGCCTTCCGCCTGGCACTCGGCCGGAGCGTCAAGAACCTCCAGGCCAGTTGGGTGAAGATGGGCCTCGACGCCGCGACCGAGAGCCTCCGCTGGGGCGTGAACGACCTGGGCGGCACCCTCATGGAGGAGTCGATCTCCCGCATGGCCGGCTCACAGCACGGCGACCGCCTGGACCCGGACGACCTGATCGGCGCCGCCCGAGCCGCCGGCCGCACGCCCGCGCAGCGCACGACGCTCTACGAGATCATCGAGACGTACCCGCCCGAGCCGGCCGCACTGAGCGCCTAGCCCGGTGCCTGGCACCGTGCCTGGCACCGGGCGCCTAGCCGACGAGGAGCGAGGCCTGGAGCTCGTCCGCCAGCCAGGGTGCCACGGCTTCGATGCCGCCTTGGCTGAAGACCTCGCGCTGGCGGTCGGCGCCGTTCGACTTGCAAAGGTCTCGCACCCGGGCGAGCTCCGCCTCGCAGTCGAGTTCTCGCGCGTGCGGCTCCGAGATCTCCAGGGCGTCGTGCACCCACTCCGATAGCGGGACCAGGCTCTCGGCGTGGAGGTCTGATGAGGCACGCCTCGGTGCCGTCGCGGGAGGCCAGGAAGCGGTTCTCGGCCACCGCCTCGCGCCTGGCCTCGGCGGTGATGTCGCCCTCAACCGCCTCCTTTACGAGGCACTGCATCAGGGCGACGAGCGCGGCGACATCCTCCAGGCGCGACTGCGTGTCGGCGATTCGGATCTCGATCGTGCCGAACCGCGGCTGGAGCCTTGCGTCCCACCACAGGAACGTCGGCTCGGGGATCGCGCCCGAGCGGATCAGGAAGTCGACGCGCTCGGCCCAGTCCTCGTACGTCGCGAAGTACGGGGGCAGGCCGGTCCGCGGGAAGGCGCCGAAGAGCGACGTGCGCGTGGATGCGAGCCCCGAGTCGCGCGCCTGCCAGAACGGCGAGTTGGCCGAGAGCGCCAGCACGATCGGCAGGCGCTCGCGGATGCCGTTGAGCGCGGCGATCGCCGTGTCGGCGCTGGGGACCGCGATGTGCACGTGCATCGCCATCGTCGGCTCCCGCCGCGCCAGCTCCCGCATGGTCTCGAGCACCTGCTGGTAGCGGTCCTGCTCGGGCACCTGGGTCTCGACCCAGGTTGCCATGGGGTGGGTGCCGGCACCTGCCGCGCGAAGCCCGAGCGCCGTCAGTGGCTCGATCAGGAGGTTGCGTACACCCCCGAGCGCCGCCACTGCGTCGGCCACCGTGGACTGCGGGGTGGTCTCCACCTCCACGACGGCCGAATGCGTTTCGAGCGAGCAGAAGTCCAAGCGGTCCGCGACGCTCGCCAGCACCTCCTCGCCGCGGAAGGAGAGGCGGCCAGTCTCGTCGATGAGCATGAGCTCTTCCTCGATGCCGATCGAGTACAGCGACGCGTGCGGCTCCTCCGGCCATTCGGCCCACCGGGGAAGTTCCTTCACGCAGGCACCCGGCCGCCCGCATCATGCGCGCGACAGGCTTCAACGAACGCTGCGAAGAGACGTTCGCCGGGCTCGTCCTCCATCGCCTCGGCATGCCACTGCACGCCGACGACGAAATCCCGATGGGGCGCCTCGATTCCTTCGATGACGCCATCGGGCGACCAAGCGACGGCGCGGAGACCGCGGCCGAGCTGGTCGGAGGCTTGATGGTGAAAGGAGTTCACCACTAGCTCTGTTGTACCCAATGCGCGCGCAAGCACGCTGTCTGGTGCGATCTCGACCGGGTGGCTGATGTTCGGCTCGCCGTGACCGCGGCGGTGGCGGACCTCCAGACCCTTCACGCACAGGCAGGTCCTGGAAGAGGGTGCCGCTGCGCATGATGTTGAGCGCCTGGGCCCCCCGGCAGATCGCGAGAATCGGGAGCCGGGCGTCGAAGGCCGCCCTGGCGACGGCGAGCTCGGCGTCGTCCAGGTCCAGCCACGTGGGCCCGAGAGCCGGGTCCTCATCCTGCCCGTACGCGCGGGGGTGGATGTCAGGGCCGCCCGAGAGGCAAACGCCAGAAACCCTGCCGATGAGCTCCTCCATGTCCTTCTCCGGAAGCGGAGGGATTACGACGGGCAGGCCGCCAGCCTGCTCGATCGCCTCGAGGTAGCGCATGCCGAGCGCCATCTCGGGTCGAGCCGGCTCGCCCTCGGGAATGGGTTGAAACTGCTCCGCCTTGCGGACCTCGGACGTGGTGACTGCGATGAGTGGCAACCGGCCCACGACTCTAGGTTAGGCCCCGGCGGCCACTAGTCCACTGTCCATCCGTCCAAGCAGAAAGGGCTTCAGAGCGCCCTTTGGGCGAATGTGACCTAGCGGAAGAGGTCGCGGTCGGCAGCGCGGCGAAGCGACGCCGCGCCCTGGCCGTCCTCACGGGTCACGTGCCGTCCGAGTCCGCTCACGACCACGACCGGCGTTCCCGAGGTCTTGTCACGGGCGAGATCGGCGGCGGCGGCGACCTCGTCGGCGATCGCGATCATCGTTGCGCCCAGGCGCTGTCCCTCGCGGTCGGTCAGGCCGCGCCAATCGTCAATCGGGCGAAGGCCCGCGCAACCGATTGCCACCTCGGTTTGGCCCAGGCGCCATGGCCGGCCGAAGCTGTCCACGATGACGACCGCGGGCCGGGTCTCGGCGGCCCTCGCGATCTCGGCGCGGATTCGCCTGGCGGACGCGTCGGCGTCCTCGGGGAGGAGCGCGACCATTCCGTCGCCAGGGACGTTCGACGAGTCGATCCCCGCATTTGCGCACACGAGGCCGCCGTTGGTCTCGACGATCAGGACGCCGTTCTCGGCGCGGAGCACTTCGCGGCTCTCGGCAAGGATCAGCTCGATCAGCCGCGGGTTCTTTCCGAGCTCGGCGGCGAGATCCTGGGCATGGTCCGACGGCTCGATCGTGGCGAGGTCGCGAACGCGTCCCTCTGCCTTCGACACGATCTTCTGGGAGATCACGACGACGTCGTCGTCGCGCGGCTCGCAGGCGGTCGCGATCATCACCCCCAGCGGCGCGCCCTCGGAGATTTCGGGAATGCCCTCGACCGGGCGGATCTCGATCAAAGCTCAGAGATGGCCGCGGCCGTGAGCGGCGCACGCTTCGGGTCGTTGGCGAGGATGGACGACAGCGCTTCCAGGTCCTCCGGCGTGTCCAGGTCGAGCGCGAGCGACGGGATGTCGAGGAGCTCCGCGGTGTACCCGGCACGGCGGGCGCGGTCGAGGTGGCGCTCGCGGCTTCCGGGGCCGAAGGCGGGGCCGATCGCATCGGCGGGGCACAGAAAGAGACCGTTCGTGCCCGTCCCGTGGCGGTCGGTCGCGACGCCCACGGTGCCCTCGGCGAAGGCCGATAGGGCGCTGTCTAGCTCGGTGGGATCGAGGAGGGGACAGTCGCCCGGGAGAAGCGCCGTGCAGGTCGCGCCGAGGGCCTTCGCCCGTACGATTCCGAGCGTTGCCGCCTCTGAGTGGCCGTGGTCGGTGGGGTCGCGAAGGACCTCGAGGGGCGTGGGGATGCGCTTCGCGCGCTCCATTGCAACCTTCTCGGCCCTGCCCTCGCCGGTGACCAGGATCACGCGCTCGACCTCGCGCGCGCGGTCGAGCGCAACGAGGACGTCGGCCAGCATCGCCCGCAGGATGGCGGCGCGCCCGGGAGGCCCGATCGCCTCGACGACTCGCGTCTTCGCGTTCGCGAAGCGCTTGATGGGGAGGATGACGGTGGCCCTCAAGCCAGCCCTTCGGCCCAGTCGAGGATGCGCTCAGCGAGCGCGACGCGGCCCTTCTCGCCGTCCATGAGGGTGGGGCACACGAGCGCTTCGATCCCTTCGGGCGGTGGGTCGGGATCGCCCTCGTCGACGACGATTCCGTCCAGGAGCCCTGTGTAGAGGGAGGCGACGCCGGCTGCGCTGACCGGGCGCCCGACCGCCTCCATGAACGCCTCGGTCGGGCCCTTGATCGCCCGGCCGGCGACGAAGGGGCTGACGGCGACAACCGGAGCGGGTGACGCCGCGATCGCTTCGCGCATGCCCGGGACGGCCAGGATCGGCCCGATCGAGATGACCGGGTTCGACGGGCCGATCACGATCAGGTCTGACTCGGCGAGGGCGGCGAGCACCTCGGGCGTGGGACGTGCCTCGGCCAGGCCATCGACCTCGACGCCTTCGATCGGGGCCTTTCCCTCGTCGAGGATGAGGAACTCCTGAAGGCCGCGCCGTCCGGCAGGGGTTTGCACCGCCGTCCGCACCCGCTCGTTGCACATCGGCAGGACGCGGCCGAGGACGCCAAGTCCACTCGCGATCTGCGATTGGGCGGCGGTGAGCGTGCCGCCCTCGGCCATGAAATGTGTGCGATAGAGGCAGGTCGCAAGGTCGCGGTCCGAGAGGCCGAACCAGTCCGGAGCACCGAGCGCGGTCAGCTGCTCGTGGACGACGAACCCGTCGCCCTCGATGCCCCAGCCCCGCTCCTCGTCGATGAGGCCGGCGAGCCAGTAGGTGCAGAGGTCGGGGTCGGGTGAGACGTGGAGGCCGTGAACCTCGCAGTCGTCGGCGGTGTTCGCGATGACCGCGACGCCGGTATCCAGAAGCGTGTGCATCCCGGCCGCCAGCTTCGCGCCGCCGGTGCCACCGGCGAGGATGGCGACGCTCCCCGGAGGGGTCACTCCCAGTGGTCTGCGTCGGGCAGGCCGGTGACCCGGATGCCCGCGTGGACCTTGTAGCGGACGTTGATGGAGATCAGAAGAGGCGTGAGCTCTTCGACGATCCGCGCCATCTCGAGTGGCCCGGCGTTCACGGCGCGCAGCCCGGGGATGGTCTCGACCAGCGCGGCCACCTTCGCCTTGTCGGCCTTCCTCTCGCCGCAGATCAGGACGTCCTCGTCCAGGATCGACCCCCGGTCGGCCAGCTCGGGCGCGCCGACGGTGTGGAAGGCCGCGACCACCGTCACGCCGTCGGGGACCATCTCCTGCGCCTGCTGCGCGGCGGACCCCTGCCAGACGCCGAGCGTTCGAGTCGCCTTGCCCGAGACGGCGGCAGCGAGTGGGACGGTGCAGTCGACCAGCAGCTGACCGGACTCGAGCGAGTCCTTCAGGTTCGTGAGGTTCTCGGACTGGGCGCGGAAGGGCACGGTGAGGATCACGACCGGGCCTTGCTTGGCGGCCTCGGCGTTCGACATGCCCTCGATCTCGGCGTCCGGCACAGCGTCGGAGAGCTTCTTCGCGGCCTCGGCGGCGCGCTTCTCATCGCGCGACCCGAGGACGACCGCGCGTCCGGCCAGCGCCCAGCGCAGCGCGAGCCCATAGCCGAGCGCGCCGGTGCCGCCGATGATCGGGATCGCGTCTGGCATCGGCGCCGCAGTGTATTTGTCCGGTGCCTGGTTCTGTGAACCTGGCTCCGGTCGAACTCCCAGGAGAACTTTGAATACGCTCCGCTGCGAATGAGGCTCGAGGGACGAAAGGCGCTCGTGACCGGGGGTGCCAGCGGCATCGGCGCCGCGACCGCGCGCCGATTGGCTGCCGAGGGCGCCAAGGTCGTGATCGGCGACATCAATGCAGATGGCGCCGAATCGGTCGCTGCCGAGATCTCCGCGGATGCCACTCACCTGGATGTGACCGACCCCGCGTCGGCAGTCGCGCTTGCTGAAGCGCACGGGCCGTTCTCGATCCTCGTGAACAACGCCGGGACCGACGAGTTCGGCTTCTTCGCGGACACCGACCCCGGCGTCTGGGAGCGCGTGATCGCCATCAACCTGATCGGTGTCATGGCCTGCACCCACGCTGTCCTGCCCGGCATGCAGGATGCGGGCTACGGCCGCATCGTGAACATCTCATCCGAAGCGGGACGGATCGGATCCAAGGGCTCAGTGGCCTACTCGTCGGCGAAGGGCGGCGTCCTGGGATTCACGAAGTCGATGGCGCGCGAGGGCGCCCGCTTCGGGATCACCGTGAACGCGATCTGCCCCGGTCCGATCGAGACTCCGCTTCTGATGCAGGCCCTCGAGTTCGGCGAGATCGGCGAGAAGATCATCGAGAACATGAAGGCGGGCACGCAGCTTCGCCGCATGGGCACCCCCGACGAGGTTGCCGCGGTGGTCGCCTTCCTCTCTTCCGACGACTCCTCATACATGACCGGCGAGACCCTTGGCGTCTCCGGCGGCATGGGCATGTGTTAGTGGGCCTCTGATGGAGATCGGCTCCGAGCGCTCGGACACGTTCACGGTCGAGGACCGGCTGCTCACGGACGTCGGCGGCACGATCGGTTCCAGCGTTCTCTCGACCCCGGGGATGATCGCGATGATGGAGCGGAACTCCGCGATGCTCGCGTTCGAGCATCTGCCGGAGGGATCGGCGACCGTCGGTTTCGAGGTGTGCGTCAAGCACGTCGCCGCCGCGCTCGAGGGATCGGAGTGCGTCGTGCGTTCGACCCTCCAGGAGGTCGAGGACGATCGCAAGCTTCGCTTCTACGTCGAGGTGACCGAGGGCGAGCGCACCATCGGAGTCGGCACCCACGAGCGGCGCGTGATTCAGGTCGGCCAGCTTGGCTGATCGGATGGCCGCGCTCCCAACAAGCGCACGCCTGCGCGAGGTAGGCCCGCGTGACGGCTTTCAGAACGAGCCGGAGACGATTCCGACGGCCGACAAAGTGCGCCTGATCGGGATGCTCGGTGCCGCGGGGTACCAGCGGATCGAGCTCACCTCCTTCGTGCGAGCGGACATCATCCCGCAGCTCGCCGACGCAAACGAAGTGCTCGATACGTACGAAAAGCTCGACGGGGTCGCGTACTCCGTCCTCATCCCGAACGAGAAGGGCCTCGACAACGCGCTCGCCCGCCGCGAGCGGTTCGACGAGGTGAACCTCTTCCTCTCGGCGTCGGAGACCCACAACCAGAAGAACGTGAACCGCTCAATCGAGGAGTCCCTTTCCGGGCTCGAGCGCGTGATCGAGCGCGCGCTGGCCGAGGGGCTTCGTGCCGAGGGCGTGATCTCGACCTCCTTCGGCTGCCCGTACGAGGGGCACGTTCCCCCTGAGCGGGTCTTCGAGATCGCCGGGCGCCTGCGCGAGGCGGGGTGTGAGGAGATCGCGTTCGGCGACACGACGGGAATGGCGAATCCCCGCCAGGTGGGTGAGTTCTTCGCCCAGGCTCGCGAGCGGCTCGAGGGCGCCGAGCTCACGGCGCATTTCCACAACACGCGCGGCCAGGGCCTCGCGAACGTGCTCGCGGCGCTCGAGCAAGGGATCGACTCGTTCGAATCGGCCTTCGGCGAGCTGGGCGGCTGCCCGGTGCCGCCGGGATCGACGGGGAACATCTCGTCGGAGGACCTCGTCTCGATGCTGGAGGAGATGGGCGTTGACACGGGGATCGACTTGGAGAAGCTGATTGAGGCTTCCGGGGAAGTTCAGGACGTACTGGGCCGGCCGCTAGGTGCGCATGTGCTGCGTGCCGGGCCGGTTGACTGGCACACGACTACTAACTAGGAGACGGACATGCCGAAGCGAACAGCGACAGCAAAGTGGGAAGGCAACGTGATGGAGGGGACGGGCACGATCGGCCTCGGAAGCGGCGCCTGGGAGGGGCCGTACTCAGCCCGTTCGCGCTACGAGGATGCTCCGGAGTCGAATCCGGAGGAGCTTCTTGCGGCAGCCCATGCCGGCTGCTTCACGATGGCGCTCGCGCTGATCCTCGGGATGGCTGAGCATCCTCCAGAGACGCTCGATACCGATGCGGTGGTCCACCTGCGCCAGAAGGAGGGCGGCTTTCACATACCCGAGATCAACCTCACCGTCAGGGGCAAGGTTCCGGGGATCGATCAGGAGGAGTTCGAGAAGTACGCCGGGAGGGCGAAGAAGCACTGCCCGCTGTCGAAAGCTCTCGCCGCTGTTGAAGAGATCACCCTCGACGCTCAGCTCGAAGAATGAGAAGCGACGCGTTCAGGCGGGCTGCAGAGGCCAAGGACTTCTCGCAGGTCGAGGAGCTCTTCACCGAGGACGTCACCTTCAAGAGCCCAGTCGTCTTCAAGCCGTATGAGGGCCGTGAGGCGCTCGGGATGATCCTTGGCGCGGTCGTCAAGGTCTTCGAGGACTTTCGCTACGTCGAGCAGGTGGAAACCGGCGATACGGCCGTGCTCGTGTTCGAGGCTCGCGCGGGCGATCGCGACCTGCAGGGGGTGGACATCCTGCGCTTCGGCGAGAACGACCAGGTCCGCGAGCTGATCGTGATGGTCCGCCCGATGAGCGGCATGCACGCCCTCGCGGACGAGATGAAGAAGATGCTGGAGGCGGCCGGAGCCGCCTAGCCTAAGCTGGCCCGCCGAAAGCCACCTCAAGGAGTAGAGCGCAGATATGGAGATCAAGTCGGTCGGAGTCGTCGGTTGCGGCCTCATGGGTCACGGGATCGCGCAGGTGTGCGCTCAAAAGGGCGGCTGGGACGTCGTGGTGACCGACATTTCCTCGGAGGCGCTCGAGAAGGGCATGGGGAAGATCGAAAAGCAGCTCGCCCGGGCGGTCGAGAAGGGCAAGCTGGAGCAGGCCGATGCGGACGCCGCGCGCAAGCGCATCAAGACCACAGAGGACCGCTCCGATCTGGCGGATTGCGACCTGGTGATCGAGGCGATCACGGAGAACCTCGAAGCGAAGCTCGAACTCTGGAAAGAGCTCGACGGGATCGTGAAAGACGATGCGCTGTTCGCAACGAACACCTCGTCGCTTGCGGTCGCAGATCAGGCCGCGGCCACGTCCCGCCCCGAGCGTTTCCTTGGCCTCCACTTCTTCAACCCGGTGCAGGTGATGCCTCTCTTGGAAGTCGTTCGCGGCGAGGGCACCGCGGACGAGACAGCCGACGCGGGCTTCGCGTTCGGCGACGCCCTTGGCAAGACAGCGGTCGCGGCCGGCGACAACCGCGGCTTCATCGTCAATCGCCTTCTGGTCCCGTTCATGCTCGACGCGATCAACGCGTACGAGTCGGGCGTCGGTTCCGTCGAGGACATCGATGCCGCGATGATGGGCGGAGCGAGCCACCCCATGGGGCCGATCACGCTCGCCGACTTCGTCGGTCTCGACACGCTTGCGACCATCGCGAGCGTGATGCGCGACTACTACGGCGAGGAGCGCTTTGCCGCCCCGCCGACGCTGCAAAGGCTCGTCGACGCGGGTCACTACGGTCGGAAGTCGGGCCGCGGCTATTACGATTACTCGGGCGAGAAACCCGTCGCTGTCGACCCCGGAAGCTGACGATCGTGGAAGCCGCAGATACCCCCACACCTACGCCCCCGCCGCGGTCCGGCGGCGACCCCTTGAGCGGCGAGGAGGTTCGCCGCGCGACGTTCCCGCAGGCACTTCGCGGCTACGACCGCCAGGCCGTCCACGACCTGCTCGACCGGGTGGCCGACTGGATGGAGGGCGGGGCGGACGTCGTCTCGAATGCGGCACCCGGCGTTCGCGAGGAGATCGCCAAGCTCGGCGAGCGGACCGCCGGCATTCTGAACGCGGCCGAGGACGCCTCACGCAAGCTGCGCGACGAGGCCGTCGAGTACGCAGAGCGCCTTCGAGCCGATGCCGAGGACGAGTCGCGCAAGGCGCGCCTGAACGCCAGCCAGAGGATGGACGAGATGATCGCCGAGGCAGAGACGAAGTCACAGAAGATCGTCGACGACGCGATCGCGCGCAGGCGGCAGCTCAACCTGGCCATCTCGAGCCTGATCGTCCGCCGCGATGAGATCGCAGCCGACGCGACGCGCCTGGCCGAGGAGCTTCTCTCAGCGGTCGAGGACCTCCGCTCACCCGCCCGCGGCGGCGAGCCGGTCGACGCGGAGCAAATCGATGACGAGCTTGCTGTGGCAGAGCCCGAGTCGGCGGAGGAAGAGGTTGTGGAACCTGAGTCGGCCGAGGAGGAGATTCTCGAGCCTGAGTCCGAAGAAGCGCCTGTCCTCCTGGTGGACCCCGACGCCGAGGACGAGACGCCGCCGCACGGCAACGCTACGTAGCGCCGGCCACCTCAGCCGCGGCCCTCTCGCCCGAGGTGATCGCGCCGTCGATGTAGCCGTTCCAGACCGTGGCCGTCTCGGTGCCCGCCCAGTGGATCCGGCCGACGGGCTGGCGAAGGGCAGGGCCGAAGTCGGTCCATCCGCTGGGCCCGAACGCGCCTGAGTAGCAGCCGCGCGACCAGCGCTCGGCTGCCCAGTTGCGCTCGACGTAGTCGATTGGGCTCAGCGCCCGCGATCCGAAGAGCCGGCCGAAGACGCGGACGACCTCGGCTTGGCGCTCGCCCGGCGACGCCTGGCCCCAGCGCCTTGCGGCTCGCCCGTCCAGGAAGCCGAGGAGGACGCCCGGCGAGCCGTCTGGCGGCGTGTTGTCGAAGATCGCGTTGACGGAGCCGCCATCCGAGAGCCCGGAGCCCGACAGTCCCTCGGCGCGCCAGAACGGCTCGTCGTAGATGGCCATGCACTTGACGATCGCCCCCTGCGGCATGCGTTGCGTCATCTGGTCGCGCCGTGCGGGAAGGGCAGGCTCCCAGTCGATCCGCGCCGCGAGCGTGGGGGAGACGGCGACGATCGCGCGCTCGGCCTCGAGCGCGAACCCTTCGGCATCGATCCGGATTCCGGCTCCCATGTCCTCGATCCTGCGGACAGGCGCGTCCAGCACGACGCGGTCGCCGAGCTCCTCGGCCACGCGGATAGCGACGAGTTGTGAGCCGCCGACGAAACGCGAGTCCTGCGCGCCGCCTCTCGTGTCGACGAGCGCGTCGAACCCACCGGCCGACTGGAGGTAGAAGAGGACGTGGAGAAGCGAGACGTCCTCGGGCTCGGTGCCGAAGACGCTTCTGATCGCCAGGCGGATGAGCATGCGCGCTCCCCTAGAGGGCGCATTCAGGTTCATCCACTGGCCGAAGGTGACGGAGTCCCACTTGCGTGCATGCTGAGCGCTCCATGGCGCGTCGAGCGGCACCTGGGAGGCCATGGCGTTCATCCGGCGCCGCGCCCACTCGACCTGAAGGAGCACCGCGGGGTTGATCCGAGGGATAGTGCCGGTGTAGCGGCTGACAGAGCCCCGGTACTCGATCACGTTGTCGCCCTCGAGATGCGTGGGGTACGTCGCGACGCCCATGCGCGAAGCCATGCCCAGGAGGGCGTGCTGCGTCGGGCCGACCCACTGGCCGCCGACCTCGACGACCTTGCCGTCGCCGATGTCGTGGTTGAGGACTCGCCCGCCCACTCGGTCGCGCGCCTCGAGGACGACGCAGTCGATGCCCCGTGCCGTCAGGTCGAGGGCGGCCGAAAGTCCCGCGAATCCCGCGCCCACGATCGCGACCTGGGCGGATCGTGTCTTTGAAGCGCCGGGCATGACTTCAACCCTAGACTTTGCGGCGTGAGCGAGACGACCGAGGGAACGGGGCTGAGCGCCGCGCTCGACGCCGCTTTGGCCGGAGGCCCGGAGCGCCACCACCAAAAGACGGCCGAGCAGGGCAAGCTTCCGGTGCGCGAGCGAGTCGAGCGCCTGGTGGATCCCGAGTCGTTCACGGAGGAGGCGCTCCTGGCGAACTGGGACCAGGAAGGGCTTGGCGCGGATGGCGTCGTCACGGGTCTGGCGCTGATCGGTGGGCGCAAGGTGGCGCTGATGGCGAACGACCCGACCGTCAAGGCTGGGTCGTGGGGGCCGAAGACCGTCGAGAAGATCCTTCGCATCCAGGAGCGCGCTCTCGCGCTCGAGGTGCCGATGATCTACCTCGTCGACTCGGCGGGAGCGCGTATCACCGAGCAGGTGCGGATGTTCCCGGGCCGCCGAGGCGCCGGGCGGATCTTCTACAACGAGGTGCGCATGTCGGGGCGGGTGCCCCAGGTGTGCATCCTCTTCGGGCCCTCGGCCGCCGGCGGCGCCTACATCCCCGCGTTCTGCGACGTCGTGATCATGCGCGAGGGCAACGCGTCCATGTACTTGGGCTCGCCGCGTATGGCCGAGATGGTTATCGGCGAGAAGGTGACACTCGAGGAGATGGGCGGGGCAAAGATGCACACGGGCGTCTCGGGGTGCGGGCACTTCCTGGCGAAGACCGACGAGGACGCGATCGACCTTGCCAAGCGCTACCTCTCCTACATGCCGGAGAGCTGGCGAGCGGAGCCGCCGTCGGCGCCTCCGGCCGAGTCCGGCTGCCGAGCAGAAGCCGTCGGAGATCATCCCGGCCGACGAGAAGACCTCGTTCGACATCAAGGACCTGATCGCTGCGCTCTTCGACGCGGACTCGTTCTGCGAGGTGCACGCGCGCTGGGCGAAGGAGCTCGTCGTGGGCTACGCGCGCCTCGACGGTCGCGCGGTGGGCATCGTCGCCAACCAGCCGCGCCAGAAGGGCGGGGTGCTGTTCGTCGACTCGGCTGACAAGGCGGCACGGTTCATCTCGACATGCAACGCCTTCAACATCCCGCTCGTCTTCCTGGCGGACGTACCCGGCTTCATGATCGGGACCGACGTGGAGCGCCAGGGCATCATTCGCCACGGCGCGAAGATGATCTCCGCGGTTTCCGAGGCGACCGTGCCGAAGATCTCGGTGATCGTGCGCAAGGCGTACGGCGCCGGCCTCTACGCGATGGCCGGGCCCGCGTTCGAGCCGGACTGCACGATCGCGCTGCCCGGCGCGTCGATCGCCGTGATGGGTCCCGAGGCCGCGATCAACGCCGTCTTCCTCAACCAGATCCAGGCGATCGAGGACGAGGCGGAGCGCGAAGAGTTCGTCCGCGCCAAGCGCGAGGAGTACTCGGCCGACATCGACATCCTCCACCTCGCTTCCGAGATGGTTGTCGACGCCGTGATCGAGCCGGATGACCTGCGGGCGGAGCTGATCCGGCGCTTCGCGTTCGCCGAGGGCCGGAACCGCGCCTTCACCGAGCGGCGTAACCCGATCACGCCGGCGTAATAGGGCAGAGCGCTGATCTGGGTCCGTCACTCGGCAAGCCTCGCACACGCGGCCTGGCCTAACCTTTGAGGATGGAACTCGCGGTCACGGATGCCACCCTCAACGGTGAGCCCGTCGGCCTTCGCGTGCAGGATGGCGTGATCTCCGAGGTCGGGTCGGGCGTTTCCGCTCAGCCCGGCGACGAGGTCCTCGACGGCTCTGGCATGGCGCTTGTTCCTGGGTTGGTGAACGCGCACACACACGCTGCGATGACGCTTTTCCGTGGCTTTGCGGACGACCTGCCGTTGATGGTGTGGCTCGAGGAGCACATCTGGCCTGCCGAGGCGCGCTTGGAGCCGGAGCACGTCTATTGGGGAACGCGGCTCGCTTGCGCCGAAATGATCCGCACGGGCACGGTCGCCTTCTGGGACATGTACTGGCATCCGGAGGCGGTGGCGAGGGCGGTTGAGGACGCTGGCTTGCGAGCCGTTGTCGCGGCGCCGCTGATCGACGGCCCAGATGCCGACAAGGCTCGTGCGGACGCCGACGAAGCACTCGACCGGGTTCGGGGGTCGGCATCGGGGAGAGTGCGAGCCGGATATGCACCGCACGCGCTCTACACGGTCTCGCCCGCGTCACTCGAGTGGGTGGCGGAACGAGCGGCCGAGCGAGATGCGACGATTCAGATTCACCTCTCCGAAACCCAGAAGGAGGTGGTGGACTGCGTCGACGAGCATGGGGTCAGGCCGGCGTTCCACCTCGACCGGGCCGGGCTGCTGGGTCCGAACACGATCCTCGCCCATGGCGTCTGGCTTGACAACGATGAACTCGATCTGATCGCCGAGCGCGGAGCGACGGTGGTCACGAACCCGGTGGCGAACCTGAAGCTGGCTGTAGGAGGCGTGTTCCCGTATCCCGCGGCTCGCGAGCGCGGCGTCGAGATGGGGATCGGGACGGATGGGCCGGGCTCGAACAACTCCCTGGACCTCTTCTCGGACTTGAAGACCTTCGCGTTGCTTCAGAAGAACGCGGCTGTTCGACGCGGCAGCGGTGGATGCCGGCGAGACGCTTCGGCTCGGGACTGGGGGTGCGTCGGCGCTCCTTCGCTCTCCCGCGTTGCGCGAGGGGGATCCTGCTGACTTCCTGCTGGTGCGGACCGGCGCGCCCGAGATGGCGATGGGCGAGTTGGACGCGGGCCTGGTGTACGCCGCTTCTGGGGCGATCGTCGACGCGACCGTGGTCGCAGGAAGGGTGCTCATGCGCGGCGGTGTCGTGGAGGGCGCCGACGAGGCGGCGAGTAAGGCCCAGGAATGTGCTTCCGATATCGGGGTACGTTGAGGTATGGCGCCACGCGGTATTGCAGGAATGCTTGCCGAGAGGCTGAGCTGGCGCAGTCCTGACGCGGGCTTCGCCGCCGATACCCGACCGTGGATGGGTGGCCTGGATCCTCGCAACCCTGTTCGGGTTCGGCGGGATCCTGCTCTTGTCGACGCTCCTGTTGGATGGCGCGCCCGACAGGGATTCGGAGAGCCTCGCGATCGTCGCGCTTTCCGCGATCGGGGTTGCCGCCTTCATTCTGATCGCGAACGAGCGGCTCCCGGTCTGGTTCCTGCGGGGCGCGCCTGCGATCGGGACGATCCTCGTTGCTCTGTCGATCTACTACGCCGGTGCCGAGGCGTCGGCCGCGTACGCGATGTACATGGCGTGGGTGGTGATCGCCGCCGCCCTCTTTCTCGACACGCGACTGATCCTCGCCCACGGAGTGTTGTGCGTAGCCGCCTATGCGTTCGTCCTGTCGTTGCTCGAAGGGACCGACGGACTCGATCCGCTTCGGCTGGCGATGACGGCCGGCACGGTGATGGCGATTGCGCTGGTCATGGGCGGGATCGCGGCCCAGCTTCGGGAGGTGCTCCAAAAGCTGGAGGCTGATGCGAGCACGGATCCGCTCACCGGCCTGCTCAACAGGCGGGCGCTCGAGGAGGCGTTCGACATCGAGCTCGCGCGGGCCGGCCGAGGCAAGTTCGGCGTGGGCGTGGTGATGCTCGATCTGGACGGCTTCAAGCACTTCAACGACGGGCACGGCCACCAGGCCGGGGACGCGGCTCTCGTGCGGCTGAGTCGTGCGCTGACCGAGGCAACGCGGACGATCGACCATGTGGGGCGGGTCGGCGGCGAGGAGTTCGCGATCCTGGCGCCCGAATCGAGCACCGCGGGGACACTTGCCCTGGCGGAGCGGTTGCGGCGCGCCGTTGAAATCGAGTTCTCGGGCATGGGCGGGCTTACCGCCAGCTGCGGTGTTGCCAGCTACCCCGAGAACGGGTCGGACCGTTTCGCGCTGGTCGGCGCCGCCGATCGCGCCCTGTACGAGGCCAAGGCGCTCGGGCGCAACCGGGCCGTTGCCTCGTCGGCTTCGCCTAGGAGGCGCTCAGGTCCCGTCGCGGGCGAGCTCGACGAAGGGGTCGAGCGCGAGGGGGTTCGCGAGTGAGTCGCGGCTAGCCGCCTGGTCGGGCGGCGTGCCCATGAGGATGCGCTTCACGGGCACCTCCAGGACCTTGCCCGAGAGCGTGCGGGGGACCTCGGCGACCTCGTGTACCTCGTTGGGTACGTGCCGGGGCGAGCAGTCCTCGCGCACGCGGGCCGCGATGCGCTTGATGAGCTCGTCGTCGAGGGTCTCGCCTTCGCGCAGGACGACGAAGAGGGGCATCCAGCCCTCGGTGCCGGGTCGCGGGACGTCCACGACGAGAGCGTCGGTGATCTCGTCCAAGGAGAGGACGGCGCGGTAGATCTCGCTCGTACCCATGCGGATGCCCCCGCGGTTGATGGTCGAGTCGGAGCGCCCGTAGATGATCGCCGTGCCGCGCTCGGTGATCTCGATCCAGTCGCCGTGGCGCCAGATTCCCGGGTACATCTCGAAGTAGGAGGAGCGGTAGCGCTCGCCGTCCGGGTCGGACCAAAAGAAGACTGGCATCGAGGGCATCGGCTTGGTGATTACGAGCTCGCCCACCTCTCCGACCAGCGCGTTGCCGTCCTCGTCCCACGCCTCGACGGCGCAGCCGAGGGCGCGGGCCTGGAGCTCGCCGCGATAGACGGGCAGGAGGGGAACGCCGCCGACGAACGCGGTGCACACATCGGTGCCGCCCGACGTGGAGAAGAGCCACGTATCGCGGCCGACGTGCTCGTAGACCCACTCGAAGCCCTCGGGCGCCAGCGGCGAACCGGTCGAGCCGACGGCGCCGAGTCGCGAGAGGTCGCGACCCTGCGAGGGCTCGATTCCCGCCTTCATGCAGGAGGCGAGGAAGCTCGCCGAGGTGCCGAAGGTGGTGATCTCGGCCTCCGCGGCGAGGTCCCACAGGGTGTCGAGCGTGGGGTGGCCGGGGTTGCCGTCGTAGAGGACGATCGACGCCTCGGTGAGGAGCATCGAGACGAGGAAGTTCCACATCATCCACCCGGTGGTGGTGAACCAGAAGATGCGGTCGCCGTCCTGCGCGTCGACGTGGAGGTGCATCTTCTTCAGGTGCTCGAGGAGGATGCCGCCATGGCCCTGGACGATCGCCTTGGGCAGGCCGGTGGTCCCCGACGAGTAGAGGACCCACAGGGGGTGGTCGAAGGGGACGCGGTCGAACTCGAGAGCCGCGCCGGCGCCTTTGGCGGCGACGTCGCTCCAGGCGATGCCGTGCGC
This sequence comes from uncultured bacterium, assembly GCA_963725035.1. GTDB lineage: Bacteria > Actinomycetota > Thermoleophilia > Solirubrobacterales > 70-9 > JALZKA01. The sequence goes on along the minus strand of CAVRWX010000008.1, from coordinate 19,645 downwards.
GAGGCGCGCGGGGTCGGCGCCGCGGTCGAGGTAGGGGACGAGGACGGTGTGCTCTAGGGAGGGCATCTCCGCTTCGAGGCCCTTGACGATGTCCATGCGGTCGAACGGCTTGCCGCCGTACGTGTAGCCATCAACGGCGAGGAGGACCTTGGGCTCGATCTGGGCGAAGCGGTCGATGACCGAGCGGGCGCCGAAGTCGGGCGAGCAGGACGACCAGATGGCGCCGATCGAGGCGGCGGCGAGGAAGCCGACGACCGCTTCGGGGGAGTTCGGGAGGTAGGCGGCCACGCGATCTCCGCGCTCGACTCCGAGCGAGCGCAGCCCGGCGGCGAATGTGGCGACGCGCTCCTCCAGCTCGCCCCAGGTGATCTCGGCGAGATCGGCGCCCTCCGCCGCGTGCTGGATGGCGAGCTTCGCCGGGTCCTTGCCGCGGAAGATGTGCTCGGCGTAGTTCAGGCTGGTGCCGGGGAACCACTCCGCGCCGGGCATGTCGTGGCTTGCGCAGGACGGTGGAGGAGTCGCCGTCGGCTGCGACCTCGAAGTAGTCCCAGATCGAGCGCCAGAAGGCCTCGACGTCGGCGACGGACCAGTCCCAGAGGCGGCCGTAGTCGCCGCCGAAGCTGAGGTCGCGCTCGGCTTCGAGCCAGCGCATGTAGGCGGTCATGTTCGAGCCCTCGACCGCCTCGGCCGAGGGCTCCCAGAGCTTCTCGCTCATGAGCGCCGGCGCCTCCTGCGCGACCGCGGCTTCGCGGGCTCGGCAGGCTCCTCGGGCTCGCGCTGGCGGGTGCGGGCCAGGTCGCGGTCGAGGGCGCGGACGAGGTCGAGGGTGAAGTTCGCTGCGCGCTTCAGGGCCCCCGGGTCGATCGCGGACGGGGACGTCCTGGGGCAGGTGGTAGTTGGCGGGGGTGATCGCACCGGGTTCCAGGCAGGTGATGGCGCTCGCTCGCAGGCCGCCGACGCGTGCGGCGAGGGCGTCGGTCATGAAGGCGGAGCGGTGCGCCGCGGCGCGGTAGCGGTTCTCCTCGGTGCTGTCGGCCTCGGCGATGGCCTCGCAGAGCTGGGAGACACGCGCGTCCATCTCGAACGAGATCGTGAGGCCCTCGGAGGTGACCCAGCGCACGTCGCCCTTCCCGACCGAGTCGATCGCGAGGACGATCGTCTTGAAGGGGTCGAGCTCGTCCTTGTGCGCGCGGGTGAAGGCGCGCATGCCCTCCAGGCCGCACTCCTCGCCGCCGGTCAGGACGACCCATACGTCGAGGTTGCGAGGTGGCTCCTCCCCAAGCTTCTCCGCCAGGGACAGGGCCACTGCGACGCCGGATGCGTTGTCGTTCGCGCCCGGGACGACCTGGGAGAGGCGCCAGTCGACGAAGAGGAACGAGCTGACGAGGAGGATCAGCGTGGGGATGATCTGGAGGATCGCCAGACCGTCCGAGTCGACGCCGGCCATGCGAGCGCCGAGCATGGGGAGGAGGATCGCGGCGGACCAGAAGAGGAGGCGGGTGTAGGGGAAGGGCAGGAAGCGGTCGATGCGCTTCGAGATCGATGTGGCTCCCTTGCCGAAGATCGTTCCGGTCCGGGCGGCGTCGACGTGGGCGGCGAGGATCAGCTTGTGCGTTGCATCGGGGTTCTCGCCGCGAGAGACGACGTTCTGCGACGCGCGGCGGAAGAAGAGAAGGCGCAGGAAGTGGCGGCTCGCGTTGAGGTCGAAGTAGAAGGACGTGGTCGTGAAGAGGAGCAGGGCGAATCCGGCGACCGGTACCTGGATCGAGAGGACGCTGGCGGCGCAGGCGAGAAAGGCGTGGAGAGCCCAGACGAGCGGCGCCTGCGGGTGGACGTAGATGGGCTCGATCTCGGAGCGGCGCCCCGCGTCGCGCAGGCGCGTGGCCATGGCGTTGGCGGCGCGGCGCTCTGAGTCCGTGCCGGCCAGGCGGCCGTCGAACGAGCAGAGCTCGTCGATCGTCGCGAGCCGGGGGTCGCTGTGGGTCGCCTCTGACTCGGGCGTCGCGGCGCCCCCTCGACCACTGCGTCGTCTGCGGGAGGTGGGCACCGCGCGATTATCGCTGGTCTAGATGCGGCGGGTGGGAGCTCGAACCCACATGTCCTTTCGAGCACATGGCATTTTGAGGGCCATCGCCTCTACCAATTTCGCCACCGCCGCCCGTGCCGCAATCATGACGCAAGCGCTGGCTAGCCTCGACGCATGTGCGGTCGCTACACGCTCGCCAACCCGAATCCGCGACGCCTGCGCCTTCGGTTCGGCATCACCGAGGAAGCCGAGATCGACGAGGAGCCGCGGTTCAACATCGCGCCGACGGATCCGGTGCTCGCCGTTCGCGAGCGGGCCGAGGAGCGCGAGCTCGGCACGCTCAGGTGGGGGTTGGTGCCGGGTAAGTGGGCGACCGAAAAGAAGGGGCGGCCCCTGATCAACGCGCGGGCGGAGTCGATCCAGACGCAGCCGGCGTTCGCGGAGTCGTTTCGCGAGCGGCGCTGCCTGATCCCCGCCGATGGCTTCTATGAGTGGCGCCGCGACGAGAACGGCAAGGTGCCGATCTGGCTTCATCTGCCCGACGACGAGCTGTTCGCGTTCGCGGGGATCTGGGCGAGCTACGAGCCGAAGGGGGGAGACCCGATCGTGAGCTGCTCGATCGTCACGACGCAGCCGAATGACACCGTGCGACCGATCCACGACCGCATGCCGGTGATCCTGCCGCGCGACGCGGAGGCGGCGTGGCTATCGGCGGATGCCGAGCCCGAGGATCTGATGGGCCTGCTCGTGCCGGCGCGCGAAGACGCTCGAGACGCGGGAGGTCAACGACCTCGTGAACAGCGTGCGCGAGGACGGCCCGGCCCTGATCGAGCCGCGGACCGCGGCGACGCTCTTCTAGGGAAGGATCTAGGCGGGGCTGGGGGAGGGCTCGTGCTGCTCGCCCTCGTCGTATCCGTCTGTGTCGTCGTCCTCGCCCGCGAGCGGACGACCACCGATGGGGCGCTCTTCCTCGATGTGCCACTCCTGGCCGAACGCGATGAGCGCGACGATGATGAGCAGGATCTGGACGGGGATGAGGACGATCACGAGGAGGCCGAGGAGGTCCTCGGGAAGGATCGGCGAATCGAGGCCGTCCTTCGAGCGGGCGAACCAGCCCGGAGCCGCGACGGCGGCGAAGATGGTCATGATCACCGCGAGGGAAGCCGCGACCGGCAGGAGCCCGCGGTTCCAGTTCAAGATCATGATCGCGAAGAAGACGTAGAGCGCGGCCCAGACGAGCGTCATGATCGCGATCATCGAGCTCTGCATCCGCTCCCAGCCGCCGATGACGATCAAGATCATCAGCCCTGCGGAGACAAGCAGCACGAAAGCGACGATCGCCTTCGTCGTCTTCGACTGCGCCTTTTCACGATTCGGGCGCCAGAGCTCGTAGCCCTCTCGAATAGTCGTGGCTTCCATCCCTGCCGCAAGCATAAACGCGCGAGCGGCACAGGGGCGCAGTCACCCTAACTCTTCGGGCCTATGAACTCGTCCATTCGAGCCGCAGCCGCCTTTCGGTAGACCGCGATTTGCTTTGAACAAGGTCGTGTCCACGGGATTCCGAGACGGTCCAGCGCTGCGCAGTAGATGTGCTTGATGTCTTCCGAGAGGTTCGAAAAGTGGTACCGAACGCTCGGCCTACCCCGATCGCTAGCGACGATGCGACATCCGTCGCTATGTATGAGCCCTTTGACCAGTTCCTCGGAGTATCGACTTACTAGCTCCTCCTGCCATGGCGCAAGCTCGATGGGCCTGTCGTGTTTCTTCCCTGGGCCATGTTGGGGAAATAAACAAGGCCAGTGGTTCCAATACATCGACAGTTCGGCGCAGCGCTCATTCTTGTGTTGCCAGACATGAGCAGTCTTGCCGGGACTGACCCCTTCCATGGCGGCGACGCAGCCAGCGATGATCTGCGGGTACTGCGAATCCATGAATATCCTTAGGCGATAGGTGCGGTCGGTGGGGCTAATACAGCCATCTCCGAGATAGACCCCAAGGAGATATGCGTACGCCGGCTCCGCGAGGTTGACGCTCTGGTTGCAGACTGGACATCTGGTCGCCTTAAGAGCTCGACCGGGAACGTGTCCGTTTGCCCAGTCGGTGACGGTTCCCCTGGGAATTCCAGTCTTGTTGCTGGCCTCTGAGGCAGTGAGACCCTGCGCTATGAGGTCGAGCACATTCTGTACGTCGCCGGGAGATCTCATCGAACACATGTTCGTATATCGACCGGACGTGTTCGCGTAGCATCGCTCGGGCGCGGGCGTGGTGCAACTGGATGACACGCCAGGTTTAGGTCCTGGTGCTCTGCAAAGAGCTTGGGGGTTCGAGTCCCTCCGCCCGCATCGCAATAACCTCTGGCGCCGCACTAGGGGCAGTGGCCCAACTGGCTAAGGCACCGGTCTCCAAAACCGGCGATTCCAGGTTCGAGTCCTGGCTGCCCCGCTGCTGAAGCCGTGATCTGGCGCGTGAGAACAACGTGATCGACCTAGAAACCACCGTGGAGATCGACCGGCCCGTCGAGGAAGTCTTCGCGTTCGTCGCCGATCAAACCAATGCGCCGCGATGGCAGGCCGATCTCCACGAGGTCCGTCGCCTCACCGATGGCCCGCTCCGAGTAGGTACCGAGCACGAGTTCGTCCGCGTTTTCGCCGGCCGCCGGCTTGCGTCTCGCAATCGCTTCGTCGAGTTCGAGCCCGGCCGCTACGTGGCCTTCGAAATCCCCGAGGGGTGGCTCACGGGCCGCGCCTCGTACTTGGCAGAACCGATTCCCTCGGGCGGGACGCTCCTGACCTGTCGCATGCAGTTCAAGGTCCGGCGTCCAGGGTCCCTGCTCGACCCCATCCTCAAGAGACTCCTGGCCCGGGACTCCGGTCGTGCCGACGCGCAACTCAAGCAGCTGCTGGAGCAAGGCGGGGCCAGGTAGCCCGACCTGCCGCTCCCGAGCTGACGAGCGCGGCTGAGGCCGGAAACCGCAACTCGGGCGCCCGGCGTCTGTTCAACTTCATGACGTGGCAGGGACGCCCCACACCCGACGCCTCGCGCCGCTTGCTCTTCTGGCGGCGGCGCTTCTGTGCGCGCTCGCGCTGCTCGGCGGCTCGGGCGAGACGGCTCAGGCCGCGAAGTGCCCGAAGGCGGACGCGGCGCCTGGAGACGCGACCTCCGACCAGCTGGGCGAGGCCGTCCTTTGTTTGATCGGCAAGGAGCGGCGCAAGGCCGACGTGAAGAAGGTCGAGTCCGTCTGGTCGCTCACGAAGGTCGCCCAGAAGCACACGGACGTGATGATCGAGAAGGACTGCCTCGATCACCGCTGCCAGGGCGAGAAGTCGCTCCAGGACCGCATCGTGAACTCGGGCTACCCGATTCCGGGGGGCCGCTACGGGTTCGGCGAGGTCACGGGCTGTTCGCTCACCCCGCAGGCGATGGTGGACGCATGGATGGATAGCCGCGTCCACCGCAAGCGCCTCCTGGGCAAGGCGTACCGTGACGTCGGCATCGGAGCCGCCAAGGGCAAGCCGGACGTGTCGCGGCTGCAACGACGGCTCTCCACGCGGTGTCTACACCGTGATTTTCGGCTGGCGCAAGAGTTAGGCCGGTACATCCGTCCAGCTCTTGCGGGTCTGGCTCCGGGCGGGGTCACGCGTCGCCGATCCAAGACACGGAATGGCATCCGGAGTCACACATACACGTCAAATCGCCCTTTTCGCCGCGCTCTTCGGACTGCTGGCGCTTCTCATCGCCGCCGGCCCGGCCGCCCAGAGCGCCAGCGCCGCCGGCCCCTGCAACAAGTGGGGCAACAAGGAGTCGAACGAGATCACCGTCGGCCACGCCCGCAAGGCGGTGCTCTGTCTCATCAACCGGGAGCGCCACTCGAACGGCATGGGGAACTTGCAGCGCGACAAGAGGCTCCAGCGCGCAGCGCAGAACCACAACAGCTTCATGCAGAACCACCGCTGCTTCAGCCATGAGTGCTCCGGCGAGGCTTCGCTCACGGGCCGCCTTCAGCGAGTCAACTGGCTGACCGGAGGGCTCGACGCATGGGCCTACGGCGAGAACATCGCATGGGGTTCAGGCAACGCCGGCACCCCCCGCAACATCGTGCAGCAATGGATGAACAGCTCGGGCCACCGCGCGAACATCCTGTCGAGCCGCTACGACGAGATCGGCATCGGCTACGGCAAGGGCACGATCACCAACAAGAGCGCCAACGGCGCGGTCATCACGACCGACTTCGGCTGGAAGACCGGCTGAGCGGAACCTTCGCGCCCGCACCTGACGCTTCGGGAGCGCCCCTAGCGGGGCTATATTCGGCCTCTGCGCGGGTGAAGTGTTACCGGTTGCACGTCAGCCTTCCAAGCTGAAAGCAACGAGTTCGAGTCTCGTCACCCGCTCTCTTCTTCTAGGTCGGTGCCGCGCGAGAGTCGGTATCGGAGTGATCGGCGACGAGCGGCAGTTCGGACGCGATGGCAGTTGGCGCAGACGACATCGCACTTGGCGATCTCGTCAAGAATGGTTTGCCAAGCGCGGTCGGCCAAATGGGCCGCGATCTCAAAGCTCTTGTCGTCGCCGACGTGGTCGAACTCGAGCACCACAGGATCTGATTCTCGACAGTCGACGCACGGGTGTTCCGCGAAGTACTCCAACAAGATACTGGGTGCGTCGTAGGCGCTCGCGCTCGCTCCGAACGTGCGCATTGTGGATGTATCGCGCTTTGTTTGCCTGGTAGTGCTCAGCCTTGTAGGCCGCCCGACACGGCCGACAGTAAGTGTCTCGTTGGCGGCGCTTACGGCGGCGCCATGCGAACTCGGCCTCTGGCTTAGTTGCGCCGCATCGGTAGCACTTGATGAAAGGTGCGCCGTCTCTTGCTTCCACGAACATATGTTCGTATAGGCTCCGGACGGAACCACATACACTCGCCCGAGTCACGGGGCGTGGCGCAGTCTGGTAGCGCACTCGGCTGGGGGCCGAGCGGTCGCTGGTTCAAATCCAGTCGCCCCGGCGCTCGCGCCACGAGCAACGGAAACGCCGTGGTAACCACCACGGAGGTCAGCGTGCGGTTTGTGCCTCGAGCCAGCGTTCGACCGCGACGCTTGCCTGGTCCACCGCCGCACCGGGCGTGGCCCCGTCCCGCAGGGTCCGCCACACCTCGACATCAGTGAGCGCCCTGAGGGCCGCAACCGATGAGTTGTCCGGGCGCAGCGGGCGCAGTACCTCGGCCACCAGAGCATCGAATGAGTTGTCGAGCTCTGTCATCAACTCGGCCACCGCCGGCACATCGTTGCGCTCCCTCCGCGCAGCGGCGATGCCGTCCCCACCGCGCTCGTAGGCACCGAAGAGCGTCTCGACCATCCGCCGGACGCGCTCATTCTCCGACGAGGCGCCCGCGAAAACCTCGGGTGCCAGATCGGCAGGCGGCAGCTTCAGGCTTTCCATGACATGCTGGCCGCAGCTTCTGGCCAGGTCGTCCAGCGTGGGGAACATCGCCTCCACGATTTCCACCGGCACACCCGCCCGATCGGCGATCTCCGGCCACGTAGTCGCCTGGATCCCTTGGCTGGTGTGCAGCTCGAGAGAGGACGCGATGATTCGCTCTCGGGTGGGATCAACCTCGCGGGGCTCGCCGGGCTGGTCGCCGTACGCTCCCTTGAAGCCCCGCCGGAGAGCCTCCCGCCAAAAGTCCGCGTTCGGTGATTTCTGGGGAGCGGGCGCGTCCTCGAGGGCTGTCCGCCCGCGCGGGGTCAGCCGCCAAAACGCCTGGCGGCCTACCTTGCTCCGGGTAACGAGACCGCTCTCCAGCAGCTGACGGCCGGTGCGGCTCACCTGGGTGTCATCCGTCTCGAGCATGTGCCGAAGCTCGGCACTTCCCAGCTGCTTGGAGCCATCGAGCACGCTCAGGAAGTCGTGAGCCTGCGTTCCCTGGGCGACCGGGGCCCCTGACGGTGCTCGCTCGAGTCCCCAGTGGGCAAAGGCGATCGCCGCGTCCAGCCATCCGATCAACTCCCGGTCGTTGTCGTCAGCGAGTGCGCGGGCGTCGCGGAGAGCGCGAAGGCCGCCGGCAAGGGTTCCCTCGTCGCCTTCAAGCAGTGCGTCGACCAGGCCGAGCGCGACGGCCTCCCGGCGCCCCGGATCCGCGTCGAGCTTCTCGATCCGCGCGACCACAGCGCGTTCCCGGGCGTTGTTTAGAGTGCTCGTGGCCATGCCTGCACTCTAGCAGGTCATGTCAACTGTTTGTCAAGTATGCGCGGAGACTACGCCGATCTCTTTTGTGAGCTGTTCGATCGGCTCGACGCCCAGGACTTCCATGCCGACGGCGGGCGGTGGATGGGGGATGCGGAGGTCGCCGCGACTGCCGCAGCCGTCGAGCAAGCGGCGCTTGACGGGGAGCCCGTGGCGGCGCCCGCGGCCGGGCGTCAGACCTTTGCCGTCCTGCTCGGCCTCGACGCCGCTTTCGCGCATGTCAACCCCTTGCTAGGGGCGGCCGCGCCGCAGGCCCTCACGGAGTACGCGCTCCGCTACGCGGAGTCGGGCCGACTCGACTCCGGCGCCCTTCCCGGCGCGCTGTTGCCCCGCTTTGCTCGCCCGGGCCGCCGCGGCCAGCTGCCGGATGACATGGCCGACGCCTTCGGCGCGGTGATCCGCGTCAACTCAACCGAGCGAGATGCGTGCAATCACGTCTGGCTGCCGTCGCGTTCGCGCCTCACCCGGCCTGAGCGGGAAGCCGGCCTCCGCGTAGCCACTACCGCGATGGTCCGCGAGCCCGACGAGCTCGAATGGGAGGAGAGGAGCGCTCCGGGGTGCGCTTTTACCGTATTCATCCCGCCGATGGCGAACCGCTCGCGGCGCGGGTGGAAAAGGTGATTGCGGCGTGGGATGAGCACGACGTGGCGATAGGAATTGCACCCGAGCTGTGCCTGTCCCGAGCGCTCCTCGAGCGCTGGCAGGTCGCGCTCAGGGAGCGCGAGGGCGCGGGGGCCAGCCGGTTGCGCTTGGTCCTGGCAGGAAGTGGAAACGTGGACGGCTCCTCGCCGCCGGTTAACGAAGCCGTGATGCTCGACGCCCGCACGGGCGAAGTGCTCGTTCGCCAGCGGAAGGTGCATCCGTTCAACTTCCTCGAGCAGGACCTGGAGCTGTGGGGGTTGTCCGATCGGCTTACCGCTCCGATCGACGAGGACCTCAGCCGTGGCGAGCGAGTATGCGTCGTGGAGGCGGGCGGCGCCCGGCTAGCAATTCTGGTGTGCGAGGACCTCGCTCGGCTGCACGCGTTCGCTGCGGCGCTTCACGCTCACGGGGTGTCATTGCTTCTGGTGCCGGTGTTCGCCAGGCCGACAAAGGACCGGCGCTGGGAGCGTGCGCGGGCCGAGGTCTACAGCGACGCCATCGGCTCGTGCGTCGTGGTGGCGAACAGCCTGGTGATCGCTCAGATCCTGCGCACCCCTACGCCCGTGGGGACGGCAATCGCCGTTGCGCCCGGTCGCGCCGCGGTTGGATACTCCTCCGAGCCGGACGACGTTGTGGTGTTCGAGCTCGAGGTCGACGGTCCGCGCGTGGCGCACCAGAGGCTCGGTGATTAGAGGGCACGGACGTCCCGAAACGCCCTGGATTGCCCCAAGACCGACCAGCGCGGCGTGGATCGCCCGAACAACGGCTGTGATTCGGGCGCCTTCGAGCGCGCGGGCCCGTGAGCCCGGGCCTGATTTGACGAATTCGAGATCTACCTGAACCCGATCGTCTGGGGAGAGGGCGGTGTCCACGTGCCTATGGAGGCATCTGGCTAGGTTGTGATGCCGGCGCTTGCAAACCGCAATTACTTGGAGGACGCCGATGGCGGACACCACCTGCCACATGTCGATCTCGCTCGACGGCTTCGTCGCCGGGCCGGACCAGAGCCGGGAGAACCCGCTGGGGAAGCGCGGCAGGGAGGTCCATAGCTGGCACCTCGGCGACGAGCGCGTGAACGACGCCGACGCGACGGCAGAGGGCTGGCTCATGCGACCGCGCGGGGCCTACGTCATGGGCCGCAACATGTTCGGACCGATCCGCGGCGAGTGGGATGAGGACTGGGATGGATGGTGGGGCTCCGAGCCGCCCTACCACGCGCCGGTCTTCGTGCTCACCCACCACGCCCGCGAGCCGATCGAGATGGAGGGCGGCACGAGCTTCCACTTCGTCACCCAGGGCTTCGAGGCCGCATACGCGCAGGCGCGTGAGACCGCCGGCGAGGATGGCATCGACATCGCGGGCGGCGCCTCGACCGTCCGTCAGGCGCTCGCTGCCGGAGTGATCGACGAACTCACGCTCGACGTGGCCCCCATCCTGCTCGGATCCGGCGAGCGGCTGTTCGACGGAGTCGAGTTTCTCGAGTTCGAGCCGGTCGAGGTGCTCCACTCTCCGCTCGCCACACACATCCGCTACCGGCGGGCGGGGTGATCACGCTAGGCAGAGAGGACTTGTTCGGCCGCGCGCCGTCCACTCCGAAGCGCCCCCTCCATCAGCCCGTGCCACTCGCCGGCCGTATGCTCGCCTGCGAAGAACAGGGGGCCGATCGGCTTCACCAGATCGTCGTCGCGAAGTGGCGATGAGAGAGTGCGAGCCGAGTAGGAGCCCCGCACCCACGGGTCGTCGTGCCAGCTCGACAGCATGGCGCTTTCGGGCTCCAGATCGAGGTCCCCGCGAAGCGCCACTAGCGCGGCAACCCAGCGCTCAAACCGGCCCGAGCCACCGAGGTCATCGATTGCGGACATCGTCCCCGTGTAGCCGGTCACGAAGGGAGCAGGCCGACCGTCCGCGCCCAGCTGCGTATAGGTCCAGAAGTGTCCAGCGACGGACATGATCGCGCTCGGCGGCGCGGGCGAGCGGAGGCGCAGAAAGAGCTTCGAGTTCTGACCGTAGGTGACCGCGCGCAGGGCCTCCGCCGTAGCGCCCTCCAGCGGGGGATCGAATCTGATCTCGGCCAGCGGTGCGGTGGGGATCGCGACCACGACCGCATCCGCCTCAATCTCGGCCTGATCGGTGGCGATGTTGACCGCGCCCTGCGACCAGCGCACCCTCCGCACCGGAGACGAGAGGTGCACGGCTGCGCCGAGCTCGGCCGCGAGCGCGTCGGCGAGCCGCATGTTGCCGCCCTCCAGCGTGTGGTTGTCGAAATCGCCAAAGGTCGAGGCTCCCTCGTCGAGCACCGAGGCCGCAAGATCGTGGGCGGGATGGCCATTCGAGATAGCGACACGCGTCTGAATCACCTTCGAGAGGCGTGGGTCCAAGTCCAAGGTGGCGATCGCGTCGGCAGCGCTTGCGGCGTCCGCTGCCTCGCCCCTGGCAACGCGGTCGAATGCGTCCTCGAGGTCGGCCTGGGACACGGCCTCCTCGCCGATCGGCACTCGCCGCCCGTAGGGCGTCCCCTTTAGCACCATTGGGATCCCGAAGCGCGCGGCCAGCGCATTCATCGAGTCGTAACCGGGCAGGATGAACTCCGCGCCCCGCTCGACCACCGCGCCCTCCCCGAACGGCACCGACCACACGCGACCCCCCACTCGGTCGCGCGCCTCGAGCACGGTCACTTCCGCTCCGCCGGCGCGCAGGGCGTCGGCCGCGGCGAGTCCGGCGAAGCCGGCGCCGATGACGCCGACCCGCTTCATCTATCCCCCCTGTCTTGCTCACGCATCACGAACCGGGAATCTCCCAAATCAGGGCTCCGGGCGCGGCCCCGGTAGTCCCAAACGCTGCCACGAGGTCGATTTCCGGTGCTTCGCTCCGATACCCGGGCTACTCCCGCTGCCGGGCGGCTTCGAGGGCGTCGCTCTCACCAGCAAACATCCCAACCCAAATAACCTGCGCGTCACGGACTTCGCCGACCTGGAAGACCGCTGGGGATTCGACCCCGACGCCGCTGCCGACTCCCTGCCCGCTAACCCGGAAGGTGGCGATGACATGGCGGTCGCCTACTGGCACGCACTCCTCGAGATGCAACCGAAAGCCCTGAAACGTGTCCGCCCAGGTCTGCCAGAACTTCCGGACCTCTTGACGGCCACGGTAGGCCCCGGCGTCGGGGAAGGCCTCGTGCGTGTGCCACTCGATCTCTGGGTGCATCCACTCGAGGGCGGCGTCGAGGTCATCGTTGAACGCGGCGAACGCCTGACGAACAACCTCCACGTTCTCCTGAGAGGTCACCTGCGCAGTATCTCGTGAATGTTCCGCTCCATGCGTGCACCCGGCAAGAAGGTCTAGGTACCGCGTGCGCCCAGGAGGCGGGCATGAAGGCGCTGGACTGTCGCGCCCGGCGGTATCCCGAGCTCGGACTGAAGCAGGACCCGAAGCTGCTCGTAGACCCTGAGCGCCTCGGCGACCTGGTCGCGCCTCGCAAGCGCCTCCATCAGGTAGCGATATCCGGACTCGTTGTAGCCGCTCAGCTCGATCAGCCGACGTCCTGAACGTTCGGCCGATGCCAGCTCCGGACCTCCCAGACCCAGACCGGCGGCCGCCACGCACTCGAGCGCCCGCGTTTCGATCCCCTCAACCTCCCGCCGCACATCGTCGATCCAAGGTGCGTCGAATCCGGGGAGAAAGCCGCGTGCCGCCGTGTGAAGTGCGACGCGTGCGGGCCCCCACGCGTCGGTCCAGAGCTCGAGCGCGGCAGCCGACTCAGCTCGGTGGATCCCCTCCCGGGCTGCCTCGAGATCGACGATGGCGGTCTCGGGCAGCCGAAGGGTGAGATTCGACCCTCCTTCAAGCCAATCCGTGCCCAGTGCTCGGCGGAGCTTCGAAAGGAGGGCGTTGAGAGCGGAATCCGCCGCGCTCGGGGCGCCCGTGGGCCAGATCGCCTCGGTCAACAGATCCCGGCTCACCTTCGAACCACGATGCAGGACCAGGTACACAAAAAGCAGCACTCCCTGTCGCGCCGGCAGCTCCCGGTCACGACGAAGGACCCCGTCCCGCACCACAAGGGGTCCGCAAAGCTGAATTCGAACTCGGTCCGCCTCCAAGGTTTACCCAAGGTACTTGCAACACGCGTCAGGACAATGTGCGTCGTGAGGGGCGAGAATGACAAGTCGAGCTGTCACGACGCTGGCTTCGCCCGCGTACGAAAAGGAGGAGAAACATGGCAATGGTCGTCAATTGCGAGTGCGGACAGAAGATCCGCGCCGAATCAGAGGAAGAGCTCATCGGCATGGTCAGCGACCACGTCGACGGCAACCATCCGGAACTCGTCGGGAAGCTCTCCCGCGAGGACATCCTGGCGATGGCACACGAGGAGTAGTCCGACCGGGCACTCCGGTCACGCCAGGGCGAGAGGGGCGGCTATTGCGCTTGCCTTGGCGGCGGGTTGCATTCTGAGCGCACCGACCTCGGCACTCGGGGAGTTTGGTGACATCTCCTTCTCGGACGACGTGGAAATCATTGCCTCCGCCTTCGACGGCGGCGGCGGGAGCGCCGTTCAGGAGAGGGCGGGACGGGCCGGCTTCGGGCTGTTTGAGGAAACCGTCGAGAAGTCCGACTCGAATAGAGGTAGCGGCCGGCGCGGGGGCTCAAAGGTCGTTCATAAATCGCAGGTAGTGAGCGATGACGACGTCACCCTGGGCTTCGACTCGGAAGCCAAGCTGACGGCTTCGAGCCGGGATCCTCAGCCGAGCGACTCATTCATCCCCTCCGGGCGCGCCACCTCCGAGCTCACGGTGGAATTCGAGGTAACGGAGCCCACGAAGTACGTGCTCAACGGAGGACTCGTGACTTCGACCGCGCTGCCGAGTTCCCGCCAAGACAAGCATCAGCGCGGGCAGAACGGTTGTACCCGGATTGTCGTCTTGTCTCCGAACGGCACCCTCCATCGCGCCGACTCGCCCAGCGTCTGCGGAAGCGAGGCTTCTGTCGACATCGACGAGGCGGGCGAGCTAGAGCCGGGCACCCACTCCCTGACCATCAACGCTCTGGCGACCTCCGGCCAGATCGAGGACACCCGGTCAGTCCTCGCCTTCTACGACCTCCAACTCCGCTTCTGCACCATCACGGTGCAGTCGGGGACGACCAACGGGACCGAGGGAGACGACGTTATCTGCGGGACCGAGGGGGACGACACGATCCTCAGCCACGGCGGCAGCGACCGCATCTTCGGCTTCGGCGGCGCTGACACGCTCGAAGGAGGCTCGGCTGACGACGACATCGACGGCGGCGACGACGACGACAAGCGGATCTACGGAGGCCCGGGAGACGACACGATCCTCGCCGGGTTAGGCGACGACGGCGTCGAATCATCTGCCGAGCCCACCAGCAACGTAGTGGCGGGTGGGCCGGGCAACGACGAGATCAACGGAGGATTCGGCGATGACGTCATCGTGGGGCGCTGCGGCGGCAAAGAGGCAATCGTCTGTCCGGCGGATCCGGTCGTTCCCGGCGAGGCCGACGACGACAATCTGATCGGGGACGCCGGGTTGGACCTCCTCTGGGGAGACGGAGGAGTGAACATCCTCGATGCCGGGGACGGCAACGACCTGGCGGAGGCGGGCGACCTGGGAGACACGATTTTCATGGGGGCCGGCGACGACACCGTGATCGGAGGCGACGGAAACGACACGATCGAGGGCGGGCCGGGCAACGACGGGGACGGTCCGCTAGGGACCCTCTTCGGGCCCGTCTTCGGCGGCGGCGGAAACGATTGCCTGATCGGCGGCAGTGGGCGGGACGACCTTGACGGGGCGGCCGGTAACGACACGTTCCTCGCGAAGGACGCCGCGAGGGACAAGGTCGCCGGTGGGCCGGGCCCGGATCGCGGCAAGTTCGACCGCGCGGACAACGTGACCTCGGTCGCAAACGAAGCATTTGGCGGCTCGTGCTGAGCCGTCCTGGCCCTCGTCAGTGAGGGCTCCTGATAAGAGGCGTTACTCGCGCACTGGCTTCGTGACGACCCGGAACTGAGCTTCGTCGCCCGAGACCTCGACGATCTCGACCTCTGCGACGTAGTCCGCGTCCGGACCGGTGAAGTCACATTCGAACGTGACACCCACTTCGGCTTCCACGTCGTCGGGGCAGGACACGTCGTCCGGCTCGAACCCTGTCTGCTCCGCCACGACGTCGGTGACGCTGGCGGCTGCCGAATCAGCCTCCACCGTCTTCTCGCCGCACGCCGCGAGCCCGACGGCAAGCGTCGCTGCCAGCGCTATTCCTGTACCCGTACGCACGGTGAACACCACTTCCTCCCAAGACGTCGTTGTGTGCAGTTGTCGAACTTCGCACTTATACACTCTCCGATCGGAGGGTTTTGGGTAACCCGAACGCCGCAACGGGGATAGGAGAAGGCATCGAGCCAAGGACGGCAACCGCGCGCGATCAGGCGATCGACATCCTCGTCGAGCTTCTCGGCGACCGTCACGGCTCCCTGCCGCCAAGCGAGTTCTACGACCGCCTCTGCGCCGCGGTCTGCCGGCTCACCACCCTCAAACGCGCCGCCCTGCTCCTCTACGACGACGCCTACCGCGCCGTCCGCGTCGCCGGCTCGTACCGCGTCGAGCCCAGCCTCCTGAAGCGCCTCGAGGGCACGCTCAACGAGACGCCGATCGCCCAGCGCGCGCTGCAAGACGACGATGTGATCGTCCTCTCGGGAGACATCTACGAGCACGTGCCGCAGCGCTTCCATTCGATGGTCACGACCGAGGCCATCGCGTGCGTGCCCGTCGCCATGGCCGGGCGCTGGCTCGGCGTCATCTTCGCCGACCGTGACGGCGAGCCCTTCGAGCTGGAGGAGAGCGAGCGCCTGCCGCTTCGCACGCTCGGCCGCGCCGCGGCGCTCGTCGCCGGCATCGACGGCGCTGCACGCGAGCGCGAGCGCGCCCACCGCCTCGACGAGCGCATCGCCCTCACGCGCGAGCTCCACGAACAGGTGATCCAGCGCCTCTTCGCGCTCTCGCTCGTCCTCGCCGCCGAGGGCGAGCTCGCCGCCGAGGACCGGGCCCGCGCCGGCTCCGAGCTCCAATCCGTGCTCGGTGAGCTGCGCGGTGCGCTCGAGCGCGGACTCATCCCCTCCGAGCGCGAGACCAAGCTCACCCTTCGCCGCACCCTCCAGCGGCTTCAGGACGAAGACCCCCGCGTGCGCGTCCGCTGGCAAAGCGCGGTAAGCATCCCTCGGCGCCTCGAGTCCCTCGCCCAGACGGTCCTGGCAGAGGCGCTTCGCAACGCCGCGAAGCACGCCGACCCCACGGAGATCGCAGTGGAGATCAGCGGCTCGAACGACACCCTCGCATTCGAGATCACCAACGACGGAGTGAAGGAGCCGCCGAGCGGGCAGAGCACCGGCCTCGGTCTGCGCCTCGCCTCCATCGAAGCCCTCCAGCACGAGGGCGTAGTTGAGTTCGGCCCTCTCGACAACCACCGCTGGCGCCTCCGCCTCGTATGTCCCACGGAGGACAGCGATGGCGCCTGAGTCAACGCGCATCCTCGTCGTCGACGACCACGACGTGGTCCACTGGGGCTTCCGCCTCCTGCTCGAGCGTCAGAGCTGGGTCGAGAGCTGCGCCGCCGCCACCAACGGAAAGGACGCCCTGGTCGAAGCGGCCCGCACAAAGCCGCACGTCGCGCTGGTCGACCTCTTCCTCGCCGGCGAGTCAGGCGCCGAGGTCGCCGAGGAGCTCCGCCGCGTCCATCCCGACCTGCGCGTCCTCCTCATCTCGGGAGCCGGGCGCATCTCGCCCGCCGTCGCCCGCGCCGCCGGTGCCTCCGGCTTCGTCTCCAAGGACTGGGGAGCCGCCGACGTCGTGCGCGCAGTCCGCATGGTCGCCCTCGGCCAGGAGGTCTTCATCCAGACCTCCGAGCAGGGCGAGGCACAGCTCACCGCCCGCGAGCGCGAGGTCGTCTCCCACATCTCGCGCGGCGAGACGAACGCCGAGATCGCAGAGGTCCTCTACCTCTCGCCCCACACCGTGAAGGAGCACACCTCCGCCATCTATCGCAAGCTCGGCGTTCGCAACCGCGCCCAGGCCGTCAAGGCCGCGCAGCGGCACGGCCTCATCACGTAGAGCTGTCTTTCACCCCCCGACCCTCCGCGCATACCCCGCCGATCGGGGGGTCCGGGCGACCAGAGGTATCACCAAACGCAATCTTCGGACAAGTATCGGGAGATGCGCGAGCTCCCCCACACAGCGCTGCTCTTCCCTGGCCAAGGAAGCCACGAAGAGGGCATGCGCGACACCGTCGCCGAGTACCGCCCCGACCTCCTCGACCTTGCGATCGAGCTGGTCGGCGCCGACCCCTTCGAGCATGTCGCGGACGGAACCCGCTTCGCCCAGCCCGCCATCTACTGCGCGTCCCTCGCCGGCTGGGAGCAGCTCGGCCGTCCGCATCCCGCCGCAGCGGCGGGCCACTCGCTGGGCGAGCTCGCAGCACTGGCCGCCGCCGGCGCACTCGACCACGCGGACGGCATGCGCCTCGCCGCACGCCGCGGCGAGCTCATGCAAGAGGCAGCGGAGCGGGGTGGAGGCGGCATGCTCGCCGTCCTGGGCAGTCCCGAGCTCGCCGTCGAGGTCGCTCGCACCACAGGCCTGACCGTCGCGAACCTGAACGCTCCCGACGAGACCATCCTCGCCGGTCCCCGCGACTCACTCGACGCGGCGCGACGCGAGGTCAAGGACCGGGGCGCCCGTGCCATCCGCCTCCCCGTGAAGGGCGCCTTCCACTCGCCCGAGATGGAGCCCGCGCTCGCCGGCTACCGCGCGGCGCTCGCGGATACCGACTTCTCCGAGCCCGCCTTCCCGGTCCTCTCGTGCATCAGTACCCGGCATTTCGTCTCGCCCCGAGACGAGCTCGCGTCGGCGCTCGTCTTGCCGGTCCGCTGGCAGGACACCGTGCTCGAGCTCCGCCGCCACAGCATCGACGAGTGGGTCGAGACCGGGCCAGGCACCGTCCTTACCCGTCTCGTCAAGCGAAACCTCGAAGCGCTGGAGCCCGCCAATGCCTGAGCTCGCCACAGCCCGCGAGCGCCGCTTCCAGCCTGAGCCGGCGACACGGCGCGCCGGCATCCTGAGCATCGCTGCGGCCGTGCCGCCCCATGTCGTGCCGAATGAGCCCATCGCCGCGCGTTTGGGCATCGACCCCGAGTGGATCGTCGAGCGGACGGGCATCAGCGAACGCCACGTCCTGGGTGAGGGCGAGACGCTTCTCGACCTTGCGCAGTCTGCCGCGGAGCGCGCACTTGACGCGATGGACCTCAGGGGCACCGAGCTCGATCAGATCCTCGTCGCAACGGTCAGCCACGACCGGCTCACCCCGGCGCTCGCTCCGATGCTTGCCGCGCGCCTCCACTCGAACGCCGGCGCGGTGGACGTGCAGGCGGCGTGCACGGGCTTCCTCAGCGCGCTCGCGCTGGCGACCGCCCAGATCGAAACCAAAAGAGCCGATCGAATTCTCGTGGTCGGTGCCGAGCGCCTTGCATCTCACGTCGATCCAGACGACCGCGCGACGGCGGCCCTCTTTGGTGACGGCGCCGGAGCTGTCGTGCTAGGCGAAGCTTCCGGCGCGGGCGTCGGCCCGTTTGCCATGGGCAGCGACGGCTCCCTGTCGGAGCTGATCACCGCCGAGCGCGACGAGGCCATCATCCACATGCAGGGTCACGACACCTTTCGCGAGGCCGTCGACCGCATGTCACAGGCGGCGCTCGAGGCCGCGGAGGCGGCCAACGTGGAGATCGGCGAGATCGATCACTTCGTCTTTCACCAGGCGAACGCGCGGATCCTCGCCGCCTTGACCCGCCGCCTCGGCCTCGACCCCGAACGCGTTGCGGAGTCCATCTCGCGCTTCGGCAACACGTCGGCGGCCTCGATCCCCATCACCCTCTGCGACGCGGCGGATGCCGGCGCGATCCGAAGCGGCGACACCGTCCTTCTCGCCGCCTTCGGGGCCGGCCTCACGTGGGCCGCGACCGTCGTCGAATGGGAGGCCCGTGGTGAGTTCTGAGGCCCCGAACGGAACCCCGCAGGGCTGCGCGCTCATCACCGGCGGCTCGCGCGGGATCGGCGCGGCCGTTGCTCGCGCGCTCGCCGAGGACGGCTGGCCCGTCGCCATCAACTACCGCTCCGATTCCGAAGGCGCCGAAGCGGTCGCAAAGGAGATCACCGACCACGGCGGCGTTGCGACCCTCGTCGCGGGCGATGTCCGCGACGGCGAGGCGCTCGACGACGTCTTCACCGCGCTCGAGGAGGAGTACGGCCCTGTCCTCGTCCTTGTCAACAACGCCGGCATCCGCGACGACGGCCTCTCCCCCCAGCTCGGCGACGACGCCTGGGAGCGCGTCGTCGACACCAACCTCTCCGCCGCCTTCCGCACAACCCGCCGCGCCCTGGGGCCGATGCTGCGCGCACGCTACGGCCGCATCGTGAACGTCGCCTCGATCGTCGGCCCCCGCGCCAACGCCGGCCAGGCCAACTACGCCGCGTCCAAGGCCGGGCTCATTGGCATGACCCGGACCATCGCCGTCGAGGTCGCTCGCCGCAACGTCACAGTGAACGCGGTCGCGCCGGGGCTCGTGGAGACGAGGTTCACGGAAGACGTGAACGGTGACGCGCTGGGCGAGATACCCGCCCGCCGCGCCGGCACCCCCGAAGAGGTCGCCGCGTGCATCCGCTTCCTCGCCTCCCCGGAGGCCAGCTA
>CAVRWX010000007.1:0-28456 GCA_963725035.1 uncultured bacterium | reverse complement strand
AGTGAAGGAGCCGCCGAGCGGGCAGAGCACCGGCCTCGGTCTGCGCCTCGCCTCCATCGAAGCCCTCCAGCACGAGGGCGTAGTTGAGTTCGGCCCTCTCGACAACCACCGCTGGCGCCTCCGCCTCGTATGTCCCACGGAGGACAGCGATGGCGCCTGAGCCAACGCGCATCCTCGTCGTCGACGACCACGACGTGGTCCACTGGGGCTTCCGCCTCCTGCTCGAGCGTCAGAGCTGGGTCGAGAGCTGCGCCGCCGCCACGAACGGAAAGGACGCCCTGGTCGAAGCGGCCCGCACAAAGCCGCACGTCGCGCTGGTCGACCTCTTCCTCGCCGGCGAGTCCGGCGCCGAGGTCGCGGAAGAGCTCCGCCGCGTCCATCCCGACCTGCGCGTCCTCCTCATCTCGGGAGCCGGGCGCATCTCGCCCGCCGTCGCCCGCGCCGCCGGTGCCTCCGGCTTCGTCTCCAAGGACTGGGGAGCCGCCGACGTCGTGCGCGCAGTCCGCATGGTCGCCCTCGGCCAGGAGGTCTTCATCCAGACCTCCGAGCAGGGCGAGGCACAGCTCACCGCCCGCGAGCGCGAGGTCGTCTCCCACATCTCGCGCGGCGAGACGAACGCCGAGATCGCAGAGGTCCTCTACCTCTCGCCCCACACCGTGAAGGAGCACACCTCCGCCATCTATCGCAAGCTCGGCGTTCGCAACCGCGCCCAGGCCGTCAAGGCCGCGCAGCGGCACGGCCTCATCACGTAGAGCTGTCTTTCACCCCCCGACCCTCCGCGCATACCCCGCCGATCGGGGGGTCCGGGCGACCAGAGGTATCACCAAACGCAATCTTCGGACAAGTATCGGGAGATGCGCGAGCTCCCCCACACAGCGCTGCTCTTCCCTGGCCAAGGAAGCCACGAAGAGGGCATGCGCGACACCGTCGCCGAGTACCGCCCCGACCTCCTCGACCTTGCGATCGAGCTGGTCGGCGCCGACCCCTTCGAGCATGTCGCGGACGGAACCCGCTTCGCCCAGCCCGCCATCTACTGCGCGTCCCTCGCCGGCTGGGAGCAGCTCGGCCGTCCGCATCCCGCCGCAGCGGCGGGCCACTCGCTGGGCGAGCTCGCAGCACTGGCCGCCGCCGGCGCACTCGACCACGCGGACGGCATGCGCCTCGCCGCACGCCGCGGCGAGCTCATGCAAGAGGCAGCGGAGCGGGGTGGAGGCGGCATGCTCGCCGTCCTGGGCAGTCCCGAGCTCGCCGTCGAGGTCGCTCGCACCACAGGCCTGACCGTCGCGAACCTGAACGCTCCCGACGAGACCATCCTCGCCGGTCCCCGCGACTCACTCGACGCGGCGCGACGCGAGGTCAAGGACCGGGGCGCCCGTGCCATCCGCCTCCCCGTGAAGGGCGCCTTCCACTCGCCCGAGATGGAGCCCGCGCTCGCCGGCTACCGCGCGGCGCTCGCGGATACCGACTTCTCCGAGCCCGCCTTCCCGGTCCTCTCGTGCATCAGTACCCGGCATTTCGTCTCGCCCCGAGACGAGCTCGCGTCGGCGCTCGTCTTGCCGGTCCGCTGGCAGGACACCGTGCTCGAGCTCCGCCGCCACAGCATCGACGAGTGGGTCGAGACCGGGCCAGGCACCGTCCTCACCCGTCTCGTCAAGCGAAACCTCGAAGCGCTGGAGCCCGCCAATGCCTGAGCTCGCCACAGCCCGCGAGCGCCGCTTCCAGCCTGAGCCGGCGACACGGCGCGCCGGCATCCTGAGCATCGCTGCGGCCGTGCCGCCCCATGTCGTGCCGAATGAGCCCATCGCCGCGCGTTTGGGCATCGACCCCGAGTGGATCGTCGAGCGGACGGGCATCAGCGAACGCCACGTCCTGGGTGAGGGCGAGACGCTTCTCGACCTTGCGCAGTCTGCCGCGGAGCGC
Source organism: uncultured bacterium (assembly GCA_963725035.1). Taxonomy (GTDB): domain Bacteria; phylum Actinomycetota; class Thermoleophilia; order Solirubrobacterales; family 70-9; genus JALZKA01. The sequence goes on along the minus strand of CAVRWX010000007.1, from coordinate 26,536 downwards.
GCACTTGACGCGATGGACCTCAGGGGCACCGAGCTCGATCAGATCCTCGTCGCAACGGTCAGCCACGACCGGCTCACCCCGGCGCTCGCTCCGATGCTTGCCGCGCGCCTCCACTCGAACGCCGGCGCGGTGGACGTGCAGGCGGCGTGCACGGGCTTCCTCAGCGCGCTCGCGCTGGCGACCGCCCAGATCGAAACCAAACGAGCCGATCGAATTCTCGTGGTCGGTGCCGAGCGCCTTGCATCTCACGTCGATCCAGACGACCGCGCGACGGCGGCCCTCTTTGGTGACGGCGCCGGAGCTGTCGTGCTAGGCGAAGCTTCCGGCGCGGGCGTCGGCCCGTTTGCCATGGGCAGCGACGGCTCCCTGTCGGAGCTGATCACCGCCGAGCGCGACGAGGCCATCATCCACATGCAGGGTCACGACACCTTTCGCGAGGCCGTCGACCGCATGTCACAGGCGGCGCTCGAGGCCGCGGAGGCGGCCAACGTGGAGATCGGCGAGATCGACCACTTCGTCTTTCACCAGGCGAACGCGCGGATCCTCGCCGCCTTGACCCGCCGCCTCGGCCTCGACCCCGAGCGCGTTGCGGAGTCCATCTCGCGCTTCGGCAACACGTCGGCGGCCTCGATCCCCATCACCCTCTGCGACGCGGCCGATGCCGGCGCGATCCGAAGCGGCGACACCGTCCTCCTCGCCGCCTTCGGGGCCGGCCTCACGTGGGCCGCGACCGTCGTCGAATGGGAGGCCCGTGGTGAGTTCTGAGTCCACAAACGGCAGACCCGCAGGGCTGCGCGCTCATCACCGGCGGCTCGCGCGGGATCGGCGCGGCCGTTGCTCGCGCGCTCGCCGAGGACGGCTGGCCCGTCGCCATCAACTACCGCTCCGATTCCGAAGGCGCCGAAGCGGTCGCAAAGGAGATCACCGACCACGGCGGCGTTGCGACCCTCGTCGCGGGCGATGTCCGCGACGGCGAGGCGCTCGACGACGTCTTCACCGCGCTCGAGGAGGAGTACGGCCCTGTGCTCGTCCTTGTCAACAACGCCGGCATCCGCGACGACGGCCTCTCCCCCCAGCTCGGCGACGACGCCTGGGAGCGCGTCGTCGACACCAACCTCTCCGCCGCCTTCCGCACAACCCGCCGCGCCCTGGGGCCGATGCTGCGCGCCCGCTACGGCCGCATCGTGAACGTCGCCTCGATCGTCGGCCCCCGCGCCAACGCCGGCCAGGCCAACTACGCCGCGTCCAAGGCCGGGCTCATCGGCATGACCCGGACCATCGCCGTCGAGGTCGCTCGCCGCAACGTCACCGTGAACGCGGTCGCGCCGGGGCTCGTCGACACGAAGTTCACGGAAGACGTGAACGGCGACGCGCTGGGCGAGATACCCGCCCGCCGCGCCGGCACCCCCGAAGAGGTCGCCGCCTGCATCCGCTTCCTCGCCTCCCCGGAGGCCAGCTACGTGACCGGAACCACGCTGACCGTCGACGGCGGCCTCAGCGCTTAAGCAACGAACGAAAGGAACAACTAATGACTACGAAAGCTGAAACGGGCAACGTCCAGAAGGTCATCTTCGACGGTCTCGCCGAGGTCGGAGCCGAGCCGGACGACATCTCCCGCGAGGCCGAGTTCGAGGCCCTCGACGTCGACTCGCTCGATCTCGTCGAGCTCGCACAGATCGTCGAGGAAGAGTTCGGCGTCCGCCTGGAAGGCGACGACTTGAAGGGCCTCACGACAGTCGGCCAGGTCATCGACCTCGTGGTCAAGAAAGCCGAATGACCCGTCGCGTCGTCATCACCGGGACGGGCGCAGTCACGCCGCTCGGCGTCGGCGCCCAGTCACTCCTCGACGGCTGGATCGCCGGCCGCTGCGGCATTGCCGATGGCGAGGGCAGCTGTGACGAGTTCGAGCCCACGGACCACCTGAGCCGCAAGGAGGCGCGCCGCGCCGACCGCTTCACGCAGCTCGGCATCGTCGCGGGCGACGAGGCGATCGAGGCCGCCGGTCTCGACGCCGAAGAAATCGACCACGACCGCATCGGCTGCGTGATCGGCACCGGAATCGGCGGCCTCACCTCTCTCGAGGAGCAGGTCGGCATCCTGCGCGAGCGCGGTCCGGACGCCGTCTCGCCCCTGTCCGTGCCGCTCATGATGGGCAACGCCGCCGCCGCGGCCGTCGCCATGCGCCATGGCATCCACGGCCAGACGTACGGGATCGTCTCGGCCTGCGCCGCCGGGGCCCACGCGATCGGCGCCGCGGCGCGCATGATCCAGGCGGGCGACGCGGACGCCGTCGTCTGCGGCGGCGCCGAAGCGACGCTTACCCCGATCGCGATCGCCGCCTTCGGCTCGATGGCCGCCACATCGCCCACCGGCATCTCCCGTCCCTTCGATGCCCGCCGCGACGGCTTCGTGATGGGGGAGGGGGCCGGCGTCCTCGTCCTGGAGGACGCTGAATCAGCCGAGCGAACGTGGCGCCGAGGTTCTGGGTGAGCTCATCGGCTACGCCGCCACCTCCGACGCCCACCACCTGACCGCCCCCGACCCGTCGGGCCGTGCGGCCGCTCGCGCAGTCACGCTTGGCGCTCGAGGACGCCGGGATCGAGCCCTCCGAGATCGACTACGTGAACGCCCACGGCACGTCTACGCCCCTCAACGACCGCTCGGAGACCGAGGCGCTCAAGCTCGCCCTGGGCGAGGACGCACACCGCGTCCCCGTTTCCTCGACCAAGTCCGCGATCGGCCACCTCCTGGGCGCCGCGGGCGCCGTCGAGGCGATCGCGACCCTCGGCGCTCTCCGCCGCGAGATCGCACCGCCCACCCTCGGCTACGGCGAGCCCGACGAAGGCCTCGACCTCGATTACGTCCCCAACGACGCGCGCCCGCTCGCCACGGCGTCGGGCAACGGCGGGGCGCGCCACATCGGCGTTTCGAACTCGTTCGGCTTCGGCGGCCACAACGCGGTCCTCTGCATCGCCTCATGAGCGCCCTCGCCACAGCCCCGCCAACCTCGCGCCACCTGGCGCCCCGCGAGCGCCTGGAGCTCCTGTGCGACCCGGGGACCTTCATGGCGATCCGCACGGGCATCCGCTCCGACACGAGCGTCGCGGACGGAGATGGAGTCGTCGCGGGCGCTGGCGCCGTCGCCGGTCGCCCCATCTACTGCTACGCCCAGGATCCCGGCCACATGGGTGGCTCGCTTGGCCGCTCCCACGCCGACTCGATCGTGCGGGCGATGCGCCTGGCGGGCGAGTCCGGCGCGCCGGTTGTCGGCCTGGTCGAGTCGGGCGGTGCCAGGCTGCAGGACGGGCACGAGGCGCTGGCAGGATACGGACGCATCTTCCGCGCGAGCGTCGAGCTCTCGCGCCTCGTCCCGCAGATCTCGGTCGTCAGCGGCGTCTCGGCCGGCGGCGGCGCGTACTCGCCCGCCCTCACCGACTTCGTGGTCATGACCGAGGACGCGCGCATGTTCCTGACCGGGCCGAAGATCGTGCGCGAGGCGCTTGGCGAGGACGTCGGCATGGAGGACCTTGGCGGTCCCCGCGTTCACGCCCAGAACGGCGTCTGCCAGATCACCGCCCCCGACCTGCCGCAGGCGATCGCCAGCGCCCGTGACCTCCTTTCGTTCCTGCCGCAGCGGGTGGGCGCACAGCCCGAGGCGACGGCGCCCGAGACCGCGCACGGGCGCACTGGTGCGCCGGTCCCTCGCGAGGCGCGGCGTGTCTACGACGTGCGCGACGTCATCTCCACCGTCGTTGACGGCGGGCGCTTGATGGAGCTCGACGCCCGCTGGGCGCGGAACATGGTGACCGGCCTCGCACGCATCGACGGCCGCCCGGTCGGTGTCATCGCAAACCAGCCGCGCTGGCTTGGCGGAGTGATCGACTCGGAGGCTGCCGAGAAGGGTGCCCTCTTCGTCGACCGCTGCTCGCGCTTCGGCCTGCCGCTCGTCGTCTTCGTCGACACCCCGGGCTTCATGCCGGGAACGCGTCAGGAGGGGGCCGGCGTCATCCGCTACGGCGCGCAGCTCCTGCGGTCCTTCGCTGCAGCCTCCGTGCCGAAGCTCACCGTGATCATGCGCAAGGCCTATGGCGGCGCCGTCATCACCATGAACTCGCGCGACCTCGGCGCCGACATGGTCTTCGCCTGGCCCGACGCCGAGATCGGCATTATGGCCGCCCGCCAGGCCGTCGGCATCACCGAGCGCCGCACGATCGAGGCCGCACCTGACCCGTCCGAGGCACGCGAAGAACTGGCGGACGAATACGCCGGCGAGCATCTGACCGCGTCCGCGGCCGCCGTCTCCGGCTTCGTCGACGAGGTGATCGAGCCGGAGGAGACTCGGGCACGCCTCACGTGGGCGCTTGCGTTGCTTGGAGGCCCGCGATGAAGACCTACGTCGCGCTCGGCGACAGCTTCACCGCCGGGACCGGGTGTGCCCCGGGCGAATCGTGGGCGGACCTCCTGGCCGAGGCAATCGCCGGCGAAGACGGGCTGATCTACGAGAACCTCGCGGAGCACGGGGCCACCAGCGCCGACGTCCGCCGCCAAGCCAGCAGAGCAATCGAGCTGAACCCCGACCTCGTCACGGTCGTGTGCGGCGCCAACGACCTCCTGCTTCGGAGCGGCGACATCGACGACTACTCGCGCAACCTCGGCGCGATCCTCCACGCGTTGTGCCTCTGGGCGCCCGACGCGATGATCGTCACCGCGACGGCTCCCGACCGATGGGAATTCATGTCTCTCGGGCCCCGAACCCGGGCTCGCTTCGAGGCCGACCTCCACGCCCTGAACACCGCCACGCGCGCGATCGCTTCGCTCCACGGAGCCGAGGTCCTCGACGTTGCCGGCCATCCGGGTCTGTCGCGGCAGGAGAACTTTGCGGGAGACGGACTCCATCCGTCGTCCCTTGGACATAGGCGGGCCGCTGAGGGCTTCAGGGCGCTCGTTTCCGACCGCTTCCCGACCCGAATCAGAGAGGAATCACTCCGATGACAACCACAGATCTCAACCCCGGCATGAGCCTGCGCAGCCGCGCCCGGACCATCACCGAGTCCGACCTGGTCTCGTTCGCGGCGATAACCGGCGATTGGCATCCGCAGCACGTCGACGCCGAATGGGCGGCCGACAGCCGGTTCGGCGAACGGATCGCCCACGGCATGCTCGTCCTCTCCTACTCGATAGGCCTGATGGGCTTCGACCCCGACCGGGTCGTCGCCCTGCGCGGGATCGACTCGCTCACCTTCAAGCGCCCCGTCGCCATCGGCGAGACCATCCACGCCGAGGCGGAAGTCGAGAACGTGCGTCCGATCGACGAAGACCACGAGCTCATCGAGCTCCGCTGGCGAGTCCTCACCGGCGACGGCCGCCTCGCGCTCCGAGCGCGAGTCACGATCGTCCACCGCGCAGAAGCGGCGTCAAGGAATCGTGAGGGGTCTGACCCCTCATATGACGCTCACGAAAGCGGCGCCACCTTGACCGGCGCTTCTGAGGCCCTGTATGGCGAGCGGGTGCTCCTTTGAGCGGATTGCTCGGCGGCAAGCGCGTTCTGGTTACCGGGGTCGTCAATCGGCACTCGATTGCCTATGCGATCGCCGAGGGTGCTCAGCGGGAGGGCGCGGAGGTCGTGCTGACCAGCTTCGGCCGCGTGCGCCGGATGACCGAGCGCGCGGCGCGCAAGCTCGATCCCGTGCCGGACGTGCTCGAGCTCGATGTCGATTCCGATGAGGACCTCGCCAGCCTCCGCGAGACGCTCTCCGAACGGTGGGGCTCGGTCGATGGCATCGTCCACGCCATCGCATTCGCGCCGCCCGACGCCCTGGGCGGTGAGTTTCTCGACACGCCGCGCGCGAGCGCGATGCGCGCGTTCGAGACCAGCGCCTACTCGCTCGGCGCGCTCTGTTCGGCGCTCGACCCCCTCCTTGCCAAGCGCAACGGCTCGGGCGCAGGGGCGAGCGTCGTCGGCCTCGATTTCGACGCGTCGGTCGCCTGGCCTGCCTACGACTGGATGGGCGTCGCGAAGGCGGGGCTCGAGTCCGTCTCGCGCTATCTGGCCCGCGATCTCGGCGCGAAAGGTGCCCGCGTCAACCTCGTCTCGGCCGGCCCCGTCGCCACGCCGGCGGCTGGAGGCATTCCGGGGTTCGACCAGCTCGCCTCGCACTGGAGCGAGGCGGCGCCGCTGGGCTGGGACGAACGCGACGCGGGCGCGGTCGCCGACGCCGTGCTCTTCCTGCTCTCAGATCTCTCCAGGGCGGTAAGCGGGGAGATCCTCCACGCGGACGGCGGTGCCCACGCCGTTGGGGCTATCTCCGCACCCGCCCTCGCGTAACCGCGTCGGTTCCGAACCGCTCGCGAACCTTGTCGAGAGCCCTGTCGAGCGCGGGAGAGGAGCGGCCGATTGGCAGCTCGAGCTGGACCGCGGCGCCGTCGCCGAGCCCCTGCACAGTGATGCCGAGCATCGTCACGCCGCGGCGCCTCATCTCGGGAAGCGCGTCGCGAGCCAGTGCCCGTGCCGCGGCCAGGATCGGCTCCGACCCGGCGGTCGCGTGCGAGAGCGTCCGCGACCGCGTCGCACGCTTGTAGTCGCCGAAGCGCAGACGCAGGACAACGGTGCGGCCGACGTGGCCGCCCTTTCGCATCCGGTGCGTCACGCGGTCGACAAGCGAGACCAGCGTCGCGTCCAGGTCCCCGTCGCGCAGCCGGGAGAGGCCGAGCCCGCGCTGCGACCCGACTGAGCGCCGGCCGCTGCCGATCCGCACCCGCCGCGGGTCGCGTCCAAGCGCAAAGGCGTGAAGGCTCCGCGCCCCCGCGCGGCCAAGGACCATCTCGAGCTCCTCGCGGGTCATCGCGGCGACCTCGCCTACCGTCTCGATCCCGGCCGCATGGAGCTTCTCCGCGGTTGATTTGCCCACGCCCCACAAGCGCTCGACCCGCAGCGGGTGGAGGAACGGCAGCTCGCCCTCGCTCGAGACGGCCAGGAGCCCCTCGGGCTTGGACATCTTCGACGCCATCTTCGCCACCCCCTTCGTCCGCGCGACCCCGACCGAGAGCGGCAATCCGATCTCGTTTCGCACCCGCTTGCGGAGCGCCATCGCGATCTCGACGGGGTGGCCCGCGACGTGCCCAAGCCCACGGACGTCGAGGAACGCCTCCTCCAGCGACATCCCCTCGACGACCGGCGCCGTGTCGCGGAAGATGCGAAAGAGCTGCCGGCTCGCTCGCACGTATGAGTCGAAGTCAGCGTTCACGACCACGAGGCCGGGGCAGAGGCGGCGTGCCTTCTCCGCCGGCATCGCCGAGCGCACGCCGAACGCGCGCGCCTCGTAGGTCGCGGCCATCACGATCCCGGGACCGACGGCGACGGGCAATCCCCGAAGCGACGGATCGTCCCGCTGCGCCACCGACGCGAAGAATGCGTCGCAGTCGGCGTGGAGGATCGTCGCTTCTTCCAGCACGAACATATGTTCGCACAGGTGTCAAGATAGGTTCCCGCGATGAGCGCGAGCGCCTACCTCCGGATCGCGGCCGCCCTGACGGCAATGATCGTCCTGGGCTGCGGCGGCGGTGGCAACGACGGCTCGACACCGCCCGAGCAGACCGACCCTCCATCCGCGGGCGAGGAGCAGGGCGCCAACGCGGAGCCGGAAGACGCCGAGGTAACGAAGATCTGGCTCACCACCGGCGAGCAACTCAAGCCGGTTGAGCGCGAGCTCGATGGCGGGAGAGACGAGGTCGAGGCCGCAGCGGAGGAGCTGGTCGACGGGCCGACCGAGAACGAGGAGGGCGGCGACCTGGATGCCGCGACCGAGATCCCCGCCGGAGTCGAGGTCGAGAACGTAGAGGTGGCCGGCGACGGGACGGCGACCGTCGAGGTCTCCAAGGACTTCTTGGCCGGGATCCCGGCCGATCCTGATGCGCGAGACACCGCGCAAGACGAGGCGCTGGACGCCCGCCTGAGCCAGGTCACGTACACGCTCACCCAGTTCGATGACGTCGAGGCCACGAAGGTTGTCGCCGGCGGCATCTCCGCCGGGCCCCCGCGCGAGCGCTCGGACTTCGCGAAGCCCGAGGGCGGTCCACCGCCGATAACGAAGGCGAAAGGCTCCTACAGCTCCGGGACCGCCGCGGTCCAGCAGAAGCTGGCGAAGCTCGGCTACCTGCCGCCGGGCGCAGTGGACGGTCTCAACGGCTACCGGACCCAGCAGGCCGTGATCGCGTTCCAGTCGTGGGAGGGCCTCGCGCGAGACGGGATCGTGGGCCCTCAGACGCAGGCCGCTCTCGCGAATGCAAAGCGCCCGAAGCCCCAGAAGTCGGGCCCCGCGAAGCGGATCGAGGTCTATCGACAGAAGGGCGTGACGCTGCTCATCCGGGACGGCAAGACAAGGCGCGCCGTCCACACCTCGTCTGGGGCGCCCTCGACGCCCACGCCATCGGGGAACTACTCGGTCTTTCGCAAGGAGAAGAACTCCTGGTCGGTGCCGTTCCAGCAGTGGCTGCCGTACGCGTCCTACTTCAACGCGGGCATCGCATTTCACGAGTACGCGCAGGTCCCGACCTACCCCGCTTCTCACGGCTGTGTCCGCGTGCCCTCGCCTGAAGCCAGGTACGTCTACCGCTTCGCGACGATCGGCACCGCGGTCACGTCATCTAGGCGCGCCGGAGCGGGCACCTGATCGTCGAATAGCGGCGCTGCAAGGATTGGGGCCATGACCCAAGCAACCGCCGCTCCCACAGACCTCTACTCGATCCCGCAGCAGCACCAGGACTTCCGCGACCTCGTCCGCCAGATCGCGACGGAGCAGGTCGCGCCGCGCGCCGCCGAGATCGATCAGACGGACGAATACCCATGGGACCTCCGCAAGATCCTCGCCGAGCAGGACATCCTCGGCCTGCCGTTCGCCGAGGAGTACGGCGGCACCGGGACCGGCACGCTGATGCTCCAGATGGCGGTCGAGGAGCTTGCCAAGGCGTCCGCGGCGGTCGCGCTCATCCTGATGGTCCAGGAGCTCGGGACCCTCCCGATCCAGCTCTTCGGCTCGGACGAGATGAAGGAGCGCTTCCTTCCCGACTGCGCGACGGGCGAGAAGTCGCCGGCCTTCTGCCTCTCGGAGCCCGACGCCGGCTCCGCAGCCGCCGACATGCGCACGACCGCCAAGCAGGACGGCTCCGACTGGATCATCAACGGCACCAAGAGCTGGATCACCAACGCCGGGATCGCCGACTTCTACGTCGTCTTCGCCTCGACCGATCGCGAGAACCGCCGCGCGACAGCGTTCGTGGTCGAGAAAGACGCCGACGGCTTCTCGGTCCCCAAGTACGAGCACAAGCTTGGCATCCACGGCTCGCCCACCGGCCAGCCGGTGTTCGAGGACGTGCGCGTGCCGGAGAAGAACGTGATCGGCGAGGTCGGCCGCGGCATGGCCGTCGCTCTAGGGACCCTCGAGCGGACGCGGCTTGGCGCGGGCGCGCAGGCAGTCGGCATCGCCCAGGGCGCGACCGACTACGCCAACGACTACGCCAAGGAGCGCCAGGTCGACGGCAAGCCCATCAACGAGCTCCAGGGCATCCAGTTCAAGCTCGCAGACATGCAGACGAAGACGGCGGCCGCGCGCGAGCTCCTCTACAAGGCGTGCGCGATGGCCGACCGCGACGATCCGCAGCTCGGCATGTACTCATCGATGGCCAAGCTCTTCGCATCCGACACGGCGATGGAGGTCACGATCGAGGCGGTCCAGGTGCTGGGCGGCTACGGCTACGTGAACGAGTACCCGGTCGAGCGCATGATGCGCGACGCCAAGATCACGCAGATCTACGAGGGCACGAACGAGATCCAGCGCGTCGTCATCGCGCGCCACATGCGCTAGTCCGGGCTGCGAGTGAGGTCTTCCTCGCTATGCGCGACTTTCAACCCCTGATTCAATCGACACAAAGCGGGTAAGACGTGCTCAGGGAACGGATGCCCATGTACGTTCTGATCCGATCGCTCTTTCGAGACCTCCGGCCGCTCATGACCGATCCGGCAGGCTGGCGCGATCAGGAATTCTTGCTCGAAGCCGTCCAAGCGCTGACCCAGCGGATTCTGCTCCAGGACGAACCCGCACGACCTGCGAGGGCTCTCTTTCGAGAGGTTCGACACCTCTTCCCACTTCACAGGCAGGAAAGGGTGCTCGAGATCATCCAAGTCCACCTCGAAGCCGGCGAACGACTTGCCGAGTGCTTTGAACCCTTCCGTCACCGTCGATGGGGGGCGCTCAGTCGCAGAGAGGAAGGAGCAGAGAGCAGGCCGATAGAAGCGGCGTGAGAGCGGCGCCCTGAAGGCGAACGCCCCAACGCGCTTTTATTCGAAGCGACAGCCCGCGCCGGCTACTTCGGCGCGAAGAAGACCCGCGGCTCGTTTCGATCTGGGGCCAGTGGGCCTGAGGTGACGCGATACGTCCCAGCCTCAGCCACTTCGACGATCCCGATCGTCCGCCAAGCCACCGGGCCGGGTGACTTTCCGATCATCGTGCCGCGCGGTTCGCGGATCGGAAGAGGCTCGCCCCCAGCGGCCGGGGTGATCGTCACCTGGAACCCCTCCGGCGCGTAGAAGACCATCTGGTCGTTCTTCTTGGGCGGGTCTGTGCTCTCCGCGTAGGAGACCTTCACTTCGCCTGCCGGCAGCTCAATGGTCCCCTCGGTGCCTACGGGAACCTGGCCGAGCGCCGACGCACCTCCGGCCGTCTCCGGGATGCCGACCGCCATCTTGAGCGCCTTCTTCCAGTCCATCGCGGCGAGACCTTACAGATTGCGCGACTCGTTTCGCATGGACGCGAAGGGGTACCGGCGGAATCAGACAGGAAGTCTTCTCCACCCGGAAAGGAATTCGGAATGAGCACAGCAGCGATCGTTTTGATCGCGGTCGGCATCTTGGCCATCGTCGGGGTTCTATACCTCGCTAGCCGTCGCCAGGCGGCGCAAAGGCGCGAGGACGAGCGCGTGATAGCCACCGAACACCGCGAAGAAGCCGAGGTCAATCGCCTAGCGGCCGAGAAGGAGTCGGCGATCGCCGACGAGCAGGCAGCAGCCGCCAAGCGTCAGGCAGCGGAGGCGGAGCAGCGCGCCCACTCTGCGCAGGTTGCCCAGCATCGCGCCGACGCGCATGCGGAACACGCGGACGACTTGGATCCGGACGCAGATCCGGACCAAAGCGACTTCGACGAGCGCCCAGAGGCGTTCGACGGAGATCGGGAGGGCCTCGACACGGGTGAGAGGCCTCCTGTCAACGAGCCGGAACCCGCCCGGCGCCAAGGATGACGCGGGTCTAGATAATGGCCGTGTGAAGAGACACGGCCTCCACATTGGCGTCCTAGCGGCCTTTGCTGCTGCAGTCGTGTCCCCTCCGAGCACGGCCGCCGCGGCCGAGCCGCTAGGGCTCGTTTGTCACGCTGCCGCTGCGCTGACTACTTGATGAACAGGATCTCCGAGTACTTCGGCAGTGGCCAGAGGTCGTCGGCCACGACGCGCTCGAGCGCGTCCGCCGCTTCCCGGACCGTCGCCATCGCGGCCAGCTGGTGGTCGCGCGAGTACTCAGCGAGCTCGAGGCCTTCGACCCCGTCGGGGTAGACGTTGGCCTCATGCAGGCCGTCGAGCGCCGTGATCAGGCTGTCGAGCAGCTCCCGCGCACTCGAGGCGAGCGACGAGACCTGGGCCGCGTCGATCATCGCCAGGTGGCGGAGGGCCGCCGGCACGATCATCGTGCGGGCGATGGACTCGGTCGTCTCCGCCTCGATGTTGGCGTTCGTGACGTACTGCTCGAGCCAGACCTCGTAGCGCGAGTGAAGCTCGCGCTCCGAAAGGACGCTGTACCTCTCGAACGCCGCGACCGTAGGCGGCGAGACCACCTCGGGCAGCGCATCGGGCGTAGTGGTGAGGTTCTTGAGTCCGCGGCTCTCGGCCTCGGCGTGCCACTCGTCGGTGTAGTTGTCACCGCCGAAGATGATCTGCTTGTTCGCGCTGTAGGACGACGCCACCACCTCGGCGACCGCTGCCGCGACTTCGCCGCCGCCGTTCAGCTTGCCTTCGAGCTGATCCGCAAGATCGTCGATCGCCTCGGCGACGATGGTGTTGAGCACCGTGTTCGGGAATCCGAGCGACGCGCTCGACCCGACCGCGCGGAACTCGAACTTGTTGCCCGTGAATGCGAACGGCGAGGTCCGGTTGCGGTCGCCGCCGTGCATCGGCAGGTGCGGAAGCGCCGTCGAGCCCAGCTTGAGGACGGCCGTCTCGGTGTTGCCGTCGCCCGAACCCGACGCGATCGACTCGAACGCCTTCTCCAGCTCGGCGCCGAGGAAGATCGAGATGATCGCCGGCGGCGCCTCGTTGGCGCCCAGGCGGTGGTCCTGGCCGATGCTCGCGACCGAGGCGCGAAGCAGGCCCTGGTGCTTGTTCACGGCCTGGATCACGGCCGCGCAGAAGAACAGGAAGTTCGTGTTCTCCGCGGGCGTGTCGCCGGGCTCCATCAGGTTGTGGCCGTTGTTCGTGCCCATCGACCAGTTGTTGTGCTTGCCCGACCCGTTCACACCGGCGAACGGCTTCTCGTGGAGCAGGCAGACCAGGCCGTAGCGGCGCGCCACGTTCTGGAGCACCTGCATCAGGAGCTGCTGGTGGTCGGAGCCGACGTTCGAGTTCTCGAAGATCGGCGCGATCTCGTACTGGTTCGGCGCGACCTCGTTGTGACGGGTCTTGACCGGGATGCCGAGCTTTGCCATCTCCGTCTCGGCGTCGAGCATGCAGGCGAGGATCCGCTCCGGGATCGCCCCGAAGTAATGGTCGTCGAGCTCATGGCCCTTCGGCGGCTTCGCGCCGAAGAGCGTCCGCCCGGTCGTGACCAGATCGGGGCGCTCGAAGTAGTACTGCTCGTCGATCAGGAAGTACTCCTGCTCGGGGCCGACCGTCGTGAACACGCGCTGGGACTCCTCGTCGCCGAGGAGGCGAAGCGCCCGGATCGCTGAGCGCGAAAGTGCGTCCATCGAGCGAAGCAGGGGGATCTTGGCGTCGAGCGCCTCACCGGTCCACGATGCGAACGCCGTGGGGATGCAGAACAGGGCCCCGTTCGGGTTCTCGAGGATGAAGGCCGGGCTGGTGGGGTCCCAGGCGGTGTAGCCACGCGCCTCGAAGGTGGCGCGCACGCCGCCAGTCGGGAACGAGGACGCGTCGGGCTCGCCCTGGATCAGCTCGGAGCCCTTGAACTTCGCGATCGAGGTCCCGTCGCCGACGGGGTCGAAGAACGAGTCATGCTTCTCGGCAGTCAGGCCGGTCAGCGGCTGGAAGACATGGGTGAAGTGGGTCGCGCCCTTTTCGAGCGCCCACTCCTTCATCGCCTCGGCAACCTCGTCGGCCAGGGACGGGTCGAGCGCTTCGCCCTTTTCCAGGACACCCTGGAGCTTGTTGAACGTGTCCTTGGACAGGCGCTCCTTCTGCACCGCGGGAGAGAACACGTTCTCGCCGAACGGGTAGGCGTCCGACTTGGTCAGATCGAGGGAGCCGAGGGCCTCGCCGTTGGGGCTCCACTGGGCGGCGGTGACGTTGTGCTGACGGATCCGGGGCATGCTGATTTCAAGTCCTCCTGAAGTGAATTACGAGAGAGAGAATGGCCCCTCAGCCTAGTGCGTCGAAGGGGACACGAGTTATCCATATGTCGAAAGATCTTCAGGGCTGTTTCGCCCAGGCGTAGCGGACGCGTTAGGTTCACAAGCATGGAGCGCGACGCCGCTCTCGAAGCGGTCTTCCAGCCGGTCCGCCCGCCGACGACGTTCGAGGAGACGGTCGAACGGCTCGGCACTGCGATCCGGCTCGGCCTCCTTGCGCCCGGCGCCAAGCTGCCCCCCGAGCGCGAGCTCGCCACGGAGCTTCGGATCTCCCGCTCGACCCTGCGAGAGGCGCTGACGACGCTCACGCAGTCCGGCCTCCTGGTCGCCCAGCGCGGGCGGGGTGGAGGCACGTTCGTGGTGGAGGAGCCGCCGCTCTCGGGTGATGAGCCCGAACCGCTCGGCGAGGCGGCCTGGTCGGTCCTCGAGCACCGTGTCGCGATCGAGACGGGCGCCACGCTCCTCGCCTGCGAGCGCGCCGAGCCGCCGATTTCGACCGCCTCGACGAGCTGGTGGACCGGATGTCGGAGGTGGACGACTTCGAGGAGTACAGGCGCGCGGATATCCGCTTCCACATCGCGCTTGCCGAGAGCGCTCGCTCGCCCCGCCTCGTTGCCGAGATGACCGAGGTGCAGGGCGCGATGAGCGCCCTGATCGCCCTGATCGCCCACCCCGACCAGGTCCTCTCGCATTCGAACGAGCAGCACCGCTCCCTGGTCCAGCTCCTCCGCCGCGGCGACGCCACCCGTGCCGTCGGCCTCATGCGCGAGCACATCGAGGGCACCGAGCACATCCTGGGCGGGCTTCTGCCGCGCGCCGCCGCGTAGAGGCCCTAGGCCTTGATCCGCTCGCATCTTCGGGTCGAAGAGGGGCTCAGCGGCGGTCTCGCCGGCGATCCACTGGCCGAAGATCTCGACCTCGACCGCGGTGCCGGCCTCGGCGCGGTCCGGCGGGACGTACGCGTAGGCGATCGAGCGCTCGAGCGTGTAGCCGTAGCCGCCCGTGGTCACGCGGCCGCAGATCTCGCCGTCGATCCGGACCGGCTCGTTGCCGAGGGCGACTGAGCGTGGGTCCTCGAGGAGGATCGCGACGAGGCGCGTTCGCGGCCCTTCCTCCTTCGCCTGCGAGGAGCGCCTCGCGGCCCTTGAAGCCGCCTTCCTTGTCGAGCTTCACGCAGAAGCCGACGCTTCCCTCATAGGGCGTCTCGTCGGGCGTGATGTCGGCGCCCCAGACGCGGTAGCCCTTCTCGACGCGCATCGAGTCGATGGCGCGGTAGCCGCCGGCGACCATCCCGTGGGGCTCGCCCGCCTCCCACAGCGCCCGCCACAGGCCGAGCCCGTACTCGGTCGGGCAGTAGAGCTCCCAGCCCGAGCTCGCCGACGTACGTCACGCGGAGCGCCCGGACGGGCACGTGGCCGACCGTCAGGTCCTGGAGCGTCATGTAGGGGAACGCCTCGTTTCCGAGGTCCTGCGGAACCAGCGGCTGCGAGGATGTCCCGGGCGCGCGGGCCCCAGATGCCGAAGCACGCGTAGGCCGACGTGACGTCGTGGACCTGGACGGAGCCGTCGGGCGGCAGGTGGCGGCTGATCCAGCTGCGGTCGTGCCGTCCGAACGCCGTCCCGGTGACGATCGAGAAGCGGTCTTCCGCCAGGCGGGCGACGGTGAAGTCGCACTCGATGCCGCCACGGCTGTTCAGCATCTGCGTGTAGGTGATCTGGCCGATCCCACGCGCGACGCGGTTGTCGCAGAGCCCTTCGACGAACTCGGCGGCGCCCGGTCCCGAGATCTCCATCTTCGCGAACGAGGACTCGTCGAAGATCGCCGCCGACTCGCGCGTCGCGAGGTGCTCGGCGCCGATCGCCGGCGACCAGTGCATCCCGGCCCAGCCGCGCGGTCGGAGGGACTCGTCGCCCCGCTCCGCGTTCGACTCGTACCAGTTGACCCGCTCCCAGCCGGACTTCTCGCCGAAGGCGGCGCCGTGTTCCGCGTGCCAGCCGTTTGCGGTCGAGACCCGCAGGGGACGCCCCGCCTCCCGCTCGTGATTGGGGTAGCGGATGTCGTAGTAGGTCTCGTAGGTCTCCCGGATCCTGGCGTGCGTGTAGGCCGGGGAGCGGTAGTGCGCCCCGAAGCGGCGCACGTCCATGTGCCAGAGGTCGAGCGACGGCTCGCCGTCCGAGATCCATTCGGCCATGACCTTCCCGATCCCGCCTGCACCTGCCAGGCCGTGCGCGCAGAACCCCGCGGCGACGAAGAACCCTGCCACCTCCGTCTCGCCCAGGCAGAACTCGTTGTCGGGCGTGAACGCCTCGGGGCCGTTGATCAGCTTCGTGATCTTCGCGTCCTTCATTGCGGGCACGCGGATCTTCGAGTTCTCGGCGATCTCCTCGAAGCGGTCCGGCTCATCCTCGAGGAGGCGGCCGTTGAAGTCGGGCGGGATCTCGTCGAAGCCACCGGTTCCCTCCGGAAGGAAGGCCGGCTTCGAGTCGTGCTCGTAGCCGCCCATCACGAGCCCCTCGCCGTCCTCGCGGTAGTAGACGAGCAGGTCGGGGTCGCGCAGGGTGGGGAGGCGGTCGCCGAGCCGGAGCGCTCGCGCACCGGCTGCGTCACCACGTACTGGTGGGACATCGGGATCACGGGCACCCGCACTCCGGCCAACCGGCCGATCTCCGCCGCGTACATCCCGCTCGCGTTCACGACGACCTCGCACTCGATCCGGCCGCGGTCGGTCTCGACGGCGGCGACGCGCCCGTCCTTGACGTCGATCCCGGTCACACGCGTCGAGGTGAAGATCTTTGCGCCGCCGCGCCGGGCGCCGTCGGCCATCGCGTAGGTGAGCTGCGACGGGTCGAGGTAGCCGTCGGTGGGGAGGAAGGCGCCGCCGAGAACGCCGTCGGTCGACATCAGCGGGAACATCTCCTTCGCCTCGTCCGCCGAGATGAGCTCGAGCGGCAACCCGAACGTCTTCGCCCAGCCGGCCTGGCGGCGAAGCTCCTCCATGCGCTCCTCGGTCGAGGCGAGGCGGATGCCGCCGCACTCGACCCAGCCCGGATCGAACTCCGACTCGTCCCCGATCCGCCGGTAGAGCTCGACCGAGTGCATCATCATCTTCGTCAGCGAGACCGAGCCGCGGAGCTGCCCCACCAGCCCGGCCGAGTGGAAGGTCGAGCCCGAGGTGAGCTGCGAGCGCTCCACCAGGACGACGTCGGAGTAGCCGAGCTCGGCGAGGTGGTAGGCGATCGAGACGCCGCCCACGCCGCCGCCGATGATCACGCAGCGCGCGCGGTCGGGCGGGTCGCGCTCAATCGCCACGAGCGCTCTCCAGGGCCTGGGCGAACTCGGGCGCTTCTGCGGTCTCGGCCAGGCGGCGGAAGTGCTTCGCGGTGTAGTCGGCGAAGTCGAACTCGATGTCGGACGCGCCCTGCTGGACGACGCCCCACATCGCCTCGCGGAAGTCGGACATGAAGGTGAAGAGGTGAAGCGTCGCGAGCTGCCGCTCCGGTCGGCTCCTCGGCGAAGTACAGGCCCAGGAGGGCTCGCCGCGCGCTCTCCGGAAGCTCGTTGTTGACGGCGAAGTTCGCGAGGTCGAAGTAGCGGTCGCCCATGCCGGCGTACTCCCAGTCGACGATCCGCACGCGCAGGCCGTCCCAGATGAAGTTCGCCGCGAGGAGGTCGTTGTGGCAGGGGACGGGGTCGTGCTCCGGGCCGGAGAGCGCGGCCTCGATTCGCTCCGCGCATGCATGCGCCTCCCCGTACTCGGCGGGCACCTCGACGCCGAGATCGCGCGCGACCCGCTCGTAGTCCTCGACGATCCGGAAGGAGTCGAACTCGGACGGGATCGGCGGTGCCGCGTGCATCGTGCGCAGCGCCTCGGCCACGCCGGCCAGCGCCTCGCCGCCGCCGAGCTCCGCGGCTTCCATCGGGCGCCCCTTGATGAAGTTGGTGACGATCGCGGGCGGGTCGGTGAGCATCGCGGCGACGGGCGCGGCGACGCCGATCTCGGCCGCGGCGGCGTTGGCGGCGTACTCTGCGGCGCGGTCGATGCCGAGCAGCGAGGTGTCCTTTCCGGGCACCCGGATCACGTAATCCGTGCCGCCGAAAGTCGCGCGGTAATTGCGGTTCGTGATGCCTCCGGAGAGCGGCTCAGGCGTGCCGCCGGACTGTCCAAGCTTGGGGGTCAGTTGTAGGACGATTTGTCCCAGATCGTCCTGGGGGGCTTGACGTCCGTCCGGTTTTCCGCATAGTCTCGCGTCGTCCATAGGTTGGTCCGGCACACCTTTTACCCGAAAAGGCATGGGTCGGTCCGAAATGAGGGGAGACAAATGACGACCGAAGCCCAGCCGGCCCAGCCGCACGTACCGGTCAACGAGGACGAGGCCCTACTCAACGAGCTCGGCTACAAGCAGCAGCTGAACCGAGCGTGGAGCGGGTTCTCGAACTTCGCGATCTCGTTCTCGATCATCTCGGTCCTCGCGGGCTGCTTCACCGCCTATGCGACCGCTTGGAACAACGGCGGGCCGATCGCCATCTCATGGGGCTGGCCGATCGTCGCTTCCCTGATCCTGATCATCGGCCTCTCGCTGGCGGAGTTGGTCGCCAAGTACCCAACGTCCGGCGGCATCTACTGGTTCGCGGGCAAGCTGGGCGGACCCAAGTGGGCCTGGTGGACCGCCTGGTTCAACCTCATCGGGCTGATCGGCGTGGTCGCATCGGTCCAGTACGCGTGCGCGGGCTTCCTGAACGTGACCCTCGGCACCTACGGGGTGGACGTCTTCGGGGTCAACTTCGGCGACGCCGAGCACATCCTCGCCGAGACCTTCGTCCTCTTCGCGATCATCCTGATCGCCACCGCAATCATCAACATCTTCCGCACCAACCTCCTGGCGATGATCAACAACGTGTCCGTGTGGTGGCACGTGATCGGAGTCGCGGTGATCATCGTGCTCCTCGTGATCGTCCCCGACACTCATCAGGACTTCAGCTTCGTATTCGGCGAGCGCCTGAACAACTCGGGCTTCAACGACGGCGAGACCGGTGGGTTCTTCTTCTGGATCTACCTCCTGCCGATCGGGTTCCTGCTCACGCAGTACACGATCACCGGCTTCGACGCCTCGGCGCACCTGTCCGAGGAAACTCACAACGCGTCGCGGAACGCCGCCGGCGGAGTCTGGAAGTCGATCTTCTACTCCGCGATCATCGGGTGGCTCGTGTTGCTCGCGATCACGTTCGCAGTACAAGACCCGGCGAACATCAGCGATGCCGAGAACGGATTCGGCGTCGGCTCGATCTTCGCAGTCCTCAGCGGCGCTCTCGACTCGGCCGGGTTCAAGGCCGTCCTCATCATCTGCACGGTCGGGCAGCTCTTCTGCGGGCTCGCCTGTCTGACGAGTGCCTCGCGTATGACGTTCGCGTTCTCGCGCGACCGCGGGATGCCGGGCCACAGGCATTTCGCCAAGGTCAACAAGGACGGCGTTCCGTTCAACGCCGTCATGGGCATGGCCGCGCTGGCGCTGATCATCACGATCCCGGCACTCTGGGGCGCGCCCGGCACCGTGCTTCCGGTTGCGTTCTTCGCCGTGATCTCGATCTGCGTCATCGGCCTCTTCATCTGTTTCGCCATCCCGATCTATCCTGCGCTGGCGCATGGGTGACGAGTTCGAGCCGGCGGAGAGCTGGAACATCGGCCGCCACTGGAAGTGGATGAATCCGGTCTCAATCGTCTGGATCTTGTTCATCTGCTTCATCGGATTGATGCCTACGAGCCCGCTCGGCGTGCCGTGGGATGACGCGTGGGACGCGAACTACGCGAACTACGCGCCGGTCGTCATCGGACTCGCAGTCCTCTTCATCGGGTTCGGTTGGAGGCGCGCGAAGGGCCACTTCACCGGCCAGCACCGGACCATCGACGATCCCGAAGTCGAGGAGATCGCTGATGAGTTCAAGTAGCCGCCGCGCCGGGTAGTGGCTACGTTGAAGAGGTGACCCACATACGGCACCGGCTTCTTTCGGGGGACCCCTCACGAATGAAACTCGACGAGCTGAAGAAAGCGGTCGCGGACGGCACGGTGGACACCGTGCTGCTCGCGATCGCCGACATGGAGGGGCGGCTCCAGGGCAAGCGCCTGACCGCCTCGCATTTCCTGGACGTCGTGCTCGAGCACGGGGCGGAGGGCTGCAACTACCTCCTTGCGGTGGACGTCGACATGGAGACGGTCACCGGGTACGAGATGTCCTCGTGGGAGCGGGGCTACGGCGACTTCGAGATGAAGCCGGATCTCGACACGCTCAGGCCCATCCCGTGGCATCCCGCCACGGTCCTCGTCATGGCCGACCTGGGCTGGGAGGACGGCACCGACGTGGTCGCGTCGCCGCGTCAGATCCTGCGCCGCCAGCTCGACCGGCTCGCCGAGCGGGGACTCATCTGCAACGCGGGCACGGAGCTCGAGTTCATCGTCTTCAAGACCTCGTACGAGGACGCCTGGAAACAGGGGTATCGCGACCTCGAGCCGGCGAACCTCTACAACATCGACTACTCCCTGCTCGGCTCGGCCAGGGTGGAGCCGCTGATCCGCCGGATCCGCAACGAGATGGCGGGCGCCGAGATGACGGTCGAGAACTCGAAGGGCGAGTGCAACCTCGGCCAGCACGAGATCAACTTCCTCTACGGCCCGGCCCTTCGCACGGCCGACGACCACGCGATCTACAAGAACGGCGCCAAGGAGATCGCGGCGCAGGAGGGCCACTCGATCACCTTCATCGCGAAGTGGGACAAGGAGGAGGGCAACTCCTGCCACATCCACTGCTCGCTCGGCAACGAGAGCGGCGGCAACGCGTTCGGCGACGACCGCCAGATGTTCGACCGCTTCGTCGCGGGCCAGCTCGCCCATCTTGAGGAGCTGACGCTGTTCTTCGCCCCGCACGTGAACTCCTACAAGCGCTTCGCGGAGGGATCGTTCGCGCCCACCGCGGTCGCGTGGGGCGTGGACAACCGCACCTGCGCGATGCGCGTGGTCGGCCACGGCCAGTCGCTTCGCGTCGAGAACCGCCTCCCCGGCGCCGACGTCAATCCCTACCTGGCGCTGGCCGCGATGATCGCGGCCGGCCTCGACGGCATCGACTCGGAGCTCGGGCTCGAGCCGCCGCTCGAGGGCAACGCGTACGCGTCCGACAAGCAGCGCGTGCCGACGAACCTCTACAACGCTCGCGACCTCTTCGCCGCATCGGACCTTGCGCGCGAGGCCTTCGGCCAGGAGGTCGTCGACCACTACATCAACCACGCGCAGGTCGAGCTGGACGCGTTCGAGGCCGCGGTTACCGACTGGGAGAAGTTCCGCGGCTTCGAGAGGCTCTAGGTGAGCGCCGGCGGGAAGCGGCCGGTCGTTGGGATAACCGCTGCGCTCGAGTCGGCGAGCTGGGTGGTCTGGCGCGACACCGAGGTGAACATCTCGCAGCGCCACTACTCCGAGTGCGTGGCGGAGGCCGGCGGGATCCCGGTGCTCCTGCCCGCCGAGGAGCGCAGCGCCTCCGACCCGGCGGAGCTTCTCGACGTCCTCGATGCGCTGGTGCTCTCGGGTGGAGCCGACCTCGACCCGGCGAGCTACGGCGCCGAGCCGGACCCGATGACGGTCGGCTACAAGGCCGAGCGCGATCGCTTCGAGATCGCGCTTTGCCGCGGCGCTTTGGAGCGCGACATGCCGCTTCTCGCGATCTGCCGCGGCACCCAGATCCTGAACGTCGCCCGCGGGGGAACCCTGGTCCAACACCTGGGTGACTCCACACAGCATGTGGAGGTCGTCGGAGAATTCTCGACGCACGAGGTCCGGCTCGAGCCGGGGTCGCTGGCGGCGCGGGCCGCGGGCGCCGAGCGGGCGGAGATCCGCTCCCACCATCACCAGGCGCTGGACCGGCTGGGCGATGGGCTCGTCGCCACGGGCTGGTCGGTTCCGGACGATCTGGTCGAGGCGGTCGAGCTGCCTGAACGCTCGTTCGCTGTCGGCTTCATGTGGCATCCCGAGGAGATCCGCGACGCGACGCCGTTCCGCGCGCTGGTCGAGGCGGCTGCGCGCCAGGAGGTGGCGGCGTGAGCCTCGCGGTTCTCGAGCCCGCGACCGAGCAGGTCATGGCCGAGGTGCCGCGCGCCGGCGCCGAGGAGGTGGACGCCGCCGTTGCCGCCGCGAAGGCGGCGTTCCCCGCCTGGCGGGCGGTTTCGCCGCCGGATCGAGCGAAGCTCCTTCATCGGCTTGCGGATCAGATCGAGTCCGAGTCGGAGGACCTCGCCAGGCTCGAAGCCCGCAACGCCGGCAAGCCGATCTCGGATGCTCGCGGCGAGATCGGGATGGTCTCCGAGTGCTTCCGCTACTACGCAGCTGCGCCCGAGCGCCTCGTCGGCCGCACGATCCCGTTGCGGGCGGCGTCGACATGACCTTCCGCGAGCCGATGGGCGTCGTCGGCCTGATCGTGCCCTGGAACTTCCCGCTGGTCATCACCTCGTGGAAGACCGCTCCGGCCCTCGCCGCCGGGCAACACAGTCGTCCTCAAACCCGCCGAGCTGACTCCGCTCACCGCGATCGAGCTCGAGCGGATAGCGCTCGACGCCGGCCTTGCCGGAGGGCGTCCTGAACGTCGTCGTAGGACCAGGGTCCGTGTGCGGCCAGCGCCTGGTCGAGCATCCCGACGTTGCGAAGATCGCCTTCACCGGCTCGACCGAGGTCGGGCGCGGCATCGCCCAGGGAGCGGCGGGGACGATCAAGCGCGTGACGCTGGAGCTCGGCGGCAAGTCGGCCAACGTCGTCTTCGCCGACGCCGACATCCAGGCAGCCGCCCAGGCGGCGCCGGCCGGCGTCTTCGGGAACGCCGGGCAGGACTGCTGCTCGCGCTCGCGCATCCTGGTCGAGGCCTCGGCGATGGACGACTTCTTGGCGGCGATGGAGCCGGCCGTCCGCGAGATGCGGGTAGGAGACCCGCTCTCCGACGAGACCGAGATGGGGCCGCTGATCTCGGCCGACCAGCGCGAGACCGTCGGGTCCTTCGTGACCGAGGACGATGTCGCGTTCCGCGGCTCGGCGCCCGAGGGCGAGGGCTTCTGGTTCCCGCCGACGGTCCTCGCGCCGATGACGAACGACGACCGCGCCTCGCGCGAGGAGATCTTCGGCCCGGTTGCCTGCGTCATCCCGTTCCGCGACGAGGCGGAGGCGATCCGCCTGGCGAACGACACGATCTACGGGCTCTCGGGATCGATCTGGACGCGCGACGGCGCCCGTGCGCTGCGAGTGGCGCGTGCGATCGACACGGGTGTCCTGTCGATCAACTCGCACTCGTCGGTGCGGGTCTCCACGCCGTTCGGAGGCTTCAAGCAGTCGGGCGTCGGACGCGAGCTCGGCCCGGACGCGCTCGACGCCTACACGGACGTGAAGAACGTCTACTACCGGACAGAGGAGTAACGAGTGGGACGGCTAGACGGAAAGGTCTGCGTGATCACCGGAGCCGCCAGCGGGATCGGCGCTGAGTCGGCCCGCCGGTTTGCGGAGGAGGGCGCGCGGGTCGTCGGCGTGGACCTCAGCCCCGACTCGGTGGGCGAGCTCGCGATCGAGTGCGACGTCACCCACGAGGACGAGGTCGAGGCCATGTACGCGCGCATCCGCGATGAGTTCGGTGGCATCGACGTCCTCTTCAACAACGCCGGCATCAACCCCAGCGCCGACACGACGGTCACGGAGACGACGCTCGATGCGTGGCAGGTCGTCCAGGACGTGAACGTGCGCTCGGTCTTCCTCTGCTGCAAGCACGGCATCCCGCATCTCCTGGAGCGGGGTGGAGGCTCCGTCATCAACACCGCGTCGTTCGTAGCCGTGATGGGCGCCGCCGTATCGCAGATCTCCTACACCGCGTCGAAGGGCGCCGTGCTCTCGCTCTCGCGCGAGCTGGGCGTGGAGTTCGCGGATCGCGGCGTTCGCGTCAACGCGCTGTGCCCGGGGCCGGTTAACACCCCGCTCCTTCAGGAGCTGTTCGCCAAGGACCCCGAGCGGGCGGCGAAGAGACTGGTCCACGTGCCGATGGGGCGCTTCGGTGAGGCCGAGGAGATCGCGAACGCTGCGCTCTTCCTCGCCTCGGACGAGTCGAGCTTCGTCACCGCGACGACGTTCATGGCCGACGGCGGCCTCTCAGCCGCCTACCTCACCCCCGGCCAGAACTAGGCGAGCCCGTTCGGCTTCGCCGAAGAAGCGGCCGCTGAGGTCGCGGCCGAGCGCGTTCCAGGCGCCGATCCGCAAGCAGGACCTGAGCGCTCAGCTCGTCGGGGTCGATACCCACCTTGACTGCGTCCTCATCGACCGCGTAGTTCACGGCCCAGCTCACGGCGTCCACTTCGGAGACCTCCGCGTGGAACTGGATGCCCCAGGCCACGTCGCCGATCCGGTAGGCCTGCATCGCGATGGGGCTCTTGGCCAGCTCGATCGCGCCGGGCGGCACGGGCGAGCGGTACGAGTGCCACTGGAACGCCTCGAACGGCGAATCGATCCCGCCCAGAACGGGGTCGCGCGCGCCCTCTGGCGTGAGCTCCAGCTCGTACCAGCCGATCTCCGGCTCAGGCGCGCGCTCCGCGCGTGCGCCGGCCGCCTCGGCCAGGAGCTGCGACCCCAGGCATACGCCCATCGTCGGAATGCCCTTGTCGAGCAAGCTCGCGAGGAGCTGCTTCTCGTCGCGCAGCCAGGGATGCTCGCCCTCCTGGTCGGCGTGCATCGCCCCGCCGAACGTCATGACGGCGTCGTAGGAGTGGGGATCGGCAGGGGCCCTTCGCCGCCGGCGGGGATCAGCCACGAGTCCATCTGCCATCCGAGCTCGAGCGCCTCGTCGCGAAACACGCCTGGACCGGTGTCCGGCTGATGCACGATCGCGAGTGCTCGCGGCATCGACCGGCCCCCGTGCCGTCTAGTGGCGGTAGTACGGCTTGACGTGCCGGTAGCGCTGGTAGCGCAGGCCGAGCGCCGTCAGGTAAACCGACGAGGCCAGGAGCGCGATCACCGACAGCCAGTTGACGAAGCTCGCGTCGAAGTCCCAGTACGGATCGGAAACCCACGTCCACCACGACGGGAGCAGGTGGACAACGATGACCCCGACCGATACGAGCGCTCCGACAGCGGCCGAGACCTCGGGCGCAAGCGGTGAGCGCTGGAGCGAGAGCCAGGTCGATCCGGCGACAGGGCGAAGCCGATCGCGCCGACAAGGCTCGAGAATCCCGGCAGCTCCCGGGACTCCTGAACCACCGCATGATCGATCGTGTGAAGGACCAGCAGGCCGAGTACGAGCAGGTTTGCTTTGGTGAGCCTGGACAAGTGCGAGTGCGAGGTTAGAGCCTGAATTAAGTGCACTTGTAACAATCGTTTGGATGACTGAGCCCCTTCTAGACGCCCACGGCAGGGTCATCTCGGACCTCCGGGTGTCCGTCACGGACCGCTGCAACTTCCGCTGCCGCTACTGCATGCCTGCCGAGGGCATGAAGTGGCTCGAGCGCTCGGAGGTGCTTTCCTTCGAGGAAATAGAGCGTCTGGTGCGGATCCTGACCGGCCTTGGCGTCGAGGACGTGCGCCTGACCGGCGGCGAGCCGCTCGCCCGCAGGGACTTCCCGTACCTCGTCTCGATGCTCCGCGGGATCGAGGGCATCCGCGACCTGTCGGTCACGACCAACGGTTACCTGCTCGAGCGCGACGCCGCGGCCCTGGTCGACGCCGGCATCGACCGGATCAACGTCTCGGTCGACTCGCTGGCCCGCGACAGGTTCCACGAGATCACGCGCCGCGATGCCCTGCCTCAGGTGCTGCGCGGACTCGAGGCCATCGCGTCGTACGAGCAGGTGCGGCCCATCAAGGTGAACGCCGTCGCGATCCGCGACTTCACCGAGAACGAGGTCTACCGCTTCGCAGAGATGGCGCGGACCACCGACTTCCAGGTGCGCTTCATCGAGTTCATGCCGCTCGACGGCGACCGGGCATGGGACCGCTCGCAGGTCCTCACCGGCGACGAGGTGCGCGCCCTCATCCACGAGCGCTACCCCCTGGAGCCCCTGGAGCGCGAGCCGCACGCCACCGCTCGCGTCTACGCCTTCGCCGACGGCAAGGGCGAGATCGGCTTCATCAACCCGGTCTCCCAGCCGTTCTGCGCCGACTGCAACCGCATTCGCCTGACCGCCGACGGCGAGCTGCGCACCTGCCTCTTCTCCATGCACGAGACGAGCCTGCGCGATCCGATGCGGGACGGCGCCTCCGACCCGGAGCTCGCGGACATCATCCGCAACGCCGTCTGGCGCAAGGAGCTGAAGCACCACGTGAACGACCCCGGCTTCATCGCACCAGCGCGCTCGATGAGCGCCATCGGCGGCTAGACCCTCGAGCACCGAAGGGGTCTGACCCAGGGTGTCAGACACCAGGGCTAAACACCACTGCCTATGTAATGCTTAGGCAGTGATGCCTGAGCGCGTTTCACTTGGCGAGGCGGCCCGGATGATCGGGGTCAGCGCCGACACGCTTCGGCGCTGGGATCGCGACGGCAAGCTCAAGACGACGCGCGACAAGCAGAACCGCCGGCTCGTGTCGCTGGCTGAGGTCCGCCGCCTTGGCGGCCAGCCCGAGCGCCACCGCACGGACGACCAGCTCTCGGCCCGTAATCGTTTCCCTGGCGTGGTGCGCTCGGTCGAGGTCGACGGAGTCATGGGCATCGTCGAGCTCGAATGCGGACCGCATCTCGTCACCGCGGCGATCACGCGCGACGCCATCGAGCAGCTCGGGCTCGAGCCCGGCTCGAAGGCGACGGCGATGGTCAAGGCGACCTCGGTGATGGTGATCGGGGAATGAGGCGACTCACCCTTGCGGTGGCCCTGGGGATTGCGCTCGCTGGTTGCGGCGGGGACGACGAAGGAGACGAG
>CAVRWX010000006.1:0-60694 GCA_963725035.1 uncultured bacterium | reverse complement strand
CGCCGTTGTCCGTCTCATCCCTGATAGGAGGTTAGACGTAGAATCCCGGCTAGGGCGCTGATGGGGCGCGAGGCACCGATGGAGGGGATCGAGAGATGAGGGAACGAAAGCTTCGGGCGCTTGCCGTGCTCAGCGCAGGGATCGCCGCCGCCGTAGCGGCGAGCACTGCCCTCGGCGCATTCGGGACCGGGGGCAAGACCGTCATGAACCTCGGCGGCACGAACTCCGCGGACGGAGTCGCCATCGCCAAGAACGGCTCGGTCGTCGGCGCGGGCGCTGCGGTTCCCGGTGCGACCGGCTTCGACTTCGCCGTCGCACGCCTTGACAATGCGGGCGTGCCCGACTCCTCGTTCTCGGGGGATGGCGAGCAGACGACCGACGCCGGCGGATTCGACGTCCTTAACGCCGTCGTGGTGCAGAAAGATGGCGCCATCGTGGCCGGCGGGTCGACGGACGCGGTCGACGACCAGAGGCGCGCCGCGCTCATCCGCTACGAGGATGACGGTGACCCGGACCCGACTTTCTCCCAGGATGGGATTCAGATCTTCCCGTTCGGAGGCAAGGGGTCGGGCATCGACGACATCGCGCTTCTGAAGAACGGCAAGATCGTGGTGGCCGGCTCGATCGAGGGCTCGAACGACGGGCAGGACGCGATGGTCGCTCGGGTCAAGCCCAACGGCAAGCTCGACAAGAAGTTCGGCAAGAAGGGCATCACCAAGTTCGGCGTCAAGGACGGCACGAGCGTGGGGGCCATGACAATCCAGAAGAACGATCGGATCGTCGTCGCTGGGGACACATCCGGTATCGAGATAGGCGACAAAGGCAGCCAGCTTTTCGCGCGACTCACAGAGGACGGCAAGCTCGACAAGTCGTTCTCAGGCGACGGGATCTTCACCCGCAAGGTCAAGGGCGCCAGCACCAGGGTCGAAGACGTTGCGATCGACGAGAGCGGTCGGGTCCTGGGCGCCGTGGGCATCTTCGGTGGTCCTGACCCCATCTACGGAATCTCCGCCGTCAAGGAGAACGGCAAGAAGGACAAGAAGTTCGGCAAGAAGGGATTGGCCCTCCGGGACTTCGGTGAAGACACCCAGCTCGCCTCGATCGCGGTCCAGAAGGCGGGCGGGATCGTGGTTGGCGGCGCCGTGAGGAGCGTGAGCGGCGACAACGATTTCCTGTTGGCGCGCTTCACTAAGAAGGGGAAGCTCGACGAGTCCTTCGGCTTCAAGGGAGCCACCCTGACCGACTTTGCCGGAAACGGCGACCTGGTCCAGGCGCTCGCGATCGGCAAAGATGACGTGATCGTCGCCGCCGGCATCGGCGACGGCGACTTCGGCTTCGCCCGCTATCTGGCAGACGGGGACATCGACGACTGACCGAAGGCAGGCGCTGCCATCGGCTTCCGAGGAGTCGAAGCCGATGGCAGCGGGGCGCGATCCGTCGCGCTGGACGCTTACTTGATGTGGTGGCCTGAGATGGCGCGGGAGATGACGAGGCGCTGGATCTCCGCGGTGCCCTCGAAGATGTCGTAGATCTTCGCGTCGCGGTGCATCCGCTCGACGGGGAACTCGCGGGTGTAGCCGTTGCCGCCCAGGATCTGCATCGCGCGCTCGGTCGCCCAAACCGCGGTCTCGCCGGACTTCAGCTTCGACATCGAGCCCTCGGCGTTCTCGAACGTCTGACCGGTCTTGCCCATCCAGGAGGCGCGCCAGACGAGGAGGCGACACGCGTCGATCTCCATCTTCATGTTCGCGAGGGTGAAGGCGATCGCCTGGTTCTCGATGATCGGCTTGCCGAACTGCTGGCGCTCCTTGGCGTAGTCGAGCGAGTACTCATACGCGGCGCGGGCGATGCCGACCGCCTGAGCGCCGACCGTCGGGCGCGAGGCCTCGAACGTCTGCATCGCGGCCTGCGACTTGCCCTTCTTGCCCTCGCGGACGCGGGCGAGACGCTCGTCGAGCTTCTCCTTGCCTCCGAGGAGGCATGAGCCGGGGACGCGGCAGTCGTCGAGGTGGACGTCGGCCGTGTGCGAGGCGCGGAGGCCGTGCTTCTTCACCTTGGCGCCCTGCTCGCAGCCGGGCGTGCCGGGCGGGATGACGAACGCCGCATGGCCGCGCGAGCCGAGCTCGCGGTCGACCGACGCGATGACGACGTGGACCTTGGCGATGCCGCCGTTGGTGGCCCAGGCCTTCTGGCCGTTCAGGACCCACTCGTCCTTGGCCTCGTCGTACTTGGCGGTGGTGCGGACCGCGGAGACGTCAGAGCCGGCGTCGGGCTCGGAGGCGCAGAAGGCGGCGACCTGCGGCTCGTCCTCGGTGCCGAAGCACTGCGGGATCCACTCGCCCATCTGCTCGGGCGTGCCCTGGCCGAAGAGCGCCGCGACCGCGAGCGTCGTGCCCATGATCGACATGCCGATGCCGGCGTCGCCCCAGAAGAGCTCCTCGTTCACGATCGGCATCTGAAGGCCGGACGGGTCGGCGAAGAACTGCGCGATGCCCTCGAAGCCGTAGAGGCCGATCTTCGCGGCCTCCTGGATCACGGGCCAGGGCGTCTCCTCGCGCTCGTCCCACTCGTGGGCGGCGGGGCGGACGACGTTCTCGGCGAATCCGTGAACCCAGTCGCGGATGTCCTTCTGGTCCTGCGAGAGCTCGAGCGAGAAGGGGGGAGTGTCCTCGGACGCGTCGATGATCTCGTCGACATCGGCGGCGGAAGTAGCTGCGGTGGCGGTTGCTGCGTTCATCTAGAAGTGTTCTCCAGTAGCTTGGTTCTTTACGTTGAGTAGGAAAATGCTACCATAGGTAGGAATGGCTGTCTCGGAGAACCACACAAAGCGCCCAGCGGATCGCCCGCGCCGCAAGCGCGCCGCCCATCTGGGGCCTGAGCGCCGGCGCCCCCTCGTGCTTGACGCCGCCTACGACCTCTTCATCGAAAACGGCTTCGAGGGCACGTCCATGGACTCGATCGCCGCGGCGGCCGGGGTCTCGAAGCCGGTCGTCTATGACTGCTTCGCCTCCAAGGACGAGCTCTTCACGGCCATGCTCGACCGCGAGGAGGAGCGGATCCTGCGTCGAGACCGGCGAGGCCCTGGCCACCACCGGCACGCGCGGACGACCCCGAGGCCACGCTGATCCGCGGCTTTCAGGTCTTTCTCGAAGCGGCGCAGGAGTCGCCCGATATCTACCGCATCGTCTTCCTCGGCGAGGGCGGGGGCAACGAAGCGGTTGCGGCGCGGATCTCCCGCGGCATCGAGCTCCAGGCGCGCACCGCCGCCGGCATCGCCGCACACTGGGTCGAGCGCTACTCGGACCTCCAGGGCAAGGAGGCGGACGCGGCCGCCGAGCTCCTGGGTCACACCATCGTCGGCCTGGCGCAGGTCGGCGCTCGCACCCTCTTGAGCGGCTCAGGCGACTGGACGCCCGAGACGCTGGGCGAAAAGCTCGGCCGCATGGCCTGGGCCGCCCGCGCCGCCATCTAGCTTCAGCACGGACGCTGGGTGAGCAACGTGTGGGGGGTTTGACCCCTCATACTTTGCTCATGCTTGACGCCGCGGTTCAGCTGGCTGCCCTGGGGGCGGCGCTTGGCGTCATGTTCGTCGCATGGCTCGCGAGCATCGCGATGCGGGATGCCGGGGTGGCCGACGTTGCGTGGGGGCTCGCGTTCGTGGCGATCGCGCTGGTGTCGCTCGTCGTCGGGGACGGAGATGAGCAGCGGGCGCTGCTGATCCTGATCCTCGTCTCGGTCTGGGGCCTGCGACTGGCCGGGTACATCGCCCGGCGCCACGACGGCGAGGACCGCCGCTACGCGGCGATGCGCGAGAAGCACGACAACTTCGCCCGGCGGAGCCTGTGGTCCGTCTTCGGCACGCAGGCGCTCGTCGCCTGGGTGATCTCGCTGCCGATCCAGGTCGCAGCGACCGACCCGACTCCGGCAACCCTCGGCGCCCTTGCCTGGATCGGCACCGGCATTGCGTCCTTCGGCATCCTCTTCGAGGCGCTCGCCGACGCGCAGCTTCTTGCCTTCTCCAAGGACCCTGAGAACAAGGGCCAGGTGATGGACGGTGGACTCTGGCGTTACTCGCGCCATCCGAACTACTTCGGCGAGGTTTGCGTGTGGTGGGGAATCTGGGTGATCGCACTCGAGACAGGCTCGGCCTGGTGGACCGCGGTCGGCCCTGCGCTCCTCACCTTCCTGCTACTGCGCGTCTCGGGCGTGGCGCTGACCGAGAAGACGATCACGTCGCGCCGCCCGGGCTACGCGGAGTACGTCAGGCGCACGAGCGCTTTCGTGCCCAGGCAGCCCAAGGCATAGGAGAGGGACAACCGGCGTCGAAGAAGACGCCGATGATGGCCGTCTTCAGAGGCTTCGACACGAGCATCCGCTCGATCCTGCGGATCTGCATGGTCGTGGTCGTGGTCCTCATCACCGCGTACCTCGTCTACCTCCTCCAGAAGCCCATCGCCTGGCTCGTCATCGCCGCCTTCTTGGCGATTGCCGTTTCGGGCCCGATCGCCCTCTTGAGTCGTCACATGAAAAGGGGCCTCGCGATCGCGTCCGTGTACGGGATGCTGATCGCTCTTCCGATCATCCTCCTGGTGCTCCTCCTCCCGCCGCTGGTCTCGCAAGCAGAGGACCTGGTCGACAACTTCCCCTCGTACGCCGCCGACGTCACCGAGTTCGTCAACGACAACGAGACCCTCTCGGGCCTCAACGAGGACTACGACATCACCGGCACGCTCGAGGAAGAGGCTCAGAAGCTGCCGGAAAAGATCGGCGACGCGACGCAGACGCTCTCCGATGTCGGAGTCGGGCTGGTCAGGTCGATCTTCGCGCTGGTGACGATCTTCATCCTCTCGATCTTCATGGTCTCGGGAGGGGCCAAGTGGATCGAGCAGTTCCTGGAAAACCAGGATCCCGAGCACGCGGAGCGCATGCGCCGGGCCTTCGAGCACATCGCGAGCGCAATCGGCGGCTACGTCGGAGGCGCCCTTCTTCAGGCGACGCTCGCGGGCGTGGTCTCGTTCATCGTGCTCTCGATCCTCGGGGCGCCATTCGCCGGCGCGCTGGCGCTCATCATGGCCTTCGGCGACCTGATCCCGGTCGTGGGCGCCACGATCGCCGCGGCCCTCGTCGGCGTGGTGCTCCTCTTCGTCAACTTCCCGATCGCGCTGATCGTGTGGATCATCTTCGCGATCGTCTACCAGCAGATCGAGAACTACGTGATCCAGCCGCAGATCCAGGGCCGCGCCGTCGCAGTTCAGCCGATGGTCATCCTGGTCGCGGTTCTCTTCGGCTCGACGCTCTTCGGCGTGGTCGGCGCGCTGCTCGCGATCCCCGCGGCGGCGTCGATCCAGATCGCGATCAAGGAATACATCGACTACCGGCGCGCGGTGAACCTGGGCGTCGAGAAGCCCGCTACCTCACCGCTCGTCCAGCCCGAGCCGGGCTGATCAGCAGACCTGGCCGCCGAGCTCCCGCGCCAGCCCCTTGGCTGCGTTGTCGCCGAGGCGCTTGAAGAGGAGACCAAGCACGGGGTCGGCCACCTTCATGAGCCCCTTCGGTTTCAGCTTCGCGTCGTAGGTGAGCTCGGTTCCCTCGGCGACCTCGCGAACCGTGATCTGGTCGAGGGAGATGACCGAGCCGCTCTCGGCCCGCAGGAGGACGTGGCTGGGCCGTTCCGCCTCGAGCGTCTCGTACTCGAACGTGTTCTCGCGGCCGGCGAGCTCGAACGTCACGCTGTAGCGCGCGCCCTTGCCCGGGCCCTGGTTGCCGAGGAGCTTCGCCTCGGTGACGGTTTCATCCCACTGCTCGACCGAGCGGAAGTCCGCCATGTAGTCGTATACCTCGTCGGCGGGCTTGGAGGTGAGGATCGTTCCGATGTAGCGGGCCATCAGGCGCTCTCCTTGATCAGTCGGTTGCATTCCTCCCAGAGGCGCTCGCGCGCCTCCTGGGACTCCTTGGTCGTCGGCAGCTTGTGGGTCGTCCGCGGCTCGCGGTCGTGCCAGAACCGGCCGGGGTCGGCGACGGGCTCGCTTGCCCAGCAAAGCCACGCGAAGGTGTCCGCGCCCTCCTCGGCATTTCGGAGGATCGGACCCATGACCTTGTTGAACGCCGGCAACGAGTCCTGGACTCCGGGGGTGTCAGCCCAGCCGGGATGGGTCGAGCTGAAGACGACGCCGCCCGAGCCCAAGCGGTCCTGGCAGACCTCGGTGAGGATGACCTCGCAGCGCTTGGTGTGGGCGTAGAACCGAACGGCGTCGTAGTCACGCTTCTCGAGCTGGAGATCGTCGGCGTTCAGCTTGGCTCCGTACATCCCGCCGGACGAGACGTTCACGACGCGCCCTGGAGCGGCTGCGCGGAGGGTGGGGAGGAGCTCGAGCGCTAGAAGCAGGGGACCGGTCACGTTGGTCGCGAAGCTGAGCTCGATCTCGTCAGCCGACTTGGTCCGCTCAGGGGGCATGACGCCCGCGTTGTTCACCAGGGCGTCAAGCTTTGGCACCTCGGCAGCGAAATCCGATGCGAAGTCGCGGATCGAGGCCTGCTCGGAGATGTCGCATCGCCAGAGTCGAAGGTCCTCGGATCCCGTGCGCTCGGCGATCCCGGCTCGCACCTTCGCTCCCTTTTCGAGGTCGCGGACGAGCATATGAACGGTTGCGCCCGCGTCGGCCAGGAGCTCACACGTCGCGGCGCCGAGGCCGGAGCTGGCGCCGGTGATCAGCATCGCTTTGCCGCTCAGGTCGGGAGTGGCCTCCCAGGTACGGCTGCGGAAGCGGTAGCCGAGCGAAGTGAAGCCGGGAACGATCGTCGCGTCCATCAGGCGATCTGCGATAGCTGTCGGTGAGGTCATCGACAGTCGGCTACCCGGGACACTTGGTGTATAATCTTTAATGAGATTCTTTCGTAAAGATAGTACAGTCGGGTTTCCATGGTTCCCCCGAGCACTACTTACGGAACTCGCGCCGCCGCGGATGAGCGGACGCTGTGGCCGGCCGTTCGCATCGGCGAGCTGAGCCGGCGGGTCGGCGTCAGCCCGGGCACGCTCCGTGCGTGGGAGCGGCGGTACAGCCTCCTGAACCCGCATCGCACCGATTCGGGCTACAGGCTTTACACCGCCGAGGATGAGGCGATGATCAGGGAGCTGACACGCCTCCGCGCCAAGGGGATGGCGACGGCTGAGGCGGCAAGACTTGCCCGCGAGAATCCCCATCTCACGGGCGAGACCGGGCATGGCACGGTCACGGCGGGACCAGCCGCGCCGTCCCAAGCCGGCGCGCGCGTTGCGGGACGTGCCGCGCCTAGCGATGAGGGCGCCGGTGCCTCCGCACCGGCGCCCCTTCGCATCCCGGTCGACACCGCCCGCGTCGACCGCCTTGTCGCGGCACTCGAGGCGTTCGACGAGCGCGGGGCGAATGCCCTCCTGGACAAGGCGATCGCGGAGCTCTCGCTTCGGGCTTTCTTGGAGGGCGTCATTCTGCCGCTCCTGCGGGAGGTCGGCGATCGCTGGGAGCGAAGCGAGACCTCGACCGCGCAGGAGCACTTCGCGTCCAGTCTGATCCGCGGCCGGCTACTGGGCATTGGGCGTGACTGGGGCCACGGGCGCGGGCCGCTCGCGATGCTTGCCTGTCCCGCCGGCGAGCGCCACGACCTGGGACTCGTCTCCTTCGGCCTGCTCTTGCGCGAGCTGGATTGGCGCGTCGCGTTCTTCGGCCAGGACACGCCGATGCCCACGCTCGCCGATACCGCGGGCAACCTTTCGCCGGACGCCATCGTCGTCTCAGCGGTCGATCCGCGTCGCCTGCGCGAATCGGGCGCCGAGCTTGCCGCGATCGCGGCCAGGTGGAAGCTTTACGTCGGCGGCTCCGGCGCGTCGCCGCGGTTCGCGAACCGGATCGGCGCCACTCATCTCGAGGGCGAGCCCAGCTACGGCGTTTCGGTCCTGGCTGCGGCGCGATAGCCGGGCGGCGGTCGTTGACAGCCGCCTGATCTCTCCGTACGATGAAGGCGACTCCGCCCTACTGGTGCTCCCAGCACCGAGTGTTGCCGGCTTCAAGTCGGGCCAGTATGTCGGCACGACCTGCAACGCGACGAGATCATCAGCCCCCTGAACGTCGGCTTTGAGGTCTCGGGAACAAGAAGAAGGTGAACATCGTCTACTTCGAGTACCTCAACATCAACTGCATCAAGGTCACCCAGGTCGCCGGCGAGACCGTGAAGCTCAACAAGGGACCGGCAAGTTCAACTGAAGCCCGCCGACTCGGTCTTCTCCTCCGGCTACATCAAGGGCAAGTTCAAGGGAGGCAAGGCGTCCGGCACGGCGGAGTTCCCGGACCGGTGTGCGTCCGCGGGCGTGATCGAGTGGGAGGCCGAGAAGGACTAGGGCTAGGAGTACTTGTCCCAGCTCTTGAGGGCCTTGGTCACGGTCCTTGAGGCGTGGCCGCCCTCGTAGTAGCCGGGCGCGGTCCACTTCTCGAAGTGGAGGTGGCAGCCGGAAGCGTTGCCCGTATCGCCGACCTCGCCGATCTTCTCGCCCTTGCGGACGTTGGAGCCCTCGCGGGGAATCGCCTTCTGCTTGAGGTGCATGTAGGCGTAGTCGATGCCGGTGCCGTCAGCATCGAGGACGATGTAGTTGCCCGCCGACGAGTGGCGATCAACGGTCTGAACGCGGCCCGTGTGGTTCGCGACCAGCTTGCTGCCGCACCTGGCGAACACGTCCTGGCCCTGGTGGCCGCGACCGGCGCCGAATCCGTCGCCGTAGTCGTGCGGAGCCTGAAGCGGGAAGATGTAATTGTGGCCGCCACCGCCGCCACCGCCGCCTCCGCCGCCCGTCCCGACCCCACCGCCATCGGCGAGGGCAACGGAACTCACGGCGACTGAAGCCACGAGGACGGCTGAAAAGAGATGTTTGCGGAGGCTGGGCATTCTGTGAGCGAACACTAATAGCAGGATCGGCTCGACTTGTCGCCACCTTTAACCGTTCGTCGCCTATTCGACGCCCGCCGAGCGGCTCCCGCTTTCCGCGGGACAAGAAATGAGACGGGGCGTCCCGAAGGACGCCCCGTCTCGGCATCGGAGGTGCCCCGGGGCTCAGGCCTGGTTCCCGTTAGGGCGGAAACCAGGCCCTCCTCGGGCATCAAGAGACTCTTCGGCGTTCAGGCGTCGCCGCTTGCCTTTAGAGGCACGAATCTGGACAGTTGTATGACGCCTGCGTCCGAGATGGGCCGGGTTGGGTCGCTTTAGGCAACTACGCCGGCTCGCGCGGCGCTCTCGATCCGCTTCCGCAGAACCTTCGCGTCGGCGTCGCCGATGATGCGGAGCTGCCCTTGGAAGGCGAGGTGCCAGTGCTCGGCGGGCCACTTGGCGATGTGCTCCAGGCGGCCCACCATCTCCTCGGCCGGGATGAAGTCGTCCTCTGACAAGACCACGTCCGGCTCGGCCTCGATCCGCCATGGGTAGGCCTCGGGCTTCTTCTTCTTTCCCTGCGGCCAGATCGGCGTGCGGTCCTCGAACATGCCCGAGCGGACCTTGGCGATCCCGCCGAACGCCTGGAGGCCGGAGACGTAGAAGATGATCTCGTCGCCCGGCTCGAAGCCCTCGGCCATCCGCCGGCGGCCCTCCTTCATCCCGATCACGTCGAACCCGCGTTCCACGTAGATCCGGAAGTTCTCGATGCCGCCGGTGAGGATCCAGGTGCTCATGAGGAGCGATCATAGGTCGCGGATTCAGCCAGGGCCGCGAGCGACTCCTTCAGCACGTCGACGACCTGGCGCGGAGTCGAGACGATCCCGTCGTCCGTCCAGTGAAGCTGAGCGTCCGGGAACATGTCGCGAACCACGGGTTCCATCTCCTTCCCCGATGGGAACCATGCACCTGGTCCCCCCATCGTCTTCGACAGGCAGACGCTGAGGCGGCTTCCGATCTCGCGTCCCGGCTCCTCGGCTCCGGAGTCCGTCGCCCACGCGCGAGCACGCCCGGCCGCGGCCTCGGCTTCTACGTAGTCCATCTGGATCTGGACCCGCTCTCGCACCTCGTCGTCGGAGAGGCGCGTGTTCGCACCAGCCAGGGCGGCGCGAACGGCGCCCCGGTAGTCGGCCTCGAGCTGCTGGAGATAGGTGCTGACCACGGTCTCCGAGGAAAGCAGCGACTCTGACTGGCTCAGCGCACCGACGCCGAACGGCGCGGAGCCCATACAAAAGACGCAACGCAGGAGGTCCGGTTCCGCGCTTGCCACGCGCACCGCGCGGTTCGCCGAGTCGACGAGGCAGATCGCCGCCTCGAACGGGCCGGCTGTCTCGCAGACCAGCTCGAGGTCGGAGACGCCGGTTGCCATGTCGTACGGCCCGACGCGATCGGACTGGCCGGTACCCCGCTCGTCGAAGCGGACCACGCGAAAGTCCTCGAGCAGCACCGCCTCGATCGGGTCGAAGATCGACGGGTGCATCGCCCAGTACGGGCTGAGGAGCACAGCGGGCCCAGAGCCTTGCTCCTCCCAGTGGAGCTTGACGCCGTCTGGAGCCGTGACCTTGGGCATGGACCGAGTCTAGGTGGGGTGGCCGGTTACGTTGGCCCTCTACCGGGAAACCGCACTGAACCCCCGTTCATCCGGGGGAACTCAATCTGCAAGGAAACGAGGAACCGAAATGACACGTTCAGCCGATTCGACCGTTGGGTCCAAGGACATCCTGGCCGACGAGAACACCGAGGCGCGCGAGGAGGTCGTCGAGCTCCTCAAGAAGGCGTATTGGATGGAGATCGAGACCGTGATGAGCTACATCGCCAACTCGGTCAACCCGGACGGCGTCCGCGCCCAGGAGATCAAGGAGTCTCTCGCCCAGGACATCACCGAGGAGCTCGGCCACGCCCAGCAGTTCGCCGCGAGGATCAAGGAGCTCTACGGCGTTGTGCCCGGGTCAGAGGAGTTCTCTGCCGAGCAGAGCTTCCTGCAGCCGCCCGATGACCAGGTGGACATCGTCCACGTGATCAAGGGCGTGATCGAGGCCGAGGCGGGTGCGATCGAGCACTACTCGAGGATCATCGAGTTCTGCGCCGACACGGACCCGGTCACCGAGGACATGGTGATCGCGATCCTCCGCGACGAGCAGGGCCACATGCGCGAGTTCGAGGGCTTCCTGCGCGAGTACGAGAAGGAGGGCCTCGCCTAGCCGGCTTCCGAGCCTGACGCGGTGCTTAGTCGCCTCGGTGCCAGGCACGGTGCCTGGCACCGGGAGGGTGACGTCTACGACCTCTTGTCCCAGTCCTTCAGGTGCTTCGTGACATTGCGCATGGCGTGCCCGCCTTCCCAGAAGCCGGGCGCGGTGTGCATCTCGAAGTGGAGGTGGCAGCCCGTCGCGTTGCCTGTCTGGCCGACCTCGCCGACCTTGTCGCCTGCGTTGACGCGGTCGCCGTCCTTCACGTCGCGCTTCTTCATATGCGCGTAGAGGAGATCCACGCCGGTCCCCTTCACGTCCAGCACGACGATGTTGCCGTACCCACTCCCGTCCATCTCGGACCTCTGGATCTTGCCGTCGTTCGCGGCAACCAACTTGCGGCCGCACTTGGCAAAGAGGTCCTGGCCGTCGTGGCCACGTCCGGCGCCGAAGCCGTCCCCGTACTCATGCTTCGAGGGGAGGGGGAACACGTAGCCGTCGCCGACGTTGTTGCCGCCGGCGTCCGCCTTGTCCGGGGGCATGAAGATGGCGAGGAGCACGAACACGATGCCCATGAACAGGATCGCGAGCGAGCGAGCGGGCAGGGGCAGCTTCTTCTGTAAATCAATATTGAGCATAATGTGAGCGAATACTCATAGCAGAGTGCTCACACGGAAAGATGCTCAGGCGGCTTCGGCAAGGCGAGCGACGCGCTCGGCCTCGAGCGGACGGCCCAGCTCGCGCCAGGCTTCCGCGGCCTCGCGCAACACGCCGGAGTCGCCGGCTGCAAACCCGCGCGCCTCGAGTGCGGCGGCGGAGCCGACCGGGTAGCGCAGCCGCTCGGCGAGGCCGGTCGCCTCGTCGGCAAGCGAGGTCGCCTGGTCGGCTCGGCCCCACAGCGTGGCGTTGACCGAGCGCGCGGCGGTGGCCTCGATCGACTGCGCGACCAATCCGGCCCGCTCGCACGTGTCGAGCGCGGATGCCAGGACGCCATCGGCGTCCGCGTAGGACTCGCTGTCGCGAAGCGTTGCCGCGAGCGCGAGGAGCGCCTGGAACGCGACCTCTGAGCGGCCCACCTGAGCGGCCATCTCGGCGGCGCGGCGAAGTGAGCGGTCGGCAGCCCTCGTAGTCGGCGTCGCGCCAGCGAAGGGCGCCGCGGAGGAGGTGCGGGAAGCAGAGCTTGCCCGTGAGGCCCTCGCGCTCCACGAGCGCCGCGACTGTCTCGGTACCGGTCTCGACCTCGTCCCACTTGCCGCAGTGGAACGCCAGGAGCGAGAGCGAGAAATGGAGTTCCACCTGCGAGGGCAGGTCGCCGATCCGCTCGGCGATCCCGAGCGCCTCGTGGTAGGCCTCGGTCGCCGCGTCGTAGTCGGCCTCCGAGGTCTCGAAGTGATAGCCGAGAGCGAGGAGTGCGCGGATCGCCTCGGAGGGGTCCGAGTCGCGCGCCAGCTCGACCGAGCGCTCCAGGTTCTCGCGGGCGCGCTCGGTGTCCCCGATGCGGCCGAAGACCCGGCCGAAGATTCCGTGCGCGCGGCTGGCGGCTGCCGCCTCCTCCAGGCGCTCGGCCAGGCGAAGGGCCTTCTCCGAGGCGTAGATCGCGAGCATGTTGTCGCCGGTGTGCATGTAGAGCGAGGCGGCCTCCTCGTAGAGGCGCACCAGCTCGAGGCACGGAGGGCCGTCCTTCAAGAGGTCGATGCCGCGCTGGTAGTGGCTGATCGAGCCCTCGCGGTCGCCCTTGTTCCAGAGGCCCGCGCCGATCTTTCGGTGAAGGTCGCCGACCCTGGCCAGGTTCTCCTCGCCGCGGTGATACTCGAGGCAGCGCTCCCACAGCTCAACCGCCTTGTCGACCCGGCCCAGGCGGAGCGCGACGTCGCCGTACTTCTCGGCGATGCGGGCGCGAGCGTCGGGATGGTCGCAGTCGTTGTCGTCGCCGTCGAGCTTGAGCGCCGCCTTGTACTGGGTGAGCGCCTCCTGGTTCGAGTAGAGGCTTGCCGCCACGTCTCCCGCTGCCTCGAGCGCCTCGTGGGCGCGGTCGCGGACAACGTGGAGCTCCGATTCCTCCAGGCCCGCATCCGTCCCGATCTCGGCTGCCCTCGCGAGGTGGTCGGCGACCATCGCGATCACAGCTTCGGTCCGGTCGGCGGCGCGCTCCTCGATGAACGACGCGACCTCGGCGTGCTTTCGCGCCCGCACCGTCTTCGGCAGGGTCGAGTAGGCGACGTCGCGGATCAGGACGTGCTTGAACGAGTACTCGCGCTCGCCCATCAGGCGGCCGCCCGCCGTCGCGACGATCAGGTCCTTGTCCGCAAGCGAGCCAAGGAGCTCGTGCGCGTCGTCGCCCTCGGCGACCGAGCCCGCCCAGAAGGACTGGCCAACCACTGACGCCTGCTGAAGGAGCGAGCGCTCCTTGGGATCGAGCGCGTCGAGGCGCGCGGCAAGCACGGCGTGGACCGTCTCGGGCAGGGCTGCGTCGCCGGACATTCCCTCTTCGAGGATGCGGTTGACCATCTCCTCCGCGAAGAGTGGGTTGCCGCCCGAGCGCTCGGCGACCTGGGCCACCAGCGCCTCCTCGATCTCCTCGGCCCCATCGGGCAGGAGGGCATGCACCAGCTCGCGCGCGCCCGTCAGGGGAAGCGGCTCGAGCGCGATCGTCGTCGCGTTGCGGCGACCGCCGCCCCAGCCGGGCCGGCGGTCGAGCAGCTCGTCGCGCGCGAGGCAGATCATCAGGACCGGTCCGCGCACCCAGCGCGCGAGGTACTCGATCAGGTCGAGCATTCCCTCGTCCGCCCAGTGGATGTCCTCGATCGCGAAGACGACCGGGCGCTCGCGGCTGGCCGCCTCCACGAGCGTCCGCACCGCCGAGAACAGGCGTGCGCGCACCTGCTGGGGGTCGTCCGAGTCCGCGCTCTCGGCGAACTCTTCCGGCACCTCGATGCCGAGCGGGCGCGCAAGCGTTGCCGCGAGGCGGTCGGGCGAGTCCTCCTCGCCTTCGACGCAGTGGTCGCTCAGAAGCTTTTCGAAGCCGGCGCGCAGGCGGGCGAACGCGACCTCGGACTCGTCCGTGTCAGCGATGCCGAACTGGTCGCGAACGATCTCGCCGAGCGCCCAGTAGGCGAGGCCCGAGCCGTAAGCCGGGCAGTGCCCAACCCGCATGAGCGGCGAGCCGGGCCGCTCGGTCACCGTGCTCGCGAGCTCGCGAAGGAGCCGGCTCTTGCCGACGCCCGCCTGGCCCATGACGGTCACGAGGTGCGCGCGCTCCTCCCGCGTCACGCGGTCGAACATCGCCGTGAGGAGCTCGGACTCGTCCTCGCGGCCGACGAGCGGAGTGGACGCGCGCGTGAGCGCGGTGCCCGCGACCGCCACGCGGACCGCCTCCCACGCCGGGACCGGCTCGGCCTTGCCCTTGAGATTGAACGGCTCGAGTTCCACGTACTCGATGGAAGTGCGCGTCAGGCGGTGGGTCGCCTCGCCGACCGTGACCGAGCCGGGCTGGGCAGCCGACTGAAGGCGGGCGGCGACGTTCACCGCGTCCCCGATCACTGTGTAGCCGTCGCCCATCTTGCCGGCCAAGACCTCGCCCGAGTTGATCCCGACCCTGAGGGCGAAGTCGACGCCGGGGATCTGCTCGTTGATCTCGTCCATGGCGCCCTGCATGGCGATGCCGGCGCGCACCGCGCGCTCGGGGTCGTCCTCGTGCGCGATGGGCGCGCCGAAGACGGCCATGACGTTGTCGCCGATGAACTTGTCGACGGTTCCGCCGAAGCGGGACACCTCCTCGCCCAGTCGGCGGAGCGCCCGGTCGACCATCGACTTGAGGGCCTCGGGGTCCATCCGCTCGGCGACCGCGGTGTAGCCGGAGAGATCGGCGAAAAGGACGGTCGCCACACGGCGCTCCTCGGGTCGCGCGTCAGGAGTGGGAGTAGGTCCGGTCGCGGGGGCGGCAGGACGCGGCTGGCCCGTCAGCCCGGCGCCGCACTCGATGCAGAACTTCGCGCCCGCCGGATTCTCGGCCCCGCAGTTCGGACAGCCTGATAGGCAGCGAGCTGCCGCAGGACATGCAAAAGCGAGCCCGTCTCCGGGTTCTGCGTGCCGCACGCTGAGCACTCCGTCCCCATGTGCGGAGGTTACGTATCCGGCGCCACGAGTCAAGGTGAGATGGGTCACATTGGGCGCGCTTGACCGTCTAGGAGCGCACGGCTCGAGAGCCTGCTCCCTCCTCCCGATCAGCAGGAGATCGGGTTCGGGTCCTTGCCGTCGGCCTTCGGATTCGGGTCGGAGCCGGGCCCGCAGTCGAGCTTCTTGTCCTTCTCGCCGTCCTTCGCCCTGAGCTTGTCCTTGCCCTTGCCTCCGTTGAAGCCGTCCTTGCCCGCGCCTCCGGTCAGCTTGTCGTCGCCGCCGAATCCGCGGATGCGCCCGTCGTCGCCATTGCCTCCGTCGAGCCGGTCGTTCCCCTCGCCGCCGTCAAGCTTGTCCTCATCTTGGCCGCCGTCCATCTGGAGGAATATGTCCTCGGGCCAGGGGTTGTCTCCCGTCGCGTAGGCGTACGCATAGTCGTCGCCCGCACCCATCGAAACGCCCAGGAAGATCATCCCGATGTAGGGACAGTCTGTGAGGCCCGGATACGAAATAGGGCCGACGCAGAGCGTCGACGTGCCGGCGTCGACCGTGAACGAGAAGCTGTCCTGGTCGTAGGCGATCGGGAGGGTGTCGCCCTCCTCGTCGCTTGTGACCATGACCTCGCCGGATCCGGCGCCGTCAGAAAGCGTGATGGTGGCTTGAGCTGAGGCCGGGATCGCGGCCACTGCCAGCACCGAGATGAAGCAGGCGACCTTCCTCGTCATAGCCCTGAATTAAACCGCTTAGTCGATCGGGATGTCCTCGACCTTCGGGCCGCGCTCGGGCGGCTCTTCGTCCATGCGCTCCACGGCGCGGTCGATCACGGCCTTCATCGTCAGGAGCGCCTCGCGCTGGACGTCCTGCCAGCCGTCTCGCAGGTCGTCGGGGGACGCGGTCGCGCGCAGCACGTCGGCGGCGCGGCAGATCGGGCAGAGCTCGACGCATTCGCGCTCGGAGGAGTGGCGCGCCAGGATGTCGCCGAGCTCGGAGGGGTCGGGGCCGCGCGCGCTCATCGCTCTCCCGGGAAGGTGACTTCGAGGGCGCCGTCGCGGAGCTTCGCGCCGTTCGAGCGCCGGCGGGCGAGCGCCGGGGGAAGGATCAGCGTGCGCTTCTCGCGCCCAGCGGCGACGATCAGCTCAGAGCCCACCTGCTTCAGCGATACCTCCGAGCGCTCGGCGAACGGGACGCGGATGCGAAGGGTCGTGGCTCCGTTCTTGTCCTCGGAGAACTCGTGCGCTTGCTCGGCCAGGAGCAGCGAGGCCACGTCGTGTTCCGCGAACAGCTCGTCGCCAAGGTTGTCGAGCATCTCGGGGCCGACAACCTCGTCGGCGAAGTAGCGGGCCTTGAGGACAGGCACGGGGGCGAAGCCATCGGCGATATCGGCAAGGCGCTCGGTCTGGCGCTCGCGCCACGGGCCGAAGTAGCCCTCTGACACCTCGTCGGGGAAGAGCCGGTTCACGACCACCGCGTCGGTCAGATACCCGTAGAGGTTGAGGTACGTGAAGGTGCGCTGCGCCTCGTTGATGACCATGCGGTCCGCGTTCATCACCAGCCTGATCGAAGCCCGA
Organism: uncultured bacterium; assembly: GCA_963725035.1. GTDB lineage: Bacteria > Actinomycetota > Thermoleophilia > Solirubrobacterales > 70-9 > JALZKA01. Next base: position 43,872 of record CAVRWX010000006.1, on the reverse strand, counting down.
TCCGAGTTGCGGAGGATGTCGTTCATCGCGATCAGGTTGCGGACCAGGCCGTTCACCTCGGCCAGGACCTCCTCGCCGGGCAGGTCCACGTCCAGGAACGTCTTGGCGATCGGCCGGGCGGCGGCCACCATCCTGCGCTCGACCGGGAACACCTTCTCGAGCCACCAGTGGGCGATCTCGGGGAAGGAGAGGAGGCGGAGCGTCTCGCCCGTCGGCGCGCAGTCGACGATGATCAGGTCGAAGTCGCCGGACTCGTGGTGGCGCCTTGATCTGGAGCAGGCTGAAGAGCTCGTCCATGCCCGGCGGGACGGTCAATTCCTCGGCCGCGATGTCCATCACGCCGCGCTCGTGGAGGAGCTGGCCGAGCCATGCCTGGACCTGCGCCCAGTTGGCCTCCATCTCGCGCTGTGCCTGGACCTCCTGGCCCCACAGGTTCTCGCCGGCAGGCGTGGGATCAGACCCGAGGTCGAGCTCGAGCGCGTCGGACAGGCTGTGGGCGGGATCGGTCGAGAGCACGACCGTGCGCAGGCCTGCGGCGGCAGCGCGGCGGGCGCTGGCAGCAGCCACCGACGTCTTGCCGACGCCGCCCTTCCCGGTGTAGAGAATCGTCCTGGGCGCGGCGCTTTGAGCCTCTAGAGCCACGGTCGCGAGCAACCGTACCCACTATCGTTGGCCGGCCTTCATGACCACGAAAACAAGGACGGGGAAATCCACTTGAATCGCACGAGGACACTTCTCGCCGCACTCGCGCTCGCCATTCCGGTCCCGGCCGTCATCGCCGGCTGCGGAGATGACGAATCCTCCGAGGACCCGCAGGAGGTGATCGAGGGCGCCTTCAACAACGACACCTCGCTCGAGAGCGGTGTCGTCGACCTCACGGTCGAGCTCACTGCAGAGGGCTCTGAGGGTGGGAGCATCGGGGTCAACGTCTCCGGCCCATTCGCCACCGATCCGGAGAACCCGGAGAGCATCGGCCAGTTCGACCTTGACCTCTCGGTCACCGGCGAGGGCGCAGGGGCGGAGTCCGTGCCAGACATCGAGGCCGGCATCACCGCCACCGAGGACAACCTGTACGTGAACTACAACGGCTCCGACTACGAGCTCGGCGAGGAGGCCTACACGGAGCTCCTCGAGCAGCAGGCGGCCGCCGCCCCAGAAGACACCGAGGGCCTGGGCTTCCAGGAGGGTTGCGAGCAGGCGATCGAAGCGCAGGGCGGCGACGCAGCCGCGTGCGATTTTGACGTCACCGCCTGGTTCTCGGAGCTCGAGAACGAGGGCACCGAGGACGTCGGCGGCGCGGAAGCGACCCACGTCTCGGGCAATCTCGACGTCGAGCAGATGATCACCGACCTGTTCCAGCTCGGCGCTTCGATCCCGGGCGCCACCGGCGGAGTTGATCCCTCGCTGATCGAGCCGCAGCTCGCCGTGGTCTCCGAAGCCGTGTCCGGCGCCGGATTCGATGTGTACGCCGCGACTGAGGACGGGACGCTCCGAGGTCTCGACTTCTCGCTCGATCTCGACACCGCTGCGCTCGGCGCGGCCGCGGCCGGAGTCGAGTCGGCGTCGCTCGGATTCTCGCTCGAGCTCTCTGATGTCGGCGAGGAGCAGACGATCGAGGCGCCCGCCGACCCGCAGCCGATCGAGGACATCGCCGGCGACCTCGGCGGCCTCGGCCTGGTGCCCGGCGGCTCGGCGGTCCCTGGGATTGAGGGCGTCCCTGACGGCGTCGACCCCGATTGCATCTCGGACGCGGCCGGTGACCCGGACGCGATCCAGGAGTGCCTCGAGTAGCGGCACGCTTCAGATCCATTGACTGACACGAGGCCCCGGTTCTGCCGGGGCCTCGGTCGTTCCGCGCCGGTAGATTGTCGGCCTCGTGAGCCGCTTTCTCTTCTCAGCGCAGGGCTGGCCGTACCTCCTGACGCCGTTCATCCTGCTCGCGGTCCTGCTCGAGTTCGTCTTCCACGCGGACGCGACGGTCATCTTCTTCTGCGCGGCCGCGGGGATCATCCCGACGGCGGCGCTGATGGGCCTCGCCACCGAGGAGCTGGCGGCGAAGTCGGGGCCCGGGATCGGCGGCTTCCTCAACGTCACCTTCGGCAACGCCGCCGAGTTGATCATCGCCCTCTTCCTCCTGGCCGAGGGCCTCCAGGAGGTCGTGAAGGCCTCGATCATCGGCTCGATCCTTGGCAACCTGCTGCTGGTCCTCGGCCTCTCGATGTTCGTCGGCGGCATTGGTCGCAAGAAGCAGGTCTTCAACCGAACCGCTGCAAATGCGCAGTCGACGATGCTGTTCCTCGCGGTCGCGGCGCTCATCATGCCCGCGATCTACGCGCTCGTCCAGGGTGGCGGCCTTCCTCCTATCGATGCGGAGATCGTCAACTTCGGCTCCGACCTCGAAGAGCTTTCGATCGGGGTTGCGATCGTTCTCGGCGCTACATACCTCGCTGGGCTTGTCTTCTCGCTCCGCACCCACAAGGACCTCTTCAACCCCGTCGCGGAAGAGGGCGAGGGCGGGGACGGCGACCACGGCCACGGTACCTATGGGTGGTCCGTCAAGAAGTCGATCATCATGCTGGCCGCCGCCGGCGCCGCCGTCGGACTCGTCTCCGAGATCCTCGTCGGCTCGATCTCCGAGGCGTCGGAGTCCATCGGCATCTCGGAGTTCTTCGTCGGGATCATCATCGTCGCGGTCGTCGGCAACGCCGCCGAGCACTGGGTCGCCGTCCTCGTCGCGAAGAAGGACAAGATGGACCTCGCGGTCAACATCTCGATCGGCTCCGCCGCGCAGATCGCCCTCTTCGTGGCGCCGATCCTCGTCCTCGTCTCGTTCGTCCTCGGCCCCAACCCGATGCCGCTCGTGTTCAACGGCTTCGAGCTGGGCGGGGTGCTCGTCGCTGTTCTCATCGCGAACTACGTGACCCAGGAAGGCGAATCGAACTGGTTCGAGGGGGTCCAGCTCCTGGCCGTGTACCTGGTCTTGGCGCTGGCGTTCCTCTACGCCTGAGCGGGCGAATCGACGGCCACAGTGACGGCAGTTACGCGTACCTCTTCAAAATACGTAGGGTGTCGGCATGAATGAATCGACTCCCTCGCTTACTGAGATTGACCCCGGTGGTTTCGGCGCTGAGGCTGATCGGTGGCGCACTGTCAACGCCAACAACGACCTGCTCACCAACCTGATCGCTGACCTGAAGCGCCGACTCGCAGCGCTTGAGGCCGAGGTAGCGGAACTCCGTTCATCTGAGCCCAACACCTAGCTATGGCTTCAAGCACGATGGCGGCAAGCACCGAACGTTCCTGAAACGATCTGTGGGCTCGAACAGCGGGAGCAACTGCTGACTTCGGAGTCATCTCGGCGCAGGGAACGGCGCTGTAGCCGGGCTGACTGTGCCTGGCTAGGTAGGTTGAGGCGCTCGTGCCGCCTCTCCTTCTTCTCGTCATTTCGTTCGCCGTCATCCTCGCCGGAGCGCTTCTTTTCACGAACGCGATCGAGTGGATGGGGCACCGGCTCGACATGGGCCAGGGCGCCGTCGGCTCGCTCCTGGCGGCGGTCGGAACGGCGATGCCCGAGACCCTGATTCCGATCGTCGCGATCGTCGGCGGGGCGGAGGGCGCCGAGGAGGTCGCGGTCGGGGCGATCATCGGCGCGCCCTTTCTCCTGGCCACGATCGCGATGGGCCTCGTGGGCGTCGCGGCGTTCATCTACAAGGACCGTCGCGATCAGGGGACGGAGCTCAGGGCCCACGGGCCCACCCTCAGGCGCGACCTCCGCTTCTTTCTGATCTTCTTCGCCCTCGGCGTCGCCGTGGGCGCGGCGCCGCTTCCGACCTGGGCGCAGATCCCGCTTGTGATCCTCTTCATCGGCGCCTACGGCACCTACGTCCGGCGCACCCTGCGCGAGGGCGGCGACGTCCAGGAGGCCGAGGACATCGGACCGCTGATCCTCGACCGCACGCCGCACAAGGACGACCCAAAGCTCAACCTGATCGTGACCCAGCTCATTGTCGGCCTGGCCGCGATCATCGGCGGCGCCCACCTCTTCGTCGAGGAGCTCCTTCATGTCGCCTCGGACATCGGGATCGAGCCGCTCGTCCTCTCGCTCATCCTCGCGCCGCTTGCGACCGAGCTGCCCGAGAAGGCCAACTCGTTCTTCTGGGTCCGGGACGGCAAGGACGCGCTGGCGCTTGGGAACATCACCGGAGCGATGGTCTTTCAGTCGACGATCCCCATTGCGATCGGGCTGCTCCTCACCGAGTGGGACCTCAGCCGCTACGCGGTCGTCTCCGGCGTCCTCGGCCTCGTCGGCGGCGCCATCGCGTATTACGAGGTGCACGGCAAGAGCCGCTTCACGCTGCCAGCGGTCCTGGCCTGGATCGGCCTCTTCATCGCCTTCCTGTTCTACGTTTTGGCCACCTGATGGCTGATTACGGGACAGACGTCGCCTACATCCACGACGCCGGCTTCCTCGACCTGGCCGCCGAGGCGACGCCGTTCGTCGTTCGCATGCTCGCCGAGCGCAGGGTGGAGGAGGCGCGCGTGATCGAGCTCGGCTGTGGATCCGGCGCGACCGCCGCCGCGCTCTCGGAGGCGGGGCACGAGGTGCTGGGCATCGACGCGTCGCGCGCGATGATCGGGCTCGCCCGCTCGCGCGCGCCGCTGGCGCGCTTCCGGGTCGGATCGTGGGTTGACGCGCCGATCCCCGAGTGCGACGCGGTGCTCGCGATCGGCGAGGTCCTGGGCTACGTCGGCTCGGCCTCGGGCACGAAGGCCGAGCTTCGCGACCTCTTCGGGCGCGTGCGCTCCTCGCTTCGTCCGGGCGGGCTCTTCGTCTTCGACCTGGCCACGCCTGGCCGCGTGCCGGCCGGCGAGGACTCGGCGTTCCGCGCCGGCGACGACTGGGCGATCCTCTACACGGCCTCGGAGGACCGCAAGGGGCAAAAGCTCCAGCGCCGCATCACCACGTTCCGCCGCATCTCAGGCGGCGCGACCTACCGCCGCTCGGAGGAGGTCCACCGCCTCCGCCTGTGGCCTGCCTCGGAGATCGAGGACATGCTCCGCGAGGCGCACTTCAAGGTGCAGATGCGCCGCGGCTACGCCGGGCGCTCGTTCGCTCCCGGCCACCGCGTGTTCGTCTCGCGGACCTAGCCGGCGCGCGTCTGTGCCAGCGATCTCTAGCCCGCGTGAAGCTCGCGGAGCGCGCCCAGCACCTGGTCGTCGTGCGTCTTCGGCGAGACCTTCGGGAAGACCTGCGCGACGTTGCCCCTCGGGTCGATGATGAAGGTCGCCCGCAGGACGCCCCAGTACTTCTTCCCGTACATCGACTTCTCGGCCCAGACGCCCCATTCCTCGGCGACCGAGTGCGCCTCGTCGGCGAGGAGGCGGAAGTGGAGCGAGTTCTTGTCGGCGAACTTCTTGACGGCCGAGACGGGGTCGGGGGAGATCCCGAGGACCGTGGCGCCGGCCTTCTCGTATTCGGCGGAGCGGTCGCGGACGCCGCAGGCCTGGGTTGTACAGCCGGGCGTGTCGGCGCGCGGGTAGAAGTAGACGACGACCCATTTGCCGCGCAGGCCGTGGAGCGAGACGGCGTTCCCGTCCTGGTCGGGCAGGGTGAAGTCGGGAGCTTCGCGGCCTTCGATCAGCACGCTTGCGAGCCTAGCCGCGGTCGGCTTGGGCGGAAGCGCCGAAGATTTCGATCTGATCATCACCGAGCGTCGCTTCGATGGTGAGCTCACCGCCCAGCGCTCGGACGTAGCGGTGGAGGGTCGAGAGGTTCAGGTCTTCCGCCCGCTCGAGCCGCGAGATTCGAGATTGCGTAAGCCCAAGCACCCGCGCAACGTCGGCCTGAGTCAGGCCGGCCCTCTCGCGGAGCCGGGCAAGCCGGTTGGCCGCGACGATCTGGGCGGTCTCCACACGGATGCGCTCGGCCCGCGCGGGATCGCTCAGGATCTCGGCCTCGCGTTCCTTGTAGGTCTTGGGTTGTTTCTTGTTAGTCATTACCCGCGCAGATGCTCCTCGAGGAGCTCATCCGCCACCCTGACTGCCCGCTTGTACCACCGATTCCACTCACCCTCCTTGCTGCCGCCCACAAGTAGAACGGCAACTCGCCTTTGGTCGAACGCGAAGAGAATGCGAAATGAGCGCCGGCGAAGCTCCTTCATATTCGAATGCCGCGAAGCCTTGATCGAGTCGACCAGCGGACGTCCCAAGTTCGGTCCTTCGGCCTTGAGCGCGCCGATGGCGGACGCGACCTGATCCTCCTCCTTGGGAGATAGAGATTCGAACCATCGGTCGAACTCGACGCTGGTTTCCACTTTCCAGCGCACGGTTACGTGGTCGATTCTTCACATGCTAAAACTATCATACTCGCTGCGTCCAAGAGGTAGCCGAGGGTTTCAAGCTCCCCTCGGTCTTCACGCGTTGAATCGGAGAGGAGAGGACGGAGGCGGGTGGACGCCTCCCCCTGGCCCTAGAAAGTTCGCGCTATTTGCGATAAGCGCAGGCAGTTTTGGCAAGTTTCGTTACTTGGCCAGCGCAGCGCAATCTCGTCGCGACTTACGATTCCGCGTACAGATTGCCGACCGAAGGGGGGCGCGAAAAGCGTTGGCGGGGTTCAAAGAAATACGGGATGGGATACGGGTTGACGATCGCCGCCAGTGAGCCGTCAGGCGTTGAGTCTGCGGAGCGCGACCGTGCATCGTGGCACCAGCGGGCTAGCGGCCTTTATGAGGAACTCCGGCGGCCGGCAACGGGCCTGATTCGGCGGGCGTACGGGTCCACGTTCGGCGAACCAGAGATCGAAGACATCTACGCAAACGCTTGGCTGGGCACGCTTCGCGCGCTCGAGCGGAAGGCCGCCGACCTGACGGACGACGAGGTTCGGTCCTACCTGCTGACGGCTGTCGCAAATCACGCGAGCAAGGAGATCCGCAGGCGCAAGCGCAAGCCCGTCGCACCCCTTGAGGCTGCGGGCGCAGTAGCGGAGGTGAGCGATTCGCTCCATGAACGAGCGGAGGCGACCGAGGCGCGACGCTTGACGCGAGACCTGCTTGCAAGCCTGCCTCCGCGACGGCGGGCAGTGATGTTGCTCCGCTACGGCTGGGAGCTCGAGCCGGGTGAGATCTGCGGAATGGTCAAGGGTCTGACGCCGCGCGCGTACCGCAAGGAGATAACGCGAGGTGTCGACGATCTGGTCGAGCGCATCAAGCTCGTCGAGGAAGGGCGCTGGTGCGAGGACCGCGAGCCGCTGCTGCAGGCGTTTGCCGCGGGCGTCGCAACCGAGGATCAGACCCTTCAGGCCGAAAGCCACATCTCCCATTGCCGCAGCTGCAGCGAGTTCGTCGGCAAGCTCACCGGCCATCTCCACGAAGTCGGCTCTTCGATCCTTCTTCCCGGCGCGTTGGAGGCGGTGGACGGTCACTCAAGCCTGCTCGAGAGGGCGCGTGACGCGATCGATGGGGCGCGGGAGTCGGCAACGGGAGCGCTCTCGCGCTCGGAGACATCCGACGGCATCGCCGCCATCGCGAGCGCGAGAGGTGCCGGTGCCGGTGGGCGCTGGTCGTCCTCGCGAAGCTTTCGGCGCTTGGGACAGGGCGCAAAGGCGACACTCGCCTGTGCCGGTGGTGTCGTGGCGATCTCGAGTTGTGTGGCTGCTGGGCGTAGGACCGATCTCGCTTTCCGGCTCCTCCGGCGATGTCGCTCGAGAAGGGCGGCTGGAACTCGCCGCCGCTCGCAGAGGTTGCGAGCGATGTGAGACCGTCCGAGACGCCGCAGACGCTGGCTCGGAAGTCCCTCGAGCTCTCACGAGGGATGAAAGGCAAGACAGCAGTCAGAGCGCCGCGCCAAACCGTCGCCACCCGAAGAGGTACTGGCTCCAGAGACGCCCCCAACGACTCAGGAGCTCGGAGTTGAGAGCGCTGCGGAGCCAATCGGTTCACCGCCGCGCAGACAGACCCCTCGTCCGATGCGGGTGCGATCGCCGGGGAGTTCGGACCATGAGGCGGCTCGTCGGTACGCCAGTGCTGCCATCGTCATTGGTTGCGCGCCCTGCCTGTGGCCGCGGCGGGCCCGGTGGGACGTATGACGTCGTCTTCTGTCACGAGCTCATCGAGGCTTCGGCGGGACGATCGAGAGCACCAACTCCTTCTCAGCTCGCAGCCGCTGCAGCGAGCCGCAACACGACTCGGCGGTGAAGATCGAGAACGTAGACAGGACCGCCGAGGGACGCTCGGCCGTGGTCTTTTGGCAGGTCGGAGAGCCGCTGGGCATCACGGGCGTGGAGGTCGATGGACGGCTGCGACGTGCGAATGGCTACGCCGCCGAGCTTTTCATGGCAGATGCCGACGGGCATACGACGCACCAGGTTGCGTCTAGGAGAGTCCGGGCCGAGCGACTTCGAGGCGTACGAGTGGAGCGGCAAGCCGCAACAGCAGTTCGTTGCGCGGCTTCAGTGCGTGCTGCATCCCAACTGTCCGGCTTCTGAGCCAGCTAGGACGTGGGTGCGGGACCTGCGGTTCACGGTGGCGGATGGCGCGGACCCAGAGATTGAAGTGGAGGGGAGCTTGCTCGGAGGAGGGTGGTTGCGGGGTCGAGGCGAGATCCATGCGGTCGCCCGGGACCAGGGGGCTGGTCTTGACGCATTCAGGTCACTGTCAACGGCACTTCACTTGAAGCAGACGACGACTCCCGTGCGCCGGCGAGTTATTGAACGGGGTTGCATCTGACTTTGCTCCGTGCGCAGCCGACTCAGACGCCTTAGTCGACTTCCAAGTACTGCGAAACGACCCCTTTGTCAATGGAATAAACGAAATCGTGTCATGCGCTTCGGACTTCGCAGGCAATGCCAGTTGTCGGACTCACCAGGTTCACGTCGACAACGAAAATCCCGCACTCGCCTTTGCGGCACAAGATCCAACAGACCCGGAGCTATTCCCGTCGCCGGTGCGACGACCAGTTCTCCGGACTCGCAACTGGCGCGATCTACTTCCGTCCTTCGGGAGCCCCGGACTGGTATCCGCTCTTCACCCAGAAGCTGGAAGGTGAGCTACGGGCGCGAGTCGACTCGACAGCTGGGACACCTGGGACCTATGAGTTCATGGCGACGGCAACAGATGTTGCCGGCAACATGTCGCAGACCATGTCTGAGAGAAGACGGGTCGCCGATGACCCTCGAATTCCCGCTGAAATCAGGAGTTGACCTGAACGCCCGCATAGAACCCGGCGGATCCAAGCGCACTCTTCTTCGACTACGGCAAGAGCGCACGCGTTCGAGGCCGACTTCTCGACGCTGCCGGTCAGCCGCTTGCGGACAAGCCTGTCGTAGTCGACGAGGACTTCGGAGAAGGCGCCTTGATCGACCATCGTGTTCGAACGGTGATGACAGACGCAGACGGTCGCTGGTCATCCAAGCTGCCCGCTGGGCCTAATCGCTCGGTTTCGGTCGCATACGAAGGCGACCAGCGTTACCTCGATCAGAGCCTTAACGCCGGGCGGGTGATAGTCAGAACGGGGCGAAGCTCGGGCTGTCGCGCAGGCATGTGCCCGAGGGGAGCTCGGCCACTTTCACTGGGACGCGATGGAGCGCCTCGGCGCTCGCGTTCCTACGCGCGGGAAAGCTCGTGCAGATTCAGTACCAGGATCCGACGACTAGGCGCTGGGCAACAGTGCGTAATCCGTTTCGTACCCGGTCAGATGGCCGGTTCAGTTTCAGTACGGGTTCGGCACTCACTACGTCCAGGACGTCTCAATCCGCTTTCGTTTGAAGGTGCCATCTGAGCAGGGCTGGCCTTATCGCGGAACCCACAGTGGCGCATCGCCGCGTTATCGTCGAAGCGCGCCAATGATCCGGAAACACATCACGTATGCGAACGTCACCGCGACGCTGGCGCTTGTTCTCGCTACTGGAACGGGCGCTGTTTATGCGGCGGGCGAGATCGGTTCGCGTGAGCTCGAGAACAACTCTGTTCGAACGCAGGACCTGAAGGATCGGCGCGGCGTAACGGGCGAGGACGTAAGAGGTAACACCCTTGGGGGGCAGGGAGATCAGCGAGGGGTCGCCTGAATGGCTCTCGGATCGTCGAGCCTCGAAGGAACTCAGGCTGCGGATTGTGATCCAGCTGATTCCGTGTTCACGGCGACTGCGATCTCGACTCGCAGGCGCTACTCGACCTCGAGGGTCTCCAGTCAGCTGCTGGTGTAATCCGCAAGCAGGAGGCGTCTCCAGGCGAAGGCGGGCCGGACGCTGACAACGCCGAGTGTGAAGCTTGCGAACTGGACGGCGTTGACGCGGTCCAACTTGATCCGAAGGGCCAGGCGAGAGCTGATCGGATAACACCACCGCCTAGCGCGGCGCAACCGACGGGCTTCGCTCGCTGACGCTTGCTATCGGGGGCTATTCGGCGGCGTGTGGAATCTGGGGATCGCTGAGCGGTCGCGGATTTCCACGCGCCCTGTGCCAACAAGGCTCGGCCGGCCTCGAGATCGCCATCGGAGTCCTCGACGGTCGCCGCGGAGCCGGTGGCTCAGCCGTGGCTCCTCCCGATCGTCGACCCGTCGGGCTGACCCTCGCGCTAAGCCCGGAGCGCCTAAACGATCCGCTACAGCTCGTAGCGCTTCAGGTCTTCGTCCAGCCGCTCCCGGTCGTCGGGCGTTTCGCCGTGTGTACCCAACGTTTCGCTGGGCGGGAGCGAATTACCACGCCAGCGGCGGACGGCGATGAATGCGGCGCCGGCGGCGACCAGGACGACGAGGCCGGGGACGATCCAGGCGGCCAGGTCGAAGCCTTCGGTGCTCGGCTCGGCGAGGACCTCGGGGCCGAACTCGGCCACCAGCTCGTCCTTGATCTCCTCCTTCGTGAGGCCCTGGGCGATGAGCTCGCGGATCTGCTCGCGCTCGTCGATTGCCTGGGGGGAGTCGGAGGCGAGCTCGAGGGTCGTGCCGCAGACCGGGCACATCACCTCGTCTTCGACGTCGGGGAGGGTGGTCTGTGGTTCCGGCGTCTGGGCGGATGCGGGTGCTGCGGCGCCGAGCGCGGGCAGGGCCACGGCGAGGAAGGTCGCCGAGAGTAGGAATATCCACGATATTTGTGGAAATTCCACCTTTCGGCGATTCGGGGGAGCGGTCATGTGCCCTCGATGAGGGGGAGGATCTCGGCCTGGAGGATCTCCGAGTCCACCGGGCCCGGGCGGTAGTAGGCGACTTTGCCCTCGGGGTCGACGAGGATCGTCTCGGGGACGCCGGAGGCGCCCAGGTCGTCCGCGTAGTCGCCGGAGCCGTCGCGGATGGAGGGGTAGTTGAGACCGAACTCCTCGGCGAACTCGAGGCCGTCGTCGGTCCCGTCCTGGGTCTGGACGCCGAGGACCGTGAAGTCGGCGCCGCTGTGCTCGTTCTGGAAGTCGACGAGGTCGGGCGACTCGTCCTTGCAGGGCCCGCACCAGGAGGCCCAGATGTTGAGGAGCACCCACTGGCCGTGGTAGTCGTCGACGGACGTGGTCTGGCCGGCGAAGCCCGAGCCCTCAGGCGCGAGGAACTCCAGCTCGACCGAGGGCACGGTCTCGCCGACCTCCAGCGCCTGCTCGCCCTTGGTGACCACGCCGAAGCCGAGTAGCGCGATCACGCCGAGCACGGCGATCACCGCTGCGAAGGTCTTCCCGCTCACTTGGCAAAGCCTAGGGAGACGTGTAACGTGCGCAGCCATGCGCTCAGGGGAAGCGTTGATCGGTCGGGCAGGGGCATTGGCCGCGGGACTCGCGCTGCTGTGGACCGTGCCATCGGGCGCGGCGACGATCGAGATCGAGACCGACGCTGATGAGTTCGGCGCGGGCGGCACCAGCGCGTGCACGCTCCGCGAGGCGGTCGAGGCGGCGCGCACCGACGACGGGTTCGGTGGCTGCCCGTCGGGATCGGGCGGCGACAAGATCCTCATGCCCGGTTCCGTCACGCTCGGGATTGACAACGGCGGCGGCGGGACGAACGCCTCGGGCGACCTCGACTACGACTCGAAGCAAAAGCTCAAGATCATCGGCTCTGAGGACCCGGGGCCCACACTGCCTGCGATCAACCCCGAGCCCGACTGGGGTGAGCGGGCGCTCGAGGTCACGAAGGGCAAGGTGACCCTGCGCGGAATCGATATCTCCGGCTATGAGACGAACGCCTCCGCGGGCGGCGCCGTGCGCGTCGCAGGCAAGAAGTCGGTGCTGAAACTCGACGGGACCTACATGGAGGCCAATCAGGCGGGCCGTCGCGGCGGCGCCGTCGCGTGTGACGGGTGCAAGAGCCTCAACCTCTCCGGGCCGTACGGCTTCGAGGACAACATCACGACGGGCGCAAACGATCCAATGGGCGGCGCGATCTTCACCGACGGCCCGCTCGTGGCCAAGGGCGCGAGGGGCTTCGGCGGATTTCCCTGGACGACCTCGCACTTCTCCGACAACCGGACGGCAACCCTCTTGCCGAATGTGGCGAACGGCGGCGCGATCTACGCGACGGACGACGTGACGATCTCGAAGACGCTATTTGAGGACAACCACGTCGTCGGCAACGGTGCCGGTGGCGCTATCGCGATGGACGTGGTCCCGTCGGAGAAGGCAACGGTGAAGCTGACGGACTCGACCTTCGACGACAACACGGCGGTCGGCCGCGGCGGCGCGTTCAGCCTCACCAGCACCGCGGCCAAGCTCAAGGCGACCCGTCTTGCGGTCACGGAGAACGAGGCCCTGACCTACGGCGGAGGGTTCTTTTTCCAGGCCAACGCGACGATCAAGGAGTCGATCTTCGACGGCAATGTTGCGGACGCATCCGGCTCCTCCTCGACGGTTCAGGGCGGCGCCATCTACGCCAACTCCGGCAATCAGCCGGAGTCGAGGACGCTTCGCATCGTCGGATCGAGCGTCACGAACAACCAGGTGACCGGCGGGGACACCCAGCAGGGCGGCGGTGTCTTTACGACCGGGATGGACCTCCGGCTCCTCAACTCGACGATCGGCGGGAACGACGCGCTCCTCGCCGGCGCCGAGGGCGGCGGCGTCTTCGTCGACCAGCGCGAGAGCGTCGCGGAGCCGCCCGTCGGCAGCGCGCTCATCGAGTTCACGACCTTCAGCGACAACGAGGCGGGGCCGGGGACCACTGAAGGCGATGCGATCTTCGCATCGCTCGCCGACAACGAGATCGAGATCCGAGCGTCGATCATCGACGAAGGCCTCGACGGCTGCGCCGTAACCCCCGGCACCGATGTCAAATCCGGCGGCTACAACGTCGAAGTCACCGTCGACGCGGACTGCGGGATCGACGCGGCGACCGACTCGCACGAGCAAGCCTTCCTCCTCAATTTGTCCGAGAACGGCAGCCCGCCGGTCGGGGTGCCGATCACAGGCATCCTGGACCTGCCGATCGCTCTCAACTTCTCGTTCGCGACTGCCTCCAGCTCTGCCGCAGACATCGTCCCCCCCGGGAAGTGCAAGTCGGGCGGGGAGAAGCTGAAGAAGGACGCGCGCGGCGCCCCGCGCCCCGTTGGCGACGGTTGCGACGCGGGCGCGCTCGAGTTCACGACCTGCTTCGAGCAGAGTGTGCACGGCGAGAATTCCTTCGTCGGGCGCGACTCGGCCGATGAGATCCAGGGCGAGTTCGGCGAGTCGGACAGGGTCCTCGCGCAGGGCGGGGACGACTTCATCTCGGTTTACTCGAACAGCGACTACGTCTGCGCGGGGTCGGGCGACGACACGATCCTTCCCGAGGACGGCTCCGACGCGATCGACGGCGACAAGGGCACCGACCTCGTGAGCTACAACAACGCCAACGCGCCGCTGTTCGCAAACCTGGGCGCAAGCTCGGCCACGGAGCCATCTGGAACGGACGAGCTGTTCTCGATCGAGGACCTCCAGGGGACGGAGGGCGACGACGAGATCATCGGCTCGGACAAGGACAACCTCCTCATCGGCGGCGGCGGCGTGGACTCGATCGAGGGCGCCGGCGGGGAGGACAAGATCGACGCGAAGGACGGCGAGGCGGACGAGCTGATCGACTGTGGGCCTGGCGACAACTCGAAGGAGAAGGCGAAGATCGACGAGGGGCTCGACCCGGACCCGGTGAGCTGTTAGCGAAGGGAGCTCCGATGAGGCTTGCAAGAACGAACGCGTTGGCCGGAGTGGTGTTTCTCCTCGCGTGCGGGAGCGCCCATGCGGGAACTGCGCTTACCGTCAACGAGAGCGGCGACGAGAGCGATCCGACGCCCGACGGGATCTGCGACATCTCGGCTGACCCAGGTACTCAGTGCACGCTGCGCGCGGCGATCGAGTCTGCGAACGAGTTCGTCGGACTCGACCTGATCGACTTCAGCATCCCCGGCTCGGGCGTCCACACGATCGCCGTCCAATCGCCGCTCCCGGCGATCCAGACCCTGGTCGTCATCAATGGCTACTCACAGGCTGGCGCCTCGCCCAACACCGACGGCTTCCCGCTGCCGCTGACGACGCAGATCAAGATCTTCCTCGACGGCGACGCTCTAGGCGAAGGGGCGGGGCTCGGATTCAGCGCTGGGTCGAACGGAAGCTCCGTTCAGGGCCTTGCGATCGGCAACTTCCCGGCGGCAGCCATCCGCGCCGAGGTGCCCATGACCATTCAGGGGAACTTCCTCGGCACGAACGCGGCGGGCACCGGCGCGCGTCCGAACGGGCTGGGCATTCTCGGTTTGCCGGGAGCCGTCAACGCTTTGATCGGCGGACCCGACTTCGACGATCCGAACCTGATCTCGGGGAACCTCGGCGAAGCGATCGTCACCAACGCGGCCACGTTGGTTCACGGGAACTACATCGGCACCGAGCGCGACGGCAAGTCCTCGCTGCCGAACACCACCGAGGAGGATCTCTTCGCGGTGCTGCTTTCCGGAGACGGCTCCGACAAGCTGACCCGCAACATCATCGCCAACGGGTCGGCCGGCGGAATCTCGATTCCCGACGCGAACGCGGGTTCTCTCGTGTCCGCAAACCGGATGTTCAAGAACGACGGGCTCGGGATCGACCTGGGGGAGGACGGCGTCACCCCGAACGACGACATGGACCCGGATCCGGGTCCGAACAGCCTCCAGAACTACCCAATCATCACCAAGGCGAAGCGCGGCCAGACAACGACGAAAATCAAGGGCACGCTCAACTCGGCGCCGAACGAGCCCTTCACGGTCGAGGTCTTCCAGGCCGACGGCAAGTCGAGGCAAGGAAAGATCTATCTCGGCGGGGCCGGGTTCACGACCGACGCTGAGGGCAACGCCTCCTTCGTTCTCGAGCCCCTCAAGCCGAAGAAGGGGAAGTTCGTGACCGCGACGGCCACGCGCATCGCCTTCGGTGACGAGGGCGCGACCTCGGAGTTCGCGAAGCCCCGCAAGGTGAAGTAGGCGCCGCCGGCCGCTTGGCCGCTCTAAGATTTCTGTAGGCCCGCGGGAGTAGCTCAGTTGGTAGAGCACCAGCTTCCCAAGCTGGGGGTCGCGAGTTCGAGCCTCGTCTTCCGCTCTTTTCTGGACCTCCGTCAAGTCGCGACAGGCGTGCCTCACGACCCCTGAGGCTTCGGGACGAGACAGAGTGGTAGCTCAGCTGGTAGCTGCTGATACGGGATCCTGAGGCCAGGAGCCCGTGCGAACTCGCTCGTAAAGCGTGTCTGGAGCCAGATCGGCTCCGCCAGGCCAAACCACAGTTCCTGTCTCGGGATCAACGGCGACCTTCTCGAAGCCGCCGGGGGTCCGCGCCTCTTCGAACACGGGGCCCACCATCCGAGTGAGCACCTCGACTTCGCCCCTCGTCCCATCGGCGAAGGTCAGGTCCAGTACGCCGTGTTCGACGACCGCGGCGGATTCTATGTCGGGCGTTAGTCCTGTCATCGGAGCGGTTCGATCTCCCTAAGTGTTTCACCTGCGCGAGCGCGGCGCCAGTTTTCTTCCAGTTCTTCCTGATGAAGCTCCGCCCAGGCCAACACGAACCGGAGTTGCCTGCGGGGAAGCGTGCTGTCGATCACTTCGAGATTGTCGATGCGAATCTTGGCCTCGCCGTCGGCGTGGCGAGCATGGAAGTGGGGAAATCCGTGGTCATCGAAGAACATCGCGATGGCGACGCCGAAGAAGCGACTGATCGTAGGCACGACGCGATGATGGGCCGCTCGCCGGACACGATCAAGGACTGACTACCAGGCGAATGGTGACGAGTAGAGGTTGAGATCGGTAGCAACTCTGGTAGCTGAGTCCTTCGGCATCGCTTGCTCAAGCCGTATGGCGAGGTTTTCGCTCACGTCTTCCGCTTTCGATGGTCAGCCCCGGCTGAGCAGCCGGGACGTACCATCAGGCACATGGCGAGGCGGCTGGTACTGATGGTCACCGCATGCGTGTGTTTGGTCGCGCCCGGGTGTGGCGGGAGTGACGAGGAAGGGCCCGCGCCCGCCGGCTCGGAGGAGGAGGCCGACGCGCTCGCCGAGCCCGAGCTTGGCTCGATCTCGCTTGACGACCTGGACGATTGCAAGGGCCAGCCGGGCCGCGGCCCGACTACGTCTGCGGCTCGATCGAGGTGCCGTTCGAGCGCGAGGATCCCTCGTACGGCACGACCGAGATCGGGTTCGCCGTCCTGCCCGCCTCCGGCGAGTCCGAGGGCGCGATCTTCGCGGTCGAGGGCGGCCCCGGCTACCCATCTACCGGTACTGCCCAGTCGTACCGCAATCTCTTCGGCGACCTGCTCGAGACCCGCGACCTCGTGCTCGTCGATCAGCGCGGTCAGGGAATCTCCGAGCACGCGGACTGCCCTGACCTCCAGCGCGGCTTCGGCCCCGACGCGCTGGCGCTTGCGAACTGCGCGGAGCGCCTTGGCAAGCACTTCATCTCTTACCGAACATCGGCCGCGGCTGACGACATCGACTGGGTGCGCCAGGCGCTGGGCTACGAGGAGATCGCGCTCTACGGCGACTCGTACGGCACCTTCCTCGGCCAGTCCTACGCCTACCGCCACGGCGACAAGCTCGAGGCGCTCGTCCTCGACTCGGCCTATCCGACCTTCGGCGAGAGCGCGTGGTACCCGAGCCTGCCGAAGACCGGCGTGCGCATGATCCAGGTGGCGTGCGACCGCTCGCCCCACTGCGAGGGCGACGCGCGAGCGCGCCTTGCGCGGGGCGCCGAGGTCCTGCGCCGCCATGACCGCACGACGCTCCAGCTCATCTCGGCGCTGATCGGCTCGGCCTACTCGCCGGCGAGCTACGTGAAGGTGGACCAAGCGATGAAGGCGTTGATCAACGGCCGAACCGGGCCCTGGCAGGAACTGATCAAGCTCGGCAAGTATGGCTCGGGCTCCGAAGAGGACTACAGCCGCGCCGGCGAGATGGCCGTGAGCTGCAACGACTACCCGCTGTTCTGGGACAAGGAGGCCTCGGAGGAAGAGCGTCGCGCCCAGTTCGAGGAGAAGGTCCGCAACTACCCCGACCCGAAGGAGTTCGCGCCGTTCACTCCGCGCGAGATCGCCTACTCCGAGGGCACGAGCTACCTCTATTGCATCAGCTGGCCCGCCTCCGACCGATGTCTATGAGCCGCCCGCCGACCCCGAGACCCAGGAGCCGACCGAGGCTCCGGTCCTGGTCATCTCGGGCGAGTTCGACGACCTCACGACCCCGCACGAGGGCAAGGTCGTCGCGGACCTCTTCCCCGATTCCGAGCACTTCATCGCCCGGAACGCCGGCCACGTGGACGCGCTCTACGCGTCGAGAGGCGACGCCGCGCGGAAGATTCGAGAGTTCCTTCGGCGCGAACTGGGCTAATCCGCCTCCGCCGCGACGAAGTCGATGAACGCCTTCGCCGCGGGCGACGGCGCGTCGCGCCACAAGAGCGTCACGGCCATGCTGATTCCGGGGTCGAGCGGGCGAACCGAGAGCGGCTGACCGGGCAACTCGGCGAAGGAGCGGGGGAGGACCGCCACGCCGAAGCCGCGAGCGGCGAGGGCGCGGATCAGGCCCAGGTCCGAGCCCTCGAGGCGGATGCGTGGGGTCGTCCCGGCACGAGCGAGCGCCTTGTCCATCGCCTGGCGTGCGGCCGACCCCTTGCGGAAGGCGATCAGCGGCGCGTCCTGGAGCTCGGAGATCGCGAGCGGCTCCTCTCCGGCGAGCGGATGGCGGCGGCTCATCGCGACCACCAGGTCCTCGCGCGAGATCTCGAGCCGCCCGAGCTCTGAGGGCGGCGCCCCGGCCTCAAGCGTGAATGCGGCATCCAGCTCCCCGCGCGCGAGGTGGGCGAACATCTCCTCCGCCGTTCCCTCCCGGAACTCGATCTCGATGCCGGGGTGATCGCGGTTGAAGCGCTGAAGCACGGCGGGGACGTCGATCTCGCCCGCGGCGATGAGCGCCCCGATCGAGACCGTGCCGCGAGTGAGTCCTCGAAGCTCGTCGATGCCGCCGCGGAGGGCGTCCGCCTCGGCGAGGGCTGCACGGGCATGGCCCACTGCCACCTCGCCCGCCTCTGTCAGCTCGACCGAGCGGGTGGTGCGGCGAAGGAGCTCGACGCCAAGCTCGCTCTCGAGCCGGCGCACCTGGGCCGAGAGGGCGGACTGGGCGACGTGTAGCTCCTCGGCTGCCCGGGTGAAGTGGCGATGGCGCGCGACCGCCTCGAGATATCTGAGCTGGCGAAGCTCCATCGGCTAATTATCGCGTATCGCGATGAATCCTGTCGTAACAAACTGTTGCACCGATGAATGCGGCGAGTCATCATGCTGTTCATGACCGTGGCCCAGAAAACCGAATACGAACTGAGGCGCGAGCTTCGACCCGGCGACGCCGAGGCGATCGTCGAGATCCACGAGCGCATCTACCGGCCCGAGTACGGGATGGATGGCCGCTTCGTCGACGGCGTCCGCTCCACAGTGGAGAGCGCGGTTGAGCGCGACTGGCCCGAGGGCGGGGGAGCGTGGCTGGTCGACGGGTCCGACGGGCTTGCCGGTTGCTTGGGCCTGACAGACGAGGGCGACGGCCTGGGCAGAGTGCGATGGGTCGTCCTGGCGCCCGAAGCCCGCGGGATCGGCCTGGGCCGGCGGATGATCACCGAGGCGGTCGACGAGGCGCGCCGCCTGGGGTTCGACCGGCTCGAGCTCGACACGTTCGGGGCGCTCAAGACTGCCGCCGCCATCTATCGCAGCCTCGGCTTCGAGTTGGTGAGCGAGGAGCGGACCGAGAAGTGGGGTCCGCCGATCGCCTACCAGCACTACGTGCTGGACCTTCGCCGCGAAGCCTGAGCGCTACTTGAGCCCGAGCTCGTCGTTGATCTGGTCGAGCGCCTTATCGATCTGCTTGTCGATCTCGTCGCCCTTCGATCGGAGCTCGTCAAAGGCGGCGCCGCTCTCCGCCTCGATCCCCTTGCGGACGTCCGCGTAGAGCTTCTCCAAATCCTCGAATCCCTTGACCAGCTCCTCGTGACCCTTCTCGGCATCTTCCGGGACGTCAATTTCCTGGAGGTCTGAGACGGCCTCGTCGGCCTCGCTCTTGGCCGTGTCGAGTTGGTCCAGGAGTTCCTTCTTCGACGCGTTCAGGTCGGAGCCGACCGTGTTCGAAGCCTTGATCACCTCGGCCTGGATCGTGTTCACGTCATCGACGTAGTCCTCGGTCGAACTGCAGCCGGCGACGGCGGCTGAGGCGAGGCAGATGGCGATGGCGGATGTTCTCTTCATGACCCGGAGCGCGGCATCCTAAGGCCTGAGAGCCGCGCATGGCGGAGTGAACCACCGGAGGACGCCACCCGTAACCTCAAATACATGCGCGCACGCCACCTAGCCACCGCGCTCGCGGCGCTTGCCGCCGTGCTCAGCCTCGCCGCCTGCGGCGACGAGCCGGCCGAGCCGACGGCGTCGGTTGAGCCGCAAGCCGGAAGCGTGCTCGAGGGCTCGCTGCCGCTGCTGACGGGTGAGGAGCAGGACCTCGCCGACTTCGAGGGCGACGTCGTCCTGGTCGTGAACACCGCGTCCGAGTGCGGATACACGCCGCAGTTCGAGGGCCTTCAGGATCTCTATGAGGAGCGCCGTTCAGAAGGGTTCACCGTGCTCGGGTTCCCGGCGGACGACGTTGCGGGCCAGGAGCCGCGTGACGACGCGGCGATCAAGGAGTTCTGCGAGGAGAACTTCGGTGTCGAGTTCCCGATGTTCGCCAAGTCGGACGTGTCGGCGAGATCGCCAACCCGCTCTTCCAGCGCCTGGCCGACGCGGCAGGCGAGCCGACCTGGAACTTCAACAAGTATCTCCTGGACCGCGAGGGCCAGGTCGTAGAGCACTACGAGCAGGGAACGGGTCCCGAGGACGCTGAGCTGAACGCCCGCATCGACGAGCTGCTCTAGGCGCGCTCCAGCGGGATCGTGTGGCTTACGAGCCGCGGGTCGGCGCCGTGGAGGTGGACGGCGATCCCGGGCGGGTCGTTTCCCATCCGGAGCTGACCTTCGCGGCGCAGGTCGAGCTCGACCTGGCGGTGGACCGACGGGCAGATGAAGACGGGCACCCGGCCGATCTGGGCGGTCGCGCCGCGGTGGATGTGGCCGCAGACGATCAGCTCGGGCGCGGGGCCGCGCTCGAAGAGCTCGCGCAGCGCGTCGCGGTCGTCGTGGCCGAGGCCGATCTCGTCGAACTCCGAGAGCCCGACTCCCACCGGTGCGTGGTGCATCGCGAGGATCACCGGGCCGTCCGCCGCGGCCAGCTCGCGCTCGATCCAGCCGATCCGCTCCGCGCCGATCGCGCCGCCGGCCTCGCCCTCGACGTAGGTGTCCACGTTCACGACCCGGACCGGGCCGCAGTCGACGGCGTAGTCGAGGAACTCGCCGGCGCCCGCGATGCCGGGGTGGTCAGAGAACGCGTCGCGCATGTTCTCGCGCCGGTCGTGGTTGCCGGGATGGGGTGTACGGGCATCTCAAGCGGCTCGAGTAGCTCACGAACGCGCTCGTACTCCCCCGGGTTGCCGTCGTAGGTCAGGTCGCCCGTCAGAAGTACCGCGACCGGCGCGGGATCTATCTCGCCGACGGCCGCGACCGCCCGCTCGAGGGCAACTACCGAGTCCGCGTAGTCAGCGTGGAGCCCAACGTGGGGATCCGAGATCTGCGCGATCGCAATCATCTGAGGTGCCAGGCACGGTGCCTGGCACCGGGCGGGACGCTCATGAGACCGGGGGGCGCTTGTCCGCCCATGGGCTCTCGGCCTCGAGTTGGGCGGCTAGCGAGAGGAGGGTCGCCTCGTCGTTCGGGCGGCCGACGAGCTGGACGGCGAGGGGCATGCCCTTCTTCGAGAGGCCGATCGGCACTGAGGCGGCGGGGTTGCCCAGGTGGTTCCATGGGCCGGTGTACGGATAGACGCGCGACATGCCCAGAGTGGTGCGAAGCGCGCCCTGCCCGGCCCAGCGCCCGACCTCGACGGCGGTCTGGGCGGTGACGGGCGTGATGAGAACGTCGACCGTGTCGAAGAGCGAGAGGATGCGCCGCGCGTCCTTGCCCTCGCCGCGGCGTGCGCGCTTGACGATCCGGCCGCCGCTGAGCCTTCCGAGCTTTGCAAAGCCGCGGGTGCGGTCCTCGAGGCGCTCGGGATGGGGCACGCGGTCGACCTCGACCTTGATCCCGTTGAGGTAGCGCGGGGTGAAGTTGTTGCCGATGAGGCCCCAGGCCGGGTCCTTCTTCTCGACCGCGTGGCCGAGCTTGGCGAGGAGCGAGGCGGTGTCCTCGACACCCTGGGCGACCTCGTCCGACAGCTTCGCGGGCGCGGCAAGCCGCGGCGGCTTCGTGGACCACGCGATACGTAGGCGCCGCGGCGCGGCTCGCGCCTCATCGACGAACGAGTGGTCAGGCAGGGGCGGGCCGCCCGCAACCCCGCCGTTGCAGACGTCGAGCCACAGCGCCGAGTCCTCGACCGTGCGCGTCACGCAGCCCGTCACCGACAGGCCGTGCCAGTGCTCGCGCGCCGGCGCCAGCGAGATCCGGTCGCGCTGCGGCTTGATGCCGAAGAGCCCGCATAGCGCCGCGGGGATGCGGATCGAGCCGCCGCCGTCCGACGCGGTCGCGCCGGCGCAGAGGCCCGCGGCGGTCGCGGCCGCCGAGCCGCCGCTGGACCCGCCGGGTGTGCGCGAGGTGTCCCACGGGTTTCGCGTGATCCCCCACGCCTCGGTCTCGGTGAAGCCACAGATGGCGAGCTCGGGCAGGTTCGTCTTGCCGAGCACGATCGCCCCGGCGGCTCGCAGCCGCCGGACCATCTCCCCGTCGGCTTCGGCCGGCTGGTCGAAGCCGTTCGTGCCCCAGGTAGTGACCTGGCCCTCCAGGTCCTCGCAGTCCTTGACCGCGATCGGCACGCCGCCGAGCGGAAGCTCGTCACCCTCGCCCTTGGCGAGCCGCGCCTCGACCCGCTTCGCCTCCTCGCGCGCTTGCTCGGCCAGGACGACGCGGTAGGCGTTCAGCTCGGGGTCGAGCCGGTCGATGCGGTCGAGGTAGAGCTCGACGAGGTCGGTCGGTGTGACGTCGCCCGCGCGGACCATTTCAGCCTGGCGGGCGATCCCCTCGAAAGCCACGTCGCTCATCGGCAGGCAGCCTAGTGCCAGCACGAGGTCCGGCGCGCTACCCGAGGCAGGTTGCGAAGGTGGACAAGGTCCCGCCGATGGACGACCCTAGGTCGGTTGCATAGTGGGCCGGATTAGCATCTCGTTCACGTCGACGTGCTCGGGCTGGGACAGCGCGTACATGACGGCGTTCGCGATGTCCTCGTCCTCGAGCACCCCTTTCCCGGGGCGGTTGTCGAAGAAGGGCGTGTCGACCATCCCCGGCTCGATCAGCGTGACGCGGATGCGAGTGTTGTCGTGCATCTGGCGAAGCTCTTGGCGAAGGGCCTCACCCATTGCCGTCACCGACCACTTCGACGCCGAGTAGAGCGAGCCCGGAAGCGCCCGCCGGCCCGCGACCGAGCTGGTGATCACGAAGTGGCCGGTCTCCTTTTCGAGGAGATGGGGGAGGGTGGCGCGGATCGTGTAGGCGACCCCCAGGACGTTGGTGAGGATCATCGAGCTTCCAGTGCTCCGGCGACTCCTCCAGGAAGCCGCGCGAGGCGCCGAAGCCCGGCGTTGGCGAAAACGGCGTCGAAACCGCCGAAGGCGTCGGTCGCCGCCTTCACGAGGTTTTCGCAGTCCTCCCACTCGGAGACGTCGCAGCGGACGGCGATCGCCTTGTCCGGCCCGCCGAGCTCGGACGCCAGCGCCTCGAGCTTGTCCTCTGATCGGGCGCTGAGGACGAGCCGGTAGCCGGCCTCGGCTGCGTGGTGGGCGGTTTTCGCACCGATGCCGGTCGAGGCGCCGGTGATGATCAAGACGGGGTTTTCGGTCATGCACACGAAGCTAGCGAGGAGTAGCGTCCGCCTCTCTGGCATCAACCGAAAGGGGAAGCATGTCCTACGTACGAGTTGTGAGGTTCACCGGAGTGGATCCAGGGCGCGTCGCGGCATTGAAGGAGCGGATCGCTCAGAACGAGGGCCCGCCGGAGGGTGTGCCATCTACCGCCCTAAAGGTGCTGCTCGACGAGGAGCAGGGGACCGCGGTCGTCCTTCAGTCCTTTGACTCCATGGAAGACCTGAAGACCGGCGAAGCGGTGCTAAGCGCCATGGATTCGGGGGAGACGCCCGGTACCAGGGAGTCGGTCGATCGCTGTGAGGTGATGATTGAGGTAAGCGCGTAGCGCCTCACATGCCGAGGGGCGAATCGCCCCTGCGATAATTCGGGGTGGCGTGGACCCCGACAAAAAGCGAAAGATCCGCCTCGTCGTAGCCCTGAGTGTGGCGGTGCTCCTGGCCACGGCGCTGGTCTATACGTCGTTCTCTGCCTCAACGGAGGCGAAGTCTCCGTCTGAGCTTCTGGCCGAGACACCGGCCGGGGCGGTCGACGCCTACGGCAAGGTCGTCACGGAGGAGACGCTCCCCGACGGCTCGCGCGAGTTCGTGATCGCCGACCCCGAGGATCCCTCGAAGGAGGTTCCGGTCACCTACGAGGGCCAGGTCCCGGACCCCTTCCGCGAGGGACGCGACGTGATCGTCACCGGGCAGATGGTCGACGGCACCCTCGTCGCCGAGAAGGACAGCCTGATCACGAAGTGCCCGTCCAAGTTCTCGGAAGAGGCGGAAGAGGACCCGAACATCGTGATCGACGAGTCGCTCTGATCGCCCCGCAAGAATGAGCGAACTGTCGATCGACGCAGGGCACGCGTGCCTCGTCGGCGCGCTCGTGGCGTTCGGCTACGGCGCCGCCGCCGGGATCTACGGCGGGCACTCGGGCGACCGGCGCTGGGTCGATTCCGCGCGCCGCGCCGTCTATGCCGCAGCGGCGCTCTTGGTGATCTGCGTCGTCGTGCTCGAGGCGGCGTTCCTGCGCTCCGACTTCTCGGTCGCGATCGTGGCCGACCACTCCTCGACCACCACGCCGACCCTCTACAAGATGACCGCGCTCTGGGGAAGCCAGGGCGGCTCGCTCCTTCTGTGGGCATTCGTGCTCTCGCTCGCCTCGTCAGGCGTCCTGTTCGCCACGCGCCACAAGCACCGCGAGGTGGTGCCGTGGGCGACTGCGGTCCTGTGCGGCCTCGGCGTCTTCTTCACCGGCCTGATGGTCATCTCGGGCGGCGACGCGATGCCGTTCACGCGGATGAGCCCCGTGCCGGCCGAAGGCCTGGGCCTCAACCCGCTCCTCCGCCACCCGGCGATGGCGATCCATCCGCCGATGCTTTATTCGGGCTACGTCCTGTTCTCGATCCCGTTCGCGTTCGCGATCGGGGCCCTCATCGCGCGGCGCCTCGACACCAGCTGGATCCGCTCGACGCGCCGTTTTGCCCTCCTGGCCTGGATCTTCCTCTCGGTTGGCGTCCTGCTCGGCGCGGGCTGGTCATACGTCGAGCTCGGCTGGGGCGGCTACTGGGGGTGGGACCCGGTCGAGAACGCGTCGCTCATGCCCTGGCTCGTGGGCACTGCGTTCCTCCACTCGATCATGGTCCAGGAGCGCCGCGGCATGCTCAAGGTGTGGAACGTCTCGCTGATCTGCGCGACGTTCGCGCTGTCCCTGCTCGGCACGTTCCTGGTGCGCTCGGGGATCCTGCAGTCAATCCACGCCTTCGGCGAATCGACGGTCGGCACGCCGCTGCTCGTCCTGATCGCGGTGGTGCTGGCGGGCTCGACCGCGCTGATCGTCTCGCGGCTGCCGGACCTGCGCTCGGAGCGGCGGGTCCAGTCGCTGGCATCTCGCGAGGCCGTCTTCCTGGTCAACAACATCCTCCTGATCGGCCTGGCGTTCGTCGTCTTCTACGGCACCTTCTTCCCGCTCATCGCCGAGGCGTTCACGGGTGAGCGCTCGACGCTCGCCGCGCCGTGGTTCGACCAGTACGTGACGCCGCTCGCGATCCTGCTCGTGCTTTTCACCGGGATCGGGCCGCTCCTGGCGTGGCGCCAGATCAGCGCGGGCCGGGCGCTCAGGCTGTTCGGTCCGCCGTTGGCTGTCGCGGCCGTCGTCCTCGTCGCGCTGCTCGCGTTCACTGACGTCGCGGACGAGCCGGGCGCGCTGATCATGTTCACGTTCGCGGCCTTTGCGCTGGCCGGCCTTGTGAGCGAGTTCGTGCGGGGCGCCTCGGCGCAGAACGCGCTCACAGGCGACGGTTTCGCGCTCTCGCTCGGGCGGGTGGTGGTCAGGAACCGCCGCCGCTACGGCGGCTACATCGTCCACATCGGCATCGTGATCGCGTTCGTCTCGATCGCGGCCTCGTCGAGCTTTCAGACCTCGGACGACGTGCGGATGCTGCCGGGCGACTCGACCACGGTCGATGACTACGAGCTGACCTACGTGCGTCCGACCGCCTACCGCGACCTCGACGAGGACCGCCTCACGTTCGGCTCGGTCGTCGAGGTTCGCCGCGACGGCGAGGTCGTGGACACACTCACGCCCAGCCGCAACTACTACTCGTCCAGCTCGACCGGCACCGTCCGGAGCTTCTTCGAGGGCGAGGCGACGTCGGAGGTGGGGCGCTCAGGCGGGGCCGCGGAGGACTTCTGGACCGCGATGCGGCCCGACCTGACGGAGCCTGAGATCGACAACCTGATCACGACCTCTGACCGTGAGATCGACAAGCTCCTGATCCCTGACGAGTTGCCGGACCCGTCGACGCCCGGAGGCTTGGAGGCGATGCGCCAGATCGCGGAGGCGCGATCCCAGGCGCAGGGCGCGATCATCAGCGAGCTGCAGCGTCGCTACGAGGACGGCGAGATCCCGGTCGACTTTCGCATCAACGTGAACCCGCTCGTGATCTGGATCTGGGTGGGCGGCGCGATCGGCGTGATCGGAGGCCTGATCGCCGCGTGGCCGACTGCCTCCGCCCGCCGCCGGCGCGTATCGGACGTGTACGCAGCCCGCCTGGCCAAGGATCTCGGCCGCGCCTCGTAGCCTCCCCGGGCCATGGAGGTCGCCCTCATCGCGCTGTTCGTGATCGCTGCGGTCGCGCTCTTCGTCTCGATCCCCTTGCGGCCGGGCGCGAAGAGCTCCGAGCGGATCGAGGATCCCGAGCGCGCCGAGCTCGAGGCACGCAAGGAGTCGAAGTACCGCGAGATCCGCGACGCCGAGCTCGACCGAGAGCAGGGCAAGCTCTCGCAGGAGGACTGGGCGCGGGCGGACGCGGACCTCAGGCGCGAGGCGATCGAGATCCTGAAGGAGATCGACGCGCTCGAGGGACGCGGCAAGAGGGACGACCGGACGCTCTAGAATCGCCCCGCGATGGAACAGATCCTTCAAGTCGTCCAGGTGCTCGTCTCGATCATCCTGATCATCCTCGTCCTGCTCCATTCGGGCAAGGACGCGGGCCTCTCCGGCGCCTTCGGCATCGGCGGCGGCGGCGGCTCCTTCGCGGGCGGCTCGCTGGTCGAGCGCAACCTCGACCGCTGGACGATCTTCTTCGCGATCGTGTTCGCGCTGAACACGCTCGTCCTTCTCAAGCTCTAAGCAGGCCTGCGGCATGCCCGCGCTCACACGGATGGGCGGGCTCTGCGCGGCTTTCCTGGCGTGCGCAGCCGCCGGATGTGGCGGAGGGGAGGATGATGCAGCGTCCGCCGTGTCGAGCGCGACGCCGGCGGGTGAGGGCGGGACCCTGGTCTGGACTGTCGCCGACCGCATCGTGAGCACCGATCCGCTGGAGGCCAACACCCGCTCCGAGGAGATCCTGGTGCGCCAGGTGAACGAGCCGCTTACCGCCAAGGTGGCGGGCCCCTTCGACGTCGAGCGGCGGGTGCCCGGACTCGTCGTGCGCACCCAGAGTTCGGAGGACGACACGATCTGGACCTTCCGGCTTCGCGACGGGGTCTTCTTTCAGGACGACGAGACTCCCTTCAACTCGGCCGCGGTCCAGGCAAACGCAACGAGGTGGCTGACGACCGCCGCCGGGCGCGCGCTCTTGCCAGGCCTCCTCTCGGTCGACGCGCCCAGCCCAGGAGAGGTCAGATTCGCCCTGGCGGCTCCCGACCCGGATTTCCCGGAGCACTTGTCGGCCCCTCAGCTCGGCATCGTCTCGCCCACTGCCCTGGAGCCGTCATCTGGCGACGGCGCGATCGTCACCCGCCCCTCGCAGACCGGCACCGGCGCGTTCGAGCTCCGCGAGCGTGACGGCGACCGCGCTCTTCTTGCTCGCAACACGGCGTGGTGGGGCTCATCGGCCAAGGTCGAACTGGGGCCGGCGCTGGATCAGATCGAGCTACAGGTCACGCCCGATCCCAGCCTCCGCCTGGCGATGCTGGACGCGGGCGAGGCGCAGCTCGCCGACGAGCTCGATCCCCAGCAGGCGGATCAGGCCCGGGACGACCCGCTCCTGAGCGTGCTGCAGAGCTCGGGCGGGACGTTCCTCGGCATCGAGCGATCGGTCCGCGGCGTCGATTCCGGCCGCGAGATCCCGGCGCTCTCTGGAGCCTGGCTCACGAGCCTGGGCGACTAGCCGTCAGCTGCCCGGGCCGACGTTGGGCGGCGCGTAGCGGTTGTGGAGGTCGAGCATGTTCCCGTCGGGGTCCTCGAAGATCGCCTGGTGGCAGACGCCGGAGTCGATTGTGTCGCCCATGAACTTGACCCCCTTGCCCTCGAGCTCGGCGCGGGCGGCCTCGACGTCATCGACCCGGAGGGCAACCGGGAAGCGATGCGGCGAGAACTCCATCCCGAACGCATCGGGCTGCATGAGCGCGATCGTCAGGTTGCCGGTCTCGAACTCGCCGGCAGGCATGCTGCCCCAGGTGTGGGAGAACTCGAGCCCGAGCGTGTTCTCGTAGAAGTCCTTCGCCTTTGCGAAGTCGCGGACAGGGATCGTGATGAAATCCGTCTTCTCAACCTTCATGGGGCGATCGTAGCCCGCTCTACGACAGCGGCAATAGTGCGGTTGAGAGGACTCGAACCTCCACGGCCTTATACAGGCCACAAGGCCCTCAACCTTGCGCGTCTACCAATTCCGCCACAACCGCTTGAGGGAGCGGCCAGTGTATCCACGGGCGCGAGCGTGCGGTGGGGGGCGGTCGGCTTGACATCCGTCCGGAGGGGCGGCTACTCTACGAACATGTGTTCCCGTCTTCAGCCACGAAACCGCTAGGAGAAGAGTCATGGACCTGACCAAGCGCCAGAAGGAGATCTTCGACTACATCCGCAAGTACGCGGCGAAGACCGGCTACCCGCCCACCGTGCGCGAGATCGGCAAGGCCGTGGGGCTCACGTCCTCTTCGACCGTCCATGCCCACCTGGCGAACCTCGAGAAGATCGGGCTCTTGCGTCGCGACCCCACCAAGCCGCGGGCGATTGAGTTGCTCGTCGAGAAGACCAAGCAGAAGCTGGCCGGGCGTGGCCTCCCGGTGGTCGGCGAGGTCGCCGCGGGCGAGCCGCTCCTCGCCGAGGAGAACATCGAGGAGTACCTCGAGCTGCCGGACATGATCGGCGGGGAGGAGGGGGACTACATCCTGAGGGTCAAGGGCGACTCCATGAAGGACGCGGGAATCCTCGCCGGCGACTACGTGGTCGTGAAGCAGACCGATGACGCGTCGAACGGCGAGATCGTCGTTGCCCTGCTCGAGCACGAGGCCACGGTCAAGCGCTTCTTTCGCGAGAAGGACCAGATCCGCCTCCAGCCCGAGAACTCCGCCTACAAGCCAATCCGCACCCGCGAGGCCACGCTCCTAGGCAAGGTGGTCGGGGTCTTCCGGAGCATGTGACGTGCCCGCCGTCTCCCCCAAGGACAGGCACCGCCTCTTCCCAGGCTCGGAGCGCCCGCGCCGCTTCCAGCACCTCGCGGCGCGCCAGATGTTCGAGCCGGGCGCACCGACCCTGGATGAGCGCATCTCGTCCACCTGGTCCGGGCTCGTGAGTGCGGGCACGTCCGAGTGCCCCGTCTGCGCGACCGGGATCCACGCCGCCCAGCCCTGCCCGGGCTGCGGCTCAGAGCTCAGCTAGCTCAGCGCGAGTAGCGCGATCGCCTCTTCGGTGTCGGCGAGGATCTCGAGGTCCTCGCCCAGGCCCGTCAGCTCGATGGTGCGGTCGATGGTCGGGTTGTGGCCGACCAGGACGAAGCCGATGCCCGCGTCCAGCGCGCGTTGCCGGGCGCCCAGGATCACGGCGATCGCGGTCGAGTCGAGGAGGGTGCAGCGCTTGACGTCGATCAGGATCGCCCGCGGATCGTCGTCCAGCGCCGCCTCTGTGACCGCGATGCCTTGGTCCCGCATCGAGGCATCGAAGTCACCCTCGATCTGGATCGAGTAGAGGCCGTCGTCGAACGGCTCCCCCCGAATTGACCCGTTGGCCATGCAACTCCCTTACCCCGGAATCGCCGCGCCTGACACTTAGGGACTTTCAATTCGCAGGCGGCGACCCGGATGGACAGCTCGGCCAATAGCTCGAAAACCGGCAACGAGGGCGGACCTGACTGGGCGCATCCGGGGCAAACGTCCGTCAGTACCCCCTATAGGCCGTACTCACGGACGTTCACATGGGAATAAGTGCTTTTCGTCCAAAGCGCTTAGCTGCTGTCGGGCGGCTCGGCAAACGCGATCGCATTCCCGTCCGGGTCGGGGACCTTCACGTGGCGCACGCCGTTCGAGTAGGTCTCGACGGGTTCGTGCTCGATTCCCTGAGCAGCGAGACCCTCCAGGAGCTCGTCGAGGCCGGTCACGGCGAGGGTGATGCGGCCTGCGCCCGCACGGGCCGCGTTTGGCTCGATAAAGAGCGTGGCGCCGTCGACGAGGTCCCAGAGCACCTCCTCGCCTACGCGGAGGTCCGGGGGCCGGCCGAACAATCGCGTATACCAGTCGACGCTGGCGTCAAGATCGGACACGGGGACACCGGCAATGAGGTCGGTCAGGGGACTCATCTCAGTGATGGAGGTGTATAGCGAGACAAGCCGGGAGATTTATTCCGCTCTCCATGCAAAGCGACTTAGGCGCTCTTCGTCCAAAGCACCTATACCCCGCGACGTTCGTCGGCGGGCGGATGTGCCTACGGCAACCCAAGCCGAGCGCAGAATCCATAGCTAGCCGACTCTGCTCATGGGACGGTTGCGGGCATGAGGCTGCAGACGCCAGCGGCTTGCGCCTGTTGGCGAGGAGGCGTAGTCTCCGTTCTCCGGCAAGGATGCGGAAAGGAGAGCGTATGGGCAAGCGCACGAGGCAACGGGCGATCGCGATCGGTGCTACGGGGGTGATGCTCATCGGCCTCGCGGCGCCGGCTTCTGCCGGCTTCAAGAGCGGGTCTTACAGCGGCGAGACGACGCAGCTGGACGGCGCGGGCGACCCCTATCCGCTGCTGTTGAGCGTGAATCAGAAGTACCCGAAGGTCGACCGGGTTCGTCGGGCGCTGACCGCGGACTGGACCGGCCACCTGTGCATTGAGCACGGACGCCGATCGCGTCCCCGGCGTCGGTGAGCGCCAAGCTCGAAACGTGAGCGCGAAAGTTCGCCGACAAGTGACGCGGTCTACGGCTACGTCGAGGGCAAGTTCAGGGCAAGAAGGCTTCAGGCGCCGCTCGGTTCATCTTCGAGCCGAACGGGTCGCGATTCCGGGGTGACTCCACTGGCCGCGGCGAAGAACTCCCGAGGTCGCACTTGCGTGACGAAGACGCCTATTGCGAACGTAGACACGCCTGCCCCAGCGAAAAGGCTCGAGCCGATGTCGCCCGCGCTGTATCCCGAACTGACAGCACGAGTTATGTGCTTTCCATGCAAAGCACCTAACTCCGCGTGGATGCCTGATCTGCGAGAGATCTGCCTTCCTAGTTGACGCTCCCGCATCGCCCGCTTCCACGCCGTACCATTGGGCCTGCAGGCTGCGCAGTCGCGGGAGGTGACTCTCGAGGAAAGTCCGGACACCGTAGGGCACGACGGTCGGTAATGCCGACCCGGGGAAACCCGCGGGAAAGTGGAACAGAAATCAAACCGCCGATGGCGCCCGACACGCGTGGGGCGTACAGGCAAGGATGAAACGGTGCGGTAAGAGCGCACCAGCGCCGCGGTGACGCGGCGGCTAGCCAAACCCCGTCAGGTGCAAGCCCAAGCAGGATCGATGACCCGGCCCGGCGAGATCCAGGTAGGGCGCATAGATAGATGACAGCGCACGACAGAATCCGGCTTACAGGCCTGCTACGGAAGAGCCCCGCTTCGGCGGGGCTCTTCTAATTCAAGGGGCAGAGGCGAAGAAGGCCGACAGCGCCTCGACTCCCTGGCGCTGCGTCTCGCCGCCGCCCAGGCCGCCGAGCGGCCCGGTGCCGCTCATCAGCATCAGCTTGAGCTTCTCTCCCGAAGTGGTCCGGAGATCGAGCTTCACCGCCACCTTGTCCATGACCGCCGCCGTGACCTCGGCCCAGCCGCCGCCGGCCCCATCGGCCGAGGCGCTCGCGATGTCGGCATGGGTCAGGAGAAACGGCTCGTCCTTGGCGGCGAACTTGCGGTCGAGTCCCTGAACGATCAGGCGCTCAGAAGTCGTCGCCAGCGCCACGGTGCGCCCCTTGAACATGCCCACCTGGCTCGCGATGCAGACGCCGCGGATCTCCTCACCCTCTGTGAGCAGGTGCTCGACGGCGGCGCGGAGCTTGGTCGCGAGCTCGTCCACGGGCCCAATCTAGCCCGAATGTCCAAGGCTCGTGGACCGGCTGTCGGTCTGGGCGGGGCTATGGTTCCTGCGTGGCCGACACGCCCAAGACAGCTGCCGACGTAAAGAAGATCGTCTCCGAGCAGGACGTCCGCTTCATCCGCCTCTGGTTCACCGACGTCCTGGGCCAGCTCAAGAGCTTCTCGATCAACTCGTCCGAGCTCGACGACGCGTTCGAGGGCGGAATGGGCTTCGACGGCTCGTCGATCACCGGCTTCAACCCCATCGAGGAGTCGGACATGATCGCCATGCCGGACCCGTCGACGTTCGCGGTCCTGCCCTGGCGGCCCGAGGAGAAGGCGACGGCGCGCATGTTCTGCGACGTCCAGGTCCCGGGCGGCGAGCCTTATGAGGGCGACCCGCGCTGGATCATGCGCCGCGCGCTCGAGCGGGCGAAGGAGATGGGCTTCGAGGCCTACAACATCGGCCCCGAGCTCGAGTTCTTCTACTTCGCCGAGTCCCGGCCCGAGAGCGGCGTGCCGCAGGTCATGGACGAGGGCGGCTACTTCGACCTGACCACGCTCGACGCCGGCTCCGAGGTCCGCCGCGACACGATCCTGGCGCTCGAGCAGCTGGGCATCCACGTCGAGTACGCGCACCACGAGGTCGGCCCCTCGCAGCACGAGGTCGACATGCGCTACAAGGACGCGCTCGACATGGCCGACGACTGCATGACGTACCGCATCGTCGTCAAGGAGTACGCGATGAACCACGGCATGCACGCCACGTTCATGCCGAAGCCTCTATCTGGCGAGAACGGCTCCGGGATGCACGTCCACCAGTCGCTCCAGGCCGACGGGCGAAACGCCTTCTTCGACCCGGATGACCAGTTCTTCCTCTCCGACACGGCCAAGGCGTTCATCGCGGGGCAGCTCCGCCACGCCCGCGAGATCTCGTCGCTGTTCGCGCAGTGGGTCAACTCCTACAAGCGGCTCGTGCCCGGTTACGAGGCGCCCGTCTACCTCGCCTGGTCGCGCCGCAACCGCTCGGCGCTCATCCGGGTGCCGCTCTACCACCCCGGCAAGGAGGGGGCGACTCGCGCTGAGCTCCGCTGCCCGGACCCGGCTTGCAACCCATACCTGTGCTTCGCCGGCATGCTCCATGCCGGGCTCGAGGGGATCGAGAAGGGCTACGAGCTCCCCGAACCGATGGAGCAGAACCTCTACCACCTCACCCCGGAGGAGCGAGGTCAGCGCGGCATCGAGCAGCTCCCCGAGAACCTCGGCGAAGCGATCGAGATCGCCGCGGAGTCAGAGCTCGTCCTGCGGGTCCTGGGCGAGCACACCTTCAAGCGGTTCATCGAGATCAAGCGCGAGGAGTGGGAGGAGTACCGGGTTCAGGTCACGCCCTGGGAAATCGAGCGCTTTCTGCCGATCCTCTAGACCGCTGCGTCCGGCTGGCTTGCCAAATCGCCAATTGACTCCATGCGGGCAACCTCACGTGTTGCCCAGGTAGGACTCGTCCAGCAGGGACTCGAGCGATTCCAGCGGCGCGCGGCTGAAATCCCGGTCGGTCGATGAGGCTTCGCCCGCAAGCAGGGCGCGCTCCCACGTCAGCGCGCGCGCAACTTTCGCCACCCGGCATGCGAGCTCCAGAGTTTCAACTAGCTCTTCACGCGGTCCCAGTTCCGAGAACGGGTCGAGATACGCATCCCGCAGGGTCTCGACTGCGGTTGCGTCCGACCGCGCGATGACGCCCAACGGGACCAGGGTGGCGGCAAACGGGTGTGCCACCACGCTGTCTCCCCAGTCGTAGAAGCGCATGCCGCCGGCGGGGGAGCCGAGCACGTTCCATGGGTGGAGGTCGTTGTGATCGAGACTTGCGCTGCCCGGACGCGACGTCAGGTCCGCGCACATCTCGCCAAAGCGCCCCGCGATATGCCTCGATCCGCTCGAGGCTCTCGCGATCGGCGGGATCGCTTGACGCCGCCGCGTAGCGCTCGCCTGCCCTGAGCGCTTCGTCGAAGCGAGCAGGCATCACGCCCGGACGCATGTCGGCAATCCCGATCTCGAGCAGGTCGTCGACCCGCGGGGCGAGTGCGATCTGCAGTTCCGCGTAGCTCGCAAGAGCCGCGCTCATGCCCGCAATCAACTCCTCGGCCTCTGCCCGCTCCCCGAGCGAGGTTCCGCCGTCCGGTAGGAGGACCCACCCCCGCTTCTCATCGACGGCGAGCGGGGTGAGGATCGCCTCCGGAGCTGCGTCCGCGAGGAGCCAGTAGAGGGGCACCTCGAACGCGGTCGCGCCTCTGGGCTCCTTCATCCAAACCACCCCGTCTCGCGTCTCGGCACGGAGCACTTCACCCCACGGCCTCGAGCGAAACCGCTCGACCGGGCCGGTCCG
This sequence comes from uncultured bacterium, assembly GCA_963725035.1. GTDB lineage: Bacteria > Actinomycetota > Thermoleophilia > Solirubrobacterales > 70-9 > JALZKA01. The sequence goes on along the minus strand of CAVRWX010000006.1, from coordinate 9,405 downwards.
CTCCCGTTCCGCCGCCACGAGCGACAGGTCAATCCATTCTTCCGCGGCGCGCAGGTCGACCACGCTTTTACTCTGCCACCAGGCCGTGGCGGGTCGTGTTCTCGGTGACCACGTGGGGCTCGGTGAACTGGAGGACGTAGTCGGGCCCGCCCGCCTTCGACCCGACGCCCGACAGGCGGTTGCCGCCGAACGGCTGGCGCCCGACCATCGCACCGGTCGCGCCGCGGTTGACGTAGAGGTTGCCGACGGGTGAGCGTGCCACCACGTACTCGATCATCGAGGGGCTGCGGGTAAAGAGCGCCCCGGTAAGCGCGAACGGAAGCTCGCCGACGACGTCGCAGGCCGCTTCGACAGAGGTGACGGGCTCCACGGTCAAGAGTGGGCCGAAGATCTCGTCTCGAAGAAGCGGGGAAGATGGGTCGAGTCCCGTTGCGAGAGCCGGCGCGGCGAACCAGCCAGGCCCCTCCGGCGCGGAAGCGCGAGCGAGCACGCCGCCGTCGGACTCCGCGCGCTCGGTGGCGCTGAGCAACCGCTCCTGCGCTTCGCGCTCGATCAGGGGCGGGACTTCGGTCTCGAGGTCCTCGGCCTGGCCGACGCGGAGCAGTTCGACCGCTCCGGCCAGTCGCTCGGCGAGCGTTTCCGCGATCGCCTCGTGGGCCAGCACCCGCGAGATCGCCGAGCACTTCTGGCCCGCGTACCCGAAGGCCGAGCGGACGATCGCCGGGACCGCGTCGTCGAGGTCCGCGTCCGCGTCCACGATCGCGCAGTTCTTGCCGCCCATCTCGGCGACGACCCTCTTCACGTGACCCTGGCCCTCGGGAGTCTCGGCCGCGCGGCGGATGATCTCCAGGCCGACCGCGCTCGAACCCGTGAACGCGATCGCGTGAACCCCCGGGTGCCCGACGAGCATCGCGCCGGCATCGCCGTGGCCGGGCAGGAGCGAGAGTGCTCCAGCGGGAACGCCCGCCTCGCGGAGCGCCTCGATCAGGCGGAGCGCGCAGCCGGGGGACTGCTCGGCGGGCTTTAGTACGACCGAGTTGCCGGCGGCCAGAGCAGCCGAGGTCATTCCGGCCGCGATCGCGAACGGGAAGTTCCAGGGTGAGATGACAGCCACCACGCCGCGTGGCCTGTACGCCATCGAGTTGCGCTCGCCGGACACCTGCGCCAGCGGCGCGCCCTGGCCGAGCCTGACGGCTTCGCGCGCGTAGTACTCGCAGAAGTCGATCGCCTCGCAGACGTCCGCGTCCGCCTCGGGCCACGGCTTTGCGCACTCCCTCACGGCAAGGGCGGCGAGAGCGAGTCGCTGTTCGCGCAGGATCGAAGCCGCCTTTACGAGGACCTCGGCGCGCTCCTCAGCCGAGCGGGAGCCCCATTCGCTGAGGGCGTCCCGGCCAGCCGCAATCGCATCGTCGACGTCGCCCGCATTCGCCTCGGTTGCCGAAGCGACAATGCGGTCCGGCCGGCCGGGATCGGTTGAAGTGAAGTCCGAGCCCTCGCGCCGCACATTGCCGACGAGTGCCGGAACGGCGACCGGCAGCGTGAGATCGAGCTCCGCGAGCGCCGCGCTCAGCGTGTCGCGGCTCGAAGCGCGCCTGAGCTCGAGCACCGGTTCGTTCTTGAATGGGCCGAGCGCGCTCACGGCGCCGCCAACAGCGTGTCGAGCGACGCGCCGCTCGCCTGCTCTGCGAGGAACGACTCGTTCGCGGTGTTCTCGAGAAGCCTTCGCACCAGATAGGCCATGCCCGCGACGAGATCGCCGACCGGGCAATAGCTGCGCGCCCGGAAGCCTGCCCCGGCGAGCGCGTGGGCAAGGTCGTCGCCGAGTCCGCGGAGGACCTGAAACTCGAGGGCCTGGTCCGGGCCTCCCGCGAGGCGGTTGTACGCGATCGCGTGGGCGACCGACCGCAGGTTGTGTGACGCGATCGCGACGCGGACCTCGTCCGGGTTCGCCCTGGCGTGGTCGACAAGGGTTCGGGAGAGCGCCTCGAAGCTCCGGTCTGACTCCGCCTTCTCGGCGTAGACGGGTGGAGCCCAGCCGTGCTGCCCAGCCTCGACCACCTCGTGGTCCCAGTACGCGCCCTTGACGAGGCGAACGGTGATCGGCACCGACCGGCCGGCGCTGTGGTTGGCGGCGATGATCTCCTGCAGCTCGTCGGCCGCGTCCCGGAGGTAGGCCTGAAGCACTACGCCGACCGATGGGCCATCCCGGAAAGCCTTGTCTCCAAGAAGCTCAGCGAGGAGGCCGAGCGTTGTCTCGCGTGAGTCGAGCGACTCCATGTCGATGTGGACGTGGGCGCCGAGCTCCCTCGCGCGCGTCATGAGCGGCCGGAGCCTTGCGGCAGCGTCTTCGATGCCCCGGCCCGGAGCCTCGGGGCGGATGAGGGGTGTGAGGGCGGTGATCTTCACCGAGAGGTTCGTGCGCGGGAGAGGTCCGCCGGGGTCGTGATCGAGTAGGGGGCTCGGCGCGAACTCGCGGTTGATGCCCGCGAGCGTGGTTAGCGCCTCGTCGCATCGCGCGGCGTAGGCGACTGCCTCCGCCTTGGTCAGCGTCGCTTCGCCAAGGAGGTCGACCGAGGCTCCGATGCCGTTCTTCCAAAGGCGCCGGAGCTCGCCGCGGGCCTCCGCGGGTGAGGGCGCCGCGATGAACCTGTGCGCCATGTGGCGAACGCCGGCCGCAACTGCGGCACCTAGCGCGAGTCGCCCTGGTTTGGTGTGCGCCGCGCGCATTGCCGCGGCCAGGGGCGGAGGCGGCTCATCGACGTTCTCCGCGAATTCGGCGAGGTGGGAGGCGAGGTCGTCGAGGTTGCGGCAGGCCGGGGTGACATCAACCAGCCGAAAGAGTGCGGTCTTGAGCTCCGGATCCTCGGTGGTGAGCCGCATCGCGCGCTCGTCGAGCGCCGCGACCGGCCCGCGGGCAGGAGAGGGAAGCTCAGCGACAATCGCGGCTCCGACCTCATGGATCTCAGCCTCCAGGTCGCCATCGCTCGATCGATCGTCGCCCACACTTCAAATCTTCCCGCCAAAGCGCCGTTCGAAGCGTGCGGGTTGCGCCGCTCGCTAAGCGAGCCGCTTCAGCGCCTCTGGCCTTCGCGCCGTCTCCCTTCCCGATTTGTCGCTTCGGACCAAGTAGCGGGGGTCGTCCTTTGACGCCGCGACGACCTGGCCGGCCACCTCGGTGCGCTCGACGAGGCGCTTGCGCACCCGCCCGGTCACCGTGTGGCCGCGGAAGTTCCACTCGACCCTGTCGCCGCGCCTGAATCTCTCCGTCACGTCGAGTCCTCTCCTTGGGGTTGCATTGCTCGAAGGACAACCCCGGCGGCGCGTTTCGCGCCCCGTGGCTATCGTCGCCCGCGTGAGCGAGCTACACGTCCTTCGCGTCTTCACCACGCCCGCGGGCGAACTTGGGAACGCGCTCGGAGTGTTCCTGCACGGCGGCGAGGTGCCGGAGGCGGAGCGCCAGGCGATTGCCGCCGACCTTGGCTTCGCCGAGACGGTCTTCGTGGACGACCTCGAGCGAGGCGAGATGCGGATCTTCGCGCCGGAGATCGAGATGCCGTTCGCCGGGCACCCGAGCGTCGGCACGGCCTGGCTTCTGCGCGAGAAGGCTGGGGAGGTGGCCGTCCTCCGGCCGCCCGCCGGCGAGCTTCCGGTGCGCTACGAGGAAGAGATCGTGTGGGTCGCCGCTCGCGCCGAGTGGTCGCCGCCTTTCGAGTACCTCGAGCTGCCTGGCGCGGCCGAGGTCGATGCGCTCGTCGGCGCCCCCGGGGGTGAGGAATGGGCGTATTGCTGGGCGTGGGATGACGAGGACGGCGGGAGGGTGCGTGCTCGCTCATTCGTCACAGGAGGCGGCATTCCCGAGGACGAAGCGACCGGCTCCGCGGCGCTGGCGCTCTGCGCGCAGCTCGGGCGACCGATCCAGATCCGCCAGGGCCGCGGATCCGAGATCTTCGCCCGGCCGCTCGACGACGGCTGGGCCGAGATCGGCGGTCGCGTCGGGCTCGACGAGGTGCGTGACTACCAGCTCTCAGGGTGAAATCGGGCCTACCCGATCGTCGACAGCAGATAGGCGAGCGCGAAGCCGAAGACTGTCATGAGCCCCGCCGCGCGCCCGCCGCGCGAGTGCGCATTCGGGAGCATCTCGATCGCGAGCATGGCCAGTACGCCACCCGCCGCGAACGCCTGGACTATTGCGACCACTTCATCGCCCGCATCCGCCAGCACCTGGTATCCGACCGCGGACGACGCCGCGCAGATGAGCGCCACGCCGGTCCACAGCGCAAGGATTCGCCCCTTGGACACCCCGGAGGTGCGCATGTCGCTGGCGCCGCCGATGCCCTCGGGCAGGTTCGACAGGAAGATGGCTGCGAGGACGGGCACGCCGATGCCGTTGCCGACGAGAAGCGTGGAGCCGAGGACGGCCGATTCGGGCACTCCGTCGAGCAAAGCGCCCAAGAGCAGGGTCTTGCCGCTCTCGTCCTGCTCGGGCATCTCCCGGCCGTGCATGCCGCTCTCGGCGCGTGGCGAGACGAGGATGTCGCCGACGTAGAAGACGAGTGCTCCCGCCGCAAGGCCGAAGGTGAGCGCGTCGGCGCCGCCCAGCGAATACGCCTCCTCGGTGAGCTCGAACGAGATCGCGCTGATGAGCGTGCCGCCGCCGAAGCCGAGCACGAGACCCGTAATCCGCGGCGGCGGGCACGCCGTCAGCGCGATCACAGCCCCGATCACGAGTGACGAGCCCGCCACCAGACCCCAAAACAAGAGCGTCGGTCACGGGGCGTAGTATCACGCTTGGAGCCAGGCAGGCTCCCCGTGCCTGGCGAAAGCGTCCAGTGCGGGCCCACAGGCGTAAAGACGCGGCCACGCAGTGCCGATGGGGTGTCTGATGGCGGTACCCGCATATGACGGCGAGTTCTCCAAGAGGGAGGCATCGCGTCTGCTCTGGCGCGCGGGCTTCGGCCCGAAGCCGGGGGAGGCCAAAAAGCTTGCGAAAATGGGCCTCTCCAAGGCCGTCAACTCGCTGCTCGCTCCGCCCAAGGCCAAGCTGATCGGCCCGGCGCCCCGCGACGACGACGGCAACTTCGCCCCGTTCGACCTCTACGGCCACGACGTCTTGTGGTGGCTCGACAAGATGGTGCGCTCGAACCAGCCCCTGGTCGAGCGGATGGCACTCAACTGGCACGACTGGTTCGCGACCGGCGACGTCGGGTCGCTCCGGATCTCGATCGGGCAGGCGAACATGTTCCGTAAGAGAGCCTTCGAAGGCTTCGACAAGCTGATCGAGCGCGTCACGACCGACCCGGCGATGCTGATCTGGCTCTCCGGTATCTACAACACCAAGTGGGACCCGAACGAGAACTACGGGCGCGAGCTCATGGAGCTCTTCATGCTCGGCGTCTCCGATGAGTCTGGCTACCCGTACTCAGAGGACGACGTTCGCGAGCAGGCGCGGGCGCTTACCGGCTGGCGCGCGGACTGGAAGGAAGACGTCGGCTACAAGAACTTCCGCTTCGACCGCGAATACCACGACAGGGGAACGAAGACGATCTTCGGCCAGACGGGCGAGTTCGACTGGCAGGACTCGTGCCGCCTCTGCCTCAAGCACGAGGCGCACGCCCCGTACCTGGTCGGAAAGCTCTGGAGCTACTTCGTCCCGGTTCCGCCGGACCCTGCGACTCAAGCCGACGCTCGAGTCGATGTATCGCTCGAACTACGCGATCAAGCCCCTCCTCAAGGCGATTCTCAAGCACCCACTCTTCTACGAGGGGCCCTCGATGGTGAAGCCGCCGATCGTCTACATCGCGGGAATGCTGCGTGCGCGGAAGTCCGGCATCCGCGAGGACAGCTGGTCCTGGATCTCCGACATGGCCGGGCAGCGCCCGTTCCGCCCGCCGAACGTCGCGGGGTGGGACGAGGAGCGCTGGCTCGACACCTCCAGCTACCGCGGCCGCTGGTTCGCCGTCTCCTACATCACCCGCAAGGACGAGATCGAGAACTTCGACGAGTATCCGGCCAACGAGACGGCCGTCGAGGCGGTCGACAAGGCTCTCGGTTACTGGGGCGACCCGGTGATCGACACGGCCACCCGCGACGGGCTCATCGAGTTCGGCGAAGCCGTCGAGGCCGTGATCGAAGACGACTGGCAGAAGAGGACCTACCGCGGCCTTCGCCAGAACGCCCTGCGGGTCATGGTCGCGATGTCCCCAGAGATGCAGACGAGCTGAGGAGAACGATGGCCTGCAATCACTGCAACGAGTTCTCCCGCGCGCACCTCCTGCGCGGCGCCGCAGCCGAGGCCGGCAAGGGCCTGCCTCAGATCGAGCCCGGCATGCCGATACCCGCGGGCACGGGCCTCTCGCGGCGCTCCTTCATGATGAGGGCCGGCCTGGGGATGATGTCCGTCTACGGCGCTTCGAAGCTCGGCTTCGCGGATCTGAGTGAGGGGATCGCGCGTGCGCAGGGGACGCAGGTGCCGATCATCGTCTCCGTGTTCCTGGACGGGGGCGCCGACAACCTGTCCCTGCTCGCTCCAGTGAACGATTCGATCTATCGCGACTTGCGTCCCGACCTGCGCCTGGACGAAGGCGACGGACCGACCTTCACGGAAGACGACCGCCTGATGTGGCATCCCGAGGCGAGCCCGCTTCATGACCTCCACCAGGCCGGAAAGCTCACTGTGATGCCGACAATCGGCTACACCGATCCCGACCAGTCGCACTTCACCTCGCGCCATTACTGGGAGGTCGGCGAGCTCGATCCGAACGAGCGGACCGGCTGGCTCGGGCGCCTGATCGACGTGATCGGCGTCCCGGATAACCCGATCCAGGGCCTTTCCCTCGACGGCTGGCTCCTTCCGTCCCTCGCCAGCACGACCAACCCGGTAGCGGCGATCGACGGTGCGACCTACGACCTCTGGGCACCTGGCGTCTGGGAGCCCGTGGACGAGATCATGTTCGAGCACGTGCAGGCGATGGGGCAGGTGGGCGGGGCCAGCTCAGACCTGGGCCGCAAGCTCGCCGGGCGGACCGCCGACCAGTCGATCGAGTTGCGGGGGACCCTCGAGAACTTCGGAGAGGTCACGGTTCCTCCCGTGTACCCGGACGCGGACCACTGGTTCTGCCAGAACATGTCGGCGCTGTCGGCGATGCTCGACGCCGACATGCCCATCCGCTGCGTCTCCGTCTCGGCACCCGGCGGCCTACGACACGCACGACAACCAGGCCGGAACGTTTGGCGACGACATCGGCATCACCTTCGGCACGCTCGCGGCCTTCCAGGCAGACCTCGAGGCCCGCGGCCTGGCCGACCGGGTCATCACGCTCGTGTACTCCGAGTTCGGCCGCCGCCCCGAGCAGAACCTCACGGGTACCGACCACGGCGCGGCCGGAACCGCGTTCGTCATGGGCACGCAGGTCCAGGGCGAGATGGTCGGCGAGTGGCAGGGCCTTGGCTCCGGCGCGCTCGACGAGGACGACAACCTGATCCACACCGTCGACTTCCGGTCGCTCTACTGCTCGATCCTCGAGCAGTGGTTCGATATCGACGCCGATCAGATCATTCCCGGCGCGTCTGGCTTCGCGCGCCCTCAGATCATCGCGCCATGAACTCCGTGCGCACGGCGGGGGCGCTCGCGGGGGCGCTGTGCCTTCTCGCGGGCTGGTCGCTTGCCGGCTCGGCGTCCGCGGGCGACGGGCCAACCACGATCGGCGTTCAGAACGGGGTTGAGGAGCGCTCGTTCTCGCTGACCCGCACCAAGGTGCCGCCCGGTCCGGCGATCATCCAGTACACGAACACCGGCGAGGACCCTCACGACCTGATGGTCAAGCGCAAGGGGTCAAATGTCAGGTGGGAGATCGGCGAGCTCAAGCCGGAAGGCGTGGGATCGATCACCAAGCGCCTGAAGCAGGACTCGAAGTACATCCTTTGGTGCTCGCTCGACGGCCACCGCGAGTCGGGGATGGAAGCCTCGCTGAGGGTGAAGAAGAGGAACTAGCGCTTTTCGTACAAAGCACCAACGTTCCGGATTGCAGCGGCTGACCACTCATGGCACACTTACCGAGAATCCCTTGGACAGCCTCGATCCAGTACAGGCGGACATGCTCGGCGCGCTCAAACGCCAGCAGCAAACGCTCGACATGATCGCGATCGGTTGAGACCGTGGACCGCGAGGTGATCAGCTCGGAAAAGGCCCCGGCGGCGATCGGTCCCTATAGCCAAGCGATTCGCCACGGCGACCTACTCTTCTGCTCTGGCGTCATTCCGATCAACGCGGACGGCGACCTCGTTGACCCGGAGCCGGCTGTGCAGGTGGATCACTGCCTGAGCTCGTTGGCAGGGCTCGCCGAAGCTGCAGGATCGAGCCTCGAGCGCGCGTTGCGGGTAACCGTCTACACCACCGTGCTCGATCGCTTTGACGAGATCAATGCCGCCTACGCGCATTGGTTCGATCGCGATCCTCCTGCCCGTGTCACGATCGGAGTTGCGGCGTTGCCTCGCGGTGTCGCCGTCGAGCTCGAGGCGATCGTTGCCATTCCAGGCTGACGGTGGAGGCGGCTCTCGATCTATCCGCACAGCGCATTGCCGCCGCTCGCCAGAGCATCGCCGCCAATGCGGTCTTGACCCCGGTGATAGACGCCGACTGGCTTGGATCCCGCGTTGGTGCCACGGTCAAGTTCAAGGCTGAGTGCCTGCAACGCACGGGCTCCTTCAAGGTGAGAGGAGTCTCAGTCCGGCTTGGTGGCGCTCGCGAGCGCTTCGGGCCCGGCGGGGTCGTCGCTGCAAGCGCCGGCAACCACGCGCGGGCGCTCGCCTACGTTGCGGCCAGGGCCGGGATCGCGTGCCAGGTCTTTATGCCCTCCACCGCGTCGGTGTCCAAGATCAGGGCTGTCCAGGCGGCGGGCGCCAAACTCGCACTGCGCGACGAGTCGGTCGACGGCTGTCTTGACCATGCTCGCGAGTACGCGGATGCCAACGACGCCACGCTCGTACACCCCTTCGACGACGCCGACATCGTGCTCGGCCAAGCAACCTTGGGAGCAGAGCTCCTTGAGCAGATCCCGGAGATGCGAACCGTCGTCCTCCCAATCGGAGGAGGCGGTCTAGCCAGTGGTGTCGCGGCGATCCTCAAGCAGGTCGATCCGACAATTCGCATCGTCGGCGTCCAGAGTGAGCTCTGCGCCCCGGTTGCCGATCCAGAGCGCCCGGTCGATGATCTGCGGTTTGCCCTCGCTGACGGCATTGCCGTCAAGCGTCCAGGGGAGCTAACCGCGCCTCTGCTCGAACGCTACGTCGACGAGTTGTGCACGGTTGACGAGGATGCGATCGCCGAGGCGATCGTTGCCTTGATGCAGCACGGCAAGTTGGTTGTTGAGGGTGCCGGGGCCGTCTCAGTCGCAGCCCTGCTCTCCG
>CAVRWX010000005.1:0-24800 GCA_963725035.1 uncultured bacterium | reverse complement strand
CCGGGGGAGGTTCAGGCGACGTCGGCGACCGCTGTTGGCGTGGGCCTGAAGACCAGAGCACCGTCCTCGGCGTCAACGCGGACACGCGAGCCGTCGGCGAAGTCGCCCTCGAGGAGCTTCAGCGCCAGCGGGTCGACCAGCTTGCGCTGGATCACGCGGCGGAGCGGACGGGCGCCATAGGTCGGGTCGAAGCCCAGGTTGCCCAGGAGGGTGCGCGCGTCGTCCGTCAGCTCGATCTCGATCCCGCGCTCTGAGACTCGGCGGGTAAGGAGCTCGACCTGGAGCTCGACGATGCGACCGACGTCCTCGCGGGAGAGGCGGTGGAAGATCACGGTCTCGTCGATGCGGTTGAGGAACTCTGGCTTGAAGGTGGTGGCGAGGATGCCCTCGATCCGCTCGCGCATGCGCTCGTCGATCGACTCGGATGCGATCTCGGCCGAGCCGACGTTCGAGGTCATGATGAGGACGGAGTTCGTGAAGTCGACGGTGCGGCCCTTGCCGTCGGTCAGGCGGCCGTCGTCCATGATCTGGAGAAGGACGTTGAACGCGTCGGGGTGCGCCTTCTCGATCTCGTCGAGCAGGATCACCGCGTAGGGTCGGCGGCGAACGGCCTCGGTGAGCTGGCCGCCCTCGTCGTAACCGACGTAGCCGGGGGGCGCGCCGATCAGGCGCGCGACCGCGTGCTTCTCCATGTACTCGGACATGTCGATGCGGACGATCGCCTGCTCGGAGTCGAACATGAACTCGGCGAGCGCCTTGGCGAGCTCGGTCTTGCCAACGCCGGTGGGACCGAGGAAGAGGAACGAGCCGATCGGCCGGTTCGGGTCGGCGAGGCCGGCGCGTGAGCGGCGGAGCGCGTTGGAGACCGCCTCGACCGCTTCGTCCTGGCCGATCACGCGGTCGTGGAGGCGCTCCTCCATGTGGATGAGCTTTTCGACCTCGCCCTCCAGCAGGCGCGAGACCGGGATGCCCGTCCACTTGGCGACGACTTCCGCGACGTCCTGGTCGGTGACCTCGTCGGTGAGCATGGATGCGCCGGAGGCATGGAGCTCTGCGAGCTTCGCCTCCTGCTGGGTGAGGATCTCCTCGAGCTCGGGGATCTCGCCGTAGCGGATCTTTCCGGCCAGGGCCAGGTCCGCGTCGCGCTGGGCGCGGTCGAAGCGACGCTCGGCGTCGCCGATGTTGGACTTCGCGACCTCGATCGCCTCGATCGCCTGCTTCTCGTTCTGCCAGCGGGCGGTCGATCTCGGCGGAGCGCTCGCCGAGGTCTGCGAGGTCGGCCTCGATCGTGGCCAGCCGCGCCTTCGACGCGTCGTCCTTCTCCTTCTGGAGCGCCTGCTTCTCGATCTCGAGCTGCGTCTCGCGGCGCTTCACCTCGTCGATCTCGGTGGGGACCGAGTCGATCTCGATCTTCAGCCGCGAGGCGGCCTCGTCGATCAGGTCGATCGCCTTGTCGGGGAGGAAGCGGTCGGCGATGTAGCGCTCGGAAAGCGTTGCGGCTGCGACCACCGCGGAGTCGGTGATGCGCACGCTGTGGTGAGTCTCGTAGCGCTCCTTGAGGCCGCGCAGGATCGCGATCGTGTCGCCGATGTCCGGCTCGCCGACGAGGATGGGCTGGAAGCGCCGCTCGAGCGCGGCGTCGGGCTCGACGTGCTTGCGGAACTCGTCGAGCGTGGTCGCTCCGACCGCTCGAAGCTCGCCGCGGGCGAGCATCGGCTTCAGCAGGTTGGCGGCGTCCACCGCGCCCTCGGCTGCGCCGGCGCCGACGATCGTGTGGAGCTCGTCGATGAAGAGGACGATGCGGCCCGCCGCCTCCTGGACCTCGGAGAGAACGGCCTTGAGACGCTCCTCGAACTCGCCGCGGTACTTGGATCCGGCGAGGAGCGAGCCGATGTCGAGCGCGATCACACGACGGTCGCGGAGAGAGTCCGGAACGTCGCCGTCGACGATCCGCTGCGCGAGGCCCTCGACGATCGCCGTCTTGCCGACACCGGGGTCGCCGATCAGGACGGGGTTGTTCTTCGTCCGGCGCGAGAGCACCTGGATCACGCGGCGGATCTCCTCGTCGCGGCCGATCACGGGGTCGAGCTTCTGCGCCTCGGCCTCGGCGGTGAGGTCGCGGCCGAACTTCTCGAGCGCTTCCGCCATCTCCTCGGCGTTCGGCGAGGTGATGCGGCCTGGGCCCTGGACTTCGGTCAAGGCGTTCGCGATCGCGTCCGGCTCGGGAAGCATCTGCGAGACGGGGGACTCGTCGGCGGCGAGCGCGAGGAGGAGGTGGCCGACGGTGATGTACTCGTCACCGCGCTTCGACATCTCGCGTTCGGCCTGCTCGAGCGTGCGGACAAGCGTCTGCGACGGGCGGAGCTCCGAGGAGGCGTCTCCCGAGAGGCTCGCGAGGCCGGCGATGGCCTCGCGGACATCGGTCGCGGTCGCGGTGGTATCCACGTTCAGTCGCCGAAGCGCGGACGTGGCAAGGCCATTCTCCTGCTCGAGCAGGGCGAGCAGAAGGTGCGCGGGAGCGACCTCCGTGTTCCGCGAGGCGTTCGCGATGCGCTGCGCGGAGGCAATCGCCTCCTGCGCGTGATTCGTCAGCCGGTCAGGTCTCATGCTTGGCGAGATTCTAGCAAGAAATCTAAGTCTTAGCGACTAATATCTGTGCCTGTCACTTCAGACGGCTGACTAGCCAGGCGCCGAGCACGGTCGCTGGGCCCGCCGCCGCGAGGCCTTGGCGACCGGGCTTGACGGCGTCGCCTCCTCGTCCGGCCAGGAGCGCGAAGGTAAGCGCGTCGGCCGCGTCGCAGACTGTCATCGCCACGGCCGGCGCCAGAGGCTTGCCGCCGTCCTTGAGCTCCGCCGCGAGCCATGCACCGAGGAGAAGGTCGCGGGTGGCGGCCAGGCGTGCGAGGGCAAGCGCCTCGCCGTCCCACTTCGCCATTCCAAGCCCCTTTGCCGCCAGCGCGGGCGCGGCCCAGATTCCCGCCCCGATCGCGATCCGGCCCGCGGCCAGGAACGCGCCTATAGTGCGTTCGTGCTCGGCAAAGCCAGTTCGCTTAAGTCCCATCGTTGGCGTACAACCTAACCCGGTGTCCGTTCTCACGAAGTTCACGAGAAAGAGCTCTGCACCGGCCGACCCTTCCTCCTTGGAAGAGGACGATGCCGGCGACCTCTCCGACATCCTGCGCCGGTTCGAGGAAAGCGCCGAAAGGGTCCGGATACAACGTGCTGCACCTCGGCCAGCGAGACGATCGAAGCGACACTGGCTGATCGGAATCGTCACCGCTGCGGCAGCGGTGGCCTGCGCTGTCGGTATCTCTGGTGGCGGCGCCGAGCCGGTGCAGACCGAGGCGCTGGCCTCTGAGCTCAACCTCAACCTCGAGCGCGAGCAACGACCGCTCGCGTTCGACCAAAAGCGTGATCAACGCGAACGCTGGCCGGCTGAGGGCGCAGTGGCCGAGGCGGAGCGGATCGCCAGGTCGCGCACGGGCGTCATCTCATTTGCCGCCATCGGGCCTGAAGAAGAGACGGTGGGGTTCGAGCCCAACAGGCAGTTCTATTCGGCGAGCATCTCGAAGTCGATGCTGCTCGTCGCGGAGCTTCGCCGCCTGCGTCGCGAGGAAGTCCCCCTCGACGAAACGACGCGGTCGCTGCTCGAGCAGATGATCACGCTGTCGGACAACGAAGCTGCGGACTCGATCTACGCGAGAGTGGGCGATGCGGGTCTGAACGAGGTCGCCGCAGCCGCCAAGATGGCGAACTTTGGCGGTGATGTCGGCCACTGGTCCAACGTGAAGGTCACCGCGGCGGACATGGCTCTCCTCATGTCGAAGCTCGACGAGCTTCTCGACCTCCGGTACGGGGGCCTCGGCTCCGAGATGCTTGCGTCGGTCACCCCGTTGCAGAGGTGGGGCATCCCTGAGGCGGCGCCGGAGCAAGCGGATGTCCGGCTGAAGGGGGGTTGGAGGCCCAGCGAGACCGGTCAGCTCGTTGTTCAGGCGGCGCAAGTCGATGTCGGCGGCGAGAGCTACTCGATCGCGGTCCTAACGGACGGCAACCCGTCTCAGGTTTACGGTGAGGACACAATCCGCTTGATCGCCGCGCAGCTCCTGCGGGGCTCCGACCCGACTGATTAGCCTGTCGCTATTGCCGACGAGTCGATAACCGACGAGCGCCTCGCCCGGTACGCGCGGCTCATCGTTGGAGTCGGCGTGAATCTCCGCGACGGCCAGTCGCTTTTGGTCCATGCTGAGCCAGCCCACGCGCCGTTGGTACGCGCGATCGCCGAGGACGCCTACGCCCACGGCGCGTTGCACGTCGACGTCCTGTTGACCGACCCGTGGGTACACCGGGCCCACGTCGCCGGAGCGCCGGAAGAATCGCTCGGGATTACTCCCGAGTGGCAGCTCAAGAGACTCGAGGACGCGATTGAGAACGAGGGCGCCACCGTCCGGATTGCCGGCGCCGCACACGCCGACGTCTTCCACGGCCTCGATCCAAAGCGGCTGGCCGCCGCGACGATGCCCGAGCTGCGCAAGCGGTGGATCGAAGCGGTCTCGGCCTCCGAGCTCTCATGGACGATCGTCGCCTACCCCGACGAGGAGTGGGCGACCGAGGCGCTGGGCGAACCAGACGTCGAGCGGCTGTGGAAGGCGCTCGAGATCGCGCTGCGGCTGAACGAGGAGGACCCCGCGGCGGCGTGGCACAAGCGCGCCGACGAGCTCATCGCGAGGTGCGAGATCCTGAACGAGCGCGGCTTCGACGCGCTGCGCTACCGGGGTCCCGGGACGGACTTGGAGATCGGCCTGATCCCGGGGGCGAAGTTCCTCGGCGGTCGCGAGCAGACGAAGCACGGACAGGACCACATGGCGAACATTCCGACCGAGGAGGTCTTCACCAGCCCTGACCGCAATCGAGCCGACGGGGTCGTGCGCTCGACCAAGCCGCTGGCGCTCAACGGCGCCGTGGTCGAGGGGCTTGAAGTGACGTTCGCGGACGGCCAGATCACCGAGGTCCGCGCGGAGCGCGGAGCGGACGTCGTGCGCGCACAGCTCGAGACCGACGACAACGCCAACCGCCTCGGCGAGGTCGCGCTGGTCGACAACTCATCGCAGGTCGAGGCCGCGGGGCTCGTCTTCTTCAACACGCTCTTCGACGAGAATGCGGTCTCACATATCGCGTATGGCGCCGGGTTCGGCTGGACGGTCGAGGACCTGCCGGAAGACGCGCCGGAGCGCGAGCTCCTCAACCACTCCAAGGTCCACACCGACTTCATGGTCGGCGGCCGTGAGGTTGAGATCGACGGCGTCGCCGCGGACGGGAGCGCCGTGCCCCTGCTCCACGGCGGGGAGTGGCAGATCTAGCGCTTGGGAGCCGCGGCCCGCTCGAATCCCTCGGCGTCGTACTTGCCGTAGGGCACGATCTCGCCGCTGCGCTTGATGCGGTCGATCTCCTTGGCCATCTCGGCTTCGAAAGCCGCCGCCTTCTCGCGCAGCTTCGCCACCTCTGAGACGGGTGCGCTCGAGCTCGGCCTCCATCTCCAGGACGGTCTCGACGCCCGCGAGGTTGAGGCCCTCCTCGGCCGTCATCTTCTGGATGCGGCGGAGGCGGTCGACGTCGTCTTGTGAATAGAGGCGCGTGTTCTTAGGTGAGCGCTTGGGAGTGATGAGCCCACGCGCCTCGTACATGCGAAGCGTCTGCGGGTGCATCTCGGCCAGCTCGGCTGCGACCGAGATCATGAAGACGCCGCGGTTCGAATCGACCCTGACGGTCGTCGTGGTTGTTCGGCGGTCGGGCTCACGATTCGGCCCTTCATCTTCTCTTTGTCGCCGGTCGGCTTCTCCTGGGCGGGCCTCTTACCCGCCGCGCTCAGGATGCGCTCGCGCGGATTGTGGCCGTTGAGTGCCTTTGCGAGGTCGTCGACGGCGCGCCGGCCGGCCCGCGGAAGGTCTGATCGGCACCTCGACCTCGAGCCGGTAATGGATGTCTCGGCGCCCTCGGCCGCCGGGCCGGGGCGGCCCCTCGCCGCGCAGGCGCTGGATGGTCCCGTGCTGGGTGCCCGGAGGGACCCTGATCCGCTTCGTGCCGTCGAGCGTCGGGACCTCGACCGTCGCGCCGTTGATGGCCTCGGGGATCGTGATGGGGACGCGGACTTCGAGATTGCCGTCCGAGCGCCGGCCGAAGACGGGTGACGGGGCAACGTGGACCCTGACGTAGAGGTCGCCCGGCTCGCTGCCCGCGGGGCCGTCCTCGCCCTTGCCGGCGACGCGGATGCGGCTGCCGTCGTGGACGCCCGCTGGGACGTTCACGCGGTAGCGCTTGCGCTGCATCGTGAGCCCGGCGCCCTGGCAGGTCGGGCACGGGTCGTCGACGACCTGGCCGCGACCGCCGCATGCCGGGCAGGGCTGGGAGATCGAGAAGATGCCCTGGCTCTGAGCGTCGATTCCACGCCCCTGGCACCGCGGGCAGGTGTGGGGTGCGGTGCCGGGCTTGGCGCCGGAGCCGTGACAGGTCGTGCAGGCGGCCTGCTTGGGGACGGTGACGGTGATCTCGGTCCCCGCCATCGCCTGGTCGAAGCTCAGCGAGACATCGGTCTCGAGGTCGGACCCGCGCATCCCGCCGCCGCGGCCGCGGGTGAAGAACGAGAAGATGTCGCCCAGGTTCTGGGTCGCTCCGCCGGCGAAGTTCCGCGGGTCGAAGCCAAACGCTCCGCCCGAGTCGTAGTCGCGCCGCTTCTCGGGATCGGACAGGGTGTCGTAGGCGCCCTGGATCTCCTTGAAGCGCTCCTCGGCCGCGGGGTCGTCCGGGTTGCGATCGGGGTGGTTCTCGCGTGCGAGCGTGCGGTACGCCTTCTTGATCTCCTCGTCGGTGGCCTTCTTCTCGACCCCCAGGACGTCATAGAAGTCTCGTGCCATTGCGCGTCCCTCCTTACGACGTGACGACCACGCGGGCGGGGCGGATCAGGACATCGCCCAGCTCATAGCCGCGCTGGATGGTCTCGGCGACGATGCCGGATTCCTCGCCGTTGGCGGCGGGCCGGGCCGAGAGCGCCTCGTGCCGGTTGGGGTCGAACTTCTCACCGGCGGGGTCGAACGACTCGACGCCGGCCGCACGAAGGGCGCCGACGATCTCGCCATGGACGAGCGCCACGCCGGCGGCGAGCGCCTCGTGCGCCGAGACCTCGCGGCTTGCGGGGTCGGGTGATTCGGTGGCGCTTGCAGGATCGAGGTCGACGCCCGCGGCCTGGAGCGCGCGCTCGAGGTTGTCCACCGCGGGAACGAGGCCGCGCGCCACATGGGCTCGGCCGCGGCGCTCGGCGTCGGATGACTCCCGGACCGAGCGCTTGCGGAAGTTCTCAAGCTCCGCGCGAGTGCGCTGCGCGAGGTCGAGGTACTCGTCACGTTCGCGCTCGAGCTGAGCCAGATGGGTGTCGGCTGTGGGGTCAGGCACCTCGTTGGCGGCAGGCTCTACTGCCTCCGCAGCGTCGGAGCCTGACCCCGCGCTCGGTTCTACTGCCTCGGCGGCATCGTCGACGGAGGCGGCCTCGGCCGCCTCCGTTTCAGCGATGTCTGCCTCGGCCTGGGGGCGCTTTGTCATTACGAGCGTTCCTCGTCCACGACCTCGGCGTCAACGACCTCCTCCTCGGCCTCGGCTGCTGCGCCGTTGGTGGCTGCTGCGCCGTCGGCGCCGTTCTGCGCGCCCTCGGCTGCGGCGGACTGGTAGATCCGCTCGGAGATCGAGTGGAACGTGGTCTGGAGCGCCTCGGTCTTCGCGTTGAGGTCCGCGGCGTCAGCCGAGTCGAGCGACTCGCGGATCGCGGTGATCTGCGACTCGATCCCCGACTTCTCGTCGTCGGAGAGCTGCTCGCCCAGATCGGTGATCTGCTTCTCGGCGGTGTACGCGGCGTTCTCGGCCACGTTCCGCGCCTCGGCGAGCTCGCGCTGCTTGCGGTCCTCGTCGGCGTGGGACTCGGCGTCCTTGATCATCTGCTCGACCTCACCCTCGTCGAGCCCGGAGCCGCCCTTGATCTCGATCTTCTGCTCCTTGCCGGTGCCGAGATCCTTGGCCGAGACCGAGAGGATGCCGTTCGCATCGATGTCGAACGCGACCTCGATCTGCGGCATGCCGCGCGGGGCGGGCGGGATCCCGGCGAGCTGGAACTTGCCGAGAGACTTGTTGTAGGCGGCCATCTCGCGCTCGCCCTGGAGCACGTGGATCTCCACCTCGGGCTGGTTGTCCTGCGCGGTCGAGAACGTCTCGGCCTTGCGCGAGGGGATCGTCGTGTTCCGCTCGATGAGCTTCGTCATCACTCCGCCCTTCGTCTCGATGCCGAGGGTGAGCGGAGTTACGTCCAGAAGGAGCACGTCCTTCACGTCATCCGCGAGGACGCCGGCCTGGATCGCCGCGCCGATGGCGACGACCTCGTCCGGGTTCACGCCCTGGTGCGGGTCCTTGCCCGTGAGCTCCTTGACCTTCTCCTGGACGGTGGGCATGCGGGTCATGCCGCCGACGAGGACGACGTGGTCGATCTCGTTGGCCGACGCGTCGGACAGGGCCTGCTTGACGGGCGCGACGACGCGCTCGAGCAGATCGGACGTGAGCTCGGCCAGCTTCGCGCGCGAGAGGCGCATCTCGAGGTGCCGGGGCTGGTTGTCGACCGCCGTGATGAACGGGATCGAGATCTGTGTCTCCTGCGTAGAGGACAGCTCGATCTTCGCCTTCTCGGCCTGCTCGTAGAGGCGCTGGAGGGAGTTCTTGTCCTGCGAGAGGTCGACTCCCTGATCCTTCTTGAACTCGGAGACCATCCACTCGACGATCGCCTTGTCCCAGTTGTCGCCGCCCAGGTGGTTGTCGCCTGCGGTGGCGAGCACCTTGAAGACGCCGTCGCCGATCTCGAGGATCGAGACGTCGAAGGTGCCGCCGCCGAGGTCGAAGACGAGGACGTTCTGGTCCTCGGCCGACTTGTCGATGCCGTAGGCGAGCGCCGCGGCGGTCGGCTCGTTGATGATGCGCTTGACGTCGAGGCCGGCGATCTTGCCGGCGTCCTTGGTCGCCTGGCGCTGATCGTCGTTGAAGTAAGCGGGGACGGTGATGACCGCCGAGTCGACGGTCTCGCCCAGCTTGGCCTCCGCGTCTGACTTCAGCTTCTGGAGGATCATCGCGGAGATCTCGGGCGGCGAGTACTGCTTGCCGCGCACGTCCACGCGCACGTCTCCGCCGGGCCCGGCTTCGACCTTGTACGGGACGATCGTCTCCTCTTCCTTGACCTCGGCCTCCTTGCGGCCCATGAAGCGCTTGATCGAGAAGATGGTGTTCTCGGGGTTCATGACGGCCTGGCGCTTGGCGACGGTGCCGACGAGGCGGTCGCCACCGTCCGTGAAGGCGACGACGGACGGGGTGGTGCGCCCGCCTTCCGAGTTCTCGAGCACGGACGGCTCGCCGCCCTCGAAGACGGCTACGCACGAGTTGGTGGTACCGAGGTCGATTCCGATGGTCTTACCCATGTTTTGTTCTCCTGGTTTGGTTCAGTTTGGTTTCGAAAGAAATCTAAGCGAGAGGCTAGCAGATCTAGGCACGCATGAGCTCAGCTTAGCGCGGGGTGGGAGCCGGCGATTGGCCTGCGGGAGCGTCGCATCCGTGCGACCGCACGCACGGACATCCATGTCCTTTGCTGATACCCCGTCAGACCAACTCGCCGATCTCCGCGCGGTGGTCGTGACGCGCGCTTAGCTCTTTGTGGCTATTCGGTGGGCTCGGGTTCGTCGCAGGATGGGGCTTCGCCGCGCGGGGCCTCTTCTTCGTTTTCCGTGTCGACGAGGGGGCCTGAGTCGGAGCCGGCCTGGCCGGCGTAGGCGCCGACGAAGACTGCGACTTCTTGAGCGTTCTCACCTTCGATGATCGCGGCCGGCATCCGCCCGCCCCCGAAGCCGCAGGTGATGGCGGCCAGGGCGCGGTTGTAGCTGCCTTCAAACGTTGCGTTGCCGCCCGGCGCGAGGACCACGTCGAGGTTGGGACCAACGACGCCGTCTGCACCCGCGGCTGCCAGCGTGTGGCACGGCCCGCAGTTGCTCAGGAAGAGCTGCCTGCCGGCTTCATCCTGGCTCTCGACGGTGACCGGCGCGGCGCTTTCAGCACCCTGGCCCGCGACGACCTTGATGACGAAAAGCAGGCAAATGACCGCGAAGCCGCCGAGGATGAGAAAGGGCGCCCTGTTCACCGGCGCGAGTCTATAAGCACAGTCGGGCGGGCGGACCCGTGGGGCCGCCCGCCCGAACTGTTCCCCATCCTTAGGTTGCTAGCCGACCTTGAGGGTCGCGACGACGCCGCCGTGATCCGTCGGCCACAGGCCGGTGTTGGTCCGCAGCCCCGGGTCGGTGCCGATGAGCTCCGACGACACCTCCGAGACCCCCTTGCGGCCAAGCACGTGGTCGATCCGCGACCCGAACGTGGCCGGTGGGTCATCGAACAGCGTCTCGGACCAGCAGCACGTGTTCTCCTCGAGGCCGAGGTCCTCGAACCCGCCATGCGGGTCGTACTGGTCGCCGACGATCGTGTTGTACGCGGTCGAGGCCGGCGGCGGATCCGCAGGATCCGAGTTGAGGTCGCCGAGCAGGATGACCGGCAGGCTCGGGCTGAGCGGTCCCGTCTCTGAGACGAGCTCCGTCGCTTGGGCTGTTCCGGGTGGCAGCCACGAACGACTCGAGGTGAGTATTGACGAACTGGAACTTCTGCTGCTTCTTCTTGGACTGCTCGAAGTTCACGTTCACCGCGTTGTATCCGCGTACGACATCGACCGGGGTGGTGCCCTGGATCGGGAGGCCGTTGAGCGCGGCCGTCGTAGTTCTCGCTCTGTTCGTTCGACGTCTTCACGCCCTTCTTGGCGAGAATCACGTCCTGCATGGTGAGCCTCACGTCGAACTCGGCCGTGTCGTCGCCGCTGATCGAAATCGGCGCCTCGATGTCGGCCTCCCGCTGGAGCGAGGCGACCTTGTAGTTCAGCCCGCGCCGCTTGAGCTCGTCCTGGAGGAGCTCGAGGTAGTCGTAGACGACCTCCTGTCGAGGGAGTCGCTTGCGCCATCAGCCGCGCCGCGCTGGCCGCGCCGCCAGATCGCGACTTCCTGCAAGCCGATGAGGTCGGGATCCGCGTCCTCGATCTCCTGGGCGAGCAGCTTCACGCGCGCGATGATGTTCGTGTCCTGCACGATCTTGTAGACGTCCCCCGCGGCTTCCCGCGCCGCGCCTGGAGTTCCAGCGAGAATGATCGGGTCCAGTACTGCGCCGAGGTAGAGGTTGCGGGTCATGACATCGACCTTGACCGGCTTCTTGGCCTTCGCCTCGGCGATGGAGGGCACAACGCCGCCTGCGATTGCGACGGCGACGACCAGGGCGATCCGCCCTCGAGTTCCCCTCCGATGAGTACGCGTATTCAAGTTTTCTCCTCCGTTACGGCGGACACACCCTGCCCGCGATTGCAGCTTGCTCAAGGGATTGTGACCCTATGAAGCTGATTTTGCGTTAACGCTGTCCCGGTGCTCCCTCCCGTAGGGGCACATTCGAAGAAGCGCGCATTCGCCGCACTTCGGCCGAGCGGGCCGGCAGAGCGTCCGGCCGTGGCGAATCAGGTTCACGTGGAGCTCGTAGGCGTCCTCGGGCGGCGTCACCCGCAGCATCTCGTCGTGTGCCTCCTCCCATGATGCGTTCGACCTGAAGAGGCCGAGCCTGCCCGCCGACGCGGTGGACGTGGGTGTCGACGGGAATCTCCGGCCGGTCGAACGAGAAGATCATCACGCAGGCGGCTGTCTTGCGGCCGACACCGGGTAGCGCCGTCAGGTACGCGAGCGCCTCTTCCCGCGGGGCTTCGGCCAGCCAGTCCAGGTCGATCGGATCGCCCAGCTCGCGCAGGACCGCCTGGATCCGCGGCGCCTTGGTCGGGGCAAGGCCACCGCGCCGGATCGACTCCTCCAACTCGTCCGTGGGCGCATCGCGCACCTCGGGCCACGAGTCGAACCTCGCTCTCAGGCCGGCGTAGGCGACGTCGCGGTTCGTATCGGAGGTGTTCTGCGAAAGGATCGTGAGGACCAGCTCGTGGACGGGGTCTTCGTGCGGTTCGTTGACCGGCTTGCCATACATCTCGCGAAGGCGATCCCGGATCGCGACGACGCGCCGCTTGAGAGGTCGCTTCCACTCCGCCTTGGTTGCCGCAGGCACGGACCTAATCTACGTCGCGTGCAAGAGCGAACGATCGACGTCGATGGGCTCAAGTCATGGGTCCGTGAGAGCCCGGGGGAAGGAACACCGACGCATAGACTCGGCCCCGTGAATCCCGTGAAGGCACGAGCTTGATGGAGGACC
The DNA here is from genome assembly GCA_963725035.1 of uncultured bacterium. Taxonomy (GTDB): domain Bacteria; phylum Actinomycetota; class Thermoleophilia; order Solirubrobacterales; family 70-9; genus JALZKA01. The sequence continues at coordinate 12,455 of CAVRWX010000005.1, read as the reverse complement.
AGGGGGGAGTCTCCGGCGCGCGCTCGTCCCAGGCGTGGCGTTCCTATGCGCGCAACCGGCTGATCGAGTCGCGGCTCACGCCGAACGCGATCTCGATGACGGGCCTCGCCGGGAATCTCGCCGCGGCAGGTCTGATCCTGGCCGACCAGATCTTCCTGGGCGGCCTCGCGTTCATCGCGGGCTCGGTCATGGACACGCTCGACGGGCGCTACTCGCGCATGTCGGGCAAGGGAACCCTCTTCGGCGCCTTTCTCGACTCGACGCTCGACCGCATCGAGGAGGGGATCGTCCTGACCGCGATCGCCTGGCAGTTCGCCGAGGCCGGTGATTCGACCGCGGCGGCCGCATGCGTCTTCGTCGTGCTCGGCTCGCTCATGGTCTCCTACACGCGCGCTCGAGCGGAGGCGCTCGGCGTCGAGTGCAAGGTCGGCATCGCGACGCGCGCCGTGCGCGTGGTGATCCTCTCGATCGGCCTCGTCTTCGGGGCCAATGAGCTGATCGATGGCGTGGACCTTCTGCCCGCCTCTATATATGTGATGGCGGGGCTCACGAGCTTCACCGTCGGGCAGCGCGTCTTGCACGTCAGGCGCGAGCTTCAGGCACAAGAAGTCTGATCCCGCCGCTCGGGGTGTAACCAAATTGTTGCGGCGGCGTAACCTCTTGCCGCTACCCGCTTCGAAAGGAACCTCGTACCAATGAGCACTACCAACGGAACGCCCGAGACCAACGGGGCGTCGATAAACGGCACGCGCTCCGACGACGGCAAGGTCCGCGTCGCGATCGTCGGTGTCGGCAACTGCGCCAACAGCTTCATCCAGGGCGTCGAGTACTACAAGGACGCCGATCCCAACGAGAACGTCCCGGGCCTGATGCACGTGGACCTCGGCGGCTACCACGTGAAGGACATCGAGTTCGTCGCGGCCTTCGACATCGACTCCGAGAAGGTCGGCAAGGACCTCTCCGAGGCGATCTGGTCGGGCCAGAACGACACGATCAAGTTCGCCGACGTCCCGCACATGGGAGTCGAGGTCCATCGCGGCATGACTCACGACGGCCTTGGTAAGTACCTCAAGCAGAAGATCACCAAGGCGCCGGGCGAGACCGCCGACATCATCGGCATCCTGAAAAAGACGAAGGCAGACGTCCTCGTCTGTTACCTGCCCGTGGGCTCCGAGGCCGCAACCAAGTGGTATGTCGAGCAGGCGCTCCAGGCCGGTGTTGGCTTCGTCAACTGCCTGCCCGTCTTCATTGCCCGCCAGGACGACTGGGACAAGCGCTTCGAGGACGCGGGACTGCCGATCATCGGCGACGACATCAAGTCGCAGGTCGGCGCGACCATCGTCCACCGCCAGCTGGCCCGCCTCTTCCACGAGCGCGGCGTCGAGCTTCAGCACACCTCGCAGCTGAACGTCGGCGGCAACATGGACTTCTTCAACATGCTCGAGCGCGAGCGCCTCGACTCGAAGAAGATCTCGAAGACGAACGCCGTCACGTCGGTCATGGGCACCGAACTCCCCGAGGACGACGTGCACGTCGGCCCGTCCGACTACGTGCCGTGGCTGACCGACCGCAAGTGGGCGCACATCCGCCTCGAGGGCAAGTCCTTCGGCGACGTGCCGCTCACGGTCGAGCTGAAGCTCGAGGTCTGGGACTCGCCGAACTCGGCCGGCGTCGTGATCGACGCCGTCCGCCTGATCAAGCTGGCGCTGAACAACGGCATCGCCGGCCAGCTCGACGGCCCGTCCTCGTACCTCATGAAGTCCCCGCACACGCAGCGGCCCGACGCGGACGCTCGAGTGCTGACCGAGGACTTCATCGCCGCAAACTCTCGCACCGCCGATGGCGCGAAGGCCGCAGAGGCCGCCGCCGAAGCGGTTGCCGCGGACGCCTAGGGCTCTCCGCGAAAAAGCCTCAGCGGGTAGCTGAGCCAAGGGCCCGCCCTTTGTGGCGGGCCCTTCTATTTCCCAAGCCGCCCGGCTCCGTGGGTCGGCATATGCTCCCTTTCGTGCCGTCCCGCGCAGACCGCCTTCGCATCGCCCATGTGACGCCCCTGGCGTGGGGCCAGCGCCACCAGATCAACGAATTCGCCGAGCAAGCGGCGTGCGAGCTCGCCGGACGGGGCCACGAGGTGGTTATCGCTGCGCCGTCGAGCGTCAGGGGAGGGACGCGGGAGGCTCGTCGCCTGATCAACGCCGCGCGCGAGCGGCCGAACGCGCTGTTCAACGGATCGTGGCGCGGCGAGCGTGCGGGAGGAGACGGCCCGCCGGTGCTGGCCGTTGGGACCGGGTTGCCCATGCCTCCAGGTCCTCGTGCCCGTGGGGTTCCGCTTCCGATCGACGTTTCAAAGGGCCTCGAGGCTCTACTGGGCGGAGTCGACTTCGACATCGTTCACGTCCACGATCCATTTGCGCCCAGCGCCGCTTCGGTCGCGCTGCGGCACTCGCGCTCCCTCAACGTCGGCAGCTTCCACGAGCCGTCCGAGCGCGTGCTCTCGACGCAGGTCGCCCGCCCACTTGTGGAGATCTTCTTCGGCCGCCTCGACGCGCGTACCGCCACCAACGGCGAGACCGTGGACCTCATGCAGCGCTACTTCCCCGGCGGCTACGAACTGGTCGAGCCCGGCGTGCGCTTGGTCGAGGGGCAATGGCCCGGTCGTGAGCCTGCGGGCGATCGCCCGGTTCGTATCGCGTACTGCGTCGAGGAGGAGCGTGGCGCGCTCCGCCTCTTCATGCGCGCGCTGCGCAGGCTCCCCGAAGGGCTCAATTGGGAGGCGGCGATCTGGGTCCCGGACGGCCCGGACGTGCGGATCTCGACCCGCCTGCGCGATCGGGTGAGCGTCGTCGGGCCGCGGCGCATGGATCCCGAGGAGCTGGTGGCGGCGGCCGACATCGTGTGCGTTGCCTCTGGCGGGCCGCGGACGGCTCCGGGTCTGGTCCGCGCGGCGCTCGCCTCGCGCACCGTGCCGATCGTCTCGCAGCTGCCCCTGTATGACGAGCTCGTCGAAGGGGGCGAGCTGGGGCTCATGTTCCCGCCCGGCGACGCGATCACCCTGGCGGGCCAGATCGAGCGGCTCGCCGGGAAGGCAACCCTGCGACGCGAGTTCACCAAGGGCGCTAAGGGCGCGAGCCGCGAGTGGGGAGCGGTCGGCGATCAGCTCGAGGAGATCTACACGAGGCTGGCGGCCCGCCGCCAGGACGCCTCGGGCGACTCGGCCATCCGCAAGCGCATCTCACGCCGCAAGCAGATCGGCATTGACCTCCACATGCACACCGACCACTCGCCCGACTGCGCGACGCCGGTGCGAACGCTCCTCGAGACGGCGCGGGATCAGGGGCTGGGCGCGATCGCGATCACAGACCACAACGTCGTCTCGGGCGCGCTCGAGGCGCGGGAGATTGCGGACGAGGTCGGGATCAAGGTGATCGTTGCCGAGGAAGTGAAGACCGCCGAGCAGGGCGAGGTGATCGGCCTCTTCATCGAGGAGAAGATCGAGCGCGGGATGACGATGGCGGAGACGATCGCGGAGATCAGGCGCCAGGGCGGCCTGGTCTACGTGCCGCACCCGTTCGATCGTCTGCACTCGGTTCCCGACTACGAGCACCTGCTCAACATGGTGGACGAGATCGACATCCTGGAGGTCTTCAACCCGCGCGTGACGCTCACCGCGTTCAACGAGGAGGCGGAACGCTTCGCCACCAAGTACCGGATCGTCCCCGGGGCCGGCTCGGACTCGCACGTGGCGCAGGGGCTCGGCAGCGTGATGATCCGCGTCCACGACTTCGACGGCCCAGCGGAGTTCCTGGAGGCGATGCGCGACGCCGACATCGTCCGAAAGCACAAGAACCTGGTCTATGTACAGGCGCTCAAGTTCATCCAGACGTCGGGCGGCCGCGGAGGCAAGAAGGCGGGGAGCAAGGCCTGATGCAGGAGGGCGCTGCGGCAGGAGGCGGGGCTCCCACACGGAAGAACCTCCCGGCTGTGCCCGTGACCGACGACGAGATTCAGGAGAAGTACCTCGAGCGCGCGATCCGCGAGCTGAACGGGCTCACCCGTCGGCTGCAGGAGTGCTCCCACTGCCCGCGCGGCAACCTGATGCCGGTCCTGGGTTCAGGCCATCCGCAGGCCGACGTGATGATCCTGAAGTACGCGCCGACTCCCTCGGAGATCGAGGAGGGCGTTGCGTTCTACGGCCGGCCGGGCAACGCGCTGATGAAGAGCTTCAAGCGGCTCGGCGTCGATCCGCTCACCGTCTACGGCACGCTCTGCGTGAAGTGCCCGATCTCCGACCCCACGCTTGCGGCGGCGGAGTGCGTCGAGCGGATCGTCGAGGAGATCGCAATCGTCGGCCCGCGTCTGATCGTTGTAATGGGCGACGAGGCGCTGGAAGCTTTGAACGAGGTCGACGTGCCGCTGTCGCGGCCGCTCGAGCCGAAGCTGGGCGAGGTGCAGCCCTTTACGCCGACGATCGAAGTGCTCTTCGTCCCGGACATCGACCAGTCGCTCGACTCGGAGGATTCGAAGCGCGAGTTCTGGAGCAACTTCCGCCAGCTCGGCGACTGGTACGCGGACCTGCCGCCGTATTGAGCGCTTCAGGCACGGTCGCGAAGTACCTCCTCGTTGCCCTCTGCCTCGTGGGATGCGGTGGTGGGGAGGCGCAAGACGCTGATGCTCCGCCACCCACCCCTGAGGAACGAGCCGAGACTCTTTCGGAGGATCTGACCGCGCGCCTTTCGGCTCGCCAAGCGCTCGGCCAGCGGATTCTCTACTCATTCAAAGGCACGACGCTTCCTGGCGTCGTTGCCGAACGGCTCCGGACTGGCCGCGCCGGCGGAGTTGTTGTTTTCGAGCGCAATTACGCCGGCTCTGAGCAGTTCTCGGCGCTTGTCGATCAGATCCATGTCCTGAGCGAAAAAGGTCTCGGAGGTCTCCCGGCGCTTGTGTTGATCGACCAGGAGGGAGGTGACGTTCGGCGGCTGCCGGCACCCCCCGATCCGTCTGCAACGCAGATGGGCGCCCGGCTCTCCGAGGAAGAGATCGAGGCGCAAGGCGCGGCAACCGGTGCGGCGCTTGCGCGATTCGGCGTGAACGTGGACCTGGCTCCCGTCGCCGATATCGGGCGCCCGGGCGGCGCCCTCAAAAGCGAGCAGCGTGTCTTCTCGGACTCGCCCGATCTCGTCGCTTCTTACGCCGTTGCCTTCGCGGCTGGCCTTCGATCAGCCGGAGTCGCGAGTACGGCGAAGCATTTTCCGGGCTTTGGCTCGGCCCGGATCAACACCGACTACGGGGCCGCGGTGGTGGGGCGCTCCGAAGAGGAGGCACATGAGGATCTGGTGCCGTTCGAAGCCTTGATCGCTCAGGGCGTGGAGATGGTGATGCTGAGCACCGCCATCTACCCGGAGTTGGATGACCGCCCTGCCGTGCTCTCACCGCTTGTGGCGAACGATCTCCTGCGGGATGAGCTCGGCTTCACCGGGGTGACAATGACCGACGCGCTCGACACTCCGGCACTCGATTCCTTCGCGTCGCGCCAAGACGTCACTCTCGCGAGCCTGGAAGCGCCGGTCGATCTGCTCCTGTACGCGCACTCGACTCAGGCGTCGTTGGATGCCGAGGCCGCGGCATTGACGGCGCTCAAGTCAGGGCGGCTGTCTCGCGAAGACATGACGAGCTCCGCTAGCCGGGTACTGCTGCTCAAGGCGCTCCTGGATCAGTAGCGCTGGCGCCTTCGTTGCCCTCAGCGTGCGGAGAGCGCATGCTCAGGGCAACGTGCCTCGGCCGGTCGCTTACGGGCAGCCGTTCGCGCCCGAGGGCCCGCAGCGCCAGCTGATTCCGTCGATCGTTAGATAGACCTCCGCGTTGTTGAACGTGGGGTAGCCGATCGTCATCAGCATCGAGCCGTTGGCGAGGACATCGATCTGTCCTGGCGCGTTGTTCGCGCTGATCGTGAACCGTGCTCGCTGCTCCGGGGCGTATCCCTGAGGAATGCCGCCGACCAGAACCGGGAACTCGTCGAAGGTGGGGATAGCTCCGCACGCCTGGATCGTCCCGTCGGTCGCCTTCACCAGTCCCCGAAGGTGAACGACGCCGTCCCGGTCGCGGAAGTACGACGGGGTGGGGAAGCCGCCCCCGAAGCTCGTCCAGTGGCAGATATCCGCGCCGAAGTCGTTGAGCGGCAGTGGGGTCCAGGCCTCGGAGCCGAGCTCCTGGAACGCGGTGGAGTCCTTGCCGTCCAGTTCCTCTGCGTCGAGGGCTTCGGGCACCGGCCCAAGGCTTCCCTCGTCGATGTCGTCGCTCACGAATTCGTCCAGAGGGACGAGCTCGGACTGAAGCGAGTTCGGCGTCAGGTGTGAGCTGTTGACGGTGGCAGGGCCGATGTCGGGAGTCTTGACCTGTCCGTCCTTGATGTGCTTGGACTTCACGCTGTTCGGGTCGAGCCCGGCCGCGTATGCACCGGCGCCCAGAGCGACGAAGAGCGCGATCAGGCCGAGAACGTTTCCAACGAGCGGGTCATTGCGAAACCGAGTAAGCATCGAACCTCCGCCGCACCTTACTCCGGTGTGACATCCACCGTCACCTCGCTTGAGCCCGAGCGCGCTTCAGGCGGATGAGGTGCTTGCGGGCGCGGATGCGGGCCTTGGCGTCGGTGATCCAGCGGCCTTCGTGGCTCCTCCGGCAGTGAGGGCGACGATCGTCTGCGCGATACTGCGTGCTCGATGTCGCAGGAGAACGTGGAGATCGTGCGCGAGGCCTTGGGTGCCTACTCGCGTGGCGACTACGATCGCCTCGCAGGGTTCCACGACCCCCACATAGTGGTGATCAGCTTGGAGGATCGGTGCCTCCCGTACGGCAAGACGCGTCCTGGCGAACTACGAACGCTGGAACGAAGCCGGGAGGCGGCCGAGACAAGCCTCGAGGAGGTGATCGGCGCGGAGACCGGGTGTTCGTGGCGGTTCGACTCCAGGGCCGCGGCTCGAGCGAGCGGGGTCGGAGTCGAAACCCGCTTCTATGAGGTCCGCACGCTGCGCGGCGGCAAGGTTCTGCGCTTAGATGAGCTTCGAACATCGGGCCGATGCCCTGAAGCTGCCTGGCTGTCGGAGTAGCTGCGCGGTCACGCCGCGACCTCGATAACCGGCAGAGCCAGTCCCTCCCGTTAATCAGTGATCGGCTGGAGAGAGCCCTCGAGCGCGCGTCCGCGCTCGCCCCGAAGACGAGCAAGCCCACGAGCGCCGCCACGACCCTGCGCATTTGCGAAACGGTACCGCTGCTCTAGGTTCTACGCGCCGTGTTGGGGTGCAGCGTTCTCGGCCAAGGCGGACATCGCCTCGAGGTTGGCGCTTGTGAGGGCGCGGACGACGGTGATGTCGAGTGCGTCGAACTCGGCGAGCCGGCGCTGTGCCGCGGCCGAGTCGGGCTCGGCCACTCCGACGGTCCCGACCTCCTCTCCCAAGCGTTCGAAGTGGTTGCGATAGCCGTCGTGAAGCTCGCGGTAGAAGGACTCTTCCTTGGTGAGGCGCGCCGGGGCGTCGTCGCCTATCGCCGTGCGGACGTAGGCCATGACCGGCGGCGTGTCCCGCCCGGCCTCCCTTGCCCCGCGCTCAACGTGCTTGCGAGCGCCGGCGGCGAACTCGGGCGTCACCCAATTGAGAAAGACGCCGTCGAACTCGGCGCCGCCGAAGGCGCACATCTTCGGGCCCATCGCGGCAAGGATCATGCGTGTTTCGCCAAGGGCCTCGCGTAGCGCGGGCAGGTGCTCGCGTATCGCCGTCAAGGGCTTCTTGGTGGTGCCGGCGCCCACGCCCAGCCACAGGCGCTCGCGAGGCAGGCCGAGCTCCTCGATCTTCGTTGCGATTTCGTCCGGCGAGTGACGGTCTATCGCGAGGACGGCAAGCCCGAGATCGACCGTGCTCGTACCTCGGGCAAAGGCGGCCACGGTCTCCAGGCCTTCGGCCATGGGTGTGTCGCTCGACCAGACCGAGCTGTAGCCGAGCTCCTCGCAGTGGGTCGCGAGGGGAGTGGCGATCTCGGGGTCGAGCCCGGCAGTGACGCCGAACCCGCGTGACTTCTGGGTCATGCGCCGGAACCTATCCGGCCCGCTCGAGGAGCGCGACGCATTCGACGTGCGGGGTCTGGGGGAACATGTCGACGGGGCGGATCCGCTTCAGGGCGTAGCCGGCCTCGACGAGCTGGGCCGCGTTCGGCGCGAGGGTGGTGGGGTTGCATGAGACGTAGACGATGCGCGGCGCCTCGGCCTCGATCAGCCGGCGGACGACCTTTTGCGAGAGGCCGGCGCGGGGCGGATCGATGATCACGACATCAGGGTGTCCAGCCTGCTCGATCAGCGGACGGACGCCCACGCGCGCATCGGCCGCGATGAAATGCGTGTTGTTGATTCCGTTCCTGAGCGCGTTCCGCTCGGCGTCAGCGATGGCCTCGTGCACCGATTCCATGCCCCAGACCGACTTCGCGCGTCCGGCGAGCGACAGTCCGATCGTGCCGATGCCGCAGTAGAGATCCCAGACGTCCTGCGTTCCGTCGAGCCCGGCGTAATCGCCCGCGATGCCGTAGAGGGTCTCGGCCATGACGGTGTTGGTCTGAAAGAAGGCGGGGTGGGAGATGCGGAAGCGAAGGCCGGCGAGCTCCTCCTCCAGGTACTCCTCGCCGAGGACGCCGGTGGGGCCGTCCGTGCCGCCGGAGGGGCCGTCGATGACGGTGTGGAGGTCGACGGGCGGGCGGGGGAACTCGGCGGGGGCGGTGACGAGGCGGGTCTGCACCTGGCCGGTGCGGATGCCCTCGCGGACGACGAGGTGGCGAAGGACGCCACGCCCATCCGTGGACTCGTGTGGAGGCAGGCCATTCTCGCGGGCCCATTCGCGGACCTCGTTGCGGGCCGCGTTGTTGCGCTCGGAGGCGAGGTGGCAGTCGTCGACGTCGACGACGCGGCGCCAGTCGCCGCGGGGGTGGAAGCCGAGGGCGAGCTCGCCGTCGGCGTCGCCGAAGGAGTACTCGAGCTTGTTGCGGTAGCGCCACTCGGATGCGGCGGGGACGATCTCCTCGGTCTCGAAGCCGTCGAGGCCGCCCAGGCGGCGGAGCGCTTCGTCCACTTGCCCCGCCTTGAGCTCGAGCTGGCGCTTGTAGGGGAGCCCCTGCCATGGGGCTCCCGGGCAGGGCTCGCCGTCGTGGACGCACGTGTCGGCGATGCGGTCCGGGCTCGGCTCGATGAGCTCGATCGTGGCTGCCTCGGCGTATCCCTTCTTCGACTTGCCGACCCTGGCGCGCACGCGGTCTCCGGGCAGGCCGCCGGCGACGAAGACGACGAAGCCGTCGTCGCGCCGCGCGACGCCGCGCCCGCCCTGGGCGAGCGACTCGACGGTCAGCTCAAGCTCTTCGCCCTTGTAGGGGCGAGCTTGTTTAGGGGCGGCCGTGGACACGCCCCAATGGTTACAGCCCTACGCCAGGCGCTTATCGATGTCGTCCAGGACGCCCTTGCGGGCCTTGCCGCGCTCCTCCTGCGTGCGCACCTTGCGCAGGTCGGCCTTGCTCATGTCCTTGAGGCGTGACTTGACCTGGGTCGCGTTCAGGTTGTCGTACCCCGTGATGGGTGACGAGCTGGCGACGCCTGCGCGGCGGCGGAGCTTGTCAGCCTCGACGAGCGCCGGCTCGGCGGTCGTGCGTACTCGCTTGGCAGCGGCGCGTCCCGCCTTCTCGGCGCGCTTGCGGGCCGGGGCGACGCGGGACTCGACGTCCTTCCGGGCTCGTTCGAGCAGCTTCTCGAGATCGGCAAGGAGCTCGTCGGTCTGCGCGCGGCCCTTCGAGACGAGGCTCGACACGGTCTTGTTGGCGTCGGCGCGCGTCATCCGCCCACGCTTGACGGCGTCGTCCATGACTTCCTGAATCCGCTCTCGGCTGATGGTGACGCTCTTCTCGAGCGCGTCACGGAATTCCTCGACGCTCTTGTTGCCGGCGGCAGACTTCTTGGCGGTCTTCTTCTTCTCGGCGGGCTTCGAGCTCTTGGCCTTCGAACCCTTCTTGGCAGCTGCCATGGACTCCTCCGGTGTTGCGGGCTGGACGGGGTGGCTTGAGACTAGTCTCCAGCCTTCGATGGCGCTCCGACACTTCCTGACTGGCGAGGAACTTTCACCCGCTGAGGTGCTGGGTCTGGTCGAGCGCGCGCAGGAGCTTCGGGACGGGCGCTCCGCGGGGGCGGAGGACGATGCGCTCAAGGGGCTGAGCGTCGCCCTTTACTTCGAGCGGCCGTCGACGCGCACGCGAATCTCCTTCCAGGTGGCGGTTGCCGAGCTGGGAGGTCATCCGATCCCGCTGCGCGCCGACGAGCTCCAGCTCGGCCGCGGCGAGTCGATCGCGGACACCGCGCGGATGCTCTCGCGGTTCGTCCACGGCGTTGTGATCCGCTCCGGCTCCGATGAGACGGTCCTGGAGCTGGCCGAGCATGCCGAGGTTCCGGTGGTCAACGGCCTGACGCCGCTTCACCACCCATGCCAGGCGCTTGCCGACCTGACAACGCTCGCCCAGCGGTTCGGGAAGCTGGATGGACTGCGGGTTGCCTACGTCGGAGACGGCAACAACGTCGCGCGCTCGCTCGCCGTGTTGGGCGGCATGGCGGGGGTTGAGGTTGTCGTGGCGGCTCCAGAGGGCTACCGGCTTGAGGACGGAGTGGCGGCACAGCAGACGGGCGATCCGCTGGAGGCGGCGGAAGGCGCTCACGCTCTCTATACGGACGTGTGGGTGAGCATGGGGGACGAGGAGACGGCCGAAGAGCGGCGCGCGGCGCTTGCGCCTTACCAGCTGCGCGAGGAGCTGATGGATGTGGCGGCCGACGATGCGATCGTCCTTCACTGCCTGCCGGCGCATCCTGGCGAGGAGATCACCGAGGGGCTTCTCTACGGCGAGAGCTCAGCGGTCTGGGACCAGGCCGAGAACCGGCTGCACGCGCAGAAGGCGCTTCTCGAGCTCCTGCTCGCGGGCTGATAGCCGCGTTCCGGGCTCGACATCCGGGCGAACCGACTGGGTCCCGGTACTGGCATCGCGTACAGACAAACGGGCTGGATGGCGCGCGATCCTTCCTTGGTGCAACGACTCTCCGCGCTCGACTCCTCCTTCCTGACCGTGGAGACACCCGTTGCTCACATGCACGTCGGGTGGCTTTCTACCCTGCTCCTGCCCAACGGGAGCGATGCCGCCGACGGGCGTGAGCTGGCAAAGCGGATCGCGGCGCGACTGCACCTTGCGCCGCGATTCCGCCAGCGCCTTGCGTTTTCGCCGGTGGGCGACCCGGCGTGGGTGGACGATCCTGGGTTTCGGCTCGATCGCCATGTGAGGGAGATCGGCGGCGCGCCTCCCACCCGTGCTCAGCTGGATGTGATCGCCGGCGAGTTCCTCTCCTCGCAGCTCGATAGGTCAGGGCCGCTCTGGGAGATCGCGGTGGTGCCGCGGCTGGCCGACGACCGGCGGGGAGCGATCATCGGCAAGGTCCACCACGCGATGGTCGATGGGATCGCAGCGGTCGAGTTGGGGATGCTGCTGTTCGACCTGGCGCCCGATGCGGCGCTTCCGGAGTGGGTGGATTGGCAGCCGGAGCAGGCGGCGGGGCCGCTTCAACTTGCGGCGGGGTCCGTCGTGGATGGAGCGGTTGAGCAGTTCCGCGCGGCGCGCAGGGTGGCTGCGCTTGGAATGTCGCCGCGGCGCACGGCGCGAATCGCCGAGACGATGCGCCGGGCCGCGCTCCAAGTCGCCGAGGACGTTGTGCGTCCGGCGCCGCCTTCGTTCCTCAACCGGGATATCGGGCCGAAGCGCGCGCTGGTCTGCGAGCGGATGCCGGCGGAGCGCCTGATGCGAATCAAGGAGGAGCGTGGCGTGAAACTGAACGATGTGGTCCTTGCCGTCGTCTCGGGGGCGTTGCGCCGGTTCGCCGACTTTCACGGCGAGGAGGCGAAGCCGATTCGCGCGATGGTGCCGGTAAGCGTGAGGGGGGAGGAGAGCGGAGGCAACCAGATCACGTTCGCCTTCCTGGACCTGCCGCTCGAGGAGGCGCGCCCGCTGCGCCGGCTCTCGGTGCTGTACGGGCGGACGCAGGACCTGAAGCAGTCGGGAAGGATCGCCGGTTCGGAGGTGATCCTGCGAAGCGCGGGGCAGCTTCCCGGCTTCCTCAAGGAGCGTGCCGCGCGGATGGCTGCAAGCCCGCGGATGTACAACGTCACGGTCTCGAACGTGCCTGGGCCTAGCGTGCGCCTCTTCGCGGCGGGCTGCGAGGTGGAGGCGATTTACCCGGTCATCCCGATCACGGAGGGGCACGCGCTGGCGATCGGCGTGCTCACGTACTCGGACTGGGTTCACTTCGCTTGCTACGTCGATCCCGAGGCACTGCCTGCGTCGCCGGAACTCGGGAAGCTGATCGAGGGGTCCGTGCGGGAGCTGGAGCGGGCGGTAGGTTCACGTCC
>CAVRWX010000004.1:0-50037 GCA_963725035.1 uncultured bacterium | reverse complement strand
GGCCTCTTCCGCGCCTGACGCGGTGGCTGGTGAGGCGGTGCCTGGCACCGGGAGGGTGACGTCTACGACCTCTTGTCCCAGTCCTTCAGGCGCTTCGTGACATTGCGCATGGCGTGCCCGCCTTCCCAGAAGCCGGGCGCGGTGTGCATCTCCAAGTGGAGGTGGCAGCTCGTCGCGTTGCCTGTGTCGCCGACCTCGCCGACCTTGTCGCCTGCGTTGACGCGGTCGCCGTCCTTCACGTCGCGCTTCTTCATATGCGCGTAGAGGAGATCCACGCCGGTCCCCTTCAGACGTCCAGCACGACGATGTTGCCGTATCCACTCCCGTCGATCTCGGACCTCTGGATCTTGCCGTCGTTCGCGGCGACCAACTTGCGGCCGCACTTGGCAAAGAGGTCCTGGCCGTCGTGGCCACGTCCGGCGCCGAAGCCGTCCCCGTACTCATGTTTCGAGGGGAGGGGGAACACGTAGCCGTCGCCGACCTCGTTGCCGCCCGCGTCCGCCTTGTCCGGGGGCATGAAGATGGCGAGGAGCACGAACACGATGCCCATGAACAGGATCGCGAGCGAGCGAGCGGGCAGGGGCAGCTTCTTCTGTAAATCAATATTGAGCATAATGTGAACCAGACTCATAGAGGTGGCTTCGGCGAGGCGAGCGACGCGGTCGGCCTCGATCGGGCGGCCCAGCTCGCGCCAAGCGTCCGCGGCCTCGCGCAGCACGCTGGAGTCACCCGCGGCGAGCCCGCGAGCCTCGAGCGCCGCGGCGGAGCCGACCGGATAGCGCAGCCGCTCGGCGAGGCCGCTGGCCTCGTCTGCAAGCGAGGTCGCCTGGTCGGCTCGGCCCCAGAGCGTTGCGTTGACCGAGCGCGCGGCCGTGGCTTCGATCGACTGCGCAACGAGCCCGGCCCGCTCGCACGTGTCGAGCGCCGCAGCCAGGACGCCGTCGGCGTCCGCGTAGTTCTCGCTGTCGCGCAGCGTCGCCGCCAGGGCGAGGAGCGCCTGGAACGCGATCTCCGAGCGCCCGACCTGCGCGGCCATCTCCGCTGCACGTCGAAGCGAGCGCTCAGCGCCCTCATAGTCCGCGTCGCGCCAGCGCTGTGCGCCGCGCAGGAGGTGAGGGAAGCAGAGCTTGCCGGTCAGACCCTCGCGCTCCACGAGCGCCGCGACGGTCTCGGTGCCGGTCTCGACCTCGTCCCACTTGCCGCGGTGGAAAGCGAGCGAGGACAAAGAGAAGTGGAGCTCGACCTGCGAGGGGATGTCGCCGATCCGCTCGGCGATCCCGAGCGCCTCGTTGTAGGCCTCGGTCGCCGCCTCGTAGTCGGCCTCCGAGGTCTCGAAGTGGTAGCCGAGGGCCAGGAGTGCGCGGATCGCCTCGGAGGGGTCCGAGTCGCGAGCCAATTCGACTGAGCGCTCCAGGTTCTCGCGGGCGCGCTCGGTGTCGCCGATGCGGCCGAATACCCGGCCGAAGATTCCGTGCGCGCGGCTGGCGGCTGCCGCCTCCTCCAGGCGCTCTGCCAGGCGAAGGGCCTTCTCCGAGGCGTAGATCGCGAGCATGTTGTCGCCGGTGTGCATGTAGAGCGAGGCGGCCTCCTCGTAGAGGCGGACCAGCTCGAGGCAGGGCGGGCCGTCTTTTAGGAGGTCGATGCCGCGCTGGTAGTGGCTGATCGAGCCCTCGCGGTCGCCCTTGTTCCAGAGGCCCGCGCCGATCTTCCGGTGAAGGTCGCCGACACTGGCCAGGTTCTCCTCGCCGCGGTGATACTCGAGGCAGCGCTCCCACAGCTCAACCGCCTTATCGACCCGGCCCAGGCGGAGCGCGACGTCGCCGTACTTCTCGGCGATTCGGGCGCGCGCGTCGGGATGGTCGCAGTCATTATCGTCGCCGTCGAGCTTGAGCGCCGCCTTGTACTGGGTGAGCGCCTCCTGGTTCGAGTAGAGGCTTGCTGCCACGTCTCCCGCTGCCTCGAGCGCCTCGTGGGCGCGGTCGCGGACAACGTGGAGCTCCGATTCCTCCAGGCCCGCATCCGTCCCGATCTCGGCTGCCTTCGCGAGGTGGTCGGCGACCATCGCGATCACAGCTTCGGTCCGGTCGGCGGCGCGCTCCTCGATGAACGACGCGACCTCGGCGTGCTTTTGCGCCCGCACCGTCTTCGGCAGGGTCGAGTAGGCGACGTCGCGGATCAGGACGTGCTTGAACGCGTACTCGCGCTCGCCCATCAGGCGGCCGCCCGCCGTCGCGACGATCAGGTCCTTGTCCGCAAGCGAGCCAAGGAGCTCGTGCGCGTCGTCGCCCTCGGCGACCGAGCCCGCCCAGAAGGACTGGCCAACCACTGACGCCTGCTGAAGAAGCGAGCGCTCCTTGGGATCGAGCGCGTCGAGGCGCGCGGCAAGCACGGCGTGGACCGTCTCGGGCAGAGCTGCGTCGCCGGACATCCCCTCTTCGAGGATGCGGTTGACCATCTCCTCCGCGAAGAGTGGGTTGCCGCCCGAGCGCTCGGCGACCTGGGCCACCAGCGCCTCCTCGATCTCCTCGGCCCCATCGGGCAGGAGGGCGTGGACCAGCTCGCGCGCGCCCGTCAAGGGAAGCGGCTCGAGCGCGATCGTCGTCGCGTTGCGGCGACCGCCGCCCCAGCCGGGCCGGCGGTCGAGCAGTTCGTCGCGCGCGAGGCAGATCATCAGGACCGGTCCGCGCACCCAGCGCGCGAGGTACTCGATCAGGTCGAGCATTCCCTCGTCCGCCCAGTGGATGTCCTCGATCGCGAAGACGACTGGGCGCTCGCGGCTTGCCGCCTCAACGAGCGTGCGCACCGCCGAGAACAGGCGTGCGCGCACCTGCTGGGGGTCGTCCGAGTCCGCGATCTCGGCGAACTCTTCGGGCACTTCGATCCCGAGCGGGCGTGCGAGCGTCGCCGCCAGGCGGTCGGGCGAGTCCTCTTCCCCCTCGACGGAGTGCTCGGCCAGAAGCTTTTCGAAGCCGGCGTGGAGGCGGGCGAAGGCGACTTCGGACTCGTCGGTGTCGGCGATGCCGAACTGGTCGCGCACGATCTCGGCGAGGGCCCAGTAGGCGAGGCCCGATCCGTAGGCCGGGCAGTGCCCAACCCGCATGAGCGGCGAGCCGGGCCGCTCGGTCACCGAGCTCGCGAGCTCGCGAAGGAGCCGGCTCTTGCCGACGCCGGCCTGGCCCATGACGGTCACGAGGTGCGCGCGCTCCTCCCGCGTCACGCGGTCGAACATCGCCGTCAGGAGCTCGGACTCGTCCTCGCGGCCGACGAGCGGCGTGGACGCGCGAGTGAGCGCGGTGCCTGCGACCGCCACGCGGACCGCCTCCCACGCCGGGACAGGCTCGGCCTTGCCCTTGAGGTCCAGCGGCGCGAGCTCGACGTACTCGATGGAAGTGCGTGTCAGGCGGTGGGTCGCCTCGCCGACCGTGACCGAGCCGGGCTGGGCGGCCGACTGAAGGCGGGCGGCGACGTTCACCGCGTCCCCGATCACTGTGTAGCCGTCGCCCATCTTGCCGGCCAAGACCTCGCCCGAGTTGATCCCGACCCTGAGGGCGAAGTCCACGCCGGGGATCTGCTCGTTGATCTCGTCCATGGCGCCCTGCATGGCTAGGCCGGCGCGCACCGCGCGCTCGGGATCGTCCTCGTGGGCGATGGGCGCGCCGAAGACGGCCATGACGTTGTCGCCGATGAACTTGTCGACGGTTCCGCCGAAGCGGGAGCACCTCCTCGCCCAGTCGGCGGAGCGCCCGGTCGACCATCGACTTCAGGGCCTCGGGGTCCATCCGCTCGGCGACCGCGGTGTAGCCGGAGAGATCGGCGAAAAGGACGGTCGCGTTACGGCGCTCCTCGGGTCGCGCGTCAGGAGTGGGAGTAGGTCCGGTCGCGGGGGCGGCGGGACGCGGCTGGCCCGTCAGCCCGTCGCCGCACTCGATGCAGAACTTCGCGCCTGCTGGATTCTCGGTGCCGCAGCTCGGACACCCGCTCGGAAGCGTGTTGCCGCAGGACATGCAAAAGCGCGCCCTCTCCGGGTTCTGCGTGCCGCACGCTGAGCACTCCGTCCCCATGTGCCTGAGGTTACGTATCTGGCGCCACGAGTCAAGGTGAGATGGGTCACATTGGGCGCGCTTGACCGTACAACGTCCGCGAGCGCCCGGAATTGCCGCGCCCGCGCGACTTTGCGGGCGCTCGGCGCAATGGGCGCTAGGGCAGCCCGCTCGTCAGCAGGAGATCGGGTTCGGGTCCTTGCCGTCGGCCTTCGGATTCGGGTCGGAGCCGGGCCCGCAGTCGAGCTTCTTGTCCTTCTCGCCGTCCTTCGCCTTGAGCTTGTCCTTGCCCTTGCCTCCGTTGAAGCCGTCCTTGCCTGCGCCTCCGGTCAGCTTGTCGTCGCCGCCGAATCCGCGGATGCGCCCGTCGTCGCCATTGCCACCGTCGAGCCGGTCGTTCCCCTCGCCGCCGTCAAGCTTGTCCTCATCTTGGCCGCCGTCCATCTGGAGGAATATGTCCTCGGGCCAGGGGTTATCTCCCGTCGCGTAGGCGTACGCATAGTCGTCACCCGCCCCCATCGAAACGCCCAGGAAGATCATCCCGATGTACGGACAGTCTGTGAGGCCCGGATACGAAACAGGGCCGACGCAGAGCGTCGACGTGCCGGCGTCGACTGTGAATGAGAAGCTGTCCTGGTCGTAGGCGATCGGGAGGGTGTCGCCCTCCTCGTCGCTTGTAACCATGACCTCGCCGGATCCGGCGCCGTCAGAAAGCGTGATGGTGGCTTGAGCTGAGGCCGGGATCGCGGCCACTGCCAGCACCGAGATGAAGCAGGCGACCTTCCTCGTCATAGCCCTGAATTAAACCGCTTAGTCGATCGGAATGTCCTCGACCTTCGGGCCCCGCTCGGGCGGCTCTTCGTCCATGCGCTCCACGGCGCGGTCGATCACGGCCTTCATTGTCAGGAGCGCCTCGCGCTGGACGTCCTGCCAGCCGTCTCGCAGGTCGTCGGGGGACGCGGTCGCACGCAGCACGTCGGCGGCGCGGCAGATCGGGCAGAGCTCGACGCATTCGCGCTCAGACGAGTGGCGCGCCAGGATGTCGCCGAGCTCGGAAGGGTCGGGGCCGCGCGCGCTCATCGCTCTCCCGGGAAGGTGACTTCGAGGGCGCCGTCGCGGAGCTTCGCGCCGTTCGAGCGCCGGCGGGCGAGCGCCGGGGGAAGGATCAGCGTGCGCTTCTCGCGCCCAGCGGCGACGATCAGCTCAGAGCCCACCTGCTTCAGCGATACCTCCGAGCGCTCGGCGAACGGGACGCGGATGCGAAGGGTCGTGGCTCCGTTCTCGTCCTCGGAGAACTCGTGCGCTTGCTCGGCCAGGAGCAGCGAGGCCACGTCGTGTTCCGCGAACAGCTCGTCGCCAAGGTTGTCGAGCATCTCGGGGCCGACAACCTCGTCGGCGAAGTAACGGGCCTTGAGGACAGGCACGGGGGCGAAGCCATCGGCGATTTCGGCAAGGCGCTCGGTCTGGCGCTCGCGCCACGGGCCGAAGTAGCCCTCTGACACCTCGTCGGGGAAGAGCCGGTTCACGACCACCGCGTCGGTCAGATACCCGTAGAGGTTGAGGTACGTGAAGGTGCGCTGCGCCTCGTTGATGACCATGCGGTCCGCGTTCATCACCAGCCTGATCGAAGCCCGATCCGAGTTGCGGAGGATGTCGTTCATCGCGATCAGGTTGCGGACCAGGCCGTTCACCTCGGCCAGGACCTCCTCGCCGGGCAGGTCCACGTCCAGGAACGTCTTGGCGATCGGCCGGGCGGCGGCCACCATCCTGCGCTCGACCGGGAACACCTTCTCGAGCCACCAGTGGGCGATCTCGGGGAAGGAGAGGAGGCGGAGCGTCTCGCCCGTCGGCGCGCAGTCGACGATGATCAGGTCGTAGTTGCCGGACTCGTGGTGCGCCTTGATCTGGAGCAGGCTGAAGAGCTCGTCCATGCCCGGCGGGACGGTCAATTCCTCGGCCGCGATGTCCATCACGCCGCGCTCGTGGAGGAGCTGGCCGAGCCATGCCTGGACCTGCGCCCAGTTGGCCTCCATCTCGCGCTGGGCCTGGACCTCCTGGCCCCACAGGTTCTCGCCGGCAGGCGTCGGATCAGACCCGAGGTCGAGCTCGAGAGCATCGGACAGGCTGTGGGCGGGATCGGTCGAGAGCACGACCGTGCGCAGGCCTGCGGCGGCAGCGCGGCGGGCGCTGGCAGCAGCCACCGACGTCTTGCCGACGCCGCCCTTCCCGGTGTAGAGAATCGTCCTGGGCGCGGCGCTTTGAGCCTCTAGAGCCACGATCGCGAGCAACCGTACCCACTATCGTTGGCCGGCCTTCTGATCCCGATAAGCAAGGACTTGACTTGAACCGCTCGAAGACCCTCCTGGCCGCACTCGCGCTCGCAATCTCGATTCCGGCCGTAATCGCCGGCTGCGGAGATGACGAATCCTCCGAGGACCCGCAGGAGGTGATCGAGGGCGCCTTCAACAACGACACCTCGCTCGAGAGCGGCGTCGTCGACCTCACGGTCGAGCTCACCGCAGAGGGCTCTGAGGGCGGGAGCATCGGGGTCAACGTCTCCGGTCCATTCGCCACGGATCCGGAGAACCCGGAGAGCATCGGCCAGTTCGACCTTGACCTCTCGGTCACCGGCGAGGGCGCGGGGGCGGAGTCCGTGCCAGACATCGAGGCCGGTATCACCGCCACCGAGGACAACCTGTACGTGAACTACAACGGCTCCGACTACGAGCTCGGCGAGGAGGCCTACACGCAGCTCCTCGAGCAGCAGGCGGCCGCCGCCCCAGAAGACACCGAGGGTCTGGGCTTCCAGGAGAGTTGCGAGCAGGCGATCGAAGCGCAGGGCGGCGACGCAGCCGCGTGCGATTTTGACGTCACCGCCTGGTTCTCGGAGCTCGAGAACGAGGGCACCGAGGACGTCGGCGGCGCCGAGGCGACCCACGTCTCGGGCAATCTCGACGTCGAGCAGATGATCACCGACCTGTTCCAGCTCGGCGCTTCGATCCCCGGCGCGACCGGTGGAGTTGATCCGTCCCTGATCGAGCCGCAGCTGGCAGTGATCTCGGACGCCGTCTCCGGCGCCGGATTCGATGTGTACGCCGCGACTGAGGACGGGACGCTCCGAGGTCTCGACTTCTCGCTCGATCTCGACACCGCTGCGCTCGGCGCGGCGGCGGCCGGCGTCGAGTCGGCGTCGCTCGGATTCTCGATCGAGCTCTCTGATGTCGGCGAGGAGCAGACGATCGAGGCGCCCGCTGACGCGCAGCCGATCGAGGACCTCGCGGGCGAGCTCGGCGGCCTCGGGCGTGATTCCCGGCGGCGGCGCGAGTCCCGGAGATCGAGGCGCGGCCCTGACGGCGTCGACCCCGATTGCATCTCGGACGCGGCCGGTGACCCGGACGCGATCCAGGAGTGCCTCGAGTAGCGGCACGCTTCAGATCCATTGACTGACCCGAGGCCCCGGTTCCGCCGGGGCCTCGGTCGTTCCGCGCCGGTAGATTGACGGCCTCGTGAGCCGCTTTCTCTTCTCAGCGCAGGGCTGGCCGTACCTCCTGACGCCGTTCATCCTGCTCGCGGTCCTGCTCGAGTTCGTCTTCCACGCGGACGCGACGATCATCTTCTTCTGCGCGGCCGCGGGGATCATCCCGACGGCGGCGCTGATGGGCCTCGCGACCGAGGAGCTGGCGGCGCGGTCGGGGCCGGGGATCGGCGGCTTCCTGAACGTCACCTTCGGCAACGCGGCCGAGCTGATCATCGCCATCTTCCTTCTGGCCGAGGGGCTCCAGGAGGTCGTGAAGGCCTCGATCATCGGCTCGATCCTGGGCAACCTCCTGCTGGTGCTCGGCCTCTCGATGTTCGTCGGCGGGATCGGGCGCAAGAAGCAGGTCTTCAACCGAACCGCCGCCAACGCGCAGGCGACGATGCTCTTCCTGGCAGTCGCGGCACTGATCATGCCCGCGATCTACGCCCTGGTCGATGGTGGCGGCCTGCCGCCGATCGACGCGGAGATCGTCAACTACGGCTCGGACCTCGAAGAGCTCTCGATCGGCGTGGCGATTGTGCTCGGCTTTACGTACCTGGCGGGGCTCATCTTCTCGCTTCGCACCCATAAGGACCTCTTCAACCCCGTCGCCGAAGAAGAGGAGGGCGCAGGAGAAAGCGGCCACGGCCACGCGACCTACGGCTGGTCCGTCCGCAAATCGATCATGATGCTGGCGATCGCCGGCGCCGCTGTCGGCCTGGTCTCCGAGATCCTCGTCGGCTCGATCTCCGAAGCGTCCGAGTCGATCGGCATCTCCGAGTTCTTCGTGGGGATCATCATCGTCGCGGTCGTCGGCAACGCGGCCGAGCACTGGGTCGCCGTCCTCGTCGCGAAGAAGGACAAGATGGACCTGGCGGTCAACATCTCGATCGGCTCGGCCGCGCAGATCGCCCTCTTCGTGGCGCCGATCCTCGTCCTCCTCTCGTTCGTCATCGGGCCGAACCCGATGCCGCTCGTCTTCAACGGCTTCGAGCTCGGCGGAGTGCTTGTCGCCGTCCTCATCGCGAACTACGTGACGCAGGAGGGCGAGTCGAACTGGTGGGAGGGGATCCAGCTCCTGGCCGTGTACCTGGTCTTGGCGCTGGCGTTCCTCTACGCCTGAGCGGACGAATCGACGGGGCCAGAGTGACGGCGGTTACGCGTATCCATTCAAAAAACGTAGGGTGTCGGCATGGATGAATCAACTCCCTCGCTTACTGAGATCGATCCCGGTGGTTTCGGCGCTGAGGCCGATCGGTGGCGCACTGTCAACGCCAACAACGACCTGCTCACCAACCTGATCGCTGACCTGAAGCGCCGACTCGCAGCGCTTGAGGCCGAGGTAGCGGAACTCCGTTCCTCCGAGCCCAACAACACCTAGGCTTTCTAGCCTGCGGCGTGGTTGAGTCACCCGACTGCTCGGGGTGGCGACGGCGCAGGCGCTAGATCGTACGATCGCTCAACGTGGGGTGGCTCGCGTGTCAAGCAGGGGATTGGTTGCGTCGCTGGCGCTTTGTGCCGTGCGCTGTGGCTCGAGGCTGCCTCCGGCGCTGGCCGGGACAGCAAGCCCTTCAAGACGAAATCCGAGGTGCTCGAGTACCGGGCGAACCAGGGCGACAAGGCGAAGACGCTCTACAAGGGGCGCGTGTTCTCGATCAAGGCGAGCTGCCCGAATGCTTCCGATGGCGCCCTGATCACGTACACGGCGCGCACGGACTGGTTCAAGCGTGAGTTCACGGTCCGACCCGATGGCTTTACGGGCAGTAACACGTCCGGCTCAAAGGGCCAGTCGTCATCGGCCTCCTGGGAAGACGGCATTGGCGAGCTGGTCGCGTTCGACCCTCGCCTCAGGAAGGTGGCGACGGTTGACTTCCTGTTCCACCACCAAGACCCCGGCCGAGCCGCGAGGGGCCTCTTCAGCCAGTGCGTATGGGCGGGCATCGTCACCGAGGTGGGGCCGCGCGACCTGATCACCGGCAAGACCTCCGAGTTTCGTGAGCTTGATCCGCCTGATCCGTGGCAGATAAATCTCGAGTGCACCTTCGACAGTCCCGTGGTCGACGGCGCGGAGGGCGGAGAGGCTGGTGGGGGTAAATCACTTCAGCCCGGCACGGTCTCGAGACAGAGGTTCTACAGCCCGCTCGACCAGTTCTCGATCCTGTTCGGCAACACCGGCGCGGTCCGACGCTCGCCGACATCGGCGACGTCGTCAGTCTGTCGCTCGGTGCGGAGGGGTTCCGCTTCGTGACGTGGCCGCCGGCCAGCGCCGGGCGGCAAGTGCTCGGCGGTCGGGATCGACAAGACCAGCGCCACAGGGAAGCTTTTCCGCGGACGACACATCGCCCCGGAGGTCTTCTACGAGGAGGATGGGCTGAAGCTCTCTGCCTCGTGCCACGCGGGCTCGATGAAGGTCTTCGCGAGTACCTCGAAATCCGATTCGCTCCTTCACGTCTCGATCATCGGCGACGGAGACTCCGATTCAGACCTCGTACCCGGACTTCTCGAAAACCGAAGCGATCCCCGAGTTCATCCTCAACCTTGGGAACCTGTCGCGGAACGGCCAGATCGGCTACGTGCAGCCGAACGGCAAGACCGTGTTCCTGAACTACGTGGGCTCGAACAGCGGGAGCAGCTGCGACTTCGGAGTCATCTCGGCGCAGGGAACGGCGCTGTAGCCGGGCTGACTGTGCCTGGCTAGGTAGGTTGAGGCGCTCGTGCCGCCTCTCCTCCTTCTCGTCATTTCGTTCGCGGTCATCCTCGCCGGAGCCTACATCTTCACGAACGCCATCGAGTGGATGGGGCACCGGCTCGACACTGGGCCAGGGCGCCGTGGGCTCGCTCCTGGCGGCGGTCGGAACGGCGATGCCCGAGACGCTGATCCCGATCGTCGCGATCGTCGGCGGCGCCGAGGGCGCGGAGGAGGTGGCCGTCGGCGCGATCATCGGCGCGCCCTTTCTCCTCGCCACGATCGCGATGGGCCTCGTGGGCGTCTCGGCGTTCATCTACAAGGACCGGCGCGAGCAGGGAACCGAGCTCAGGGCCCATGGCCCCACGCTCCAGCGCGACCTTCGCTTCTTCCTGATCTTCTTCGCCCTCGGCATCGCCGTGGGCGCGGCGCCGCTTCCGACCTGGGCGCAGATTCCGCTCGTCGTCCTCTTCATCGGCGCCTACGCCACCTACGTCCGCCGCACCCTCCGCGAGGGCGGCGACGTCCAGGAGGTCGAGGACATCGGCCCGCTGATCCTCGACCGCACGCCGCACCGTGACGACCCAAAGCTGAACCTGATCGTGATCCAGCTCGTCGTCGGCCTCGGCCGCGATCATCGGCGGCGCCCACCTCTTCGTCGAGGAGCTCCTCCACGTCGCCGAAGGACATCGGCATCGAGCCGCTCGTCCTCTCGCTTATCCTCGCGCCGCTTGCGACCGAGCTGCCCGAGAAGGCCAACTCGTTCTTCTGGGTCCGAGACGGCAAGGACGCGCTGGCGCTCGGGAACATCACCGGCGCGATGGTCTTTCAGTCGACGATTCCCATCGCGATCGGGCTTCTCCTCACCGAGTGGGACCTCGACCCGCTTCGCGATCGTCTCCGGCGTCCTCGGCCTCGTCGGCGGCGCTCATCGCGTACTACGAGGTCCACGGCAAGAGCCGCTTCACGCTGCCAGCGGTCCTGGCCTGGATCGGCCTCTTCATCGCCTTCCTGTTCTACGTTTTGGCCACCTGATGGCTGATTACGGGACAGACGTCGCCTACATCCACGACGCCGGCTTCCTCGACCTCGCCGCCGAGGCGACCCCGTTCGTCGTTCGCATGCTCGCCGAGCGCAGGGTGGAGGAGGCGCGGGTGATCGAGCTCGGCTGCGGATCCGGCGCGACCGCGGCGGCGCTCTCGGAGGCGGGGCACGAGGTGCTGGGCATCGACGCGTCGCGCGCGATGATCGGGCTCGCCCGCTCGCGCGCGCCGCTGGCGCGCTTCCGCGTCGGATCGTGGGTGGACGCGCCGATCCCCGAGTGCGACGCGGTGCTCGCGATCGGCGAGGTCCTGGGATACGTCGGCTCGGCCTCCGGCACGAAGGCCGAGCTTCGCGACCTCTTCGGGCGCGTTCGCTCCTCGCTTCGTCCCGGCGGGCTCTTCGTCTTCGACCTGGCCACGCCCGGGCGCGTCCCGGCCGGCGAGGACTCGGCGTTCCGCGCCGGCGACGACTGGGCGATCCTCTACACGGCCTCGGAGGACCGCAAGGGGCAAAAGCTCCAGCGCCGCATCACCACGTTCCGCCGCATCTCAGGCGGCGCGACCTACCGCCGCTCGGAGGAGGTCCACCGCCTCCGCCTGTGGCCTGCCTCGGAGATCGAGGACATGCTCCGCGAGGCGCACTTCAAGGTGCAGACGCGCCGAGGCTACGCCGGGCGCTCGTTCGCGCCTGGCCACCGCGTGTTCGTCTCGCGGACCTAGCCGGCGCGCGTCTGTGCCAGCGATCTCTAGCCCGCGTGAAGCTCGCGGAGCGCGCCAAGCACCTGGTCGTCGTGCGTCTTCGGCGAGACCTTCGGGAAGACCTGCGCGACCTTGCCCCTCGGGTCGATGATGAAGGTCGCCCGAACGACGCCCCAGTACTTCTTCCCGTACATCGACTTCTCGGCCCAGACACCCCAGTCCTCGGCGACCGAGTGCGCCTCGTCGGCGAGGAGGCGGAAGTGGAGCGAGTTCTTGTCGGCGAACTTCTTGACGGCCGAGACGGGGTCGGGGGAGATCCCGAGGACCGTGGCGCCGGCCTTCGCGTATTCGGCGGAGCGGTCGCGGACGCCGCAGGCCTGGGTTGTACAGCCGGGCGTGTCGGCGCGCGGGTAGAAGTAGACGACGACCCACTTGCCGCGGAGGCCGTGGAGCGAGACGGCGTTCCCGTCCTGGTCGGGCAGGGTGAAGTCGGGAGCTTCGCGGCCTTCGATCAGCACGCTTGCGAGCGTAGCCGCGTCCCGCACTCGCGAGGAGCGAGAAGTCCCACTGCTGAATCTCTTCGCCGGCCGCATTCGTGAGATAATCGCCGGGTGAGGCTCAAAGGGAAGAGCTCGAAGGCAGCAGGGACGCTTCTCGCGATGTCCGCCGTGCTGGCGCCGCTTGCGCTTGCCGGGGCGGGGGAGAGGACCGTCGTAAGCGAAGAGTTCACGCTGGCCGGAAACAACCTGTCGACGCAGCTGGCGAAGTGCAAAGCCGGGTCGCAGGTGACTGGCGGCGGCTTCTCCATCACCCTGACAGACCCGCTGGAAATCGGCACCAGGGTCAAGTCGCTCTTCCCAACCGGCGATCGCAAGTGGTACGCCGTGATCGACAACCTCCGGTCAGAGGAGCGCCAGGCAAAGAGCTACGCGGTCTGCCGCAAAGGCGACAAGCTCTCCATCGTGGAGGAGCCCGACGTGGTTGACGGCTCCGTCGATCAGCGGCCCGACGTCACCGCCAAATGCCCCAAGGGCTCCTCGGCCACAGGTGGCGGCGCGGTGCAGACCGGAAGCCATCTCGACACCTACACCATGGAGTCGAGGCCGAAGGGCGACCGCGGCTGGTACGTCCGAAGCTTCGTGACCCTCGACTTCATCGGCGAGCACGCGGCTTACGTGATCTGCGATCCCGAGAAGTCGAACGAGTACGAGTCGGTGGCGAAGATTGAGCCCCGCCGGCACGGGCCGCATCGCGCCGCGGCACGGCGATCGAGGTCACCGCAAAGGCGAAGTGCCCGAAGGCGTCGAGACCTACTCGAACGGCGGCGCCACGTGAAGGTCCCCGACCCGGACGGGAATCCGATCGCGTTTGCCGAGCCGCCCGACAGCAGCTCAGCGCTTTGGACGAAAAGCACCTAAGCGCGGTGATCAGGCGATCCCCTGGTGCGTGTCGCGTGGAACGCAAGCGAGCGGCGTCGAGCTCGTGTCCTGCCTTCACTGTGGCGCACGTACCTTCCCGTGGCCCGTCGAGGATCTCTAGAGCGTCGGACGAGCAGCTGTCCCCTTCGATCGAACAGAACGTGGTCGTTGGGGCAAAGGCTGATGACGTTGCAGCGGAATCCCGCCGTGCGGCTTTCCTGATGGTCGCTGGCTGACGACCCAGCTACAACTCGTAGCGCTTGAGGTCCTCGTCGAGCCGCTCCCGGTCGTCGGGCGTTTCGCCGTGGGTACCCGGTTTCGCTGGGCGGGAGCGAATTACCACGCCAGCGGCGGACGGCGATGAAGGCGAGGGCGGCGCCGACCAGGACGGCCAGGCCTGGGACGAGCCAGGCGGCCAGGTCGAAGCCCTCGTTGCTCGGGCTCGGCGAGGACCTCGGGGCCGAACTCGGCGACGAGCTCGTCCTTGATCTCCTCCTTCGTGAGGCCCTCGGCGATGAGCTCGCGGATCTGCTCGCGCTCGTCGATCGCCTGGGGGGAGTCGGAGGCGAGCTCGAGGGTCGTGCCGCAGACCGGGCACATCACCTCGTCCTCGACGTCGGGGAGGGTGGTCTGCGGCTCCTGGCGCGAGGCGGCGCGGTGGCGGCCGATCGCCGAGCGCGATGAGCGCCGCGGCGAGGAGCGGTCGCCGCGGGAGGCGTGCACGATGCTCCGGCGATTCGCTCGCGGTCGGCGATTCGCGGGAGCGGTCATGACGCTCGCCCTCGATGAGGCGGAGGATCTCGGTCTGGAGGATCTCCGCGTCGACCGGGCCCGGGCGGTAGTAGGCGACCTTGCCCTCGGGGTCGACGAGGATCGTCTCGGGGACGCCGGACGCGCCCAGGTCGTCGGCGTAGTCGCCCGAGCCGTCGCGGATGCGAGGGGTAGTTCAGGCCGAACTCCTCGACGAACTCGAGGCCGTCCTCGGTCCCGTCCTGGGTCTGGATGCCGAGGATCGTGAAGTCGGCGTTGCTGTGCTCGCTCTGGAAGTCGACGAGGTCGGGCGACTCGTCCTTGCAGGGCCCGCACCACGAGGCCCAGATGTTGAGGAGGACCCACTGGCCGTCGGTAGTCGTCGACGGACGTGGTCTGGCCGGCGAAGCCCGAGCCCTCGGGCGCGAGGAACTCCAGCTCGACCGAAGGCACCGTCTCGCCGACCTCCAGCGCCTGCTCGCCCTTGGTGACCACGCCGAAGCCGAGGAGCGCGATCACGCCGAGCACGGCCATCACCGCTGCGAAGGTCTTCCCGCTCACTTGGCAAAGCCTAGGGAGACGTGTAACGTGCGCAGCCATGCGCTCAGGGGAAGCGTTGATCGTTCGGGCAGGGGCATTGGCCGCAGGACTCGCGCTGCTATGGGCCGTGCCAGCGGGCGCGGCGACGATCACGCTCGAGACCGACGCGGACCAGTTCGATGAGAACGGCACGCAGTGCAGTCTGCGCGAGGCGATCGAGGCGGCGCGCACGAACCAGGCGTTCGGTGGCTGCCCCAAGGGCTCGAAGAAGCCCGACAAGATCGAGATGCTGGCCGATGTGGTCCTTTCGATCGACGTCGGGACCGGCCCGAATGCCGGCGGCGACCTCGACCACGACGGCGGCGGCAAGCTCACGATCGTCGGCACCAACGGGTCATTTTCGCCATCCCAGATCTTCGTCGGGGCGGGATGGACGGAGCGCATCCTCGAGGTCTCGGGAAGCCCGGTAACGGTCAAGAACATCGAGATCTCAGACGTCGACTCGCAAGACAACTCAGGCGGCGCGATCAGGGCCGTAGGCAACAAGGCGGCCCTCAAGCTGATCGACGTGACGCTTCAGGGCAACAATGCGGACCTTCGGGGCGGCGCGGTCGCCTGCGAGGGCTGCAAGCGCCTCGATATTCGTGGGCGCTTCCTTATCAATGGCAACTCGGCCTCCGGCCCTGGCGATTCAGCGGGCGGCGCGATCTGGTCGAACCGGCCCGTGACGATCAAGGGCAAGGGTGGCAGTCTCAACCAGCCTCAGATCTCGAACAACAGCGCGTTGAGTGGCCCCGGAGACATGAGCCGGGGCGGCGGGATCTACGTGGAGGACGACCTCTCGGTCACGGCGGCGGTCCTCCGCCAGAACCAGGCCGTGGGCGGATCGTCCGGTTCGGGCGGCGGCATCGCGATGAGTCCGGCCGACAACGAGCGCATCACACTCAAGCTCACGGACACGACCGTCGAGGAGAACACCGCCTCGCAACTCGCTGGCGGGGTGAATGTGACAGGCACCGATGCGCGCTTCATCGCCAAGCGGAGCGCGATCATCGAGAACGAGGCCGAGTCGGCAGGCGGCGTTTACACCCAGGCCGATACGACCTTCACCGAGTCGGCCATCGACGCGAACGTCGCGACGGCGCCCGACAGCTCCTCGGTCGCATCGGGTGGCGGCGTCTATGCCAACTACGGCGGCGGGTCCGAGGCAAACGTGCTGCGGTTCGTCAGGAGCAGTATCACCAACAACGAGATCGCGAGCGGAAACTTCCAGACGGGGGCGGGCATCACCGCATCCGGCACCGATCTCGAGCTCATCAACTCGACCGTCAGCGATAACGAGGCGCCGTTTGTGAACGCGAACGGGGGCGGCGTTTTCGTCGCGGAGGGGGGCGTCGGATTAGGCAGCGCCAGGATCGAGTTCACGACGTTCAGGGGAAACGAGGCCGGGACGGGGTCCGACGACGGCGACGCGATGTTCGTCGGGTTGCCCACCAACGGCATCACGATCCGTGCTTCGATCATCGACCAAGGAGCCGACGGCTGCGAAATCGGGGCGGGGTCGATCGAGAGCCTGGGATTCAACGTCGAGGACGTGATCGACACGGACTGTGGAATCGACGCGGCGACCGACTCGCACGACTCAGACTTCTTGAACGCGCTCGTCTACAACGGCAGCCCACCGGTGGGGATGCCCGGGATTCCGCCCTTCGACCCCGTGACGCTCCCGCTCACCAACGCGTTCACCAACAACTCGAGCGCGGCCCTCGACCTCGTTCCGCCGGGCAAGTGCAAGGTGAAGGGCAGGCGCCTGGCGACGGACGCCCGCGGCGTTCCGCGCCCGCAGGATGAGGGCTGCGACGCCGGCTCGATCGAGCGGGTCGCGTGTCGTGGCGTATTCGTGATCGGCCCCAACGCGGACGTGGGACGCACGGGCAACGATCAGCTCCAGGGCTCGCACGCTGAGAACGACGTCATGTTCACACAAGCCGGCAACGACCAGATGAACATCTATGGAGCTCAGGACACGGTGTGCTCAGGGAAGGGCGACGACACGATCCTGGCGGGCGAGAGCTCGGACTCGCCGGACGAGATCGACGCCGGCAAGGGCACCGATTTCGTGAGCTACAACAACGGCGGACCGGTGACGATCGACCTGGAAGAGCAGACCGCCTTCGGGCCGAACACCGGTGACGACGTGTTCCACAGCGTCGAAGGCGTCCAGGGGTCCGAGGGCAACGACAGCATCTTCGGCTCGGACGGACCCAACCTCCTGATCGGCGGCGGCGACCCCGACTTGATTCGCGGCCTCGGCGGCGTCGACGTGATCGACGCGAAGGACGGCGAGGCCGATGTCGAGATCAACTGCGGGCCGGGCGACAACTCGAAGGAGAAGGCGAAGATCGACGAGGGGCTCGACCCGGACCCGGTGAGCTGTTAGCGAAGGGAGCTCCGATGAGGCTTGCAAGAACGAGCGCGTTGGCTGGAGTGGTCTTTCTCCTCGCGTGCAGTACGGCCCACGCGGGTACTGCGCTTACCGTCAACGAGAGCGGCGACGAGAG
Source organism: uncultured bacterium (assembly GCA_963725035.1). Taxonomy (GTDB): domain Bacteria; phylum Actinomycetota; class Thermoleophilia; order Solirubrobacterales; family 70-9; genus JALZKA01. Next base: position 32,783 of record CAVRWX010000004.1, on the reverse strand, counting down.
CGATCCGACGCCCGACGGGATCTGCGACATCTCGGCTGACCCAGGCTCTCAATGCACGCTGCGCGCGGCGATCGAGTCTGCGAACGAGTTCGTCGGACTCGACCTGATCGACTTCAGCATCCCCGGCTCGGGCGTCCAAACCATCGCCGTCCAATCGCCGCTCCCGGCGGTCCAGACCCTGGTCGTCATCAATGGCTACTCACAGGCTGGCGCCTCGCCCAACACCGACGGCTTCCCGCTGACGCTGACAACGCAGATCAAGATCTTCCTCGACGGCGACGCACTCGGCGAGGGAGCAGGGCTCGGATTCAGCACTGGGTCGAACGGAAGCTCCGTTCAGGGCCTTGCGATCGGCAACTTTCCGGCGGCAGCCATCCGCGCCGAGGTGCCCATGACCATTCAGGGGAACTTCCTCGGCACAAACGCGGCGGGTACCGGCGCGCGTCCGAACGGGCTGGGCATTCTCGGTTTGCCGGGAGCCGTCAACGCCTTGATCGGCGGACCCGACTTCGACGATCCGAACCTGATCTCGGGCAACCTCGGCGAAGCGATCGTCACCAACGCGGCCACCGTTGGTTCACGGGAACTACATCGGCACCGAGCGCGACGGCAAGTCGCCGCTGCCGAACACCACCGAGGAGGATCTCTTCGCGGTGCTCTATCCGGAGCGGCTCCGACCAGCTGACCCGCAACATCATCGCCAACGGGTCGGCCGGCGGAATCTCGATTCCCGACGCGAACGCGGGTTCACTCGTGTCCGCAAACCGGATGTTCAAGAACGACGGGCTCGGGATCGACCTGGGCGGAGGACGGCGTCACCCCGAACGACGACATGGACCCGGATCCGGGTCCGAACAGCCTCCAGAATTACCCAATCATCACCAAGGCGAAGCGCGGCCAAACAACGACGAAGATCAAGGGCACGCTCAACTCGGCGCCAAACGAGCCCTTCACGGTCGAGGTCTTCCAGGCCGACGGCAAGTCGAGGCAAGGAAAGATCTATCTCGGCGGGGCCGGGTTCACGACCGACGCTGAGGGCAACGCACTCCTTCGTTCTCGAGCCCCTCAAGCCCAAGAAGGGGAAGTTCGTGACCGCGACGGCCACCCGCATCGCCGTCGGTGACGAGGGCGCGACCTCGGAGTTCGCGAAGCCCCGCAAGGTGAAGTAGGCGCCGCCGGCCGCTTGGCCGCTCTAAGATTTCTGTAGGCCCGCGGGAGTAGCTCAGTTGGTAGAGCACCAGCTTCCCAAGCTGGGGGTCGCGAGTTCGAGCCTCGTCTTCCGCTCTTTTCTGGACCTCCCTCAACATCACGACAGGCGTGCTTGTGGGTAGAGGCCCTGGGTGCTGGACAGAGTGGTAGCTCAGCTGGTAGCTGCTGAGACGGGATCCTGTGGCCAGAAGCCCGTGCGAACCCGCTCGTAAAGCGTGTCCGGGGCCAGGTCGGCTCCGCCAGGCCAAACCACGGTTCCGGTCTCGCGATCAACCGAGACCTTCGCGAAGCCTTCGGGAGTCCGAGCCTCTTCGAACACGGGACCCGCCATCCGCGTGAGAACCTCGATTTCGCCTCGCGTCCCATCGGCGAAGGTCAAGTCCAGTACGCCGTGCTCGACGACCGCGGCGGCTTCTATGTCGGGTGTTAGTCCTGTCATCGGAGCGGTTCGATTTCCCTAAGTGTTTCACCAGCGCTTGCGCGGCGCCAGTTTTCTCGGAGCTCCTCTTGGTGGAGCTCCGCCCAAGCCAGCACGAAGCGGAGCTGCCTGCGGGGAAGTGTGCTGTCGATCACTTCGAGGTTGTCGATGCGAACCTTGGCCTCGCCGTCAGAGTGACGGGCGTGGAAGTGGGGGAACCCATGGTCATCGAAATACATCGCGATGGCGACGCCGAAGAAGCGACTGATCGTTGGCACGACGCGATGATGCGGCTCCGGCCGGACGCGATCGAAGGCTGGCTACCATTTCTTCATGCTCCGGGCAGCCATCGAGATCGGTAGCAGCGGTGGTAGCCGCGTCACGTGATGTCGCTTGTTCAAGCCGTGTGGCGGGGAGATCGCACACGTCTTCCGCTTTGATCCCGGTGAGGCGATTCCTGGCAGCGCTCGGCCTCCTCGCGTGTCTGGTAGTGCTCGGATGCGGCGGGGGAGACGATTCAAAGGAGGACGACGGAGCCGAAACCGCTCCCGCATCCGCGAGCTCTGAACAGGCCGAAGCGCTCGCCGAGCCGGAGCTCGGCTCGATCCCCATCGACGACCTGGACGATTGCAAGGGCCAGCCGGGCCGCGGCGACTACCGCTGCGGCTCGATCGAGGTGCCGTTCGAGCGCGAGGACCCCTCGTACGGGACGACCGAGATCGGGTTCGCCGTCCTGCCGCGCGTCCGGCGAGTCCGAGGGCGCGATCTTCGCGGTCGAGGGAGGGCCCGGCTACCCATCGACCGGCACTGCCCAGTCGTACCGCAACCTCTTCGGCGACCTCCTCGAGACCCGCGACCTCGTGCTCGTCGATCAGCGCGGGCAGGGAATCTCCGAGCACGCGGATTGTCCGGACCTCCAGCGTGGTTTCGGCCCCGACGCGCTGGTACTGGCGAACTGCGCCGAGCGCCTTGGCAAGCAATTCATCTCGTACCGCACCTCGGCCGCAGCCGACGACATCGACTGGGTGCGCCAAGCGCTCGGCTACGAGGAGATCGCGCTCTACGGCGACTCGTACGGCACCTTCCTCGGCCAGTCCTACGCCTACCGCCACGGCGACAAGCTCGAGGCGCTCGTCCTCGACTCGGCCTATCCGACCTTCGGCGAGAGCGCGTGGTATCCGAGCCTGCCGCAAGACCGGCGTCAGGATGATCCAGGTGGCGTGCGACCGCTCGCCGCACTGCGAGGGCGACGCGCAGGCGCGCCTTGCGCGGGGCGCCGAGGTCCTTCGCCGCCATGACCGCACGACGCTTCAGCTCATCTCGGCGCTGATCGGATCGGCCTACTCGCCGGCGAGCTACCTCAAGGTCGACCGCGCGATGAAGGCGATGATCGACGGCCGCACCGGGCCCTGGCAGGAACTGATCAAGCTCGGCAAGTTCGGCTCGGGCTCCGAGGAGGACTACAGCCGCGCCGGCGAGATGGCGGTGAGCTGCAACGACTATCCGCTGTTCTGGGACAAGGAGGCCTCCGAGGAAGAGCGCCGCGCCCAGTTCGAGGAGAAGATCCGCAACTACCCCAACAAGAACGAGTTCGCGCCGTTCACCCCGCGCGAGATCGCCTACTCCGAGGGCACGAGCTACCTCTACTGCATCAGCTGGCCCCCTCCGACCGACGTGTATGAGCCGCCCGCCGACCCCGAGACCCAGGAGCCGACCGAGGCTCCGGTCCTGGTCATCTCGGGCGAGTTCGACGACCTCACGACCCCGCACGAGGGCAAGGTCGTCGCGGACCTCTTCCCCGATTCCGAGCACTTCATCGCCCGGAACGCCGGGCCACGTGGACGCGCTCTACGCGTCGAAGGGCGACGCGGCGCGAACGATTCGCGGCTTCCTGCGGCAGGAGCTCAACTGACCGGCGCAGGCTGACCGGCGTCCGCCGCGACGAAGTCGATGAACGCTCGCGCGGCGGGCGAGCGGCGCGTCGCGCCACAGGAGCGTGACCGCAAGGTTGATGCGCCGGGTCGAGCGGGCGGACCGAGAGCGGCTGGCCCGGCAACTCGGCGAAAGAGCGGGGGAGGACCGCCACGCCGAAGCCGCGTGCGGCGAGGGCGCGGATCAGCCCGAGGTCCGAGCCCTCGAGGCGAATGCGCGGCGTCGTCCCGGCTCGCGCGAGCGCGCGTCCATGCGCGTGCCGCGCGGCCGACGCCCTTGCGGAAGGCGATCAGCGGCACGTCCTCGAGCTCGCGGATCGCGAGCGGCGCCTCGCCGGCGAGCGGTGGCGGCGGCTCATCGCGACCACAGCTCCTCGGTCGAGATCTCGAGCCGGCCGAGCTCTGGCGGCGGAGCGTCGGCCTCGAGCGTGAACGCGGCATCCAGCTCGCCGCGCGCGAGGTGGGCGAACATCTCGTCCGCAGGTCCCCTCGCGGAACTCGATCTCGATCCCGGGGTGACCGCGGTTGAAGCGCTGGAGCACGGCCGGGACGTCGATCTCGCCCGCGGCAATGAGCGCCCCGATCGAGACCGTGCCGCGGTCGAGCCCGCGAAGCTCGTCGATGCTCGCCGCGAAGCGCATCGGCCTCGGCAAGGGCCGCACGGGCGTGCCCCACGGCCACCTCGCCCGCCTCGGTCAGCTCGACGGAGCGGGTCGTGCGGCGAAGGAGCTCGACGCCCAGCTCGCTCTCGAGCCGGCGCACCTGGGCCGAGAGGGCGGACTGGGCGACGTGGAGCTCCTCGGCGGCCCGGGTGAAGTGGCGATGGCGCGCGACCGCCTCGAGGTATCTGAGCTGGCGAAGCTCCACTCTCTAATTATCGCGTATTGCGATGAATCCTGTCGCAACAAACTGTTGTGCCGATGAATCAGGCCAGGCATCATGCTTCCCGATGACCGTGGCCGAGAGAACTGACTTCAAGCTGAGGCGCGAGCTTCGCGACGGCGACGCAGAGGCGATCGTCGAGATCCACGAGCGCATCTACCGGCCCGAGCACGGGATGGAGGACTCGTTTGTCGACGGCGTCCGCTCCACGGTCGAGAGTGCGGTCGAGCGTGGCTGGCCCGAGGGCGGCGGCGCGTGGCTGGTCGACGGGCCCGACGGGCTGGCGGGATGCCTCGGCCTGACCGATGAGGACGACCGCAAGGGCAGAGCTCCGCTGGGTCGTGCTCGCGCCCGAGGCGCGCGGGACGGGCCTGGGCAAGCGAATGATCACCGAGGCGGTCTCAGAAGCGCGGCGCCTGGGATTCGAGCGGCTCGAGCTGGACACCTTCGGCGCGCTCACGACTGCCGCCGCGATCTATCGCAGCGTCGGCTTCCAGCTCGTCAGCGAGGAAGCAGACGGACATGTGGGGGCCGCGGATCGCCTACCAGCACTACGTGCTGGACCTGCGCGCTACTTGAGCCCGAGCTCGTCGTTGATCTGATCGAGCGCCTTGTCGATCTGCTTGTCGATCTCGCGCCCTCCGTGCGGAGCTCGTCGAAGGCGGCGCTTCCGCTCTCCGACTCGATCCCCTTGCGGACGTCCGCATAGAGCTTCTCCAGATCCTCAAAGCCCTTGATCAGCTCCTCGTGACCCTTCTCGGCGTCTTCGGGGACGTCGATTTCTGAGAGGTCCGCCACCGCATCCTCGGCCTCGGACTTGGCGCTGTCGAGCTGATTCAGGATCTCCTGCTTCGAGGCGTTCAGGTCGGAGCCGACCGTGTTCGAAGCCTTGATCACCTCGGCCTGGATCTTGTTCACGTCATCGACGTAGTCCTCGGTCGAACTGCAGCCGGCGACGGCGGCTGAGGCGAGGCAGATGGCGATGGCGGATGTGCTCTTCATGACCCGGAGCGCGGCATCCTAAGGCCTGAGAGCCGCGCATGGCGGAGTGAACCACCGGAGGACGCCACCCGTAATCTCAAGTACATGCGCGTACGCCACCACGCAACAGCGCTCTCGGCGCTTGCCGCGGCGCTCGCGCTGGCCGCGTGCGGCGACGAGCCGGCCGAGCCCTCGGCTTCGGTCGAGCCGCAGACCGGGAGCGTGCTCGAGGGCTCGCTGCCGCTGCTCACCGGTGAGGAGCAGGACCTCGCCGACTTCGAGGGCGACGTCGTCCTGGTCGTGAACACCGCGTCCGAGTGCGGATACACGCCGCAGTTCGAGGGCCTTCAGGCGCTGTATGAGGAGCGCAAGGACGAGGGCTTCACGGTGCTCGGCTTCCCGGCGGACGACGTTGCGGGCCAGGAGCCGCGTGACGACGCGGCGATCAAGGAGTTCTGCGAGGAGAACTTCGGCGTCGAGTTCCCGATGTTCGCGAAATCGGACGTGACGGGGGAGACCGCTAACCCGCTGTTCCAGCAACTGGCGGACGTCGCGGGTGAGCCGACCTGGAACTTCAACAAGTATCTCCTCGACCGCAAGGGACGCGTGGTCGAGCACTACGAGCAGGGCACCGGCCCCGACGACCCGGAGCTCAACGCCCAGATCGACGAGCTGCTCTAGGCCCGCTCGAGCGGGATCGTGTGGCTTACGAGCCGCGGGTCGGCGCCGTGGAGGTGGACGGCGATCGCGGGCGGGTCGTTCCCCATCCGGAGCTGACCCTCGCGGCGCAGGTCGAGCTCGACCTGGCGGTGGACCGACGGGCAGATGAAGACGGGCACCCGGCCGATCTGGGCGGTCGCGCCGCGGTGGATGTGGCCGCAGACGATCAGCTCGGGCGCGGGACCGCGCTCGAAGAGCTCGCGGAGCGCGTCGCGGTCGTCGTGGCCGAGGCCGATCTCGTCGAACTCCGAAAGCCCCACTCCCACCGGAGCATGGTGCATCGCGAGGATCACCGGGCCGTCCGCCGCGGTCAGCTCGCGCTCGATCCAGCCGATCCGCTCCGCGCCGATCGCGCCGCCGGCCTCGCCCTCGACGTGGGTGTCCAGGTTCAAGACCCGGACCGGGCCGCAGTCAACCGCGTAGTCGAGGAACTCGCCGGCGCCCGCGATGCCGGGGTGGTCCGAGAACGCGTCGCGCAAGTTCTCGCGCCGGTCGTGGTTGCCGGGGATGGGGTGTACGGGCATCTCAAGCGGCTCGAGTAGCTCACGAACGCGCTCGTACTCCCCCGGGTTGCCGTCGTAGGTCAGGTCGCCCGTCAGAAGTACCGCGACCGGCGCGGGATCAATCTCGCCGACCGCGGCGACCGCGCGCTCGAGGGCAACGACCGAGTCCGCGTAGTCAGCGTGGAGCCCAACGTGGGGATCCGAGATCTGCGCGACCGAGGTGAGCATCGTGTGAGGGGTCAGACCCCTAACGAAGCGCTCATGAAACCGGGGGGCGGCGGTCCGCCCATGGGCTCTCGGCCTCGAGTTGGGCGGCTAGCGAGAGGAGGGTCGCCTCGTCGTTCGGGCGGCCGACGAGCTGGACGGCGAGGGGCATGCCCTTCTTCGAGAGGCCGATCGGCACTGAGGCGGCGGGGTTGCCCAGGTGGTTCCATGGGCCGGTGTACGGATAGACGCGCGACATGCCCAGAGTGGTGCGAAGCGCGCCCTGCCCGGCCCAGCGCCCGACCTCGACGGCGGTCTGGGCGGTGACGGGCGTGATGAGAACGTCGACCGTTTCGAAGAGCGAGAGGATGCGCCGCGCGTCCTTGCCTTCGCCGCGGCGTGCGCGCTTGACGATCCGGCCGCCGCTGAGCTTGCCGAGCTTTGCGAAGCCGTGGGTGCGGTCCTCGAGGCGCTCGGGATGGGGCACGCGGTCAACCTCGACCTTGATCCCGTTGAGGTAGCGCGGGGTGAAGTTGTTGCCGATGAGGCCCCAGTCCGGGTCCTTCTTCTCGACCGCGTGGCCGAGCTTGGCGAGGAGCGAGGCCGTGTCCTCGACTCCCTGGGCAACTTCGTCAGACAGCTTTGCGGGCGCGGCAAGCCGCGGCGGCTTCGTGGACCACGCGATACGTAGGCGCCGCGGCGCGGCTCGCGCCTCATCGACGAACGAGTGGTCAGGCAGGGGCGGGCCGCCCGCAACCCCGCCGTTGCAGACGTCGAGCCACAGCGCCGAGTCCTCGACCGTGCGCGTCACGCAGCCCGTCACCGACAGGCCGTGCCAGTGCTCGCGCGCCGGCGCCAGCGAGATTCGGTCGCGCTGCGGCTTGATGCCGAAGAGCCCGCATAGCGCCGCGGGGATGCGGATCGAGCCGGCGCCGTCCGACGCGGTCGCGCCGGCGCAGAGCCCCGCGGCAGTCGCGGCCGCCGAGCCGCCGCTGGACCCGCCGGGTGTGCGCGAGGTGTCCCACGGGTTTCGCGTGATCCCCCACGCCCCGGTCTCGGTGAAGCCGCAGATGGCCAGCTCCGGAAGGTTGGTCTTGCCCAGGACGATCGCGCCCGCGGCGCGTAGGCGGCGCACCATCTCGCCGTCGGCCTCCGCCGGCTGGTCGAAGCCGTTTGTGCCCCACATGGTGACTTCGCCCTCGAGGTCTTCGACGTCCTTGACCGCGATCGGCACGCCGGCGAGCGGCATCTGGTCGGCCTCGCCCGCGGCCAGCTGCGCCTCGACCCGCTTCGCCTCGTCGCGCGCTTGGTCGGCCAGGACGACGCGGAAGGCGTTCAGCTCGGAGTCGAGCCGATCGATGCGGTCGAGGTAGAGCTCGACGAGGTCGGTCGGTGTGACGTCGCCCGCGCGGACCATTTCAGCCTGGCGGGCGATCCCCTCGAAAGCCACGTCGCTCATCGGACGGAGCCTAGTGCCAGCGGGCGAGTCTCGGCGCTAGTCGAGACAGGTTGCGAAGGTGCTCAGCGTCCCGCCGATGCTGCTGTAGTTGTGGGCGCTGGTCGACCACTCGCGCTGGTTCGATTTCCACGTCGCGTAAAAGAAGGGGTCGGGGCCGAACGTGTTGCCGAAGTCAGGCTTTGGATCGGTCTGGAAGCCTCCACCGAGAAGCTCTTCACCCTGATCACAACCCGCGAAGTTCGTCGCGTTCTCTCCGTCGGGCATCAGCACCAAGGAACCGTCGACCCTGACGTCACCGTTGAGGCAGTACGCGTACGCCGTCAGCTTGTCCCCGATGCCTGAAGTGAAGCCGCCGACAAGCCAGCGGTGGTCCCCGTAGGGAGCGCTGGTGTAGACGGGGGAGTTCGAGACGAGCTCGCGGTAAGCCCAACCGCCGGCTGCCGGGACCTGATTGCCAGCGCAGCGCGCCGCGACGTTCAAACGGTCGCTGTCGGGGAACTTCTTGGTCTTCTTGGCCACGCTCACGTCGAGTTGCGAGTCGCAGTACGCGTACACCGTCGCGGGCAGCGCAAAGTCCCCTCTGACCAACCACGCCTTGCCGCGAACCGCCTTGTTGACCACCGCCGAATCCGACTGGACGCCGCTGAACCCGCCGGAGACGACGCGTTCACCAGGGCCGCACTTGACGCGGCCTTTGTCGAACCCGCCGCCCTGATCCGTTATCGCAGCCTCATAGCCCTTGAGGGCGCTTGCCGGCCCGGCGGTTACGGAAAGCGCCGCAAGCGCCACCGCGAGTGTGATTCCCAGCCCCCGCTTCATGGCTCAAGCTTCATGGCTCAAACGATAGAACAGCCTCAGGTGGGCTGCATAGTGGGCCGGATGAGCATCTCGTTCACGTCGACGTGCTCGGGCTGGGAGAGCGCGTACATGACGGCGTTCGCGATGTCCTCGTCCTCGAGCGCGCCCTTGCCCGGGCGGTTGTCGAAGAAGGGCGTGTCGACCATCCCCGGCTCGATCAGCGTCACGCGGATGCGCGTGTTGTCGTGCATCTGGCGGAGCTCCTGGCGAAGCGCCTCGCCCATCGCCGTCACCGACCACTTCGACGCCGAGTAGAGCGAGCCCGGGAGCGCGCGCCGGCCGGCGACCGAGCTGGTGATCACGAAGTGGCCGGTCTCCTTTTCGAGGAGGTGGGGGAGGGTGGCGCGGATCGTGTAGGCGACCCCCAGGACGTTGGTGAGGATCATCGAGCGCCAATGCTCGGGCGACTCTTCCAGGAAGCCCCGTGACGCTCCGAAGCCCGCGTTGGCGAACACGGCGTCGAAGCCCCCGAAGGCGTCGGTCGCCGCCTTTACGAGGTTCTCGCAGTCCTCCCACTCGGAGACGTCGCAGCGAACGGCGATCGCCTTGTCCGGCCCGCCGAGCTCGGACGCAAGAGCTTCGAGCTTGTCCTCTGATCGGGCGCTGAGGACGAGCCGGTAGCCGGCCTCGGCTGCGTGGTGGGCGGTTTTCGCACCGATGCCAGTTGAGGCGCCGGTGATGAGGAGGACGGGGTTTTCAGCCATGCACACGAAGCTAGCGAGGAGTAGCGTCCGCCTCTCTGGCATCAACCGAAAGGGGAAGCATGGCCTATGTACGAGTTGTGAGGTTCACCGGAGTGGATCCAGAGCGCGTCGCGGCATTGAAGGAGCGAGTCGCTCAGAACGAGGGCCCGCCGGAGGGTGTGCCATCTACCGCCCTAAAGGTGCTGCTCGACGAGGAGCAGGGGACCGCGGTCGTCCTTCAGTCCTTCGATTCCATGGATGACCTGAAGACCGGCGAAGCGGTGCTGAGCGCCATGGATTCGGCGGAGACGCCCGGTACCAGGGAGTCAGTCGATCGCTGTGAGGTGATGATTGAGGTAAGCGCGTAAGCCTCACACGCCGAGGGGCGAATCGCCCCTGCGATAATTCGGGGTGGCGTGGACCCCGAAAAAAAGCGAAAGATCCGCCTCGTCGTGGCCCTGAGCGTGGCGGTGCTCCTGGCCACGGCGCTCGTCTACACGTCCTTCTCTGCCTCGACCGAGGCGAAGTCGCCGTCCGAGCTCCTCGCTGAGGCTCCGGCCGGCTCCGTCGATGCCTACGGGAAGGTCGTCACGGAGGAGACGCTCCCCGACGGCTCGCGCGAGTTCGTGATCGCCGACCCGGAGGATCCCGTCGAAGGAGGTCCCGGTCACTTACGAGGGCCAGGTCCCAGATCCCTTCCGTGAGGGGCGCGATGTGATCGTCACGGGGCAGATGGTCAATGGCACGCTCGTCGCCGAGAAGGACAGCCTGATCACGAAGTGCCCGTCCAAGTTCTCGGACGAGGCGGAGGAGGACCCGAACATCGTGATCGACGAGTCGCTCTAGCGGTGGGCGAGCTTTCGATCGACGCGGGGCACGCGTGCCTCGTCGGCGCGCTCGTGGCGTTCGGCTACGGCGCCGCCGCCGGGATCTACGGCGGGCACTCGGGCGACCGGCGCTGGGTCGACTCCGCGCGCCGCGCCGTCTACGCCGCCGCGGCGCTCTTGGTGATCTGCGTGGTCGTACTCGAGGCGGCGTTCCTGCGTTCGGACTTCTCGGTGGCGCTGGTCGCTGACCACTCCTCGACCACCACGCCGACCCTCTACAAGATGACGGCGCTGTGGGGAAGCCAGGGCGGCTCGCTCCTCCTGTGGGCGTTCGTGCTCTCGCTCGCGTCGTCGGGTGTGCTCTTCGCCACGCGCCACAAGCACCGCGAGGTGGTGCCGTGGGCGACTGCGGTTCTGTGCGGCCTCGGCCTCTTCTTCACCGGCCTGATGGTCATCTCGGGCGGCGACGCGATGCCGTTCACGCGGGTGAGCCCCGTACCGGCCGAAGGGCTGGGGCTCAACCCGCTCCTCCGCCACCCGGCGATGGCGATCCATCCGCCGATGCTCTATTCGGGATACGTCCTGTTCTCGATCCCGTTCGCGTTCGCGATCGGCGCCCTCATCGCGCGGCGCCTCGACACCAGCTGGATCCGCTCGACCCGCCGGTTCGCGCTCCTGGCCTGGATCTTCCTGTCCGTCGGCGTCCTGCTCGGCGCGGGCTGGTCATACGTCGAGCTCGGCTGGGGCGGCTACTGGGGGTGGGACCCGGTCGAGAACGCGTCGCTCATGCCGTGGCTCGTTGGTACAGCGTTCCTCCACTCGATCATGGTCCAGGAGCGCCGCGGCATGCTCAAGGTGTGGAACGTCTCGCTGATCTGCGCGACGTTCGCCCTGTCCCTGCTCGGCACGTTCCTGGTGCGTTCGGGGATCCTGCAGTCGATTCACGCCTTCGGCGAATCGACGGTCGGCACGCCCCTCCTCGTCCTCATCGCGGTGGTGCTTGCGGGCTCGACCGCGCTGATCGTCTCGCGCCTTAAGGACCTGCGCTCGGAGCGGCGCATCCAGTCGCTGGCGTCTCGCGAGGCCGTCTTCCTGGTCAACAACATCCTCCTGATCGGCCTGGCGTTCGTCGTCTTCTACGGCACCTTCTTCCCGCTCATCGCCGAGGCGTTCACGGGTGAGCGCTCGACGCTCGCCGCGCCGTGGTTCGACCAGTACGTGACGCCGCTCGCGATCCTGCTCGTGCTGTTCACCGGGATCGGGCCGCTATTGGCTTGGCGCCAGATCAGCGCGGGCCGGGCGCTCAGGCTGTTCGGGCCGCCGGTGGCCGTCGCGGCCATCGTCCTGATCGCGCTGCTCGCGTTCACTGACGTCGCGGACGAGCCGGGAGCGCTGATCATGTTCACGTTCGCGGCCTTCGCGCTGGCCGGCCTGGCGAGCGAGTTCGTGCGGGGCGCCTCGGCGCAGAACGCGCTCACGGGCGACGGCTTTGCGCTCTCGCTCGGTCGCGTCGTGGTCAGGAACCGCCGCCGCTACGGCGGCTACATCGTCCACATCGGCATCGTGATCGCGTTCGTTTCGATTGCGGCCTCGTCGAGCTTTCAGACGTCGGACGACGTGCGGATGCTGCCGGGCGACTCGACCACGGTCGATGACTACGAGCTGACCTACGTGCGGCCGACCGCCTACCGCGACCTCGACGAGGACCGCCTCACGTTCGGCTCGGTCGTCGAGGTTCGCCGCGACGGCGAGGTCGTCGACACTCTCACGCCCAGCCGCAACTACTACTCGTCCAGCTCGACCGGCACCGTCCGGAGCTTCTTCGAGGGCGAGGCGACGTCGGAGGTCGGGCGCTCAGGCGGGGCCGCGGAGGACTTCTGGACCGCGATGCGGCCCGACCTGACCGAGCCTGAGATCGACGACTTCATCTCGGGCGCCGACAGGCGGATCGACGAGATCACGATTCCGGACGAGCTCCCGGACCCGTCGACGCCGGGCGGCGTAGAGAGGATGCGCGGGATCGCCGAGCAGCGTTCCCAGCTTCAGGGCCTGGCGATCACGAATCTGGAGCGGCGATTCGAGGACGGCGAGATTCCAGTCGACTTCCGCATCAACGTGAACCCGCTCGTGATCTGGATCTGGGTCGGCGGCGCGATCGGCGTGATCGGAGGCCTGATCGCCGCCTGGCCAACCGCATCGGCGCGCCGCCGGCGCGTCTCGGACGTGTACGCCGCCCGCCTTGCGAAGGACCTCGGCCGCGCCTCGTAGCCTCCCCGGGCCATGGAGGTCGCCCTCATCGCGCTGTTCGTGATCGCCGCGGTCGCGCTCTTCGTCTCGATCCCTCTTCGGCCGGGCGCGAAGAGCTCCGAGCGGATCGAGGATCCCGAGCGCGCCGAGCTGGAGGCACGCAAGGAGTCGAAGTACCGCGAGATCCGCGACGCGGAGCTCGACCGGGAGCAGGGCAAGCTCTCGCAGGAGGACTGGGCGCGGGCGGACGCGGAGCTCAGGCGCGAGGCGATCGGGATCCTGAAGGAGATCGACGCGCTCGAGAAGCGCGGCTAGCGCTCAGCCGGCCAGCGAGATGGAGGGCGACTTGTCGCCGCCACAGGTCACCTCGCCGGCAGTGGAGCGCTTGACCTTGGCGTAGGCCTCGGTCCCCTCCACTGGGATGGGCTCGGTTACGCGGAACTTGCCCTTGGAGCTCGTCTCGTCCGATCCGATCTTGCCCTCGGCGCCCGGGCCGGTTGTGTGGATGGTGACCTTGCGGTCCTTCTCGCACTTTTTCGACGACTCGACGTGGCCCGGGAACACGACGTTCCCGTCTTCCCCGTGGTAGTTGTCGATCGTGACGGCGCTCGGCTCGGGCGCGCGGGCCAGCGCGGGCTGCGCCGCCATGGCGGCGATTGCGATCAGCGATGTGAGAGCGATCTTCGCTTTCATGTCCATCCCCTTGGCGTCGACCTCGCAGTGGAGCCTAGGCCACTGAGTCGCTGACGGCAAGCCTCTAGAATCGCCCCGCGATGGAACAGATCCTTCAAGTCGTCCAGGTGCTCGTCTCGGTCATCCTGATCATCCTCGTCCTGCTCCACTCGGGCAAGGACGCTGGCCTTTCCGGCGCCTTCGGCATCGGTGGCGGCGGCAGCTCCTTCGCGGGCGGCTCGCTGGTCGAGCGGAACCTCGACCGCTGGACGATCTTCTTCGCGATCGTGTTCGCGCTGAACACGCTCGTCCTTCTAAAGCTCTAAGCGGGCCTGCGGCATGCCCGCGCTCACACGGCTGGGCTGGCTCTGCGCTGGTTTCCTGGCGTGCGCGGTCGCCGGATGTGGCGGAGGGGACGATGAGGCAGCATCCGCCGTGTCGAGCGCAACGCCGGCGGGTGAGGGCGGGACCCTGGTCTGGACCGTCGCCGACCGCATCGTGAGCACCGATCCGCTCGAGGCGAACACCCGCTCCGAGGAGATCCTGGTGCGCCAGGTGAACGAGCCGCTTACCGCCAAGGTGGCGGGCCCCTTCGACGTCGAGCGGCGGGTGCCCGGACTCGTCGTGCGCACCCAGAGCTCGGAGGACGACACGATCTGGACCTTCCGGCTTCGCGACGGGGTCTTCTTCCAAGACGACGAGACCCCCTTCGACTCGGCCGCGGTCCAGGCAAACGCCACGAGGTGGCTGACGACCGCAGCCGGGCGCGCGTTACTGCCCGGCCTCCTCTCGGTCGACGCGCCCAGTCCGGGAGAGGTCAGGTTTGCCCTGGCGGCTCCCGACCCGGATTTCCCAGAGCACCTGTCGGCTCCTCAGCTCGGCATCGTCTCGCCCACTGCCCTGGAGCCGTCATCTGGCGACGGCGCGATCGTCACCCGCTCATCGCAGACCGGCACCGGCGCGTTTGAGCTCCGGGAGCGCGACGGCGATCGCGCTCTTCTTGCTCGCAACACGGCGTGGTGGGGCTCATCGGCCAAGGTCGAGCTGGGGCCGGCGCTGGATCAGATCGAGCTACAGGTCACGCCCGATCCCAGCCTGCGCCTGGCGATGCTGGACGCCGGTGAGGCGCAGCTCGCGGACGAGCTCGAGCCTGCGCAGGCGGATCAGGCCCGGGAGGACCCGCTCCTGAGCGTGCTGCGGAGTTCGGGCGGGACGTTCCTCGGCATCGAGCGATCGGTCCGCGGCGTCGATTCAGGCCGCGAGATCCCCGCGCTGTCGGGCGCGTGGCTTACGAGCCTGGGCGACTAGTCGTCAGCTGCCCGGGCCGACGTTGGGCGGCGCGTAGCGGTTGTGGAGGTCGAGCATGTTCCCGTCAGGGTCTTCGAAGATCGCCTGGTGGCAGACGCCGGAGTCGATCGTGTCGCCCATGAACTTGACCCCCTTGCCCTCGAGCTCGGCGCGGGCGGCCTCGACGTCATCCACGCGCAGGGCAACCGGGAAGCGATGCGGCGAGAACTCCATCCCGAACGCATCGGGCTGCATGAGCGCGATCGTCAGGTTGCCGGTCTCGAACTCGCCCGCAGGCATGCTGCCCCAGGTGTGGGAGAACTCGAGCCCGAGCGTGTTCTCGTAGAAGTCCTTCGCCTTCGCGAAGTCGCGGACAGGGATCGTGATGAAGTCCGTCTTCTCAACCTTCATGAGGCGATCGTAGTGCGCCTGTCATCAACTGACTGCCGCCGTCCGGCCTCCAGGATCCCCTCAGGCCGAGAAAGCCTTGATGCCGCGCACCGTTGTCTCGACGTAGAAATCCGGCACCGTCGTCTGCGGCGCATGCCCTGCGCCGGCGATGGTCTCGCGAGTGGCGCCTGGAATGAGATCAACGAGCCGATCGATGACGCGCGGGAACATCGGTGGGCTCTCCGACCCTTGGGTGAGATGGACGGGCAGCTCGATGCCCGCCGCCGCATCCGCGTCGATGACAAGCTGGCTTGGATCCTGGAGCTCGTCAAGGAATGTGGGGGCGTTCTGGACGAACATTTCCTTGACTTCCGACGGTAGTTCGTTTTCCCAGGAGCCTGGTCCGAACGCAACCTCGTCGGCGAACTGGCGTGCGGCGCCCTCGTGGTCGCCTCCAGCGATACGCGCAGCCACGGACTCGAGGCTCTTCGCCCCCAGTTGGAGCATCGTCTGGCTCTCCGGGTCGTCCCCGAGGAGGCCCCACAACGGAGGCTCGTGACAGGTCAGTGAGCGAAAGATCTCCGGTCGGCGGGTTGCGAGACGCAGCGCGATGTTCCCGCCGAACGAGTTGGTGACCACGTGTGCTGGCGTCAGACCGATTGCACCTACAAGTTCAGCGAGATCGTCGCCATCTTCGTCGACGCTGCCTTGTGCGTCCGGTCGCTCGCTACGTGAGTGACCCCTGCGGTCATAGACGAGCACCTGGAACGACTCGGCAAGGCCGGGAAGCACGGGCGCCCATCGGTTCGCATCGGCCCAAGAGCCATGCACTAGGACGACTGGGTCGCCGCTGCCGTGCAACTCGTAGTAAAGGGTTGTCCCGTTGACAATTGCCTCGGCCACGCGCAGCGGATCCTAGTCGCCGCTTGTAACGAGGGTCAACTTATCTCGAAAGTGCGGTTGAGAGGACTCGAACCTCCACGGCCTTATACAGGCCACAAGGCCCTCAACCTTGCGCGTCTACCAATTCCGCCACAACCGCTTGAGGGAGCGGCCAGTGTATCCACGGGCGCGAGCGTGCGGTGAGGGGCGGCGGACTTGACATCCGTCCGGAGGGGCGGCTACTCTACGAACATGTGTTCCCGTCTTCAGCCCCGAATCCGCTAGGAGAAGAGTCATGGACTTGACGAAGCGCCAGAAGGAGATCTTCGACTACATCCGCAAGTACGCGGCGAAGACCGGCTACCCGCCCACCGTGCGCGAGATCGGCAAGGCCGTGGGGCTCACGTCCTCTTCGACCGTCCATGCCCACCTGGCGAACCTCGAGAAGATCGGGCTTCTGCGCCGCGACCCGACGAAGCCGCGGGCGATCGAGTTGCTCGTCGAGAAGACCAAGCAGAAGCTGGCCGGGCGTGGCCTGCCGCTCGTCGGCGAGGTCGCCGCGGGCGAGCCGCTCCTCGCCGAGGAGAACATCGAGGAGTACCTCGAGCTACCGGACATGATCGGCGGGGAGGAGGGGGACTACATCCTCAGGGTCAAGGGCGACTCCATGAAGGACGCGGGCATCCTCGCCGGCGACTACGTGGTCGTCAAGCAGACCGACGACGCGTCGAACGGCGAGATCGTCGTTGCCCTGCTCGAGCACGAGGCGACGGTCAAGCGCTTCTTCCGCGAGAAGGACCAGATCCGCCTCCAGCCCGAGAACTCCGCCTACAAGCCGATCCGCACCCGCGAGGCAACCCTCCTCGGCAAGGTCGTCGGGGTCTTCAGGAGCATGTGACGTGTCCGCCGTCTCCCCCAAGGACAGGCAGCGCCTCTTTCCGGGCTCGGAGCGGCCGCGCCGCTTCCAGCACCTCGAGGCGCGCCAGATGTTCGAGCCGGGCGCGCCGACCCTGGATGAGCGCATCTCGTCCACCTGGTCCGGGCTCGTGAGCGCGGGCACCGTCCGATGCCCCGTCTGCACCTCCAGCATCCACACCGCCGAGGCCTGTCCGGCCTGCGGCTCAGAGCTCAGCTAGCGGCAGGCTCATTGCCCTGAGCATGCGGTAGCCGCAAGCTCAAGGCCGCGTGTGGAGCTGCCGGTGGGTGAGCCCCGTCACTTGAGCGTCAACTGGGCGATCGCCTCGTCGCGGTTGGCCAGGACCTCGAGGTCTTTGCCCAGGCCCGTCAGCTCGATGGTGCGGTCGATGATCGGGTTGTGGCCGACGAGCGCGAAGCCGATGCCCGCGTCGAGCGCGCGCTGCCGGGCGCCCAGGATCACGGCGATCGCCGTGGAGTCGAGGAAGGTGCAGCGCTTGACGTCGACAAGGATCGCCCGCGGACCAGCGTCCAGCGCAGTCTCGGTCACCGCGATGCCCTTGTCCCTCATCGAGGCATCGAAATCGCCCTCGATCTGGATCGAGTAGATGCCGTCATCGACCGGCTCCCCCCGAATGAGCCCGTTGGACATGCATGGCCTCTACCCCGGAACGGTCACATCTGACACCCGGGAGCTTGGATACCGTTTGGGGCGTGGCGGAACCACGCGGCAACCGAACGACCGAAGAGCTTCGCCGGGAGATGCGAGAGCTGACCCCAGAGCAGCGTTTCATGAGGCAACTCAAGATGTCTCGCGCGGCCCTGCGGCTACGCGACGCGGGCCGCGCAGCGCGCCGATGAGCGAATACGACGACGCCTTCACGGCTCTCATCGCTGCACTAACCGATGCCGAGGTGGACTTCGTCCTGATCGGCGGTTGGGCGCTGCCGGTCCATGGCGCCGGCCGGACTACGTTTGACGTCGACGTAGTTCCCGGTCCTGAGCGCGAGAATCTCGCGCGCCTTTCAGCGATGCTCGCCAGAGTGGAGGCTCATGTGCCCGGCGCGGACCCTCGCTTCGACCCCACGTCCCTCGACGCGCTCACGAGCGGCGCGACTGTCAAATGCATGACCCGTCTCGGCGAGCTTCACGTCGTGCAGGACCAGCCGGGCATCCCTGCGTACGAGGACCTCCGCGCACGGGCCATGGAGATCTCAGTGGAGGGAATCACGTTCCGAGTGTGTTCGTTTGAGGACCTCGTAGCGATGAAGACCGCGGCCGGGCGGCCGCAGGACGAGATCGACATCGCTGACCTAAAGCGTGCGCGTGGCGACATGGATTGACTAGCGGGCCCGCGGGGACGTACCATGTCTCACGCAGGCTGCGCAGTCGCGGGAGGTGACTCTCGAGGAAAGTCCGGACACCGTAGGGCACGACGGTCGGTAATGCCGACCCGGGGAAACCCGCGGGAAAGTGGAACAGAAATCAAACCGCCGATGGCGCCCGACACGCGTGGGGCGTACAGGCAAGGATGAAACGGTGCGGTAAGAGCGCACCAGCGTCGCGGTGACGCGGCGGCTAGCCAAACCCCGTCAGGTGCAAGCCCAAGCAGGATCGATGACCCGGCCCGGCGAGATCCAGGTAGGGCGCATAGATAGATGACAGCGCACGACAGAATCCGGCTTACAGGCCTGCTACGGAAGAGCCCCGCTTCGGCGGGGCTCTTCTAGTTTCAAGGGGCAGACGCGAAGAACGCCGAGAGCGCCTCGACGCCTTGCCGCTGAGTCTCACCGCCGCCCAGGCCGCCGAGCGGCCCGGTGCCGCTCATCAGCATCAGCTTGAGCTTCTCCCCCGAAGTGGTCCGGAGATCGAGCTTCACCGCCACCTTGTCCATGACCGCCGCCGTGAGCTCGGCCCAGCCTCCACCCGCACCGTCAGCCGAGGCGCGCTCGATGTCGGCGTGCGTCAAGAGGATTGGCTCGTCCTTGGCGGCGAACTTGCGGTCGAGTCCCTGAACGATCAGGCGCTCAGAAGTCGTCGCCAGCGCCACGGTGCGCCCCTTGAACATGCCCACCTGGCTCGCGATGCAGACGCCGCGGATCTCCTCACCCTCTTTGAGCAGGTGCACGACGGCGGCGCGGAGCTTGGTCGCGAGCTCGTCCACGGGCCCAATCTAGCCCGAATGTCCAAGGCTCGTGGACCGGCTGTCGGTCTGGGCGGGGCTATGGTTCCTGCGTGGCCGACACGCCCAAGACAGCTGCCGACGTAAAGAAGGTCGTCTCCGAGCAGGACGTCCGCTTCATCCGCCTCTGGTTCACCGACGTCCTGGGCCAGCTCAAGAGCTTCTCGATCAACTCGTCCGAGCTCGACGACGCGTTCGAGGGCGGAATGGGCTTCGACGGCTCGTCGATCACCGGCTTCAACCCCATCGAGGAGTCGGACATGATCGCCATGCCGGACCCGTCGACGTTCGCGGTCCTGCCCTGGCGGCCCGAGGAGAAGGCGACGGCGCGAATGTTCTGCGACGTCCGGGTCCCGGGCGGCGAGCCTTATGAGGGCGATCCGCGCTGGATCATGCGCCGCGCGCTCGAGCGGGCGAAGGAGATGGGCTTCGAGGCCTACAACATCGGCCCCGAGCTCGAGTTCTTCTACTTCGCCGAGTCCCGGCCCGAGAGCGGCGTGCCGCAGGTCATGGACGAGGGCGGCTACTTCGACCTGACCACGCTCGACGCCGGCTCCGAGGTCCGCCGCGACACGATCCTGGCGCTCGAGCAGCTGGGCATCCACGTCGAGTACGCGCACCACGAGGTCGGCCCCTCCCAGCACGAGGTCGACATGCGCTACAAGGACGCGCTCCACATGGCCGACGACTGCATGACGTACCGCATCGTCGTCAAGGAGTACGCGATGAACCACGGCATGCACGCCACCTTCATGCCGAAGCCCCTCTCTGGCGAGAACGGCTCGGGGATGCACGTCCACCAGTCGCTCCAGGCCGACGGGCGAAACGCCTTCTTCGACCCGGACGACCAGTTCTTCCTCTCCGACACCGCCAAGGCGTTCATCGCGGGGCAGCTTCGCCACGCGCGCGAGATCTCGCCCCTTTTCGCCCAATGGGTCAACTCCTACAAGCGCCTCGTGCCCGGCTATGAGGCTCCGGTCTACCTCGCTTGGTCGCGCCGCAACCGCTCGGCGCTCATCCGGGTGCCGCTCTACCACCCCGGCAAGGAGGGGGCGACCCGCGCTGAGCTCCGCTGTCCCGACCCTGCCTGCAACCCGTATCTGTGCTTCGCCGGCATGCTTCATGCCGGGCTCGAGGGGATCGAGAAGGGCTACGAGCTCCCCGAACCGATGGAGCAGAACCTCTACCACCTCACCCCGGAGGAGCGAGGTCAGCGCGGCATCGAGCAGCTCCCCGAGAACCTCGGCGAGGCGATCGAGATCGCCGCGGAGTCAGAGCTCGTCCTGCGGGTCCTGGGCGAGCACACCTTCAAGCGGTTCATCGAGATCAAGCGCGAGGAGTGGGACGAGTACCGCGTCCAGGTCACTCCCTGGGAGATCGAACGGTTCCTGCCGATCCTCTGAGCGGCGCTTGACAAAGCTCGGTCTCTCGGCAAGGATCGCCGAGTGACTCACCGCCTTTTCGCCGTGCTCGCGGGCATTGGCTCGTGCTTGGTGATCTCTTCGCCGGCGAGCGCGCTTCAGTACAAGACTGGCTCGAGCAAGGTCATTCCATCCGGCGAGATCGCCACCCAGAAAGTCAAGTGCCCGCCGGGCAGCCACGTCGTGAGTGGCGGCCAGTTCATCTTCTCCGGGCAGAACGAAGTTCGGCTGACGCGCTCGATTCCCTACGACTCGCAGGACAACGACAACGCTCCCGACGACGGGTGGAAGACGTCGGCCGCCGGGTACGCACCGGGTGGTGGAACGCTGGCGGTCACGGCGATCTGCGACGACCGGCTTCCCGCCTATCGAACAACTAAAGCGAAGCGCGTCGGTACCAACGCTTCCGGCGTGCGAGAGCTCAATGGCGTCGCTCGTTGCCCCAAGGGCACGCGAACCCTTGGCGGCGGTGCTCAGATCTCAGGGGCTTGGAACGCAGGCGGCGTGCTCTCCCATTCCAACCCGCATCCCGTCGGTTCCAATCGCCAGGACAAGGGCTGGGAGGCGACCGCGCTCGACTTCATCGGGGGGCCGTCATCGTTCCCGACGGACGATGTGAAGGTGACCACGATCTGTGGCGAGCAGCGCCCGGTGTATGTCGTCGCCGAAGTGGCAACGCCGCCTAACAGCTTCGGCGAGGCTTTCGCGAACTGCCCATCCGGTACCGATCTGGTTGGCGGTGGAGCGTGGCTCGTGCAGCTCAGAGACCACTTCCTTACGATCTCGACGCCGTTTGACGACGGTAAGCCGGACCAGCGCCCTGACGACGGCTGGTATGCGGAAGCAGACAGCCAGAACTCGACGTTCTCGCTGGGGTTGCGTGCCTACGCGATCTGCCTGGATTAACTTACGCCCGGATGACGACCACGGCGCTACTCTGCCACCAGGCCGTGGCGGGTCGTGTTCTCGGTGACCACGTGGGGCTCGGTGAACTGGAGGACGTAGTCGGGCCCGCCCGCCTTCGACCCGACGCCCGACAGGCGGTTGCCGCCGAACGGCTGGCGCCCGACCATCGCACCGGTCGCGCCGCGGTTGACGTAGAGGTTGCCGACGGGTGAGCGTGCGACCACGTACTCGATCATCGAGGGGCTGCGGGTAAAGAGCGCCCCGGTAAGCGCGAACGGAAGCTCGCCGACGACGTCGCAGGCAGCTTCGACTGAGGTGGTGGGCTCCACGGTCAGCAGCGGGCCGAAGATCTCGTCTCGAAGAAGCGGGGAAGATGGGTCGAGCCCCGTTGCGAGAGCCGGCGCGGCGAACCAGCCAGGCCCCTCCGGCGCGGAAGCGCGAGCGAGCACGCCGCCGTCGGACTCCGCGCGCTCGGTGGCGCTGAGCAACCGCTCCTGCGCTTCGCGCTCGATCAGGGGCGGGACTTCGGTCTCGAGGTCCTCGGCCTGGCCGACGCGGAGCAGTTCGACCGCTCCGGCCAGTCGCTCGGCGAGCGTTTCCGCGATCGCCTCGTGGGCCAGCACCCGCGAGATCGCCGAGCACTTCTGGCCCGCGTACCCGAAGGCCGAGCGGACGATTGCCGGGACCGCGTCGTCGAGGTCCGCGTCCGCATCCACGATCGCGCCGTTCTTCCCGCCCATCTCGGCGACGACCCTCTTCACGTGACCCTGGCCCTCGGGGGTCTCGGCCGCGCGGCGGATGATCTCCAGGCCGACCGCGCTCGAACCCGTGAACGCGATCGCGTGAACCCCCGGGTGCCCGACGAGCATCGCGCCGGCATCGCCGTGGCCGGGCAGGAGGGAGAGTGCACCCGGCGGGAACGCCCGCCTCGCGGAGCGCCTCGACCAGGTGGAGCGCGCAACCGGGCGACTGCTCGGCGGGCTTGAGGACCACGGAGTTGCCGGCGGCGAGAGCGGCCGATGTCATTCCGGCCGCGATCGCGAACGGGAAATTCCACGGGCGAGATGACCGCAACGACTCCACGCGGCCGGTACGCCATCGAGTTGCGCTCGCCGGAGACTTGCGCCAGCGGCGCGCCGTGGCCAAGCCGGACGCGCCTCGCGCGCGTAGTACTCGCAGAAGTCGATCGCCTCGCAGACGTCCGCATCCGCCTCGGGCCACGGTTTGGCGCACTCCCTCACGGCAAGGGCAGCGAGAGCGAGTCGCCGCTCGCGCAGGATCGAAGCCGCCTGTACGAGGACCTCGGCGCGCTCCTCAGCCGAGCGGGAGCCCCATTCGCTGGAGGCGTCCCGGCCGGCCGCGATCGCATCGTCAACATCGCCGCCAGTCGCCTCGACAGCTGTCGCGACAACGCGGTCCGGCCGGCCGGGATCGGTTGAGGTGAAGCCCGAGCCCTCGCGCTGCGCGTCGCCGGTGAGGACGGGGACAGCGATCGGCAAGGCTTGGTCGAGCTCTGCGAGCGCCGCGCTCAGCTCGTTGCGGCTGGAGGCGCGCCGGAGCTCGAGTACCGGCTCGTTCCTGAACGGGCCGAGCGCGTTCATGGCGCCGCCAAGAGCGTGTCTAGCGACGCGCCGCTCGCCTGCTCTGCGAGGAACGACTCGTTCGCGGTGTTCTCGAGAAGCCTCCGCACCAGATAGGCCATGCCCGCGACGAGATCGCCGACCGGGCAGTAGCTGCGCGCCCGGAAGCCTGCCCCGGCGAGCGCGTGGGCAAGGTCGTCGCCGAGTCCGCGGAGGACCTGAAACTCGAGGGCCTGGTCCGGGCCTCCCGCGAGGCGGTTGTACGCGATCGCGTGGGCGACCGACCGCAAGTTGTGTGACGCGATCGCGACGCGAAGCTCCGCCGGGTGCGCCCTGGCATGGTCAATCAGGTTGCGGGAGAGCGCCTCGAAGCTCCGGTCGGAGTCCGCCTTCTCGGCGTAGACGGGTGGCGCCCAGCCGTGCTGCCCAGCCTCGACCACCTCGTGGTCCCAGTACGCGCCCTTGACGAGGCGAACGGTGATCGGCACCGACCTCCCGCCGCTGCGATTGGCGGCGATGATCTCCTGAAGCTCGTCCCAGGCGTCCCGCAAGTACGCCTGGAGCACGACGCCGACCGATGGGCCCTCGCGGAAAGCCTCGTCTGCGAGAAGCTCGGCGAGGAGGCCGAGAGTCGTCTCGCGTGAGTCGAGCGACTCCATGTCGATGTGGACGTGGGCGCCGATTTCTTTGGCCCGCGCCAGAAGTGGCCGAAGTCTCGCCGCGGCGTCCTCGATTCCCCGGTCCGGAGCTTCGGGGCGGATGAGGGGCGTCAGGGCGGTGACCTTCACCGAGAGGTTCGCGCGCGGAAGCGGCCCGGCGGGGTCGCGATCGAGGAGGGGACGCGGCTCGAACTCGCGATGAATGTCCGCGAGCGTCGTGAGCGCTTCGTCGCACCGTGTGGCGTAGGCGTCGGCCTCCGCTTCGGTCAGCGTCGCTTCGCCAAGCAGGTCAACAGATGCTCCGATACCCGCCTTCCAAAGGCGCCGGAGCTCGCCGCGCGCCTCGGCGGGGGTGGGCGCCGCGATGAACCTGTGCGCCATGTGGCGGACCCCTCCCGCCACAGCGGCGCCCAGCGCGAGCCGCCCGGGCTTGGTGTGCGCCGCCCGCATGGCCGCGGCGAGCGGAGGTGGCGGTTCCTCAACGTTTTCCGCGAACTCGGCGAGGTGGGAGGCGAGGTCGTCCAGATTCCGGCAGGCCGGGGTGACGTCGACCAGCCGGAAGAGCGCGGTCCGGAGCTCCGGGTCCTTCGTCGTAAGGCGCATCGCGCGTTCGTCGAGCGCCGCAACCGGCCCGCGGGCGGGGGAGGGAAGCTCAGCGACGATCGCGGCTCCGACCTCATGGATCTCAGCCTCCAGGTCGCCGTCAATCAGTCGCTCGTCGCCCACACCTCAAATCTTCCCGGCTTGGCGTATTTCGAAGCGCCCCGCTGCGGCATCAGTTCAGTCGCTTCAGCGCCTCCGGCCTCCGCGCCGTCTCCCGGCCCGACCTATCGCTTCGGACCAGATAGCGGGGGTCGTCCTTCGAGGCTGCCACGACCTGGCCGCCTACCTCGGTGCGCTCGACGAGGCGCTTGCGCACCCGCCCGGTCACGGTGTGGCCGCGGAAGTTCCACTCGACCCTGTCGCTGCGCCTGAATCTCTCGCTCACTTCTCCTAGTCCTCTCGGTCGGGGCTTTACCCGAAGGACAACCCCGGGGAGCGCCGCCGCGCCCCCCGGGGAGACTGAGTCAGATTCACGCGCCCCCGGGGCGCCCCGGCTACTCGACCGTGAGCTCGCCTTCCATGCCCTGGGCGGCATGGCTGCCGATCGCGCAGTAGATCTCGTACGTCCCGGCCTCCAGATCGACCGTCAGCTCGCCGCTCGAGCCGGGATCGAGATCGTCGGTCACCTCTTCGACTCCATTGCCTTCGATCTCGAGGTTGTGAACTGTGCTTCCGTCGTTGACGGCCTCGATCGTCACCTCGCCGGCCTCGGCTGTGGGATCGGACGGATCGAGCGCAAACTCGGTTTCCGAGATGGAGATGGCGGCGCTCCCGGAGGAAGAGCTGGTGCTGGTGTCGGTGGTTTCGGTGGAGGTGTCGGCGCTCGTCGAGGTCGAGTCGCTCTCATCGTCGTCGCCGCATGCCGCGAAGGCGAGGGGAATCGAAACCAGGAAAACGAGAAGGGTCTTTCGAACCACGGGATTAGCCTCCTGAGTTGCGGATGAATGAATTGACTTCCTTGCCAACCCATACGACTGGGCGCGCCCCAGGGATTGGCCCTCGGCAATCTTTTTGGGCGAAACGGCAGTAGGTACTCATGTGGTCCCTTTCCGACGAGGCGCTGGTAGCGGGGTTTGCCGCAGGCGAGCCTGATGCGGCCGCCGCCTTCGTGCGGCGCTTCCAAGCCCGAGTCTTCGGGCTCGCCCTGACGATGGTGGGGGACACGGCCATAGCGGAGGAGATTTCGCAGGAGGCGTTCGTCAGGGCGTGGCGCCATGCACCGGGCTACGACCCGCGCCGGGGGCGCGTGACCACCTGGATCCTCGCGATCACGCGCAACCTCGCGATCGACCACCTTCGCTCCAAGCGTCCGGAGCCGATCGACCCCGAGGCGAGCGATAGGGCCACCGCCGTTTGGGCCCGGGTCGCGAGCGACCAGGAGGCTGCGCCGGGCGAGGACAACGCCCAGATTCGCGAAGCGCTTTCGTCCCTGCCGGCCGAGCAGCGCCGGGCTCTCCTCCTGGCCTCGCTCTTCGGCTACACGGCGAGGGAGGTAGGGGCAATCGAGGACATCCCGACAGGCACGGCGAAGACTCGCATCCGCACAGCGCTCCTGAAGCTGGCGCGCGATGAGTCGAAGGAGCCGATCGCAGGCGACGAAATGGGGGGAGCAGCATGACCGCCGAGCAATGCGACCAGGTGCGTGAGGACGCGCCCGACCTGGCACTGGGCCTCCTCGGAGGCGAGGAGCGGGCCAAGGCGCTGGGGCATTTGACCGAATGTGACGCGTGCCGTGCACACGTTCGCGCGCTGTCGGATGCCGCAGATGAGCTCCTGGAATTGGCGCCACGCTCCGAGCCCCCCGTCGGCTTCGAGGACCGCGTCTTCACCGCGCTTGACCCCGAGAAGGCATCGGGAGAGCCAGCCCGGCCGACCCGAAGCGCCGGCACTTGGCCAAGACGCCTGCGGATCGTCACGGCCGTGGCCGCCGTGGGGCTGACCGCCGCTGCGGTCTGGCTTGCGGGTTCAAGCGATCGCGACCTTGCCGACGAGTACCGCAACGTGCTCGCGGTCGCCAACGGCAGCTACTTCGAGGCCAATCACCTCGAGGCGCCGGGAGGCAGGAAAGTCGGCTACGCGTATGGCTACGAGGGCAGGACGTCGTGGGTCCTCGCGGTCCTTTACGACCTGCCCGACGGTCGCTACCGACTCGTCGCCGTTGGTCCGGACGGCGAGCGCTCGGCCATCGCGACTGTCGAGGTCTCAGGTGGCCGCGGGACTGCCGGAGGGGCTCTCGATGGTGCATTCGGCGACGTGAGTGAGGTACACCTCCTGGACGAGCGTGGTCGCGAGGTCGCCGATGCCGAGCTCGGCGGCAGCTAGTTAGCCTGTCGGCGTGGCCGAGCTTCACGTCCTTCGCGTCTTCACAACCCCTGCGGGCGAACTGGGGAACGCGCTCGGAGTGTTCCTACACGGTGGCGAGGTGGCCGAGGCGGATCGCCAGGCGATTGCCGCCGACCTTGGCTTCGCCGAGACGGTGTTCGTGGACGACCTCGAGCGAGGCGAGATGCGGATCTTCGCGCCGGAGATCGAGATGCCGTTCGCCGGGCACCCGAGCGTCGGCACGGCCTGGCTTCTGCGCGAGAAGGCGGGGGAGGTGGCCGTCCTCCGGCCGCCGGCCGGCGAGCTGCGGGTTCGCTACGAAGAAGACATCGTGTGGGTTGCCGCGCGCGCGGAATGGTCGCCGCCATTCGAGTACTTCGAGCTGGCCGACGCGGCCGAGGTCGATGCACTCGCCGGTGCTCCCGGGGGTGAGGAATGGGCGTATTGCTGGGCGTGGGATGACGAGGACGGCGGGAGGGTGCGTGCTCGCTCATTCGTCACAGGAGGCGGCATCCCCGAGGACGAAGCGACCGGCTCTGCGGCGCTGGCGCTCTGCGCGCAGCTCGGGCGGCCAATTCAGATCCGCCAGGGCCGCGGGTCGGAGATCGTCGCCCGCCCGCTCGACGAGGGGTTCACCGAGGTGGGCGGTCGTACGGTCGTCGACGAGTTACGCACCTACCCGAGCGTCGACAGCAGATAGGCGAGCGCGAAGCCGAGGACTGTCATGAGCCCCGCCGCGCGCCCGCCGCGCGAGTGCGCATTCGGGAGCATCTCGATCGCAAGCATGGCCAGTACGCCACCCGCCGCGAACGCCTGGACTATTGCGACCACTTCATCGCCCGCATCCGCCAGCACCTGGTATCCGACCGCGGACGACGCCGCGCAGATGAGCGCCACGCCGGTCCACAGCGCAAGGATTCGCCCATTGGACACCCCGGAGTTGCGCATGTCGCTAGCGCCGCCGATGCCCTCGGGCAGGTTCGACAGGAAGATGGCTGCGAGGACGGGCACGCCGATGCCGTTGCCGACGAGAAGCGTGGAGCCGAGGACGGCCGATTCGGGCACTCCGTCGAGCAAAGCGCCAAGTAGCAGGGTCCTGCCGCTCTCGTCCTGCTCGGGCATCTCCCGGCCGTGCATGCCGCTCTCGGCGCGTGGCGAGACGAGGATGTCGCCGACGTAGAAGACGAGTGCTCCCGCCGCAAGGCCGAAGGTGAGCGCGTCGGCACCGCCCAGCGAATACGCCTCCTCGGTGAGCTCGAACGAGATCGCGCTGATGAGCGTGCCGCCGCCGAAGCCGAGCACGAGACCCGTAATCCGCGCCGGCGGGCAGGCCGTTAGCGCGATCACAGCCCCGATCACGAGTGACGAGCCCGCCACCAGACCCCAAAACAAAGCATCGGACACGGGGCGTAGTATCACGCCTGGAGCCAGGCAGGCTCCCCGTGCCTGGCGAAAGCGTCCAGTGCGGGCCCACAGGCGTAAAGACTCGGCCAAGCAGTGCCGATGGGGTGTCTGATGGCGGTACCCGTATATGACGGCGAGTTCTCCAAGAGGGAGGCATCGCGTCTGCTCTGGCGCGCGGGCTTCGGCCCGAAGCCGGGGGAGGCCAAAAAGCTTGCGAACAAGGGCCTCTCCAAGGCCGTCAACTCGCTGCTCGCTCCGCCCAAGGCCAAGCTGATCGGCCCGGCGCCCCGCGACGCCGACGGCAACTTCGCCCCGTTCGACCTCTACGGCCACGACGTCTTGTGGTGGCTCGACAAGATGGTGCGCTCGAACCAGCCCCTGGTCGAGCGGATGGCACTCAACTGGCACGACTGGTTCGCGACCGGCGACGTGGGGTCGCTCCGGATCTCGATCGGGCAGGCGAACATGTTCCGTAAGAGAGCCTTCGAAGGCTTCGACAAGCTGATCGAGCGCGTCACGACCGACCCGGCGATGCTGATCTGGCTCTCCGGTATCTACAACTCCAAGTGGGACCCGAACGAGAACTACGGGCGCGAGCTCATGGAGCTCTTCATGCTCGGCGTCTCCGATGAGTCTGGCTACCCGTACTCGGAGGACGACGTTCGCGAGCAGGCGCGGGCGCTTACCGGCTGGCGGGCAACCTGGAGGGAAGACGTCGGCTACAGGGACTTCCGCTTCGACCGCGAATACCACGACAGGGGAACGAAGACGATCTTCGGCAAGACGGGCGAGTTCGACTGGCGGGACTCGTGCCGCCTCTGCCTCGAGCACGAGGCGCACGCTCCCGTACCTGGTCGGAAAGCTCTGGAGCTACTTCGTCCCGGTTCCGCCGGACCCTGCGACTCAAGCCGACCTCGAGTCGATGTATCGCTCGAACTACGCGATCAAGCCCCTCCTCAAGGCGATTCTCAAGCACCCACTCTTCTACGAGGGGCCCTCGATGGTGAAGCCGCCGATCGTCTACATCGCGGGAATGCTGCGTGCGCGGAAGTCCGGCATCCGCGAGGACAGTTGGTCCTGGATCTCCGACATGGCCGGGCAGCGCCCGTTCCGCCCGCCGAACGTCGCGGGGTGGGACGAGGAGCGCTGGCTCGACACCTCCAGCTACCGTGGCCGCTGGTTCGCCGTCTCCTACATCACCCGCAAGGACGAGATCGAGAACGTCGACGAGTACCCGGCCAACGAGACGGCCGTCGAGGCGGTCGACAAGGCTCTCGGTTACTGGGGCGACCCGGTGATCGACACGGCCACCCGCGACGGGCTCATCGAGTTCGGCGAAGCCGTCGAGGCCGTGATCGAAGACGACTGGCAGAAGAGGGCCTACCGCGGCCTTCGCCAGAACGCCCTGCGGGTCATGGTCGCGATGTCCCCAGAGATGCAGACGAGCTGAGGAGAACGATGGCCTGCAATCACTGCAACGAGTTCTCCCGCGCGCACCTCCTGCGCGGAGCCGCAGCCGAGGCCGGCAAGGGCCTGCCTCAGATCGAGTCCGGCATGCCGATCCCCGCGGGCACGGGCCTCTCGCGGCGCTCCTTCATGATGAGGGCCGGCCTGGGGATGATGTCCGTCTACGGCGCTTCGAAGCTCGGCTTCGCGGATCTGAGTGAGGGAATCGCGCGTGCGCAGGGGACGCAGGCCCCGATCATCGTCTCCGTGTTCCTGGACGGGGGCGCCGACAACCTGTCCCTGCTCGCTCCAGTGAACGATTCGATCTATCGCGACTTGCGTCCCGACCTGCGCCTGGACGAAGGCGACGGACCGACCTTCACGGAAGACGACCGCCTGATGTGGCATCCCGAGGCGAGCCCGCTTCATGACCTCCACCAGGCCGGAAAGCTCACTGTGATGCCGACAGTCGGCTACACCGATCCCGACCAGTCGCACTTCACCTCGCGCCATTACTGGGAGGTCGGCGAGCTCGATCCGAACGAGCGGACCGGCTGGCTCGGGCGCCTGATCGACGTGATCGGCGTCCCGGATAACCCGATCCAGGGCCTTTCCCTCGACGGCTGGCTCCTTCCGTCCCTCGCCAGCACGACCAACCCGGTAGCGGCGATCGACGGTGCGACCTACGACCTCTGGGCACCTGGCGTCTGGGAGCCCGTGGACGAGATCATGTTCGAGCACGTGCAGGCGATGGGGCAGGTGGGCGGGGCCAGCTCAGACCTGGGCCGCAAGCTCGCCGGTCGGACCGCCGACCAGTCGATCGAGTTGCGGGGGACCCTCGAGAACTTCGGCGAGGTCACGGTTCCTCCCGTGTACCCGAACGCGGACCACTGGTTCTGCCAGAACATGTCGGCGCTGTCGGCGATGCTCGACGCCGACATGCCTATCCGCTGCGTCTCCGTCTCGGCGCCCGGGGCCTACGACACGCACGACAACCAGGCCGAAACCTTTAGCGACGACATCGGCATCACCTTTGGCACGCTCGCCGCCTTCCAGGCAGACCTGGAGGCCCGCGGCCTGGCCGACCGGGTGATCACGCTCGTGTACTCCGAGTTCGGCCGCCGCCCCGAGCAGAACCTCACGGGTACCGACCACGGCGCGGCCGGAACAGCGTTCGTCATGGGCACGCAGGTCCAGGGCGAGATGGTCGGCGAGTGGCAGGGCCTTGGCTCCGGCGCGCTCGACGAGGACGACAACCTGATCCACACCGTCGACTTCCGGTCGCTCTACTGCTCGATCCTCGAGCAGTGGTTCGATATCGACGCCGGTCAGATCATTCCCGGCGCGTCTGGCTTCGCGCGCCCTCAGATCATCGCGCCATGAACTCCGTGCGCACGGCGGGGGCGCTCGCGGGGGCGCTGTGCCTTCTCGCGGGCTGGTCGCTTGCGGGCTCGGCGTCCGCGGGCGACGGGCCAACCACGATCGGCGTTCAGAACGGGGTTGAAGAGCGCTCGTTCTCGCTGACCCGCACCAAGGTGCCGCCCGGTCCGGCGATCATCCAGTACACGAACACCGGCGAGGACCCTCACGACCTGATGGTCAAGCGCAAGGGGTCAAATGTCACGTGGGAGATCGGCGAGCTCAAGCCGGAAGGCGTGGGATCGATCACCAAGCGCCTGAAGCAGGACTCGAAGTACATCCTTTGGTGCTCGCTCGACGGCCACCGCGAGTCGGGGATGGAAGCCTCGCTGAGGGTGAAGAAGAGGAACTAGCGCTTCTCATACAAAGCACCAACGTTCCGGATTGCAGCGGCTGACCACTCATGGCACACTTACCGAGAATCCCTTGGACAGCCTCGATCCAGTACAGGCGGACATGCTCGGCGCGCTCAAACGCCAGCAGCAAACGCTCGACATGATCGCGATCGGTTGAGACCGTGGACCGCGAGGTGATCAGCTCGGAAAAGGCCCCGGCGGCGATCGGTCCCTATAGCCAAGCGATCCGCCACGGCGACCTGCTCTTCTGCTCTGGCGTCATTCCGATCAACGCGGACGGCGACCTCGTTGACCCGGAGCCGGCTGTGCAGGTGGATCACTGCCTGAGCTCGTTGGCAGGGCTCGCTGAAGCTGCAGGATCGAGCCTCGAACGCGCGTTGCGGGTAACCGTCTACACCACCGTGCTCGATCGCTTTGACGAGATCAACGCCGCCTACGCCCATTGGTTCGACCGCGATCCTCCTGCCCGTGTCACGATCGGAGTTGCGGCGTTGCCTCGTGGTGTCGCCGTCGAGCTCGAGGCGATCGTTGCCATTCCAGGCTGACGGTGGAGGAGGCTCTCGATCTATCCGCACAGCGCATTGCCGCCGCTCGCCAGAGCATCGCCGCCAATGCGGTCTTGACCCCGGTGATAGACGCCGACTGGCTTGGATCCCGTGTCGGTGCCACGGTCAAGTTCAAGGCTGAGTGCCTGCAACGCACGGGCTCCTTCAAGGTGAGAGGAGTCTCAGTCCGGCTTGGTGGCGCTCGCGAGCGCTTCGGGCCCGGCGGGGTCGTCGCCGCAAGCGCCGGCAACCACGCGCGAGCGCTCGCCTACGTTGCGGCCAGGGCCGGGATCGCGTGCCAGATCTTTATGCCCTCCACCGCGTCGGTGTCCAAGATCAGGGCTGTCCAGGCGGCGGGCGCCAGACTCGCACTGCGCGACGAGTCGGTCGACGGCTGTCTTGACCATGCTCGCGAGTACGCGGATGCCAACGACGCCACGCTCGTACACCCCTTCGACGACGCCGACATCGTGCTCGGCCAAGCAACCTTGGGAGCAGAGCTCCTTGAGCAGATCCCGGAGATGCGAACCGTCGTCCTCCCAATCGGAGGAGGCGGTCTAGCCAGTGGTGTCGCGGCAATCCTCAAGCAGGTCGATCCGACAATTCGCATCGTCGGCGTCCAGAGTGAGCTCTGCGCCCCGGTTGCCGATCCAGAGCGCCCGGTCGATGATCTGCGGTTTGCCCTCGCTGACGGCATTGCCGTCAAGCGTCCAGGGGCGCTAACCGCGCCTCTGCTCGAACGCTACGTCGACGAGTTGTGCACGGTTGACGAGGATGCGATCGCCGAGGCGATCGTTGCCTTGATGCAGCACGGCAAGTTGGTTGTTGAGGGTGCCGGGGCCGTCTCAGTCGCAGCCCTGCTGTCCGGGGCC
>CAVRWX010000003.1:0-106258 GCA_963725035.1 uncultured bacterium | reverse complement strand
CTCTTCAGCCGATTGCGATACCCACGTAGGTGCGGGTAGCTGAGCGTCCTCTTCGATCCGGCCTTCCGCTCCGACTTCGACCCTGCCTTCCTCAGCCGCTCGACCTCGCTCTCGCCGATCGTCCGCGTGCCATGCGCCACCGCGTTTCGAACCACCGCCACCTCCACCGCGCCACCCAGGCCGCCTTTCACGTCCTCCCACGTCTTGCCGTTCGCCTTGAGCAGCCTGCCGCCCCAGTCCTCGATCCCCGACGACGTCTTCATGTCGATCTTCGAGCTTCTCGGCGGCCGCCGCCTGCGTCAGCGCGAAGGAGTGCACCAGCACCGCGCCCCAGAGGATCTCCTCGTCCGCCAAGGCCTCGAGGTGATCATCAAGGTCCACGTCGTACGTGACCTGATCGCGGGTGGTCTTGATCCGCGCGCCGTCGAAGTCGGCAAGGTCGAGTGACTCCCACATCACCCGCTCGCGCGCGAACACGACGCGCGAGCTCTCGAGGAATCGCGTCAGACGCTCCCACTCATGCCAAAGACCTTCCATCTCTTCGCCTATCGGCCGCCGGGCGCAACGCCTCAACACCCGCGCCCACCAACGACTGTTACCTTGCGAAGAAGACAGGCGCGCCGGCCCTGGCTCGCCTGAGGCACGGCGAGCGAAGGAGCACTCATGAAGCGCTTGGCGACAGCAGCGGCACTCGGAGCACTGGCCCTGACCGCGATCCCGGCGGAGGCGGGCGACAAGGCGAAGACGGAGGTCTCGCTCGTCGCGATCGTGCCGATCGGCATGGCGGGCTACAGCTACGAGGGCACGATCCAGTCCAAGAAGAAGTGTGCCGACAAGCGCAAGGTGATCGTCTACCGCAAGCAGCCCGGCAAGGACGAGAAGATCGGCTCGACGAAGGCCAACGGCGCGGTGGGAGCCTGGGCGGTCCAGCACCCCGACCAGGCCGACGGCACCTACCACGCGAAGGCGCCCGCGACGAAGGAGTGCGAAGGCGACAAGTCGGGCAAGCTCACGATCAAGCCAGTAGCGCTGAGCGGCCGGCGGGCCGCCGCATGTATCGTGGGTCCTCATCCTCAAAGGGGGCAGGGAAATGGGACTCAGGCTCTACGCACCGGTCGTCGCTCTGATCGTTCTCTTGACGGCGGGCGCCGGCAGCGCTTCAGCCGCGATCGGCTGCGGCAGCGTGATCACGAAGGACACGAAGCTCAAGAAGGACATCCACTGCGAGAACGGTGAGCCCGGCCTCGCGATCGACGGGGACGGGATCACTCTCAACCTCGACGGCCACACGATCCGGGGGATAGCGCCGATGGGGAGGACGTGGCCGTGAGCACTTCCGGCGACGAGGACGTCGTCGTCCGGAATGGAACCCTCCGCGGCTTCGGACACAGCATCGTCGCCTCGGGTGGGGCCGGACTCCTCGTGGACCACATGCTCATCCGCCGCCAGGAGAGCGAGCCGATCAGATCACCGCGTACAACGGCGCGAAGGTCAAGCGCTCGCGCATCCTGGGGAACGGGGTTGCGAACGTGCTCGTCGACGGATCCGAAGGGGTCACGGTCAACGGCAACACGCTGACCGAGGGCGGAATCGAGTTCATGAGCGGCTCAGATCACACGGCCGCCGAGAACTCGATCGAGGGCACCGGCGGCTTCGGGCTCTCAGCTCGCCCGGGGATCAGCTTCGTCGGAGTCGAGGGCGGGCTCGCGAGGGGGAACGAGGTCTCCGACACCGTGCAAGCGGGCATCGTCGTATCCGGCGGCCACGACATCGACGTGATCGGCAACGACGTCCGCGACTCAGAGCTCAGCAACATAAGCGTGCAGGGCGGGGCGATAGCCACGCTCGTCGAGAAGAACGAGTCCCGCGGCGGCTTTCTCGGCATCAGCGCCGACGACAACTCGCTCGCGGTCATTCGCAAGAACACCGTGCTCAAGGCCGTAAACGACGGGATCAACAACGCGAAGCGACGAACCCGGTCGTTCGTAACACCGCCAATCGCAACGGCGACTACGGGATCGATTCCGCGTCGGGCGACCTGAGCCACGACAACGTCGCGAAGAACAACGCGAACCCGGCTCAATGCACGCCTGCCGAGGCCTGCAACTAGAGGCCGAGGACGAGCGCAAGCGCCTCGTTCACGGCGCGAAGCTCAGACGCATCGAGCCTCCCGGCGCTTCGGCCCAGACGTTGCGGGTCAACGACCGACGTCTGCTCGACCAGGACGCGGGTCTCTTGGCCATTCAGCTCGATGCCGGGCCGAAAGGTCGCCGGCCGCGCGCTCGCGGACGTTGGCGAGACGAGGACCGTGCTTAAGCCGAGTAGCTCGTCGGCCTGCACGACGACGGCGTACCGGCTCCCGCGCTGCTCGTGCCCCTTCGCTCCCTTGGGCGCCGGCAGCTTGAAGAGCTCGCCTCGGACCATCTCTCTCCTAGGCGTCGGGGGCGAGCTCGTTCATCAGCTCGCGCACAGCGACCATCTCGGCGCGATCCTCGGAATCGGCGGCGAGGGCTAGTACCTCTGCCCTAAGAGAAGCGCGAGACCGCCTGCTGGCGGCGGCCTCTTCGAGGGCCCGGCGGACTGCCTGCGAGTCCGTCATCCCCTCGGCCCTGACGATGCCAAGAGCTTCTTCGGAAATCGAATCCAGGCGGACGTGAAGGGAACGGGCCATGGCGGACACTGTAGCACGAATTGTGCTACATCAAGCGCGCGCACTGTGTCGATCCGGTGTCGAAAGCGCCACGAAGACGAGCCCGCAGAACCACGGTATGTAGAGGTAGAACCAGTGGTCGACCGCGAGTTGCGACGCGATCACGACCGCTGCCGCGAGCGCGGCCACCTGCGCGGTCGTCCGCCGGCCCGGCTTGAACGCGACGACGATCGCGAGGATCCCCGCGCCTATGAGCACGAGGCGCTGGATCGCGTCGACGCCGTCGACCTGGCCCCAGATCGAGAACGGGCTGTCGCGCACGAGCTGGCTCTCGACCGTGCGCTCGTAGAAGGTGGCGAGGCCCGGGTCGATCGGCAGGGTGGGCGAGCAGGAGCGCGATCGTGAACGCCGCGGCGGCGCCGGCGAGGAGGACCGGGCGGAGCGGCGCCCAGCTCGGCCGCCAGCCCTCGAGGCGGTCCGAGAGCCCGCGCCTGCCCACCGCGTAGAGCGGCACCAGCGCGAGCGGCGCGAACTTCACCATCGCCGCGAGGCCGACCAGGACGCCGCGGCCGATCGGCGAGCCGAGCGCCACCAGCCCCCACACCAGGAGCGCCGCGACGAGCGAGTCGTTCGAGTTCGACTGGAGTGCGTAGGTCGTGTAGGGGTAGGTGAGCCAGGCGAAGGCGAGGATCAGGCCGAGGCGCTGCCCGGGGCCGCCGCGTCCCCCCGCCCGAAGGCCCAGGATGAAGAGGCCGAACACCGTCGCCATGTCGAAGAAGAGCGATGCCGCGTGCGCGGAGGGCAGCGCGTCCCACTCGCCCGACCACGGCAGTACGAGCTCGAACGGCACGTACGCCACATAGTTCGCCGGGCCGTAGGTGTCGCCGGTCGGCACCTCCTCGGGGAAGAGGCCCTCGCCGTAGATCGGCTCGCCGCTCGTGATCTGCTCGGCGCCGGCGACCCCCGCGTAGCCGACGTCGATCACGCCCGAGTCGGCGAGGTTCAGCGTCACCCGGAACGCGATCGCGAACAGGCACGCGACGATCAGGAACATCCGCGGCGCGCTCGGCCGCAGGCCCGGCTCGGAGCCGCCGCGGAACCCCACCCACAGCATGCGCCCGAGGAGGTAGAGGAGCGGCGGGTAGACGAGCGGCGCGCTGACGCCGACCTCGCCCGCGTCGAAGAAGATCTGGCTCACCCCGAAGCTGAGGAGCACGAGCAGGTCGAGGTGGGCGATCCGAAGCGGCTTTCGCCAGTCGAGAAGGCCGAGGAAGAAGACGAGCGCGAGCGGGATCCACACCCACGGCGCGTTCAGCGCGTGGCCGAACTGGCCCTCGTAACCGCGGGCCATCGACCACGCGACCTGCGCTCCCGTCCAGGTCTCGACGACGTCGCCGCTTCCGCCGTCGACGTGGACCTGGACGACCTCGTCGTCGTCCTTGGAGAAGAAGCCGACCTGCCAGCGCCCGTCGTCGCGCACCTCCTCGCGCGTCGAGAGCTGCCCGAGCTTTGCCGTGAGCTCGGCGACCTCCGGCTCCTCGGCGGCGATCTCAAACGCCTCGCGCCCGGAGACCGAGAACACCTCGGGCGCCTCGGGGTACGCGACGGGCGGCGTCGGCTGCTGGGCGTGCGCGGGCGCAGCGAGCAGCGCGCCGCCTGCAAGAACCAACGCCAGTGCGACTACTTGGCGCAGACCGCGTATGCCTCTGACCCGACGGACCCCATGCCGAAGTGGTCGACCGTGATGGTCGCCCCGTCGTCGAGCTTTGTGTCCGGGTCGGCGAGGCTGTCCGCTCCGAAAATGGTCACGAGCGCAGCCTGCTGAGTGTTCGCGGCTGCTCCGACCCCGAGCACCTTCTCCTTGGGTTTGCAGAGAACCGACCCGCCGCCCTGATTGTCTCCGGGCACGTCCACGCTGCCGACTCGTGTCCTCAGCCTCGCGTCGTCGTTCGAAACACAGATCCCGTATGCGATTGATTGCGTGGCGGCCATCCCCGGCCCGAACACGAAGTCCGACCACGAGTCGGATTGAGTGCCTGCCGACGGGCGGCTCGAGATGAGCTCATAGGGGAACGCGAACGACTCGTTCACGCTGATCCCTCCTCCCGACGCACTCGTCCCGTCCGCGCAGTTGACCCGTCCCGTGTCGATCGTCGGAGTGAAGAGCTTCGTTTTGTACTTGGGTTTCAGCTTCGTGCAGATCGCCTGCGCTTCGGTGTTGACGGAGCTCGCCGACGTGTTCCAGATCGTCGCGCGCCAGCCATCGTCCGGCTTGGAACCGTCGTCTTCCCCGTCGATTGGGTAGCTGTCCTGGATCTTCGTCCCCTGGTAGATGCCGTTGGAGAACGCCCCGCCCCCGGTCACATGAAGCTCCTTGGGACAGAAGGCGTCCACGGTCTCGACCGAGTCCGCGTCGACGACGTTCAGCTCCTGCTTGTACCTCACTTTGAGCGCGGAGGCCGGTTGCGCCAGCGCAAGACCCAAAGCCGACGCGGCCCCTACCGCCAAGACTGTCCGAAGCGCCCGTTTCACCTGCCGCCGGACCTTAGCGCGGTTCTGGCCCCGATTCCAGCCCGTAGCCGTTGAGCAAGGCGGCCACGATCGAGCGCGGAGTCAGCACGTCGACTTGCCGGTCCGGATCGGCGGGCTCAGCTGGGCCGTATCCGCCGGGTCCCCACGGGTGGAGCGCACCGTCCCGAAGGAGGTGGGCGCTATCCGGTTCCAGCGAGACCATCGTGCCGTCGGGCAGGTCGCCGAGCCGCGCCTCGTAGGTCCGCTTGCCTCCGTCGTCGTCGAGCCTCTCGGCGTGGAGGACGCGATCGAGCGGGCCGACGCGGACGGAAGCCGGGTCGACGCCCTGGCCGACCGCCCACGCCGCGCGGAACTCGTTGAAGCGCTCACGCCTGCACTCCGCGCACGGGCGGTGGCCAGCCGCGAGCGCGGTCGCCTCGTCGAGGAAGAAGAGCTCCGTGTAGCGCCCGGGCTGCATGAGCTCGCGCCTTCGGCCCTTGAACTCGGTCAGGCAGGAGATCCAGCGGCGCTCGCTGCTGTGGTTGCGGACGATCTGCTGCCGGTCGTCGTGGAGGCAGCCCCGATTGCCGAACAGGGTCCCGCGCGCGTCCGTCGCGATCAGCCGGCCGAACGGGTCTACGCGGTTCTGCCGGCCGGCAACCTTCGCGTCAGGTCGTTGCGCTTGTCGCGGCCAGTGCTGGCATCGGTGCTCTTCTGGGCGATCTTGCGAATGATCGGCCGCGCGATGTGAGGACCGCGACGGCCCTCGGGTTCTTTGGCGGCCTGCTCCTGACCGCGGTCGTGATTGTTGTGGACCTCATCGTTGAGGCGTACTCTTGAGAGGCCATGCAGCATCCATTCTCAGAGCGATTGGACCGCGACGAACTCCTGCTGGGTGCACTCCTGGTTGCCGGTGTGCTGGCCATGGGCGGACTACTGCCATCCGCCGCCCAATCGGTTGTCTCCATCGTGATCTGCAGTCCCCTGCTGGGTGCGGGATTGGGTTGGAGCCTGGCTGTGCTCAGAGACGGGGCGACTGGAGTAGCACCACAGTTCGGGCCGGAGTCGGCGCCGTTGTCGGCGTCGCGACTCTCGTCCTCGACTCGATTCTTTAGACGGCTATTTGCGACTGGCTAGCGGTGCCCGTCGAACGAGATGACCTGCTGGATGCCTGACGGGCGGTTCGTGTAGCGCATCGTCGTCGGCAGGAGGCCCGGCGCGAAGCCGATCCGCTCGCCGATCGCGCTCTTGCGCCAGCTCTCGAGGTCCGACCCCTGCTCGACGGTGAGCTCGTCGACTGCTTCCTGGATCGCACCCCAGACAGCGTCTTGGCAATCCTGGAAGTCGCCGGCACCGCAGTACGCGTTCTTGAACGGCGCCTTCACCTTCTCTCCGAGCAGACGCACGGATGTCGCGGTCGAAGTACTGGTGCCAACCGGAGTACTGGCCGCCGGGCGGCGTGTCATAGCGCGAGAAGAGCGACGCGAGCTCGTTGAGCTGGCTGCCGAGCTGCGGCTCCATGAATGCGTTCGCGATCTTCGGCCACGCGCGGTCCATGATCGCGGCGCCGGGATGGTCGATCTCGCCGTCCAGGTCGAGGTCGAGGCGGCTGCCTCCGGCCTCGGTCCAGGCCACCATGATGTGCATAGCCTTCTGCGCCTCGGCGCTCGGGGCGATTCCGG
The DNA here is from genome assembly GCA_963725035.1 of uncultured bacterium. Lineage (GTDB taxonomy): Bacteria > Actinomycetota > Thermoleophilia > Solirubrobacterales > 70-9 > JALZKA01. The sequence continues at coordinate 99,415 of CAVRWX010000003.1, read as the reverse complement.
GAGTCAGTCAGCTCGTGGAGGAGCGGCACGGTGCGGATCGCCCGCACGTCCTGCGTGGCGCCCGCGTTCATCGCCGAGACCACCTCGGCCATGGACCACTTGTCGTCCGAGCCCTTGAGCCGCGCGAGGTTCTCGTCGAGCAGGTCGACTCGCATGACCGAGCCGTTCCGCCCGAAGTTGTCGTCCGCGGCGGCGAAGCCGCGGGCCGCCGACTCGTTCCAGTTGGTCATCGTCCCGTCCTCCGGATCGATGCCCTGCGGGTGGTCCTTCTTCTTGAGATAGCCCTCCCACTCGTACTTGCCGGTGCCGTCGGTCGGCAGGCCCGGATCCACCTTCTTGTGGCGGATCGGCAGCTTGCCGGCCGTGTACTCGGCGACGTGGTCCGTGTCGATGTAGAAGGAGTTGAACGTCTGCGGCGTCTTCGCGGCTGCGTTGAAGAAGTCCTGGTAGTTCTCCACCTGGCCCTTCGAGATGCGCTGGTTGAAGAGGAGGTCGTTCGCGTCCTCGCCGTAGCCGGCGCGCTTGGAGGAGATCGCGACGCGCTCGCCGTCCACCTCCGCGTAGCCGATCACGGGGCCGTGCACCGTGGTGTAGAACTCGACGGGGTTGCCGCCGAGGGTGCCCGCCTCGAAGAGCTCCATGTCGACGCACTCGCCCTTGTAGATGTACTTCGTGTCGCTGCCGTCGCAGAGCGTCTCGACGAACTGGTCGATGACGTCAGCCGATGCCGAGGTGAGCGTCGTGGCGAAGTCCTCGCCGCGGCCGATCAGGAGATAGCCGGGGAACGGCACCGAGGTGGCGCCGCGCCACTGGAGGTCGCCGGCGTCCATGTCCATCTCGTACGTGAAGCCGGGATAGAAGTAGCCGATCTGCGGGCCGCCCACCATCAGCGGGTCGCCGGTGGCCGACTCGTCGCCCGTGATCATGAGCGTGTTCGAAGCCTGCTGGTCGGGATACGAGTAGCGCTCCGCGATCCTGCGGTCGGTCGAGGGGTCCGGCTCGAACGAGCCAGAGTCGATGACGACCGAGCCCTTCGCCTTGTCCGGAATCTTCCCGTAGGGGAACTTGCCGTCGATCGTGGTCGGCGATTCCGGATTCTTGAACTGGCGCAGGTCGTTGAAGATCGACATGCCCTGCGCGTTGCCGTGCTCATCCTGGAGGCCGTCGAGGAACTGTGCGCGCCGCGCCTCGTCGCCGCCGCCCTGGCCCAGGAACTGGCTCTTCAGCGAGTTCAGCGCGAAGATGTCGTTGCGCGTCCAGTCAGCGGTCGCGGGGCTGTTGGCGTCGAGATAAGTCGTTGATGCCGTCGATGAAGGCGTCGATGTCCTCGAGGACCTGCTCGCCCTCTTCGCCCGCAGCAAGGAGCGCGTCCTCCTGCTCGGCGACGACCGCCTCTGTCTCAGGGCTCGGCTGAAAGTTCTGAAGCCCCACGACGAGGCCGATGGCGGAGAGGCCCGGCGCGTCGATCGAGGCAACCCGCGCGTTGAAGCGCGCCTGCTGGATCAGGAGGCCGCGGTCCTCGGCGATGAGCCAGCCGGCGGCCCAGATGCCGTCCTCTTCGTCGTCCGCGGTGATGTGCGGGACGTTGAAGCTGTCGCGGACGATCGTGACGTCGGGGTTGGGGGTCGGCTCGACCGTGCCCGGCCCGTCGGTGCCGAGACCGCTCAGCGCCTCGGACTTGAAGTAGGTGGTCAGGTCGCCTTCGGTGACGTTGTCGAAGAGCGGCGTGAGGTCGTCGTACATCTTCGCCTGGTCGTCGGCCTCCGGCACGATCGGGAATCCGCCGTACTGCCCGGACGGGATGATGTTGAGCGCCGTGTCGGCGTAGTCGGTCGCGTCCCCTCGCGCCGATGCTGTTGCGGCCGCTACGAGGCCAGCAAGAATTACGAGCGCGAGTACTGCGAGACGACTCCTCAAGATCCGGTTTCCTTCCCGGTTGCACCTGCCCCCGCGGGGACCTCTCTCCGCCAAAGAACTTAGCCTACGGAGGAATCTTCAGGGCGCCCGGCTACCGCATTGTTATCGCGTTAAGGGTCAGGCGCCGGCGCCTGTGAGGTCCGCCGTCTCGACCTCGGCCGCGACGCCGAAGTGGCCGCGAACGAGCCCCGCGATGTCGGTGATGCGCCACTGGTCGTGCTTCTCCTCCGTGCCCTCTTCGAAGCCGACGAGCACGAGCGGCGCGAGCGAGTCGGACGCGAGAAGCGAGCCGTGGCTGCCTCCGCCCACGTGTGAGGTCTGGCCCCAGTCGACGCATTCGTAGCCCTCGGCGAGCGAGACGATCACGTCGCCCGAGTGCGGGTTGACGAGCGCCGACCACAGGCGCGCGAGCGCGTCGGGGTAGTCGGTGCTGTCGATCGCCGCGCCCTCCACGGTGAGGCCGAGCGCGTCGAGGTCGCCGCTGACGTGCCAGCGCCGGCCGCGGCGGTCGCGCTTGCCGGCGCGCCCCGGGCGGAAGCGAAGCTCGCCGCGCTTGGTTTCCACGACGGCCTCGGTGCGCGGATCGTCTGCGACGGGCGAGCCCGCGGTGCGGCGGACCACGGGCGAGCCGTCGTGGCGGGCGAGCCACGCGACCAGGTCCGTGCCCGCCAGCGCGCCCAGGCGCTTGCGGATGTCGGCGTGGCAGGCCGCCTCGCGCTCGGGGCTCACCAGTACATAGACCTGGCCCGCGCGGGCGCCGGGCGAGACGGCGAGCTCGGCCGTCTCGGGCGTGTCGGACGAGGGCTTGAGGACGCGCCACTCCTTTTCGAGCTCGGCGATCAATTCGTAAGCCTCGGTGACCAGAGTCTGGGCGTGGTCGGCGACCATGATCACCGCGTGCGTGTCGAGGAAGCGGTCCATACCGCCGCACGCCTCGACCAGCTCGCCGAAGCAGCGGTCGGCGTGGGCGATCGAGGCCGGGGATGCGTCGGGGCCCCAGCGATGGGAGTGGTGGTCGTTGTCGGGGAGGCTGAAGAGGAGGAAGTCGTAGGCGTCGTCTTTGACGAGCTCCTTCGAGACGCAGGCCGAGTACTCGTCGCGCGTGCCGGGCCGGGCGAGGGTCGGCTTGCACGGCACGGGGCGCGAGCCGAATAGCTCGCCGTAGAAGAGCTCGTCCGGGCCGTAGACAGCGTGGCGAAAGCCGGCCGCGACGGCGCCGCGCTTCAGACAGGCCCTCGAGGGAGACTTCGTGGCGCCTGCGGCCGCGGTAGATCAGGAACGGCGTGCAGGCGGTGCGCACCCCGGCGTCGCCCAGCGTCTCGAAGAAGGTCTCCACCTCGTGCGAGAGGTGGGCCATGTTCATGTTGTAGACGATGTCGTAGGTGGCGCGGAAGAGCCCGAACGCGCGCGTCGCCTCGAACGACGAGCCGTACTCGACGTAGCGCTGCTCGACCCGGTGGTACCAGTTCATGCCGGGGATCCAGTGGCGATCGGCCGTGGCGCCGGTCGCGATCTCGGACGTGCAGACCGGCGTCACGGACGGGAACGCCGAGACGCAGTCTTCGATCAAGTGCCCCCGCTTGATCAACGCGCCGAGGTTGGGCGCGTCGCCGGCCTCGACGGTCTCGAGGAGCTTGTCGGTGCGAAGGGCGTCGACGAAGACGAGGCAGAGCTTCTTGCGCCGGCTCGGTCACCGGAGCGATCGGAGGCCCGCGTGCTTTTCGGCCGAACGCTTGCGGCGCGCGAACGCGAGGTAGACGATCGCGAGTAGCGCGACGACGCCGATGTATGCGGCCGGCCCCAGAAGCGCGACCCCTGCGAGCGCGAGAGCTGCCACCGCGATGATGAAGGCGACCCCGCCGGCGCCGCCCTCGCCGGCACGTTGCGCGGCGACCGAGGCGACGTCGCGGAGCGTGAAGTAGGCGAGCGCCGCGACCGGCGCACCGATCAGCCAGCCGGGCCAGGCGGGGTGGTCGTCGGGCGTGTCGGCGAGCGACATTCCGTAGAGGAAGGCACCCAGGAAGATCGCAAGTGCGGCAAGAGCGACGCCCGCGTTCCCGCGCAGCGCAGCGGCGCCGAACAGCGCGCCCGAGGCGACGGCGAGGGCCAGACCCTGTGCTCCAGCTTCCGCTAGCTCCATGCGGTGCGGAGGCTAGCCGTCCTGGTTGCTTGCCTCGTCGAGTTCAGTAAGCGCTGCGATGTCGGCCAGGTCCTTGTCGCGGCCGGCTTCTCGCTTCATTCGAAGAAGGTCGTCCTTCCCGATGAAGCGGATGGTCGTCCCGAAGGGTGACTCGATCGCGCCTCGTCGAGACGAGTCCAGGCCTTCAATCTGGACGAGGGCCATTGAAGAGATCGAGAGCCCCAAACCTCGTCGTCAGGAAATAGTTGCCAGCGCGAGGCTCTCAGGGTGTGACATGTCCAGCGGAGCCGGTTTCCCCTGTCATCAACAGCGGCGTATCGAGATCTCTGAGCACTGCTGCAGACGCGCCATGTTCTCGGTGTCGGGCCGCGGATGATGTCCACGTCGAGTGTCACTCGACCGTAACCGTGGGCTGGACGCCAGACCGCCGGCACCGAACCGTAGTCTCCCCCGCAGCGCGAGCAAGATCGCCTCCGCATCGCCTGCGGGCGACCAAGCGATTCGCCATCAGCCACGGCGGGCCTCAGCCAACTTCTTCGCCAGACGCGCGCCTGCAATCCCTCCGCAACGCGCTCATCGGGCGTTCGCCAACGTTCCTCGAGGAGTCGTCGCGGCTCGGCCCGATGCTCGGCGATGCGGCGAAGCTGGAGCTCAGGCTCGTAGCCGAGGCTGTTCATGATCGCCTTGAAGCGCTCGTAGCCTGGCTCTTCGAGGCCCGCCTCGATTCGGCTGATCGAAGCCTGGGTGGTTCCGGCCCGACGCGCGAGTGAGCGCTGGCTTATGCCCGCCCGCAGCCGGGTCCATCTGACGAGCTCGCCGAGAGTGGTCATGTGATACAGGATTCTATATCACAGCCCACTCATACCTGGCATGTTTCCCCTAACTTCGTTGCGGATTTCTACGTACTCTGGAAACGCCGACGCGCCCGCCGGAGGGGCGAGCGCGCGAACGGCTTGGTGTAGGGGGTCCTACTCGATGATCTCGTCGCGTCGGGGTCACCTTGGTCGGCATCTCGGTGATCTCCTTCGGCTCGGTGATGCGGATGTGGTTCCCGAACGGGTCCCGCACCGCGCCGTCGATGCCGTAGAAGCGGTCCGTCGGGCCCTCGATGATCTCGACGCCCTTCTCCTTCATCTCGTCGAACGTCGCGTGGCAGTCATCCGTCTCGAGGATGAACATGCAGGCGTCGCCCTTCGACATGAGCTCCTTGATCTGCTTGGCGGAGTCCTCGTCGCGAAACGAAGCATCCGACTGCTCGAGGAGGACGTTGTGGTCCGAGCCCGGGACCCTGACCGTCAGCCAGCGCATGACCTCGAGGTCGACGTCGGCCGAAACCTCCATGCCGAGCTTGTCGACGTAGAAGTCGCGCGCCTCGTCCTGGTCGTTGACAAATACACGTGAGTGGGTGATCTCTTTGAACATGGGATCAACCTAGAGCGCCTTCCGCGAGCGCCCGCTTCTCCAAAAGTGCTCGATTCAGCGCGCTTGGTGCCAGGCACGGTGCCTGGCACCTTTCAGACGCGCGGGCGGTCCCACTTCGCCGCGAAGCAGCCCGGGACGCCGGCTCGGATCGCCGCCTTCGGCGCCGCCTGCTCGCGCTCGCGGTACTCCGAGGGCGAGACGCCCACGATGTCGCGGAAGGTGCGTGAGAAGGTGCCGAGGCTGCGGAAGCCGACTTCGATCGAGATGCCCGTCACGTCCTCGTCCGTTTCGCGCAGCATGCGCATCGCGCGCTCGATCCGGCGGCGCTGGAGGTAGCGGTGGGGCGTCTCGCCGAAGGTCTCCTTGAACGAGCGGATGAAGTGCGCGCGGGAGAGGTGGACCGAGTCCGCGAGCGACTCGATGTCGAGCGCGTCGGCGTAGGCGCGGTCCATCGTGTCGCGCGCCCGCAGCAGGCGGCGGTTCTGCACCGATCGGGGCTCGGCTGCCACTACGCGCGGTTCCCGCGGTTCATGTCACGACCAGCTCGTCCGCAACCGCGCTGCGGCAGTAGAGGACGGAGCGCCCGTTTCGCTGCGCGGTGACGAGGCCGGCCTCCTTCAGCGCGCCGAGATGCTGCGACACGCCGCCGGCCGTCATTCCCAGGCGCTCGGCCAGATCGCTCGTGCTCCTGGGAGCGTCGAGGTCCGCCAGCAGCGCAGCCCGGGAAGCTCCCATCACCTTGGCGAGGCCTTCCGGCGCGGCGCTTTCGCCCGGCTCCCACAGGAGCGCGACGCCGCGCGCGGGATAGATCAGGGTGGGCTGCCAGCCCGCCTCCGTCATCGCCCACGTGCGGGCCGACGAGAAGGCCGACGGCAACAGGAGAAGTCCCTGCCCGTGGAGCGAGCCGTCCGTGTCGCATTTGTTCTCCGTCAGCGTCAGCACCCTGTCCTCCCAGACGACGCTTGGGTGGAGGTCTGAGAAGAGCCGCTCCAGGCCGCCCTCGGTGAGCCGGCGCGAGCGATACATCAGGTCCGCTTCGAGCAGCGAGCGCACGCGATGCCAGTACGGCTCGACCGCTCGCTGCCAGAAGATCTGAAGCACGTCGGCAAGGCGCTCGACCTCGCCGCGCGGGTCGGAGCGGAACGGCTCCAGAGTCTCCGGGTCGTTGCCGCATTCTTCGAGCATCTCGATGTCGTGGAGGATCACACTCGGTCGGCGTGGAGCGGACGACCTCGAGCTCGTCGGCGAACGAGGCAAGCGGGGTCGAGGGTGGTGGCGTCAGGAAATCGGCGATATAGCCCTGACTGGGGAGAAGCACCAAGGCCGGCGTCAGGTCCATGTGCCTGATGAGGGGGCGGACCTGCTTGACCCACGGCAGGTGGGTGGCCACGAGATTCGGGTTGCGGAGCGCGTTTATGGCCGCGGCCGTTTCCCACATCGGCGAGATGGCAAAGCGGACCTTCGCGAGATCCTCGAGTTCGAAGTTCCAGTGGACCATTAAGCCCAGTCTAAATCAAGTGCGCCGCAATTGCAAGCGCGGGATGCTGACTCCAGAAGCAGAGAACGACACGAAGGAGCACAAGATGTTCGCAGCACTTTTCGCACATCTGGAGCAGACGGAGGGCTCGAAGGTCGACAGCCACCAGGCCGCCGCGCGGCGCGCCCTACGCAAGGGCACCCGCCGCACCTCGCGGCCCGGCCGAGCGAACTTCGCGGCCAGGGCCAAGCGGGTTGCGCCACACTTCACGCGTGGCCAAGCCCACCCCAAATGCTGACGGGAAACCGGAGCGTCGCGACACCGCGGCGCCCCGGCGTCATCGCAAGGCGCACACCACCGCTCGCGACCTAGAGCGCTACGCCGGGCTGTTCGCGCAGCGGACGAGCGTCATGCGCTCCTCGGCCATGCGCGACCTGATGGAGATCACCGCGCGGCCCGACGTGATCTCGCTCGCGGGCGGCCTGCCCGACACCTCGACCTTCTCGCCCCAGTCCTTCGCGCGGCAGATGACGAAGATCGCGCAGGAGTCCTCGGCCGAGGCGCTCCAGTACGGGCCGACCGAGGGCTTTGCCTCCACCAAGGAGTGCATCCGACAGGTCATGGCCGCCGAGGGGATGGACCCCGACCCCGACGACATCGTCGTCACCACCGGCGGCCAACAGGCGATCGACCTGATGTGCAAGACGCTGATCGACCCGGGCGACGTGATCATCGCCGAGGCTCCCACCTACCCCGGCGCAGTCCCTGTCTTCTGCTCGTACGAGGCCGAGACGATCCAGATCCAGATGGACGATGAAGGCATGAACGTCGCGCTTCTCGAGGTCGCGCTCTTCGACCTCGCCGAGCAGGGGCGAAAGCCGAAGATGATCTACACGGTCCCGTCGTTTCAGAACCCGGCGGGGCAGACGCTCTCGCTCGAGCGCCGGCGCCAGCTCGTCGAGATCGCGCGCAAGCACGAGATCCTGGTCGTCGAGGACAACCCGTACGGGCTCCTCCGCTACGAGGGCGATCCGCTCCCGACCCTGTACGAGCTCGACGGCGGCGACTACGTCGTCTACCTCGGAACGTTCTCGAAGATCCTCTCCCCCGGCCTGCGCCTCGGCTGGCTCTGCGCGCCGCCGCCCGTCCTCGCCAAGGTCGTCCTCGGCAAGCAGGCTTCCGACCTCTGCACCTCGACGCTCGCGCAGTACTTCGTCGACGAGTTCTTCGCCGAGGGCCGCTGGCGCGAGTACGTGGACGAGCTCTGCGACGTCTACCGCGCCCGGCGCGACGCGATGCTCGAGTCGCTCGAGCAGCACTTCCCCGCCGAGGCGACCTGGTCCGAGCCCGAGGGCGGCCTGTTCCTGTGGGCGACGCTCCCCGACTACATCGACACCACCGATCTCCTTGCCCGCGCGCTCCGCGAGAACGTCGCCTTCGTCCCCGGCGTCGCCGCCTTCGCCGACGGGCGCACCGGCAAGAGCTCGATGCGCCTCAACTTCTCCGGCTCGACCGAGGACGAGATCCGCGAGGGCATCCGCCGCATCGGCGCGGTCGTGGCCGAGCAGGTCGCGCTCTACGGCGCGATCACGCGGGAGCAGCGAGTGGTGCCTGGCACCGTGCCTGGCACCGGGACGGATGCTGACGCAGACAAGGTGCCTGGCACCTTGGGCGACGTGGTTCCCATGCGCCGGAAGGAGCCCGAGGCGTGAAGGTCGCGGTCCTCAAGGGCGGGCGGTCGCTCGAGCGGCAGGTGTCGCTCAGCTCGGGCGCGCGGGTGGAGGACGCGCTCGCCGAGAGCCACGACGTCGTCTCGCTCGACGCGGGGCACGACCTGGTCGAGCGGCTCAAGGCCGAGCGCCCGGACGTCGCGTTCGTCGCGCTCCACGGCGCCGACGGCGAGGACGGCACCGTGCAGGAGCTGCTCGAGATCCTGGGCATCCCGTACACAGGCCCCGGCGTCTCGGCCTGCCGGCGCTCGACCGACAAGGCCGAGGCGAAGCAGGCACTGCGCGAACACGGGATCGCGACGCCCGACTGGGTCTCGTTCTCCCAGACCGCTTTCTCCGAGCTGGGCGCAGCCGACGCGCTCGAGGAGATCGAGGAGCGCCTCGGCTATCCGCTCGTCGTCAAGCCCGCGCGCGGGGGCTCGGCGCTGGGCGTCCGCTTCGCCGCCTCGCGCGAGGACATCCCACAGGCGATCGTCTCGGCCTTCTCCTACGACAGCCGGGTCCTGCTTGAGCGCCACGTCTCTGGGCGCGAGCTCTCGGTCGGGATGCTCGAGGGCGAGGCTCTCCCTGCCGTCGAGATCCGCCCCCACGACGAGGACCGGTACTCCTACGAGGCGCGCTACGAGATCGGCCGCACCGACTTCATCTGCCCCGCGGAGCTTGGCGAGGACGAGGCGCACGTGGCCGCCGCGGCGGTCGCGACCTGGGAATCGCTCGACTGCGCCGGCTTCGTCCGCGTCGACCTGATGCTTGGCGACGACGGCCCCGAGGTGCTCGAGGTGAACGCCGTGCCCGGCCTGACCGACACCTCGCTCTTCCCGATGGCGGCCGAGGCCGCCGGGATCGGCTTCGAGGAGCTCTGCGACCGACTCGTCACGTCGGCGGCTGAGAGAATGGTCGCGTGAACCAGGCCGAGAAAGCCGAGGCGTTCCGCGCGCTTCACACCGGCGACCCTTTCATCTTTCCCAACCCCTGGGACGTCGACTCCGCCGTTGGGCTCGACGGCCTCGGCTACAAGGCGCTGGCCTCGACCAGCGCGGGTTTCGCGGAGCGGCTGGGGCGCCAGGACGGCGAGGTGACGCTGGATGAGATCGTCGAGCACGCCGCGGAGCTGGACGGGGTCACCGAGTTGCCGGTCGCGATGGACCTCGAGAACGGCTACGGGCCCGAGCCGGCTCAGGCCGCGCTTGCGATCACGCGGTCGGGCGAGGCCGGTGCCGTCGGAGGGTCGATCGAGGACTGGGACCCGGACGACAAGGTCATCTACTGCCTGGAGCACGCGGTCGCGCGGGTCGAGGCCTCGGTCGAGGCGGCGCGCGCCTTCGACTTCCCGTTCACCTTCACCGCCCGCGCCGAGAACCAGCTCCGCGGCCTCAACGACCTGGACGACACGATCGCCCGCCTCCAGGCCTACGAGCAGGCGGGCGCCGACGTCCTCTACGCGCCAGGTCTTCGCAGCACCGACGAGATCCGCACGGTCTGCGACGCCGTCTCAAAGCCGGTCAACGTGCTCGCGTGGCCGAACCTGTCGGCCGAGGGCATCTTCGAGGCGGGCGCTCAGCGCATCAGCTTCGGCTCGTGGCTCTGGGATGTCTCCAAGCGGCTGGGCTTCGAGCGCGCGATGGAGGTTGCGGCGGAGATCCGCGACACCGGCGACCTTTCGCTCCTCACCTCAGAGGCGTAGGGCTCTCCAAACTCAGTTGTAACGGGGGTTGCAATTGTGAGACATTGTCCCCAACGATCCCGCGCGTAGACGCCGAAAGACGGCGTCTCCGGAGGGCGCACCGGGGGTTAGGAGAGGAAATATGGAAGCTGCATCGACCGAGGTCGACGAGCAGAAGCTCGAGCAGTTCATGGGCCAGGCCGTCACCGATATGGGGGCTGCCATGAACGGCGTCTTGGTGATGATCGGTGGCGAACTGGGAATCTGGGAGGCGATGGCCGGCCAAGGCCCGCTCACCAGCGCTCAGATCGCCGAGCGAAGCAGTGTCGAGGAGCGCTACGTGCGCGAATGGGCATCTGCCCAGGCGGCGAGCGGCTACCTGGAATATGACGCTGATGCCGATGCGTTCACGTTGCCACCGGAGCAGGCGATGGCGCTAGCCGATCCCGACAGCCCGGTTTACGTCGTGGGTGGGTATTCCGTTGTGAGCTCGATCTACAAGGACCGAGAGAAAATCGCCAAGCGCTTTCGCGAGGGCGAGGGGTTCGGCTGGCACGAGCACCACTCGGAGCTCTTCGTGGGGACCGAGCAGTTCTTCCGTCCCGGCTACAAGGCGCACCTTGTCGACGAGTGGCTCCCTGCGCTCGAGGACGTCGGGGAGAAACTCAAAGCGGGTGGCACCGTCGCCGATATCGGCTGCGGCCACGGGATCTCGACGATTCTCATGGCCCAGGCGTTCAGCGAGTCCACGATCCATGGGTTCGACTACCACGACGCCTCGATCGAGCGGGCGAAGGAGATCGCCGAGAGCGAGGGGGTCGCGGGCAACACCGAGTTCGCCGTCGCGTCAGCGAAGGATTACCCGGGCGAGGGCTATGACCTCGTCTGCTTCTTCGACTGCCTCCACGACATGGGAGACCCGGTTGGCGCCATGACCCACGTCCGCGAAACGATTGCGGACGACGGCACGGTGATGTTGGTCGAGCCGTATGCGGGCGACAGGCTCGCCGACAACCTGAACCCGGTCGGCCGGGTGTTCTACGCCGCCTCGACGGTCATCTGCACTCCGTCGTCGCTGGACCAGGAGGTCGGACTGGCGCTTGGAGCTCAGGCCGGCGAGGAGCGCCTACGTGCGGTCGCCGAGGAAGCCGGGTTCACTCGGTTCCGCAGGGCAACGGAGACCCCGTTCAACTTGATCCTGGAGGCACGACCTTAGGTAGCACCGATCCCAGGGGGCAAGCGCACAAACCTCCCGGCGGAGGCGTAGGATCGAGCCATGAACCGCGCGCCCGACTGGGGAATGATCGGCCGCTCCGCAGTCCTCACGAGCCTCGTTGGCGCGATCATCCTCTTCTTCGCGATCCCGGACCAGCGCTGGATCGCGGCGGTCCTGTTGGGCGTCGCGATCATCGACGGCCTCATCTTCTGGGTCCTCGTGCCCCGCCTCCAGGGCAGCGGCACCGGCGGCGCGCCCTCGCTGAACGACCTCGAGCAGATGAACGCCGAGGCCGAGTGGCCAACCCCCGACGACGAGTGGGGAAAGCGCCAGCCCGGCGACGTCTGACCCGGTGCCAGGCACGGTGCCTGGCACCAGGCGTCAGTCGACGAGGCGGCGTTCGACCGCCCAGCGGCTGAGCTCGTGGCGGTTCGATAGCTGGAGCTTTCTGAGGACGGCCGAGACGTGCGCCTCGACGGTCTTTGGCGAGATCGAGAGCTCGAGGGCGATCTCCTTGTAGAGGTAGCCGCGGGCGATGAGGCGGAGGACCTCGCGCTCGCGCAGGGTGAGCTGATCGAGCTCGGGGTCCGCTTCGGCCTCGGTGATCTGGCCGGCGAACGCGTCGAGGACGAAGCCGGCGAGGCGCGGCGAGAAGACGGCGTCGCCGTCGCGGACGCGGGTCACGGCGTCCGCCAGCTCGGGGCCGGAGATCGTCTTCGTCACGTAGCCGCGAGCGCCCGCCCGCACCACCGCGATCACGTCCTCGGCGGCGTCTGAGACCGAGAGCGCGAGGAAGCTCTGAGCCGGGGCCGTCTCGGCGACGCGGCGGATCACCTCGACGCCTCCCCCGCCCGGCATGTGGACGTCGAGCAGCACGACGTCGGGCTTCGCCTCCGAGATCAGGCGCACCGCCTCCTCGACCGAGCCGGCGTCGCCCAGGACCTCGACGAGGCCTTCGAGCTCAGCGCGGACGCCCGAGCGGAAGAGCGCGTGATCGTCGACGATGACGACGGTGGGGGTCATTCGCCGCCGCTCCCGGCTCGATCGTGAGCTCGACCTCGGTGCCGGCCTCGCTGGAGCGGATGCGTGCTGAGCCGCCGGAGCGTTCCATACGCCCGATGATGGACTCCCGGACGCCGCGGCGGTCCTCGGGCACAGCCTCGGGGTCGAATCCGCCGCCGCGGTCGCGGACGAAGACCTGCGAGCGCGCCGCGCCGAGCTCCGCATAGACGGCGACGTCGCCCGCATCGGGCGCGAACTTGGCGGCGTTCACCATCGCCTCGCGCGACGCCGCCACGAGCGCGTTGGCTGCGTCGCCGACCGGCGCGTCGCCCACCGCGACCACCTCGATCGGCACGCGGTGCGCGTCCTCGACCTCGGCGGCCGCCTCCTCGAGAGCCACCGCCAGGCTCGCCGACGCGGGCGCGCGATCGCCTGTGAAGAGCCAGCCGCGGAGCTCGCGCTCCTGCGCGCGAGCGAGCTGCGCGACGGCGCGCGGGTCGTCGGCGCGCTTCTGGACGAGCGTCAGCGTCTGGAGCACCGAGTCGTGGATGTGCGCGGCCATCTCGGCGCGCTCCTGCGAGCGGATGCGCTCAGCGCGCTCGGCGGCGAGGTTGCGGCCGAGGCGCCACCAGAACGGCGCCAGGACGAGCCCGAGCGCCAGGATCACGATCACGATCGTGAGGACCGCGTCCCCAAGCGAATCGAGGGCGCCGGTGAACGAAAGGACGATGAGCGCCGCCCCGCCGATGAGGGCTGCGCCGAAGCCGCCACGGTAGATGTCGCGGAGGCGATCGCGCTCCGGAGCGGGCGGGCGTGGCTCGACGGGGGCGGTGAGGGTCTCGGAGACGGTCGGCGCCTCGACCTCGGGCTCGCGCGGCCGGCGCCACAGGAGCGCGATCCCGGTCGTCGCGAAGAACAGCGCCAGGACGGCGCCGAAGAGACCGAACGAGAGGTCGATGGCGCCCTCCTGGTCGAGCAGGAGCACGGCCCCGGTCGCAATCAGACCGAGGCCGGCTCCGAGTGAGAGAACGTCTACCCGGCGGGTCATCAGCCGGCGCGTCCCTCCTTCGCGGGCTCGGGAGCGCACGCAGCCTCCATCCGGTCGCGCAGCTCGTCCCGCGCGATGCCGTCGTTGCCGCCGAAGTGGTCGCCAAGACCGACGTTGTCGTCGTTGACGACTTCGATCTTCCCGGCGTCCAGGGTGGCGTCGAGCTCGAGCCGCGGCGTCGCGGTGTAGCCCGAGGCGAGCGACACGCTCGACTCCTCGCCGGCGATCTCCACGATGCCGTACCGCGAGTCGATGTCGCCATCGACGCAGACGTTCTCGGGGACCATGATCAGCATGCGGCCGATCCCCTGGTCTGCCTCGACCTTGATCACGCTGTTCTCGTTCCAGTCGAGGTCGCGCAGGTCGATCCGCTGGTCGCCGATGCCGAACTCGTAACCGTCGGCCGGAATCGCGCGGACCGTCTGCGGAACGTGAGTGGTCTTGCCGATGCCGCCTTCGAACTCGATGTCCGCCGCGGCAACGGTGCCGAGCGGTATCGCCAGGGCCAGCGCCGGCAGGATCAGCCAGCGGGCGCCGCCGTTGAACGCGGCGACCACGAGCGCGACGCCGATCGCGATCACGATGATGGCGACGAGGACTCCGTGTCCGGTGGCTGCTGCCCAAGCCGCTCCGACCCCCATGATCGCAAGGCCGATCAGGCCGGCGATCGCGACGACGATGAACAGCAGCACCCGCCCGAACGTTCGCGGGGCGCTGGATGCCACTGTCCCGTCCGACTGCTCGGAAGGGACGAAGATCATCATCGCGAGGTAGATCAGCGCGCCGAGCCCTCCGAAGAAGAGGGTCACTCCGAAGCCGATCCGGAAGATCACCGGGTCGACTCGGAAGTAATCGGCGAGCCCGCCGGCGACTCCGCCGAGCATCCGGTCCGAGCGCGAGCGCAGAAGGCGCTTCGTGCCCTCCGGCTGCGGCTCGGGCGGCGGATCCGCGGGCGGCATCACTTGCGTTGTGTCTTGGTCATTCATTGCTTCCTCCATTGGATAGTGGTTGATGGAGGAAGGCTCGCGCGGATTGCGCGCCCTGTCTATTGGGGATGACCCTTAGGGAGCCCTCGACGAACCCGGGGCGGGGCGTGGTCAAAGGGCCTCATGAGGCTCGCTCCTGCCAGCGACGGTGCGTTCAGCAGCTTTTCAGCGTGTCCTTGCCTGAACCGCCCGAGCAATCGTCGTCCTTCGGACCGCCGTCGAGCGTGTCGTCACCGTCGCCCCCTTGGAGGTCGTCCTCGCCGTCGCCTCCCTTCACGGTGTCGCCGCCTTCGCCGCCTTCGAGCTCGTCGGCCCCCGAGCCACCCTTGAGCGTGTCCTTTGAGTCCTTGCCGCGAAGGTCGTCCTTGCCGTCGCCGCCCTCGGTCGTGTCCTTGCCGTCGCCGCCGACGAGCTTGTCGGCGCCCTCGAGTCCCTCCAGCGTGTCGTCGCCGTCGCCGCCCTCGATGACGTTGTCGTCCCCCTGCCCCACGATCTCGTCATCGAACGCCGAGCCAATTACGTTCTCGATCTCAAGGACGGTGATGGTGTCTCCGCCGGCCGCGCCGAGACCGCTTGCGAGGTCGAGCTCGACCGCGCCCGGCGCGGCGGAGAGGTCCAGCTCATCCTCGCCGGTTCCGCCAAGGACGATGTCGTCGCCACCGCCGCCATCGATCACGTCGTCGCCGCCGAAGCCGCAGACCACCTCGTCGGCCGGGGTCCCCGCAAGCGCCGGATCGTCGCCTGAGGTGCCTTCGACGTCGCAGGTTCCCTCCGACACGTTCGCGGCGAGCTCGGACGTTGAAAGCGGCTCTCCCAGCGGGCCCAACTCGGTCACCGTCGCGCTGACCTCATGGCCTGCGCCGGCGGTGCCCTCGAGGATCTCGGCGAACTCAGCCGCGCCGGACCCGTCGGTGGTGACGTCGAAGGCGCCCAGGAAGGTCTCGGCCTCGCCGTGCCCCGACGAATCGCCGGCAGCGTTGGAGAAGACCTCGATCCGGAAATCCGTCGCGGGGGTCGAGTCGAGCGTCCCGGTCACGACGGTTGAATTGGCGGCGGCAACCGCCGTGAGCGCCGGGAAGTTCTGGAGGTTGTTGTCGCCGGCGTCGCCGTCGCCGGGGTCGTTCGGCGTGACGCCCTGATCGCCGAGGTCGATGCCCAGGCCCTCGCTCGCGGTGATGGAGTTCCCGAGGACCGAGACGTCCTGTGAGCCGAAGGCGATCCACACGCCAATGTCGTTGTCGCCGATCACGTTTCCCTCGCCCGGGCCCGTGCCCCCCACCGTGTTGCCATCGGAGCCGGTGAAGAACACACCCAACGCGTCGTTGCCGAGCGCCGTCGTGCTGTCCGCGCCTACCCCGATGAGATTTCCCTGGATCGCGATGCCTGTGGTTCCTGAGTTGCTGACCCCGGTCAACCCGTTTGCCGAGATCACGTTGGCTCCGGCTGCGCTGCCGATCTGGGAGTCGGTCGCGTTGCTCAGGTTGACCCCGTCGTTGGCGTTGCCCATAGCCGCGTTGCCGGTCACATCGGTTCCGATGTAGTTGCCCAGGACCTCCGTTCCCGTGGTGGAAGCGTCGTTGACCTCGATGCCGTCGCCCGAGTTCGCCGCAATGAGGTTGCAGTCGCCGGTGCAGGGGCCTCCCGCAGTGATCCCCGTGACTCCGCCGATCGTGTTGCCCGTGGCCGGATGGTCCGGGTTCCCCTGGATCGAGATGCCGTTGTCACCGTTGCCGATCGGGTCCACGCCGTCAGCGTCGGAGCCGATGAGGTTGCCGGTGATCGAAGCGCCGCTGGGGCCCGCCGCTCCGACGGGCTGGACGACGTTGATCGTCAGCTCTATTCCCTGCTCGGCGTTGCCCGAGATGAGGTTGTCGGCGATCGCCGCGCCCGCGATGTTGCCGCTGAAGAAGATGCCGGGGCCTCCGTTCGCGATCGCTGCCTGCCCCGCGATCCCCGTTCCGATCCGGTTGTTCTGAATCACCAGCCCGGTGATGGCATCCGTCGAGTCCGTTCGACTCGCGGAGATGCCGGCCTCGTCGTTGCCGGAGATGAGGTTCGCGTCGGCAAGCGCAGGCCCGCCGATCGTTGCCGAGTCGGCAGAGGGAGCGACCCTGACGCCCTCGTCGCCGTTCCCCAAGGCGGCAACGCCAGACGCATTCGTTCCGATCCGGTTTGCCGCGACCTGATTTCCGGAGGAGAAGACCTGCACGCCGGCACTCGTGTTGCCCGAGATCACGTTGCCGCGAACGACGCCATCGGAGCTGCTCATGGAGATGCCGCCGCTGTTGCCGATGCCTGCGGCCGACGCCTCGTTGGTGCCGATGAAGCTGTTCTGGACCGTGCCATCCGGCTCGTCGATGACGACGCCCGTTCCAAATCCGTAGATCGAGAGATGGTTGATCGTTGAGCCGCCACCGAGCCGGATGCCGCTACTGACCGCGCTGGGCGCTCCGTTCAAGGCGATCTCGTCCGTCCCGTCGGTCGAGCCGTCCACGGTTGCGAGCTGGGTGAGATCCGGCAAGTTGGAGCCCGGCGCGATCACATGCGGGCCTGCGCCGGCGATGTCGAACTCGATGAGATCGGCGGTCGGCTCGGCTTGCCCTGCGGCGCACTCGTTCGCCATCGCACCGGAGGCGGCATTGGAGTTCGCAGCGGTGATCGCCTCGCGCAGGGTGCAAGCCCCGTCATTCGCGGCGGAATCGCCGCTCGAGTTGACCGTGATCGTCGCCCCCCATGCGCCGGCGGGAACGGCGCAGACGAGTGCGAGCGCCGTAAAGGCGCCGATCACCAGGCGTGCTTTCGTTCCCCTCGCCAAGGCCCCTCGGCGAAAGCGTACACCCAGTCTTGCGGTTCCGAAGTGCCGGGTGCCGAGGCGGTTAGGCGCGCGGCGGGCGGGCCGAGCCGGCGCCCTCGACCATCGCCGCCATCACGGCGACGGCCTCGGCGTTCGAGAGGCCCTGCATCCGGGTGAGCGACTGCCAGGTGGCGAAGAGGAGAGCGTGGGAGACTGCCGCCGAGGTGCGCCGGCGCGCCGCGCCGCGCTCCGGGCGGCCTGCCATAAGCGCGCCCGCAGCCGCCTCGAGAAATCCTCCGAAAGCCTCGCGCGCGGCATTCATGGCGGGGACCAGGTGTGCGTCGCGGCCGCCCTTTTCGAGCATCGCCTCGTTCTGGGAGAAGAAGGCATAGAAGTCGCTCAATCCGTGGCGCAGACGCTCGCCGCGGTCGCTGATGGCCTTCCAGGACTCGATTTCGGGGCGCGGGTGTCTGGCCCAGTAATGAGCGGTACAGGCGGCGAAGAGCGCCACCTCGTCGGGAAAGTGGCGATAGACGGTGGCGCGCTGGACGCCCGCCTCCTCCGCCAGCGCGCTCACGGTCGTCTTCGCGGGCCCGATCGAGCCGTGGAGCTTCACCGCAGCGGCGGTGATCCGCTCGCGCGTGGCCTCCTCCTGCTCGGCCCGAACGCGCTTCCTGTACGTCCGTGACTTGGCGCTTGTCAGTTTCGTTAGCCATAGGTGTTCAATCAATCTTGACAGATGCCACGGACCTGTGCTACGTTCGCTGAACAGTAGTGCTCAACGAAATAAGGAGAAGGTCAATGACCACCGTCACCGCACCGTCCGACATCCGCCGCTTCGACGCCTCACAGGGGCCGCGAAACATCGGCCCCGAGGACGGCAAGGCGGTCGAACTACCGACCGTCGGCGTCCGCTTCATGGCTTGGGCGGAGGAGACCGGAGGCGGGTTCTCGCTCGTCGAGCACCCGATCGCCCCGCACACCCTCGTTGCCCCGGTTCACAAGCACTCGAGGGAGGACGAGTACTCGTTCGTCCTCGAAGGCCGGATGGGCGCCCTGCTCGGGGACGACACCGTCTTCGCCGACGCCGGCGACTTCGTGTTCAAGCCGCGCGACCAGTGGCACACGTTCTGGAACGCCGGCGACGAGCCGTGCCGGATCCTCGAGATCATCTGCCCCGGCGGCTTCGAGCATTACTTCGACGAATTTGCCGAGCTCACCTCGCGGCCGGACTTCTCGCCGGAGATGATCGGCCCGACGGCGATGAAGTACGGACTCGAGTTCGACTTCGAGAAGGTGCCCGCCCTGTGCGAAGAGCACGGGCTGAGCTTCCCGCTGGCGGACTAGCCGCGCTAGGCAGGCACCGTGCCTGGCACCGGGGCGCGCTCTGAGCCCGCGGGCGAGGCGAGGATCGTCGCCGCGGCGTTCATGCCGGTACCGGCTCGCGCTCCCTCGCGCCGAGCGCCACCTTGGCGCCCATGTGAGGCGTAACCGTGATGTTCCGCCGGCGCGCCACCTCGGGCTCGCCGGTGGTCGCGGTGATCTCGAAGCGGCGCACGACCTCGGCGATCACGACCTTCATCTCGAGGATCGCGAAGCTCGAGCCGAGGCAGCGGCGGCGGCCTCCGCCGAAGGGAATCCACGTGTACGTGCCGGGCTTCCCGTCGAGGAACCGCTCAGGCCTGAAGGTGTAGGGGTCGGGATAGATCTCGGGGTCGTGATGGATGAGGTATGCGTTCGGCACCAGGCTGATGCCAGGCTCGTAGTCCCAGCCGCCGACGGTGATCGGCTTTGCGACGTACCGCGGCGCGTTGTTCTGCAGGACAGGCCGGCTGCGAAGGACCTCGTTGATCGTCGCGGTCAGGTACGGGCCTCCGTCCTCGGAGTCCACCTCGCGGCGAAGCTCGGCCAGGACGCGCGGGTCGCGGGCCAGGCGGGCAAACGTCCACGCCAGTGAGGAAGCGGTCGTCTCGTGCCCGGCGACGAGCAGGGTCATGAGCTCGTCGCGAAGCTCGGAAGCGCTCATCGGCGAACCGTCCTCGTGGCGGGCGGCGAGGAGCATCGAGAGGACGTCGTCGGAATCCTCGTCGCCGGCGGAGCGCCGCTCCTCGATCTCGGCGGCGAGGAGCTCGTCGACCTCATCCCGGCGGTCGACGAAGCCCTTGATCGGCCCGTACTTGTTGAAGAACCCTTCGACGCGCTCGATTTCGGCCGGGTCCTCCGGCGACGGCAGAAGCGTGAGCGGGTTGTCGCCATAGGCGAGGAGCTTCGAGAGGCTGTCGCGAAGGGCCTCGAGCCGAGGGCCGGGCTCGAGGCCGAAGACCGCCTGGAGGATGATCTCGAGAGTGAGCGTCTGAAAGCGCGGGTGAAGCTCCATCTCGCCGTCGTTCCACCTCTCGATCTCATCCGCCGTCACGCTGGCGACGAGGTCGGTCAGGCGCTCCATGCGCTCGCCGTGGAACGCGGGCAGCATCAGCTTTCGCTGCGACATGTGCGCGTCGCCGTCGAGGAGGAGGACCGAGGAGGGCCCGACGAGGGGCAGAAGCACGCGCGCCCCGACGCCCGGCATGAGCACGTCGGGCGGCGCGGTGAAGATCTCCTTGACCTGCTCGGGGTCGGCGATAACCACGAACGGAGGCGTGAACGGGAAGCGCGTGGTGAAGCGGTTTCCGTACTTGGCCCGGTTTCGCTCGAGCCATGAGACCGGGCGCGTCCACATGCCGGCCCCCTGAAACAGGCTCGGCGTGCGCGGTCCGGGCGGGAGCTTCTGGCCCATCAGACTGACCATCCTCCCACGGTCATGCGCCAACCGTGACGGTTGTCACACCCCCACGCCTGGTGCCAGGCACGGTGCCTGGCACCGGGGCGCCCTACTGGTCTTCTGCCGCGAAGTCCTCGGGCGTGACTTCGTCGAGGAAGTTCTTGAACTTCTCGACCACCTCGTCGGTGTCCTCGACCTCGTGCTCGAACTCGATGGACGACTCCTCGATCACGTCCTCCGCGGCGAAAATCGGCGCCTGGCAGCGGACGGCGAGGGCGATCGCGTCGGACGGGCGGGAGTCGATCTCGATCTCCGAGCCGTTGACCGAGATTGTGATCGAGGCGTAGAACGTGTTGTCGCGTAGCTCGGTGACCGAAACGCGCTCGCACTTGGCGTCGAGCTGCTCGAGCATCTCGATCAGGAGGTCGTGGGTCATCGGGCGCGGCGTCGAGGCTCCCTGGAGCTTCATCAGGATCGCGGCAGCCTCTGGGTGGCCGATCCAGATCGGCAGGAATCGGTTGCCCTCGGTCGTCTTCAGAAGCACGATCGGCTGCTTGCCGACCATGTCGAACGAGACGCCGTAGATCTGCATCCGCTGCACACGCTCAGCTTAGAGCGGATGCAGCCTTGGGGAAGCCGCGCCGCAGGCTGCGACCGACTCCCTTCGCGATCATGCTGGCGAGCCCTGGGACCGCTGCGTCGAAAGTGATCGTGTAGTCCAGGTGGCTCTTGCCCTCGCCGGTCGACGAGAAGACCTGGACGCCCAGGTGGTTCTTGAGCGGCGTGCCCTTCGTGACGCGGTACTCGATCCGCTCGTTCGGGATCGCCTCGGTCACCGTCTCCTCGAAAGGCATCATGCCCTTCGCCGAGAGCTTGCGGACCGATCCGACCCCGTTCGGCTCCGTCTCGCCCTCCTTGATCCGCTTGACGTTGAGGCCGAGGACGGGCCCCAGGTTCTCGTGATCGCAGAAGAACTCGTAGAGGCGCTCGACCGGCACGTCGAAGTCATATGTCTCATGAACGACCGCCACGGGCCGCGAAACCTACCCGGTCAGTGCGCGATTTGATGAGAGAAGCTCTCATCTTCATCTCACATTCGCGTCACCTATCAGCCACACAATGGGAGATCATGTATCGGGGGATGCATTCGCTGACATGGAGGGCTGTGGCGCGAGCCGGGGTGATCGCCGCAGGGATTACGTTTGCCTTCGTCCCGGCCGCGGCGGCTCAAGACCCCGGCCAGGTCGGGTCGTGGGGTGCGCTTCAGACCTACCCCGTCGTCCCCGTTTCGATGGGCGTCACGCCGGACGGCAAGATCGTCGCCTGGGACCAGGCGAACCAGCCCCCCAACTTCGGTTCCGTCCCGAACAACGGCCCGGCGATGGTCCTCGACCCCGCCACCGGCGCGATCACGCGCTCGAACAACCTCGCTCCCCGCATCACCTTCTGCAGCCTGATCGCCGCCCTTCCCGACGGTCGCCTCGCCATAATCGGCGGCGGCTCCGACTCGGGCTCGGGGGCGACCGCGGAGGTTCAGATCTACGACGCGGACTCGAAGACCTTCTCCGTGGCCGGGCAGATGAACTTCAGACGCTGGTATCCGGGCGGCACCCTCGACCGCGACGGAAACCCGATCATCGCCGGCGGTACGAGCACCGGGATCGAACGCGTAAACCAGCTCACCGGCGCGAGCACAATCCTCAACACGACCTTTCCGACCAACTGGTACGCGGACCTGATCCGCACGCAGAACGGCCAGTTCGTGATCGAAGACGTCGGCGACAACGCCACGCAGGGGCCGGGCCGCTACCTCCTGAACGGCACGACGCTCTCGACGATCTCCAACACGGCCAACCTTCAGGCTCGCCTGCGCGGGATCCGGACGATGATCGGGCCGTACACGATGTTCTACAACTCGGGTGGGACCTCGACGGACAGCATGATCATCGACGCCTCGGGCGCCTCCCCCACCTACACGAAGGTCGCGAACAGCAACTTCCGCCACATGACGGGCCAGGCCGTGACGCTCCCGACCGGTGACGTCCTGGCGGTCGGCGGCAACAGTTCGGGCAGCGGCACCAAGGGCACGCCGGTGATGACGCCCGAGCTCTACACGACCGCCACCAATACCTGGAGCAGCATGGCGGACCTCGCGAGGCGGCGCACCTATCACTCCGTCGCCGCGCTCCTTCCGGACGGCCGCGTCTGGTCGGCCGGGTCCTCATTCGACGAGGTCCAGGAGCCGAACGGCCAGTTCTTTTCGCCGCCTTATCTCTTCCGGAAGGACGGCTCCGGGCAGCTCGCCACGCGCCCGACAGCCACCGACGCCCCAGCGAGCGTCGCGGCGGGGCAGTCGTTCTCGATCGCGACGAGCAACCCGTCGAACATCGCCTCCGCCTCGTTCATCCGCATGGCCGGA
Source organism: uncultured bacterium (assembly GCA_963725035.1). Lineage (GTDB taxonomy): Bacteria > Actinomycetota > Thermoleophilia > Solirubrobacterales > 70-9 > JALZKA01. The sequence goes on along the minus strand of CAVRWX010000003.1, from coordinate 76,840 downwards.
ACGACGCACCAGGTGAACGCGGGGCAGTCGTTCGTGAAGCTGAACGTCACCCCGACGGCCGGCCGCGTGTCCATGACCGCGCCTTCGATCGACCAGGCGCCGCCCGGCTACTACATGGTCTTCCTGGTCGACAACCAGGGAGTGCCCTCGGTCGCGCCGGTGGTAAAGCTCGAGAAGACCGCTGGGGCGGCGCCCGACCCACGCGTCACGCAGAGCTCCCAAAGCGCCCTCGCCACCCGCGCGTGGAACGCCTGGGACGGCGACAAGACACCGGGAAGCGGCGGGACGTACGCCGTCACGTCCTCGGAATCGCAGCCCTGGTGGCAGGTGGATCTCGGGGCCAGCCGCGACATCGACCGCCTGGTGGTGACGCTCCGTTCCGACTCCAACACCGAGCGCGACCTCTGGGTCTTCACCTCGGACACGCCGTTCAATTCGACCACCGTCTCGGGTCTCCAGGCCCAGTCTGGCGTGACCGAGTACCGGATGCTGACTCCGTCCGGCAACGTAGGCACGGCTCCGATCGACACGACCGCGCGATACATCCGGATCCAGGATCCCACCACGAGTTCGCTCACCCTGTCCGAGGTCGAGATGGACAGCCCGACGGCGACCGTGTCGAGCACGGGATCGACGATCACCTACCAGGGCGATCCGGGCGAAGCGAACAGCGTGGTCGTCGACGATCCGTCTTCGACCACTTACACCTTCGCCGAGACGCCGATCGCCGCAGGTGCCGGCTGCGTCCAGACCAACGCAAACCTCGCGACGTGCACGAACAGCAGTGCCAACGTCACCGTCGCCATGAACCTGGACGACATGGGCGACACGGTCAACGCGGCAAGCTCGAATCAGGCTGCCGACACCTTCCAGATCAACGGCGCCTCAGGGGCTGACGCGCTGACCGGTACTCCGCTCGGCGACACGATCAACGGCGGCGCCGACAACGACACGATCATCGGAGGCGACGGCGACGATGCAATGGACGGTGGCACGGGCAACGACCGCTTCCTCGTCGGGGACAACAGCGGGGACGGAAGCGGTGACGAGCTCACCGGCGGCGCCGACATCGACCGGGCCGTCTACACCAGCTGCACTACTGCCGTCACCGTGACGATCGACGGGACCAACAACGACGGTGGCGTCTGCGGAACCGGCAGCGCTGCCACCGACGACGTGCACACCGACGTCGAGTCGATCACCGGCAGCAACGTCGCCACCGACTCGCTGACCGGCAGTTGTCTCGCCAACACCATCGTCGGCGACTCGGGCACCACCGACGACGGCGCCGGGGCAGCCGACACGATCAACGGCGATCCGGCCGCGTGCACGCCCAACGGCGGGGACTTCCTCGGCGGCGGCGAGGGCAACGACTCGTTCAACTGCGACGGGACCGGCGCCACGCCGGGCTTCGACACCGTCACCTACGGCGCCCCTTACGTGGACGCCGCCGCGCCGGGTATCAGCGTCACGCTCGACGACGTCGCTAACGACGGCGACGGCTTCGGAAACACCGACAACGTCAACGGCGACTGTGAGCGGATCATCGGCAACGCGCAGGCCGACACGATCAACGCCAGCCGGCGCCGACCAGGCGGTTCAGCTGTTCGGCCGCCTCGGCAACGACACGCTGACCGACGGCCCCTTCGGCGACCTCCTGAACGGCGAGGGCGGCACCGATACCGCAAACTGCACCAACGGCGGCACTGACACCGCAATCGCGATCGAGACGAACAACGGCTGCGAGCTCTAGGGCGAAGAAGCGGCACAGGGGTTTACCCTGCGGGTGATGAAGGCGGTTGCGTGCCGGCACGCTGAGCTCTCGGTCGTGGAACGCGAAGCGCCCGTACCCGGCAAAGGGCAACTCCTGATCGAGGTGACGCGCGCCGGCATCTGCGGCTCCGACCTTCACGCGCGGCGCCACTGCGACGAGCTTGCCGACGTCATGGTCGAGACGGGCTACGACGACTTCATGCGCTCGGACCAGCCCGTCATCTTCGGTCACGAGTTCATCGGGACGGATCGCCGAGCACGGGCCGGGCTGCCGCAAGACGGCGCCGGCCGGGAGCGCCCGTTGTTGCGGTGCCGCTGATCCGCCGCGGCAAGGAGGTGCACGCGGTCGGACTCTCCGCCCTGGCGCCCGGTGCCTATGCAGAGCAGATGCTCGTCGAGGAGTCACTTGCGTTCCCCGTGCCGAACGGCCTGCCACCCGACCACGCGGCGCTGACCGAGCCGATGGCCGTCGGCCTCCACGCCGTGCGCCGCGGCGAGGTGAAGAAGGGCGACGTGGCGATCGTGATCGGCTGCGGCCCAGTCGGGCTGTCGGTGATCCTCCACCTGAAGGCGAAGGGCGTCCGCCAGGTCGTCGCGAGCGACTTCTCGCCGGCGCGCCGGGCGCTCGCCCAGGACTGCGGCGCCGACGTCGTCATCGATCCCGCGACGGAGTCGCCCTATGAGACGAACGCCTCCGAAGGACCATCTGGACAACATCCCCGAACGCGCTCGAGATGGCCGCCGACGTCGTCGAGAAGGCGCACCGCCTGCGCGTTCCGTGGTGGCACATCTGGCGCGCTGCCGACGCGGCCGGGCTCAAGCCCAAGCGATCCGGTCGTCTTCGAATGCGTGGGCGTGCCCGGAGTGATCGACGACATCATCGCCAAGGCGCCGCTGTTCACGCGCGTCGTCGTGGTCGGCCTCTGCATGGGAGAGCGACCGGATGCGTCCCTCGATGGCGATCAACAAGGAGATCGACCTGCGTTTCGTCATCGGCTACTCCCCCGCCGAGTACCGGGAGTCACTCCACAAGCTCGCCGAGGGCGACGTGGACGCGAGGCCGCTCCTCACCGGGACCGTCGGGCTCGAGGGAGTCGACGGCGCGTTCGAGGCGCTCGGCGACCCCGAGACGCACGCGAAGATCCTGATCGACCCGAAGCGCGACGGCGCCGAGATCAGCGCCTGAGGCCGAGGACGCCTGCCGCGGCGCGCTCGGCGAGGACCACATCGTGCGGCTTCCTTGCCCGCAACGCCGATCACCGCGCCCTCGAGCGCGCCCATGAAGGCCTGCGCCGTCGTCGTGGGCCGGCAGGCCCCGAGGGATCGAGCCGTCGCTCCTCCCCGTCCTGATCAGGCGCATCGCTCGGCGAACCCCGGTCTCGGACACGCGCTCGATCTCGCGGCCGACGGGATGGTCCTGGCCTGAGAACTCGAGCCGGAGTGCCATCGCGAAGCGGGCGACGTCACGGCGGCAGTAGATCGCATGGGCTCGAGCGAGCGCCAGGAGCTCCTCGGCAGGGCGTCAAGCCCGGGCTCGATCAGCCGTGCGGCCTCCTCTCTCCACGTCTCGTCGACCCAGGCGAGGACCGCCAGGACGAGGTCGTCCTTGTCGGAGAACTGGTGGTAGAGCGCGCCGCGCGTGTAGCCCGCGTCGCGGGCGACCTGCTCCAGCTTGAGGTTTCCGTAGCCGTAGCGCGAGAGGTGCCGGCGGCCGACTCGAGCAGCGCTCGTGCGCGTGCGCTCCCTCCTCTCGACTTGCGTAGATACAGACATGTATGTATGTTATGTCCTCCAACGGACGAAAGGAGTCGCGATGACTCAGCCCGTAAGACAGGTCCCACTCCCGCCGGAAATGCGAGCGCTCTGCTCACTCCCCCAGATCGACTACTCAGACGTGTTCCTCGCCGAGACGGATCGCGCGCAGGACTTCACGGCCGAGGAGTGGCTGCGCAAGATCCTCGAGAGCGCGCCCGCGAAGTTCAAGGTCGCAGCGCCGACGACGTGGTTCTCGCTTGGGCTCAAGCACGGCTTCCCGTGGTCGGACCGGAACGTTCTGGGCTGGCCCGTCCGCCGGCGCGACCCGGACTTCATCCTCGTCGGTGCGGAGTCAAGGACCGGCATGCCGGCGGAGCTGCTCCTCAAGCGCAACGCCGACTCGATCGTCCTCGCCACGCTCATCCAGCACCGGAGCCCCGTCATGAAGCGAGTCTGGTCCGCGGTGGCGCCGCACCACAGGCGAGTCGTGCCACAGCTCTTGTGGCGAGGTGTTAGGGTTCCCTAACTTCGCCCCTTGGACATGGGGCGAAATCCCGCTCCATGGCAACGATTGAGACCACTTCCGGCGAGGACGTTCACGTCAATCCGCACGGCGACGACATCGTCACGGTTGCGGTCCGCTGCCCCCGCTTCGGCCAGATCTGCCACGTCCGTCTGACGCACGAGCAGGCCATCGTCCTCTCGGGCGCCCTGGCCGGGGTCGCGCTCGACCGCTGCGCCCTCCCCCACCGCGAAGAGCAGGACGACCCGGCCGCCTAGGGCTCAGCCGTTCGGAATCTCGAGGCTGTTCGCGTCCCGATCTCGAAGGAGCGCAAGCGCTCCGGCGTACATCCGCTGCTTGATCGTTTTCAGCGTTCCCGGATCTTGCTTCGCCAGGGGCGCGACCCGCTCGACGGCACGGGCGACGACATCGTCGAGCGGAACGGCTTCGTCGACGAGGCCGGCCTCGACGGCTTCCGGCCCGCCGTAGCGGCGGCCGGTGGTCATCGCCTCGTGGGCTGAGCGCTTGAGGTTTCGAGACTGGACCAGCGCCGTCATCCCAGGAGTGAACGGGATGTTGATGTCCACCTCGGGCAAGCACCAGTAGCCGCGGTCGGCGCGCATGACCTTGAAGTCGTGGGCGACGGCGAGCATCGCCCCGCCGGCGAATGCGTGCCCCTGGATCGCAGCTGCGTTCGGCACCCCGAGCTCGAGCATCCTTGCGTACATGTCGTGGACGCCGTCGAGGAAGGCACCGATGCGATCCGTGTTCTGGCCCATCCACTCGAGGTCGAGCCCGTTGGACCAGATCTTCCCCTCGGCCGTCACCACGAGCGCGCGAGGCGCCGGCGCCGCCTCCACCTCGTCCAGTGCCGAGTTGAACTCGGAGAGGAAATCGTCGTTGAACCGATTCTCACCGTCGCCGAGGCTGAGAACGAAGACATCGGCGTCGCGGTCGAGATTCATCGAGTGGGCGATCCTGGATTCGAACCAGGGACCTCGTCCTTATCAGAGACGCGCTCTAACCGACTGAGCTAATCGCCCGGGATACGTCCTCGGCGGAGCATTGTAAATACCCACCGGCACACGCTTGTTTCGGGGCAAAGCCCCTCACCGGTATATGGGTAGCGTTGGCGCCATGAGCCCTCGCCGTCCCGACATGCCGAGCCTCGACCGGGACGATCTTCTGGGCGATCCGATCGCGCAGTTCTCGGCCTGGTGGACCGACGCGGAGGAGGTGCCGCTGCGGGACGCGATGACCCTTGCGACCGTCGACGCAGACGGGCGGCCGGACGCCAGGATGGTCCTCCTGAAGGGCTTCGGCACCCTGGGCTTTCGCTTCTTCACCAACTACGAATCGGCGAAGGCAGCGCAGCTCGACGCGGCGGGCAACGCCGCGCTCGTCCTCTACTGGCGCGAGCTCGACCGCCAGGTCCGGGTGCGCGGGCCGATCGAGCGTCTCGACGCCGCCGCGTCCGACGAGTACTTCGCGAGCCGCCCGCGCGACTCGCAACTGGGCGCGTGGGCCTCGCCGCAGAGCCAGCCGCTGAGCGACCGGGCAGAGCTCGACGCGCGGCTTGCTGACGTCACCGGACGCTTCGAGGACGGAGAGGTGTCGCGGCCCGAGCACTGGGGCGGCTACGTCGTCCGCCACGAGTCGGTCGAGTTCTGGCAGGGCCAGGTCGGTCGCCTCCACGACCGCTTCCAGTACCGCCGCGACGGCGACGGCTGGGCGATCGAACGGCTGGGCCCGTAGGGATGGGCGCGCACGGAGAGCTGACCGGAATCCTCGAGACCGCGCTCTCGTTCGACCACGCGGACTCCGAGGCAACCCTCGCCTTCTACCGCGAGACGCTCGGCCTGCGTGAGGTTTCCAGCTGGCGCGAGGGGACGGTCTTCCGGCTCGGCTCCGGCGTTCTCCTCCTCTTCGATCGTGAGCTACTTGCCGAGAACGACTCGCCCGTCGCGCAGCACGGCAGCTCGGGTATCGGCCACATCTGCTTTCTCGCCGCCCCGGATACGTACGACTCGATGCGGGAGCGCCTGGCCGAGGCCGGCGTCGGAGATCGAGCACGACCACGAGTGGCCGGAGGACGGGCGCTCCTTCTACTTCCGCGACCCGGCAGGCAACCTGCTCGAGGTCGCGAACGCGGACATCTGGCCGCGCTAGCCCGCCTGCTCGTCCGCGTAGCCGAGGAGCTCGTCGATGTCGTCGAAGCGGAGCTCCGCCTTCATCGCGGGACCCTTCCCCACCGCGCGCACCTTGACCCCGCGACCGAGCGCTGACTCGAGCGCATCCTCGGCGCGGCGGAGCGCCTCGACCACGTCGGCGTCGGGGACGGCGCGGAGCTTCGGCTGCGCCGAGCCGCCGGCGTTCGCACGCTTCTCGGTCTCGCGGACCGACCAGCCGGACCTGGCAGCGTCGCGGGCAAGCCGGCGGCGCTCGTCATCGGACTTCGCGATCAGGATCGCGCGGCCGTGGCCCTCGGTCAGGGCGCCGGCCTCCAGGAGCTCGAGCGCCTCGTCGGGCAGGTCGAGGATCCGGATCAGGTTGGAAAGCGCGGCGCGGCTTCGCCCTAGGCGGCGGCCCAGCTCCTCCTTGGTCAGGCCGAGGTCCTCGACCAGCGTGGCGCAGGCGCGCGCCTCGTCGACCGGGTTGAGCTGCTCGCGGGCGACGTTCTCGATCAGCGCCATCTCCATCCGACGCCCCTCGTCCTCGTCGCGAAGGACGACCGGAATGGTCTCGAGCCCCGCCTCGCGTGCCGCGCGCCAGCGGCGCTCGCCGGCGATGATCTCGTAGCGCCCGTCGGAGAGCGGGCGGACGATCAGCGGCTGGATCAGGCCGGCGCTCCGCAGCGACTCTGCGAGCGAGGCGATCGATTCAGCGTCGAAGCGCCTGCGCGGCTGCGCGGGGTTCGGCAGGATGAGCGCAGGCGACACATGGCGGAGTGTGGGCTCGGTCACCTCGCCCGGCTGGGGAAGGATCGCGGCGAGGCCGCGGCCCATGCCGCGTCGATTGGCTGTGCTCATGCTGCTCGGACCTCCATCACGGGGCCGACCAGGTCGGCTTCCCCTCGCTCGACCCTGACCCTGTCCGCACGCTCGCGCACGGCCAGCTCACGCGCGAGATCGCCGTAGGCGACCGATCCACGCGAGCCCGGTGCGTGCTCAGTCACCGGAATGGCGAAGCTCGGTGCCTCGGCAACGCGCACGCTGCGCGGGATGACGGTGTCGAAGACCAGTTCTGGGAAGTGTTGTCTCAATTCGGCCTCGACGTCGTTTGCAAGACGGGTCCTTTCGTCATGCATCGTGATGACGAGCCCGGTCAGAACAAGCGTGGGATTGAGCTCGCGGCGCACCAACTCGAGCGTCTCGAGGAACTGAACGAGCCCCTCGAGGGCCAGATACTCGGCCTGCACAGGCACGAGGACGCGGTCGGCGGCCGCCAGCGCGTTCACGGTCACGGGGCCCAGGGACGGCGGGCAGTCGAGGAGGGTCAGCGCGAACCGCTCACGCACTGGGCCGAGGCCGTCGCGTAGGCGGTACTCCATGTTCTCCAGGCGTGGAAGCTCGACCGACGCGCCCGCAAGGTCGCGGCTCGCAGGCACGACCCACAGGTTGTCGGGGCCCGCGGGGCGCGCTGCTTCGGCGACCGAGCTGTCGCCCACGAGGCAGTCGTACGACGAGGGCGACGAGTCGCGGTCCAGCCCGAGCGCGACGGTCGCGTTCGCCTGCTGGTCGAGGTCGACCAGAAGTACCTGGTTCCCCTCGCCGGCCACGCAGGCAGCGACGTTCACCGCGGTGGTGGTCTTCCCCACCCCGCCCTTCTGATTCGCGATCGCATAAACAGCGCCCATCGCGCCGAGAGTACCCACGGCCTCGGCTACCTCCGGCGTGGGACAGGCGCCACGCGAGGTGCCAGGCACCCAGGCGTGGGGTCAGGCACCAGGCTTGGTGCCAGGCACGGTGCCAGGCACCAGGGGTCGTTTCTTCGCCATGCCTGGGCGTCTCGGCAGGTTCGCAGGCGTGGGGCCGGATTTACGCAGGACGTGGAGGTGGCGGTGCTCGTAGCCGGCGCTCTCCCCCACTTCGAGCACCTCGCGCGCCTCCATGGCGGTCGCGGCCAGCGCGCCTTCAAGCTCAGCCTCCTCTTCAGGGTCGCGGCGGCCCTTCCAGGCGACGAGCGTTCCGCCCTTGCGCAGGAGCGGCGAGGCGAGCTCGGCGAGGGTCGCCAGGCGCGCGACCGCGCGTGCGGTGACGGCGTCGTAGGCCTCGCGGCCCTCGGCGGCGGCGTGCTCCTCGGAGCGGGCGTTGATCACCTGCGCGTTCGCGATTCCGGCCGTGCCGATCGCGTCGCGCATGAAATCGCACTTTCGAGTGACCGACTCGATCAGGTCAACCTGAGCTTGAGGTAGCGACACCGCCAGCACGAGGCCGGGGAACCCGGCGCCGGCGCCCAGGTCGGCGATCCGCGAGGCGCCGCAAAGTGCAGGCACTTCGAGGCCGGTGAGCGAATCGGCGACGTGCGCGCGCCAGGCTTCCGCTGGATCTCGCACCGACGTGAGCGAGCGCGGGTCGGCCGCGATCAGCTCCAGCACGGTCTCGAGCTTCAGTCGAGCCTCAGGCGTGAGGCCAGGCACGGCGGGAGGCTCAGTCGTCGTCGGTCGACTCGACGAGCGGAGCGACGATCACGCAGCGGTCGGGCTCGTCGCCCTCCGAGAAGGTCTCGACCCCAGGGCGCTCGGCCAGGAAGTCATGGACGACCTTTCGCTCGGACGGGGTCATCGGCTCGAGCTCGATCTCCTTGCCCGCCTCGGTCGCCCGTGCGAAGGCGCGCTCCGCCTGATCCTCGAGCTGCTCGCGGCGGCGCTCGCGGTAGCCGCCGGCGTCGACGATCACGCGCTTTCGGTCCGTGGCGCCGCGCTGCGCCGCGCGGTAACAGATGAACTGGACCGCGTCGATCGTCTGGCCGCGGCGGCCGATCAGGCGGCCGACGTCCTCGCCGTCGATCGTGCCTGTGATCTGGCGCTCGGACTCGGAGACGTCGATCGACGCCTCGACGTCGAGCGCCTCGATAACGCGCTCGAGGATCGAGCGCACCCGTTCAGCCGGCGCATCCGGAATTGCCTCCACAGCCACGGCCGCGACTCTATCGAGTGGCGCCTAGCGGCGCTTTTTCTTCTTGCGCGGCGGCGGGGGTGGCGGCTCTTTGGCCTGGATCTCTTCGATCGTCGGGATCTCCGGCGGCGGGAAGAAGAAGCGCACGACGGTCTGCTGGCCAAGGGTCCAGATGTTCGTCGAGATCCAGTAGACGGCGAGGCCGGCCGGGAAGCTGATCACGAACGGCGCGAAGACGAACGGCAGGACGTACATGATGATCCGCTGGTTCCTGTCGGCGCGCGAGGCCATGACCATGCTGGCGCCGAGCTGCGTGATGATGAAGAGGATGATCAGCGCGACGAGCGCCCCGCCAGTGGCCTTCTCGGTGAGGTCGTCGATGAAGAAGAACGAGACGGGAGGGTCGGCGAGCATCTCCGCCTTGAACTGGTCACCGTTGAGCAGCTGGTAAAGGGCGAGGAAGACCGGCAACTGGAGCAGGAGCGGGATGCAGGAGGCGAACGGGTTGATCTTGTTCTCCTGGTAGAACGCGATCATCTCCCGCTGCTGGCGCTGCTTGTCGTCCTTGTACTTCTCCTGAAGCGCCTTGATCTGCGGCGAATACGCCTGCAATGCGCGCATCGAGCGGATCTGTGAGACCGAGAGCGGCAGGATCAGGAGGCGCGTCGTGAACGTGAGCGCCACGATCGACCAGCCCCAGCTCAGGCCGACGTCGTTATGGAAGAAGGTGATGACCCAGTCAGCCGCGTCGATCAGCGGCTGGAGGATGTTCGCGACGATCATGCGTGCGCCTCGTGCTTGTGCGGGTGCTTGTGCGTGTCTGCCACGACCTCGGCGTCAGGCGAGTGGAAGAGCTTGCGGTCCGAAACCGGGTCCCAGCCGCCGTGGCTCCAGGGGTTGCAGCGGAGCAGGCGCCAGCCGGCGAGGATCGACCCGCGAATCACGCCCAACTCACGCACGGCGTCGACCGCGTAGGCCGAGCAGGTGGGCTCGTACTTGCAGCGGCGTGGCAGCGCGGGCGAGATAAAGCGCTGGTAGAGGCGGATCGGGGCGAGGAAAACAGCCACGAAAGCCGCGCGAAATGTGCCGAAAGCGCGTTTCACGTGTTACTCCGCTCGATCCCGGCCTCGGAAAAGAGGTCCTTCAGCGCCGTTTCCACGCCTGAGGTGCCATCGCGCCCGACCAGGCCTGCGGCGTCGGCGCGAGCGACGATGACGAAGTCGAACTGCTGCGGAAGGCCCTCGGAAAGCGCCCAGAATGCCTCGCGGATCGCGCGCTTCACCGCGTTTCGCTCGACCGCGCCGCCGACCTTGCGGCTGACCGACAGGCCCAGGCGAAGCGCGTCCTGCTCCTCGGAGCCCTCGGGCTCGGCGTCCGCGTCGTCGCGCGGGAAGGCGTAGAGCACGAAGTAGCGGTTCGAGTGCGAGCGGCCCTCGCGGTAGACGCGGTCGAAGTCACCGCTCCGCGAGAGGCGGCCTCGCTTCCGATCCCCGGAGGGCATTAGGGGGTGAGGCGCTTGCGGCCCTTTGCCCGCCGGCGCCGGAGCACGTCGCGGCCTGAGCGCGTGCGCATACGACTGCGAAAACCGTGGGTCTTCGCTCGCTTGCGCTTCTTTGGCTGCCAGGTGCGCTTCATAGGTAAGAGGGGCCCAGCGGGGCCAGAGCGAGGGTGCTCGGGCGGGCGACGGCCAGTATAGAGAGCGCGCCTCGACGGCCCGGCGATGCAAAGTGCGCCGACGGGCGAAGTCTTTTCTCCGCGATTTGCGGGGTGGCGGCCGAGGCACCGCCGAGGCGTCGTTATGTTCGGTCGCGTGCCTGAAAAAAGGGGAAACTTCGACCCTCAAGCGACCTGGGCAGCCGTTCGCTCGGAGCTCGAGCGATCGCTCCCCGCGGCCACCTTCGATCTGTGGATCGACCCGCTCCAGGCCGCCGGCGCCCAAGCCGAGACCCTCTACCTGACCGGGCCCGCTCGCGTGCGGACCTGGGTCGAGCGGCGCTACCTCGGTTCGCTCGAGGAGGCGCTCCGGCGGGTCAGCTCGGACTTCGAGCGCATCCAGCTCGTCGATCCGCCATCGAAGGTGAGTCCCGGCGCCGGCACCGCTCGCGTCGCCGAGCCGGTCCCGGTCAACCCCTCGCACGAGTTCGACCGCTTCGTGATCGGCCCGGGCAACCGTTTCGCCCATGCCGCCGCGCTGGCCGTGGCCGAGGCGCCCGGTGAGGCCTACAACCCGCTCTATCTACACGGGCCGCCCGGGCTGGGCAAGACGCACCTGATGGGCGCGATCGCCAGCTACATGCGCGGCCACCATCCCGAGCTGACCGTCCACTACACGACGGCCGAGCGCTTCACCTCGGAGTTCGTCACCGCGCTCAGGACTCACGGACCCGAGCGCTTCAAGCAGCGCTACCGCGGCCTCGACGCGCTCCTCATCGACGACGTCCAGTTCCTCGAGGGCAAGGAGCGGACCGAGGAGGAGTTCGTCCACACCTTCAACGCGCTCTTTGCGGCGGGCAAGCAGATCGTGATGTCGAGCGACCGCCCGCCGGGATCGCTCGTCCGCCTGGAGGAGCGCCTTCGGGACCGCTTCGAGTGGGGCCTCACTGTCGAGATCGACCCGCCGGACCTCAGAACGCGCGTCGCTCTGCTTTGGCGCTTTGCCTCCGATGCGGTTGATGACCTGCCCGAGCCCGACGTGCTGCGCCAGATCGCCGATCGTGCGCCGGGCAACGTGCGGCGGCTCGAAGGGGCGCTCACCCGGGTCCTGGCCGTCTCCTCCATCTACGGTGAGCCGCTCGCCTCAGGCGCGGTCGGTCGAGCGCTCGGCTCGAAGCCGGCGCTGGAGCCCCCCGCTCCGGGCTCGGTCGTCGCGCCGAGCGTCGCCGCGATCCAGGACGCGGTCTCGTCCGTCCTCGGCGTCCCGCGGGCCGACCTTCTCTCCGCCAAGCGAACGCCGGCCGTCGCGCGAGCGCGCCACCTCGCGATGTTCCTGTCGCGCGAGCTCACACCGCTCTCGCTCTCACAGATCGCCAGGGAGTTCGACCGCGACCACTCCACCGTCATCCACGCCATCCGTGCGGTCGGAGACAGAAACGAGCCCGGTTCCGCCACCGCCGGGGATATCCACAGCGTCCGTGCGGTCCTGGGGGAAACTCTCCCCGCTCCCGATCCCGGCGAGGAGGATCCCAACACTCCCGGGTCCCGTCCACAGGACTGATCAACATGTCTTTCCCGCATCGACACTGAGAAAGCACGCTTTCTCCACCGTTTCCCACACTCCTGATACATCTGATCCTCTAGAAAGAATGAGTTGGACACCGTTTTGATCCCCGGACGAAAGAACCAATGAAGCTCACTGCCCCACGCGAATCCTTCGTTACCGCCCTCGGGCACGCCGGCCGTGCCGTCTCATCCCGATCGACGCTGCCGTCGCTCGGCGGCATCCTCTTCAACGCGACCTCCGAGGGACTCCTCCTCCGGGCGACGGACATGGAGATGGGGGTCTCGCTCACGCTCGCTGACGCTCAGGTTGAGCAGGAGGGAACCGTTCTCCTACCCGGCCGGCTCCTGGCCGACGTGGCGCGAAGCCTGCCGCCCGGCGACGTGTCGCTCGAGCTGCGCGCGGAGCAACGCGACGTCGAGCTGACCGCCGGCGACGCGCGCTTTCACTTCCGCACGCTCCCGGCCGAGGACTTCCCGCGCCTCCCCGACGTGGACGGGAACAAGGCGACGCTTCCGGCCGCGCCGCTGGAAGCGACGATCGAGCGAGTCGCCCGCGCGGCCTCGCGGGACGAGGTGCGCCCGATCCTGACCGGCGTCTTGGTCCAGGCCGAGGACGACCAGCTGACGATGGTCGCGACCGACTCCTATCGCCTCGCGGTCAAGCACACGAAGCTCGAGACCTCGCTGGCAGAGCCGATCGACGCCAACGTGCCGGCGCGCGCGCTTCGCGAGCTCTCGCGCTTGATCTCGAACGGCTCGGCCGAGGCGGTCGACATCTCGCTGTCCCGGAACCAGGTCGTCTTCGAGCTCGAGAACGTCGCGCTCTCCTCGCGCCTGATCGAGGGCCAGTTCCCCAGCTGGCGCCAGCTCATCCCCGAGACGTTCGACCATGAGGTGCGCCTCCCGCGCGAGGAGCTCCTGGAGGTCTCGCGCCGCGTCTCCCAGCTCGCCCAGCGGAACGCGCCGCTCCGCTTCGCGTTTGCCGAGGGGGAATTGACGGTCGCGGCCGAGACGCCCGACATCGGCGACGCGACCGAGGGCATGCCCGCCCCCTACTCCGGCGAGCCGCTCGAGATCGCCTTCAACCCGCAGTTCCTGATCGAGGGAATCGAGACGGTCGAGGGCGACGAGATCGCCGTCCAGATCTCCTCGCCGCTTCGTCCGGGGCTGCTGCGCCCGGTTGGCAACGAGGACTTTTCATACCTCGTGATGCCGATCAGGCTCAACGTCTAGGCCCCGTGACCTCATGAGGGTCGTCTCCCTCTCAACCCTCGGCTTTCGCAACCTCGCGCCGGGCGGGGTCGAGCTGGGGGAGGGGGTGACGCTCCTCCACGGCGCCAATGGCGCGGGGAAGACGAACATCCTGGAGGCGCTCTATATGGGGCTCGCCGGCAGGTCGTGCCGAACGCGCGCCGACCGGGAGACGATCGCGTTCGGGGAGCCGCTATCGCGCGCCGAGGTCGTGATCGAGGACCAGGGCGAGCGCCGCGAGTTCCTCTGCGCCGTCGATCGCGAGAGCGGCCGGCGGCACCTGGTGAACGGCTCTCCGATGCCGGACGCCGCATCGCTTCGCCCTCCGGTCGCCGTTTTCATGCCGGACCGTCTGGCGCTCGTCAAGGGACCTCCCGCGGCGCGCCGCTCCCACCTGGACGGCTTCGTCGCGGCGCTCCGTCCCGCGCGAGCCGAGGCCCGGCGGCGCTACTCCCGCGCCGTCGCGCAGCGGAACGCACTGGTCAGCCGGATCCGCGCGGGTGCAGCGTCGGTCGATTCGCTCGATGCTTGGGACGCCGAGGTGGCGGAGGCCGGGGTGGAGTTGATGGACGCCCGGGCCGGTGCAGTCGACGTGCTGGCGCCGCTGTTTGCGACCGCCGCCGGTGAGCTCGGTCTCGACGAACCCGAGCTCCGCTATGCGCCGCGGTCGAAGGCCCTGGCTGCCGAGGAGCTCCGCGCCGAGCTGGCGGAGCGGCGGGAGTCGGACCTCGGGCGCGGCTTCTCGGGGCACGGTCCGCACCTGGACGAGGTCGCGATCGACCTCGGCGGCAAGACGGTGCGCCAGTACGCGTCGCAGGGCCAGCAGCGCTCGGCCCTTCTCGCGCTCCTTTTCGCCGAGCGCGATGCGCTCCTTGCTGAGCGCTCCGAGCCGCCGCTGATGCTTCTCGACGACGTGACGTCCGAGCTCGACCCCGAGCGCCGCGAGCTCCTGTGCGAGCGCCTTGAGCGCGGCGGCGGGCAGACGCTCGTCACCGCGACCGAGAGCTCTCACCTGCCGGCGTCATGCGAGCGGATCGAGCTCGCGGTGCGGGGCGGCGCGGCAATCCGCGGCGTCGACGGCGCGATCGAGGCGGCGTGAGCCGGCGGAGGGGAGAGCAGGGCCCGCCCCGCTCGCTTGCGGCCGCGCTCGAGGCGGTCCGCAGCGAGGTTGCGCCGCAGACGCTCCTCGCCGCGGTGCAGGAGGCGTGGTCCGACGCGGCCGGCTCGCTCGTCGCCGCGCAGGGCGATCCGGTGTCCGAGCGCGGCGGCGTCGTGACGGTCGCGTGCCGCTCTGCGACCTGGGCCCAGGAGCTCGATCTGATGAGCCCGGTCCTGCTCGAAAAGCTCCGCGAGGCGCTTGCTTTGGGGCCGTTCTCAGAGGGCCTCGAGGGCCTCAGATTCACCGCCGATGCGGCCCGTGGCGATTTCGGTTGACCTAAGTTACAGATTTATGCTTATTTGCAGGGCTTTTTTGGCTTCGTAATGCGGATTACGACCCCCGAGGCTGGTATCCTTATGTGAACTCGATCGGTGGGCCAAAGGGCCCGTCCGAGAGCGCCTCTAGAGTCGCTCTCGCGGCGGCCGGGATCCTCCCGCGAGGCAACCCCGAAAGGTCCAAGTGGCAAAAGCAACAAGCGCTGGCAAAGCCGACGCGAAGAAGAACGGTGCCGCCAAGGACGGCGACTACACGTCCGGCGAGATCACGGTCCTCCGTGGTCTCGATCCGGTGCGCAAGCGCCCGGGCATGTACATCGGCTCGACCGGCCCCCGCGGCCTCCATCACATCGTCTACGAGGTCGTCGACAACTCCGTCGACGAGGCGCTGGCCGGCCACTGCGACAACATCCAGGTCACGATCCACCCCGACGAGTCGATCACCGTGGTCGACGACGGCCGTGGCATCCCGGTCGACGAGCATCCCGAGGAGAAACGCCCCGCGGCCGAGGTGGTCCTCACCGTCCTTCACGCGGGCGGCAAGTTCGGCGAGGGCGGGGGCTACAAGGTCTCGGGCGGTCTCCACGGCGTGGGCGTTTCGGTCGTCAACGCGCTTTCCGAGAAGCTTCACCTGGAGATCCACCGCGACGGCTTCGAGTGGACCCAGGACTACGTCCGAGGCGAGCCGCAGGGTGATCTGAAGAAGGGCGCGAAGTCAGACAAGAACGGCACCACGATCACTTTCGCGCCCGACCCCGAGGTCTTCGAGGAGATCTCCTACGACTACGCGACGCTCGCGGAGCGCATGCGCGAGACGGCGTTCCTCACCCGCGGCCTCAAGATCGAGCTCCTCGACGAGCGCGCCGGCGGCCAGAAGGAGACCTTCCACTACGAGGGCGGGATCGTCGACTTCGTCCACCACCTGAACGAGAACAAGGACGCGCTCCACCGCAAGACCGTCTACTTCGAGCACGACTCCGACGACGGGGCGGTCGAGGTCGCGATGCAGTGGAACTCCTCGTATCAGGAGTCCGTCTTCACCTTCGCGAACAACATCAACACGCACGAGGGCGGCTCGCACCTCTCCGGTTTCAAGTCGGCGCTCACGCGCACGATCAACGCCTACGGCCGCGAGAAGGGGCTCCTGAAGGAGAAGGACCCGAACCTCTCGGGCGAGGACGTCCGCGAGGGCCTCACCGCGGTCATCTCGGTGAAGCTCGCCGAGCCGCAGTTCGAGGGCCAGACGAAGACCAAGCTGGGCAACCCGCAGGTCGAGGGCCTCGTCAAGGAGACCGTCAACCGCAAGCTCGGTGAGTTCCTCGAGGAGAACCCGACCGACGCCAAGCGGATCGTCTCGAAGTCCGTCGACGCGGCCCGGGCCCGCGACGCTGCCCGCAAGGCGCGCGACCTCACCCGGCGCAAGTCGGCGCTCGAGAACTCGACGCTTCCCGGCAAGCTCGCCGACTGCTCGGTCAAGGACCCGCGCGACGCGGAGATCTTCATCGTCGAGGGCGACTCGGCCGGAGGCTCGGCCAAGCAGGCGCGCGACCGCTCGACCCAGGCGGTGCTGCCGCTCCGCGGCAAGATCCTGAACGTCGAGAAGAGCCGGATCGACAAGGTCCTCTCGAACGTCGAAATCCAGGCGATGATCACCGCGATCGGCACTGGCGTCCACGAGGAGTTCAACCTCGAGGACGCGCGCTACCACAAGATCATCCTCGCCTCCGACGCCGACGTGGACGGCGCCCACATCCGCACCCTCGCGCTGACGTTCCTCTATCGCCAGATGCCCGAGCTGATCGACGCCGGCTACGTCTACATCGCGAAGCCGCCGCTCTACCGCGTGAAGCAGGGCAACCGCTCGCGCTACGTCGAGAAGGAGTCGGAGCTCGAGGAGTATCTGCTCTCGGACCGCCTCGAGACCTACTCGCTCGCCGATTCCGAGGGCAAGGAGACCAAGCTCACCGCCGCGCGCTGGCAGCGCTTCAACCGCAAGCTCAAGGAGTACGAGGGCTGGTACGACGCACTCCGCGCGGAGCACGGGGGAGAGCTGCTCGTCTTCCTCGCCGAATCGCAGATCCTCGACGCCGGAGCGTCTTCTCTCGAGGCAGTGAAGAAGCTGATCGAGGACGATGACCCCGAGGCGGAGCCATACGAGACCGAGCTGGTCTCAGCCGCGGGCGACGAGCTCCACGTGAAGGCCACGCACCGCCGGTCAGGCCTCGCGCGCTTCTATGACCTGAGCGCCGAGCTCTTCGACTCGAACGACTACCGCAAGCTGGTGAGCGTCCACGGCGAGCTCCTCTCGCAGGTCGGTCGCCCGCCGTTCAACGTGTCGCTCAAGGACAAGTCGAAGATCGCGGAGTCCTTCGGCTCGCTTCAGACAACGGTCGTCGACCTCGCGAAGTCAGGCGTGACGATGCAGCGCTTCAAGGGCCTCGGCGAGATGAACGCCGACCAGCTTCGCGAGACCACGATGGACCCGGCAACCCGCACGCTCCAGCGCGTGACGATCGAGGACGCCGCCGCTGTCGATCGCGTTTTCACAGACCTCATGGGCGACAAGGTCGAGCCACGGAAGCTCTTCATCGAAAAGCACGCGGGCGAGGTGAAGTTCCTCGATGT
This sequence comes from uncultured bacterium, assembly GCA_963725035.1. Classification (GTDB taxonomy): domain Bacteria; phylum Actinomycetota; class Thermoleophilia; order Solirubrobacterales; family 70-9; genus JALZKA01. Next base: position 59,164 of record CAVRWX010000003.1, on the reverse strand, counting down.
CTGAGGCCGGTGCCGGCGGGCTCGACGCGCTGACAGGGCGCATCGAGGACCGCGAGCTGACGACGGAGATGCGCAGCTCGTACCTCGATTACGCGATGAGCGTGATCGTCGGGCGAGCGCTGCCGGACGTGCGCGACGGCCTGAAGCCGGTCCACCGCCGCGTCCTCTACGCGATGCACGACCTCGGCCTTCAGCCGAACCGCGGCTACCGCAAGTGCGCCTTCATCGTCGGCGAGGTCATGGGCAAGTACCACCCCCACGGCGACTCGGCGATCTACGACACCCTCGTCCGCCTCGCCCAGGACTTCGCCCTCCGCTCACCGCTGGTCGACGGCCAGGGCAACTTCGGCTCGATCGACGACGACCCGGCTGCCGCCATGAGGTACACCGAGGCGCGGCTCGAGCGCCTCGCCACGGAGATGCTCCGCGACATCGACGCGGACACCGTCGACTTCGGGCCCAACTACGACGAGACATCGAGCGAGCCGCTCGTTCTCCCGTCGCGCTTCCCGAACCTTCTCGTCAACGGCTCGACCGGCATCGCGGTCGGCATGGCGACGAACATCCCGCCGCACAACCTCGGCGAGGTCATCCAGGCGACCAAGGCCTACATCGCGAACCCGTCGATCGACCTGCAGGGCCTGATGGAGTTCGTCAAGGGCCCCGACTTCCCGGGCGGCGGCATGATGAGCGGCTCGGGTATCCGCGACGCCTATGCGTCGGGTCGCGGCAGCGTGCGGACCAGGGCTCGCGCCCACGTCGAGCCGATCAGGGGCGGCAAGGACGCGATCATCGTCTCCGAGCTTCCCTACATGGTCAAGAAGGGCGGCGAGGGCGGACTGATCACGAAGATCGCCGACCTCGTCCGCGAGAAGAAGATCACCGGGATCTCGGACCTCCGCGACGAGTCGGACCGCTCCGGCATGCGCCTGGTGATCGAGCTCAAGCGCGGCGGCGACCCGGCGGCGGTGGTGCTGAACCAGCTCTACAAGCACACGCCGATGCAGAACTCGTTCGGCATGAACATGGTCGCCCTGGTGAACGGCGTGCCGCGCACGCTGGGGCTCAAGGAGCTCATCCACCACTACGTCGACCACCAGCGCGACGTCATCGTTCGCCGCACCCAGTACGAGCTCCGCCAGGCCGAGGCTCGCGCGCACGTCCTCGAAGGACTGCTGATCGCGCTCGACAACCTCGACGCGGTCATCAAGCTCATCCGCGCCTCGGCCGACCCGGTTGAGGCCAAGTCGGGCCTCATGGAGAACTTCGAGCTGTCGGACATCCAGGCGCAGGCGATCCTGGACATGCGCCTCCAGCGCCTCACCGCGCTCGAGTCCGACAAGATCCGCGCCGAGCACGCCGAGCTCCAGGAGAAGATCGCCGAGCTCCGGGCGATCCTGGGCGACCCGTCCCGCATCGACGGCCTCATCGTCGACGAGCTCTCCGAGATCGAGGACAAGTACGCCAACGAGCGGCGCACCGAGCTCACGCACTTCGAGGGCGACCTCAACATCGAGGACGTCATCGCCGACCAGCAGATGGTCGTCTCGCTCACCAACTCCGGCTACGCGAAGCGCCTGCCGCTCGCCACCTACCGCCAGCAGCGCCGCGGCGGCATCGGGGTGATGGGGATGAACCTGAAGGAAGAGGACTACATCGAGCACCTCCACATCTGCTCGACCCACGACTTCCTCCTCTTCTTCACCAACCGCGGAAAGGTCTACCGCCTCAAGGTGTACGAGCTCCCCGAGGGCTCGCGCACGCATAAGGGGCAGGCGCTGGTAAACGTGCTGCCCCTTCGCGACGGCGAGCGCGTCATGGCCGTCATCCCCACGCGTGACTTCAAGGAGGACAAGTTCCTCGTCTTCGCGACCGCCGGCGGCCAGATCAAGAAGACCGAGTTCCTCGCGTACAACACCAAGATCAAGGCGGACGGGATCATCGCCATCAACGTCAAGGACGACGACGAGCTCGTCCAGGTCCGCCTCACCTCGGGCGAGGACGACATCCTCATGGTCTCCAAGTCCGGGAACGCCTCGCGCTTCTCCGAGTCCCAGGTGCGCCCGATGGGCCGCGGCACCGGCGGCGTGCGCGGCATGAACGTCTCCAAGAAGCTTCCCGACGGCTGCGAAGAACCGCGTCCTGGCGATGGACATCGCGCGGGACGACGCGCAGCTCTTCGTCGTCACCGAGAACGGCTACGGCAAGCGCACAGAGGTCCCGGAGTATCCGGTCAAGGGCCGCGGCACCCAGGGTGTCCTCACGATCCGGATGACCGAGAAGAAGGGCGCCCTCGCCGGCGCCCTGATCGTGCGCGAGCACCAGGACCTCCTCTTCATCTCCCAGAACGGCATGGTCCAGCGAACCAACGCCGGCGGCATCTCGCTCATGGGCCGGGCGACGCAGGGCGTCCGCGTGATGAACATGAAGGAGGACGACTGCGTCTCCGCTGTCGCCCTCGTCGTCGAGTCCTCGACTCCCGTCAACGGTGACGGAGAGCCAAACGGCGACGACCCGCCGTCGATCCAGGAAGAGCTCGAAGAAGCCGAAGCCTCCGGCGAGTAGCGCCTGCCGCTCCCCGCGAGCGCCCGCAAATGCCGCGCCGGCACGACTTTCCGGGCACTCGCCTTCTCCGGGCCGCGAGCCCCGCCTCCCCGTTTGGTTGAATGGAATGACCAGAGAAAGGAGGTGGTCCTAATTCCAATGCTTAACGGGACTCTGGAGGTGTCGGAACACTAGGTGGCACGTGTGAGCCGCCTGGTGGAATACCAACCAGGCGCCGGTGGCCAATGAGAGGCGGGAGCTTGTCCCACTCGCTGTGAATCTCCGGCCGCTCGAATCACGCGACTCGTACCGAAGGGCCGCTCCGGAAGGGGCGGCCCTTCGCGTGGGGTCTGGCCCTGCCTGGCACCGGGCTCAGGTCGCGAGGAAGCGTTCTGGTGCCTGGCACCTCAGGCGGCCAGGAGGTACTGCTCCCACGCGTGTGGAACGCGGGGGCTGGCAATGCGGATGAAGACGGTCGGGCCCGGTGCCTTCGGGCTCACCCGGAGGGGCATCGCGGCCTCGTTCGGCAGGCGGTTGCCCTTCTTGCGGTTGCATGGCGCGCACGCGGCGACGATGTTGTCCCAGTGCGAGGTGCCGCCTCGGCTTCGCGGGATCACGTGGTCGACGGTCAGGCCGGCCGACTCGCGACCGCAGTACTGGCACGTATATGCGTCGCGGGCGAGCACGGCGCGCCGTGTGATCTTGCGGCGGTGGACGTCGCGGGGCACGCGGACGTAGCGGATCAGGCGGATCACACAGGGCCGCGCCATCTCGAGGCGCTCGGAGTGGATCGCACCCTCGCGGCGCTCGATCACCTCGGCTCGCTCCTTCAAGACGAGGACCGTGGCGCGGCGCATCGTGCAGACGTTGATCGGCTCATAGCTCGCATTGAGGACGAGCACCCGGCCGCCGGGTCCACGATGCGAATGCGTTCTGCCCCCGTGGAGGCGCCCACCGATCGGGACGACCTTCCCGCTCGCCTTTCTTACGCCAGGATGCACCCGGACTGCCATGACGGCGCGAATTCTAATCGTGAAGCGCGACGAGTCCCGTCAACGAGCGGCTAACGCGGGTGCGAGCGATCCGTGAGGTGCCAGGCACCCAAGGTGCCAGGCACCAATGCCACCTAGGGGAGGGCGCCTGCGATTGGGTAGCTCCCCAGGACGCGGACGTTCTCGGCCTTGTTGCGAAGTGCGCCGATCGCTTCGGCCACCGGAGGGTCGGTGTCGGCGCCATCCATGTCGATGAAGAACATGTAGCGGCCGAGCTCGTAGCGGCGCGGGCGGGATTCGATCCGCGTCATGTTCACCTCGCGGTTCGAGATCTCGTACAGCGCGTCCACCAGCGCGCCGGGGTGGTCGGCCCCGAGCTCGGAGAAGATCAGCGTCGTCCGCCACGCCTGGTCCGGCTCAGGCTCCGCGCGGACTCCCTCCGGCGCAAGCCACGCGAAGCGGGTGACGTTCCCCTTCTCGTCCTCGACGCCCTCGCGCAGGACCACGCAGCCATAGATCTCAGCCGTGGAGGCAGAACCGAGCGCCGCCCAGCGCCCGTCGGACTCGGAGACCTGGCGCACTGCCTCGGCGGTCGAGTCGGTCGCGCGGATCTCGGCTTGCGGGAGCTCCTCCCGAAGGAAGCGCGCGCACTGGGCGCTTGGCTGCGGATGGCTCACCACGACCTCGATCGCGTCCAGTTCCGTTTCCGCCCGCGCGATCAGCGACTGGGAGATTTCGTGGTCGTGCTCGCCGGCGATCGAGACGCTCTCGGCGTCGAAGGCGAGCGCGTCCAGCGTCGGGCGCACTGAGCCCTCGATCGAGTTCTCGAACGGGACCAGTGCCCGGTCGGCCTCGCCGAGCGCAACCGCCATCACCGCGTCGTGGATCGTCACCGCGGGCTGTGGCTCGACTGCCGGCAGGGGCACGCGCACCCGCCGCGCGCAGCGCGTCGTCCGAGAAGGTTCCGGCGGGCCCGAGGAAGGCGACGGTGAGCGGCTGCATGCCCTGTCTAACCGCCGAAGCGGACCTGGAAGGTGAGCTCGTTGTTGTCCACGATCGACTCGCCCGGGACCGGGTAGACGGTGACGATCAGGGTCAGGTCCTCTTCCTCCGGGATCTCGCCGTTGACCGGGATGTCCGCGGTCCCGGGCGTGCCGGGTTCGATCCGGTCGATCGTGGTCTCGCCCTCGATCGGCTCGGTCGAGCCGAGGAGCTCGAACGAGACGACGACGTCCGTCTCCTGGGTCGTGCCTCCATTGAGGACCCCCACCTCGAGCGCGGTCGGGACCTGTTCAGCGGTGTTGAGTGTCTCCGGAGTCAGCGGGATGTTGCCGGGGCGAAGCGTGACGGTCGAGATCTCCGTGCCGCGCGTCGTATCGCCTGCCGCCCCCGTCTCCCCCGCGACCTGCGAAAGAAGGGCGTCGATCTCGAGGTCGTCGAGCCACAGGTCGATCGGCTCGGGCAAGAAGTTCGATGTCGGCACCTCGCCTTCGAGTTCCTGTTCTGCAAGCACGTCCACGATCTCAGCGGCGCCCCTGGCATAGAGCACGTCGGAGGCGAGGAACTGGCGCATGTCGGTCGCGATCTGCCGCGTCGCTTCTCGTGAGCCCTCGTCGCCCAGCGCCGCCTCGGTCTGCTCGACCACGGACGTGACGCCGTCCCGTCTGAGCTCGAAAGCAAGCTCCAAGTCGGCCTGCGCATCTGAGAGCTCGTCGGGGTGATCGAGTTCCTGGGCTCGGTCCAGAAGCTCCTCGGCGGTCCCGCGGCTCGAGCCGAGTTGCGCCTGGAACTCGAGAGGGGTCGCGTCGCCCGGATCGCGGAACCTCTGGAAGAACTCGTCCGAGAGCTGAGACGACGTGGTGACGAGCGAGTCGAGGTCGCGCAGGTAGTTCTCGAATGCGCGCTCCTTGCGCGCGTCCAGGCACCCGCGGACCGCGAAGAGCAACAGGACGATGACGCCGACCCCGATCAGAAACGCAAGCGCGCGCCGCTTGAAGGCATCGCCGGCTGGTTCCCGCGGTGGCGGGGGGCGACGGCGGCGCGTGGGAGGAGGCTCGCGGCGGCGTCGCGACGGGCCCCGATCGTCGACTTCAGAGGCTTCCACTCCCGGGGCAGTATTACGGACGGTGCCAGGTACCTAACACAACGCTCACATTCGGCCCCAGGAGGAAAGGCCGGCGAGCCGTCGAACGCGGTATTCGTAGTGTCAGGCGAACTAGTGATGGGGCGGTTCAGAGTCGGAGAGCGAATCGGCTCCGGCGGGATGGGCACGGTCTACAAGGCCTTCGACGAGCGCCTCCAGCGTGAGGTCGCGATCAAGGAGATCCAGACCGCGGGCGCCGATCGCGTCCTGCGCGAGGCCCAGGCGGCGGCCCGCCTCAACCATCCGTCGATCGTGACCCTGTATGAGCTGGGCGAGCGCGACGGCCATGCGCTCCTCGTCTCCGAGCTGGTCCAGGGGAAGACGCTCGATCGCGCCGCGTCCGAAGGCGCCGTGTCCGACCGCGACGTCGCCGAGATCGGTAAGGACCTCTGCGACGCGCTCTGCCACGCCCACGAGCGCGGCGTCATCCATCGCGATGTCAAGCCGCAGAACGCGATCATTCGCCCGTTCGGATTGCAGGGTCGCCGCGCGAAGCTCATGGACTTCGGGATCGCCGCCGTGGCGGGCGCCCCTGCACTCACCGCGCCCGGCGAGGTCATCGGCACGCTCGCCTACATGGCTCCCGAGCAGGCCGAGGGATACGACGCCGGCCCCGAGGCAGACGTCTACTCGCTGGCACTCACCCTCTATGAGGCGTGGGCGGGCGAGAACCCCGTCGCGCGGCGCACTCCGGCCCAGACCGCCCGCCACATCGGCGAGTCCCAGCCTTCGCTGGGCGTCTTCCGGCCCGACCTTCCTCATCCCCTTGTCGCGCAGATCGACGCCTGCCTCGAGCCCGACCCCCGCAACCGGCCGACGATCAAGCGCCTGCGGTCAGAGCTCGAACGCGTCGCGCTCCAGCTGGACGACGAGTGCGCGGTTCCATCCCCTGACGGCACCGACTCGCCGCTCCCCAAGCGCTCGTTCGCCCGTATCTTCGGCCTGGTCGGCGCCGGCACCGTTCTCGCGGCGCTCGCCGGCCCCGCCGGCCTGCCCGGCCTGGCGCTCGTCCTCGCGGTGGTGCTTCTGCCCGCCTTGGCGTTCGCCCCCAACGCTGCCCTCGCCCTGCTGCCGCTCGTCGCGATTCCCCTGGGAGCCGCCGGCGCGATCGCCGCCGCAGCCGCCGTTGTCGCCTTCGCGGCGCACACCGCGAAGGACCGCGCGATCCTGGGTGGGCTTTCTTTCTGTGCCTACCTCATCGCGGCGGTGGGCTTCGGCGTCGGCGACCGGCTCAAGATCGCGCCGCAGGCCGAGGATGGCTGGACGTCGTCGGCCTCCGAGGCCTCAAGCCAGGTCCTGGTCGCCTTCACAGATCCCTCGGCGCTCGGCGGAATCGCCGTCCTCGCCGCGGCCGCGGTCCTGCTCGGTGTGATCCTTCGCGCACACCCGGCACTGGCTTTGGTGGGCACCGTCATCTGGGCGGCGGCCCTCGCCGCGGGCCTCGCTTACGTGGGCGACGGCGCGCAGAGCGCGAGCGCGGCGATAGCGATTGTGGTCGTGGCGCTCGCGGTGGCGGCACGCGCGGGCGCGCACCGCAGGGGCGAGGACGGACGCACCCCGGCGCTCGCGAGCGCCCAGCCGGCGCTCCACACAGGCGGCTAGAACCTCTTTAGCCTCTAGGATTCCGGGCTCAAACGCGGGCCGCAGGAGGCGGAGCCGCCCGCCCGACTCGCGTGCCGCAAGGAGAATCGAGATAAGCGTCCTTCGAAACCTCGAAGCACGGATTGAGAACCTGGTTCAGGGTGCGTTCTCGCGCGCCTTCTCCTCGCAGGTCCAGCCGGTCGAGATCGCGCGGAAGCTTGCCAAGGAGATGGACGCGCACCGCACCGCCTCGGTCGCGCGTGTCTACGTGCCCAACCAGTACACCGTCTGGCTCGGCACGGAGGACCACGAGCGACTCGAGGGCTACGAGCGCTCGCTCGAGCAGGAGCTCTCCTCGTACCTCCTGGAGCACGCGCGCCGCCACGACCTGGCGCTGCTGACCCGGCCCGAGGTGAGCCTGGAGGTTGACGAGCGCCTGCGCCTCGGCGAGTTCGGCATCCAGACCCGCCTGGTGAAGCCGGCGCAGCGCGAGGGTCAGGCGCCGTCGCAGGGCGAGCAGGGACACACGATGGTCTACCAAGTGCCGCCGAAGGCCGAGCGCCAGTCGCGCACGACCAAGCGCGTGGCTCATCTGACCGACACGAAGGCCATCGTCTCGCTCGACGATCGCCGCTTCGTCCTGGACGGACCGATCGCCTCGCTCGGGCGCTCGCGCGAGTGCGACTGCGTCCTCGCCGACGCGAACGTCTCTCGAAAGCACGCAGAGCTTCGCCGCAACTCGACCGGCGACTGGGAGATCGTGGACCTCGGCTCGACCAACGGCATCAAGGTGAATGGCCGCCAGGTCGACTCGTCCCGCCTCAGCCCTGGCGACAACGTCCAGATCGGCACCACCTACTTCACGTTCGACATCGAGCACTAGGGAACTACCGACACATGCTGCTTTCGCGCCTAAAGGCGCTCAACCCACGAATGATCCCCTAAATGGACACCGAGCCGATCGCGGTCGGCCTCAAGTTCGGCTTTTTGGCCGTGCTCTACCTCTTCCTTTTCTGGGTCGGGCGCTCCGCGCTCAAGGAGCTCCGCAGCACGCAGTCGCCGGCGCCCGAGGCGACCGGCTTCCATGAGGTCGCCGGCCCGGGCGGCCGCGCGCCCTCAACCGACGCCTCGCTTGTCGCCGTCAAGGGCGGGGGACTCGACGCCGGCGGTCGCTGGGACCTGTTCGGCGGCCTCTCGATCGGCCGCGGCGACGAGGCCGACGTGCGGATCGAGGACAAGTTCGCCTCGTCCATCCACTGCCGCATCTATTCGCGCGGGCCGAGTTACTACATCGAGGACATGGGCTCGACCAACGGCACGTACCTGAACGGAGGGCGCTTCACCTCGGAGGCCCTCCTCTCGGACCTCGACGAGATCAGGATCGGCGACACGGAGCTCCGCTTCGAAATCGACGTTCCGGGGAGCGGTTAGCTAGATGGCGCTCCAGATCGCCGAGGACTCCTATAAGACCGACACCGGCCGCCAGCGGACGACCAACGAGGACTCCTACTTCGCGCGCGGACCGCTGTATGCGGTGGCCGACGGGATGGGCGGCGCGCAGGCCGGCGAGGTGGCGTCGAGCATCGCGGCCGAGGCCTTCGAGCCCGCCGAGCGGGGCTCCGAGCCGCCCGAGGCCTTCCTGCGCTCGGTCGTCCAGAGCGCGAACAGCCAGATCCACTCCCTCTCCCAGCACGACTCGAGCCGCTCCGGCATGGGCACCACCCTCACCGCCGCGCTAGTCGAAGGCGACGAGATCTCGATCGGCCACGTCGGCGACTCGCGCGCCTATCGCTTACGCGACGGAGAGCTGACACTCCTCACCTCCGACCACTCGCTCGTCGAGGAGCTCCGGCGCCAGGGCCGCCTGACCGAGGAGGAGGCCGAGACCCATCCTCAGCGCTCGATCATCACCCGCGCACTTGGGCCCGAGTCCGAGGTGGAGGTCGACACGCTGACGGTGAGCGGCCGCCCCGATGACGTCTACCTGATCTGCTCGGACGGCCTCACCACGATGGTCAAGGACGCCAAGATCCGCGAGATCCTGGCCGAGTCGTCCTCCCTCGACGAGGCGACGACCTGGCTCGTGAACGAGGCGAACGAGGCCGGCGGTCGCGACAACATCACCGTCGTCGCCTTTCGCTTGGGCGAGGGCGAAGCTCAGGAGGTAGAAGAGGGCGCGACCCTGGTCGGCCCGACCGCCGCGGCCGCGGGACTCTCCGCAGAAGCCGTCCGCACCGAGGCTGAGCGCCGCCGCGCCGCGAGCCTCGGAGGCGCTGCTTCGGGCGCGCCGCCGCGCCGCCGCGAGCCCGTCGAGACGAAGCGCAAACGTGGCTTCCCCGTCAAGTCCCTGGTCGCACTGCTCGTGATCGCGGGCATCGTCACGGCGGGCTTCTTCGCCGCGCGCCAGGTCTACTTCCTCGGCACCGACGAGGGCGGTCGCCTCGCGCTTTACCGCGGCCTCCCGTACGACCTGCCGCTGAACCTCGAGCTCTATACCGAGGTGACGTCCTCGCCGACCCTCGTCGGGTCCCTGCCCGAGGATCGCCGCGACGAGGCGACCGGCCACGAGCTTCGCTCCCGCGACGACGCCGTGGACCTCATGGACGACCTCGAACAGGCCGCCGCCACGGCGACTGAGACCCCCACCACCACTCAGCCGAACAACACACCAGCCGGACAACAACAAGCAGCAGGGCGACAAGAAGAAGTCGCAGGACGACGACGGCAACGGCGGGCGGGAGGACCGAAAGAAGAAGCGGTCCGGCGGGGGCGGATGACCGCCCGCAACCGCGAGCTCTTCGCGCTGATCCCGGTCGCGCTCCTGGTGAGCGCCGGCTTCGCGGCGGTGTTCGCCGTCCGCTCGGACGAGATCGCGACGCTCAGCCTCACCTACGGCGGCTACTTCCTGGCGATCTGCGTTGCGACGCACCTCTTCCTGCGCGTAGCGCTCCCCAACTCCGATCCCTACCTGTTCCCGCTCTGCGCGGTCCTCGCCGCGGTCGGGCTCGTGATGCTCTACCGGATCGAGGAGAGCCTGGCCGTCGAGCAGGCGACGTTCTTCCTCCTCGGGCTCGCCGCGTTCGCCGCGACGATCGTCTTCCTTCGCGACTACCACGTCCTCGAGCGCTACCGCTACCTGATCGCGATCGGCTCGATCGCGTTGCTGCTGGCGCCGCGCTTGCCCGGCATCGGCTCCACCGTCAACGGTGCCTACCTCGCGGTTGACCTCGGGCCGCTCTCCTTCCAGACCGCGGAGCTGGGAAAGATTGGGATCGTCATATTCCTTGCGAGCTACCTGAACGAGACTCGCGAGGTTCTATCGGTCGCCGCCAGACGCGTGATGGGCCTGACGATTCCGCCGCTCAAGCACTTCGGCCCGCTCATTGTCGTCTGGGGGGCGGCGATGTTCATGCTTTTCTTCATCCGCGACCTCGGCTCGTCGCTGATGTTCTTCGGCGCCTTCCTCGCGCTCCTTTACGTCGCGACGAACCGCCTCTCCTACGTGCTCGTTGGGCTCGTGATGTTCCTGGCCGGAGCCTGGTTCTTGGCCGGCACCGTAGGCCATGTCCAGGACCGAGTCGACATCTGGATCGACCCGTTCGCCAACGACGCGCCCGATGGAGCGGGACAGATCACATCGGCCCTCTTCACCCAGGCAGAGGGCGGGCTGTTCGGGCAGGGGCTCGGGGAGTCGCTACTCAAGCTGCCGGGCCCGTTCGCGCCCACCGCGGAAGCTTGCGACGGCGAGGTCTTCCCGTCCTGCGGATCGATCCTGCCCGAGCCCCACACGGACTTCATCTTCGCCGTCATCGTCGCCGAGCTGGGCGCCTTTGGCGCATGCGGCCTGATCGCGATCTACGCGCTGATCGGGTTACGCGGCTTCAAGACGGCGGTGATGGCCCCCGACGGGTTCTCGAAGCTCCTAGCCACAGGGCTCACGGCGGTGTTCTGCCTGCAGGCGTTCGTGATCATCGGCGGCGTCGTGAAGCTCATCCCGCTCACGGGCGTGACGCTTCCGTTCATCTCCGCGGGAGGCAGCTCGGTCGTGACGAACATGATCCTGCTCGCGCTGCTCCTGCTGATCTCCGAGAAGGCGCGCGGCGCTCCGGGGCAGGGAGGGGTGCACCCGTTGTGAACACCCAAATCGTCCGCCTCTATGCCGTGATCCTGCTGCTCTTCACTGGGCTGATCGTCTTTACCTCGCGCTGGTCGGTGCTCGAGGCCGACGAGCTCGAGTCGCGGCCCGAGAACCGCCGCCTCCTGATCGAGGAGCAGCAGATCGAGCGGGGGTCGATCACGACCTCCGATGGCGTCCTCATCGCCGAGTCCCTGCCCGCGGGCGGCGCCGGCGGCAACCCGAACCAGCGTGTCTTCGTGCGCAACTACCCGCAGGGCGTCGCTGTTCGGCAACCCCGTCGGCTTCTCGTTCGTCGAACTCGAACGCAGCGGCATCGAGCTGTCAGAGAACGACCTCCTCTCCGGCGACCAGAACGAGTTCGCGACGCTGATCGACCAGCTCTCCGGCGCGAGCCGCGAGGGCGCCGACATCACCCTCACGCTCGACGCCGAGGCGCAGCGCGTCGCAACCGATGCCCTCCAGAGCGCGATCGCGGCGAACCCGGGAGCCATCGGTGGCGGCTCCGTCGTCGCGATCGAGCCCGACACCGGAGCCGTTCGCGTCATGGCCTCCGTTCCTGGCTACGACCCGAACGCGCTCAAGAACCCGAGACGTACTCGCAGCTTGCGAACAGGAGAGGACGGGACCACTGGTCAACCGGGCCGACACAGGACCCATTCACGCCGGGTTCGACGATGAAGGTCGTCACCGCTGCCGCCGCGCTCGACTCCGGCGAGTTCGAGACACGATACCACGCTGAACGCGAACTCCGGAATCGAGATCTCCGGCGTTCCCGCTCGCGAACTCAGGCGGCCAGGACTTCGGCACGATCGACATGACGACCGCGCTCACGCAGTCGGTCAACACCTACTGGGCCCAGGTGGGCGAAGCAGCTCGGTGCGGACACAATGGTCGAGTACATGGAGCGCTTCGGGTTCTACTCCGACCCCCCGCTCGACTACCCCGACGGTGAGATGATCGCCGAGCGGCCCCCGTAACGCCGCGGGCAATCTGGTGAAAAGCGGCTTCGACGTCGGTCGCGTCGCCATCGGCCAAGGTGGCGCCGAGGGCGAGCTGCAGGCGACGACCACCCAGATGGCGGAGGTAGCCGCCACGATCGCGAATGACGGCGAGCTGATGTAGCCGACGTTCCTCCAGGAGGCGAAGGACCCGGACGGACGGTGATCGAGGAGCTCGACCCCGACGTTGACTCGAGGTCGTCTCCGACGAGACGGCGTCGCAGGTGACCGAGATGATGGTCAACGTCGCCAACGACGGCACGGCCTCCGGCCTCTCGACCACCCTCGGCCAGCTCGCGGGCAAGACCGGCACCGCCGAGATCGACGTTGAGGCGTCGATCAACCGCCCGTGGTTCATCGGCTTCGCGCCTGCCGACGATCCGCAGATCGCGGTCGCGGCGATGATCGAGCGCTGTACCGGCTGCTTCGGCGGCGAGGTCGCGGGGCCGATCGCAATGCAAGTCATGGACGCGCTGGCGGAATGACATGAGGCTCGAACAGGGACTTAAGGTCGGAACGCGCTACCGCTTGGTGCGCCGCATCGGCTCGGGCGGCATGGCCGACGTCTGGTCGGCCGACGACGAGATGCTCGGGCGTCAGGTCGCCTTGAAGTTCCTCCACGAGCGCTTCGGAGCCGACGAGCAGTTCGTCGAGCGTTTCCGCCGCGAGGCGCAGGCCGCCGCCGGCCTTCAGCACCCGAACATCGTCTCCGTCTACGACCGCGGCGAGCACGAGGGCCGCTACTGGATCGCGATGGAGTACGTCCAGGGCGCCGCGCTCAAGGACCTGATCGAGCGAGGCCTCTCGCCCGCCGAGTCGGTCGAGATCGTCCGCCAGGTCCTGACCGGCGTGCGGTTCGCGCATGCCCGCGGGATCGTCCACCGCGACCTCAAGCCCCACAACGTCCTGGTCGATCACGAGGGCCGCGCGCGCGTGACCGACTTCGGCATCGCCCGCGCCGGCGCCGTCGGAGATCACCCAGACCGGGTCGGTCCTGGGAACCGCGCAGTACCTCTCGCCCGAGCAGGCGCAGGGCCTCGAGACGACCGGATCGGCTCGACATCTACTCGGTCGGCGTGATCCTCTACGAGGCGCTGACGGGCCAGGTGCCGTTCGAGGCCGAGACGGCGGTGGCGGTCGCGCTCAAGCAGGTTTCCGAGCCGCCCGTCCCGCCGCGGCAAATCAACCCCGAGATCCCGCCCGCCCTGAACGCGGTCGTGCTCAAGGCGCTCGCGAAGGATCCCAAGGACCGTTATGCCGACGCGACGGAGTTCCTGCGCGCGCTTGATGCCGCGGAGGCGAACCCGGACGCGGGCGGCACCGCCGTCTACGCACCCGTCGACCCTCCGCCCGAGGAGAAGCACAACCGCTGGAAGTGGATCGCCCTCGCGATCCTGGCCGCGCTGATCATCGCCGGCGTGGTCTTTGCGCTGACCCGGTCCGAGCAGGTGCTGGTGCCGTCCGTGATCGGCAAGGACCGCCAGGTCGCAACCGACGAGCTCGAGGCTGCCGGCTTCGAGGTTGTGGCCTCCGACTTCGAGAGTTGCGACGAGCCGAACACCGTCTCCGAGACGGACCCTCCCGCCGGCGAGCGCGTGGACAAGGGATCCGAGGTCGAGATGAGCGTGTCCCTCGGAATGGAGGTGGCTATCCCCTCGAAGGGTGTGATCAACGAGCCCGCAGCCGACGCGACCGAAGAAGCTCCGCGAACGAGAACCTCCAGGTTCGCTCGGAAGAGGTGAGCTCGAACGGCGTCAAGCCCGGGAACGTCGTCGACACCGAGCCTGCACCGGGAGAGAAGGTCGAGTGCGAGTCCGTTGTCACGATCCTGATCTCGAAGGGCGTGAAGCTCTTCGACGGTGCCCGACGTGGTCGGCCTGCAGCAGTCAGAAGCGGATACCGCGCTCCGCGACGCGGGCCTGATCCCCAACTTCGAAGAGGAAGACTCCGACCTGCCGGAGGGCCAGGTGATCGGTCAGAACCCCGCCGGAGGAAGCGAGGTCAAGAAGGACACCGAGGTCACGGTCAGGGTCTCGAACGGCGAGGGCACCGTGACCGTTCCCAATGTCGAGGGCCAGCCGGAGGACACGGCGGTGAGCCAGCTCAGAAGCCGCGGCGCGACGAACATCCAGGTCATCGAGCAGGAGACCGAGGACGAGTCGCTCGACGGGCGCGTGATCTCACAGGCCCCATCGGCCGGGTCGCAGATCCGCGCGTCGGACCAGGTGACGATCTACGTGGGCGTGTTCGTCGAACCCGAGGTCCCGGAGGAGGATCCAGACGCAGACCCCGACGCAGACCCCGACCTGGCACCCCGCCCGGTGCCAGGCACCGTGCCTGGCACCAATCCCGCGGGGCGGCGCCCGTGAAGGTCGCCGTCATCTCAGGCGGGCGCTCCTCGGAGCACGACGTCTCGATCCGCTCGGGCGAGTCGGTCGCGGCGGGCCTCGAGGAGGCGGGCCACGAGGTCATCCGAGTCCTGATCGAGCGCGACGGCCGCTGGCTTGTCGACGGCAGCGAGGTCGAGCTGCGCGCGGCCGGCGGACTGCTCGGCGCGGACGTTGCCTTCCCCGTGCTTCACGGCCCGTTCGGCGAGGACGGCACGGTCCAGGGACTCCTCGAATGCCTGGACGTCCCATACGCGGGGCCGAGCGTCCTTGCCGCCGCCGTCGCGATGGACAAGCTCATCTGCAAGCGGCTACTCGCCCATCACGGGTTCCCGCAGGTGAACTTCTGCCAGGTGGGCGAGCCGGGCTGGCGCGAGCAGGCGGCGGCCATGGGCATGCCGATCTGGGTCAAGCCGTCGCGGCTGGGCTCGAGCGTGGGCATCACGCGCGTGATGTCCGCCGAGCAGGAGCTCGACGATGCGGTCGAGCTGGCGCTCCGCCATGACCCTCGCGTGATCGTCGAGGCGCACTGCGAGGCGCGCGAGGTCGAGTGCTCGGTGATCGGCAACACGGAGCCCGTGGCTTCGCTCCCGGGCGAGATCGTGACCCAGGGCCACGAGTGGTACGACTTCGAGGCGAAGTACACGGACGGCGGCATGCAGCTCGTCGTGCCGGCCCCGATCGGCGACGAGGCTGTGGAGCGGGTTCGCGAGCTGGCTGTTGAGGTCTACAAGGCGCTCGACTGTCGCGGGCTAGCCCGCTGCGATTTCTTCGTGACCGAGGGCGGCGAGGTCCTTGTCAACGAGATCAACACCATCCCGGGATTCACCGAGACGAGCGTCTTCGGCAAGCTCTTCGAGGCGACCGGCGTTCCGTACCCCGAGCTCTGCGACCGCCTGGTGAAGCTGGCGGTCGAGCGTCACACGGCCGAGCGCTCGTACGAGTTCTGAGCGCCCCATGGCCGAGCGGTCAGCGATTGTCGTCGGCGCTGGGGTCTTCGGAGCAGCCGCCGCAGATTCGCTGGCGCGGCGCGGTTGGGAGGTGTGGGTCTTCGATCAGTACGCGCCGGCCAACGCGCGTGGCAGCTCAGGCGACCGAACCCGGCTGCTGCGAGTCGGTCACGGCGACTCGCCGGAGGACGAGTGGTACATGCGCTCGGCTCTGCGGGCTCGCGACCTCTGGGCTGACCTTTCGAGCAGCCAGGACACGCCGCTGTTTGAGCGGACGGGCCTCGCCTGGTTCGAGTGTGAGCGAGGCGATGGGGTGGCGAAGGCCGCGGCCGGACTCGAGCGGCTGGGAGTGCAGCATGAATGGTTCGATCCGCAGGATGCGCGTGCGCTCTTCCCCGACCTTGGGATCGACGACATCACTCGCGTGCTCTTCGAGCCGGACGCCGCGATCATCCGCGCGACCGCTGCCGTCGAGTCACTCGTTCGGCGCGCGAAGAGCCACGGCGCGGCGTTCATGGCAGAACGCGCCCGGCCCGCCGGCCCGCGGACGATCGAGCTGCACGGCCGCGGGGAGCACGAGGCCGATGTCGTCATCTGGGCTTGTGGCGCCTGGCTCGGCGGCCTGTTCCCAGACGAGGCGCCCGTGCGGGCAACCTGGCAGGACGTTCTTCACTGGCTTTCGCCTCCTGCGTGGCGTGATGGCCCCGCATGGTTCGACGAGGCTGCCGGCCTCTACGGATTTCCGGACATCGACGGACTGGGCATCAAGGCGCTGTCGCATGAGCCAGGCCGTCAATTCGATATCGAGAACGAGGCCAGGGTTGCCGATGCCGCGGCGATCGACGCACTCTCGCAGTACATCGCTCGCCGTTTTCCCGCCCTTGCAGGGACTGGTGTCGTGTCGGCTCGCGTGATGCCGTACGAAATGACGCCTGACCACCACTTCGTGATTGGGCGCTCAGAGCGTTTCGAGGGCCATTGGCTCCTGGGCGGCGGTTCCGGACACGGGTTCAAGCACGCCCCCGCGCTCGGCGAGTACCTGGCCGACCTGATCGAGGAGGACGGCGACCCGGAGCCCTGGCTGACGCCTGGCCCGCGCTGAGGCGATTCGCCGGCAGCCGAGCGCTCCCACGGGTTCTAGACCCCGCTCGAAAACGGGTGTACTCTGGGCACATGCGCCGCGTTGCCGGTGTACTTCTCGTCGTTGGGATCGGCCTGATCATCGTTTCCGGGTCTGGCGCTGCCGCTCCTGTGCCCGAGTGCAATGGACAGGCGGCGACGATCTTCGGCACGGACGGTCGACAACAACAACCTGGTGGGGACCCCCCAGCGGGACGTGATCGCGGGGCTCGCGGGCAACGACACGATCAAGGGCAAGGGGGGCAGGGACGTCATCTGCGGGCGCGTGCACCCTGCTCGGGCGGCGCGCCGGAGTTCGATTCGGACACGATCAAAGGCGGCAGCGGCAGGGACGTGATCTTCGGCGATGAAAGGGACGACACGATCTCGGGTGGCAAGGGCGACGATCTTCTCGTCGGGTACTACGGGGACTCGGCCGGCCAACAACATCGCCAGTGACACGGACGACCTCAACGGTGGGCCTGGCGACGACACCTTGGTCGGGGACGGGCTCAACGACAGCAACCTCGATGCAGCCAGCGATGTACTCAGAGGCGGTGACGGTGACGATGTCTTGTACGGCGACTCGCGCTCGGAAGACCTGTCGGAAGACACGTCGCCCGACGGCGTCGGCGAGGACAAGATCTTCGGCGAAGCGGGGGACGACGTGATCGACGGTCAGGGAAGCGATGACCGGTGCCTGGGCGGGAGCGGCAACAACACGCTCCGCCGATGCGAGCGGCCGTAACGCCAGACGACATCGCAAGACAACTAGCTCTAACGTCTGTCCGCAAGCGAAAGAGGGGGCCCATGCCCGTTGATCTCGAAAAGCAAGCGTGAACCGCGCCGTCTGGTCCGCCGGAAAGTGGGACCGGGTCGCCGATTACGTCAAAGAGACCGGCCCGAGACTTCTGGACTCGGTTGGCATCGAAGAGGGCATGCGCGTCCTCGACATCGGTACTGGCAGCGGCGGCTCAGTCGCGATTCCCGCCGCCAAGCGCGGAGCGAACGTCGTCGGCTCGGACATCTCTTCCGTCCACTTTGACGCAGGGCGCGCGCGAGCGGAAGCCGCGGACGTCGAGATCGACTGGGTCGAGGCGGACGCGCTCGATCTTCCCTTTGAGGACGGCGAGTTCGACCGTGTCCTTTCGACCTTCGGCCACATGTTCGCTCCGGACCACGCTCTTGCGGCGTCCGAAATGGTGCGTGTGACGAAGCCGGGCGGCGTGATCGGCTTCGCCGCATGGACTCCCGAGGGGAGGACGGGAGAGATGTTCCGCCTCGTCGCATCGCACATGCCACCCCCGCCCGAGGGCTTCCAGCCGCCGCCGTTGTGGGGAACCGAGGACCACGTTCGGGCCCTGATGGAGCCGCTTGGGGTAGAGCTCTCCTTCGAGGAGAAGAAGAACGAGTTCCGCGAGGAGAACATGGAGCTCTACCTGGAAACCTTCCAGACCAACTTCGGCCCGATGGTGATGGCCCGTGAGGCGCTTGGCGACAAGTGGGTGGACCTCAAGGCAGACCTGGACGCGCTATTCGTCGATATGAACGAGGCCACCGACGGCTCCGTCCGGATCTACGCCGAGTACCTCGAGGTCGTCGGGACGAAGTCCGGCTAGGAGCCCAGCGACGTGAGCGAATCTCCAGAGGAGCGAAAGGCCCAGAGCCGCGAGTTCTGGGACGGGATGGCGGCGCAGTGGGAAAAGCGCCGCCAGCTGAACGCCCGCTCGACTTCGAACGTGAACCCATTGGCTCGTGAACGCGATCGAGCCCGCTGCGGGAGACACCGTCCTGGATCTCGCAGCCGGCGCGGGCGACACCGGCTTCGAGGCGGCGAGCCGGATCGGAGAAACCGGGCGATTGATCGTGAGTGATTTCTCACCGGAGATGGTGCGCGCCGCGGAGCGAGCCGCCGCCGATGAGGGCATCACCAATGCCGACTGCCGGGTCCTCGATGCAGAGGACCTGGATCTCGCCGATGACAGCGTCGATGGGGCCCTGTGTCGCTTCGGCCTGATGCTGTTTCCCAACGCGAGTCAGGCCTTGGGAGAAATCCGGAGAGTGCTCCGAGATGGAGGCCGGTTCGCGTGCACGACGTGGGGACCCCCGGACAAGAATCCGTGGATGACAGTGCCGGCCGGCATCGTGATCGAGCGAGGTCTGATGGAGCCATTCAGCGGCGATGGCGGTCCCGGCATGTTCGCGATGCCGGATGCGCAGTCCGTTGAGCCGCTCTTCGAGGCGGCGGGGTTCGAATCGGTGAAGACGGAGACGATCGACATCGCATGGCAATACGAGACGGCGGATGACCTGTGGGCGTTCGTCAGCCGGCTTCAGGGGCCGGTGACGGCCGCTATCTCCGAGTTGGGCCCCGAGGACCAACTCGATGTGCGCCGCGAACTGGAAGAGCGCGTGCGCCCGTTTGCCGAGGACGGCGGTTACGCCCTGCCGGGCGTAGCCCTCAACACGGTTGCCTCGTGAATCGCAGATTCAGAGCCATCGCTTTAGCGGGTGTAGTCGCGACGCTGACCGTGACCGCGGGCATGGCATCGGCCGACACTTTCACCTGTACCTCGAATCCATGCGTAGGCACAGAGGGGCCCGACAACATCACCGGCACGAGCGCGGACGAGACGATCCAAGCGCAAGCCGGCAAGGATCAGGTGATCGACCTCAGTGGGACGGATGTAATCGGGCTCGGCCGAGGCAGTGACCGCGCAAACGCCGACGCAGGGTTCGATCGGACCTTGGACGGCGATGATCGGGTCTTTGGCGGCAAGGGCAACGACACCATGCTGGGCGCTGGAGGCGACGACCTTCTGGTCGGAGGCGACGACGACGACCAGCTCGACGCTCGCGACGACGTCTATGCGGGCGATCCGGGAGTGGGGGAGGACGTCGTGAGAGGCGGCTCAGGCCGCGACACTGTCCAGGCGGGCGACGGGCAGTTCGACCGCATCAACTGCGGCGACAGCCACCTCGACGAGGTCGTTGCGGACCCAGCCGACGAGGTCAAGAACTGCGAGCGGGGCAGTAACGCTGTCTAGGCGCGCCGGTTTGGCGCTCAACGCGAGCTCAGTCCGACGAGGCGTCCGTGAGTACCCCCTATAGGGCGTAGTGACGGACGTTTGCCCCGGAGCGCCCTCAGTTGAAGAGGGCTACTTCGCCGATCGTCGCGAAGTAGCCGCCTTCGTCGTTCGGCGTAAGTTCGGTGATCCAGATCAGGTAGTGGTCCGACTCGTTGTCGTTTAGCTGGACGCTCGTCTCTTCTTCGTCGGTCGTGAACGGCTGCGGGGTCAGCGGATCGCCCCAGCCCTCCAGCTCGGTGGGCGGCTCGCCCTCGACCCCGTAGATCTCAGCCGTCCAGCCGGGATCCTCGGTCTGGATCTGCATCTGGCGCCCGGTTACGACCTCATCGGTCGCGACGATCAGCCCGACGCCGGGCTTGCCGGCTGCCTCGAGAGTGGGGCCGGCGCTCGTAGGACTCGGTAAGCCAGTTCGTGGTCGGGTCGCCGTCGACGGCGAAGTCGACCGCTTCTGGATGTTCCCCCGAAGGCGTGCCGGTCCCGAACGGATCAAAGTCGGTCGGGTCCGACAGTGGAATCTCCGCACCGCTCGCCGGCGCCTCGGTTTCTGAGCCGGCGACTTCCGAGTTCGGCCTGTCCGACTCGCCGCCTAGCTCGACCAGCGCGAGCGCGACGAGCACGCCAGCGAGCACCAGGAGGATGCCCACGATCGAGACGGAGCGTGAGCTCAGGATGCGAGACCGTGTGGGCACGGTCTCGAGAACGGTCGTGGCCTCGCCGGTGGCGCCGCCGGCGCGAGCGATCTCGACCTCGAGCGCGCCCTCCAGGTCGGCGAGCATCGCGCCCATGTCGCCGTACCGCTTCTTCGGGTCCTTCTGCGTCGCCCGCTCGATCACCGCGGCAAGGGCGGAGGAGGTGCCCGGGCGGCTCGACTGGATGTCGGGCATCGGGTCGTTCACGTGCTTCATCGCGACGCCGACCAGCGTCTCGGCCTTGAACGGGACCTCGCCGCGGAGCATCTCGTACAGGAGGATCCCCAAGGAGTAGATGTCCGAGCGGTCGTCGACTGCCTTGCCCATCGCCTGCTCGGGCGAGACGTAGTCGGTGGTGCCCAGGACGCGTCCCGTCTTCGTCAGCCCGTCTGCCTCCAGGGAGAGAGCGATCCCGAAGTCCGTGACCTTGGCCCGTCCCTCGGAGTCGATCAGGACGTTCTGCGGCTTCACGTCGCGGTGGACCAAGTGCGCGAGGTGCGCGGCCTGGAGCCCGCGGCCGACTTCGATCGCGTACGCGGCCGCCTCGTCCAGCGGCAGGCGGCCATACCGGTCGATCCGCTGCTTGAGCGTCTCGCCGTCGACGTACTCGAAGACGATGTAGGGGTGGCCGTCCTCGTCGTTGCCCGCGTCGATGACCGAGACCACGTTGGGGTGGGAAACACGCGCGACCGCGCGCGCCTCCCGGCGGAAGCGCTCGAGCTGGTCCGGCTGATCCGACATCTCGCGGTGCAGCACCTTGGCCGCCACATTTCGCTGCAGCGTCTGGTCGAGAGCGAGGTAGACGGTCGACATTCCGCCCGAGCCGAGCTTGGATTCCAGGCGGTATCTGCCGGAGAGGACCTGGCCGATCAGGCCGGTCCCGCTTCTTGTTCCAGATTCGGTGCTCATCTGAGTTCGAGGATCAGTGGTCTCAGGATTCGCCGCAGGGCGCTCAAGTCCCGCCTGGGGAGCCGTTTTGCACGATTCGGTCGATCCTACGACGCCGGGCGGGCCGGTACGCCTACGACGGTCGCGCCTTCCGGCACGTCTTCGAGAACCACGGCACCGGCTCCAACCTTCGCGTCGGCGCCGACCTTGAGGCCCGGCGTGACGATCGCTCCGGTGCCGAAGAAGGCCCTGTCGCCGACCCTGCACTCGCCGTTAACCAGCGTGCCCGGGCTGAACGTGACGAACGCGCCGACCTCGCAGTCGTGCGAGACGACCGCGCCCACGTTCAGCTGCGAATGGCGCCCGAGCGAGACGTTGGTAGTCACCCGCGCGCCCGAAGCCAGGACGACGCCCTCCGCCATGCGGACGTCACTGCCCACCGAGGCGTCCGGGTGAACCAGGATCGCCGGCACGAACCCGGCCAGCGTCATCCTCTCGGCGACGGTCTCGCGCGTGCCCGGATCACCGATCCCGATCACGTAGCGCACCGCTTCCGGGTCGAGCTCTGAGACCTCGACGACCTCGGCTTCCCGCCGCGTCAGCCGGTCCTCGCGGACCTCGCCGTCGTCCACGAATCCCAGGAAGCTCCACTGGGCAGTGCCCGCGTCGTTCATCGCTTCGACGATGTCGAGCGTCTCGCGCCCGTGGCCACCGGCCCCGACTATGACCAGGTCGTCAGCCATCGATCTTCGCCAGCGGATCGTCTGCGGGATGCCCCTCCACGCCGCCTCCGCGAAGTGCCGCGAACATCGAGCGGACGAGGATCCGCAAATCGGCGAGCGGGGACTGGAGGTGGTCGATGTACTCGAGGTCGAGCTCGATCCGCTGGGCCCACGGAATCTCGTTGCGCCCCTTGAGCTGCGCCCAGCCCGCAACGCCTGGGCGGACCGAGAGCCGCCGCCACTGCCTCTCGTCGTAGCGCTCGACCTGGTAGGCGAGCGTGGGCCGCGGCCCGATGATGCTCATCTCGCCGCGAACCACGTTCAGGAGCTGGGGGATCTCGTCGAAGGAGAGCCGGCGCAGGAGCTTTCCGACGCGGGTGATGCGATCGGCATCCGGGAACACCGGGTTGTCGCCCGCGACCATCGTGCGGAACTTGACGAGCTCGAACGGTTCGCCCATGCGGCCGATCCGCTCCTGGCGAAACAGCACTGGTCCCCGGGAGGTGAACCGGATCGCGAGCGCCGTGAGTGCGCCGATCAGGAGCGCGGGCAGCGCGATGACGGCGACCAGGGTCAGGTCGACCGCCCGCTTGCCGGCGTACGGTCCGCTCCGCTTCGTATCTGGGGCACCCGTCGCCACGGCTGCATTGTCGCAGCGCGCGGCCCGTCGGTTGACCGTCGGGCGGTCTAGGCCTCCGCCCGCTCCAGCCCGCGAACGAGGTCGACGAGGTCCTCGCCTGCCTTCTCCGGCGAACCGGCATCGAACGGCGGGTCCGGGTCGTACTCGATGCCGAGCTGGATCGCCCGGGCGACGTCGTCGTGCGTGAGGCGTGCCGCCAGCGTGAGCGCCATGTCGATCCCCGCCGAGACTCCGGCCGCGGTCATCACCTTGCCGTCTTCGACGTAGCGCTCGGCAACCGGCTCCGCTCCGTACTCGCGCAGAGCGTCGCGGTAGGCCCAATGCGTCGTTGCGCGCTTGCCCTCGAGCACCCCAGCGGCGCCCAGGACCAGCGAGCCCGTGCAGACCGACGTTGTCCACGTCGAGTTGGCGTGGACGTTGCGGACCCAGTCGAGGACCGTCTCGTCGTGGAGGAGGGGGCGATTTCCTTCGCCTCCCGGAATGAGCAGGACGTCCGGCTCAGGCACCTCTTCGAGGGTTGCGTCGGCGCTGATGCCGAGGCGGCCGGTGTCGGTCCTCATCTCTCCGGTTTCTGTCGAGACGAAGGTCAACTCGAACCCTGGAAGGCGCGAAAGCACCTCGTACGGGCCGATGGCGTCGAGGGCGGTGAGCTTGGGGAAAACGAGGATGGCTATCTGCATGCAGTCATCGTGGCAGGCACGGATTAAGGGCGCAGGTGGCGTGCCCGTCTGACGGGAACGTCCGTCACTACGTCCTATAGAACGTACTCACGGACGTTCAGCTCTGGACGGACCCGGAGCTCAGCTCCTCTGACCGCCAAAACCGATATACAGGGCCGGCAATCGGGGGGCCCTATCGGAAGGAGCGATATGACCTCCCCATCAGCGCTGCCCACTCCCGCGGAGACGAGGACCGCGCACGTAGCGGGATGGCTCATGGCATCCACATTCGTCACGGCGATCCTTGCCGCGCTGGTCCTCTACAAGCCGATCCTGGACGAAACGGACTTCATCCTCGGCTCGGGTGAGGATGGGCGCATTCAGCTGGGCGCGCTTCTCGAGTTCCTCCTGATGGTCGGCAATGTCGGAACGGCGGTGGTGATGTTCCCGATCCTCAGGCGGTACAGCGAGGCCCTCTCGCTCAGCTACGTCGCGTCACGCACCATCGAATCGACGATCATCGGCGTTGGCGCCATCAGCCTCCTGTCGATCCTCACTCTGCGCGAGGACCTCGCCGCATCCATCGGTGGGGACGCGGCGTCGCTCGAGATCGCCGGGCAGTCGCTTGTCGCCATCCACGACTGGACGTTCCTGCTCGGCCCCGGATTCTGCGTTGGCGTCAACGGCATCCTGCTCGGCTGGCTCATGTACCGCACCGGCCTCATGCCGCCTCGCCTCGCCCTGCTGGGCGTCGTCGGCGGCCCGCTGATCTTCCTCTCAGCGATCGCGGTGTTGTTCGGCGCCTACGAGCAAGACGGCGCACACGCCCTCTTCTCGATTCCAGAGTTCCTTTTCGAGGCTTCATTCGCGATCTATCTGATCGTCAAGGGGTTCAGGCCTTCTCCGGTCCTCTCTGGGGAGCCCGCCACGCAGAGCGCTTAGAACGAGGCTAAGCCCGCTCGACTGCGCCGGGTCGGTCCGTAACGGCGCCGATCACCCGCGTGCCTGGGTGGTGCCTCGCCAAGAGCTCGACCGTAGCGTCAGCGTCGTCGGCTGGCACGATCGCGACGAAGCCGAGACCCATGTTGAAGACCTCGTGCATCTCCTCGTCCGAGATGTCGCCGAGCTCCTGAATCAAGCCGAACACCGGCGGGACCTCGAGCGGGTCCGTCAGCTCGTAGCCGACGTCGCGGGAGAGACGCAGCAGGTTGTTCAGGCCGTCGCCGGTGATGTGGGCGAGGCCGCGAACGTCGGCGTCTGACGCAAGCAGCTCCAGCACCGCGCGCACGTAGATCGTCGTGGGCTCGAGCACGATGTCGCCAAGGGGCCGGCCCAGGCGCTCGTCGTCCCACGGCACGTCGGCCAGGACCTTGCGCGCGAGCGTGTAGCCGTTCGAGTGGAGGCCGGAGGAGGGGAGGCCGATCAAGGCGTCGCCGGCCTCGATCCGCTCGCCAGTGACGATCGCGTCGAGATCGACCAGGCCGATCGCCGAGCCGCCGAGCTCCCAGCCCTGGACGACGTCGCCGACCTGGGCGATCTCGCCCCCGGGGATCTCGACGCCCGCCTGCTCGGCTCCGGCGCGGAGGCCTTCGCCGATCTGGCCGCAGATCTCGGGCGTCGCCTCGCGGCAGAGGATGAAGTCGACCAGCGCGATCGGCTCGGCGCCGACGCAGATCAGGTCGTTCACGTTCATGGCGATCAGGTCGATCCCGATCGTCTCGAAGCGGCCGAGCTCCTCGGCGACGACCATCTTGGTCCCAACGCCGTCGGTGCCGAAGGCGATGCCCGTCTTCTCGTCGAGCCGCAGAACGCTCGCGTAGTGACCGGGGAGCGGCACGACTCGCGACGCCTTGCCCGTGTCGATGTCCCCGAGGTGCTTGACGAGCGCCGCGACAGATGCGTCGGCGTCCGACTGGCTCACGCCCGCCTGGCTGTAGGCGTCTTGCGTCACGGGGTTGATTCAACAGCACGCGCGCGGCGGATCACGACGGCGGCGAGCGCGAGGCGGTAGACCGCATAGGGCCAGAGCGCGCGGTCGCGCTCGACGAGGCGGATCAGGCGCTGCGAGGCGAGCGTCGACACGAACGCGGCGGCCCCGCCGATCGCCAGCGCCCGGCCGGTGCCCGGCGTCACGCCGCGCTTGGCGAGACGTGTGCCCTTGAGGCCGACCGCGCCCAGGATCACCGGCAGGGCGACCGTGCGCGACAGGAGGTTCGCCTGCTGGCGGTCGAAGCGGCGGGCGCGGGCGGCGGTGAGCGTCGCGCCGTTTCGCGAAACGCCGGGGACGAGCGCGCATGCCTGCGCGATTCCCGAGCAGGAGGCCGTCGAGCGCGTCCGCGTCGCCGCGCCCTCGCGCTTGCGGCGCGCGGTCGGCCAGAGCCATGGCGATCGACCCGAGCACCAGGCCGGCGGCGGTTGCGAGCGGCGTGCCGAGCGCCTCGATCCTGCGCTCAAACGCGAGGCCCGCAGCGGCAGGAGGCGCGAACGAGAGCGCCACCACGCTCGCGCGGCGGGCGTCGAACGCGCGAAACTCGTCGGCGATCTCGCGCCGGAGCGAGATGAGGAGCGCCAGCGCGGTCCCGCCGTGAAGGGCAACCTCGAAGCTCTTGCGCGCCTCGGAGTCGAGCTCCTGCCACTCCCATCCGGCGAGGAAGGGAACGAGCGAGATGTGAGCGGAGCTCGAAACCGGCAGGAGCTCGGTCGGCCCTTGGACCAGGCCGAGCAGGGCGGCGCGCTCGTCGGGGATGCGAAGGGCGGCGCGGTCGCGGCTCACGCCGCGGTGTCGGCGGGAGCGGGCGGGGGGCCGCCGCGACGGCGCTTGATCAGGAAGTAGATGATCCCGGCGAGGATCGCGGCGGCGACCGGATAGTCGAAGTAGTGGAGGTAGTCGCGCCACTCCTCCCAGTTGTCGCCCACCTCTCGCCCGATGAACGCGAGCATGGTGACCCACGGGATGCAGCCGAGGAGCGTGAACCAGGTGAAGCGCCAGAAGGGCATCTTCGCGATACCGGCCGGCAGCGAGATGAAGGTGCGGATGATCGGGAGCATGCGCGTGAAGAAGACGGTCGCGTCGCCATGGCGCTGGAACCAGTCGTCGGCCCAGGCCAGGTGCTTCGGGTTGATGTGGATGAACCGGTTCTTCTCGAGCAGCTCCAGGCGGCCGTAGTAGCCCGCCGCCCAGGCGATCCACGAGCCGACCACGTTGCCCAGGACGCCGGCAGCGATGATGCCGAACATCGTGAGGTCGCCCTCGGAGACGTTGAAGCCCGCGAACAGCATGATCGCCTCCGACGGGATGGGGATGCAGGCGGACTCGAGCAGCATCAGGATGAAGACGCCGATCAGGCCGACCGCGTCGATGAACTCGGTCGCGGCGTCGACGATCGGGTCGACGATGAAGTCCGTGACGGAGGCGAGAGGTGTGACCAGAGAGGGCGTCAAGGTGGGGAGGCAGGGGGACGCGAAAGCCCCGCCAGGCAGCCTGGGAGGATAGAGCCCTCAATGGCACGCATCCTCTACGTCCACAGCCGCCGCAACACGTTCACGCGCATCGACCGCGACGCGCTCGAGGAGCGCCACGAGGTCGTGGATTACCTCCAGGAGGGGTTCAGGCCACGCCCGGCCGAGCTGTGGCGGAAGGTCGGCGAGTGCGACGCGATCGTGGGCTGGTTCGCCTCGTGGCATACCGCCCTGGCCCTCCGCTTCGCGCGAATGCGGGGGAAGCCCTCACTCCTCATCTTCGGCGGCTTCGATACGGCGGCCATGCCCGAGATCGGCTACGGGTCGCAGCGCGGAGGGGTGCGGCGCCGGCTCGTCCGCTCGACCGCGAACCTCGCGACGCGGCTGGTCACGAACTCCGAGTCGTCGCTTCGCGAGATCGCCGAGAACGACGTCGGGATCGCCCCCGAGCGCGTCGAGGTTGTCTATCACGGCATTCCCGACCGCTTCGCCGATGTCGACCCCGCCGCTCCGCGCGAGCGCATGGCCCTGACCGTCGGAGCCGTTTACGACGTGAACCTGCTGCGCAAGGGCCACGGCCCGTTCTGCGAGGCGGCCGCGGATGTGCCCGACGTCGACTGGGTCCTGGCCGGCCCATGGTGGGACGACACGGGCAAGGAGCTCCAGGCGAAGGCGCCCCAGAACCTGCGGATCACCGGGTACCTCTCCGACGACGACCTGGACGACCTCTTCCGGCGCTGCGGCGTCTATGTCCAGGCCTCGCTCCACGAGGGCTTCGGCATGTCCCTGGCCGAGGCGATGCTGGCGGGCGCCGTGCCGGTCGTCACCGCGGCGGGCGCTCTGCCGGAGGTCGTGGGCGAGACGGGCGTCGTGCTCGAAGAGGCGACCGCGGAGAGCATCGCCGCCGGCGTCGCGGACGCGCTGGCGCTCGGCCCGGAAGCGCACGTCGCCGCGCGCGAGCGCGTGCGTACCGAGTTCCCCTACGAGATGCGCCGCGACGGCATCCTGCGCGAGCTTGACCACGCTCTTGCAGGCGAGCGCTCGTAGCGCGGCCCCACGCGTAGAATTCAGCGCCCCATGAGCCGGTTTACCCACCCGGCCTACCGCCATCGCGCCCTCCAGTTCCTGGCCGACGCGGTTCTGGCCGCCATCGCATTCGCGCTCGCGTTCGTCCTGCGTTTCATCGACGCGGGCGAGATTCCCGAGCGCTACGTCGACATCCTCGTCGCCTCGGTCGCGTTCGTGGCGCTCGGCAAGGCGGTCATCTTCAACTTGCTCGGCCTCCACGACAAGTGGTGGCGCTACTTCCTCACGCGCGACTTCCCGTCTCTCCTTCGCGCCACTGCCCTGGCGAGCGCCGCGCTGGTCGTGGTCTTCACGGTTCTCTCGCCGTTCGACGACAACCTGCCGCGCTCGGTCGTCGTCTTCGACTTCATCCTCACGACAGGCCTCCTGGCCGGCGCCCGGATCATCACGCGCCTGTGGATAGAGCGGCCGTCGAAGGAGCAGCGCGCCCGGAAGACTCGCGGCTCGCTGATAATCGGCGCGGGCTCGGGCGGCCAGATGGTCGTGCGCGAGCTTCAGCTCAACCCGGCGCTCGGCGTCAAGGCGATCGGCTTCGTCGACGACGACCCGCGAAAGCGCGGCATGGGCCTTCTGGGCCTGCGCGTCCTGGGCACCACCGACGAGATCGAGGATGTGCTGGAGCGCCAGAAGCCCGACGAGGTCGTCATCGCGATCCCGTCGGCACCTGGCGAGCTGCGCGCGAAGGTGGTCCACGCCTGCCGCGAGCGGAGCATCCCCGTGCGCACCCTCCCGACCGTGTTCGAGCTTCTGCGCGGCGGCGTCCAGCTCACCCGCCAGCTTCGTGAGGTCCAGGTCGAAGACGTCCTGGGCCGCGACCCCGTGGTGATGGAGCTGGACCGCGTCGGCGCCTACATCGAGGACAAGGTCGTCCTGGTCACGGGCGCTGGAGGCTCGATCGGCGCCGAGCTCTGCCGCCAGATCGCCCGCGTGCGGCCGAAGCTCCTCGTTCTGCTCGACCACGCCGAGGACAACCTCTTCCAGATCGAGCGCGAGCTGACCGAGCAGTGGCACTTCACCGGCTGCGAGGCGGTCCTGGCCGACTGCAAGGAGCCCGACCGCATGCTCGAGGTCATGGGCCGGTTCCATCCGGACATCGTTTTCCACGCCGCCGCCTACAAGCACGTCGGCCTGATGGAGATGAACCCGCTCGAGGCCGTGCGGAACAACGCGATCGCGACCAAGGTCACGGCCGAGACGGCCGCAGCCTCGGGCGCGAGCCGCTTCGTCCTGGTCTCGACCGACAAGGCGGTCAACCCGCAGACGGTGATGGGCGCCTCGAAGGCGATGGCCGAATGGATCGTCGCGGCCGCCGGCCAGCGCCACTCGACCACGCGGTTCGTCTCGGTGCGGTTCGGCAACGTGCTCGGCTCGTCGGGCTCGGTTGTGCCGATCTTCCGCTCGCA
Organism: uncultured bacterium; assembly: GCA_963725035.1. Lineage (GTDB taxonomy): Bacteria > Actinomycetota > Thermoleophilia > Solirubrobacterales > 70-9 > JALZKA01. The sequence continues at coordinate 29,677 of CAVRWX010000003.1, read as the reverse complement.
GATCGAGAAGGGCGGCCCGGTGACGGTCACCCATCCCGACATGGAGCGCTACTTCATGACGATTCCGGAAGCGGTCCAGCTCGTGATCAAGGCCGGCGACCTGGGCGCCGGAACGGGCGAGGTGTTCGTGCTGGAGATGGGCGAGCCGGTGAAGATCGTGGATCTGGCGCGCAACATGATCCACCTCGCCGGCTACGAGCCCGAGACCGAGATCGCGATCGAGTTCACGGGACCTCGCCGCGGCGAGAAGCTGGGCGAGGAGCTCCTGAACGCCGACGAGCGCTCCCAGCCGACCAGCGCGGAGCGGATCGTGCGTGCGGTGAGGCCCGCGCCGCTCGACCCCGAGTGGGTCGATCAGACGGTCGAGCGCCTCACGGAGCTCGTCGCTTCAGGCGACGAGACCGGCCTGGCGACACGTGTGGTGGAGCTCACGGCCGCTCGCCCCCGCGTCCGTTCGTAGACTCCCCGCCCACTCATGGATTTCATCGAGGACATTGGGCCGATCCTCGGGATCGTCGCCTTCCTCGGCTTCGCGATCCTGGCGCTCCTGATCGTGCTGCAAGCGCGCGAGGTGCGGCGGCTGCGCGAATGGGCCGGGCGCGCGCCCGAGCGCGCGGTCGAAGCTGACGAGGCTTCGCTTGCCGCAAGCGAGGAGAAGGGCGACTTGGAAAAGCCCGAGAAGCCCTCGCGACTGGTGGCGATGTGGAAGCGCGTGACCGGTTGGCTCGGGCCCAAGTACGACGAGCTCGACCGCCGCTCGCCCGTCGACCCGCGCATCGTCTTTGCCTTGCTCGTGGGCGTCATCGTCGCAGCGGTCGTCACCAGCGGCTTCGGGCTCCTCGACGACGACTCGGAACCCGTGGCAAAGGGCGGCGGTGGCGACAAGCCCGACAAGGTCGAGGTGGCCGTGCTGAACGCAACCATCCAGGAGGGCGTCGCCGATCCCGTTGCCGGGATCGCCGATCTCGTTGCTGACGACGTCGTCGATTCCTCGGAGTTCAAGGCCGGTGTCACCGCGAATGCGCCCGCTGGCGAAGCGCAGTCCGTGATCATGTTCGAGCCGGACTCAGAAGCGGACGCCGAGGCGCTCGCCGAGCAGGTCAGGCCAGACTTGGGCGAGACCGCCATCACGCCGATGACGGCAATCGTCAAGGCGGAGGCGAAGGGAGCGCCCCTGGCGCTTCTGGTCGGTTTCGGCGACCGCGCGATCGGCGAAGAGGCCGCCGCGCCCGCGCCGTAGGAGGTCCGCGTGGGAACCGACCTGCTTCCGTTCGATGAAGTGACCTCGGTGGTCGCGGCCGTCTCGGCTCTCGGAATCTTCCTGCTCCTGCCCCTCTACCTCTCGCAGCGTCGCGACGTCGAGCGCCTTCGCGATTGGATGAAGGCGAACCCCGACCACCCTGGCAAGGACCTGGCGGTCTCGGAGCGGATCCTCGACAGCGCCGAGCGCGAGCTCGCGAAGGCGTACGCCGATCGCGGCGAGCCGGTTCCCGGCACCATGGAGTTCGAGGCCGTGAAGGCCGCCACCGCGGTCAAGGAGCCGGGCAAGATCGAGCCCGCCGTTCCCCTCGAGGAGAGCCTCCTCACAAGCGAGCGGCCAGCCCTCGCCCAGGTGACGATGGAGCGCTCGGCGCTCGAGCCGCACCCGCGCTGGAAGCAGTTCGTGGCCAGGGTGACCCAGCCGCGCTGGCTTGCCGTGATCGCGCTTGTCGCGCTCGTCCTCGGCGTCGGCGGGATCATCGTCGTCGACCGGGTCCTTCGCCCAGGCGGCGATAACGGCGCGGCCATCACCGAGCCGGGCGGGATCGAGGTGGCGGTCCTCAACACGACCACCGCCAACGGCATCGCAGGGCGCGTCGCGGGTCAGATCGAGGACGCCGGGTACATCCGCGGCCAGGTCGGGAACATCCAGCGCGAGACGGACCAGACGATCGTCATGTACGCGCCCGACCAGAAACGCGCCGCGAACCGCGTCGCGAAGGAGCTCGGCAACGTCGCGGTCCAGCAGATCGACCGCGATGTTCAGGCAGCGGCGGGCGGAGCCGACGTGGTGGTCATCCTCGGCCAGGACCGCGCCGCGCCTTGAACGCATCGGGGTCGCCGGCTGCGCCCGTGAGCCGGCTTGGGGCGGCGGGACTCGTCGCACTCCTGGTGGCGTCCGTTGCGCTCGGGCTCTTGGTCTACCGCGCCCGGACGCCCGACCTGGCGCTCGAGGTGACGAACTTCCCGAGCGAATTCCGGGACCGTCCCGCCGCTGAGATCGGGTTCTTCGTCCGCTTCGACTCAGACGAGGCGAAGGTCGAGATCGTCGGCCGCGACCAGGTCGTCGCCCGGACGCTGGCTGCGTCGATTGCGCTCGAAGACGAGGTGCCGGTCACCTGCCTTTGGGACGGCCGCGACGACGAGGGCGAGAAGGTCGAGCCCGGCCGGTACCGGTTGCGGGTGACGATTCCCGAGGAGGACCGGGTGATGGTCTACCCGAAGCGCCTCGATGTCCGCGTAGGCAACGTCGGTGAGGATGTCGAGGGCGACGTCCTGACCTTCGGCGATCCATGCACCCAGGGGGAGGGCGAGTGAGCGCCTCGGCCCTCGAGATCCTGGGCGTGCTGATTGCCTGCGGCGGCACCGGCGCGTCGCTCGTCCTGATCGAGCCGCGCTATCGCTACGCCGCGATGGGCGTCGGCCTGGCGGCCGCGGTCGCGCTGCTTGCAGGCGAGGTGTGGGGCGAGGAACGCTTCGACCAGTTCACCTCCCAGCCGGGAGCGCTTGTGCTGGCGCTGATCCTGGGCGGGACGGCGCTCGGCGCCACCGCGGCGACATTCCAGCGCGTCCCGGCCGCGTTTGCGATCGCGGCGTTCGCAGTCCTGCCGCTCCGCCTGCCGATTCAGATCGGCGGCGAGACGAACTTCCTCCTCATCCCCCTCTACGGCGTGATCGCCGGCGGCTTTCTGCGCGGGCTCTGGCTGTGCCTTGCCCGGCGCGAGCATGAGTTGCGGACCGCGAGCGCTCCCAACAGGGACGAGCCGCCCGCAGTCCACTACCTCGCGATCGCCCTCGCCATTTCGCTCGTCGTTTACGCGCTGGGCACCGCGTGGTCGGACAACCCGACGAACGCAGTCCGGACGGTCGCGTTCTTCCTCGCTCCCTTCGCCGCAATGCTCGCGCTCCTTCGCGACGTCCGCTGGCATCGAAAGCTCGTCGGCCAGGTCCTGCTCGCCTCGGTGGTCGTTGCGCTCGGCTTCGCCGTCGTGGCGCTTTGGCAATACGTGACGCGGGACCTGCTGCTCAACAAGGATCTGAAGGACGCGAACCAGCTCCACCTCTATTTCCGCGTCAACTCGCTCTTCCGCGACCCGAACGTCCTGGGCCGGTATCTGGCGCTCGCCACGATCGGCATCGGCGCGTGGATCGCCTGGCAGCGACCCCGGCGGGAGGCGGTCGTTGGGCTCGCCGCGGCGGCCGTCTTGCTCGCGGCGCTCACCCTCACCTACTCGCAGACGAGCTTCGCGGCGCTGGCGGTGGGTCTGGGACTCCTTGTCTGGTTCCGCTTCGGGATGCGCGGCTTCGCGTTTGCGGCTGCGCTTGGTGCCGTTGCGGCGTGCTTCGTCCTCGTCGTCGGCGGGCCTTCCGCGGACGAGTCGATCGACAAGGACCGGACCGACCTGGCGGAGACATCCAGCGGGCGCACGAACCTGATCAGCGGCGGCATCGACCTCTTCCAGGACGCACCGATTGCCGGGCAGGGCTCGGGCTCGTTCGCGACCTCGTACCGGCGCGAGGTGGACAAGGTCCGCAAGCCCGTCAGCCACACCGAGCCGATCACCGTCGCCGCCGAGCAGGGGATCATCGGCCTCATCCCGTACTTCGCGGTGCTTGCCCTCGCCGCGGTCGTCCTCTTCCGGCCCTGGCCTTCGCGGAACAACGCGCGGGCCGGTGTCGCGGCCGCATTCGCAGCGCTCTTCGTGCACTCGCTCGGTTACGCGGGCTTTGCGATCGACCCGGCGATGTGGGCCCTGCTCGCGCTGGGTCTGGCGCTGCGGGAATGATGGACACCTACCAGCACCTGCTGCTCTCGCACCTAAAGGTGCTCACGCAATAAATATGTTCGAGCACCTCCGAAGGCTCGCGACGACCGGCGCCGCCTACACCGCGGCAAGCGTCCTCTCCAAGCTGATCGCGCTCTTCCTGCTGCCGATCTACACGGCGTACCTGAGCCCCGCCGACTACGGAGCGGCCGAGGTGATGCTGGCGTCGCTGGTCGCGGTTTCGATCGTGGTGCGCCTGGGCGTGATCGAGGCGATCCTGCGCTTCTACTACCTCGCGGGGGAAGACCCCAAGGCGGTGGTGCGGACCGCGTTCGCCTCGCTTTTCTGGACGACCACGATTGCGGCGCTCATCGCCCTGCCGTTCGCGGGCGAGATCTCCGAGGCTCTCCTGGAGGAGGAGGACGCCGGCCTGGCGCGCCTCGCGATCCTCGGCCTCTGGCACCTGACGCTGTGGGAGTTCGTCCTCACTCTCCTTCGCCTCGACGAGCGGGCGCGGCTCTACTTTGAGTACACGATCGCCCAGGTCCTGGTGACGATCCCGATCACGGTCACGCTCGTGGTGGGGACGGACCTCGGCGCCTCGGCGATTCTCTTGGGCAGCTTCGGGACCGGCGTCTTCTTCCTGGCGGGCCGCCTGTGGGTCGAGCGCAAGCGGCTCGCGCTTCGCTTCGAGATGCCGTTGCTTCGCCGGATGCTCCGCTTCGGGCTGCCAACGATGCCGGCCGAGCTGACGCTCTACTCGCTCTCCTTCCTCGACCGGATCATCATCGTCCGCCTCGCCGGCCTCGCCGAGGCGGGCCTGTATGCGCTCGCTGTCAAGTTCGCGAACGGGATGCAGGTCCTGGTCCGCGGCTTCCACCTGGCGTGGCCGCCGCTCGCCTACTCGATCACCGACGACGACGAGGCGCGGCGCTCCTACGCCCTGATCGTCTCGTGGTTCGTCGCGGTGATCTCGTTCGCGGTGGTCGGCCTGTGGCTGCTGGCGCCGTGGCTCGTCCGCCTTCTGGCCGACGAGCGCTTCTACGAGGCGAACGAGGTGGTCGGCCCGCTCGCCGCCGGCACCGCGCTGTACGCGCTCTACCTGGTGCTGGTGGTGATCCTCGGCCGGACGGGCCGCACCGAGCTGTCGTTCCCGGCAACGGCAACGGCGGTGGTCGTCAACGTCGGCCTCAACCTGATCCTGGTGCCCGAGTACGGAATCATCGGCGCCGGAGTCGCGCTGCTCGTCTCGTACGCCGTGGTCGTCGCGCTGATGTACGCGATCGTCCGCCGCCTCTTCTACGTGCCGTACGAGTGGCGCCGCCTTGCGACAGCCGTGTTCCTGGCCGCCGCACTGATCGCGATCTGGGAGACGCTCGTGCCTCACGACGGAGCGGACGGCTTGGCGCTGACGCTCGCGCTCTGCGCCGCGTTCCCTGCCGGCCTGTGGGCGGCGCGCTTCCTGACCGAGGAGGAGCGCGAGAGGCTCGGAGCCCTGTTCGCGCGGGTGCGAAGCGGCGAGGTCCTTCGGCGCGATGTGGACGACCGCGAGGCCGCGGCAGAGGCGGCTGTGGAGCAGGCCGCGAGAGACGTCGACCGCGGGGGGACCTAGCGCGGGACGTGGGGGCGGGCTGGCGGTCGCGCTTCGCCGCGCTTGCGGTCTTTCGCGGGCGCGGTCGTGGTGCGCCGCGTCTTGTTTGGGCACTAAAGGGGATTGATCGGCCGCTGCGGCGGGTTCGGAGCCGCCGTTACATGTTTGGGCGGGGTTGTACCGCTATAGGCGGCACAACTCCGACCTCGATGAGAAACCGAGCGTTTTGGCCGCCGAGATGAGGATTTGTGTTGCTGAGCAGCCACAACCCTCAGTTCAATCCCCAACCGCCCGAACTAGCCCCTTTATTGCTGCCGTTGTTCGTGCCGTCCGACGGCTTGGACTTACCGGTAGTCCCGCTTCTCACCCGGCGGGGCCTTCTCGCAGTCCCACGCGGATCCGATCTGCTCGAAGCCCAGCGGGAAGTAGAAGCGCTTCGCCACGTCGGGCTCGGCGAATAGGTAGACGGCTCGGGCCGAGAGGCGGAGCGCCGCGGCTGTCGCTCCCATCACGGCCGCCTTGCCCAGGCCGCGGCCGCGGGCGCGCGAGAGCGTCGCGACGTCCTCGAGCGCCGCGATGTCGCCGCGCAGGAACATCGAGGCGAGCGAGAGTGGCCTGCCGTCCTCGTAGCCGCCGTAGGCGAAGTGGGCGGCGGCGCGAGCGCGGAGCTCGTCATAGCGGTCGAACTGAGCGCGTCTTGTCCGGCGGCAGGCCGTGCTCGACGCCCAAGCGGCCCTTGAGCCGCCGCCTTGCCTCACCCTCGACGGGCTTCGCCGCCGCAGGGACCTTCGGTGGAACTCGGCAGATCAGGAGCCATATCTCGGTCACGTCCCAGCCTTCGCGCGCGAGCGACCAGGCCACCTCGCGGTTCTCGCTCGGAATGGGAGATCATCGCCGTCCGGTGGCGCAGCTCGGGATGCCACTGCGAGGGAAGCTCGGCCATCTCGCGCATCTGGTCGATGGTCGGCGACTCGCCATCGGGCTCGACCTGCACCCGGCTCGCCGACCAGACCGACGTGAGCTCCGAGCTCGCGCAGACGAATCCGTACGGCGTGCGCTCGAATCGCGTCGCCGCGGCCTTCTGCATGAGCCGCTCGAGCTCCCACGCGGCCAGGACCTCGGAGGTGGGTGCGCTCACGCTTCGCCCGCCGCCTCGCGGTCGAGCCTCGCGTTCAGTTCGGCGGCCGCCTCGCGGATCCCCTCGCCCTTCGGACTGAGCGCCAGGCGCGCGTGGAGCCAGAACCAGCCCGCGTCCCGTCCCGGAAGCACGAGCGACACGAGGGCCCGCACGGCGTAGCTCCACGCCGTCAGCACTCGCACCGCAGCGGCGCTCGCGGCGCCGTGGTGCTTTCGCATGTAGAGGTCGCGGTTGCGGTGGAACTCGACGAGTCTGCGCCGTCCCGCGACGCGGTCGTTCGAAAGCTGCTCGTGGTGGACAGCCTCGGCGGCCGGCACGAAGAGGATCCGCCAGCCGGCGTCGTGGAGCCGCTTTTGAAAGTCCGTCTCGTCCGAGTAGACGAAGAACTCGGGGTCGAGGTAGCCGACATCCGCCGCCGCCTCGCGTCGCACCAGCATTGCCGCCGACTGCACCCACCCGACCTCGCGGACCTCGGCGCCGCCACTCTGGGTCACGAAGACGCGGTGGAGGAACACGGCCTGCGCGAGCGCGGTGCCAACGCCGGGAAAGCGCCACGCGCACGCAGAGCGGGAACCATCCTCTCCCAGGAGCTGCGCCCCAGCCACCGCGACCTTGGGCTCGCCGTCGACCGCGGACAGCAGCGCTTCGACCGCGCCCGGTCGAACCTCGGAGTCCTCGTTGAGGAGCAGGCACCACTCACCCTGGGCTTCGGCGAGGAGCCGGCTGTCGTTCTCGGCCTTGCCGCGGCGCCGGTCGAGCGCGATCAGGCGCAGGCGCTCGCCAAGACCCTCCGGACCCGCGTTCCATTCCCGCACAGCCTCGGCCGAACCGTCCCCCGATGCGTTGTCAAGAACGAGAACCTCGGCCTCGATTCCGGCCGGGAGAGTGTCGCGGATCGCCTCGAGGCCGCGCAAAAGAAGCGCCCGGCCGGCGGTGTTCACGACGCAATAGGAGAGGTCCACGCGACAATCATTCAAGAATGCGCGTTCAGATCGTCGATCCAGCGGCCCAGACGCCACCTTTCGACCGCGCCCTGGCCGCGGCGCTGGCCCGCGCCGGCGCCGACGTCGAGCTCGTTACTTCGAGCTTCGTGCACGGCGAAGTCGCCGATCCCGAGGGCTATCGCGTCACCGAATCCTTCTACCGGCGCTCGAGCTCCATGGCTTCCGGCAGCCTCCAGCGCCGCGCCCTGGGCTTGGCCGAGCACGTGCCCGGAATGCTCCGCGCCCGCCGCGGCGCCAGTGACGCCGATGTCGTCCACTACCAGTGGCTCACGCTCCCCGGGGTCGACGCCATGTTCTTGCCCAAGGCGCCCGCAAAGGTCTGGACCGCGCACGGGTTCCTGCGGGCAAGCGATTCCAGCGGGCCGGCGGGCCTGAAGGCATCGCTTGGGGCTCTGGAGAAGATGGACGCAGTCGTCGCGCTGTCGGAGTACGGAGCCGCCCGCCTCGCCGAGGCGGGCATCTCTCGAGAGCGGATCGAGGTGATCCCACACGGCGCCTTCGACTACCTGACCGAGCTGCCGGAGCGCCCGCTTCCGCCCGAGCTGGAGGGCGCCTCCGGGCCGGTGATCCTCCTGTTCGGCCTGATCCGCCCCTACAAGGGCGCCGACGTCCTGCTGCGCGCGTTCGCCGAGATGGATATCGAGAACGCCGAGGTCTGGATCGCCGGGCGCCCGCTCGGAGTGGATATGGCCGAGCTTCGGCGCCAGGCAGAGCGAGTCGGAGGGAAAGTCCGGTTCGTCGATCGCTTCGTCTCCGACTCCGAGGTGCCGGCGCTGATGCGCCGAGCCGACGTCGTCGCGCTTCCATACCGCGACGCCGAGCAGTCAGGCGTGCTCTACACGGCGCTCGCGTTCGGCAAGGCGATCGTCGCCACGTCCGTCGGCGGCTTCCCCGAGGTCGCCGCGGCGGGGGAGGGCGAGACGATCAAGCTCGTGCCGCCCGACAACCACCTGGCGCTCGCCGGAGCGCTCAGCATCGTTTTGAAAGAGCCCGCCGAGCGCGCCCGCCTGGAAGCCGCTGCACGAGCCGCAGCGAGCGGGCCGTACTCCTGGGACGCCATCGCCGCCCAGACGCTCGCGCTTTATGAGCGGCTTGTGGAGAGCGGGCGATGACCGCGCTCGCCGTTGCGTTCTGGCTCAGCGTCGCGCTGATCGTGCACACGCACGTCACGTATCCGCTCTCGCTCGCCGTCCTCGCCCGCCTCCGCCGCTCAGTGCCTGGCTCCGGCTTGCCGGTGCCTGGCACTTGGGAGCCCTCGATCTCGTTGATCATCGCCGCCCACAACGAGGAGGACGTGATCGAGCGCCGCGTCCAGAATGCGCTCGAGACCGACTACCCGCGGGAGCTCCTGGAGTTGATCGTCGTCTCCGACGGCTCGGATGACCGCACCGTTGAGCTCGCCACGGCGGCCGGCGCGGATGTCGTCCTCGACCTCCCCCGGGGCGGCAAGGTGGAGGCGCAGAACGCCGCCGTCGCCGAGGCGCGCGGCGAGATCCTGGCCTTCTCGGACGCGAACGCGACCTGGGCGCCGGACGCCCTTCGGCTCCTTGCCGCCGCGTTCACCGAACCCGACGTCGGCTACGTCTGCGGACAGCTCCGGCTGACCGGGACCGGCGGAGAGAACCAGGAGGGCGCGTACTGGCGCTACGAGATGGCGGTCCGCTCGCTCGAGTCCCGCCTTGGCGGCGTCACGGCCGGGAACGGCGCGATCTACGCGGTGCGCCGCGACTCATACGTGGTCATGCCCTCGGACCGAAGCCACGACCTCTGCCTGCCGTACTTGACGGTGAAGGCCGGGAGGAGGGCGATCTACGAGCCCGCCGCCCGGGCCGAGGAGCCCGCCGCACCCACGCTCGGCGGCGAGTGGGAGCGAAAGCGCCGGATGATGAACCGCGCCTGGGGGATCCTCCTGAACGACGGGATCCTCTCTCCACGCGGCTACAGCGCCACCTACGCCTACGAGATCCTCAGCCACCGCGCCGTGCGCTACGCGACGCCGTTCCTCCACCTGGTCGCGCTCGGGACCAACATCGCGCTGCTGGGCGAGGGAACGCTCTACACCGTCACGCTCGCCCTGCAACTCGCTCTTCTCGCAGCCGCCGCTCTCGCGCGCGTCGTCCCCGCCCTCCCGTTCCGCATCGCCGCCTACTACGTGACCGTCACCGCCTCGATCGCAGCAGGCCTCCTCGACCGCATCCGCCACGGCCCCGCAAAGACCTGGGAGCCAGCGGCAAGGTAAAGGTGCCAGGCACCGTGCCGCACGGTGCCTGGCACCAAGGTCGTGCGCGCTAGCCGCCTACGCCGCCGCCCGTGTCGGCGATCTCTCGGATCACCTTCCTGCGGAGCTCGGAGAGCTGGCCGGCCAGGGCGTCGCCCGGGCATGCGGTGAAGTTGGTCACGCGGTGGCCGATGATCCGGAGAGTCTTGAACCTCTCACCCTTGGGATACCGAGCGCTCTCGCCGCCGGCCGAGACCATGCGCGCCTTGCCCGTGCCATCCAGGCCGTGCTCCGGCAGCTTCCAGACCAGCCACTTGACGAGGCCTTTCATCGCCTGCTTGGAAACAGGATTCTCCGTGTGAGTCCCGAGCACGGCGACTCCCGTGGTCTGCGCGTTCACGCTCTGAGCGTGAGCCCCGATGACCGCGCGACCGAGCCCGCCGCCTCGCCCCTCGTAGATGTTTCCGAAGCGATCGACGAGTGCGTTGTAGCCGATGTCGTTCCAGCCGTTCGAATTGCGGTGGAAGCGGCAGATCCCGAGGATCATGCCCTTCGCCTCAGATTCCGAGTAGTCAACCGCCGAAACGGTGTGGTGGACGCTCGCTGCCTTCACCCTCCCGTACCCGGCATGCGTTCGCGGCTTGCAACCCCCCTTCTTCTTGTTGGCGCCCCACTGCCGCCTGGAGATCACGTTCGGCGCAGCCCCGCCGGCCGCACGTCTCCGAGATCGGAGAAGTTGCCTCAGGCACGCTCACGTAGTGCACTCGTCCCGCCGGCTTCCAGCCGTGCGCGCGGATCTGAAGCTCGTCCATCCCGCCGAACCAGACGGGATCGCCGTTCGCCGTCTCGGCCCAGTCGGTCCAAGCGCCGCCCTGTACGCGCCCGCGGAGCTCGGCCTCGCGCATCTCGCCCTCGATGCCGGCGAGGTCGAAGCGCGCCGGCGCTTCGAGCACACGGCTGCGGTACGTCTTGTCCTCGCCCGCGGCGCCAGATCTCTCAACGCCGCCGAGAGGCTGGGCGAAGTCGGTCGCTTCGGACACCGAGCCGTTCGCACTCGCGGGCCCGAGCAGCGCCGCAGCCGCGGTGATCAAGATTGCTTGTCGCAAGCGGTAGGTCAAAACGTCCTGCCGACGGCGTCCGGCCGTCAAGTCCTCCGGTTAAGGGTGACAAACCCTGAAATCCCTGCAAGTACCTCACCGCCCCCTGGCGGCTTGCGGCCTAACGCTGCGTCTGCTCAGACGGTAAGTGGGAATTGTCCCTCGGGGCCCTGACCGCGATAGATGTCGCGGAAAGCGCGAATCAGGTCGAGCGTGGCCGCGCCCTCGTACTTCCCGCACGTGGCGAGCTGCGTCCACGCGGTCACAGCCACATCGCCGTCCAGGTCTGGATTCGGGAACATGATCACGCCTGCGGGGGACTCCTCGAAGACGCCCTTGATCGCGAGCTGATCCTCCTCGGGCAGGTCGGGCGAGTAATGGATGATCACGCGGCCGTGCTCCATCGAGTGGACCCAGCGACCGACCGGCGGGAACTCCAGATACGCGCCGTCCGCGAGCGCACCCGAAGCGGTCTCGTTCGAGTTGCCGTAGTGGTCGCCGGAGGTGGGCGGGTTGGTCTTGTAGTTGACATCCGGCGCGTCCTCGTCCTCGAGATGGGTATTTCCCTCGTCGTCGAAGGTCGAGCTGAAGCTCGCAGTTCGCGACCTTGGCCGCCTCATCCAAGATCGCGTTCTCGACCTCGGCGGCGGGGTCCCCTCGCGGTCGTCGAGCTTGATGCCGTCGGGGACGACGCCGATCTCAGGCTGGATGTAGGCAAGCTCGGGGAAGTCCTCGCTGGTCTGCTCGCGAGCGTCGTCGCCCCCGGTGATGACCTTGAAGAGCCCGGCCAGCATCGCGAGCACGATCAGCCCGGCCACCGCGTAGCCGAGGTAGAGGCGCCTCTTGTCGGAGCTCTGAGCCGCCTGTTGGGCAGCCAGGCGCTCTTGGCGCAGGCGCTCTCGCTCTTCCTTTCGACCGCTCATCAGGAGGAATCAGGCTAGCGAGCGGTTCTTGGGCGACGGGGCGGTTTCGGGCGGGTACGCCTCGCGGAGGAACTCCTCGAGGATGCCGTCGAGGCGCCCCGGGGTGAGGCGCCACTCCAGGATCGAGTTGGCGTCCACGAGTCGGGCGTTCTCCATCTCTTCCACCAGCATGCCCGCGTCGGAGAACGGGTGAAGGGGGTCGGAGGGATGGCCGATCACGAGCGCGGGCTCCGCGATCCGCACGCGCTCGTCATGGGGCGGCGCGGTGCGATGAAAGAGGATCCCCTCCAGGACGGCGCGCGACGGACCGGGATCCTGGCGGAGCCAGTCGAGCCCGACGTCGACGAGGAGGCTCGTGCGGGGCACTTGGCTAAGGAGCATCGAGAGTGGCTTGAGGATCGGCTGCCCGAATCGCAGGGCCAGGAGCACGGGCGTGAACGCGAGCGTGGCTCCCAGGAGCGCATTGTCGAGGACCGGCATCTCGACGAGCAGCGCCCGCGCCTTGCCGGCGTGGGCGTAGCCGAACTCAAGTGCGGCGTTCGCGCCCAGCGACGTGCCACCCACCACCGGGCGGTCCAGATCCAGGTGGTCGATGAGCGCCGCAATCTGGTCGCCGAACGCCGGCATGTTGTAGAGGCGCATGTCCTCGGGGCGGTCGGAGGCGCCGTGGCCCAGCACGTCGATCGTGATCACCCGGTACCCCCGGGAGGCCATCTCGGGCGCGATGCGGTCGAACATGTGGCGGTTCATGAGAAGGCCGTGCATCAAGACGAGCACGCGGTCGCCTGAGCCGAAGTCCGAGTAAGCGAGGTTGTAGCCCTTCCACTCGAAGGTTCCGTCGGCAGCGCGGGTCACGCTTCGCCGCCCACCCGCTCGCGCAGGCGCTCCCACGGCCGCGAGGCGCGTAGCGCGCTCAGGACCGCGCGGGTCCCGGGAGCACGGTTGAGCGCATAGAAGTGGATGCCGGGTGCGCCGCCGGCCAGTAGCTCCTCGCACTGGCGCGATGCGTAGGCGACACCCAGGAGCGCCTCGGCTTCGGCGTCACCGCCCATCGCCTGCATTGCCGAGTCGAGCTCTTCCGGGATCCCTGCGTCGCAGAGCGAGCAGATGCGGGCGACCTGCGCGTAGCTCGCGATCGGGATGACCCCGGGAATGATCGGCACGTCGATGCCCCGCTCCCGTGCCGAACGTACGAAGCTCCAATACACGTCGTTGTCGAAGAAGAGCTGGGTGATGAGGAAGCTCGCGCCGGCGTCGACCTTGGTCTTCAGGTAGTTGAGGTCGTCCTCCAGGCTCGCCGCCTCGGGGTGGACCTCGGGAAAGCAGGCGCCGCCGACCGTGAAGTCCCACCCTTGCGTGATGAACTCGGTCAGCTCGGCCGCGCTCGTGAGCCCGCCCTCGGTGGCGGCGAAGGCGCTCTCGCCACGGGGCGGATCGCCGCGTAGCGCCAGGACGTTCTCGACGCCGGCCTCGGCGTAGCGGTCGAGAATCGCCGTAAGGCCCTCGCGCGTCTCGCCGACGCAGCTCAGGTGAGCCATCGTCTCGATCTCGTGCTCGGACTTGATCCGCTTCGAGATCTCGACCGTGCCGTCGCGCGTGGCTCCGCCGGCGCCGTAGGTGACCGAGACGTAGTCGGGCTCGAGTGGGCGCAGCGTCTCGACCGCGCCGAAGAGCTGCTCGAGCCCCTCGGGCGTCTTCGGCGGGAAGAACTCGAACGAGAAGACGGGCGCCGGCCCTGCAAGTGCCTCGGTGATGCGCATGGAGCGAATCGTATTCACGGGGGTTGTGACGGTGCGTGTGACGAAGACGGATCATGGTTAGAGTTCTCCGAAACAAGGAGGTAAAGAAATGAATGACACCGAGCTCAAGGCGAAGCACCGCAAGATGTGGGCCTCGGGTGACTACCCGGGGATGGTGGAAACCTTTCTCCTACCCCTCGGCCCACGCTTGGTCGAGGCAGCGGGCATCCACGAAGGCCAGCGCGTCCTCGACATCGCGGCAGGGACCGGCAACGCCTCCATTCCAGCGGCGCAGACCGGCGCGACTGTTACCGCGTCGGACCTTGTTCCGGATCTGCTGGAGGCCGGACGGCGCCGCGCCGAGACGCTTGGAGTCGAGCTCGAATGGACGCCGGCAGACGCCGAGAACCTTCCCTTCGAGGACGAGTCTTATGACGTCGTCATGTCCTCGATTGGCGCGATGTTCGCTCCCTTCCACGAGAAGGTGGCAGACGAGATGGTGCGAGTTACCAAGCCGGGTGGCACGATTGCCCTTCTGAGCTGGACTCCCGAGGGGATGATCGGCGCGCTGTTCAAGATCATGGGGGGCTTCGCCGCTCCGCCCCCTCCGGGTGCGACCCCGCCGCCGAGGTGGGGAAGCGAGGATCACGTGCGGACGCTCTTTGGCGATCGCGTGGAGTTCTCGACCCTCGAACGCGACGATCTCGAGATCACCGCGTTCGAGCGGCCGCGCGACTACGGCGAGCACTTCAAAGCGAAGTACGGGCCAACCATTGCCGCCCGGGCGAACGCCGAGGCGAACGGACGCGCGGAGGAGTTCGACGCGGCGCTCGACGACTTCTGCGACGAGTGGAACCGCGGGACGGACGAGGATGCGCGTTTCGAGAAGGAGTTTCTGATCGCGGTCGCGAAGCGCGTCTGAAACAGGGTCACCTGTCGGGCAGCCCCAAGGCCGACGGGCTCTGCGGCGGCTACGGAGACGACTAGATCGTTGAATCCGCCGATGCGCCGGTCGAAAACCAGCCGTTTTGTCCCAAATTGCGGGGTTGACGTTCGCGACCCCCTTGACGTTTCCGAAATCTGTGTCTAGGTTCCATCCTGCGGTCCGGGAGAGAGAACGAATCACCAAAGCCAAGGTGAAGTCACTCTCGAAGGAGACTCGCAAAGCTTCGTCACTTGAAGGCTACGAGTGAGGCAGGCAGCGCGAAGTCACCACTGGGCCGCTTTTTTAATGCCATTTTTCGGCGGAATGTTCACAAAGGCCGTCCGAGGCAACACCTACCTTCCGCCTTGCGGCCAGCCAAACCGCCGCCGGCAGTGCGGGACTTCTGCCGCCCGCGCAGTCGCGCGACCGGGGCGCACCCTCGGAGAGCTGGGCGCCGTGTGATCCCCCCGGGAGCGGATCTGCGGCTAGCCCGCCCACTCTCCTTTGAACCAAGAACTTGCCTTCGTCCGTAGCATCTATGTATGGCAACGACGCCTGACCTCGACCCCGCCGGCATCGCAGGGCTCGGCGGCTCCCTGACGCAGAACATCCGGCGCGCCGTCAAGGTCTCCGACGAGGTCGTGCGCGACTTGATCGTCGCCCTTCTGGCCGAGGGCCACGTGCTGATCGAGGACCATCCGGGCGTCGGCAAGACCGCGCTCGCCCGTTCGCTCGCCCGCTCGCTGGAGGCCGAGTATGCGCGCGTCCAGTGCACCGCCGACCTGCTCCCGTCCGACGTGGTCGGCACGAACGTCTTCAACCAGCGTGACGCGAAGTTCGAGTTCCACCCGGGTCCCGTCTTCTCCAACGTCGTCCTGGTCGACGAGATCAACCGCACCTCGCCCAAGACGCAGTCCGGCCTGCTCGAGTGCATGCAGGAGCGCCGGGTCACGATCGATGGCCATCCGCACGAGCTCGCCCGGCCGTTCATCGTCCTCGCGACGCAGAACCCGACCGAGTACGAGGGCACCTACCCGCTTCCCGAGGCGCAGCTCGACCGGTTCATGGTGCGCGTCTCGATGGGCTACCCCTCGGCCGACGCCGAGGCCGCGATGCTCGACGAGCACGCGGCGCGCGACAGGGTCGAGGACCTCGAACCTGTTACCGAGGTTTCGATGATCCGCGCCGCGCAGCGGGGCGTCACCGCGATCCATGCGACCGAGCCGCTGCGGCGCTACGTCGTCGCCGTCTGCGAGGCGACCCGCACCGACTCGCGGGTCGACCTGGGCGCGAGCCCGCGGGCCAGCCTCATGCTCTTCCGGGCCGCGAAGGCGCTGGCGGCCCTCGAAGGGCGCGACCACGCTCTGCCCGACGACGTGCAGGCGCTTGCCCCTGCGGTCCTGGCCCACCGCCTGGCCCTGGCGCCGGGCGCGATCTCGGGCAACGCCAGAGAGGTCGTGGCCGAGGCGCTCGAGCGCGTCCCGGCCCTGTAGGACCGCATGCGATCGGCAGGCGGGACGGCTGCACTGGGGGCCGGCCTCGCGCTCGCCGGGCTGGCGTTCGGCTCGCCGTCCCTGATCGTCCCCGGCTTCGGGCTGGCTCGCGATCGCCCTCATCGCCTTCGCGTGGGTCGAGCTCTCGTTCAGGGGCGCGTCGATCTCTTCCGAGCCTGGGCCGAACCGGATCGTTGAGGGTGACGCGTACCCGCTCGCCCTGAGCCTCCGGCGGGGTCCGGTCCCGCCGCCCGGAGGTGAGGTTCGAGATCCGCTCCTCGCCGACCCGCTCCGGACGGGGCCGTTCAGGCCCGAAAGCGTCGAGATCGAGATCCGCATGCCGCGGCGCGGGCGGCACGTCCTGGAGGGAACGACCTGGGAGATCCGCGACCCGCTTGGACTTCGCAAGCGCGAGCTAACGGCCCCGGCGAGCGGAGATCTTCTCGTCCTGCCGCGGATCGAGGCCGTCGAGGTGATGGGTCCCGCTTCGGTCGAGGGCGAGGGCGCGGGCACGGCCAACGCGGGCGAGGAGGGAGCCGCATCGATCCGCGAAGCACGCGCGGTCGAGTTCGAGGTCGACGGCCTCCGCCCCTACCGGCACGGCAGCCCTGCTTCACGCATCCACTGGCCCGCGGTGGCGCGAAGCGGTGAGATGCACGAGCGCCGGATCGTCGCCGGAGCCGAGGCGACGCCGCTCATCGCGCTGGACGCCGAGCGGCCGGAGTCCGAGGAGGCTCTTGACAGAGCGGTGCGCGCCGCGGCGTCCCTGTGCGTCCACCTCGCCTCGGGCACGGGTTGTGCCGTGCTCCTGCCCGGAAGTCACGGTCCCGCGATGCTGGACTCTCGCCTTCGCAGCTGGCCCGCCCTCCACGCCCGCTTCGCGGTGGTCGGGTCGGGCGCGCCGACCCGGTTGCCCAGCCGGTCGTCGGGGCTTCAGGGCAGCGTCTTCTGGGTCTCCGCCAAGGCGCCTGGCGAGATCGCGCTGCCGCGCAGCGTCGGGGGCGGGCGTCACTACCTGGTGAGTGCGTTCAGGCCCGATGGGCCGGTCACGTTCGAGGTGGCCGGCTGCTTTGGCGCGGCGGCCGCGACGCGTGCGAGGCGCCGAATGAGGGCAGCGGCGTGAGCACCGACGTCCGCCGCGTAATCGCATTCGGTGCGCTCGCGGCGTTCGCGTCGCACCACTGGTTCCTGCTCGTCGAGGGCTCCGAGCCGTGGCGGTGGATCGCCTGCGTCGGAATCGGCGTGGCCGGTGCGGTGGCGCTGATCCTGCTTCGCGGCCGCCGCCGCTGGGTCGTCATCGGGGGCACCGCCGCCGTCTTCTTCGCGATGCTCACCGGCGGCCTCTTGGCGATCGGCATTCCCCTGGCATCGCTGGTGCCCGGAGGCGGGGAGGACCTCCCCGCGCAGCTCTCACGCGGGCTCGCGGGCGTGAGCCAGATCGACACTCCGTACGACGGGCCCGATCCGTGGACCCGGTTCGGGATCCTCGCCGCGGTGCCTCTGGGGGTGTCGCTCGCGATGCTCGCGGCGTTCTGGCCCGCCGGCGAAGGCCGCGCCGGCCGCGCGATCGGCCTCGGCGTTTTGATCCTGCTCTACGGCACCTCGGTCACCTGGGAGTCCCCAAGCGCCGAGCTTGCCCGGGGCGCGGCGCTGTTCGTTTTCGTTGCCGCGGTCCTGTGGCTACCGCGGCTGCCACTCACGCGGGCCGCGGCTGCGCTCGCTACAGCCCTCTTGGCCCTGGCGGTGGCCTTTCCGCTGGCGTCGCAGGTGGACGCCTCCGATCCCGTCATCTCATACACCGACTGGCGCGTCTTCGGCGACGAGGAGCGCATCACCTTCAACTGGAATCACACCTACGGCGCGCTCGACTGGCCGCAGGAGGGCACGGAGGTCTTCGTCGCCACCACCGAGCGCCCGCTTTACTGGAAGACGTACGTCCTCGACGAGTTCGACGGTGACGCGTGGACCAGGGCGAGCGACGGCTTCGGCGAGTTCGCGGACGAGTACTACGTGGCCGGCGCCTCCGCGGAGAACCTCGAGAAGCATCCCGAGTGGGTCAGGGAGGTCGAGATCGAGATGACGGCCCTGCGCAGCAGCGTCGCCGTCACCTCGGGCGCGCCCCAGCAGATCAACGGCATCGACATCGAGGAGCGTTCCGGCGACGGCACGATGACCGCGGTGGACTTCGAGATCCCGCCCGGGAGCCGTTATGAGATGAGCACGTACGTGCCCGACCCCACCCTCCGGCAGCTGCGCCATGCGGAGGGAGTTCACCCGTTCGGCACCGAGCGCTACACGTCCCTCCTCATCCCGCAGGATCTCTCCAATGTCGAGCAGAACATCGGCCTGCCGCGAGTCGAATACGTGGTGGTGCCGCCCCGCGGCGTAAGTCAGGTGCCGAATGAACGACGGCTCGTGGGAAGCAAGGTTTCTCTCGAGCACGCAGTCGAGGGCACGCCTTACGAGCGCGTCTTGAACCTGACCCGCCGGATCACCGCCGGCGCCCGGACGGATTACGCCGCGATCACGCGGATCCAGGCGTTCCTGGTCGCGAACTACGCCTACGACCAGGACGTCCCGCTCTCCGAGGACCCGATCCCCGCCTTCCTGTTCGAGGACCGTGCCGGCTACTGCCAGCAGTTCTGCGGGCGCGATGGCGCGTGATGCTTCGCATGAGCGGGATTCCCGCGCGCGTAGTCTCGGGCTTCGCGCCGGGCGTGCCTCAGGCGGGCGGCTCCTACTCGGTGAGCGACACCGATGCGCACGCCTGGGTCGAGGTCCTCTATCCGGGCATCGGCTGGGTCACCGTCGACCCGACGCCGGGGCAGACGCCCGCGCACACGAACTACTTGGTGCCGGGCTCCGAGCGCGGCGCCACGGCGCTCGATCGCGCGCTTGTGCGGGCAGTCGCGGACAGCGATCAACCCGGCCGGGGTATCCGCGGCACCCAGCAGGGGCCGAGCACGGTCGGGGACGACGGCGGCTCGCCCGTGCCGTTGCTCGGCTTCCTCGTGCTTGCCGGTGTGGGAGGCGGGATCGTTGTCCGCCGTCGGCGTCGCCTGCGTTCGCCCCAGGGCGCCGAGCTTCAGCTCCGCGAGCTCCGCGAGGCTCTCCAGGCCACGGGCAAAGCCCCGGCTCCCGGTGCGACGCTCCTCGGGATCCAGGCCCGTTTGTCCCAAGCCGTCGGCCCGGACGCTGCCCGCTACGCCGCGGCGCTTCGCGAGAGCCGATACGGCCGCCGCCGCCGCGCCCGCCCCGGTCCCGCCGAGCGAAGCTCGTTCCGCTGGGCCCTGGCCCGACACTCGGGCCCGCTGGGCTGGTGGAAGGCGCTGCGCGCGATCCCGCTCGGCGGCCCAAGGGCCTGAAGGTGCCAGGCACCGTGCCTGGCACGGGGTGGACAGTCGGCGCGCATTTGGTGCGTTTCGTGTCCCACGCGTGACGCGGGCGGACCTACGGTCGGCCGGTGCGGACCGCAGCGGCGCAGAGTGGCCAGGCGAGCCCTGAGTATCTGGGCCTGGTCCTCCTCGTCGCGCTCGTCGCGGCGGCGTTTGCGGCGATCAACGTGGAGCCCGGCATCGCTCAGGCTGTCGAGGGCGCCTTCTGCCGCGCGGTTGGCGCCGGACTGCGCCGGCGAGGTCGCGGTCGCGCCTATCGCCGACGGAGCAGGAGCTCCTGGACGCGGCACTCGACGGCAGCCTCGATGAGTTCCTGGCCATCAAGGACTCCCCGGACCACGACCCGCGGATGGACTACTCGGACGACGGTTGCTCGGCGCCCGTCATTGGCTCGGAGGCGTTCTGGTTCCACTTCCGCGAGGCGTGCGAGCGCCACGACTTCGGCTACCGGAACTCGAAGCGACTCGGCCTCTTCGACACGTACAAGGACCGGATCGACCTCCTGTTCGCTGACGACATGCTCGCCGCCTGTGCCGAGGAGGCCTGGTGGCAGCGCCGCCCGTGCAGATGGATGGCAGGCGTCTACTTCGGAGCGGTGAGCATCGGAGGCGGCCACTGCGAACTTCCCGGTGACCTGCCCGGCCGGGTGCCCGGTCCGTGTGCGCCCGAGCACGGCTAGGGCCCGCCGTACCCTCGGGTGGGTGCACGCCCTCGACATCGAAGGACTCTTCAAGCGCTACCCGACGGGCGTAGAGGCCTTGCGCGACGTTTCCCTCGAGATTCCCGAGGGAGCGCTATTCGGCCTCCTGGGACCGAACGGTGCCGGCAAGTCCACGCTGATCCATTGCTCCACAGGGCTCGCAACGCCCACGGCCGGCGAGATCATGATCTTCGGCCACGACGCGGTCCACGACTATGAGGAGGCTCGCACCGCGGTCGGGCTCGCGCCGCAGGAGCTGAACATCGACTACTTCCTGACGGTCGAGGAGACCCTCGACTTCCACGGCGGCTACTTCGGGATGCCCCGCCGCGAGCGCCGCGAGCGCTCGAAGGAGCTCTTGGAGACCTTCAAGCTGACCGAGAAGAAGGACGAACGCACCCGGACCCTCTCAGGCGGGATGAAGCGCCGCCTGATCCTCGCCAGGGCGCTCATGCACCGCCCGCGCCTCCTGATCCTCGACGAGCCGACTGCCGGTGTGGACGTCGAGCTTCGGCTGGAGCTCTGGCACTACGTCCAGCAAGTGAACGAGGAGGGGACGACCATCCTCCTCACCACTCACTACCTGGAGGAGGCCGAACAGCTCTGCGACCGCATCGCCTTCATCAACAAGGGTGAGATCGTCGCCCAGGGCTCGAGCAGCGAGCTCTCGGCCCGCTACGGCGTCTCAGGCCTGGAAGATGCCTACCTGGCGCTGGTTGGGCGTGGCGAACTTTCGCGCGCGCGGGTGGAGGAGATCGTCTCTTGAGCGCAGCGCAGATCCGCCTCGCGACCCTGATCCGGCGCGAGGTCAGCCGGTTCATGAAGATCAAGCGCCAGACCGTCGGCGCGCCGCTGCTCGAGACCTTCCTCTACATCTCGGTGTTCGGAGCCGCGCTCGGTACGCGCATCAACACGCTTCACGGCTTCGAGTACGTCGTCTTCGTCATCCCCGGGCTGATCATGATGGCCTGGGCGATCAACGCCTTCTCGAACAACTCGTCGTCGATCCTCCAGCAGAAGTTCCAGCGGGCGATCGACGACCAGCTCTCGTCGCCCGCCTCGCCGACGGAGCTCCTGTTCGCGTTCACCGCGGGCGGCTTCCTGCGCGGGATGCTGGTCGGGACCCTGACCTTCATCGCGGCATCGTTCCTGGTGGACCTGCCGGTCTCCGAGCCGCTCATCCTGATCCCCGGTCTGCTCCTGACCGGGTTCTTCTTCGCTCAGCTCGGAGTGCTCGTGGGTGTGCGGGCCGAGCAGTTCGACGACGTCTCGTTCGCCCAGACCTTCGTGCTCCAGCCGCTGATCTTCCTCGGCGGGGTTTTCTACTCCGCCTCACTCCTGCCGGAGCCGTTCGAGACGCTCACGCAGTTCAACCCGATCTACTACATGATCAGCCTCATCCGCTACGGATTCCTGGGATACGAGGAGACCAACATCGCGCTCTCGCTGCTGTTCCTCACAGCTGCGACGGCCGCCCTCTTCGCCCTCAACCTCAGCCTGTTCAGGCGGGGTTACAAGCTCCGCGTATAGTGACGAACGGCACATCCCCATGCCGGCCAGTGGGGGAGTCGAACCGGCTACAGCTTCAAGAGGGGAACCAATGACTGCTCGACGGTCTGTCCAGCTGCTTCTCGCATCAGCGGCCTGCGCGCTGGTCGCGTGTGGAGGCGACGATTCCCCCACGACCAGCCCCGAGGAGACTTCGGGGCCGGCCTCCACTGAAGACACGATCGAGGAGGGCACTGTCGTGGACGTTGACGGCGACCGCGGCCTCTTCGTGCGCTGCACGGGCGAGGGCTCGCCGACCATCGTCATGGAGGGCGGAGACGAGGACACCAGCGCCTCGTACGCCTTCGCCGAGGAGCGGCTTGCAGCCGAGACCCGAACGTGCGTGTACGACCGCGTGAACCTGGGTGCGAGCGACCCGCGGGAAGGACCGCTTCAGCTGGACGACTACGTCGCGGATCTAGAGGCGTTGTTCGAGGCGGCGGAGATCCAGCCCCCGTATGTGCTCGTCGGGACCTCGGGCGGCGGCAACATCACAGGCGGATACGCGGTCGAGCACCCGGATGAGGTCGCCGGAATGGTCTTCGTCGAAGTACCGGCTCCGTTCGAGAACCCGCCCAAGGAGATCGTGGAGTTCACCGATCCGGAGAGCCCTGAGAACATCGAGAACCGCGACTATCTCCAGATGGAAAAAGACGCTTGGGCTGCGCGCACGGAAATCGGCGACATCCCGATCACCGTCATCTCGAACGAGTACTCGAGCTCCGAGATCGCCGCGGCCGAGTTTCCCGAGGAGAAGGCCGGGATGAAGACCAACGTTTCGGACCAGCGCGGATGGCTCGTGCTGAGTCCGAGCGCCGAGCAGATGGTCGTCCACACGGGGCACGCGGTGGAAGAAGAGGACCCCAACCTCGTGATCGACACGATCCTCGACGTCTACGACCAGGCCCGCTAGTCCTGTAGCGACGGCGCGGGCTGGATCAGGCCGAGCTGGCTCATGATCGTCGCCGCGTCGAAGTAGACGCGCTCGCAGACCAGGCGATCCTCGTCGAAGAGGAAGAACGCGGCGGTCCGGCAGGTGAACTCCTTGCCGGTGGGAGGGATGCCGCGGAGCGGGCCCTCGTGCGTTCCCTTCAGGTCGAACTCGACGATTACCCCGTCGTCCGCGTGGTGGAGCGCGATCAGCTCGTTCCGCTGGTCGGGGAACGCGGTGCGCGAGTCGTCGAAGTAGCGCTGGACCTCCTCGGCCCCGTCGAAGACGTCGCCTGTCGGCACGATCTCGTAGCGGGGGTGCTCGAACGTCCCGAGCGTCGTCTCGAAGTCGTGGTGGTTCTCCGACTCCATGTGCTCGCGGACGATCGCCTCGCGGCGCTCGCGGATTTTCTGGTCAATGGCCACTACCCGGATCAGCCCAGGTTTTCAAGGATCCCGACCAGGTGGCCCTCCGGATCCTCGATCATTCCGATCTTGATGCCTTG
Source organism: uncultured bacterium (assembly GCA_963725035.1). Classification (GTDB taxonomy): domain Bacteria; phylum Actinomycetota; class Thermoleophilia; order Solirubrobacterales; family 70-9; genus JALZKA01. The sequence goes on along the minus strand of CAVRWX010000003.1, from coordinate 6,445 downwards.
CCCCGGCACCTCGTCGGGGCCACGCACGCGCTTGCCGCCGAGCTCCTCGGCCTTGGCCAGAGCCGCCTCGCAATCGTCGACAGCGACGTAGAAGGTCGAGTACCCCTCGGCTTCCCTCCATGCCCATGATCCCGCCGCCGATCCCGATGCCCTCGGGGCTCAGGTTCTCCTCGCGCAGGATGATCCCGTAGTTCATCGGGTTGTCCGAGCGGATCTCCCACCCGAACATCTCCGAGTAATAGCTCTTCAGCTTCTCGCCGTCCTTGCCCAGCACCTCGAAGTGCACGACCGGGTTGCCCATGACTCTCCTTTTGCTCGGTTACGAGACCAGCTTGACGAAATCCGGGTCCTCGCGCAGTCCGTCGAAATCGGAGTCCTCGCGCGCCCACTTCGCGCAGCGCGGCTCGCCGGCAATCGCCGGGCGCAGGTGGTCGAGGGCATCCTCTCGCCGTCCTTGAAGCGCTCGCAGGCAGGCGAGCTCGAAGTGGACGCGTGGGTGGCCGGGATAGTCGTCGAACGCCTTCTCGATCGTGGCGTAGGCGGCCTCGTAGTCGCCGGCCTCCCAGGCCGGGATCGCCGAGTACCAGTGCTCGAAGGGTGAGACGGGCAGCGCGTCGCCGGGGCGGCCGGCGAACACCAGCACCGTCGTGCCCGCCTCGAGCGCCTTTGCGCCGCGCGTCGTCTTTGGGTCGACGAAGACCATCTCGCCGAGCCCGAGCTCCATCTCGTCATCGCCCACGGTGAACGAGGCCTCTGCCCTGGGTGACCAGGTAGAGCTCCTCGTGCCCGCCGGCACCCGAGCCGGTCTCGTCGTGCGTCTCGATCACGGTGTCGCCTGCCTTCTCCGCCACGTAGCCGTTGACGGAGAATCCCGGTGACGCCGAGCGTCCGGCGGATCGGGAGCCAGGACATCCCGTCTTCCAGCGGGATCCGCTCGAGGTCACCCAGGTTCAGCTTGCCGCCCATGGTTGTAGCTTGCCCGTTTGATGAAGGTTCTTATCGCGGGAGCGACGGGCGCGATCGGGCGCGAGCTGATTCCGGCGCTCGTCGAGGCCGGTCACGAGGTGACGGGCACCTCGCGGAGCGTCGAGCGAGCGAGCGAGCTGGTGGAGCTTGGGGCGACGCCTGCCGTGTTGGATGCTCTCGACCCGGTCGCGACGGCGGCCACGGTCGCCTGGGCGAAACCCGACGTGATCGTCCATCAGCTCACGGCGCTTCCGAAGGTGCCGAACCCAAGGAAGAGCGACATCTACGAGGCGACGGACCGGTTGCGCCGCGAGGGCACCGCCAACCTGGTGGCAGCGGCCGTGGATGCGGGCGTGAAGCGGATCGTCGCGCAGAGCATCGCCTTCGCGTACGCGCCCGAGGGAGACGCCATCAAGGACGAGGACGCCTCGCTCGCGACCGGGGCGCCCGAGCCGTTCGGCACGACCGTCGGCGCCGTCGCGGAGCTCGAGCGGCAGGTGACGCAGACGCAAGGGATTGACGGGATCGTCCTTCGATACGGCTGGTTCTACGGCCCGGGCACCTATTTCGCGCCGGACGGATTCATCGCCGGCGAGGTGCGAAAGCGCCGGTACCCGCTGATCGGGTCCGGGAAGGGGATCACCTCCTTCGTCCACACCCAGGACGCGGCGGGCGCCACCGTCGCGGCGATCGAGAAGGGGCAGCCGGGGATCTACAACATCGTCGACGACGAGCCGCTGGCGCTCCGGGACTGGCTGCCGCTGTATGCGGAGGCACTCGGCGCGAAGCCGCCGCGCCGGATTCCCCGCCTGGTGGCGCGCCTGGCCGCGGGACCCGTGGTCACCCTGATGGCGACGGAGATGCGAGGCGCCTCGAACGCCAAGGCAAAGCGGGAGCTCGGCTGGAGCCCGCGCTACCCCAGCGTCCGAGACGGCTTCCAGAACATTTGAACCCGGCCGTCTGGACGACGCGCTGGCGTTGCTCCGTCCCGTCTAGGGCAGGCCGAGGTGCGCCAGGGCGGCCGCCATCAGCGCGGCGCGGTTCGCGGCGCCGGTGACGGCCTCGAAGCCGAAGCCCGTGTAGACCGTGTCGTCGGTGGTCGTGATCGGCGTCTCGACGAACGGCGCGCTCTGCGCCCGCTCCCAGCCCGTCTCCTGCGACTGGCCGCCGGCGCCCGCGGGTGGCGGCGGGCCGGGGGTGGTCCAGCCGTCCTCTCCGCTCTCGAACGACGGGTCGGCCGAGTTGATCGGGTTACCGCCCGAGTCCTCGAGCCGCATCTGGTCGACCCACGCGCCGAGGCCCTGGACGGCAGGGTCGCTCACGACCGCGACCGAGATCTCGACGTTCTCGCCGTGATAGGCGGCCGGGATGGGCATGGACCACTCCTGCCAGCCGCCGGAGTTGCCGGTCGCGGCGTTCCAGGAGCCGCTGGAGCCCGTCGGGTCGCAGTCGTCGCCGCCGTCGATCTTCGTCTGGTAGTGCGCCAGGAACGGATGGTTCGACTGCCAGTCGGAGCCGTCGCCCGTGGAGGGACAGGAGAGGCCGACGTCGTCGGAGGTGTGGTCGTTCTCGTCGGCGAGCGTCGTCCAGTCGTCCTGTCCGACGGTGTGGATCTCGACGAAGATGTAGTCGTAGTCGGCCTCGAGGTCGAACGACGTCGCGAGCTTGAACGTGCCTCCGCCGGCCGGCACCGAGAACGGCTTCTGCAGGCGCTTGTAGGCAGCGTCGTGGGCGCCCGCCGACATGAACCAATCGCCGTCAAACGGGTCGAACGGCGACGCGAACGGGCGGATCCACTGCGCCGCGGCGGCCGAGTCGGCGAACAGCGGGAACTCGACGGGGTCGAGCACGGACGAGGTGACGAGGAGGGTCGAGGCGAAGTCGCCGTTCTGCGCCGAATCCGCTCCGTTGAACGTGAGCGAGAGCGGGTCGAACGGGCCCGTGGTGCCCTCCACCGGGAAGATCGAGTCGTCGGCGGGGTCGAGGCCCGCGCCGCCGACGTAGCGGTAGGCGCCGAGCCAGTACTGGAGGAAGTCGTCCTGGACGATGATGCAGCTCGGGTTGCCGTCCTGGCAGTAGGTGTCCTCCTCGTTCTGGAACGGGTTGTAGGCGTAGCCCTCGGCGAACACCCGGCCGGCGTTCGTGCCGGTGTAGAAGAGCTTGCCGCCGTCGTTGATGAAGTCGCGCACCGCGTTCTGCGTGTCCACGGCACGCTTGGTGATCCCTGAGCCGCCGGGGGCATCGGGCTCACGCGGCACGTAGTCGTCGCCCGTGTACCAGACGACATGCGAGTAGTGCCCCAGGACCCCGAGCGGATCGGGAGGCCGGCGGCCGTGCGCGTCCACGTCGTAGACGTCGTAGTCGACCCCGGCTGCGTCAAGCGCGTCCTCGTAGTAGCCGAGGTACTTCGGCCCTGCTCAAGGGCGCGGGATTCGGCTGCACGCCCGAGTAGTCCTCGTTCGAGAGGATCAGCACCGGGCTGCCCGATTCGACCTCGGCCTCGTACGTGAAGGACTTGGACTTCTCGCCGCCCGCCGTGAACCAGACCTCGACCTCGTCGCCCGGTTTCGTTCCCTTCACGACGCCGCGAACGCGGTGGTAGAAGACGCCGGGTTCCTGGTAGTAGCGCTCGCCCCCCTCGTAGTCCTCGGTGGAGACCTTCTTGGTCTTCTTCCCGTTGATGCTGTAGCGCATCTTCACCTCGCCGAGCTCTCGCTTCACCACGGCGCCCACGGGCTGCGGGCTTCCGTAGGACTCCTTGAACTTGTCGACCGTGAAGTCCGCCGCCTTGTTGTCGAGATGGGAGTGGGGGTTCGCCGGGTCGTCAGCGGAATGCGCCAGGTCGAGGGCGAACGGGAGGTGGCGCTCGAACTCCTGCTGGATCTGTAGCGGCGAGTCCGGGTATTCGAATCCGCGTAACGCTCGGGTCCTCGGCGGGGGTGCCCTCCGGAGTGAAGGAGAGCGTGTCCTGCGTGTTGTAGGCCCAGTCCGTGAAGTCGCCGTTGGTGATGTAGAGCGCGGCCGAGAGCTCCGGGATGAAGCCTGGGATGCCTGGTTTGAACGGGTCGCCGGCCAGCGCCGTGAAGATCTCGTGGTCGGCGCTCGGCGTGTCCTGCTGGACGCCCTGCGGGTAGAGGAGGAGCGACGCCGCCGTGTGGTCGTTCTTCTGGAAGACCGGGTTGATCTCTGCGAAGAGCGCCTCCATGGCCTGCGTCTCGGGCTCCGAGGCGGGACCCGGGCCGCGATAGGTCTCCGAGCCCGGGTCGGGCGAGCTGCCGTCGTTGTCGCGTCCCCAGTTCGACGAGAAGTTGCGGTTGGGGTCGACGCCGTCGTTGATGGTCGATCACGCCGTTGCCGTCGTTGTCGGCGAGGTTCTTTCGCCACAGGCGGTTGCCGGGTGTGAACGTGTACTCGTAGCCGTCGGGGTTGTTGACGCAGACGAACCACAGCTCGGTGTTGTCGACGAGCTTCGTCGCCTCCTTGCCCGCGCTCGTGCCCTTGCCGTAGTGACCGACGAAGTAGTCGAGGGTCCGCCGGCAGGTTTCTCCCGCCAGCCACTCGCGCGCGTGCTGCATCGCGTTGTAGAGGACTGCGGGCCGGCCGGGAATGTCCGAGCCCGTTGCGTCCTTCGTCACCTGGAGGGCGATGATGTCGCGCCCGCCGTACGTGGTGCCGGTCACCCGCTCGGCGACGATCTCGGGATGGTCGGCAAGGAGGCGCTCGTACTGCTCCGTGTACTGCTCCTTGTCGTCGTCCGGGACGGCGTCGTACTTCGTCCAGACGTTCCACTCGGCATCCGTCGCGCCAGCGGTCGGGTCGATGCCGGCACCCCGCCTCGCAGCGCCGGCGCGGTGGTTGGTGAGCCGCTGCGCGTCGAGCTTTAGAGAAGTCGGACCGATAGCCCACCACGTCGATCGTGCCTCGGTCGAGGTCTCGTCCCTCGGTCACGTCGAAGCCCGCGGCGGCGAGCGCCTTCAGGTTCTTGGCCGAAGCTTCGACGCGGTATGCGTTGAGGCTCTCGGCGGATGCGGGAGCTGCTGAAAGCGCGATCCCCGCGAAGGCGAGGACGATCGCGAGGCTGAGGTGACACCGCCGGACTCGAGCGTCAAGCTGCATGTGCCCTTCTGAACGTATGACCCGCACGCCTCCTGGCAAGAAACCTGGATGGCCCCCTACGGCGAAAGTATCAAAGTTCTTGACATAACGTTCGCCTCATGCCCAGAGCCAAGAAGCAACCCGAATCACCCCGTCTAGACGACGACCAGCTACGCGAGCTCCTCGCGCTAACCAGAGCCGCCGACTCCGTCGAGCTCAAGCTCACGGTCTCCGAAGAGCACCGCAATTCGACCCTCACCGCCCTCGGCATCGACCCCCTTGACGCCTACATCCGCCAGATCTTCTTCTTCGACACCAAGGACCTCGCGCTGGACAAGGCTGGCGTTGTCGCCCGGGCACGCCGCAGCCAGGGCCGGCCCGACGACTCCGTCGTAAAGCTCCGGCCGGTTGAGCCCTCCTCGCTTGAGGCTGAGCAGCGAAAGTCAACGGACTTCGTCGTCGAGGTCGACGCGATGCCCGGCGGGTATGTGTGCTCGGCCTCGTACAAGGGCACGCTCGCGAAGCCGCGGGTTAAAAGCGCCGTCGCGGGTGAGCTGCCGCTGCGCAAGCTGTTCTCGAAGCCTCAACGGGAGTTCTTCGCCCAGAACGCTCCGGAGGGAATCGAGCTCGACGACCTGCTCGTCCTGGGGCCGGTCAACGTCTTCAAGCTCAAGACCCGGCCGAAGGGCGCGCGCAGAAAGCTCGCCGTCGAGCTGTGGAACTACCCCGACGGGACGAGAATCCTCGAGCTCTCGACCAAGTGCCCACCCGCGGAGATCTTCGACGTTGCTGCCGGAGCGCGGGTCTTTCTGAGCGACGCCGGCATCGACGTGGGAGACCCGCAGCAGACGAAGACGCGGACCGCGCTCGAGTACTTCGCGAAGGCCCTGAAGGCCCCGAAGACCCCGAAGGCCTAGGCCCGCCTGGGGCGGCGCTCAGGCTTGCGGTAGCGCACCACGGTTTTCGCGAGCTTGTCGTGGAACCCCTGGCGTTCATCGTTCAGCATGATCGGCACGTAGCCGGCGAACAGGGGGATCGCGGCGAGGAACATGCCGACGAGGCGCACAACGCCGCGCTTCGGCGTAACCCGCTCGCCCTCGGTCGTCCTCACGTCGATCCCGAGCATGCGCATCCCCGGGGTCTGGCCGGCGAGCCACCAGAAGCTGATCAGGTAAATGTCAAAGACGGCGATCCAGGCGACCGCACCCAGCACCACCTCGGTGGCGCTGACGTTGATAGACACCTCGCCGAACGCCTCTGCGATCAGGGCGAGAACCGCCCCGATCAAGAAGAGGCTCACCTGCACGATCGCGACGTCCAGGGCGAAGGCGCAGCCGCGGCTGACGATGCCCGCGTACTCGGGGTCTGACCCCTCGACCTCGGC
>CAVRWX010000002.1:0-99233 GCA_963725035.1 uncultured bacterium | reverse complement strand
CCAGCCGGATTCGAACCGGCGGCCTCGGCGTTGCAAACGCCGCGCTCTACCAACTGAGCTATGGCCCCGTACCCCGGATTCTAGGTTCGTCGCCGCGCTAAGTCGAGGCCGACTCGGATCAGGTCGCTCAGTACGCCCTGGCCCGCGAGCTGCGGTCCCGCGCCCGGACCCGCGATCCGGATCTCCCCAACCGGCTCTGCCTTTGCGACTACGCAGTTCATCGTCCCGTCGATCGCCGCCAACACATCGCCCTGTTCGATGACTTCGGGACTCACCCGTGCGCGCACGCTGCCCCCGCCGCCGCTTTCCGAGAACTCCAGCGACGTGACCTCGCGAACACACCCTCCCTCGGCGAGGACTGCGTTCTCATCTGACGTCAGGTCCGAGATCCCCCGTCGATCCACCTCTTCCAGATCCAACCCGCGATCGAAGACGAGGCCAGCGAGGATCATCGCCTTCGCAACCGAGTCGTGACCATCGATGTCGGCGCTCGGATCGGGCTCGGCCAACCCGGCTGCTTGCGCCGCCTCCAAGGCGTCGTCGTAGCTCGCGCCCGCGGCCATGTCGGTGAGGATCGAGTTCGCCGTGGCGTTGACGATCCCACGGACCGAAAGCGGAGTCGCGCCGGCCAGTCCTTCGGTCAGGGGGCCGAGGAGGGGTGTCCCCGACATCACCGTCGACTCCGCCCGAAACGCAACTCCTTCCTGGCGGGCCAGGTCGAGGAGTTCGGTGCCGAACCGCGCGACAGGCCACTTGTTCGAAGTCACGACTGGAATCTCCCGCCCGAGTGCTTCGCGCATGTGCGCGGCGCCCTCCTCTCCATCCACCGGCGTCGCCGCCGTCTCGATCAGCACATCGGCCTCGGTCGCACGCATCGCTTCGAGCGTGTCATCCCAACGCCTGCCGTCTTCAGCGACGAAGCCACCGCTCCGAGTAGCACGACCCACGACTGAGAACGACAAGCCGTAACGCACCGCGATGTCGTTCGCGGCCTCAGTGAGAGCGTCGTCGACCCAGCGACCCACGGTCCCGAGTCCCACGATCCACACGCGCATCGGCTCCGCCACGCTCCGCGGCACTGTCTCAGCCATACGGGCAAGTCAAACACGATGCTCGGCAGAGTCGAGGTTCACCCCCCGTTCACTCGGGCAACCGCGTCTGTGACAACATCCCGAATGAGTCGAGCCTGAGGAGTCGAGAGATGGCGGACACGCAGACCGCGACGCAACGAAGACACGGCGAAGGACGACAGCGAGGAGCAGCACACCGACCATTCGCCGATGACGACTGAGTCGGACACTGCCCACACCCCGAGGCGCGCCGAGGTCTCAAACCTCGACATCGTCCGCCACTACTTCGACAAAGCGGCCGACCACATGAACCTTCCCGACGACGTGCGCGTCGTCTTCTGGACCCCCTACCGCGAGGTCACCGTCCAGATCCCCGTCAAGTGCTCCGACGGCAAGATCCACGTCTTCTCCGGCTACCGCATCCAGCACAACGGCGCCCGCGGCCCATACAAGGGCGGCATCCGCTACCACCCCGAAGTCGACGTCGACGAGGTCCGCGCCCTCGCCTCGCTCATGACCTGGAAGACCGCCGTCGCGAACGTCCCCTTCGGCGGCGCCAAGGGCGGCGTCAACTGCGACCCCTCGAAGCTCACGCAGGCCGAGCTCCAGAAGATCACCCGCTCGTTCATGGCCAAGATCGAGAAGGTCCTCGGCCCGACGCGCGACATCCCGGCGCCGGACGTCAACACCAACGCCCAGGTGATGGCCTGGATGATGGACGAGTACGGAAAGCTCCACGGCCACACGCCCGCGATCGTGCACCGGCAAGCCGCTCTCGCTCGAGGGCTCGCTCGGCCGCGAGGCCGCCACCGGGCGCGGCTGCGTCTACATGTTCCGCGAGGCGGCGCCCGCACTCGGCCTCAGCCCCGCCTCGACCAAGTTCGTCGTCCAGGGCTTCGGCAACGTCGGCTCCTGGGCCGCGCGCATCATGCAGCAGCTCGGCTCCGAGATGGTCGCCGTCTCCGACGCCAACGGCGCCGTCAAGAGCGAGAAGGGCATCGACGCCGCCGCCCTTCACGACCACATCTCTCAGGGCGGTCTCATCACCGAGTTCCCGGACGTCGAGGAGATCGACCCCGAGGACCTCGTCGCCGTCCCGTGCGACGTCTTCATCCCCGCGGCGCTCGGCGGCATGATCCGCGAGGACAACGCCGACCGGATGAACTGCAAGGTCCTCGTCGAGGGCGCGAACAGCCCCACCACGCCCGCCGCCGACCAGATCCTCCGCGAGAAGGACACCTACGTGATCCCCGACGTCATGGCGAACGCCGGCGGCGTCGTCGTCTCCTACTTCGAGTGGGTGCAGAACCTCCAGCACTTCCAGTGGGACGAGCGCGACGTGAACGACAAGCTCGCGACGAAGATGCGCAAGTCCTATCGCGACGTTTCCGCGCGAGCCAAGGAAGAAGGGCTCGACCTGCGCGAGGCCGCGTACCTGGTCGGCATCGAGCGTGTCGTCGAAGCCGCCCGCGCCCGCGGCTACATCGAAGCGCCGTCGACCTCGACCTGAGGTTCGAGAGGCAAGCAGTTCAAGGACGCAGCCGCGTCGGTGAAACGAGCTTGGGTAATCCCAAGTGAGTGAGCCGACGTGGCGAGGACGCAGAAATGCGCCGCCTATCGGACCTCAGAAGTCGAAGTCCTTCGGTTCGCCCTGCTCGAACCACAGCTCGTCGTCGTCCGGGTTGTCCCGGAGGAATTCGGGCGTCTCTTCCAGGACGTCGTCGTCGCCCGTTTCGCCTTCGGCTGCCTCGGGCTCTTCGGCCGCCGGCTCGGGTTCAGCCTCCGGCAAAGTCTCGGCGACCTCCGTATCGGGGGCCGGCTCCGAGAAGGCCTCCTCGACGATCAGCGGCTCCTCGTCCGTCAGCGGGTCTGAGAAGGCGCCGCCGACCTCCTCGGTCTCCTCGTCGATATCGAGCTCGAGTTCGCCCAGCTCCATCTCCTCCGGCGGCTGCTGCTCGAAGAAAACAGTGGGCTGATCGGCGATCGCCTCGCGCTCCTCGGTGGTGAAGCTCGATGCCTCAGCGGGATCAGGCTCCGGGCCGGGCGCAGGGGCTTCGGCAGCGGGCTCTTCCTGCACGGCGGGCTGATCCTGTACGGCGGTCTCCTCGCTCGCGGGCTCGGCCGGAGCTTCATCGGTCTCGGGAGCGGTCGCCTCGTCGATCGGCGTGAGCGCCGGCTCTTCCGCCGGAGCCTCGGTCACCGCATCGTCAGGAGTCGCCGCCTCGTCGGATGTCTTCGCCTCATCCGTCTCGGCATCGAAGACGGCTCCTTCAGCCGGAGCCCCGAGACTCAACCGCGGCCTCCTCCGAGGTGGAACCCGGGAAGTCGGGGTCGCCTGGGCGCGCCGGGGGACCGAATGCCTCGTCCTCCAGTTCCTTGAGCTCCTCTTCGTCCACGCCGGCATGGCGCTTCAGCTCGAGGTGCTCGCGTATGGCGTCGTCGAAGATTCCCATCGAGCGTGAACCTACGGCAAATCCTAGTTATGTGACTTGGCGACTGGGCTGGCCGCCAACGGTCACCCGCTCAGGCGCGGTGACCACGCGATTCTTGCCGGCGCGCTTGGCCTCATAAAGCGCATCGTCGGCGGCCGAGAAAAGCTGGCGCACCGTCTCAGCCGAAAGCGGGATCGTCGCCGTGCCGAAACTGGCCGTCACCTTCAGAATGCCGCTGCCGTCAAGGAGCGGGATCTCCTCCTCTTCCAGGCGCTCGCGGATGCGCTCAGCCATCTCGACGGCACCCTCCGTTGAGGTTTCGGGCAACGCAACCACGAACTCCTCGCCGCCGTATCGCGCCGGTTCGTCGATGGCTCGCGGCTCTTCAAGGAGAACCGTTCCGATCAGGCGCAATACCTCATCCCCCTGGAGGTGGCCATAGGTGTCGTTCACGGACTTGAAGTTGTCGACGTCGAGGATGATCAGCGATAGCTCGTGCTTGAAGCGTTCGGCACGCGCCGCCTCGCGATCGATCGTCTCGCGGAAGGCGCGGTTGTTGGGCAGGCCGGTGAGCTCATCGGTCACAGCCTGCTCGGAGACCTTCTCGTGCGCCGAGATGTTCTCGATCGAGACCGACGTCTGGCCCAGGAGGTAGAGAAAAACGTCGCGATCCTCGTCGTCGAACTCCCAGCTCGCGCGCCCGATCGACAGCGAGCCGACCTGGACGTTGTCCGAGAGGGTCTTGAGCGGCGCGGCAAGTGCAAAGCCCCCATCCCGGCGGGCGTCCACCCGCACACCCTCGCGGTCGGCGCGCTTCTGACCCGCGACCGCCGCGTCGCGCGCCGGGCCCGCGAAGGACTCCGGAACCTCGATCACCTCGCCGTCGCTAAACGACACACGTGCGTACTCCGCGTTGCAGGCGCCCAAGGCCGTCTCGGCGACGATTCTCAGAAGCGTCTCGCGATCGAGGCCGGCGGCGAACGCCTCGCCCAGCCGGCGCACCGAGCGATCCAGTTCGACGCGCTGACGCCGCAGCTGAGCGATCTGCTGCTCGAGCTGGTCGGTCATCATGTTGAACTCGCTCGCGAGGCCAGCCATCTCGTCGCGGCCCACCACGGGCACGCGCTGAGAGAAGTCGCCCGAGCCGATGCGCCGTGCCGCGCCGAGCATCGCCGCGATCTGCGACTGGAGCGTCCTGGCGATGACGGCGACTCCCGCCAGCGCAATCGCGAGGAAGACCGCCACGAGCAAGGCAACACGCGGGCGCGAGTCGAAGAACCCGGCCCCCTCGACCGGAGCGAAGACCGTCACCGATGCGCCATCGTCGCCGAGCGACGCCGTAGCGGCGCGCGCCTCCGCGCCGCCAACCTCCGCATCCGTCGTTTCTCCCGCGCCGGGCAGCGACTCCGTGTCCACGCCCTCCGCCGCAACGGCGGGGCCGCTCGATCCGACAACGGCGGCGCTCAGGCCGGTCAACTCCGCCACGCGCCCGAGGTACTCGTCTGCGTTGATCGTCGATGCGACCAGCCTGAGTTCACTGCCACCGGCATCGGTCACCGTCACCGTCGCGACCGGCGAGTTGGACGGAATCGGCTCCAGCTCCTCGCCGTCGGGAGTGGTCAGCGCCAGGTACTCGAGCCCGTTCTCGGCCCCGGCCGCGGCCGTCGCTCGCTCGATTTCCTGGGCGCTGCCGCTCGCCAACCCGTCGACAACCGCACGGTCGTTCAGGACCCGCTGGGCGGCAGCATCAGCCGCAGCAACCTCGTCGTCATAAACCGAAATCGCCGCTTCAAGGCCAGTGGATACCTGCGCGTCCGCCTTCCCCGCCTGCGAGTCGGCCGTCACGTCTGAAGCAAGCACAGCGATGGCCGCAATCGGAATCACAACCATCAAAAGGAAGAACAGGCCAAGTCGAGTCCGAAAACTCATGTGGAGAGGTTAAATCGACTGAATCCATGCGGCATTGAGGTTGCAGGGGCTCTGGTGGACCACTGTCCATGTGCCTGCAACAGGCCGCCCATCGCCTACTCTTAACTCGACCGGCTGAGGCCGGACCCACTCGGGGCTATAGCTCAGTTGGAAGAGCGCCTGGTTCGCAATCAGGAGGTCGGCGGTTCGAGCCCGCCTAGCTCCACTCCTCGTTGAGGCTCAAGCGTCGTCGTACGCGAGCGAACTGGAGAGTTCCCGATGTGCATCGACCTGCGCGAGAAGCGTCCTCGCCTTGCCTTCGGCGGCCTCGACCGCATCGGCTCCGGCGACCCAGCGGGCGGGAGGCTTCTCCGAGCCAACGACCTCGACGAGTGCCGTGGCGAGCTTTGCCGGATCGCCGCCCTGCTGGCCATTCATTCCCTGCCAAGCCTCTTTGGTGGCAGCGGCTTGCTCGGCGTAGTCGTCTACGGAGAGCTCCGCCCAAGTGGTCGACTCCGGCGTCAGTAGGTCGGTGCGGAAGAACCCGGGCTCCACGATCGTCGTACCGATGCCGAACTGCTCGACCTCGGTGGCCAACGACTCTACGAATCCCTCGACGCCGAACTTGGCGGCGGCGTAGGCCGAACAAAATTCCTGGCCGATCAGCCCGGCCACCGAGGAGATCGCGACGACCTGTCCCGAGCGCTGGGCGCGCATGGTGGGCAGCGCTGCCCGCGTCACGGTCATCGTGCCGAACAGGATCGTTCGCACTTGCGCCTCGACCTGCTCGGGGAAAGCTCTTCGAAGAATCCCGCAAAGAAGTTGCCGGCGTTGTTGACGAGCACGTCGATGCTGCCGAAGCGCTCGAGAGCGGCCTCGACTGCCGCTTCGGACTCCTCGGCGCTTGTGACATCGAGGCGCACGACGAGCAAGTCGTCGTGCTCACCGATCGCCTCGGTGACGGCGTCCGTGTTGCGCCCGGTAGCTACGACCGCGTGCCCGGCTGCCAAGGCTTCGCGGGCGATGTCAGTACCCATACCGCGCCCTGCACCGGTAATTAGCCAGACCTTCTTGTCGACTCACGAGCGAATTCCTTTCGAGGGATCAATCACTGAGCCTACGTCGAGAGAGCCAGGTGGCCGCTTGGTTCGGCGGCAGCCACACCATCTTGATTGGGCACCAAGCCCGTTCTGGTGCCCATATCCGCGTACATCCGCGCACATCCGCAGGCATCGAAGCCGCTAACCCACGCCTATCCGTGCCTGAGAGCGCCCCGCTTCGCAATCAGGAGGTCGGCGGTTCGAGCCCGCCTAGCTCCATCTCCCATCCGCTCTAGACCGATGTTGGGTGTCGACAACCGGCGGTTCGCCTGTCGTCACCCATCAGTCTACACGCGATGTTCGAATGTCTGCGCTAAACGTCTCCGCTGCTCAGGAGCGCAACAGTCGGATCACGTGTCGCATCGAAAATCATCAGAGCTCGCCGCCGGAAAGGCCGGATGTTGCGCGACGCCGATGCGCCTAAGACCGCCTCGTCTACCGGTCCGTGGCTGGCATTGACAAGCGTCGAGCCGGAAGCGCCAAACGGAACGTACGCCTACGCCACCTCGGTACCAGTCCAACTGGACCTTTGGCCGGGTCATCGGCATGGTCTTTACCAGCATTCGCTGGGCTTATCGGCCTGGCCTTGCTCATCGGCGGCCTTGTTCCGTTCTGGATCCCGTTATGCCTTCGGGCGTGACGACGACGGCTACTTCGCTTCAGACCGAGAGCATCTCGACAGCGCGACCTACGCAATACCACCGAGAACATCGATCTTCGGCGAAGAGGCGATCTTGGGCTCCCGACGAGGCTTGGGTGATGTCCGAACTCCGGTCGATGCGGACGCGCCGACTTCGTCGGCATCGGGCCCGACGCGGACGGCGAGTCCGTTACGTTCGAACGTTCTGTTTGACCACGTTCTTCGACGATTCGAGCTGGATGCCGGCTCTCGATGACGGCGAGCTCGAGTTTGCCTCGCACCGAAGTGAGCGACACCGAAGACGCGCGACCGTCGCCGATCAGGGACTATGGTGTGGCTGAAGGGGCCGCCGCGAGCACGTTGGAACTGACCCGGGAGCATGCGCTCGGACAATGGACTGCCGTCGTGATGAATGCCGATGCACCCGGAGTCGCATGTCGTCCCCGACGCCGGCCGGTCGAGCCCTCCACTGAGTCATCGGTCGGTCGGGATCCGTCGTTGCTGGGTCTCCTGATGACTGCCGGCGCAGTTGTGGTCGTCCTTCTCATCGTCGTCGTCGATCCGCACCAGCGAGTCGCGTGAAAAGCCCCACGCCGGGCGGCTCCCGGACGCGGCAGTTGACATTGTCGCTGTCGAGTGCGTGTCGGCCGTGAACGTGTGCGTACTCCTCGTAACGCCACAGCATCACGCCGCGAACCATCGCCTACGGCACTGGATTTGACCGCAGCTCAGCCAGCGCTCAGACGGCATGCGCGGGCGCCGCAGTGTCCGGAGGGGTGCTAATCAGTCCGAAGCCCCTAGGCGGTCCCTCACAACGCGGAAGTTCACCTGGTCAGATCCGTTGGGCACCAGTTGCGTTCTGGTGCCCATATCCGCAGACATCCGCGCACATCCACACACATCGGATCCCGTATTTGACGCCTGTTCGTGCCTGAGAACGTCCCGCTTCGCAATCAGGAGGTCGGCGGTTCGAGCCCGCCTAGCTCCACTCTCACAACCCCTGCTCCGGCGGGGATTTTCTGCGGGACATGCCTCGGAGAGAAAGCTCCGGGCGATCTCAGCGTTCGTCGGCTCCGGGCGATCGAGTTCCTCCTTGGCGGGCCGCATCGCCGCTTGAAGCTTCTCGATCGCGCGCTTGACTACTCGGTTACTCGCCCATCCCTGATCGGCGAAGTATTTCCGCAGGAACTGGAGCTCGACCGCATCCGCCATTCCCCAGAGGATCTTGAAGTCAAGGTCGTCGGGCTCAAAGCCGAACCAGCGGCGAAAGCGCTCCGTTCGCGACCGCTCCTCGTCGGCGAGGTATCGCTTTGTGTGGAAAGCGCAACGGTCCGCCGCACGGTGAACGTCCCTGACCCCGCTCAAGGTCACCCATTCGATGCCAGCCTGGTCACCGGCCGCCCGGCCTCACCGGACGAGGCCCGTACTCAGTTGGTGCGCTCGCCCTCAGGAGGAGCGACGGCCGGCACGTCAGACGCCCGCAGGTCGTCCTAGGCAGCAGCACGCGGCGGTCGGCCGAGATACCTGCTTGCGTGCGGATGCATGCGTGGCGGTTGCGGCCATTATGGTGCGGTGGCCGGATCGCCGTCGTCGGCGATTCGTACGCGATGAGGGCTGGCCAGGCGTGAGGCGGCTGTGCGGCGCTGTTGCGCCAAGCGGCTGGCCGGGGCGAACGCGCTCCAGGCGAACCAGCGCCCGAAGGACTGCTGGAGCGCCCTCGGGCCGCTCATCGTCAGCTTGCCCGCCCGCACCGCGCCGCCCAGCTCGGCCCGCCCCAGGTAGACGCTGTAGAGGGTGGCGGTGTCGACCTTAACCTCGAGATCGACGTCGAACCCGGGATGCTGGAGGCAGACCGAGACCTCGGAGGGCTCGAGCACCATCCAGTAGCGCCGCTTGGGGTCGCGGAAGTCGAACTGAACCACGGTGCGGTCCGCCGGAAGCTGCTCGCGATCGACGTGCCGGGCCATCCAGACGATCAACAGGTCGGGGTCGAGCTCCTCGGGGCGGGGATCGGTGAACGACCAAGTCACCCCCCACTCGCCGATCGCCTGCACAACCGGCTGCAGGTCATGGCCGGCGGGCGTTAGGCGATACTCGAGAGTGCGGCCTTTGGGGCCCGTCCTGCGCTCGATGACCTCGGCCCGCTCGAGCGCGCGCATGCGGTCGATGAGGACCGAGCGCGAGATCCCCGGGAGGCCCCGTTGCAGCTCGTTGAAGCCGCTCGCGCCGCCGAGCATCTCGCGCACGATCAGAAGCGTCCAACGATCGCCGAGGATCTCGCTGGCCTTGGCAACCGGGCAGTACTGCGCGTAGCTGCGCATCGCGCCACCATGCTAGCCGTGGATCGGCCGTAGGTCTGCAACTCGAACCGGTTGGTTCGAAAGTAGAACTAGCCAGCCCGGGCCGGCAAGCCTACGTTTGGTTCATCGAGCACGACCGAGAGGACGAGATGACCGCTATCCAGACACCACAGGCACCGCCCATGAGGACGACCGCGTTCGACGAGCTCGGCGGATCGTTCCGCGGAGAGCTGCTGCTGCCGACGAGCCCCGACTACGACGCTGCCCGCGGGATCTGGAATGGCACGGTTGACCGACATCCGGCCTGCATCGCCCGCTGCACGGGCGTGGCCGATGTGGTCGCGGCCGTGGACTTCGCGCGCGAGCGCGACCTGGAGATCGCCGTACGGGGCGGGGGCCACAACGTGGCCGGCACCTCGGTGTGCGACGACGGGATCGTCATCGACCTCTCGGCGATGCGGTCCGTGTGGGTCGACCCGGCCGGTCGCACGGCTTGGGTGCAGGGCGGTGCTCTGTGGGGCGACGTCGACCACGAGACACAGACGCACGGTCTGGCCACCACCGGAGGCATCGTGAGCCACACCGGCGTCGCCGGGCTGACCCTCGGTGGCGGCATCGGCTTCCTCATGCGCAAGCACGGGCTCGCCGTCGACAACCTGCTCGCCGCCGAGGTGGTCACCGCCGACGGCAACATCGTCCGGGCGTCCACCGACGAACACCGCGATCTGTTGTGGGCGCTGCAAGGTGGCGGCGGCAACTTCGGCGTCGTCACCTCGTTCCGGTTCGCCCTGCATCCCCTCGGCCCGGCCGTGATGGCCGGGCCCGTGTTCTGGGCGGCCGACGACACCGCCGACGTGTTGCGCTTCTACCGGGACTTCGTCGCCGAAGCGCCCGACGAGCTCGGCACCGTCGTCAGGCTCGGCACCGTCCCCCCGCTGCCGGGCATCCCCGATGACCTGCACTGGCGGCCGGCTATCGCCGTCGCCTGCTGCTACGCGGGCGCCGTCGAAGACGGCGAGCGTGCGGTGCGGGCCCTCCGTCAGTTCGGGACGCCGCTCGTCGACCTGCTGGCACCCTCGCCGTACGTCGCCTTCCAGGGCGGCCTCGACGACACCGTCCCCCACGGGTGGCACTACTACTGGAAGGCGACGAACCTCGCCGGCCTCTCCGACGACGCCATCGCCGTCATCGCCGATCACGCCTACGCCGCCGGCTCGCCCCGGTCGTACGCGGCGATGTTCCACATCGGGGGCGCCGTCGCCCGAGTCCCCCGCGACGCCACCGCCTACGCCGGTCGCGACGCGGCCCACACCATGAGCATCGACGCCGTGTGGCTCCCCGACGAGTCCAGCGAGCACGCCGCGGCCGAGCCTGCTTGGGCGCGGCGGTTCCTCCAAGCCCTCAAACCGCACCGCGCTGGCGTCTACGTCAACTTCCTCGACTCCGACGACGACTCCAGCCGGGTTCGAGAGGCCTACGGCGATCAGATCTACCGGCGACTCGCCGAGGTCAAGGGCAAGTACGACCCTGACAACGCCTTCCACCACAACAAGAACATCCGCCCCGGCTGACGCCTCCAGCCCAGAGTTCAAGCAAGCCACCGCGTCGCGAGTAGACAGGGCGCGCTCACCGACTTCCATTGGGCACCAAACGCGTTCGGGTGCCCAAATCCAACGACATCCCGGCTAATCCACGGCTATCCGTCCGGGACTGCGATGGCAGCAAGTGGGAGACCTTCAGCTTGATAGAGCCAAAACCGCGGCCCGGCGTCATGCCACGGCGCCCCGCTTCGCAATCAGGAGGTCGGCGGTTCGAGCCCGCCTAGCTCCATCTCTCTTCTCGGCTCCCTCACTGGCGATCGGGGACTCCGGTCCCGACTCGCCCTCGGCTGCGTACACACCGCCTCGTGCCCATTCGGGTCCAATCAAGGCGCCGTTCGCCTTGACGACGACGCTCTTTCGGACGGCTCTAGCGCCAGGAAAGACTTAGGTGCTTTGCATGGAAAGGACCACTCCTAACGTGGCTGGCGCCTCTCCGGGCTCGCAGCCCCGGGCGCGGGCATTGCAGAACACTGCTACAGGCGGCACCAGATGATGCAGTCGGCGGTCGGGAAAATGCCGGGCGAAGGCGGCTCGCGACGCTGGAAAGCTATGAGCGCCTCAAGCATTCGCTGACAGATAGTTCAGCGCGAAGCGATCATAGTCCGCGTGTCGGGGGTTCAAGTCCCTCCTCCGTCATTACCGCATCATCTCGTCAGCACTTCCAGTTGCTAGTGGGAACGCCTCCGCCAACGCAACTCACGGTCAGGTTCCAGGTCCTTTCGCTGGCGCTGGTGTCTTCGAACATAAACAAGCAATCGGCACCACCGGAGAGTGTTCCTGAAAGCGTCAACACACCGTCCACAGCGGCCGGCATGGGCTGAGTTTCGAACTCGGGAAAGCAACCCAGACCCCCGTTGCCGTAAGTGGTTTCGCCTTCATCAGTTAGGGTTTCTTCTCCGGTGCAGGGCCGAGAGATGAAGGTGGTCTGCCCTGTGCCGCCCCCTCCGTATATCTGGTAGCCGTCAGGCACAAGCCTTAGAAAGATCCGGCTGTCCGGATTCGACCCGACTTCGCGTGGCCCATAGGTAACGCAGGGTACGTCGCTAAAGCGTGACTGATCGTAGGTCCATTCGCTACTGGCAGGAACGAGGGAAAAGTCGTCCTCTGGTGTAAGGCCGTCAGGAGAGGTCCCGTCCACTGCTTGTTGCCAGTTCCCGGTCCATGTCTCGACAATGGTCCATCCCGGTTCCACAGTCGTCTCCTCTGCAGTGAAGTTGCCGGAGTAAGTGCCCGACCACTCGAGTTCTCCATCTGGGAACTCCACACAGATGACTTCTTCGTCGATGATCGTCTCCGGCCCGACGGTGATGTCATCGATGACAGGGATCGAGAAGACGAGCCTTCCCTCCGCGTGGACGGGAACGCAGAGCTTGCCGCGAGGGCTTCGGTTGAGCACGTAGGTGAGGCGAAGTCCTGAATAGACGTCGAGACCGGCAGTAGCGGCAAGCTCACCAAGCACGGGCACACCCCACCCCGCCTTTACCGTGATGTCGGGACCGATCCGCGCTTCGGCCGAGGCTTCAGCGTTGACCGAATGGTTAACGGTGGCGAGATGTGAAAACTCGCTGATCCCTGAGACGTCGCCGTCCTCATACTCGATTCCGACGGAGCCCCCCATCGATGCGTTGGCTGAAACCGAAACCGAGCCCGAAACCTCCGCGGAAGCAGAGACGTTGATCGGGATAGCGACCTCAATGGGTACCGGGACCGGGCCGACTGCGACGACTACCACCCACCTGGGCTCAAACAGAGTCAGCTTTGAGAGCTCGCATGAGGCGGCGCCCGATACAGAAGCCTGGGCGTCGGCAACTAGCGTTGCGTCAACGGTTGCGCGGGCCAGGTCGATCGTCGACGGGTGGGATGCCGAACCTCTTCGACCATTCGAGATCGAGGTCAGGCTCAAGCGAGGCGTCGAGACTGCCGCTGAGGCTCATCTGCCCAGCCCCGGTGCAAGAGACCTGCTCAGAGAATGGGACATTGGCCTCCGAGTCGTCGCCCTGGCGCATCGATTGGGAGAAGGCACGCGCATCAGCGTTCAATGGCTCGGCCGAGCTGAGGTCACCTAGGTTGACCGCGATCTGTCCGGTTGGCACCGCTTCGTAAAGGGAGGCGGGCTCGGTCTCGACCAGCGTTTGATCGCCTGAGACCGATGAGCTTGCGACCTTGAGAAGGAAGCCATCGGGGGTGTTTCCCTCTGGCGGAGCCGCCAGGAACTGACCAGGCTCGAGGTTCTGGCTGCCGGCCAGGCGCAGAGTCGGATCCGAGACCGTCGGTAGCGAAACCACGTCTGCGGGATCGACCGCGTCGACGATGGGATCCCCCGGATCGGTCCCGAAACTAAGACGCTCCGCTTGGCTCTGGATCGACTTCTTTCCAGCTTTGAGCTTGATTCGTACCGACGCAGAGTCGAGCGAGTCAGGTGCTGACCAGCGGAGCGCGAAGTTCTTGCCTTGGGCGAGCTTTGCTGAGTCGACAGGAGCCCAGGTGCCATCGTCGGCCGAATCCTCCAGCAGGATCGCTCGCCAGCGCTTTCTCGGCGGCGCTCCTTGGAGCTTGCCCTTGCCGATCGTGCCGGTGGCGTCGACCTGGTGTTCGTCAACTCCGTAGGAAACGTTGATCTTGGGCTTCGCAGCTTGCGCGGACCCCGCGAACACCCCGAACGCGAAAAGGAGTACGCCAAAAGCCGAGGCAAACAAGCGCATCGAACCCCTACCCACCCTGCGGTCCTCCCTCACGGGGTTCATCCTATACCAGAATGCGGCGCGCGGCCCCAGGTGCCAACGCGCCATCCACGACCGGCCGCAACCTCCCGCCCGTGCCAGGCGACCTGGTGCACCGTCGTCCGAAGCGTCCATCAGATCAGAAATACGCGCTTCGCATGGAAGCCGAGCATTCCGCGTGGAGGTGTGGCGCGGCCCGTGTTTTGCGCGGTACCCGTCGTCTTGAGGCTCGCTATGTCAGCGCCTCAACCATCCCGGTTCACTACTCCGGCATGCGGCCTTGTCCTGCGGCCCTCGCGTTAGCCGTTCTTCTTACGCGTCTTCTCGGCGGCGGCCGCGATGTCGGAAGCCTGCTGGCTGTAGGCGCTGACCCGATCCGCAGCTAGCTTGACCTTGTCCAGGTCAAGCCCCGGCAGCGAGCGCCGCGCATCCGTTTGATGGGGTTCTTCGACTTGCCCTTTCGCAGTTCCGACCGCTACTGCGGGGTGCTGACCTGGCCATCTGATTGGGCACCAGTCGCGTTCTGGTGCCCAAATCCACGTGTATCCCCGCGCATCCGCGCACATCGGATCCCGCAATCGACGCCTGTTCGTGCCTGAGAGTCCCCCGCTTCGCAATCAGGAGGTCGGCGGTTCGAGCCCGCGTAGCTCCATCTTCCGTTCGGGGATGAGTGGTCCTCACGGGTACGAAAACCGGTAGGGCTCGACCCTAACCGTTAAGCTGCTCGGCGGCTTTGACCGCTTCCGAGCGGTTGCTGAAGTCGCGCTGCTGGGTAACCATTCCCCCGCGGGTGTGGAAGAGCTGGAACACCGGCTTGCTGACGGCGACGCCGCTGCCCGATCCGTGTCCGCTTTGCTGAGCCGTAACTAGAAACGCATCCCCGAAGTCGATCATCTCCTCGGGTTCAAACCGGAGGTCCCCAAAGGCGCTAAGCCAATTCCGCCACATCCGTAGGTATCCGTCACGGCCGATAAACACCGCCTCTTGGTCGGGAGCGATCAGGTCGGCCCCTGGGCGATACTCGGCTTCATCCTCCCAGCCGAGAAGGACCAGGTCGAAGTCTCGCCGGTTGGCTGCTGCATAGGCCCGCTCGACACGACGGGCGAGCATTAATCGCCTGAGCCGAGACCCGGACGGCATCCCGGACAACCGCCGGGGCGAACTTGCGGTACAGGGAGGGGAAGCGGACGAGCAGGCGTTCGTCCACAGTTCGCCGCCCACTGGCCCTGTCGTTTTCACTACGAAGGGTGACCTTTGTTCCATGCAAGACCTCGATGCGCTCCTGGGGCCATTCGCGAGAAGTATCTCGCGCCTCGAAGAGCATTGGGCACTGATTGCGTTCTGGTGCCCAAATCCGCGTACATCCCGGCACATCCACAGGCATCGGATCCCGCAACTGACGCCTATCCGTGCCTGAGAGCGCCCCGCTTCGCAATCAGGAGCTAGGCGGTTCGAGCCCGCCTAGCCCCATACCTAGAACGTTTTGCTCAGCTCTAATCATCCAGGGTCCCCATGCTGAGGTTGACGGTGGTTCCGGTCATCCCGCTCGCCTTGTCTGAAGCCATGAAGGCCGCCGTGTTGGCCATCTCCTCGAGCCTCATTGCCCGTCGCGGATGGGTCGTGCTTGCGAGCAGCCCCTGGAACTGCTCCCAGGTCCTGCCCGAACCCTTGGCCTTGGCGTCGGAGACCTCCCTCAGCGAGTCCGTCTCCGGCATCCCGTGCGGCCGCAGACCGACCACGCGAATGCCCTGCGGCGCGAGCTCGGCGGAAAGCTCTCGGGTGAGCGCCTCCTTGGCGGCCTGTGCCGGTCCGTAGCCCCCGTTCAATGGCGTGCCCGCCCGGGAGGGGATTGCGGTCACGGTCATGATCACCCCCGACTGGTTCGGAACCATCCGCAGGGCCGCCAAGCGCGCGGTCAGGAAATACGACCTCGTGTAGACCGCGATCGGCAAGGAGAACTGCTCGAGGTCCAGCTCGAGGAGAGGCACGCCCACGATGTCGGTGTCCGGGATCCCGACGGCGTTGAACGAGATGTCGACCCGGCCCGCCTTGTCGACCACCGACTGCAGATGCTCGTCCACCGCGTGCTCGTCGTGCGCGTCGACCCCCGCCGCCTCGGCGTAGCTGCCGCCTCCAGCGATCTCCTCGGCGACCGCCTGAACAGGTCCCATTCTGCTCCCGGTGAGAAAGAGCTCCGCTCCCTCGGACGCAAACGCGCGCGCGACGGCCCCGCCCACCGCACCTCCAGCACCGTAGATCACGGCAATCTTGCCCTTCAACAGTTCCATGCTCGTTCTCCTCACTCGCTGGCGGCGGAATTGCCGCGCTGTCAGTGAAGACACGCCGAAGGCCCGAAATCCATCGCTAGGGCCGCAGCTCGTCCGGCAGCCCGAAGAGCGGGGCCAGCTCGGGATTGATGAAGGTGGTGATCTCGGCGATTTCCTCGCCGTCAAGCGTCAGCACGGAGATGCTGCGCGGCTCGAAGATCTGCCGATCCCCGTCCCAGCGGTAGTTGCCGAACGCCAGCTGCCCGTTCGCGCGCGCCGGAACGAGGCGCCAGCGGTTCTCCGGGCTCAGCACATGTCCGGTCAGGAACGCCGCCACCGCCTCGCGCCCTCGGAACCAAGTAGGACGGGGTGGCATCGTGAACGTCCCGTCCGCGGCCAGCATCTCGACGACGGCGTCGACATCGGCGCGCTCGAAGGCCTCGACGTATCGGTCGACGATCTCGCGCATGCCCCGGTCGTCGAGCGAGCGAAGGACCGCCTGTTGGCTGCGGTCGGGAAGCCGCTCCTCGACCGCCTTGTGGGCGCGCTGCAGGGCGCTGTCCACCGCGGGCGGTGACGTCTCGAGCGTCGCGGCCGCCTCGCGCGCCGAGAACCCGAGCACGTCGCGGAGGATGAGCACGGCGCGCTGGCGCGCTGGCAGGTGCTGGAGCGCCGCGACGAACGCGAGCTCGACGCTCTCGCGTTGCTCGTAGCGCGCCTCTGGGCCTGCCGGCCCGTCCTCGAGGCCGAGCATCTCGTCCGGGTAGGGCTCCACCCAGACCGATTCGAGAAGGGGCTCGGCGATGTCGTCGTGTGGGTCGGCTGCCGGTGCGTAGTCGATCGGCAGCACCCGCTTGGGCCGGCGCTCGATCGCCCGCAGGCTCGCATTGGTTGCGATCGTGTAGAGCCAGGAACGCAGGGAGCTTCGCCCCTCGAACTTCGGAAGTCCGCGCCAGGCGTTGAGCAGCGCGTCCTGGAGGGCGTCCTCGGCGTCGGTCACCGAGGCGAGCATCCGGTAGCAGTGGGCGTGCAGTGGGCGGCGGTAGGGCTCCACCAACCGGGCGAAGGCATCCTCGTCGCCCGAGCGGGCCGCCTCGAGCAGTCGGGCCTCGTTCATCGGATGCCGCCCGCGAGTGGGCGGCGCGCCTTCGGCTGCCAGAAGGCGATCTCACCGCCCACGGTGGTGCCGACGACGCTTCGCCAGCCGGCCGGCCCCTCCCGTGGCTCCAGCAGGACGGAGGCGCCGAGCTTCCGAGCCCGATCGGTGGCCTCGGCGATCTCGTCGACCTCGACGTACGGGACCCAGAGCGGGCCCCGCACAGGGCACTCGACGATCCCGCCCTCGAGCCCGTCGCCCAGCTCGAGGGAGAGGTAGGAGCCGGCTTGCGTCTCGATCCACTCCGGGCGCCAGCCACAGAGCTTCGTATAGAGCTCGCTGGCCTGCGGCAGGTCACTCGTGTGAAGCTCGAGATGGACAACCGGGCTGTACTGCGGTGGCGTCATCGCCGCGTCCATTGTGATCAGCTCGCACCCTCGAGCGCTGGGACCGGACCAACGGGGCCGGACTCGACGGTCTGCGAGCGGCCCGGGAGAGCGAGGGCGACGATGGCGCCGATCGCCGAGAATCCCGCGAGGACTCCAACCGCAGGCGCGAACCCATCGAGGAACGCTTCGGGCGAGGCGTAGCTGCCGGCGCCGGAGAACACCGCCGCCGCGACCGCCACTCCGAAGACGCCGCCGAGCTCGCGCATCATGCTGTTGGCGCCGGCGGCCTTGCCGATGTCCTTGACCGAGAACGAACCGACAACCGAGTTCTGGGCCGCTGGGATCGCCATCGACACCCCGACCCCGGCGACGATCGACGGCAGCAGGAACTCCGAGTAGGTGAGCCCGGCATCCGCGATCAGCGCGATCCATCCCATAGCCACTGCCTGCGACGACAGCCCGGCGACCATGAACGGGCGCTCGCCGACGCGGTCCACCAGGCTGCCGACCACCGGGGCGACGGTGATGAACGTGAGGGTCCAGGGCATCAGCCGCAGGCCCGCGTCGAGCGGCCCATAGTCGAGCGCCGTCTGCAGCATCTGCGCGAAGAAGAAGACGGCGCCGAACAACGAGGCAAGGGTGAAGAAGATCGCCGCGTTGCCGGCCGAGAATGCGCGGGAGCGGAAGAACCGCATCGGCACCATCGGCTCCGCCGCCCGTAGTTCCCAGGCGATGAACGCCACCACCAGCGCCGCACCCGCCGCGAGCGCGCCGACGATCTCGAGGCTGTCCCAACCGACGGAGTTCCCGCGAACCAAGCCCCAGACCAGCCCGAAGGCGCCCGCGCTGATCAAAGCAAGGCCGGGAATGTCGAGACCCGTGTCGCCGCCGTAGCTCTCCTCGATCTTCCTGAGCACGAGCGGGATCGCGGCCAGGCCAATCGGCACGTTGAGCCAGAAGATCCACGTCCAGTCGAGGCCTTCGGCGATCGCGCCACCGACAAGCGGGCCGAGAGCGACCGCGATCCCGGTGACCGCGCTGAACAGGCCAATCGCCGCGCCTCGCTTCTCGGGCGGGAAGGCAGCTGTCAAGAGCGTCAGTCCCAGCGTCAGCACCAGCGCGGCGCCGGCCCCCTGAGCGGCCCGCGCCGCGACGAGGAGGCCGACGCTGGGCGCGAGCGCCGCCGCCGCCGAGGCCACGGCGAACAAGCCCAACCCGATGGCATAGAAGGCCCGGCGGCCGTAGCGATCGCCGACGGCGGCGGCTGTGATCAACAGCACCGCGAAGCTCAGGTTGTACGCGTTGACAGTCCACTCCAAGTCCTCGATCGAGGCGCCCAGGTCGAGGCGGATCGTGCTCAGCGACGTCGACACCACCAGGGTGTCGAGCGCCGCCATCAGCGAGCCGATCGCAGTCAGGGCGACCACCCAGGCGGTCGTCGTCTTCTTGGGTGTTCGAGTGGTTTCCGAGCTCATCTGGCTTGTGCCTTTCCGGTCGTTCCGCGGCCGAACTGCCGCTGTATGAACTGAGATCCAGCGAAGGCCGGAAATCCATCGCCCGGACCGAAAGGCCGAACGCCTACTGGCGTCTTCCTCGCAGGAGGAAGACCAGCCAGCCGCGCGCGAGCAGGAGCGCGACAGAGGCCCCGGTGGCCATCGGCAGCAGGGCCTCCTCGAGCGGGACGCCTCCGACGTGGGCGAGCATCAGGCGCCGCTCTTCGTCTGCCCCGCCGCTCGGCCACGCTCGACCTGGACCGCCATCGCCTCGGCCGCCTCCGAGCCGGCCGGCTCGCCGTACTCGTCGTGACGCCTGATCCACGTATTCGCCGGAGTCTGCGGGTAGCCCTCCGGCGAGTCCTCCCAGTCCTCCTGGCGCCCGAGCGCGGTGATGTCGAGGTACGCCCAGGTACCACCCAGCGCCTCGTCGCCGCGGCCGTCGACGAAGTACGTGCGGAAGATCCGATCGTTCTCGTCGCGGTAGAACACGTTCGTGCCGTGCCACTCGCTGACGTCGAAGTCGGCATCGAAGTCGTCGGTCAGCGTGTACCAGGGAAGGATCTCCCAACCCATCCGCGCCTTCCAGCGCTCGATGTCAGGCTGCGGGGCGCGCGAAATCAGCGCAATCGTGGTGTCGCGGGCGTTCAAATGGGCCGGATGCGTGATCTGATCGGCAATCCAGGAGCAGCCGGGACAGCCGCCTTCGGGCCACCCGTGGACACCCGGCTCGAAGAAGAAGCGGTAGACGATCAGCTGCCGGCGCCCCTCGAACAGGTCGAGCAGGCTCGCGGGGCCGTTAGTGCCCTCGAACTCGTAGTCGTTCTCGACGGCCATCCTCGGCATGCGGCGGCGCTTGGCGGCCAGCGCGTCGCGGGCGTGGGTCAGCTCCTTCTCCTCGAAAAGCAATTCCTCGCGAGCGGCGTTCCACTCCTGCGAGGACACGGTCGGGGGGAGGTTCATGGTCACTTGTTCCTCGTTTTCTGTCGTTTCGGGGGCAGTAATCGCCCTTCGGCAGTAGAGATACGTCGTGGGTCAGAAATCCATCGGCAGGGAGAGGAGGACGGCGCGCCGCCCCGCACCGGGCGAGCCCGGGACCTGGGGAACGAGCTGGCCGACCGGCTATGCGAGGTCGGATTCTCCGTCGACAGGGTGCTGGTCGAGGACCTGCGCCCGGTCGCCGCGGTCTGCGTGATCGGGCGGCCCCAGGGCGATGACCATGTGATTGGGCACTAGCCGCGTTCTGGTGCCCAAATCCGCGTACATCCGCGCACATCCGCAGGCACATCGGATCCCGCAATCGACGCCTATTCGTGCCTGAGAACGTCCCGCTTCGCAATCAGGAGGTCGGCGGTTCGAGCCCGCCTAGCTCCATTCCCGTAAGTCCCTGCAAAGCCTCGATTTTCGTCGGGCGAAGACGAAGGCAGCTGTTCAGCCGCGCAATCTCCAGCGCGGTTCGCGAGTAAGGGCAGAGCTAGATCCACTCTTGCCAGGTGTTCACTAAGAGTTCGTCGCCGGTGCGCCTGCCGGGGACCAACTTTGACCCGTGGAACAGACCAAATAGGTTCTCGCCTGTAGTTACACCGACTGATCGGAGTGCGCGGTCCGGCCGGGGGCCGCCAGTGGATAAGTAGCGTGTTGGACCGAGCGGCAGAGTCGGCGATCTTCGCGCTGCGCGGCGCCTAGTTTACGCAGGTCGTGCTCCCGTAGCGCCGGAACTGGCGGGCGAATTCCCGCTGGCCCTTCGGGACCCTGCTCGGATCTTCGAGCAGATCGTCGAGGTCCCGCTCGGCCGCTGACAGGGCTGCCTCGATCTTTTTCTCGTCGCCGGGCGGGGGCGTCAGCTCCCGAATCTCATCGACCTGCCTTTGGAAGTGCGGGATGACCTCCTCCTCAACGAACTCGGCTTCCTCCTTGCGAGTCGACCCGTAGCTTTCCTGTGCAGCCCTAAGATCTTGCTCGGCGGACCGGCAGATCGCGTCAGCCTGAGCGATGAACTCCTGCCTGGTGGGAGCGGGCGCCTCGGTTTGCGCTTCCTCATCTCCGCCGCAACCGGCCACTGACGCGACCGGCAACGCGACGATGAGGACGAGCACTAGCGATCGGCAGCCAGTCAACGTGTTTTCCCTCCTGTATGTGGTGCACCGCCCGGTTGGCAGCGTAGAACGATAGAGCGGAAGCCCGAGCGAACACAATGGGAGGGGCGGCCGCGGGCGGTCTTTCGTTGCGCTTTGGACGAAGAGCACCTACTTCTGCTTTATGTGGAAGGCAGCACTCTGCAGCCCGCGATACTGCGGGGGCGATGTCGCAGGAGAACGTGGAGCTAACGCACAGGATGGTCGAGTGGTTCAACGCGAGCGACGTCGACGCCCTGCAGGCCCACGTGACGGATGACGTTGAGATCGTGCCCTTGCGAGCTGCGCTTGAGGACACGGTCTATCGAGGGCCCGGGGCGGCTGCAGCCTTCGCGGCCGACAACGACGAGAGCTGGGAGGGGATTCAATTTGACGCCGAGGCGTTTCGTGACGGGGGCGAGCGGGTGGTAGCGGTCGGGATGCTGTCGGCACGTGCGCGTAGAACCGGTGCGGAGGTCAGGGCGAGGCTGGGGATGCTTTTCGAGTTCAAAGGCGACCTGGTCTCGAAAGTCCGAACGTACACGGATGTGGACGAGGCCCTCGAAGCCGCCGGGCTGCGGGAGTAGGGAACTAGACAGCACCTATTCAGCTAGGCCACGGCCAGAGCGAGATACTGCGGGGGCGATGTCGCAGGAGAATGTGGAGATCGTCGAGCGGCTTGTCCGGCGGTTCAACGAGCAGGGGATCGAAGCCGCAGGGGCGGAGTACCTCGCCGACGAGGTCGAGTTTCATGAACCACCGGAGCAACCGGGGGCGCGAGTCGCGCGCGGCCGGGAGGCGGCGGTGGAGTTCTTCGCGGACTTCGACGCAGCCTGGGAGCAGCACCGCTCGGACCCGGAGGAGATTCGAGCACTGGGCGCGGATCAGGTTCTCCTTCTCAGCGTCGAGCGCTTCCGAGGAAGGGACGGGATCGAGGTCGCTCAACCCGCTGGCACGATCTTCACGCTGCGGGAAGGCAGGGTCGTGCTCTGGCAGGCGTACTGGACGAGGGAAACGGCCCTCGAAGCCGCCGGGCGGGAGTAGTCAAGAAGTGGTGCTTTGGACGATAGGCACCTATTCCGAGAGCCGGGGAGCTTGCTCCGCTTCGAGCGTAGACAGGAAGTGGCGCAGGTGATCTGCGACCGACCGCCTTGCCAATCCGAGCGGGAAGAAGGGCCAGAGCACATTTCCCTTGATGCCCCGCAGGTGTCGATCCGCGTCAATCTCGACGCGGCTGCCGCCGTTTTCCGACGTCGCGGTTAGCTCCCAGGTGCTGCCTGCCTTGAAGATGTTTGAGTCAGTGACAGTCCCCCGGAGCGCGCCAGGCTCAGACCAGTCGTACCGCAAGCGCTCCCATACGTATCCGATCGGCCACGGATTGCCCTCGGTCACCTCCGCGAACGTCGAGCCCTGCTCGTGGACCTCGAGATGCTCTACGTGCACGTCGGGCCAGAGCTCGGCACGGCGCTCGGAGAAGTCGCGCGCCGCCTCTAGCACTCGCTCGGGCGACACCGTGGTCTCATCAACGACGTGCACTCTTGGCATCGCGCCGATGCTATACCCGGGAGTAGGTGCTTTGGACGAGAAGCATCAAGCGCGGAAGAAGCTGATCCGATGCTGAGACCATGCGTAGACGATTCGAGAGCGAGACGGGCACCGGCCGCATAGGAGACGCTCTCCTGGATCTCCTATACGCGACACCGTTCGTCTTGGGCGGGCTCCTCGTTGGCCTGATGACCTTCGTTGCCATCGCGGAAGGGCCTGACGACGAAAGCGCCTTGCCAGGGTTCGGGTTGGCCGCTCTCTTGATCGTGCTGGGGATCTACTTCATTGGTCGCGCGATTCGCGGCAGGTAGCCGCTTTGGACGAAAAGCACCCGAGTCGCTTCGCAGGGGATGCATACTTAACACGCGGAGGGCGCGGGCTCTCCGGACAGCAGGGCTTTAGAACTCGATCCAGGAGGGACCGGATGGCCACGGGAAGTAGGACGTTTCTGATCACGGCGATAGCGGCGGCCGGGGCTCTGATGCCGGCGGCCGGCGCATCTGCCGGGACTCTGGACCAGCAGCAGACACTCAGTAACTTCGGCGGCCTCCAGGTTGCCAGCACCACCTCCAAGGCGCAGACCTTCACCGCTGGCCTCACCGGGCAGCTGGATCAGATCGATCTGGCTCTCAGCGGAATGAGCGTGACCACTCCGCTGACAGTCCAGATCCGCGACGGATCCGCGACGGCTCCCGGCGGTACGGTCCTCGCAAGCGCGTCTGTCCCGACATCGGCGGTAACGAGCAGCGAGTCGTTCGTCCCGATCACCTTCGCCTCTCCCGCTTCGGTCACCGCGGGCACGCAGTACTCGATCGTGGCGCTCAACGACAGTTCCGGCTGGTTCTGGTACGCGGGAAAGACCGAGACCGCATCGGCCTACGAGGGCGGGAGGCTCTATTCCACTCCAAACGGGCCCCCTGGGACAGGCCCCTGGTTCGAAGGCAACACCATGGCCGACTTCGAGTTCAAGACCTACGTCGCGCCGCCCTCGAACGACTTCAGCCTCGGCAAGGTGACGAAGAACAAGCGCGCGGGGACCGCCAAGCTGAATGTCAACATTCCGGGCGCGGGCGGAGTAGAGCTGGTCGGGAACAAGAACGTGAGAGGCGCGAACGAGCGTGCCGAGTCCGCGGGCACCGTGACTCTGCCCGTAAGACCGAGGGGCGAGGCGCGCAAGAGGCTCGACCAGGAGGGGACGACGATGGTGGCGGTCAAGGTCACCTTCTCGCCCGATGGTGGCGACCCGGCAAGCGAGCGGACGAGACTCAAGCTTGTGAAGAAGTAGCCACGACCATCGTCCCTTGGTGCCCGGGACTGATACCCGGCGCTCCCGTCGCTCCAGAGTCGATTGCGATCGGGAAGCCTCGTGATTGCTCTGGTCGTTCGGGTTCGGCGGGGCAGGCAGAACTAGCGCTTTGGACGAGAAGTGCTTAAGCCGCGACGGACGTCAGTGCCCGGTGTGGCGATTGGGCACCAAACCACTTCTGGTGCCCAAATCCGCATACATCCGCGCACATCGGCAGACATCGGATCCAGCAATCGACGCCTATTCGTGCCTGAGAGCGCCCCGCTTCGCAATCAGGAGGTCGGCGGTTCGAGCCCGCCTAGCTCCACTTCTAGTTTCCCGCTCCGCAGCAGGGTGGGCCATTCCTCCCCTTTCCCTCACAAGCAGCTCGCGTCGCTCGGAGGCCGCTGGTGCCCGTTGGTGCCCATTCGTCGACTAGCTCAGGCGCCCCGCGGATTCTTTCCGACGGCTGGCGTACCTTGAATTCATCGTGGATGATGCATTCAGCGCTGAGCCGGATCCGCTCGATATCACCGTCACCGCGGAGATCGTTGGCAACCGAGGCGACAACGTGATCCTCCACGCCGTCATCGAAGACGGCACAGCCGCAGACGGTGGCGACATCGAGGTCCAAATCTCGGGGTCAGCCGCGAGCTCGTACGGGATTGACGCCTGCATCGACGAGCTCGAGAGCGTTCTGAACCGGACCCTCCGCCCTGCGTATCGGTTGAGCGCGGCGCTCGCGATGGGCGCGCAAGGCGCGTTCTTAATCGTCACCAGCGCCGGCGCAGGGCCGCGGGTCGTGGTCCCCGCGGCTGGCGAACTCGCAGCCTGAGCCGCCCGACCACTTTAGGTGCTTTGCATGGAAAGCACCTAACCCTCCGATGCGCCGAGAGTCGTTTGACGCCCCTGTGTGTCCGGTTATTCGACTCTCGCCGAAGTACAGGACCGTCCTCGGTCCGGACCGCAAAGAAGGGACTTCCATTTGCGTCGTGGTCCAGCAAATTGAGCTCGATGACCAGATCGCCGCGAGAGCTTCCGAGCACCAGCGGCATGCCCGGGCGTGGCTCATAGTAGACCGCGAAGTCGTGGAAACCGTGCTCGGCCAGTTGCGCGGTCCGCGACTCGAGCTCATCACGCCGAATGAGGACGTCGACGTCGCCGTGCGCGGGACTCAACGCGCGGTCCAGCAGAACCGCCTCGGCGATCCCGCCGAAGATGAACAGCGGGGGTTCGATCGGCGCCAGCTCGCGGAGCAACGGCATGTAGTCGACCACGCGCCAACGGTATCCGGAGCGGCAGCTCGGACCAGGCCTCTCGAGGCGATCGGCATTGGGCACCAGAGGCGTTCTGTGCCAGGTGCTCAGGCTGAATGAGAGGCGATGCCGCAGGAGCATGTGGAGCCAGAGCGCCTCAGTTGCTCGGAAATGGAATACTCACGCCGATGAAGCGACCAGGGCGAAAGGGGTCGCGCGATCCGAAGATCGAGCGTCTTTCGCAGCTCCAGCTGTTCTCCAACTGCAGCAAGCGGGACCTGCAGCAGATCGCCCGGCTCACCACTGAGATCGATGTGCGGGCCGGAAAGGTCCTGATGCGCCAGGGGGATCAAGGGCGGGAGTGTCTCGTGATCGAGGAGGGAAGGGCCAAGGCCACGATCCGCGGCAAGGGCAGCCACATCATGGGTCCCGGCGAGTGTTTCGGCGAGCTTGCCTTGCTCCACTCCACACCGCGCGCGGCGACGGTCACGGCCGAGACGGACATGCGCCTGGTTGTCCTGGACTCGCGAGAGTTCTCAAGCCTGCTGACGAGCGTTCCAAGCGTCACCAAGAACGTGCTCGCCGCGGTCGCCGAGCGGTTGCGCGAATCCGAGGGCAAGCAGCCTTACCACTAGCTCGCTCGCGAAACCGAGTCCGGCATGTGTCGAGGTCGGGCTTGGATTACTGGGATTCGAACCCGGTTTCCGGACTGAGAAGATCCTCGAACCCGTTGGCCCGGTGGACCGCATGGCCAACGGCGCGGGCAGAATTTTCGACACCCGTCTAACTGCCGGATCGCCGCAGGCATGCAAACTGCCATTTCCAAACCCGACGAGGAGGACCGAAACATGAAGATGGTTGTGGCGTACGTCGAACGTGATCGGGTCGACCCGATCCGCGAGGAACTGCTCAAGCTGGGCTTCCTCTCACTGTCGATTCTGGATGCCAGCGGTTCGTTTCCCGAGCCCGAGGTCGCCGGCCGGTACCGCGGCGTGGAGATCGAGCAGCACACGCGGCCGAAGTCCAGGCTCGAATGTGTCGCCGGCGACGACCAAGCATCGATCGCGATCGAATCGATCCTCGAGCACGGTGATGAGCGCACGTTCGCGTTCGCCGTCCCGGTCGAGCAAGTGTCTCAATCCGAAACGGTCAAGGCCGACGAGGCCCCGGTTCAGGCGGGATAAGTTCGGACTACGGTCAATGCCTCGCCAGAATTCGAACCTGTGACCTTCGGTTTCCTAAATGGTCGCTGGCAGGAGAGGTTTCCGCTTGTCCAATGACACTTAGGGAATGATCGGGACCGGGGCTAGCGGCACCTGCGCTCCGATCGGTCATCATGAGTCTATGGGGAGCATGCGGGCGCCCGCAGCGGCGGAGGGGAAGAGCGATGAGCTCGACCTGGCCGGTTACCTGGCACCGACTCATCTGAATTGGCTCGATGCCGAGCCCGAGCGTCCATGGCGCGAGGTCGAGGCGACATATGTGTTCGGCGATGTATCGGGGTTCACCGCTCTGGGCGAGCGGCTGGCACGCAAGGGGCGAATCGGCTCCGAGACCCTGACGGACGCAATTACCGCGGTCTTCACCGCCATGCACGAGGCGGTCTCAATCGAGGGAGGCGAGATCCTCAAATTCGGGGGCGATGCGGTCCTCGCGATGTTCACGGGGATGCGCCACGAGGCGCGCGGGGCAGCGGCCGCCCTCGGAATGCAGGATGCGCTGCGGGCCGTCCGCATCCCGGGCATCGCCGCATCCCGGCGCAGGCTCAGCATGTCGGTCGGCGTGGCATCAGGGATCGCGCACCTGTTCCTCGCCGGGAGGGCGCCGCGAGAGTTGATGGTGGCCGGTCCCCTTGCAAGCGAGGTCGTGACGCGGGAGGGTCAGGCCCAAGCGGGCGAGGTCTTGCTATCCCCGAATGCGCTTGCAAATCTGCCCCCGGAGTTCGTGATCGACGCGGGCGCGGACAGAGGTGCTCGCCTGATTGCCCGTCCGCCGACAAACCCTGTGCCCCCACCCGCGGTCCCGTCAGATGCCGACCCCACCGCCGGTCTCCCTCCCCACCTCCATCGCCATCAGCCCGATGCCGGCGAGCACCGCTCCGTGGCGATCGCTTTCGTGAAGCTGGGGGGTTCCGACGAGCTGATCGCCCGGAGTGGCCCGGAAGCGCTTTCCGAAGCGCTCGATCATGTCGTGGGTGCCGTGGCGTCCGCATGCCGCGAATGGGGCATCGCACTTGTGTCATCCGATGTCGACGCCGACGGAGCAAAGCTGATCCTCAGCGCCGGTGCGCCCGTCGCCTCACCCGATGACGACGATCGCATGCTGCACGCCCTGCGCGACGTCGTCGACATCGAATCGCCCCTGGCAATTCGGGTCGGCGTGAATCGGGGCCCTGTATTCACCGCGGACATCGGACCGCGCGCGCGCCGGGTTTGGTCGCTCCTGGGCGACGACGTCAATCTCGCGGCACGCGTAATGTCCAGGGCCGAGCGCGGCACCGTGCTTGCCACCCCATCAGTACTCAGAGGGGTGCGCGACGCGTTCGAGCGCACCCCGATCCCTCCCTTCGAGGTCAAGGGGAAGAAGGCTCCGGTGCACGCCGAAGTGGTCGGCCCGGCGCGCGGCAGGCGCCAGGAGGACGAAGAGGCCCGGGGCCGGCTGATCGGCCGCAAGCGGGAACTCGCGGCGCTGCGCTCAGCGCTCGAGGGGGCGCGATCCGGAGAGCGGCAGGCCATCGAGGTGGTCGGCGAGCCCGGCGTCGGAAAATCGCACCTGACGGCCGAGGTCCGTGCCGAGGCATCCGACATGACTCTCCTCTACGTCCAGGGAGGGCCCTATGCGGCGCGGACGCCCTACCTCGCGATCCGCCGCGCCCTCCGCACGGCCGTCCTGCCGGGGCTCGACGAGAACGCGGATGCAGCAGCGCCGCTTGCTGATCGGGTCAACGAGCTCGATCCGGGCCTAGAGCGCTGGCTTCCGCTCATCGGCCTCCCGTTCGGCATCGAGTTCGAAGCGACGGAGGCGACGCGGCAGCTCGCGCCGGAGTTCGTTCCGGAGCGGATGGCCAGAGCAGTCGGCCGTCTGTTGGACCTGGCGCTGCCCCCCGAAGCGCTGCTGGCGCTTGTCGAGGATGCGCATTGGCTCGACCGAGCCTCGGCGGCGCTCCTCTCGATCCTCTTCAAGCGTCCTCCCGACGCGGACGGAGCACGGGGCCGAGGGTTTCTTGCGCTCGTCACCCGGCGTCCCGGCCCCAGCCCCTTCGCGGAGCTGGACCTGACCACGATGGAGCTGGCTCCGCTCGGGGACGCTGCATCTCGCGAGCTTCTCGAGCCCCGCAGCGAGGAGGACGCCGTGTTCCCGGCCGCGGTGCGCGAGCGGCTTGTCGAGCGGGCCCGCGGCAACCCGCTGCTGCTCCTGGAACTCGTCGCCGCCGCACGTAACGGTGCCGCGCTGGACGAGCTCCCCGAGTCGGTCGAGGCTCTGATGAACGCTCGCATGGACACCCTGCCGCGAGACGAGCGCCGGGTGCTTCGCGAAGCGTCGATCATCGGGAACGAGGTTCAGGTCTCGCTCCTCGCCGAGATGGCAGGCCGCGAGCCTGGTGAGCTGGAGCCGACCATCGAGCGCCTCCGGGACTTCCTCGTGCCCGTCCGCCCGGGGACGGTGCGGTTCTCCCACGCGCTCATGCACGACGCGGCCTATGCGGCTCTGCCATTCCGCCTCCGCCGGCAACTCCATGCGCGGGCGGGGAGCGCCCTCGAGCACCGCGGCGGCGAAGGCCTGGAGGGACTCCTCGCGATCCACTACGGAGCGGCGCGGCGCTGGGCGGAAACCTGGCGATACGGCCGTCTGGCGGGCGAGCGGGCCATGGAGCGCGCCGCCCCGGTGGAGGCGACGGGCTTTCTGCGCTCCGCGGTCGACGCTGCACGCTGGCTTCGGCCACGTGTGCCCTCCGATGAGCTCGCTCGGGTAACCGCCCGTCTGGGTGAGGCCGCAGAGCTGGCCGGGTCCCACGAGGAAGCTCGCAAGGCCTACGCGCGCGCTCGGGCGCTGATCCGAGGCGACAAGGTCGCCGAAGCCGAACTGTTCCTGCGCGAAGGCCGGCTCCGCGAGGGGGCGGGCACCCTTCCCCAGGCTCTTCGCTATTACACGCGCGGGATCAAGGCGCTCGGTGGCGCGCGGTCCCATGACGCCCGCGTCGCGCGGGCTCGCCTCGTCCTCGCCCGTGGCGCGACCCGGCTGCGAGGCGGTCACCACCGGAAGGCGCTTCCGCATCTGGAGCAGGCGGTCCGCGAGGCCGAGAAGGCTAATGACCAATCCACGCTCGGCCATGCCTACTACCTGCTCGAGTGGGCGCACAGCGACCTGGGCAATCCCGAGGCCGGCCGCTACCGCGACCTCTCGCTGCCCATCTTCGAAGAACTCGGCGACTTCGACAAGCAGGGGCGCGTCCTCACCAACCTGGGTGTGACGGCCTATCACGAGGGCCGCTGGACGGAGGCGGTCGATCTCTATGGGCGTGCCACCGAAGCAGCCGAGCGGGCCGGCGACGCCGTCGGCACGGCGTTCAACATCAACAACCTCGCCGAGATCCGGCTTGAGCAGGGTCGCGTCGACGAAAGCGAGCGACTGCTCCGCGAGGCGCTCGGCACCTGGCGTGCCGCCGGTTTCGGGGCGGGCGTGGGCACCGTCCTTCGGAACCTGGGCCGGGTCGAGATGCGGCGGGGCAAGCTCGACCTTGCGGCCGAGCTCTTTCAGCGCGGACGAGAAACGCTTACGGGCATCGGAGCCGCGGGTCTGGTCTGCGAGCTCGACGCATACGAGGCAAAGCGGCTCATTCTGGCCGGCGATCCCGAAGCGGCCAAGCGCCTCGCGGAGGAAATCCAGCAGCGCGCCCGCAAGATCGCGGTGATTCCGGCGCTGCCGGCCTTCCTTGCGCGTGTTTGCGGTGTGGCCTCGGTCCTGGCGAACCGCCGCGAGGCGGGCGTCGAGCTTCTGCGCGACAGCGTCGCGCTCGCGCGTTCGGCGGAGGCGGCCTACGACGAGGCTCTGGGACTGGACGCGCTTGCGACCGTTCTCGAATCGCAGGGCGGAGGCGAGAGTCTGCGGGCTGAAGCGGAAGCCCTGTTCGAGCGGCTCGACGTCGTCGCCCCCCCTGCGACCGGGCTGAGCGGGATCGCAGGCGCTAGCGGACGCTGAGCGAGACGCCTAGCCCTCGCCCCACGCCCGGAAGCGGACAATGATCGAGATGGCCTCGCCCGCGGCCGAGATGTTTCCGGCGTAGTCCGCCGACTCCGCGCTCGCGCGCCAACGACCCCTGCCGGGCAGCGGCGCGCTCCAGGTGCACTGGCCCGTGGTCCCGCAGGTCAGCGGGTCGGACTCCCGTTGGATCGTCTGCTTGCCGTTCGGGCTCCGATATGTGACTCGGACAGCGCGGACGCCTGAAAGCGCGTCGAACGCAACGCCTCGCAGCCGTCCTTTGCGGGCCTTCAGCACCGAGTGCGGCGCGGTCGTTATGTCAACCGTCGGCAGCGCCCCGTCGATGTTGATCCCGTTCACGGTGGCCGCCGACGTATTCCCCGCGCGATCCGTCGCAGTCCCGGACGCCGTCTGATTCGCTCCGTCACTCGAGAGCGTGACCGGATCGGGACAGCCGGCAACACCCGCCACCGCATCGGCGCAGGTAAAGCTGACGGTCACCGGCCCGTCGTACCAGCCGCTGGCATTGGCCGGGCGGTCGGCCTCGGCGATTACCGTGGGCCCGCTGCGATCCACCGCAAAGCGCTCGATCGCGAGCGAGTCGTCGGAACCGCGGTAGACGACCAGGTGCTCACCCTCGGCCGGCTCGCCGACCGTGAACGGCCCGTCGTCGGGGCGGAATGCGCCGCCGTCGACCGAAACTTCAAAGGTGGCGTCGGCGTGCTCCCCGGGGTCGAGCGACACCTGTGGCGGTGCCGAGTAGTAGCCCGACGCGGGAGTTGCCGGAGTCAGCCTCACGGTGGGATCGCCCGCCTCCGGCTCGGGCAACGGCGCGAGTGCGTAGCCCTCGACCTTCTTGTTGGAGTAGGCGACGTTGTAGGAGGTGTCGTAGACCTGGACCACGGCCTCGGAGATCTCACTCCCGGACGGAAGCGGGCCGCCGGCTGAGAGGATGCCGGGCGCGATCACCGCGAGCTCGACGCGATGCCACTCGACCTCTCCTCCGGCCGACTCGTCGGCATTGGTGAGGTAGAGGAGCGTGCCGCCAAGCAGATCGTCGCCCTCGGCGTCGACGCGGACCGAGAACCCGTCCCCCGCGACCAAGCCGTCTACGCGGGTGATCGTCGGCGGAACGAAATCGTCTGAGCTGGAGCGGAGCACCCGACCGCCCATCTCGAGGTTGAGGCGCTGGCGATCGCCCCTGAATGAGCCGGCCATCAGCGTGAGCATGTCCCGCCTCCCCTCAGCCGTCGCCTGCGGCTCGACGGTCGCGATCGTCGCGGGGAAGAACGGATCCTCCGAATCCGGTTCGGGCTCATGCTCGGCGAGGTCGAGCGTGGCGCCCGCCACGACAGGGTCGATACCGCTGAAATCGGCGGTCGTGAGGGACTCCAGGAGGAACCCGTGCGCCGGCCCGTCTTCTGAAGTCACGTCCTGCACCGTCTTCGGCTGGATCGGCCGGCGCTGGACCACGAGCGGAGCCTCGTCGTCGACCTGCCAATAGCTTCCGCGGTCGGTGTCCACGCGGTTGAACCGGTCGCGGAGGTCCACATCGATAGGCGTCGAGCTGCGCGAGGTCGGCGCCTCGAGCTCGCTCCCGCTGAGCGCGCGCAGGCCCGAGTCCTCGAGGTCGAGCGGCGGAACGACGCCCGCTCCCTCTCCGCCGTCTGCGCCTACCCGGTACATCGGCAGGCCGTAGAAGGTCGCTTCCATGGAAGCCTTGCTCCAGTAGACGTCCGGCACCCCGACGGCGGCGAGGCTCCGCTGCTTGGCCAGCATGAGCGCCTGGCCTGCCGTGACCTCGCCTGAGGCGAGTCCGTCCGCGTACTCGGCCATGACCCGCTCCGAGTAGGCGACAGCGGAGTCGTCCCCATAGCCGAACCCAGTGTTGGCGGCATACAGCGCACCGCGCATCGCCATCTGCTCAGCCCAGTCGCCAAGGCGCTCGTCAGCGCCGGGCGAGGCGTCGCCGATCGCCAGGTTCAGCCCGGCGTGACAGCCGACCGTGAACACGGCACTGCCGGCGGGCACCGTCGCATCCGCGGCCAACAGGAGATCCGGGGCGTTGCCGGCATGGGTCGCCGCCGGCAGCGCGGCGGAATGGTCGTAGTGGGCGTTCACCGAGAGGAAGCCCGCGCCGGCGGCGGTCAGCCCTTCGAGGGCATCGTCGGCAGTCCAGCTCTCGTCGACTCGGCTCTGCGCCGCGCCGGCGCCCACTCGCGCCTCGAGCGAGCTGAAGATGTCGAGTGCCCCGTCGGCCAGGAAGTCGTAGCCCGTGACGAACGCGCGCTGGGGCTCCACGATCCCATCCGAGTCGAGGAAGGACTGCGCCTGCGTTTCGATCTGGGCGGGCGTCTCGACCAAGCGGCCAAGCGCGACGTCGGGGGCGTAGCCCCACTCCATCGGGTCGAAGTCGCCATAGGGATCGTCGCTCAACATGAATCCGTTGCGGAAGGCCGCAGAGACGGAGTTGTCGTCGGGCGCGCCGTCGCCGTTTCGGTCGAGAATCGTGTCGTCGGCGTAATCGGATTCGTTGCCGATCACGGTCGGATCCGGAACGCGGGCCTGCGGAAGCACCTCGTCAGGGCCGATCAGGACGATCGAGCGGAGCTCGGGCAACCCGCCGGAATCGCTGCGAACGTCATCGATGATCTCGTTGATCTGGGTCACGACTTCGTTCGCCCGGTCGATTGAGCACGGCTCGGCGTCCCACCCGGCGAACGCCTCGCCAGTCGAGATTTCGGGGTGATTGTCAACTGGCACCACGACGCCGTTCGTCTCATCGGCGAGCTCGTCCAGCTTGGAGATCGCGGACGCGGTTGCCGCTTCGCCGTCGCGCGCCGCCATACGGCCCGGAGCGACGAGATAGAGGGCCTTCGTCGTCGTGGGCACGCTCTCTGGATAAGGGACTTGATGCTCGCCGCCGAGCGATCGGGCAGGGCAGGCCGGCGCCGGCGCGGCCGGAGCGTCCGTACGGCGGATGACATACGGGTCGGCCTCGGCAGCGCCGTTGTAGCCGACGACCTGGGCGACGAAGGTCTGCCCAGCATCTTCAGGCGTTACCAGGACGCTCGCCGCCTCATCGGTTGTGCCGCGCTGGATCGAACTCGTTCGAACGGCGAGGCCGGTGCGCCGCAACGCAATGTCCTGGACCTGATCCGGCGCGACGATCGTTTCGTCGGTCAGCTCGTCGCCACCATCCTCGACGGCGGTCCGCCGCAACGCCGTACGGCGCAACGCCGTGCGGCGAAGAGCCGTCGACTCAGGCCCGGTCTCAGGGCCGTAGATCACAAGGTCGTAGTCGCCGGGCAAATGGGACAGCGCGATCGATGTACGGCCCTCCGTCGGGGTGAAGGCAAACGAATCGCTGTCCGATGCACTCGCGATGTGGCCGGTGAGCAGTGCGTCGGCCCCTAGAGGGCGGGCCTCGTCCAGCTCATCCCCCGGATCGCGGGAGTCGTCCACCCTGCTCGTCACCTCGTTCGAGTCGACGGTCTCGCCACCGCCACGGACGCTGAGTCGCGCGCCGTCGATCGGCCCGAGCGCTGAGCCGGGCTCGACGAGCAATTCGACGCTGGCGGTACGGGTGCCGGCTGCTCCAGCGCAGACAGGATCAAGGTCGTAGACGAAGGGACCGCTCTTGGTGCCATCGGATGGCTTGCCACTGCCGAGGTCTTGCGCCGCCCCGCCATCCAGCGAAATGGTCGCGCCCCCGGGGACCGGCCGGGCGTCACCCGGCGCCGCGAAAACGAGCTCCAGGCTCGACGCCGACCCGCAGTTCAGGGTGAGTGTTCCGTCGTAGGCCATCAGGCCCGTCTCGCGGAACTCCGCTTCTCCGAGCAGCCCATCGAGATCCAGAGCTTCGTATGGAATCGCGTCCGGGTCCAGGACGGCCAGCACCACGTCGCCCACGCTCAGGTCTTGCAGGCTCGGCTTGGGCAGAAGGCCAATGAGCTCGAGCAGGGTGGCCGAGCCAAGCTCGGCGTCTGAGAGCTCGCCCAGGCGCCGGTCCTCGCACGCGCCGCAGTTGAGGATCGAGGCGAACTCCGCCGCCTTGGCATCGGCGAAGGGCGCAATCGTGAGGTCGAGCTCGCGCAGCAGGAAACCGCCCATCGGGGAGGCGCCGTCCCCGGTCCCGAGCTCAGTCTCGCGCAGCGAGATCGGTTCCTCGTAGTAAGCGGAAAGGTCGTCTCCCAGGAGCTCCAGCTCGAGCAGCGTTGTGCCGGCCGGGTCGGCCCCGTTCGAGCAGTCGTACGGCTGGCCCGCGAGGTAGGAACACCAGCCGCCGTCCGGCTCGGGCAGGGAGGCGAGCGGGACCTGGCCCAGGAGCAGCGCAGCCATGGAGGTGCGTCGCAATGCGGTTGAGCTGAGATCGATGTCATCGAGCGTGAGGGCGCCGACGCCTGCCGGGTTTATGCCAAGCGCGTCTTCAAGGGTGAGGGTCTGAAGCGGCACGTCGACTCCGAGTAGCTCCTCCCAGCCCGTTCGCCGCAAGGCGATCTCGGACAGGAGGGTTCGGCGCAGCGCCGTCTCGGCCAGCGCCGTCGAAAGGAGGCCGGTCCGCCTGAGCGCCGTGCGGCGTAAAGCTGTCGAGGCCACGTCGGTCCGCCTGAGCGCCGTGCGCCGCAGGGCCGTGCGCCGCAGCGCGGCAGCCTGGGCGTCCTCGGCCGCCTCGAGCGCGGCACTCGGGTCGAGCTTTGCAAGTGGGATCCGCTCGTGGCCTGCCGCACCGCTGCCTGGCGCCACGCTCAGCTCGATGTCCCGTGCGGGCGGGCCTCCGTCGCCACCAATTAGGCGCGCCAGCGCCGTCCGGGCGGTGTTCTGACAAGCGCCGAGGATCAGGATCGACTCGCCGTCGAGGGTCACGCCGGTTGGGCCCGCGCCGACCTTGTTGTCGCATTGGGCGACGAATGCCCGCCCGTCGGTGCTGAAGGTGGAATCAAGCGTCGGCGAACCGTCGTCGGTGAGCCGGGCGACGCCCCACCGGAAGGTGACGGGAAAGCCCGAGAACGCGGTGCCCGCGACGACCGGGCGTCCGATCGGATCGACGGCGACGTCCGCGGGTGCGTACCCGGAGCCGGCGGGCATCAGGCCCCCGATCACCTTGCCGCCGTCCCCGAAGTCAGGATCCGGAGCGCCCGCAGACCCGAACCGGGCGACCGCTCCCACTCCGGCGGCAGGCCCGGCAGTGACAACGCCACCGTCGGGCAGCGGCGCAAGAGCGGCCGCATAATCCTCGCCGGTCCCGCCCGAAAGGTTGTGAATGGCTATGCCACCGGATCCAAATGCCGGATCAGAGGCACCGTTCGGCCCCAGGCGGGCGAGCAGAGTGTCTGCGGTGCCGGAGATCGCCGATGGCCGCGCCTCGCCGGCAAGCAAGACTTTGCCGCTCGGCAGCACGGCAATGTCGTGCGCTGTCACGTCCTTACCGGCCACCGCGACCCGCGCGACTCCCTGAGTGCCGAAGGAGGTATCAACGCCCGAGGGCGTGACCTTGATCACCGTGAGCACCAGCCGCCCGCCACTGCTCGACCGCGTGGTGACGAACGCCGAGTTGGCGTCGGCGACCGCGACACCGGTCACACGTGCCCAGTCGCCCACGTTCACGCTCACCTTGCCGCTCGAGCCCCACGAGCTATCCCGGGCCCCGTTCGGAGTGAAGCGCTCGACTGTGATCCGGCCGTCGGCGTTGCCGCCTCCCGCGACCAGGACCTTGCCATCGGGCGCGAGCGCCGTAGCTGCCGTGCGGCCCGGGGCGAGACTGTTCGTGTGAAGCTCGCCTCCCACGCCGAACGTGGGATCAGTGATGCCGGCTGCCGTCACTCCTTCGAGAAAGACACGGTCCGAGGCATTTCGCAGGAGGCCGGCGAAGACGACTCTGCCGCTCGTCTGGACGAGCGGTGCGTCCATAGCGTCGTAGCGATCGCCTGAGGGCAGCGCCACGAGGCCGTCGACGCCGAAGCCGGGATCCAGGCCGCCTGGCTCCGCTGCCGCGAGCGGGACCGCAATCGCGAGCAGGGAAGCGCATCCAACCGCCACCCATCGTCGAGCGTTGCGCTCGACATCCCGTACGCCCTTCACAAGATTCCCCCTCGTAGATGCCTTGGTTCTGCCGCGGACCTTACCTGAAAACCCGACAACGGCTGTGTGACATTGACACTCAGGCCCTGTCCGCCTCCTCCGGCTTCCGCGAAGCAGTCGGCGTCGGTGGAGCTAGTTGAACAGCTCGGCCGGAGCGGCTTCGAGCGCAGCTTCCGTCGCCCGGCGACCCGCCTCGACCGCCGCGTCGATCTGATGGAACTCCAGGAGGCCGACGCCGGGTGAGCGTGGCTCGATGACCAGGTTTGCGTGTTTTCGGGAGGCCTGCGCCGTGTTGCTGCTCGCAAGCAGGAACAGCCTGCCCAGCGTCTCCCCCAGGCCAGGGGCGGGGCGATCAGTGAAACCCGGAGTTGCTGCCTCGAGCTCTTCTTGGCCGGCGCCGTTGCTTGCCCCCGGCGGTCCGCCACCGGCCCGGATGTCGAC
Source organism: uncultured bacterium (assembly GCA_963725035.1). Taxonomy (GTDB): domain Bacteria; phylum Actinomycetota; class Thermoleophilia; order Solirubrobacterales; family 70-9; genus JALZKA01. The sequence continues at coordinate 62,296 of CAVRWX010000002.1, read as the reverse complement.
TGCAATCACGGGTCCTTCTCCCAGCTCCGCCATCGATTCGACCGGAAGGTTGTCGATCAGGCCGCCATCGATCAGGAGGCGCTCGCCGCGGACCTGGGGCGGGGCCAGGACCGGCAGGCACATGCTCGTCCCGATGTGATCACCGAGCCGCCCGCTGCGATGGACCACCAGTTCCGAGCGGCGCAGGTCGGCGCTGGCGCAAAAGAAGGACCGGCCGAGCTCCTCAAACCGCACATCGCCGAACACTCCCTCGAGCATTTCCGCAAACCGCTGACCCTGGATCATCGAGTGGCGCGGGATGCGCCAGTCGTTGAGGGGATACTTGCGCACGAAGCTGTCGTAGGCGATCGCGTCGATCTCCTCAGGATCGAGCCCTGCCGCGTAAAGGCCGCCGAGGAACGCTCCCATGCTCACACCCGCGATCCTGTCGACCGCGATGCCCGCCGCCTCGAGCTGCTCGATCACGCCGATGTGGGCAAACGCCCTCGCGCCGCCGCCGGAGAGCACGAGGCCGACCGATCGCCCACATAGCCGGCGCGCCAGCCGGGCCACGTCAGCTCCCCTTTGTGCGGTGCGCAGGGGGTGATGTTCGATGGGGTCCATCAGCTCGACCAGATCGGCAAGCCCGCCGGAGCCCGGCTCGACGTCGCACGCCACGAGATCCGCTTCGCGAAGCGCGGGATCGAGCTCGCCCTCGATTCCGTCCCCTGGCGCCGCCACCACGAGGATGCGGTCTGCCTGCTGAATGCAGAAGCGCCGCCATTCCGGCGTTGAGCCCGGGTCCACCGGCAGCACCACGACGCCGGTGTCGGCCTCAGCACGGTCCAGTCGCGCTCCGAAAGCCGCCGCGTCGCCTGTGCCGCCATCGGATTGAGGCTCAGCGAGGCAAACCGCCGGCGCATAGGTACGGAGGGAACCGGCGAGATCTTGCGCCAGCTCTTGGGCGCGCTCGGAGCCGCCGAGCGCGAGGACGGAGATGGTTGCGGCAATCGGGCGCGCCGCGAACTTCACGCCCTCCGACTCGGCGAGCTGCCGAGCGAGCTGCAGATTCAACGCGCGCGAGAGCTCCAGCGAGGTCTCGAGGAGACGCTGGAAGTCCGCCTGTCCGATCTCCACGAGCTCGCAGTCGCGCGCCGCTCTGATCGAAGCGGCGCGCGACTCACCGGTGATCAATGCGAGCTCGCCGAGCGCCGCGCCCCGCCCGAGCTCGCGAAATGCGTTACCTGAGCCGTCGACGATCTCGATCCGGCCCGCGCGAACCACGTACATGGCATCGCCCGCATCTCCCTCGCGGAAGAGCCATTCGCCTGCATCAACCCGGATCTCGCTTGCCGTCGCGGCGACCTCCTCGAGCATGCCTGCGTCGAGCGCCGAGAAGAGCGGGACCCGGCCGAGGAACTCGCCGAGCGACTCGTTCGGCGCGTCCGCGTCCCGCGTTCGCACGGGCAGCGGGACGTCGGCGACTGGCGCCGGATTCGCCTCGAACCTGCTCACGTGCGGTGGCGCCAGGGCCATTCGCATGGCGTCCGCCAACGCCGGCATTCGCGCAGCCGACTGCGCAGGGGTGACCGATCCCATGGCGAGGCCGCCGACCGCTGCCACGATCAGGCAGGCCGCGGCGAACGTCCATGCATCGTCGAACGCCGACATGGCGGCCTGCAGCGAGTCGGGCGTCCCCAGAATGGCGACAGCGCTCGCAACTCCGATTGCCGCGCCGACCTGCCTCACGACCGAGGACATCCCGGTCGCGGTGGCAAAACTCTCACCGGGCGCAGAGGCGACCGCGGCAGCGCTCACGTTGGGGAACGTGATCCCCGCTCCCACGCCGAGCATGATCATCCCCGGCAGCCACTCCTCCACATAAGCCGGCTCGGGCCCGACCCGGGCGATGATCCAGAGCAGCCCGGCTCCCCAAATCAGGCCCCCTGCCACAACCACCGGCCGGTAGCCGATCCGAAGGGCCAACCTGCTGAAAGGCCCGGCGATGGCCGCTGCGACAAAGGGGCCGGGGGTGATCGCCAAGCCGGCCTGCAGCACCGTGTAATCCCAGACACCCGTGAGAAAAAGGACATTCAGAAGCGTGTAGCCGAAGAACCCAGCGGCACCGATGACGCTGATCGTGTTCGCAACCGTGAACGTCCGATTGGAGAAGAGCCTTGCGTCCACGACCGGTGCGCGGTGGCGGCGAGATCTGGAGACGAACGCGACAAGAGCCAGTGCGGACACCGCGATGCAGCCGATCACGCCGGCAGAAGCCCAGCCCCATTCGGCGCCGTTCACGATGGCGACCACGAGCAACGCGATCGCGAGCGCAAAAATCGCTGCGCCCGGCATGTCCGGAAGACGCCTGCGCCCCGCGACCCGACTCTCCACCAGCCGGCGCGAGGCGAGCACATAGGCCGCGGCCCCGATGGGCACGTTGATGAGGAATACGAGTCGCCAGTCGGCGACGGCGATCAGGAGTCCGCCGACGGCGGGGCCGAGCCCGGCAGCGAGCGCCCCGATCGCGGAGATCAGGGCAACGGCGTGCGAGCGTTGCTCGACCTCGAAGCCGTGGAGCACGAGCGCCAGTCCGGCCGGAACCATCGCCGCGGCTCCAAGCGCCTGGATCACGCGGAAGGCGACCAGCGCATCCACGGACCATGCAGTCGCGCAAAGCGCCGAGCCCACGACGAAGACCGCGAGCCCTGCCAGGAAGATTCGCTTACGGCCGAAGACGTCCGCGAGCCGCCCGAACGGCAGGAGGAACGCCGCGAAGACGACGTTATATGCGTTGAGGACCCAGGAGAGGCCGCCGATGCTGGCCTCCGGAAACGACATGGCGATGTCGGGAAACGCGATGTTGACGATGGTCGCGTCGAGAAAAGCGAGGAAGAAACCGAGCGACGCGATGCCCAGAACCGCCCGCGATGACGGGACCGATCTCGTCCGCAGATTGCGCCGCTCGATCGATGAGAGCCCCCCAGTCACCATCTCAAACCTAGCCGTTCAGACAAGCGCGTGCCGTCTTCGCGGGCGCGCATCCTCCGGGGCGCCCCACGTGGGTGGCCGGCCAGGTAACTAGGTCTTGAGCCAGTTGCCGACGACCGCGTTGGCGCTTTGGTGGCTCCGCCGGTGCCCTGTCACGGTTTCCAGGAAATCATCGCGTTCGAGCGCCAGGAGCCTGGTTTGCCGGATGGCGCGGACGGTGGCCGTGCGGGGCACGTTCCGGAGCAGAGCAATCTCGCCGAAGCACTCGCCGTCGCCCTGGTTGCACTTGAACAGATCGTCTTTGATCACCTCGACTTCGCCGGCCTCGATGAGATAGAAGCGATGACCAACATCACCCTGGGTGACGACGTCGGCTCCCGGCGCCGCATCCACCGCAACCAGAGAGCGGCAGACGCCCTCGAGTGTGTCCACGGGGAGGGGAGCGAAGATCGAGGTGCCACGCAACAGGTTGTAGTTGCGCTCGGAGACGGGCGTTCCGATCTCGTAACTGCGGAGCGCGTTCCAGCGGAGCAGCGCGAATACCGGAAGCAGAGCCCCGAACGCGAGCAACGCGCCCCGGACGCCGAGTATGGCCACCAGTGCCGGCGCCGCGATGGCGCCGAGGCCCATCGCCGCGAAGCGGCTCGTTTCCAAGAAACCGAGCGTGCCGGCGAGCGTCTCGTCCGAACCAAGGCGTTGGAGGAGCGTCCGCGCGGCGACCTCAACGCAGCTGTAGCCCGCGCCAAGCAGGAAGAATGAGAGGTAGGCCGCAACGACAGCGGGCCACACGCCGGGAAGCGCGAAGCCGGCGCCCGTGATCAAGCAGCCGACCGAAAGTCCGGCTGCGAGGTTGCCTCGATCGAGGAGTACGGCGAGTCCGGCGCCCGCGAACATTGCGCCGATCCCCCAGCAGGCGTTGACCCAGCCGACGTTGCCCTCACCGATGCCGAGGAGGTCGAGGGTCACGATCACGACCATCACGTCGGCCGCGCCCTCGATGAACACGAGGAGGGTGAGGGCGACGCCGGCCAGCCGCAGTTTCGGGTCTGCCACGAGGGTCCTGAGGCCGGCCGTAGTCTGGTGGAGGAAGCGGCTCCCCGCGGCCTCCTCCGCGTATGAGGGCCTCTGGTCCTTCGTCAGAGTCGCGAGGACCAGTGCCGTTACCAGGCCGACGGCGGCGGCGGCGGCGAATGCCGCCTCGGGACTCGCAAGCGCCAGCAGCGCGCCGGTCACGAGCGAGGCGCACAGAAAACCCACGGAGTCCATCTGGTTGCGAGCGACGTTGGCCGCCGAGAGCTCTTGAGGTGTGCGAGCAACCTGAGGCAGCAGCGCTCCTTCGGCGGGGACATAAGCTGTCGAGGCCACGGTGAAGACGCCGGCGAGTCCGTAGACGATCCAGGTCGGGGCGTCCACGGCGACCGCGGCTGACGCAAGCGCGATCGCGAGGCCGCTTAGCAGTGCGCTTGACATCAAGACCAGGCGTCGCGATCGCCGATCTGCCAAAAGGCCGGCGATCGGCGAGGCGAATGCTCCCGGAAGGACCCTTACGAGCGCGGCGACGCCGACGGCCGTCGCTCCCCCTTGCCCGAAGGCGTACACGCCCAGGGCGATCGCGAAAGCCCACGTGGTGAAGGTCATGCCGGCCCACGCGAAGCTCAGACGCGCGAGCGACGGGTTCTTGAAGACCGAAGCCAATGCGCGCAGCGAAACGTGCAGCTGGCGCCAGCCTGCGCTCATCCCCGATGCCTTAGCCACATATTGGGTTTCGGCGTCATCAAGCGTCCTTGCCGAGGAGCCACTCTACGCCAGGTCTCCCGGCCCATCCGCGACCTCGACCCGGACACGCGAGGTTTCCTCCGCATGGGGTTCAGACGCTCCGCTACACTGCGCGGCCCGTCGGATCCGGCAGGGTCGGCGAGGGGGTTCCGCGGGAGCGGACAGAGAGCAGGGCGATACCGCCGCGGCGCATGCGCCGGCGGTAGGCGCGGATCAAACCGGGAGGGAGTTCGCAGTTGAGTCGTTCCAAAGGCAGAGGCGGGTTGGAAATGGCGGAGCCGACGACGCCGTCGCGGCGCTGGTCCGATGGATCCGGGCGCTGGGCCGCGGTCGTCGCGATCGTTGCTCTCGCCGCCCTCTCCACGGTGGCGATCGCGCAGGCGAAGGTGATCTTTTTCAGCGGCAAGGGTGAGGACGATCCGCAAGTGCGGGTCCGTTTCGATGCGAAGGTCCAGTTCGACAATCAGCATCGCCCTGAGGCGGCCTGGATCGAGGACTTCTTCGCCGACAACGTCGAGTTCACGTGCGAGGCGACAGGTTTCTCGGGCCGGGGCGACTACACCTTCCCAAACAACCGGGTCAAGGTCGAACAGCGACGGTGAGTTCCGCGACACCTACGAGCGCACGGTCGGCGGCCATGTGGTCGACCGCTTCACGCTCAAGGGCCAGACGGACAACCGGTTCGGCGGGGTCAAGGTTCGCGGTTGGTTCAAGGCCGAGCGCAGCGAAGGCGGCTTGGAGTTCGGCGGCTGCGTCACGGATCGAACCGACTTCAAGGCTTTCGAGCGCATCGGATAACGGCCTGCCGTAGCGGGTCACGTGATCCAAGACGCTCGCGTACAGCGACGCCTGGTGCACAGTGTCTCGCCTCGGAATCCTTGATCAGAGCCGACTACGGGTCAAAGGGCGGCGCCTCGCCCCGCGGCAATCGGGAGGTCGGCGGTTCGAGCCCGCCTAACTCCATTCTTCGACGACCGCTGCAATTGGAAGTGAACGGGATCCAAGGCCTCCGCTCGTTGTCGCTCTCTCGAAAATCGCGGCTTCTGGCAGATCGGGGTGAGGGCGGCTCACCCCCCGGCTGCGTGGCGCTGATGCAACCCGAACGCGACCAGCCCCACCGGAAGCGGCAGCCAATAGGTGAAGAGCCTGTAGATGAAGGTCGCAAGGACCGCGTCCGCGGCCCCCACACCCGCAAGCGCGAGAGTCGCGGTCAGCCCGGCCTCGACAAATCCGAGTCCACCGGGCGTGACCGGAATCTGAGCGAGCAACTGCGCGGCGCAGAACGCGAGCAGCACCAAGCCGGGCCGCGGGAACGCCCCCACCGCGGCCAATGCCCCGAGGAGGATCGCGTAGTCGAACGCCCACCGTCCGGCTGTGGCCACGAGAGCCAGCTTCCACCGCCTTCCGAGCGTCGCTTTTACCCGATCGCGCTCGCGGCGCAATCTGGCCGGAAGGCCGGTGAGAGGAGGCGACCCGCGGCGAATGAAGTTGCGGACCCTTTGCAGCAGGCGACCGACTGAGCCGAGGATGGGATCGCTGCTCATCAACACGGCCCCAAACCCGGTCAGGAGGGTGAAAACGCCGAGGCTGACAAGCGCGGCGTTCATGAGGTCCGGGTCTACGGCGCCAGCAAGGAAGGTGGGCAAGGCCAGAACTGGAAGCGCCAGCACGACCGCGAACATCGCGACGTTCACCGCGGTCAGGGCAGCGGCAACCCTGGGACCTTCGAGGCCGCGCCTGACCAGCATCTTGTATTGCAGCGCGGCCCCCACCGCCCCTCCGCCCGGGGCGATCTTGGAAAGGCCGTTCGCCGCAAGCTGAGAGTCGATGATCGCGGATATCGGTGCGCTCGGCAGTGCGAGCCGCTGTAAAGCCCAAAGACATGCGAGCGAGAGGAGCTGCAATACCAGCAATGCGGGTACCCACGCGAGGCCGATCTCGTCCAGTTGCCGCCATGAGCCGAGCACCTCGAGCAAACTCGGGGCAACGAGGTACAAGGAGACACCCGTGACTACAAGCCAGAAGGCGGTCCGGCGAAGGCTTCCTCGCTTCGGGACGGAGACGGCGCGGTCCTGTATCGAGGCGGGGTCAGTGCGGTCCTCGATCGCCCGCTCTATGCGGTCGCCCGCAGATCGACCGCTGACCGATGCCGAGTCCGGACCAGCGGGCCGGCTCGGCCTCTTGCGATCGTTATCCACTAGGCGAGCCTAAGGGCCGACGCGCGGCAGTCCGCGCGTGATGCTATTGCTGGGGCATGGCGGGCAAGGCATCGGAGCGGTTTGTCTGGGCGGTCGACACTCTGGAGGTCCGCCCGGCCGACCGCCTGCTCGAGGTCGGCTGCGGCCACGGCGTCGCAGTGTCTCTCGTCTGCGAGAGGTTGACGACGGGAATGATCACCGCGATCGACCGCTCGCCCAAGATGATCGAGATGGCCACGCGCAGGAACCGCGAACACGTCGACGCGGGCCGGGCTGAGCTCGAGGCCATCGCCCTGGAGGAGGTGGACCTCGGCGATCGGCGCTTTAACAAGGTCTTCGCCTTCAACGTCGCTCCCTTCTGGCAGAGGCCGGAGGCGGCGCTCGGTTCCGTCCGCGAACACCTCGCCCGGGATGGGGCCATCTACATCTTCTGGGACGCGCGCCACTCCGCGCCGGGGCGAGTCCGGGACCTCGGGAACGAGCTGGCCGATCAGCTACGAAAGGGTGGATTCTCCGTCGACAGGGTGCTGGTCGAGGACCTGCGCCCGGTCCCCGCGGTCTGCGCGATTGGGCGGCCCAGGACGGATGAAGACCTACCCAGGTAGGGTCGCTGGCGATGTCCACGGTCGAACCCACGCTCGCTGCTCCCGCCCCGGCCCGTGCGTCTACGAGCGCGATCTTCGGTCGGGTCATGGCGCTGGTCGCAATCACGGTCGGCTTTGCTGCAGCCGGCATCTGGATCGGTCGCGAGCTGACCGGGTGGCAGTGGTTCATTCCATGGTTGATCTCCCTCGGTTGCCTGATCGGCCTGAACGTCGCCAACGCCCGCGGCGCCCACGGCCTCGCACTCGGGCTCCTGTTCGCCTTCGGCCTGCTGCTGGGGATCAGCGTCGGAAGCACCGTCTACTACTACGCCGAGACTGATTCGACCGCGGTCGCTCAGGCTTTCGCCGCAACAGCGCTCTTCACGCTCGGGCTGGGCGCCGGCGGATACGCGATCCGCCGTGATCTGTCGTTCCTGTACCGGATCCTGTTCTGGCTGTTGCTTGCCCTGATCGGCTTCGGCGTTGTTCTGATCTTCGTCAATCTCCCCGGCGGAGCGACGATCTACGCGCTGCTTGGCCTTGCGATATTCGGCGGGTACGTGGTGGTGGACTTCAACCGGCTGCGACGTGCCGGAGGCGAGGAGGCCATCCCGCTCGCGGCGGGGATCTTCCTCGACATCTTCAACATCTTCCTGCTCTTCCTGCGGTTGTTCGCGAATCGCTGACGCCCCTGCGCCGCCGCTGGTCCTGCCCGCGCTTGGTGCTAGCTCCATTCCCCTGGGTTCGCGCGAAATCACCGATTGCTGCGAGGCGCTCTGACGCCAATATCCACGAACGATCAGCAACGTGGCGCAGCTGCACGTCTTGATCGGGCTGGTGTGCGGGATACTGAGTCCTCGGGCCGGCGTTCGCCCGCCAGGCTCGAGTCAAGGATGGAAGCCAGCACGATTGCCCTGAGCCCAGAGGACCGCGCGATCCTCGACCTCGAGTCCCCGCGCATCGCTGGCCACACGTGCAAGGTCATTGTGATCGAAGGGCGTCTTGGGATCGATGAGCTTCGCGATGAGATCACAAAGCGCCTTGAGGCCGCCCCCGAGTTGTCGCGGCGACTCGACGGCCCTGCGGACGCGCCGGTTTGGCGCCAAGACCGCGACCTCGACCCCACCGCGCACATCGTCTCCGCAAACGCCGCCGTCGAGTTGGACCAGGACGGCCTGCGCACAAAGGTAGGCGAGCTCTTTGCGCAGCGGCTGGATCGGTCGCGGCCTCTCTGGCGAATAGACGTTTTGCCCCTAGCCGAAGGCGGGAGCGCTCTCGTCTGGCGCATTCACCACGCGCTCGCGGACGGCACCACGGCGATTCGGCTCGCACGAGCCGTCCTCTTCGATGCCGGGATCGGGAGCGCGGGAGCTCCGGCAAGGCCAGCGTCCACACATGCGGCTGAGGACGACGCTCGCCGACGCCACCACCTTGCAGGATTGCTCCGCCGCGAATTCGTCCGCAGTCGCACATCATCTCCCTTCGATGCTCAGATCGGGACGCGGCGGGGAGTCGAGTTCGCGCGGGTGCCACTCCGAGCTCTGCATGACGGCGCCAAGCGCCTCGCTGGCGCCACGCTCAACGACGCGGTTCTTGCCTGCGTTGCGGGCGGTCTAAGACACTGGATCGAGCAGCATCACGGTCAGCTGGACGACTTGCGGGTGAAAGTGCCCGTCAGCCTCCATGAAGAGGGCGACTCTGTCGGTAACCGGGATTCTTACTTCGCACTCTGCCTACCCATCAGCCAATCCGACTCCCTCGAGCGGCTGAACCAGATTCATGCCGAGTCGGTTGAGAGAAAGACCAAGCACGACGCCGCGGAGATCGATCGCCTTGCCCGCGAACTGGAGAGCGCACCGCGAATGAAGCACCTCGCGAAGCGGCTCGCAAGCAGTCCGCGACGGTTTGCGCTTAACGTCTCGAACGTGCCGGGCCCGCGCGAGCGGATGACGATCCTTAACGAGACGGTCGTCTCTGTTCATAGCCTGGCCGAGATCGGCGAGCGGCACGCCTTGCGAATTGCGGCCCTCTCGTATGGGGACGGGCTTTATCTTGGGCTCTGCGCAGATCCCGACGTTGTGCACGATCTCGGTGATCTCGCCCGGGCTATCGAGGCAGAGGCGCAAAGCTTTCTGTGATTCGCGAGTCAGACGATCAGATCTCTTCAGCCACCGCGGCCACGGAGCAGGACTCCTTGCCTGGTGCAAGGAGGCATCGAGGGCTCAACCACCGATTACCGCCTTCTTCACGAGCGCGCTGACCTTCCTCTCCTCGGCGGGGGTCAGCTTCTTCAGCGCGAACACGGTCGGCCACATGTTGCCCGCGTCGAGGTTCGCCGCGTCGTTGAAGCCGAGGGTCGCATACCTGGACTTGAACTTCCCCGCGCTCTGGAAGAAGCAGATGACCTTGTCGTCCTCGTTGCGATACGCGGGCATCCCATACCAAGTTCTCGGCACGAGGTCAGGAGCAGTGGCCTTGACGATCTCGTGGACCCGCTTGGCCATCGTGCGATCGGACCCCTTCATCTCGGCAATCTTCGCGAGCAGATCCTTTTCGCCCTCGGCCCTGCTCTTCTCGGCCTTCAGCTCCTTGGCGCGCTCCTTCATCGCGGCCTTTTCCTCGGCCGTGAACCCCTTCGACTGCCTGGCCTTTGCTGCGCTCATCTGCTCCTCCTTTTGTTGACTAATTGGTTGTATCTGATTGGGCACCACCCCAAGCGAGAGGGCCCGCTTCGCAATCAGGAGGTCGGCGGTTCGGGCCCGCCTAGCTCCATCTCTGCTCTTGTCCCGAGCATGGATGGGAGGGATACTGTGGGCGTGTCGCAGGACGAGTATCTGCTCGCCGGCCAGCCCTCTGAGCTGGAGCGCCTGCAACTGCAGTCTCGGGTCTGGGAACCCGCCGGACAGCAGCTTCTCTCGAAGCTCGAAGTCCCGCCCAGCGGACGAGCACTCGACCTTGGCTGCGGGGCCCTTGGCTGGCTTCGGATCCTCAGCGAGTGGGTCGGGCCGTCGGGCGATGTCACTGGCACCGACATCGACGAGCGCCTGCTCGAAGCCGCCGGCTCGTTCCTAGAGGCGGAGGGAATATCAAATGTGGAGCTCGTCGTCGACGACATCTTCGACAGCAAGCTGGAACCGCAAGGGTTTGATCTCGTCCACGCCCGCTTCGTGATCGCTCCACTTGGGCGAGGATCAGAGCAAGCTGCCTCTTTTCGGCGCTTGGTCCGGCCCGGCGGCTTCCTCGTCTTGGAGGAGTGGGACCTCGGCTCATGGCACTTCAATCCCCCCGCCCCGGCAGCGGAGCGCCTGATCCAAGAGCTCTCTGACGTCTTCGCCGGCCTCGGCGGCGAAGCGGGACGGATCCTTCCGGGTCTAATTCGCGAGATTGGCATCGACGAGCCGGAGATCGACGCCCGCATCGTCGCGCTCAAGCCGGGACATCCCTATCTGCGCCTGCCGCTTCAGTTCAGCGTGGCTCTCGAATCGCGGCTCCTGGAGAACCTGAGCGAGGTTGAGCTTGCTTCCCTCCGCGAGGAGGCGGAGTCCGAGTTGGCCGAGCCCGACAGATGGGGCACGACCTTCACCCTCATCCAGAGCTGGGGAAGGCTCGCGAGTTGATGGCAGCCTCCGAGCTCGACCATCATGTCTTGGTCGCACAGGGGCCGCGAAGAGCTCTCGCTTTCGTCGGCGGTGAGGGCAGCTTCCTCCTTGACGTTGACAGTCACCCTCTGCTTCCGATGCAGGCCGGAGAACCAGGAAGACTAGGCGGCGGCGGGAACTAGGCGGCGGGAGCCGCTGCTCGGAGACGCTCCTCCACGGCGCCGCGCGCCCGCGCGATCGGCGCCGATTCCTGGCTGAGCGCAAACTGCGCGTTGGCGAGAGAGAGGTAGGCGTCGAGCTCGAAGGCGAGCTGCGCCGCGTCCTCCGCGGGATCGATCCCGCCCTCGGCCTGGGCCTGGCGAACAGCCGCCTCCAACTGCCCGGCGAACTCGTCGAGCACCTGAACCGCGCCGTCGCGCACCGGGCCCGGTCGCATGGCCATTTCGGCAGCGACCGATGCGAAAAAGCAGCCACCCGGGTAGAGGCCGCCTTCGACATACCCGAGAAAATTCTCTACGAGCTGCTGCACGCGGTCGAGCCCGCGCGGAGCGGCCAAGGCCGGGTCCATCACCTGGGCCGCAAAAACGTCGCGGGCCGCCGCGATCGTCGCGATCTGTAGCTCCTGCTTGGAGCCGAAGTGGGCGAAGAGACCGCTCTTGCTCATACCCACGGCCTCGGCCAGCCGACCGATCGAGAGCCCGGTGATGCCCTCGACGGTGGCGAGCTGGCCGGCCTCGCGCAGGATCGCGTTGCGGCTGCGCTCGCCGTCGCTTCGCCGCCTTCGCTCGCCCGTCGTGGGCTCGTCATGGGTCTCTGTGTTCGACATCACACACAAGTTAGCACGATCGGTCGTACACTTATCGCCGTTACTAAGTACGAACGATCGTACTAGCTAGGAGATACCGATGACTGCAAGAGACCTAAGCGCCACGAGTGACCTCGGCCCGATCGGCCGGCTCGGAAGATTGGCTGCGAAGCATCGCGGCCGGGTATTCCTCGCCTGGGCGCTCATCGCGGTTGGCCTCGGCATCCTCGCCCCTCGAGTCGAGACGGCGCTCTCCGGCGCCGGGTGGGAGGCGAGCGGCTCCGAATCGGTGGAGGTCCGAGAGCAGGTCGATCGGAACTTCGCCGGAGCGGGCGCCTACGCACTCCAGGTCGCCGTCCACTCACGGGACCATGCGGCGACGGCGCCCGAGTTCCGGAAGACGGTGCTCCGCGCGGAGCGAATGCTGCGAAGCGATCCCGCGATCGGCCGGGTCTTTTCGCCGCGGCCGGGCGTCTCGGTCTCGGCCGACGGCCATACGGCCGTGATCCGGGCCGGGGCGGCCGACGATGCCAACGGAATGGTCGACGCCGCTGAGCGCCTCAAGACGAGGCTTGCCGGCGTCGCCGCCCCAGGGGTTGCCGTCGACCTGACCGGCGCCTCAGGGATGTGGTCGGACTTCAACGAGGCGAACCGCGAGGCGATGCTGAGATCAGAGCTCATCTCCTGGCCGGTGACGATGGCAATCCTCGTGCTCGCCTTCGGCTCGCTGGTCGCCGCCGGCTTACCGCTGATGCTGACCATTGTCGGGCTGGTCGCCTCCGCGGGAGTGCTGTTCCTCGGGAGCCTTGTCTCGCCGATCTCGATCTGGGCGATGAACTTCGCCTTGATGTTCGCGCTCGCGCTGGGCATCGACTACGCGCTCTTCGTGGTCGCTCGCTTCCGGGGCGCGCATTTCGGCCAGAAGCTCGACCCCATCGACGCGGTCGCAGCGACGATGGACACAGCCGGCAAGGCCGTGCTCTTCTCGGGACTCACCGTCCTGGTCTCGCTTTCAGCGGTGATGCTCGTGCCGAGCCCAGCGTTCCGCTCGACCGCCTTGGGCATCATCGTCGCGGTTCTCTTCGTTCTGGCGGCATCGCTGACCTTGCTGCCCGCGGTGCTGGCGAAGCTCGGCCCAAAGGTCGACCGCCTCTCGCTTCCCTGGCTCCGCAGCGGTGAACAGACCTCGCCGCGCTTCGCCCGCTGGGGGGAGCGCCTCTGGCGCCGGCCGTACCTCTTCGGCGGCGCCGCGCTAGTTGCACTCCTGATCCTCGCCGTCCCCGTCCTCTCCCTGCGCACGGAGATGCCATCGATCAACGTCGTGCCGCCCGGCGATCACTCGCGGCAGGGCCACGAGCAGATCCAGGCGGGCTTCGGACCGGGTGCGCCGGGCGTCCTGCAGATCATCGCCCCGGCGGCGGCAGCAGACGAGGCGATGACCACGGTGAGAGGGGATTCGGGCGTCGTCCGCACCCTGCCGCCCGAGCCGGGTGGGGGCGGCCTGAGGCTGATCGAGGCGATCCCCGCCGGCGATCCTTCGAGCGCAGAGCTGGCCACAACGATCGGCCGGCTGCGCTCGGAGCTTCCCTCCAGCGCATTGCTCGGCGGCGCGGCGGCCGAGAACCATGATCTCGACGCGGCGCTGACGGCGAAGACGCCACTGGTGATCGGAGTCGTCGTGGTGCTCGGCTTCCTGCTCCTGCTCCTCGCGTTCCAGGCGCCCGTGGCGGCAGCGATCGGCGTCCTGCCAAACCTCCTCGCGACGGCCGCAGCCTTCGGGATCGCAAAGCTGATTTTCCAGGACGGGCACCTGTCTGGGTTGCTCGGCTTCCAGCCACAGGGCTTCCTGGATGCCTGGGCGCCCGTCTTTTTCTTCGCGATGGTCTTCGCGATCTCGATGGACTACACGGTCTTCCTGCTCTCCTCCACCAAGGAGCACTGGGACCGCGAACATGATGCGCGTAAGGCCGTGGTCGCTGGGCTCGCCCACTCGGGGCGCGTGATCAACGCCGCCGGTGTGGTGATGGTGGCTGTCTTCTTCACGTTCGCCCTCTCGGGGCCCCTGCCTCCGAAGGAGATGGGAGTCATCCTCGGCATCGCTGTTCTGCTGGACGCCTTCGTGGTTCGGCTGCTGCTCATGCCGGTGCTGCTGCGCCTCGCGGGGCCCGCCGCCTGGTACGTGCCCAGCTGGCTCGGTCGCGTCCTGCCGGACGTCCGCTTCGGGCACGGCGAAGTCACGCCCGCAAGGAGCCCAGCATGAAGGGCAGCCTGCTGCGCCAGCGGGACTTCCGTCTGCTGGCCGGGGCGGTCGGGCTGTCGGCGTTCGGCGACTGGGTCGCGATCGTGGCGCTGGGGCTGCACGTCACGGACATCAGCGACTCGGGCTATGTGGTGGCCGGGCTCTGGGCGTGCCTGTTCGGGCCCTCTGTCCTGCTGGCCGGTCACGCCGGGCTACTCGTGGACCGGATCGAGACCAGGCGACTGCTCGCCGCCATCTCGACCCTTGGTGCCGTCGTCGCCGCGGTGCTTGCCTTCACGACCGGGACGGTGATGGTGCTCGTGCTCACGGCGGCTCTGGGCATCGTGTTCGCGATCCTCCAGCCCGCCGAGTTCGCGCTGGTGCCCCCGCTCGCCGGCAAGCGCATCCAGGAGGCGAACGGACATGTCGAGACGGCTCGCTATGTGGGCTTCGGCCTCGGCCCCCTTGTCGGGGGCCTCCTGTTCTCGGTTGGCGGGCTCGAGCTGGCGATGCTGGTCGATGCCGCGACCTTCGTGGCCGTGGCGGGTGCAGCGCTGGCGCTGCGGGTCCGGCGCGAGCCGAGCCCCAACGACCAAGCCGACTCGGTCCCGCGTGCTCGCGACGGGGTCGCCTTCTTGTTCGGCGACCGGGTCCTGTCGCTGGCGATGATCGTGGCCTTCAGCTCGCTTCTCTTCATGTCCGCGGTCTGGGTCGGCGAACTGTTCTTCGTCCAGGACGTGCTTGGGCGGGGAGACGTCGCCTACGGCCTGTTCCTGTCCATGTGGACGATGGGAATGGCGTTCGGTGCCCTCCTGCTCTCGCCCAGAGTGGCGGCGGGCGCGGTTGCTGCCACCGCCCTTGCCGCCGTCGCCATTCAGGGTGTGGGCCTCGCGGGTCCGGCGTTGTGGCTCGGCTTCGGGTTCTTCCTGGCGTGCTCGTTCGTCGGCGGCCTCGCGCACGGGGTGAAGAACGTCCTCTTTCGAAGCCTCATTCACGCTCGCGTTCCAGATCGCCTGCACGGGCGCGTGTTCGCCGCCTACAACGGGATCCGGAACTCGGCCGAGCTGGGCGCCTTCGCGGCTGGCGGCCTTCTGGTCGCGCTGATAGGCCCGCGCGGCACCCTCGCCTACGCCGGCGGCCTGGCAGCTGTCGCCGGGCTTGCCGGCCTCTTGGCGCTGCTGCGCATGCAGCGGGGGTGGGCGCCGACGAGGCCCGTCGGTCGGGCGGGCGCGGTGGCTGCGAGACCGAGCTCTGGAGAGCCGATTCCGGCGGGCGCATCTAGGTGACTGCGCTCCATCCACGAGCGATCAGGCTCGAGGGTCCTTTTCTTCTCGTGCATTCTCAACAGCGAGCCCCGATTCGGGCTACGGTTCGTGCGTGAGCCGGGTTGAGCAGTTCGAATCTGCCGACGGAACAATTCTCGCCTGCGATGTCGCGGGGGACGGACCGCCACTTGTGCTCGTACACGGGACCAGCGCCGACCACACGCGCTGGGCGCCCGTGATCACCGCCCTCAGCGCCGACTTCACCACTTACGCGATGGATCGACGCGGGCGAGGGGCGAGCGCAGATGCCAAGGCGTACTCGATCGAACTGGAGTTCGACGATGTCGCGGCCGTGATCGACGAGATCGGAGGCGACGTCGATGTGCTCGGTCACTCCTATGGTGCCGTGTGCTCGTTGGAGGCGACGTTGCGCACGCCGCGAGTCCGGCGGCTCGTCCTCTACGAACCGCCGCTACCGGTCGGCATCGAGATCTACCCACCCGGTCTGATCGAGCATCTGGACCAACTCTTGGCCGCAGGAGACCGTGACGGTGTCGTTGCGACGTTCTATCGGGAGGTCGTCAAGATGCCTGAGGCCGAGTTGGACATCGTGCGCGCCGATCCGAGCTGGGAGGCGCGGGTGGCGGCGGCTCACACGATTCCTCGTGAACTGCAGATCGCCGATGCCTACGACCCCGACTTCGAGCGCTTTGCCACGGTTCGCGCTCCCACGCTCCTGCTCTTGGGCGGTGACAGCCCGTCGTTCCTCGTCGACCCAACGCGTCGCCTGCACGAATCCATCTCCGAGTCGAAGCTGACGGTGATGCCGGACCAGCAGCACGTCGCGATGAACACGGCACCCGATCTGTTCCTGGGGCACGTCATCGACTTTCTCGCGTGACATGAATCCGCAACCCGCAAGGACCGGGCGGGGCTCTGCGCGACGCGCTCGCGGTCGGTCGATCATCCCGCGCGAGCGGCTCGTCTCAGCGGCTGACGCAAAGTGGCGAGTCCGCCGATCGTCCTGATCTCCGCTCCGGCGGGGTTCGGCAAATCGACCGTACTTGCCGAGTGGGAACCTGCCGATCCCCGACCCTTCGCTTGGCTCACGCTCGCTGATCGGCACAACGACCCGGTCCTGCTGACCGAGTCCATCGCAGGTGCGTTGGCCGAGCTCGCACCGGTAGGCGAGGACGTCTACCTGGCGCTCAACGGTGCGAAGGAAGGCGCGTTGAACGTGGCCGTCCCGCGGCTACTGGAGTCCCTGCATCGCGGCGATGCTCCGATGGTGCTGGCGCTGGATGACGTGCACGAAGTCAGCGACCCGGACTCACTCTCCATCATCAGCACGATCGCCCAGCGGCCTCCCGGCGGGGAGTCAGCTCGCCCTTGCCTCACGTACCAAGCCGGCTATCCGCCTCGGCAGGTTTCGAGCCAACCGCGACCTGATCGAGCTCGACGCAGATGACCTGGCGATGACCAGGCGGGAGACCGACGCGATGCTGCGCGCATGCGGTCTGCGCCTTGATCCCAAGAGCGTCGACGTGCTGCGGGAACGCACCGAGGGGTGGCCGGCGGCGCTCTATCTCGCCGCCCTCTCGCTGGGCGACGCCGCAGATCCCGACGCCGATGCGCGGCGTTTCGCCGGCGATGACCGGCTCGTCGTCGACTACCTGCGCGACGAGTTCATCGACAACCTCGACCGGGATGTAGCGAGCTTTCTTGCCCGCACGTCAATTCTCACCGAGCTTTCCGGAGACGTTTGCGACGCGGTCCTCGACTCCGAGGGATCGGCCTCCACCCTGCGCGACCTGGCGCGCTCAAACGCGCTCGTCAAGTCACTCGACTCCAAGGACCACTCGTTCAAGTACCACGCCCTTCTCCGTGACATGCTCGTCGCCGAGCTTCGCCGCCTGCACCCACGGGAGGAGTTGGAGCTGCGCGCACGCGCCGCCGGTTGGTACACGGAGCGAGGCGACTACGACAGCGCTGTCCCTCACGCGGTTGCGAGCGGGGATACCGAGGCCGCGGCTTCTCTGATCTGGTCTCAGGCGGGCACCTACACGAGCACTGGACGCGTCACGACGGTCAAGCGCTGGCTGAATCTGTTCAACGAGGCACAGATCGCGGGCTCGCCAATGCTCTGTCTGGTCAGGGCCACCACTGAATTGGGATCGGGTAACGGCGCAGAGGTTGTCCATTGGACCGCGCGCGCCCGCGCGCACCTCGACGATAGCCCTCGCCAGGACGCGGAGACAATCAGGGTTGCCGCCGGAGCGATCGAGGCCTGCGGGGCAGCACGGGAGGGCGTCGTCTCGATGCGCAGTCGCGCTGTGGAGGCGTTCACCCTGATGGCGGCGGAAGACCCGTGGCGGTCGAGTTGCCGCCTGGTCGAAGGCGCTTCGCTACATCTAACGGGGGAACCGGCGCTCGCCCGGGTGGCGCTCGAGGACGCGGCTCGACGTGGCATCGTCGTGGCTCCGGGAATCAACACCGTCGCTCTTGCCCAACTGGCCCTGCTGGCGCTCGACGAGGACGACCTGATCGAGGCCAGGAGACTCAGCATGGAGTCGATCAAGCGGTTCCGTCTCAACGCGCTGGCGGACCAGCCGACTCAGGCCCTGGTGCCGGCCGTTGCCGGATTCGTCGAGGCCCAGCGTGGAGATCCCGCCACCGCTGCTGGCGACATCAAACGTGCCGTCTCGCTGCTCTCGCGGTTGAACGACTTCAGCCCCTGGTTACGGACCGAGACGCGAATCGTGATCGCCAGGGCGCTGGTCCGGCTCGATGACGTCCCCGCCGCCCGCCGTCAGATCGCCGACGCCAGTCGTGAACTGCGCCTGACCCCCGACGCTCCCCTGCTGGAGCAATGGCTCGCCAAGGCGCAGAAAGAGGCGGATGCCGCGACGATGAGCGGGAGGTCGCCGCTGACGAAGATGGAGCTTCGGGTCCTGCAATACATGCCGGGCCATCTCAGCTTCCCGGGAATCGCCGAAGAGCTCTTCCTCTCCCTCAACACGGTGAAGACGCACGTACGTGCGATCTACATGAAGCTGGACGTCTCGTCCAGAGCCGAAGCGGTTACTCGCGCTCGGGAGGCCGGGCTACTCGGCGAGGGTGGCGATCCATCGCCACCCTCGCACGAGCTCTAGCCCTTCCCTGGCTACGACTTCGGCGCCTTGCCGATGTGAACCAAGTCCGTCGCCGTGTTTCCGGCGCCATCAACAACCGTGACCTGGGCCTGGCCGGTTTCCTTCTTGCCCGGGCAGTTGACGGTGAGCCCGCTGACCTTGGTGCCGTCCTGGCAGGTCCAGTGAGCGGAGACGAGCGTGCCTTGCCCGCCCTCGCTGGTCACCGAGAGGCCGATCGGCTTCTTGGCCGAGTTGTGCCTCACCTTGGCCTTGGCCACGAGCGGACGATCGATGATGATCGTCTCCGTCCACGAACGGGTCGCGGCGTTCGAGCCGGTCACCGTCGCGGTCACGTCGTACGTGCCCGGTCCGGGGAACGTGTGATCGAAGCGCTCCTTGGACGCCGTGGTGTCGGTCGTGCCGTCATCGAAGTCCCATGCGATGTGCTCCGACGACGTTGACCGCGCCGTTCTGTGACTTAGCCGACGATCCGTAGAAGTTGATCGTCGGATCCGATGACTCGACCTGATCGGGATAGAACTGCACTCCCGGCTTGTCCACGACGGTGGCGTCGTGGGCCGCGAACACGGTCCCGGTGGTGGTGGTCGAAAAACCGAGCGCGTCGGCGTTGGCCGTTGCGAGGTCGGCGTTGTCCTGCGCCAGGTCCGGCCCAACGTTGAACCGCTTGAAATCGCTCGAGCCGAACTGCTGGTCGGTGTAGTCGCCGCGCTGGTAGTAGTAGCCGAGCATGTCGCCGGCCATTCCCACGACGTTCGCGGAGCGTGCGTCGGTCACCGAATCGGCGATCGCCTCATTGACCTCGGGAACGCCTCTCCCGGATTGGTCGAGTAGAGGAGGTCGCCGATGCGCACGGAGGGCACATAGGTGCCGATGTTGCCGCTGGACTGGTACGGGGCAACATTGGATCGCGGGATCGTGCACAGCTTGGCCGGTCGATGCACGCTCCGCCCGTCGGTCCCCATACGCGATTCCTTGTCAGCAGATTCGCGTTGTCGGCCGGCGTGTTCATGTAGGACTCGGTGCCGGCGACCGTGTCGTCGGTCAGCGGGGTCGCCTGCGCCATCGCATGCTGGATCGCGTTGACGACGAACTCCCCCTGAGGAATGACCTCGGAGTACTCGTCCACGTCACCGGGCGGCTCCTGCCGTCCCAGTGTTCCCGCGGCGATCACGCTCGTGCCGCCGTTGAGATCGTCGAGGGCCGCTCGTACGTAACCGGGCCAATCGGCGGAGAACTGGACGTTGTCTGCCCCGTCGAACTGATCGGGGTGGTTGGGGACGTTCGCATAGAGAGCGTTCGTCGCCCCGGTGTCGGGGTCGCGGGCCCACATGATCGGCAGCTTGTCGTCGACCGAAAAGCCGTCGGGATGGTTGGTGCCCTGGCCGTTCTGCCAGATGAAGGACCGGATATTGCCGTTGGCCGTCCAGACCTCCGAAGGCTTCATGTTGGCGGTGGCATCGTGTACGGCCTTGATCGCCGCATCCCTGAGCTTCTTCATGTAGGCCGGATCGGTCTTACCCCAGATCCCCGTCGTTGTGGGGGCGGAGTGGGTGTGGGTTGAGGAAACGATCACCGATCCGCGCTCGGCTGTGAGCCCGGCCGCGTTCGAGCTCCGCCGCTGCGGCCTCGCGGACGTGAGTGGTGCCGTACGGCTCGAGGTTGCCCTGATAGGCGCTGAACCAGCCGGTCAGGTCTGCCACCACGAACGCGGACGCGTCGGTGCCGTTGGAGACCACGAAGGCCCGAACCTCAAGTGGATCGTGGACGTTGGTCGTCGGGCCGCCCTTGTAGCCGTAGCCGGAGATGTACTGGGGGGTATCCGGGTTGATGTTCACGGATGCCGCGCCGACGTCGAAGACGGCAGGCTCGGCAGGCTCGGTGTCCTGGGCAGCGGCCGTGCCGGCGCAGGCGAGTAGCCCGGCACAGGTGGCCGCAATGGCAACAGTCAGTCGTCCGAGCGGCCTCCGGCCGCCGGCGATTCCCTCGTTCATGGGTATTCCCTCTCGTAGTTGTGGTGCGGACGGCGTCGTGCCGTCTGATGTTCCTTCAGGCTATGAGCGCGGTGGCGAGCCGCGCCTCGCCTCGATCGGGTGAGTTTTCTCGGAAGCGGATGGCGTGCGCGTCGAGGGAGTCAGATTTGGGGCCGCCACCTCGTAGTCTCGCGATCGCATGTGCCGCCTCGTCGCCTACCTCGGTGAGCAGGTCGTTCTGGACGAGATCCTCTTCCAGCCCGACAGCTCGATTGTCGAGCAGGCGGTGCACCCACAGCTGCTGTCCGCGATGAACCTCGCCGGCTTCGGGGTGGTCGCCTGGGACGACCAGAGCCCGTCGGCCGATCTGCCATGGACCTACCGGACCGCCGGACTGCCCTTCTTCGACCGCAACCTGCGAGCGCTCTCGCGCAAGGCCCGCGCGACAGCGACTCTCGCCCACGTCCGAGGCGTCTTGCTGAGCGACCGCGAAGTGGTCAACGAACAGAACGTTCACCCGTTCCAATACGAGGGCACCCCGATCGCCCTCGCGATGAACGGAGACCTCGACCGCTTCTCCGAGATGCGAAACGATCTGGCTGATCTGGTCGCCCCCGAGCTCGCGAGAAAGGTCGAAGGGACGACCGACACCGAATGGCTCTACGCCCTGATCCTGAGCCACCTGGACAACCCGCAAGCTCCGGCTGCCGACCCGGAGGAGCTCGCCGGAGCGGTCGAGACGGCGCTCCGTCAGGTGCGCGAGGTTCGCGAACGCCGCGGCTTGGTGCGTCAGTCCGCCGTCAACCTCGTGATCTCCGACGGCCGCTGCCTGGTCGCGACGCGCTTCGCATTCGACTACGGCTGGTACCACGAGGGCTGGACCTTCGCGGGCGGCGAGCGGCGCTACGACTACACGACCCTCTGGTACGCGGCCGGCAGCGGATACGGACGCCACGGCGGCGAGTGGAATGTCGGCTCGGGAGACCCGACGTCGCTGATCGTCGCGTCCGAGCCACTCACGCTGGATCGCTCCACGTGGCTGGAAGTGCCGGAGTATTGCCTGATGGTCGCGACCCCAGGCGAGCATCAATTGGACGTCAGCCTGCGTGAGCTCGATGCCTGACGACGTGCGCAAAGGGCTGGCAGATCTCGAGCTGTTCGACGGCGCCTCGCCCGCCATCCTCGAGCGCCTGGTGATGGCCGCTCATCCGTTCAGCCTTCCGGCCGGCGAGTACCTCTTCCGCGAAGGTGACCCGGGCGACAGCATCAGCTTGCTCGCAAGCGGCACGATGGAAGCGATCATGCGCCTGCCCGGCGGGCGGGAGGTCGAAATCGAGCCCCTTCGGCCCGGCGGCCTGGTCGGCGAGATGGCTGTGCTGGCCGAGCGTCCGCGACGGTTCTCCGTCCGCGCCACCGAGGACTGCACCGGCTGGAGCTTCGCCGCCGCAGACATCGGCCGGTTCGGAGCCAACGAGCAGCCCGTAGTCATCCGAAGGCTCGGCCGTGTTGCGCTCGAGCGCCTCGGAGAGCAATACACCCGACTCGCCGTCCTATGCGGCGACGACCCGCGAGCGGATGAGTCTGCTCGCCCCGCCGAGCTCGATGAAGCCGGCCCAGTGGCGGTGGTGGAGCGGGAGCCTGAGGAGACCGCGTACCTGGAGACCGTTCTCCTTTTCAGCCGCTTCAGCCCAACCGAGATCGAGGATCTGTTCGGCGACCTGCGCCGGCTGGAGGCACCGCGCGGCGCCTCCGTGAGTGCAACCTCCGCGCAGGGGCCGGTCCTTCTGATCGTCCTCAGAGGGGCGGTGGAGACGTCAATCCGCCGCGGCGGGCTTGCAGCCCGCACGCGGCTCGCAGGCCCGGGACGAATCGTCGGCCACCTGAACCTCCTCGGCGGGGAACCGGCGCCCGTCTTCTCGCGTGCCCGCGAGCGCTCGATCCTGCTGGAGGTCCCGGTCGATCGCATCGCCCTAGCCGTCGACCGCGGCGATGACACCGGCCGGCGGTTGGGACGGGCGATCTACGCCGACGTCGTCGACGCGCTGTTCGAAGCCCAGCGCCCGATCTCACGCATGGCCGCGGCGGGCGGCTGAAATCGATTGGCGTGTGGGTGTAGAGTCGGCGACCCATGATCTCCACAATCGCCGTGGCGACAGATGGCTCTGGGACCGCCGGGAAGGCGGTCGAAATGGCGGTGGACCTTGCGCGGCAGATGGAGGCGAAGCTGGTTCTCCTAAGCGCCTACTTGGACTCCGGCCACCGAACGGAGGGCGGCGCGGCGGAGGTTCAATGGGCCACCAGCAACTCCGCTCGAACCCAGGAGATCCTGACTCGATTGGAAGGCGAGCTGAGCGACCAGGGAATCGAGTGCACGACCCAGGTCGCGGAGGGTGACGCTGCGGAGGTGCTGGTCCAGCTCGCATCCGAGTGCCAGGCCGATCTTCTCGTGATCGGGAACAAGGGCATGGAGCGACGAGTGCTTGGGAGCGTGCCTAACTACGGTCACACACAAGGCTCCCTGCTCCGTCCTGGTCGTGAAGACGACCTAACCTGCTCAATCCGGCAGCGGGCCGATGAACTCGATGCCGTAGTCCCGGCTGGCCTGCTTGATCTGCGGCCCTTCGACCGACTCGGTGGGTGGCAGACCACCCGGCCGCGACGCGAGTGTGATCGCGCGGTAGAACTCCCCGTGGCGCGGTGTCGTCAGGATGAGGTAGCGCGCGTTCTCCGACTCGACTCGAAAGCCATGAACGGTTCCGCCGGGAATGTGGGCGAACGAGCCGGCGGGCGCGCTGACGCCTGGTTGATCGTCGACGTAGAGCGTCAGTTCGCCCTCCAGGACGTAGAAGGACTCCATGTCGTCGGGATGCCGGTGCAGTGGGACGCTGTCGCCGCGATTGGCCCGCTCCTCGACCAGGCAGAAACGCACCGTCCGTTCCGTCCCCTGTCGCGAGAAAGTACGTCGAGGTTTCGCCCATCCAGCGCAGTTCGGCCTGGCCGACTTGGTGGACGTATGCGCCAGTGCCATCGCTCATGTGGCCTCCCTCTTGATCGAAAGAATTGTTCCAACCAGTATCGCGCGTGAGAGGATCAAGCTTCACGATCAAAAGGAGGCACCGATGGGAACCATCACCGTCACAGAATTCGTCTCGATGGATGGCGTCATGCAGGCGCCTGGCGGCGAGAAGTTCAAGTACGAAGGGTGGACATTCGAGTTCGACCGCGGCGAGGACGGCGGCAAGTTCAAGGGCGAGGAGCTGTTCGACGCCGAGGCGCAGCTGCTGGGCCGGATCACCTATGAGAGCTTCGCCGGGGCTTGGCCCGAGCGGGAAGAAATGGGCGGCGAGCTCGGCGAGTTTGCGAAGCGGATGAACGAGATGCCCAAGTACCTCGTCTCCTCGACGATCAAGGACCCGGAGTGGAACAACACCAAGGTGATCGACGGGTCCGGAGACGTGCCGAAGGAGGTCGCGAAGCTGAAGGAGGAGATCGACGGCGACATCCTCGTCTCCGGCAGCCGCCGCCTGGTCCACGACCTGCTCGAACACGACCTCGTGGATGTGATCCGGCTGATGGTCTTCCCGGTGGTGCTTGGGACCGGCGACCGGGTCTTCGGCGAATTCACCGAGAAGTCCGTCTGGAAGCTCGCCGACGCGAACGAAGTGGGATCCGACGGCGTCTTGACTCTCGTCTACGAGAAAGCCTGACTCCGGGCCGGAGGTCAGCGAGCGCGCTGCGTCAGATACAAGATGCTGCCGACGATCGGCACGAGCACGATCAAAAGCAGCCATGCCGAATGCTGTCGCCGATCGAGATCGCTCCACCTTCTGAAGAGATCGACAAGGGCGACGACCCACAGGACGACCGCTACGACGCCGAGGGGGTAGAGCCAGGATGCGATTGCGAGGGGCAGTGGCATGTCCGGCAGCTTATGCCGCGGAGCGCACGAGGTCGGATGCGAGGTCGGCAGCCTTGCGTGGATCTCCGCCGGTGCGCCCGCCCCGCGCGCGGCTCGTAAAGCGAATTCACCCGATCGGGATGATGACCACCCGCCCGCAATCGCAATACGGTGCGGCGAGATGACTCCTCCTGCGCCCAAAGGCCTGGTTCAGGCCGTAGGCACGACACCAGACGAACGTGCCGCGGCGGGCAAGAAGGCCCGTGAGGGCGCTTCACGCTCGAGCCACGGAGACTGGGAGCCTGCGGCCGATCGGCCGGACCCGGTCGAAGTCCTGGAGAAGCAGGGGGCCGAGCGCGTCGCCGAGCTCGTTCCGCTGCGCTACGGCCGGATGCTTGTGTCGCCGTTCACCTTCTATCGCGGTGCCGCAGCGATCATGGCGGCCGACCTCGCAGGGACGCCGGACTCCGGCATTCACGTTCAGGCCTGTGGCGACGCGCACCTCTCGAACTTCGGCGCCTTTGCCGCGCCCGACCGCACCCAGGTCGCCGATGTCAACGACTTCGACGAGACGCTGCCCGGCCCGTGGGAGTGGGACTTGAAAAGGCTCGCAGCCAGCTTCGAGATCGGCGGCCGGGACCGCGGCTTCAAGGGCCCCGACCGCGCCGAGATCGCACAGATCGCTGCGCGTGCCTATCGCGAGCACATGCGCGAGTTGGCGAAGCTCAGCAACCTCGATGTCTGGTACCGGCGCATCGATATCGACCAAATCCGTGCGGCTCTGTCGCCGGTGGCCAGCAAGTCGGCGCGCAAGCAGTTCGAGCGCAACGTCGCCAAGTCACAGCGGAAGGACCGCATGCGGGCCTTCGGGAAACTCACCGAGAGGGTTGACGGCGAGTTGCGGATCATCAGCGACCCGCCAGGGCTGATGCCGCTCGACGAGCTGCTCACGGGCGCGCCGCTAAAGAAAGCAGTAGGCCAGATGGATTCGCTGGTCGACCAGTACCGGGACTCGCTCGACAGCGAGCGGCGCCACCTCCTAAGCGGATACCGATTCGTGCACGCGGCGCGCAAGGTGGTCGGCGTTGGAAGCGTCGGCACCCGTGCCTGGATTGCGTTGTTCGTGGGCCGGGACGAGAACGATCCGCTCTTCCTCCAGATCAAGGAGGCCCAGCCCTCGGTACTGGAGCCCTACGTCGCCCCGACCGAGTTCGCGCATCAGGGGCAACGGGTGGTCGAGGGTCAGCGGCTGACCCAGGCCGCAGGGGACATCATGCTTGGCTGGCTGGCGGCAACGGGCCCGGACTCAAAAAAGCGTGACTTCTACGTCCGGCAGCTATGGGATCAGAAGGGCTCGGCGGTCATCGAGCTGATGCCCCCCAAGTCGATGGGCATGTACGCCTGGCTCTGCGGCAAGATTCTCGCTCGCGCCCATGCCCGCTCAGGTGACCGGATCGCGATCGCAAGCTATCTCGGCGGCAGCGACTCATTCGACAAGGCGATCGCTCGCTTTGCCGCCGCGTACGCCGACCAGAACCAGCGCGACTACGACGCCCTGCTGGCTGCCGGCCGCGACGGCCGCATCGAGATCGAGACAGAAACCGAGTAGGTAGCGGCTCAGGGATCGTGCCGCTCGAGGGCGGCGTCGACGTCGTAGCCGAGCGCCAACGCGATCTTGGGTCGTCTTGCCGTATCCGGGCGGCGCGACCACGGTGACAAGGGGAGCGTCCGAAACGCACAGCTGGATCACTTCCCCTTTGGCCACGGTCCCGGGCCGGAGCGACGGTGAGCCGAGCTTTACCTCGGCGAGATCGAACGGTGCGTCCTTTACCCCCCATTGGGTCGAATTTACGCGACGGTGCACATCAAGGATCCTTTTTCATACCAACTGGGTGACGACGCCCGGCCGCATTGCGCTTACGGTCGCATTCCTTCGCTGATCGAACGAAAGGACGTGCCGTGTCCCCATCAACCGAGGAAACACCCCTCCTCGATCTGTTGTCGAATATGACAGCCGACTCGCTGGCCTCGTCGGACCTTGATCCGAAAACGCTGATGATGGTCCGAATCGCGGCGCTCGCCGCAGTTGACGCTCCGCCTCTCTCCTACGTCATGAACCTTGGAGTCGCGGCCGAGGCCGGCGTCGAGTCGGAGGAGATTCGCAGCGTTCTCACGGCGATCGCACCGATCGTCGGCACAGCGCGGATCGGCTCAGCCGTGGCGACCATGGTCGAGGCACTCGCGATCACGGTGGAAGCAGCGATTCTCGAGGAAGCGATTCTCGAGGAGGAAAGCATGGCGGAGGGCGACGGCACGCAGTAGTTGGGCTCACCCGGGTCGGGTGATCTGAGATGGAGTGGTCACTGACGGCCATTGCTCTGGTCGTGATCGGTGTCGCCGCCGTCTCAAGGCGGATCTCGGGGACGCCGATCACGCCCGCGATTCTGTTCGTGTCAGTCGGGCTCCTGGTCGGCCCGGAAGTCCTCGACGCGGTCGAGGTCTCAAGCACAAGCGGCACCGTACGGACTCTGGCCGAGGTGACCTTGGCTCTCGTCCTGTTCTCCGACTCTTCGCGGATCGACCTCGGGAACCTTCGGCGGGAAATCTCGCTCCCGGTCCGGCTGCTCGGGGTCGGCCTCCCGTTGACGATCGTCGCGGGCGCGCTCGCGGGCGCCTTGATCTTCGATCAGATGCTCTTGGGCGAGGCGGTAATCCTGGCAGTGATTCTGGCTCCCACCGATGCGGCCCTCGGCCAAGCGGTGGTCACCGAGCCGAGGGTCCCGGGCAGGATTCGCCAGAGCTTGAACGTGGAGAGCGGGCTGAACGACGGAATCTGCGTGCCCCTGCTCTTCGCCGCCGTGGCGGCCGCAGACGTCGCATCCGAGATCTCGGATGGGCGTGGCGCGGCGACCCTCCTGCTCGAGGAGATCGGCTACGGCGTCATCGGCGGGGTGGCCGCGGGTGTTCTGATCGGAGTGGTCCTCGTTCACTCGGAGCGGCGCAACCTGATCGATGGCGGGTGGCGCCAGGTGATTCCCGCCGCCGGCGCGGCGCTCGCCTATGGAACTGCGGCCGCGCTGGGCGGATCGGGGTTCATCGCGGCCTTCGTCGCCGGCATGGCGTTCCGGGCAGCGATCAAGCGTGACCCGGAGGACGTCAACCGGCTCACCGAGGAGGTCGGAAGCGTTCTCAACGGGGTGACCTTCGTGCTCTTCGGGGCGATTCTGCTCGGGCCGGCGCTGGGGGAGTTGACCTGGGAACTCGTCCTTTACGCGCTCCTCAGTCTCACGGTTATCCGCATGGCGCCCGTGGCGATTTCGATGCTGGGCTCGCGCGTACGCAGACCGACACTCGCGTTCCTTGGGTGGTTCGGTCCGCGCGGGCTTGCCTCGATCGTCTTCGCCGTGATCGTGATCGAGGAGTCTCAGCTTCCCCATGAGGACCTGATCGTGCTCGCGATCTACATCACGGTTGGGCTCTCGGTCTTCGCCCACGGCCTGACCGCCGCTCCGCTCGCTGGTCGCTACGCCAGTTGGTTCGAGCGCCAGCCGCTCGACCAGGCGCCGCCGATCGAGGTCGCTCCCGCGGAGGTGACGCGTACGCGCTCCATGATGGGCACAGGCGCTCAGGCGCGCTAGCCGGCCAATTCCATCCAATTTGGAGGATGCCGCAGGGCAGCCACGGTTCTACGGTCCCGCCCGAGATGATTCGCGGCCGACGACGACACGAGGGCGACGGTGACGCCCCCGCGACTGAGCCCGAGTACATCGAAATTGACCCGCGCGACCTGACCAACGTCTTCGCGGTCCCGCAGTGGTTCCGCGATGTCGGCCTGACGTCGTGGCTCTTCGTTGCGGAAGAGGAAGCGTCGTAGGCCCCGAATCACCCCATCTGGACGATGAGTGGCGGGTAACGCTCTCTTAGGGTGGTTCTTGTAGCCGCCCTCGGGCGACCTTCGATTAAAAAAGGAATCCCCATGACCGACCGACCCGTGTTCCTCTACGCCGCCATCTACGACGACATCGCCGACGCGGAGGCCGACTATGAAGCGGTCTTCGACCTCCACGCGATGGGAGCTATCGGAACCTTCGATTCGGCGGTGATCCGCAGAGATGCCGACGGCAAGGTCCACGTGTCCAAGACCGAGAAGCCGACCCAGCACGGGGCGTGGACCGGCGCCGGCGTCGGTGCGCTGGTCGGGATCATCTTCCCGCCCGCTGTCCTCGGCAGCGCGATCGTCGGTGCGAGTGCCGGCGGGTTGATCGGCCACCTGCGGGGAGGGATCTCGCGAGGCGACCTGAAGGACCTCGGCGACGAGCTCGAAGAGGGAACGGCCGCGGTGATCGTGATCGGCGAGTCGCGGATCCAGGAGCAGCTCGAGGCGGCGGTGACCCGGTCCAACAAGCTGATCGAGAAGCAGATCGACGCCGACGCGGAGGAGCTCAAGCGTCAGATGGACGCCGCGGCGCAGGAGGCCGCGAGCTAGGACGCACGCGCCGAGATGTCAGCGGTCGAGCGCATACGCAGTGAGCCGGGCAAGAATGGTGCCGGCAAGCGCCCCGGCGAGGACGTCGCCGGGGTAGTGAACCCCGGTGTGGACGCGCGAGTATGCGACGAGCACCGCGAGGCCCTGAAGGGGTATCGAGGGCGCCGGGAACACACGACCGACCCCGGTCGCAAAGGCGAAGGCTGTCGCCGAATGGCCCGATGGGAACGAGGTCGAGGCCGGCATCCTCGCCTGTCGCGCCACGGGAACCTGATCCGCGACGCGGTCTGGCCGCCGGCGGCCCCCGAGGGGCTTCAGGACGAGGTTTGCCACGGCAGCCGTCACCCCAACCGACGCCAGACCGCTCCGGGCCGCGCGACGGCCTCGTCGCCCTCCGATCACCGCCAGGACCGCCGCCGCCGCGAGCGACAGCTGGGAGTAATCGGCGGCGCGGGTGAGGCGGGTCATCGCAGCGTCGAGCGCGGGTGTAGGCGTGCGCGCGATCGCGGCATAGACGGCAAGGTCAATGCGCTCGGCGTCGCGAAGCCATCCAAGTCGCGGCGATGTCACGGAATCTTCAGCAGGCGAACTCAAGCAAAGGAGATCCTATGACTGGGAGACGGATTGCGGCTATCGGTGCCTTGCTCATCGGCTTCGCCGCCCTCGTTTTCGCCGTGGTCATGGTTTTCCAGGACTTCCCGAAAGGCCTTGCCGTCCTCGCATTGGCTTGTGTCGCTTTGGTGGCGGGTTGGTATGGCGCCCTGAGGCGAGGCCTGGCAAGAGTTGTCGGCCTGAGCGTGGCTGCGATCGCGCTCGTGGGGGCGTTCCTGCTGTTCCTGGACGATCGCGCCCTTGAAATCGCCCTGATCGTTGGCGGAATCGTCATCGCCGGAGGTCTGGCGCGCATCGCTGCGACGGAGCCCCCACAGCTCATGGCGGTCGACGCCCCCAAGAGCCCCGTCCTGATCTACAACCCAAAATCGGGGGGCGGCAAAGCGGAGAAGTTCTCGCTCGCCACCGAGGGACCGGCGCGTGGCTACGAAGCAATCGAGCTCAGTCTGGGCCAGGACCTCGAAACGATCGTCCGCGATGCAGTCGCCCGTGGCGCTGACGGGCTCGCAATGGCAGGGGGTGACGGCTCGCAGGCAATCGTCGCCTCGATCGCCGCGGAGCTCGACCTTCCGTATGCATGCATCCCGGCTGGGACGCGAAACCATTTCGCCCTCGACCTCGGAGTCGACCGCGACGATGTCGTCGGCGCACTCGACGCCTTTGTGAACGGGGCGGAGCGCCGCGTGGATCTGGGCGACGTGAACGGGAGCGTGTTCGTCAACAACGTTTCGCTCGGGGTGTACGCAGAGGCGGTACAGCACAGCGGCTACCGCGACTCGAAGCTGCGCACGCTCCTCGACACCGTGCCCGACGTACTCGGTCCGGAGGGCTCGGAGCTCGACCTGCAGTGGACCGGCCCCGATGGTGATGAGCATCGCTCCGGGGCCGTGATCCTGGTTTCGAACAACCAGTACCGGCTTGGCCGCGCGGTCGGATCCGGGACCCGTCCCTCGATCGACGACGGCTTGCTCGGGGTTGCGATCGCGGGAGCGCCCAGAGGCCGGGGCGAGAGCGCTCGCGCGCCGCAGCGACCGCTGCGTCAGTGGAGTGCGCCGACCTTCGAGGTCCGCTCCCATCAGCCCGTGCCCGCTGGGATCGACGGCGAGGCGCTGCGGCTCGAGCCACCCCTGCGGTTCTCGATTCGATCGCGCGTGCTCCGGGTGCGAATCGCACCCCAGCATCCCGGCGCCTCTCCATCCGCGTTGTTGCCCGAGGGCATCGTGGACGGCGCTCGCAAACTCGTAAGAGTCGCGGCAGCGCGCGATTCGTCAACCAAAACACGGAAGAAGGAGACCTAATGGACATCGTGCAGGTCGAGCAAAAGGAGAAGGTCAGCCGCAAGGAGGCTGCGAGCAGGCTGCGAAAACTGGCGACCATGCTCGCCAAGGGCAACAGCGTCAAGTTCGAGCACGGCGGGATGTCGATGGAGGTCTATGTCCCGGACGAGGTCGAGCTCAAGGTCGAAGTCGAGGTGGAGTCCGACGGGCGTGAGCTCGAGATCGAGCTCACTTGGTGATCGCCCACCAAGCAACGCAGCGAAGCTTTGTGACTTTCTCTTAAGACCGAAAGCGGTCCACCAAGGACCAGGCCGCGAAGCAGAGGGCGCCGACGGCCCCCGTGGCCGTGAGCAACGCGCCCGCGGCCGCGACCTGAGCGACGCCTTTCGAGCCGAGGATCAGGATGGACGTGGTCACGCCCAGGGTGGGTCCCACCGGGAGCAGTCCAATCGCGGCCCCTGCGACAAGCAGGGCGACCGAGTCGAAGACGGTCACGTCGACGCCGATGCCCCGCAGGACGAGCCAGTTGCGAAACACCTGGGCCGAGACGGCGAAGATCGTGAGCGCGATGATCCGGTTGCGGTACGCCAGGCCGCGCATCACCGCGAGCCCTTGCCAGAACCCCTCCCGCTTGCGATCCGCCAGGCGGTTCAGCGCGGCAACGAACACTCCCGCGACCGCGAGAGCGATGATGGGCGTCCACCAAGGAATCCCGAGCGGGCCGACAAGGGTGAACGAGCAGATCGCCGCCAGCGCGATCTCGATAACCACGATGGGCAGCTCCGCGGCGACGAGGGCGCCGGCCTTGGGGGAGGTGGAGGGATCTGTTCGCCGCAGCTCCGCGATTCGCACCGCGAGGCCGAAGCTGCTGTTCAGGAGATTGCCCAGGTATCCGATGGCCGCCGCGCGGTAGAGCGGCCGCCGACCGGCCGTTCCCCCTGCGGCGAGGACGCAGACGTGCCACGCCTCGCTGCGAGCGATGAGCCAGACCACCTGCATCGCAACGGCTCCGACGAGTACCGCTGGCGAAGCGGCGCCGAGCGACTCTACGAACGCATCGCGCTTGTCGTAGAGACCGACGATAAGCGCCGCGGTGACGACGAGGCCGAAGACGATGCTGACTCCCTTGGAGTGCCGCCGCATCCAGCTCTTCTCGGGCGCGGCGGCGGGTAGCCCTTCCTCGACCAGCCGGAGGGCCGGATCGGCCTCCACCACGCGGAGGTCCAGCTCGAGTTGTGGATCAGCGGGGCGCACGAGACACTCAGTTATTGCGGCGCTTGACCCCGGACACGCGTCATCGCGGGCTCACTCCACGATCTTCCAATACGCGTCCTTGCGGGCGATCTTTCCGTCGCGGAACTCGATCAGATCGCAGCCCTGGACCTCGACGCGATTGCCGGCGGTATCGGTTCCTGTGATCGTCCACTCCGACACGCCTCGGTCACCGGCTACCCAGTGCCTGTCCTTGCCGTAGTGGATGTCCGGGATACCGGCGAGGCGAGCCTCAAAGCCTTTGCGAACCTCGGCCTTGCCAACCATACGCGTGCCCCACGGATCCGGACCTCGCGGCGTCTCGAAGACGCAGTCCGCAGCTATGAACTCCATAATCGCCTCGATGTCGTGGCGGTTGAAGGCGTCGAGAAACTCCTGAAGCGCCTCGACGCCGGGTGATTCTTCGCCCATCTAGTCCTCCTTGTCTTTCGCGGAACCCGGCAGGAGCATCAGCGCCCCGATCAGGAAGCAGAGCGCGCCCAGGGACGTCGACCAGTTCGCGGCGGCAAGGTCCAAGACATCGCCGGTCTCCGGAACCACGTACGAGGCGATCGCCGAGATTCCGAAGAGGACGCAGCCCACGAGGTTGATGACGGCAATTCTCCACCCGGTTCTGTCCTCGCTCCGCATGTGCCGGACGGCCATGTACGCGAGGATGCCCGAGATCAGGAAGCAGGCCGAACCGATGGCATCCGGGGTCCAGATCACGCGGTCGACGTCGGCACTGTCGTAGCTGTCCTGCATCCCGCGGAACGTGTTGATGTTGAAGAACACGGTGCCGACGAGCTGAATCGCCGTCGCGATCCGGTCCTTGCCCTCCGAGTGCTTGAACTGGAGGAACGCGGCGCTCGTGAAGAAGATCGAGCCGACGAAGAAGACCATCCCGTCGGCAGCGGAGCCGACCAGATCGATGAACCCTGGGAACGGACCGACCAGAAAGCAGACCGAGCCGATCGCGAACAGCACGCCGATCCACCAGTTGGCGTTGCGCGAGGTGTGCCCGCTCTTCCAGTGAATGGCCATCGGTGAACTCTGTCACGAGCACACGCGACATATGCTCCCCGCAATGAACTCCTGTGCGTGCGACTTCGAACTCGAGCTCCCACCGGAGCCAGGCAGCGTCGCTGAGGCTCGACACGCAGTGCGAGAGCTCGCGCGGAGCGTCGGCTCGCCGGAGCAGGAGGTCGCGCTGGCCGTGAGCGAGGCCGTGTCGAACGCCGTCGTCCATGCGTTCCGCCGCGGCAAGGAGGGTTTGATCTGGGTCCGCGCGTGGCGCAATCGTGGTGAGCTGATCGTGACCGTGGCCGATAATGGCGTCGGCATGATCCCGGACCTCGACAGCCCCGGCCTTGGCGTCGGGACATCGCTGATTTCCAGGCTCTCCGATCGGGCGACCTTCGAGTCGTCCGACGAGGGCACAGCGGTGACGATGAGATTCAAAGCGAACGAGGGGGGCTAATGACGACGCCAGGGCAGTTGGACCTCGCGGTCGAGACGGTCGAGGAGGCCGGACACGAAATCGCGCTGGTCAGGGCGGAGGGCGAGATCGACCTCTCGAACTTCGAAGAGCTGAGCACCGCTCTCTCCTCACCCCCGTGCAGCGGTAGCGCTGGCATCCTGCTCGATCTCAGGAGGGTTGAGTTCGTCGACTCGAGCGGCCTGCGCGTGATGCTCACGTGCGCGCAGTCGTTCGGCGAGCGCTTTGCGATGATCTTGACCGACGGCTCCGCGGTCGACACCCTCTTGGAGATGGTCGATGTTCGCGAGCGCCTCAACGTAAGTGCAACAGAGGAACAGGCGCTGGAGCGGATCCGAGCGGGGGCGGATGCCTCGGAGTAAGCCGATCGGGCTACTCGGCCCCGCGACCGCAAGCGAGCACTTCGCGGCGATCGTCGAGTCCAGCGACGACGCGATCCTGAGCAAGGACCCCGACGGCAGGATCACGAGCTGGAATCCAGCCGCCGAACGGATGTACGGATACTCGGCGGAAGAGGCCGTCGGTTCGCATATCTCGATCCTCATTCCCGAGCACAAGGCAGGAGAGGAGCGCCAGATCCTGGATCGCATCCTGCGAGGGGAGCGCGTCGACCACTACGAAACGGATCGTGTTCGCAAGGACGGACGGGGGATCAGGGTCTCGCTGAGCGTCTCGCCAGTCAGGGGCACGGACGGCAAGGTGGAAGCCGCCTCGGTCATCGCTCGTGACATCACCCGGCAGCACCGCTCGCTCGAGCTAGCTTCCCGTTTGCAAGAGATCACCACCGCTCTCGCACAGGAGTCGACTCGGGAGCCGGTGATCAAGGTCTTTCTGAGCCAGATGGTTGGCGCGCTCGGCGCCCAGGCGGGCGCTGTCGGGTTCGTAGACGGCGCCGACGTCGTCCTCTCCGACACGACCGGCTATTCGAGCGAGGGCCTCAAGGGTTGGGCCCGTTTTCCCGTGGATGCCGACCTGCCCATGTCCGAAGCGATCCGTGAGGGCTACCCACTCTGGATGACCGCGGCTGATGATCTTGTGACCCGTTTTCCCGCGCTGGCCCAAGCCGACGTGCGGTTCCAGGCGTTGGCGATTCTGCCGCTGGCCGTTGGCGAGGCGCCATTCGGGTGCGTCTCGCTTTCCTTCGTCGAGAGCCGGGACTTCGACCCGGAGGAGCGCGCATTCCTGCTCGCCGCAACCCAGCAGGCCGCCTACGCGCTCAACCGCGCGCAGATGTACGAAGCCGAGCGTGTCGCCGGCGACCGCCAGCGCTTTCTGGCCGAGGCCAGCGAGCTCCTGGCAAGTTCCCTGGATCCCGAAACGGCGCTTGACCAGCTCGCATCGCTCGCGGTCCTCCATGTCGCCGACTGGTGCGGGGTCGAGATGGTCGACGAGCGCGGCGAACTCCACAGCGTAGTGGTGGCACACGCCGATGAGGCCAAGGTCGAGCTTGCCCGCCAGCTCCGCGAGCGCTACCCGGTCGACCCGCGCTCGGAGACCGGAGTCCCGAACGTGATCCGCACGGGCAACACCGAGCTCTACCCCGAGGTGCCGGACGAGATGCTCGCCGAGGCTGCGCGGGACGAGGAGCATCTGCGGCACATGCGCGAGCTTGGACTTCGCTCGGCGATGATCGTCCCGCTGCGCGCCCGTGGCCGCGTTTTCGGCGCGATCACGTTCGTCTCGTCCTCACCTGACCGCCGCTACGGTGACGCTGACGTCGAGCTCGCGGAAGATCTGGCACGCCGAGCGGCGCTGGCCGTCGACAACGCGATGCTGTTCCGCCGCGAACACGAGGCGGCCGTGATCCTCCAGCGCTCGCTTCTGCCCGATTCGGTGCCGACCAGTCACGAAGGCATCGAGTTCGATGTGCGCTACCGGCCGGCCGGGCCAGGCATCGCAGTGGGCGGAGACTGGTACGACATAGTGCTGCTCGACGACGGGACCGTCGGGCTGACCATCGGCGACGTGGCAGGACGCGGGCTCAGCGCCGCCTCCGTCATGGGAAGGATCCGGCCCGCCCTTCGCGCGTACGTCCTGGACGGGCACAGCCCGGCCGAGGCCCTCGAGCGGCTCGAGCGCCTGATGAAGGAGTCGCCGACTCCGCATATGGCGACCCTCTTTCACCTTCACTACGACCCAAAGAGCGGGTCCGCCATCTATGTGCGAGCCGGCCACCCGCCAGCGCTTCTACGCCGCGCCGATGGCGAGGTCCAGGAGCTGAGCGGACCCGGCACGCCCCCGCTGGGCGTCCTCGAGGATGTGGAGTACCGGGAGCACCGGGTGGAGATTCCGCCCGGAAGCCTCCTCCTTCTGTACACGGACGGCCTGATCGAGCGCCGCAACTCCAGCATGCGTCACGAGCTCGATCGGCTGAAGGGCCTGATGGGTGAGGCACCGCGAGGGGCGGCGGGATGCCTTGACTGGATCGAGGAGAATCTGGGCGCCGATGCGGTCCCGGACGACATCGCGATGGTGGCGATGTCCATACCGGGCTAGCCTGCCAGGGCCATGACCACTGCGACCCTCACCCCACGCCTCTTCAATCCCACGACATTCGACGCCGCCGAGTTCGATCCGGCGACCCAGCGCCTCTTCCGCGCGACGATCGACTGGTTCGAGGCGAAGGGACAGGCGCAGATCGCCGAGGAAGTCCGAAAGGACGAGTGGTACGGGGACTTCATCGAGTTCCTCGCTGGCGAGCGCGCCTTCGCGATCCTGCTCACGCCCGAGCGCGACGGAGGAGGCGATCCGGACAAGCGCTGGGACACCGCCCGCAACGCCGTCTTCAACGAGATCCTGGGCTTCTACGGACTGCCCTACTGGTACGCGTGGCAGGTCACGATCCTGGGGCTCGGGCCGATCTGGCAGTCGGACAACGACGCCGCCCGCCAGCGTGCGGCCAAGCTCCTCGAGGAAGGCGCGATCTTCGCGTTCGGCCTCTCCGAGCAGGACCACGGCGCCGACATCTACTCGACCGACATGGTCCTCACCCCCGATGGCGAGGGCGGCTTCTCAGCAAGCGGCGGCAAGTACTACATCGGCAACGGCAACCTGGCGGGGATGGTCTCCGTCTTCGGCCGGCGCGCGGACGTCGTTGGGCCGGACGGGTACGTGTTCTTCGCCGCGGACAGCTCGCATCCCGCCTACCTCCTGCGAAAGAACGTGGTCTACGGCCAGATGTACGTGAGCGCCTTCGACCTCGAGGATTACCCCGTGCGCCCGGAGGACGTCCTCCACACGGGCAACGAGGCATTCGAGGCCGCGCTCAACACCATCAACGTCGGCAAGTTCAACCTGGGCTTCTGCGCGATCGGCATGGCCGAGCACTGCTTCTATGAAACCGTCACGCAGGCTGAGGGGCGCGTGCTCTTCGGCAAGCGCGTGACCGAGTTCGGACAGGTCAGGCGAATCCTCTCGGAGGCATACGCCCGCCTTCTCGCGACCAAGCTCTACGGCGCGCGAGCGGTCGACTACGTGCGCTCCGCGTCGCGGGAGGACCGCCGCTATCTCCTCTTCACCCCCATCAACAAGATGCAGGTGACGATGGAGGGTGAGCGAATCGTGAGCCTTCTGGGCGAGGTCATCTCGGCGAAGGGCTTCGAGCGCGACTCCTACTTCGAGAGCGCCAAGAACATCATTGGCGGCCTCCCCAAGCTGGAGGGCACCGTGCACGTGAACCTGGCGCTCGCGCTCAAGTTCCTGCCGGGCTACCTCTTCGGCACCACTGAGTTCGACCCGGTCCCGGTCAGGCGCGACCCGGACGACGATGCGTTTCTCTTCGCCCAGGGCCCGACGCGCGGGCTCAGCGGAATCACCTTCGCCAACTGGCGCCCCGCTTTCGACACCTTCGGAGAGGTGCCCAACGTCGCGCTGTTCCGTGAGCAGGCCGAGCGGCTCGTCGCAATGGTGAATGAAGCCCCGCTGACCCCCGAGCAGATGACCGAGGACCTGGACTTCCAGCAGGCGCTTGGCCCAGGTCTTCACCCTCATCCCCTACGGACAGCTGATCCTCGAGGAGGCAGAGCTCGAAGGGACGCCTGCGGACGTTGTCGACCTGGTCTTCGAGTGGCTGGTGCGGGACTTCTCGAGGCTCGCCCTCGATCTTCACGGCAAGTCGTCCTCGACTGCCGAGCAGCAGCAGTGGGTGGTTGACTCGATCCGCAAGCCCGTGATCGACCCTGAGCGCGAGGACCGGATCTACGCCGAGGTCCGCGCTCTCGCGGGGGCGTATCAGCCGACCTAGGAGTGCGCGCGGCAGAACGCGCGCACTGCAACGTTGAACTCGTGCGGTCGCTCGAGGTTGCTCACGTGTCCGCAGTCTGCGATCACGACGCTTTCTGAGTCCGGGATCGCATCCTCGAACTGGCGCAATACCTCCAGCGTGGAGCGAGCGTCGAGCTCGCCCCACACCAAGAGCGTGGGTACCGCGATCAGCGGCAGGAGATCGCGCTGATCGGCCTCGGCCATCACAAGGAGCTGAATCTCGAGGTTCCGCGGGCGAACCGCCGCGGCAACCTCCTCCAGGAGTGGGACGAACTCGGCCGGCGGCTCACCGGCGAAGAGGCCGGGGAGCGTTGGGTCGAACTCCTCATCCGTTGCGGCGAGCATCCGTCGCAGGCCCGCCAGCCGCGCTTCGACCTCTGCCGCCGGAAGCGAGCCCTTCCAGCCGGCATACGAGCCGGCGAGGATGAGTGTGCTGGCCAGCTCCGGCCGCTGCCGGTAGACCTCTTGGACGACGGTGCCGCCCCACGAGAGGCCGGCGAGATGCGCCGGGCCGAGCTCCAGTGACTCGACCAGCGTGCTGAGACAGCTCGCGTAGTCCGCCAGTCCAAAGTCGGTAGGAACGCCTGTGGAGCGCCCCGCGCCTGGCTCGTCCCAGGCGACAACGGTGAACTCGTCGGCAAGAGCGTCTAGTTGGGGCCGCCACGTACGGCTGTCTCCGGCAGCGCCGTGGGCAAACACCAAGAGCGGCCCTCGGCCGGCGCGCTGATACGCGATCTCGAGGCCGTTCGTTTGGAGAACCTCCACGCCCGGCAATCTAGCCGCGACAACGCAGCATCGCTTCCCGATTTCCTGGGATAACCAGGAACGCGCGGCGGCGGGCGCGACCTCCCGGGTGTAGTGTCGAACTCGGACGCAAGCCATTCCAAGGAGAGGACGGCTGAATGAATCCGCTGCGCTTGAGCCGGTCCGAGGTTGCCTTTGTCGTCGGCGTACCTATTGCCTGGGCGATCCTTCTCCTCTTCCACCCGGGTGGCGACGCGTCCCAGGTCTACGCCTCCTTGGAAGGCGACGGAACGCGAATGATCATCGTGCATGTCGGGATGATGATCTTCATTCCGTTGCTGGCCCTCGCTATCTGGCTGCTCTCGCGAGGAATCGAGACTCCTGCGGCTCGCATCGGCCGTGCGGCTCTGCCGGTCTTCGTCGTTTTCTACGTGGCGTGGGAGGCCCTGCAAGGGATCGCGAACGGGATCCTCACGAATCAGGTTGCCGCGATGCCCGATGGAGACCAGGACCTCGGCGCAAGCTTGATTCAGGACTTCGCGGAGACCCCCCTCGTTCGCGATCTCGGCATCCTCGGGCTGATCGGGACCGCTGCGCTTCTGGTCGCAATGATCGCCACCGGCGTTGCTCTCCGAGAGGCGGGCGCGCCAAGATGGACGCCCTGGGCTCATGGGTTTGGCCGCGTTCCTGATCAGCGCCCATCCCCCTCCGCTGGGACCCACGGGGCTCGCTCTCTTTGCGGCCACGGTGATCATTCTCGTGCGTTCGGAGGCCGGCCAGCCGGCGATCGCGCGAGACGATCACGCGCTCGGCTCAACGAGCCGCGGTTTCGACCCCTACGAGCGAGCCTTCCTCATCGGCGTTCCCTTGTGCTGGGCGCTCTTCCTGCTTCTGCACCCGACCGGTGAGGGTGAAGATTTCTATCCCATCGTCAGCGACCAGGTGACCGCCTGGCTGACGGTGCATCTTGCGACCTTGGTGTTCGTGCCGTTGATGGCCGGCGTCGTTCTCCTGATGCTGCGCGGCGTCAGGGGCACGGCGGCGACCGTCAGCCGAGCCGCGGTCGGGGTCTTCGCGATCCTCTACATGGCCTGGGAGGTGCTGATCGGCATCGGGACCGGTGTGCTCGTCGACCAGGTCAACCAGCTCGAAGGGGCCGATCAGGCCGCCGGGGCAGCGCTGGTGGAAGCCTTCACCGACAACGGCCTGGTGAGCGTTTTCGAGATGGTCGGCACGGGGGCTTGGGTAGTTGCCCTGTGTGCAGCAGGGATCGCTCTAGTCCGGCAGAGGGAGGTTCCGCTGGCCGTGCCGATCCTTCTCGTGCTCTCAGCCGTTCCCACTGCCTGGCACGTTGTTCCCTTTGGCCAAGCGGGACTTGTGCTCTTCATCGCGGCGGTGATCCTCGTGATAAGAGCTGCGCGTACAGAGCCTCGATCTCAGCGCCGTACTTCTCAGCAATCGGCTTACGCTTGAGCTTCATCGTCAGGGTCAGTTCGTCCCCGCCCGGCAGCTGTACTAGCGTGCCTGGTGATGAGGGAATCGCTCGTCTCAGGGCTCCCGGTCCATGAGCGAAGGTCCAACGTGGCCGGAGTCGATACCGCTTTCCTCGAAGGGGGCGAAGGGCCGCCGATCGTGCTTCTCCACGGCGTCGGCTCCTTTGGCCCCGAGTGGGGACTGATAATTCCTGGGCTCGTGCGCCGCCATCGTGTGGTCGTACCGGACCTGCCTGGCCTCGGTGAGTCGGTCGCGGGTCCCGGCAAGCGCGGCTCGGATGCGGCCGTTGAGTGGCTCAGCGAGCTGATCGCCCAGACCTGCGAAGAGCCTCCACTCGTTGTCGGGCACTCGCTGGGCGGCGCGCTAGCGGCGCATCTGGCGATCGCGAGCAACGAACGCGTGCGCGGCATCGTCCTGGTCAACTCCAGCTCGCTCGGCCGGTTTCGGCCAGCGCCTGGAGTGATCCTCGCCCTTATGCGGCTTAGCGCGCGTCCCACGCCGGAGAGCCGCGACCGATTCCTGCGCCAGGTGATGGTCGATCCCGCACGCGCCCGAAACGCGTGGGGCGATCGCTGGGATGCGCTTGAGGCATACGACCTGGACCAGGCCGCTCGGCCGAGCGTCGACAAGGCGACCCAGGAGCTCTTGCGGCGAATCGGAGTGCGGCGGATTCGATCCGATCAGCTTCGGCAGATCGACATCCCGGTCTCATTGATCTGGGGCCGCAGCGACCGGCTGATGCGGGTTCGGATCGCTGAGCGGGCGAGCGCCGAGTTCGGATGGCCACTTCACCCGATCGACGACTGCGGGCATGGCCCTCATCTCGAGCGCCACGAGGAGTTCCTCCGCGCACTCGATGAGTGCCTCTAGGAGACCAGGTTCAGCTCAAATCGAGCACCGCTGATCTCAAGCTCGATCTCGATGATCCCCGGCGAGTTTTCGTCCGCCTCGAAGCGGCAGCCGGGAATGTGCCCGCCGGCGGTGCTCTCCCAGCGGGCGGCCATCGCGTCCGGGTGCGCGACAGCGACCGTGAGACCCGTCACTTCGCCAGGGACGGAGCGCTCGCTCCAGCCCTCGCCACCCCAGCGCCACGATTCGGGCGGTCGGGGTTCGGAGAGCGCGACGATCGCGCGCATGTCGGCGGGATG
Source organism: uncultured bacterium (assembly GCA_963725035.1). Taxonomy (GTDB): domain Bacteria; phylum Actinomycetota; class Thermoleophilia; order Solirubrobacterales; family 70-9; genus JALZKA01. The sequence goes on along the minus strand of CAVRWX010000002.1, from coordinate 21,067 downwards.
TAGGTGCACTTCGGCGATGTCGTCGAGCTCGACCTCGAACACCTCGCGCACCTTGGCGGCGCGCACCCGCTCGCGGGCGGCGGTGACGTCATCGACCTGGACCATCGCCATGTACCCGCACATGTCCCCGCCCGACCGGTCGAGCTGGCGCAGCGCCGTTTGGGCTCCCGCCTCAGTCCCGACCGGCGAGATCACCTCGAGGAAGGTGTCACCGATCGCGAACACCGCGTTCGTCAGGCCGAAGTACGCAACGGCGGGATCGCGATAGGGCTCGCCCAGACCGAACTTGTCGCGGAGATCGGCGACAGTCTCCTCCAGATCCCGTGCCGCCAGCACGGCTTGTCGAAGTCGTGGCATGAGGCGCGCGACGCTAACGGAAGCGAGTGATCTCACACCCCGGTCGCTTCGCCGGGTAGGTTCCCCGCGATGGCCGCCGAGAAGCGCAACCCGCGCATCGACCACGCGGCGAGCCTGCTTGGCGACCAGCTCGGCCAGGTGAAGGACGCCGTTCAGCCGGCGCTGATCACGCCGCGCGATCGGCGAGTGGGGTAGCCGCGTTGGAGCTGCAGGCCGAACTCGACCGTCTGACCGCGCGGTCGGTGCCCGGCGTCGCCGCTGTCGTAGTCAGGGGAGAAGAGGCGGACGTGGCGGCCAGCGCAGGACTGGCCGACATTCAGACCGGTGCGGTGACCACGCCTGACACGGTTCACCTGTGGTTTTCGATGACCAAGATCGTCACGGCCACCGCCGTGATGCAGCTCGCCGAGCGCGGGGCGCTGGGCCTCGATGACCCGGTTACACGGTTCGTCCCGGAGTTTCCGCAGCCGCGAAGCGGGTGGCCCGAGGTTCGAATCCGCCATCTGCTCAGCCACAGCGCCGGCTTGGCCAATCCGGTACCGGTGCGGTGGGTTCATCTCGCGGGATCCGGGGGCCGCGAACCTCACGACTTCACGAAGGAACTACTCGGTCGGCACCGCAAACTCCGATTCCCCGCGGGTTCGAAGGCCGTGTACTCGAATCTCGGCTACATCGTCCTCGGCGAAGTGATTGGCGCTGCGGGAGGCGAGCCCTATGAGGACTACGTGCGGAGCCAGATTCTTGAACCCCTCTCGATGACCCGCACCGCTTTCGGCTACGACTCGCTGGGTGAGGACGTTGCCACCGGCTACCAGCGGCGGCTCAGTCCGATGACCCCGTTGTTCCGGCTCATGCTTCCGAAGGGGATCATCGGGCAAGGCGCTGGGCGCTACATCGCCTTCAACCGGTTTCTCGTCGACGGCCCGGCGTACGGCGGCCTGGTCGGATCTGCGCGCGACGCGGCGCGCTTCATGGCCATTCACATCAACGACGGCGAGGCCGAAGGCGTCCGCATCTTGAAGCACGAAAGCGTTCGGGAGATGCAGACGGTTCAGGCGTCAGGGCGAAAGCTCGATGTCGGGTTCGGATGGTTTCGGCGCGGCAAGGACGCCAAGGAGAAGGCGGATCATCTTGAGCATCTTGGAGGCGGCGGAGGCTTCTGGAACATGATGCGGATCTATCCAGAGCGCCGAGTGGGCGTGTTGAGCATGGGCAACGCGACCAGCTACGACCACGCCTCGGTTGCCCGAGCCGCTGCCGCTGCCTAGGCGATCGGGAGTAAGGTCCCGAATGACCCAACCGAGAGGAGACCCGTATGGCCATCGGCATCGTTCACGAGATTCCTGGAGGCACGCAGGGCGACTACGACAAGATCGCCAAGGCCCTTGGCCAGGACTCGTTCGACAGCCTCAGCGATTGGCCCGTCGAGGGAATCCTCTGCCACATCGCCGGGCCATACGACGGCGGTTGGCGCGTCGTCGATGTCTGGGAGTCGGAGGAGGCCTTCCAGGCGTTCGGGGAGAAGCTGATGCCGGCGATCCAGGAAGCGGGTATCGACGCGCCGCCCCCTGAGATCTACTCGGTCCATAACTTCGTTGCCTGAGGCGCGCGCGTGAGCACATAGGCTCGGCGGCGGGGGCATGAAAAGCCGCGCGACAATCCTGATCCTGGGCGCCGCCCAGTTCGTGATGGTGCTGGACACCACCGTCATGAACGTCTCCATCTCCGAGGTGGTCTCGGACCTCGATACGACGGTTCCGCAAGTACAGCTAGCGATCACTGCGTACGCGCTCGTGATGGCGGCGTTCATGCTGACCGGCGCCAAGCTCGGCGACATGTACGGGCGGCGGAAGATCTTCGCGATCGGCCTGGGCATCTACGGGACCGGCTCGTTCATCACCGCGATCAGCCCGAACGTCGAGGTCCTGCTTTTCGGCTGGTCGCTGATCGAAGGCCTCGGCGCCTGCCTGGTGATCCCATCGATCGCCGCCCTGACCGCGGCGAACTACTCGGGCAAGGAACGCGCGATGGCTTACGGCCTGCTCGGCGGCATCGCGGGTGCCGGCGTCGCAGCGGGTCCGCTGATCGGCGGGTTCGTGACGACCGTTTGGACCTGGCGCATCGTTTTCGCCGCCGAGACCGTGGTCGTGGCAGCGATCCTCATCTTCGGCATCCGCAGGATCCTGCCCGGGCCGTCCGTCGCACGGGAGAAGCTCGACCTCGTCGGGGCAGGCCTTTCGGCGATCGGGCTGGGGCTCGTAGTGTTCGGAATCCTGAAGAGCAGCGAATGGGGCCTCTTCCGGCCCACCGGCGCCCTCGAAATCGGTGGCGAGGAAATCACGCCTTTTGGGCTCTCGGCCGTGCCATTCATCGTCGCGGCGGGCATCATCTTCCTCGGCCTCTTTCGCAGCTGGGAACAGCGCCTGGAAGCGAGGGGAGGCAAGCCGCTTCTTCGCCCAGGAATGCTGGAGGTACCGCAGCTTCGCGGCGGCCTCACGATGTTCGTCTCCTCCTACCTCCTCATGGCGGGGACGTTCTTCGTCCTGCCGCTCTACCTCCAGCTCGTGATCGGCGACAACACGCTCGAGACCGGGATCAAGCTACTGCCAGTCTCGATCGCGATGATGATTGCCGCCATCGGCGGTTCGCGCGCGGCCGATCGCGTCTCGCCAAAGCGAATTGTCCGGATCGGCCTCCTGTTGCTCTTCGTGGGCCTGGTGGGGACGATGGCCACGATCGATCCTGACCTCAACGGCGCGGCCCTTGCGATCTCGCTCGCGTTCTTCGGCGGCGGCGTCGGCCTGATCGTCTCGCAACTCGGAAACGTCGTGATGTCATCAGTCGGCGAGGACAAGGCGTCAGAGGCGGGAGGCCTCCAGGGAGCTGCGCAGAGCCTCGGCTCCTCGCTCGGCACGGCGTTGATCGGCGCGATCCTCCTTGCCGGGCTCACCACCGGACTCCACGACGCCGTGCGTGCGGACACCTCCATCCCGCCGGACGTGCAGGAGGCGATCGTCACCGGCACCGAGCAGGGCGTGCCAATGGTCTCGAGCGAAACCGCCGAGCAGCTCGCCACCGACGCCGGCCTGGACTCCGATCAGGTCACAACCGTCGTCGACCACTACGAGGACGTCCAGATCGACGCGCTCAAGCGGGCGTTTCTCGGGGCTTCCTTCTTCGCGCTCTTCGCGTTCTGGATCGCCGGCGACCTGCCGGGCGCGCCGCTCGGCGCTTCCGGGTCTACGCCGGATCCACGGGGGCGCGAGCCGGCGGGGCTCGCGACCGTTGAATCCTGACGCGGTGGGCTGACGTCATCAGCGTCAGGGATGATTGGGCCACGGTGTTCGGGACATGAATCTGCTCACAGAGAAATTGACCGCAAGGCGCGCCGCGCAGATCATCGTGGTCGCGACGCTCTCGATCACGTTGGCCGGAGGGACTCTGGTCTGGCTCGTGGACCACAACGAGTTTCCGGACATCGGCCTCGCACTGTGGTGGGCGCTCCAGACGGTGACCACGGTCGGATACGGCGACGTCGTGCCCTCCGACGCCGAAGGCCGGATCATCGGCATGGTTCTGATGCTTCAAGGAATCGGGTTCATCACCGTGATCGCGGCCTCGGTGACCGCGGCGCTGATCGAGCAGGCGCGCAAGCGCCACAACCTGGACGATGATCCGGCTACGGTCACACACCTCTCACACATCGAAGAGCGACTCGAGGCGATCGAGCGCGCTCTTGGAGTAGAGGCCGCCGCGAGCGACAAGCCTGACGAACCGGCGCCCTAGCCCTCAGGCGAGCCGCGCTCAGCCTTGATCTTCCGCCAGCCGCCCGCGCGGTTGTTGGCGATGATCCGCTGGAACATCTCGACCAGCGCCTTCTCCTTGATCGGCTCGTCCTGGCGGATCTTGATCTGGCGGCCGGTCGAGGCACCGTGCCCGTCGGTGACTATCCCCTCCGGGTCGGGGACTATCCCGCCGCAGTAGAGAAAGACGTTCACGTGGTTCTTCGTGGTCTGAAGTGCGCAGATGTTGCCGTCGAGGACGTAGTACGGCTGGACCGTGCGCTTAATCGTCTCCTCCACCTCAGGGTCGGCGCCCAGGACCAGCTCGCGCACCCGCTGGCAGATCTCCTGCTGCCACTCAGGGGCCCTCCCTATGTAGTCGTCGACCCGCGGGTCCCGTTCACCGCTCACTTATTGGACGGTACATCGTCACTCCCCGTCTCGCTCCGCTGCTGGAGCGAAGAGCTCAGCTTGATCGCCCTCACTGCGCCGGTGGCCCCCGCTTCGAGCGTGATCCCGATCGCCAACACGATGATGCCCGGAATCCGCAGCACGTCGGAACCGAGCATCAAGAGGCCTAAGCGCCCGAGCAGGTACGGCGGCAGCGAAACCGTGATGCCCAGCACACCGCTGACCACCGTCGTCACCATCTTTTCGCGCCGCGAGTACGTCGCGTTGGCCCCGACGATTCGAGCGGGCACGGATATGTAGGCCACCATCATCAACCCGACCACGCCTCCGAGGAAGATCGCGAACCAGGGGCTGCCCCACCGCGGTGCCACCGTCGTGGCGACTCCCAAAAGGCAGCCCACCACCGCGCCGGAAACGAAGATGTCACGACGGTGCGTCCGAGCTTCGGCGAACGCGGGGCGGATCGCCGCGCCGGGCCGCATGATCGCGAATGCGAACGTGGCGTTGAGGAAGAAGCTTGCGACAGTGCCCGCGATGACGACGAGGAAGACGGGCACGATCTGGATCCCGTAGATCTCGTCCAGGTCCTGGTCGTAGAGGACGTACCCCTTGAGGATCGCCATCGCCAGCCAGATCCATATAGCCGGCAGGAGTTGCAAGAGCAGGAGCCGCCAGTTGTTGATCAGCATCCGGAGGCTGTCGAAGAGCAGCGCGAAAGCGCTGACCGCGAACACGAGGGGGCGGAAGATCCGGCGGGACTCGCTCAAGCGGATCACCGCCTCCTCGATCTTGGACTCATCCGCCTGGTTAATCGCGTGAACCAGAGAGGAGATCCGCCCGGAAAACGAAATCCAGCGCGCTTTGGTGCCTTCCGTGGTCATGTTCAGTCGCTTATCCCAACGGTTCCGGTATGCGTCCGCATCATCCCTACCGGATGAGGTTAGGTCTGAACGGCGTATGCGAGGATGGCGAGCCTCTCGATGAGTCCTGCCCTAGCCCTCCTGATCATCGGCGCTGCGACGGCGATCGCCATCGCCTCGATGCTGCTCGTCCGCCGCCGGGCGCCGGTGGGGAGCGTCTTCGAGGACGGCGACCGCGCCGCGGGCGCGTTCGGGGTCCTTGCAACCGGCTTCTCCGTCCTGCTCGGCCTCATCATCTTCCTCGCGTTCACGAGCTACGACGACTCGCGTGCGGGCGCGGAGGCCGAGGCGCTCGCTGTCACGCAGCAGTACGAGACCGCACAGTTCATGCCGGTGGAAGTTCGGGGGCGACTGAGCGGAGAGCTTCTGTGTTACGCGAGATCGGTCGTCTACGTGGAGTGGCCGGCGCTCGAGGACGGAACGCAGACAGACGCGATCAATCCTTGGTCAGCCGCTCTCTTCCGGACCCTTAGGACGACGTCGCCCGAGTCGAACGCCGAGCAGTCCGCATACGACCAGTGGCTCGACCACACGGCCGATCGGGAGGAAGCGCGAAGGGACCGGATCCACGGCGCCGTCGGCGTTATTCCGGGACCGCTTTGGTTCGTGCTCATCCTGATCGCCCTGATCATCTTCGCCTTCATGCTGTTCTTCGCCGACCGGGGGGAGCGCTCCAAGGCCCAGGCGATGCTGATTGGCTCTGTAACGGCGGTTATCGCAACGATGCTTCTCCTAATCCAGTTCCTGGACGACCCCTACCGCGACGGCCTCGGCAGCCTGAATCCCGCGGCGATGGAGCGAGCCCTCGGAATCCTGGACGACGAGCGCCGCCTGAGCGATGAGACGGGTGCCGCACCCTGTGACGCGGACGGCCGGCGACTCACCACGGCGGCCCAATGAGTACGCCAGAGACACCCGCCGCAACCCACACCCAGCACCGGATCGACGTTCTCGCGACGGTGCTGCTTGCGATGGCGACGATAGCGACAGCTTGGGCCGGCTATCAGTCCTCCCGCTGGCACTCCGAACAGGCGAAACTCCAGATGAAGGCGACGGCGACCCGGATCGAGTCAACGCGCTCGCAGGACATCGCGGACCGAGAGACCCAGGTAGACGTCGCGCTTTTTATCCAGTGGGTCGACGCGCGGACGCTGGGTGAGAAAGAACTCGCCGAGTTCTATAGCGACCGCTTCAGCGACCGGCTTGCCCCTGCATTCAAGGCATGGATCGCAAAGGATCCGCTCGAAAACGCTGCCGCCCCGGAGAGCCCTTTCGCCATGCGGCAATACACCGTGGCATCCGCGGACACGGCAACCTCCCAGAACGACGAGGCCGACGCGTTGTCTGCCCAGGCCACGGTGGACATCCAACGGGCAGACAACTACGTCTTTGCGGTCGTCCTTTTCGCTGCTTGTCTTTTCTTCGCTGGTCTGAGCACGCGGATGCGCACGGTCGGGAGCCAGAAGGTGATCCTCGGGATGGGATACCTCCTGTTCGTTGCATCAGTGGCCTGGGTAGCCACCTTCCCGGTGACGTTCTCGCTCTGAGGAATACTCCCTGCCGATGTCCTCCGAGGAAACGGGTACCCCGCGGCTGGGCCTCCTCCTTGCGATGGCGATGTTCGTCTTCGTCATCGACACGTCGTTCATGAACGTCTCGATCTCGGCGGTGGTCGAGGATCTCGACACGACAGTAAGCGGGGTCCAGTCGGCGGTCGCCATCGAGGCACTGGTATCGGCCGCGTTCATCATGATCGGCAGCAAGCTCGGCGACCTATTCGGCCGCAAGCGGGCCTACGTCACCGGTCTGGTCCTGTACGCGCTTGGCGCCATAGCGATGGTGTTCGCGCAGGGCCTCGCCGCCATCATCGCCTTCTGGGCGGTCATCGGCGGCCTCGGCGCCTGCGCTCTATCTCCCCGCGATGCAGTCGCTGATCCACGGCAACTTCGACGGGAAGATGCAGGCCAAGGTATTCGCGATGATCGGGGCCGCGGGCGCCATCGCGGCCGCGATCGGCCCGCTCATCGGAGGCGCCCTGACCACGCTCCTTTCGTGGCGCGTCGGCTTTGCGATCGAGGCGGTCATCATCGGCGGGGTCTTGATCGGGAGCGGGGTGATCCGCGAGGAGCCGTTCACCGGGGACCGCAGCGTCGATCTGGTGGGATCAGCGCTATCCGTTCTCGCGATGTCCCTGTTGGTGCTCGGCGTCCTCGTGTGGCAGGAGGGCGGCGAGTGGGTCGGCGCTTCTCCTGACGGTGGGGACGGTCTGCTCGGTTGCGCTCGTCTGGTGGCTTCGCCGCCGCAAGAGCGAGGGCAAGGCCCCGCTGTTCGATCCGGACCTCTTCAAGGCCAAGCTGTTCAGCTTCGGGATCCGCCAGAGCGTCCTTCAGAACATCGCGCTGGGCGGCCTGCTCATCGCGCTTCCCATCTACCTCCAGCTCGACCTCGGATACAACGCGCTCGAGGCGGGGCTCTCGCTCGCCCCGCTCTCGCTGACGATGTTCTTCGTCGCGGTGCTCGCGGGCAAGAGGGCGGGACGGCGGCGGCCCGCAGCCCTCATCCGGACGGGCTTCGCGATCCTCGGCCTGGGCGTTCTCGCCCTGATCCCACTCATCCCGAACGCGGATTCGAGCCTTCCCCTCGTGATCCCCCTGATGTTCTGCGGAGCGGGCATGGGCCTTCTGGTCTCGCAACTCAACAACTACACCCTCGCTCCGATGTCGGAGGAGCAGGTCGGAGAGGCCGCGGGCGTCAACTCGTCGATCTCGTCCTTCGGCCTGTCCGTTGGCCTGGCGCTCGTCGGTGCGGTCCTGCTCGCAGCCCTCTCGATCACGTTCACCAACAAGACCGACGAGAGCGAGATCCTGCCGGCGGCCGAAAAGGAACAGATCGCCCAGGTGCTTGAGGACGACGCGCAGGTCATGAGCGACGCGGCCCTCGAGGAACAACTTGCATCGCAGCCGCCGGAAATCCAAGACGAGGTCCTTCGGATCAACGACGAGGCGCGTCCTCAGGCCCTTCAGATCGCTCTGGTCATTCCATTGCTGGTGAGCATCGTTGGACTCTTCTGGGGGTTCCAGATGATGCGGCTCCCCGATCCCGTGGCCACGGACGCGGCACCCGCCTCCGTGCCCATCTAGCCGACAGTTCACCCGTACCGGGTGATGCGGTTTCAGGCACAGTGCGAAACTCTGCGGAGTGCAACGCAGTCGAAATGCGAGGAGTGAAGATGACTGAGATCGGACCCGTCGAGTATTTGATCGTTGCCTTCCCAGGCAACAAGTTCCGGGGGGAGATCGCACCCGCGCTTGCCGACTTGGTCGAGGCGGGAACGATCCGGATCATGGACATCGCCTTTGTTGGCAAGGACGAGGACGGCACCGTCGCCGCATTCGAGCTTTCCGACATCGATCCGGATGTGCGCGAGGGGCTCGAGAACCTCGGGATGGAGCCATCCGGGCTGTTCTCGGAAGAGGACCTGGAGGCGGCCGCCGAGGAGCTCGAGCCGAACACCTCTGCCGCACTTCTCGTCTGGGAGGACGTCTGGGCCCGGGATGTCGCACAGGCGATGCGCGACGCGGGCGGGGTCTTGTTCGACTTCGGCCGCCTCCCGCACGAAGTCGTCCAGGCTGCACGCGATTATGCCCAGTCAAACGCCTAGTGGAGGATGATTTAGATGCCCCTTATGCGCAGAGGACCAGGACTAGTCGGAACCGCAGCCCGCGCGGGCGTCGCCGCGGGCGTCGCCGGGCGGGTTCATCATCGCCAGCAACAGAAGTGGGCCGGGCAGGAAGAGGCCCAGGACGCAGAGCAGGCACCGCCGCCATCAGCGGCGCCGGCGCCCGCCGCCGCGCCTGACTACACCGCCGAGCTCGCGCAGCTCGCAAAACTCCGCGACGACGGCGTGATCAGCGCTGAGGACTTCGAGGCCAAGAAGAAGCAGATCCTGGGCATCTAGGCCGAGATCAGCGCATTTTGAGCGATTCATCCCAGACCTGGCGAATCGGCCGACAGCCGTCCGATGGACCTCTCAAACTCCGTTCTGGGGGTATGTCCAGGCTTTTGACACACACGACACAGATAACAAGCCGGATTAACGGAAGGAGCACAAAATGAGAGGTGCAGGCCGCACACTATTCGCCGCGATTCTGCTGGTGATGCTCGGAACGCTCAACATCATCTACGGCATCGGCGCCCTGGATGACGCCAACATCTTCGTTGGCGAAACTCGGTTCATCCTCGATGATCTCCAAACCCTGGGTTGGGTCTTGATCCTCGTCGGAGTCCTCGAGCTCACGGGCGGTTTCTCGCTCATGGGCGGCGGCGGATACGGAAAGTTCATCGGCATCCTCGCCGCCACCCTGGGCGCCGTAAGCGCCTTCTTCTCGATCGGCGGCATCAATCCCTGGTGGTCGATCTTGATGTTCATCACATGCATCTGGATCATCCACGGCCTCATCATGTTCGACGAGGACCAGGCGTACGTCGAGGGATCCGGCGCGCAGCGCTGAGCCTCATTTGACCCACATGCATTTCGACACCGTGCGCCGGCCGGCGCACGGTGTCCTGCGTGTCTGACTCGCCCAAGCGTGAGCGCTCACCCTTCGCTCCCGCAGCGAAGGACCCGGTCCTGACCCGTGCCCTGCCGGTCACCAAACGCCTTGGGCACTATCACCTCGGGAGCGGCCGCCGCGACCTGATTGCGGGTCTTACCGTTGCCGCCGTCGCCCTGCCGGCAGGCATGGCCTATGCGGAGGTGGCGGGACTCTCCCCCGTCCACGGGCTCTACGCACTCCTCCTCCCCAGCGTCGCCTACGCACTAATGGGAACCTCGCGCCAGGTGGTCGTTGGCCCAGATGGCGCGCTCGCGGCGCTGATCGGGGTTGCAGTCCTGCCGTTGGCCGCGGAAGGCAGCGCCGCCGCCGCATCCCTTGCGGCAACCCTCGGGCTGATGGTCGGTGCTCTCTTCATGCTCGCCAGGGCCGCACGCCTTAGCTGGATTGCGGACTACCTCTCCCGCCCAGTCCTCGTGGGCTACATCCACGGCGTGGCGCTCGTACTGGTGATTGGCCAGCTCGGAAAGCTCCTTGGCGTCGAGGTCGACGCCCTCGATCCCATCCCCCAGCTCGTCGAGGCAGTGCGTGAGCTTCCTGATGCGAGTGTCGCGACCATCGTCGTCTCGCTTGTGGCACTGACCGTGCTCCTCTTCATTCGTGCGCTCGCTCCCCGGTTCCCCGCGGCGCTCGTGGTGGTGGTGGCCGGAATCGCCGTCTCGGCAGCCATCGGCCTTCAGGCCGAAGGCGTCGCGGTCGTGGGCGCGGTGCCGTCGGGCTTGCCCGAGATCTCGCTGCCCTCCACCTCGTTCGACGATGTCGCCACGCTCGTCCCTGCGGCCATCGGCCTCTTCCTGGTTACTCTCGCCGACGGCATCCTCACCGCGCGTGCCTTCGCCGGCAAGCGACACGAGAGCATCGACGCCTCCCAAGAGCTCGTCGCCCTCGGCGTCACCAACGTTGCCGCGGGACTCTCCCAGGGAATGGCCGTAGGGGTCTCGAACTCTCGCACTGCAGTGAACGACGCGATGCGAGCCCCCAGCCAGCTCGCGGGCATCCTGGCGGCGACGTCAATCGCGCTGATCCTGCTGTTCCTCACGGATCCAATCGGCGACCTGCCACAGGCCGTGCTCGGCGCCGTCATCGTTGCGGCGGCACTCAGCCTCATCGACCTGCCCGCGTGGCGGGTGCTGAGGAGAACCGACAACGTCGAGTTCGCCATTGCCGCGGTCACGACCGCCGGCGTGTTGATCACCGGTGTCCTGGAGGCAATTGCCCTGGCCGTTGGCCTTTCGGTGGTCGATGTTGTCAGGCGCTCCGCCCGCCCCCACGACGCGGTGCTCGGCTGGGTAGAAGAGCTGGGCCGCTACGGCGACGTTTCGGTCCACCGCACCGCGCAGGTGACGCCCGGCGTCGTCGTATACCGCATCGATGACCGGCTGTTCTTCGCGAACGCGAGCTACGTGAAGGGGCGCGTCCGTGAGGCGATCCGCGGCGCCAAGGAGGAAACGCAAACGGTCGTCTTCGACGCCGAGGCGCTCACCCACATTGACAGCGCCGGCATCACGGCGCTCCGTGACCTTGCGACGTCCCTCGCTAATGAGGGCATCACCCTCACTGTCGCGCGGGCTAGGACCCGGCTGGAGGAGCGGGTTCGGGATCTTGTCGGCGAGGATCTGCCGGCCGATCGCTGGTACCCGACGATCCGGGCTGCGGTCGAGGATCGCTCCGCTCGTACGCGCCGCCCATGATCGCGCTCGCGCGCAGGAACGAGCGCCGCCGCACGATCATGAGCTTGGGCCTACTCATCGTCTTCTCCGCCGCCGGGCAGTGACATCCCCATGGCCAGCATCAGCTCGGGCGCCGCTGCCACCACGCGCGCCGTGCCGACCTGCGGGGCGACGGCGCGCAGGACTCCCAGGATGTCCTCGGGGCTCGCCCCCGAGTCACGTGCCATCGCAACCTGGCGCCCGTAAGAGGCGGGTGGCGCATCCAAAGCGATCAGCGTCGCGATCCTGACGAGCGCGATGGTGGTTTCCGTCAGCGGCGAAGCGTCGAGCGCGACCTCTCGGAGCCCGACCGCCTTGGCGATTGTGGCGGGCTCGCCGCCCGACATCCCTGCGAGGGCGTCTCGAGTCTCCCGGCGGGCCATGGGCAAACGGTACGTTCGCGCCGCCTGGTGGTCATCGCCCCAACCGGGTGATTTCATCCTCATCAGGGGATGACCGCACGGATCAGGGGCTTGAACCTACGATGACGCGATGACGAACGGGGAAAACAGCCAAGGTCGGCGTGCCGGCGGCTTTCGCTCGGTGGCCAGAATCGTCGTAGTCCTGCTCGCGACGGCCGCCGCGCTTCACCTCATGAACGCGATCCTTCCCGGGTTCGAAATCGAGGGCGACGGGACGGCAATCCTGTCGGCCGCGCTGATCGGCCTCGTCAACGCGCTGGTCTGGCCGCTCCTCATCCGCATCGCGCTGCCGTTCACCGTTCTGACCTTGGGCCTCGGTGTCTTGGTCCTCAACGGAGCGGTGATCCTGCTGGTCGCGCAGATCGAGCCCTCGATGCACGTACGCGACCTGGTTGCGGGGATTGCGGTTGCAATCGGCGTCACCATCGCGAACACGCTCGCCACTTCGCTCCTGGCAATCGACGACGACGACTTCTACTACCGCAACGTGCTGAAGCGTGCAGCGCGGCGCCAATCGGACGGCGTGGATCTCGACGTGCCCGGCGTCTACTTCCTCGAGATCGACGGGCTCGCCCATGACGTGATCCAGCGGGCGCTGCGCGACGGCCACCTACCAACGCTCGCACGGTGGGTCCATGACGGAACGCATCGCCTATTCGATTGGGAGACGGACTGGTCTTCCCAGACCGGCGCGTGTCAGGCCGGTCTCCTGCACGGCTCCAACGAGGACATGCCGGCGTTTCGCTGGTGGGAGAAGGAGAACGGCAGGGCGATTGTCACCAACCACCCGAAGGACGCCGCCGAGATCGAGCGGCGCCACTCGGATGGGCGAGGCCTCCTGCACGCCGACGGTGCGAGCCGGGCAAACATCCTCTCCGGAGACGCGCCACACACGCTTCTGACGATGAGCACGGTGCTCGATCGCGGGCGGCCGGGGCGCCTGGGCCAGGACTACTACGCCTACTTCTCGAACCCCTACAGCGTCACGCGCACGTTCGTGCTCGTCATCGGCGACATCATCCAGGAGCTCTACTACGCCGCCCAGCAGCGCCGCCGCGACATCCGCCCTCGGATCAAGCGCACCTTTTCATACGCGCTTGTCCGGGCATGGGGAACGGTGATACAGCGCGACCTCCAGGTCGCGGCCGTGATCGGCGACCTCTATGCGGGGCGGCCGGTCGGCTACACGACGTTCCTGGCCTACGACGAGGTCGCTCACCACTCGGGCGTCGAGCGGGTTGACGCACTCGCAGTTCTGCGCCGTCTGGATCGCCAGCTTTCGCGCATCGAGGCCGCGGCCAAAGACGCCGCGAGGCCGTACCACCTCGTCGTGCTCTCCGACCACGGGCAGTCCCAGGGCACGACGTTCCTCAACCGCTACGGAAAGTCCCTCGAGGACATGGTCTCAGAGGTTTGTGCGACCGCGCATGTCGAGGCCGAGGACGCCCATTCCGACGAGTCGCTCTCCTACCTCAGCGCCTCGCTGACCGAGGCGAGCGGCGACAAGGGCATGATCGGCCGTGCGGCCCGCGCCGTGAGCCGCAAGAACACCGACGAGGGAGAGGTCGTGCTCGGCGAGCACGGCACCAAGGAGCGCGAGCGGCAGGCCGAGGAGGACTCGCAACCCCCCGAGCTCTCCGTCATGGCCTCGGGTTGCCTTGGCCTGATCACCTTCCCGCGCGAGCCGGGGCGGGTCACCTTGGAACGCATCGACGAGCTCTATCCCTCGCTGATGCCGGCGCTCCTCAACCACCCGGGGGTCGGCTTTGCGCTGGTGCGCTCGGAGCGGGACGGACCGATCGTCCTGGGCGAGGGGGGAGTCCGCCGCCTCTCGGACGACACGGTCGAAGGCGAGGATCCACTTGCGCCGTTCGGACCCAACGCGGCGCACCACGTTCGCCGCACGGACAGCTTCGAGCATTGCCCCGACATCGTCGTCAACAGCACCTACTGGGAGGACACGGACGAGGTCGCCGCCTTCGAGGAGCTAGTCGGCTCCCACGGCGGCATGGGGGGCGAGCAGTCGTTCCCCTTCGCGCTCGCGCCGGCGAACTGGGCGATGCCGGACGAGCCGATCGTCGGCGCAGAGGAGATGCACCGGCTGATGCGGCGCTGGCTCTCCGATCTCGGCCACGAGGCTTACGAGAACCAGGGCACTCGCAGAGAACCAACCTGAAAGACTGCTGAAGCATGAACCTCGCCAAGGTCCTCCCGATGACGTTCGTGATGATCGCCGGGCCTCAGATTCTGAGCGCGATCTTCTTGGCCACGAGCGAGGGCTGGCGGCGCAACTCCGTCGCCTACATCGCGGGGGCTGCCCTCTCGATCACCGCGTTCGTCAGCGCCTCCTACTTCCTCATCAACGGCCTGAATGACGAGGGTGAGTCGAGCGACACGGTCTACATCGTGATCCTCGTCCTACTGGTGCTTGCGGCGATCCACACCTATGTCAAGCGCGCGGAATCCGAGCCCCCCAAATGGATGGGCAAGCTTCAGGACGCGGACGCCAAGTTCTCGTTCAAGCTCGGGTTCCTGCTCCTGGGAATTTTCCCGACCGACATCCTGACCTCGGTTGCGGTTGGCCAGTCCCTCGCGAATGACGGCTCGCCCTTCTGGCACTGCGCGCTGTTCGTGGGCCTGACGCTGTTCCTCCTCGCGATCCCCCTGCTCTCGCTGGTCGCCTTCGGCGACCGCGCTCAGGCCGCCATTCCCAAAGCCAGGGACTGGATGAACAACAACTCGTGGGTCGTGAGCGAAGGTGTGATCGGCCTCTTCGTCGTGCTTACGATCTCGGACCTGGTCTAGCCGCCCCTACCCGGAGAGGATGCGCGCCTTCTCGGCCGCGAATTCCTCGCTTGTGAGGACGCCGGACTCGTGCAGCTTCGCAGTGCGCTCCAGCTCTTCCGCCCTGCTCGCGCCTGACAAAGCGCCCGGAACCGCCTCCGACGGCGCGGCGCGCCCTGCCACGCGCCGCTCCCGCGACTCGCGCATCCGGTCCGCCAGCGACTGAGCGACTCCCTCGGGCGTCCCCGTCGCGACATGGTCGGGGAACTCCCGGATCATCTGGCGCCTGAGCGCCTCCATGCCGATCGCCAGGAACAGGATCAGCAGGAGCGATGGCACCAAGCGTCCGGTGGCGATCACCGGGTTCCACCAGAACAGCACGATCAGGATTCCCGCAAGCACCCCGTACGCGTACTTGGGCTGACGCAGATACGGCGTGAGCGCGTAGCGGATGGAGGTCGAGACCTTCGACGGTCCGGCCAGCCAAGCCGCGAAGACCATCACGATCCCGTAAATGATCAGCGACTCCGCAGTGTCCTTGAGGAGCGAAGTCCCGATCTCCCATGCGTGGAGCACCGCGGTGTCGGCGGTCGACGACTCGCTCAGGGAGCCGACGATGGCGTCGCCGCCCGCGTTCCGCGCGAACAGGTCGATCACGCCGATCGCGATAAACGAGAACCCGACCGCGCGCAGCATCTCGCGGCGCCACCCTCGGGCCGACCAGATCGCGGCGGCATAGAGGAGGAGCGCGAGCGCCGTCAGGACCCACGCAAGCGTTTTCAGGAGCTCGACCGCGGTCTGGGCCATTCCGAGCTCGTCCGACTTCAAGATTTCGATGTGGGCGGCGCCCTCGGGCAGCTTCGAAGCAATGTCGCCGCCGATGCCGATGCCGGCCGCAACGTCGCTGACGAGCAGCGTCAGATCGAGCGTGACCTCGCCGTTCGTGGTCGAGACAAACTTCCCCTCGTCCTCGAGCAGCAAGAGCAGGCGCTCATGCGCGACGCGGTTGGCGTCCTCCCAGAGGGCCTGGACCTTCTCCTGCTGGAGAGCTTCCTGGGTGGCGCGGGTCGCGACTTGCCTCAGGCCGCCTGAGATGGGTCCGGCCAAAAGGGCGGCGTTCGGCGGCAGGGCGCTCGCGATCTCGGCCTGGACGTCGACGTTGTCGTAGATCGTGTTGACGACGAAGTCGGCGAGCGCGTCCTGAATCGCCTTGTCCTCGAGGAGCTCTGTGCTCGTCTCGACCCATGTGCTGGTCTCGAGAGCCTGGCGCTTGGCCCAGAGCGCAAGCACGGACACGATCGCGACGATCGTGGCCAAGATCAGCAGGATGATGGGCAGGGTCCGCCGCTTCTTGACGGGCTCGGCACTAGGGGTCGGTGTCGTCATCCGGGATCTCCTCCTTGGAGGTGGTTTTGTCCTCATTGTCAGTCTCGGCTTCACGCGAGTGGCGAAGATCCTCCGAGATGCGTACGGTGGCTGACACGAGCGGCGCTGCCAGGATAAGGCCCGCCGCGCCGAAGAGGGCGCCCCCGGCGATGGTCACCACGAGCACCGCGAGCGGATGGATGCCGAGCGCGGCGCCCATGGCGAACGGCTGCACCAGTTGCTGGAGGATTCCGTTGGCCAGGAGTTGCACGATGACCATCCCGCCCGCCGCCTCCGGCCCCGCCCCGCCCAGTGCCAGCAGCACCGAGAACGTCGCCGCGGTCCAGGCGCCCAGGTATGGGATGTATCCGCCGACGAAAGTGACGGCCGCGATCGTGCCGACCAGCGGAACGCCAAGGATGATGGCGCCCAGCGTCACGACCGCCGCATTGAAAGCGGCGATAATCGTGACCCCGAGGAAATATCCCCGCAACGCGCCAAGCGTGCGCTGACTCACTACATGCGCGATCGGTCGAGGCACGCCAAAGTGGCCTTCTGCCCAGTGGCGGATCTTGGGTCCGTCACTGAGGAGAAAGAACAGGCTGAGGATGGTCAGCGCGAGGAAGAAGGCTAGCCCGGACAGGGCGCTGATGCCGCTGGCAATGCCGTCCTTCAGCTGCGCAAAAGAATCGCTGACCGATGCGCTCGCGTTTCGGTCCGCTTCCGCAGCGGTCGACGGCTCGATCCCCACGTCTTCGAGCCAGCCCTGAATCGTGCTCCGGGCGTCGTCGAGCTGGTCCTCGATGTCGCTCGCCTCGGAGGTTATGCCCCCGACCACCATCAGGAACAGCCCGACGCCCACCGCCGTCAGGCCGGTCATGATCAGGATCGCGCCAATTGGCCGCGGGATGCGACGATGGTGCAGCCAGGCCACCACGGGTGAGGCAACCGCCGCGATGACTGCCGCCGTGATGACCGGCGCGACGATCGTCTGCGTCAGCGTGGCCAGCCATACGAGGCCGACGACGAGCAGCGCGAAGCCCACGAGGAGCCAGGATGTGAGGCCGACGTCCCGGAGCCAGCGGGGAGCGGCGAAAACGCCCGTGAGCGCACTTGCATCGATCTCGACGTAGTCGCCCTCGACAGCAGGCTCGGCGTCCTGCTCCTGCTGCTGCCTTACCCGTCCCCTGATCCTCATTCGGGCGAGCCTACGCCGTTCACAGGCGTCGCATCACCCGGCTCGGGTGAATCTTCAGATTCCGCGTCCAGGAGGCCGGCTGCCCGTGCGCAGGCGACAGCCTCGGCGCGCGAGGACACGCCGAGCTTGCGGTACACCGACTGCGCCTGCGTCTTTACGGTGTTCTGGGAGACGAAGCTCCGGTCAGCGATCTGGCGGAAGCTGAAGTGAGTCGGGAGCATGTGGAGGAGCTTGAGTTCAGCCGGCGTGAGGGGCCATCTTCCGACCACTGAATCGGCCGTCTCCGCTTCCGCCCAAGCCGCATCGAGCCACTCGCGCAAGACCGTCGCGTCGTCAACCTTTCGCAGATAGCGGCCAGCCGACCCGAGATGCGATCTTGCGGCGACCCCGTCGTCGAGCTGGAGCAGCGCGCGGGCGAGGGTGATGTGCGTCTCGGCCTCGTACCACGGGGTCATCTCGTGAAGCCCGGACTGAAGCCTGACGGCGATCTTGGCGTCGGCCATGGCAGCGTCCGCGCGGCCACGGCGTGCGCGGATCAGCGTCGAGACCGCGTAGACCAGCGCCTGCGTTGGATGGTCTGAGAGCCCGTAGTGGTCGACCTGCGAAAGGGCGATCAGGGACTGACGCTCGGCCTCGCCCATATCGCCCTCGTCGATCGCGAGCAGGGAGAGCTGCGCTCGGCAGAGAGTCTCAATTGAGGGCGTCCCTGACGCGGCGGCACGGGCGCCATCCTCCAGTGGCCGCTGAGCCCCCTCGCGGTCCGCGCAAAGGTGACGGGACACGCCATCGATCAGGTGGCAGAGGGGGCGCCAGGGGCTGTCGGTCCCCAGGAACTCGAGCCCCGCCTGGACGTCTTCCCTCATCCTCACTGCGCCGTCGCGTGCGGCGCCGGAGGCGCGGATGATGCGAGCCGCCGCAGCCACCACCTCGTCGCCTGGAGCATCTGCGGCCCCCAGCTGGTCGAGGGCGATCCCGGTCCACCGTTCCACCTCGCTGCCGTTGCCCTCGGCGAGGGGGACCGTGGCGCGCGCAAGGCAGAGCTCTGGCGAAGTGGCCAGCTGCTCCTCCGAGAAATTGGCCAGCCACCCACGGACCGTTGCGTGACGCCCGCTGGATACGTAGGCGGGCGCGTTGCCCCAGATCAGGCTCGCGGCCAACTCGCGATCGCCCGATTCGATTGCATGAGGCACAGCTCGATCGATGTCGCCCCGGCCGCGGAACCACTCGCTTGCGCGGGCGTGGAGTCCCGACTCGACCGCGGCGTCGAGCCGGCCCAGTTCGGACCGCAGCATCTCCCGGAGCATCGAATGGTGTCGATAGACCTGATCGCGCCGGTCGAGGGGGATGATCAGGAGGTTCGAGCGAACGAGCCGTCTCAGCACATCGGCGGACCTGGTCCGCTCCAAGACCGCGTCGCAGACATCGCCGGATAGCCGGTCCAGGACCGACGTGCGGACGAGGAAGTTCAGCGTGTCCGCGTCGAGCCCGGCAAGGAACTCATCCCTCACGTAGTCCGCGACGAGCCGGTCGTCACCATGAAAGTCGGCGATTGCGGCATCGACTCTGGACTTCCGGGATAGCGAGAGCCCCGCCAGGTAGAGCCCCACCGGCCAGCCCTCGGTGCGCTCGACCAGTCTCTTCACGGCGTCGGGCCGAAGCTCGAGCCCGCAAGCGGCGAGTGTCTGCGCCGCCTCGGCCGCGTCCATCTCGAGATCGCGAGCATCAATCTCCGTGAGCAGGCGGTCCGCCCGCATGCGCCCGAGTGGCAGCTTCGGCTCGGTCCGGCTGGCGAACGCGATCTGCGAGCCCGCCGGGATCGATTGGGCAACCTCGACCAGCGGTTCTAAGCACTCTGGGTTCTCGACGAGGTGGAGGTCGTCAAGCACCAGGATGAACGGCTGGCGGCGGCCCTCGAGTGCATCGCGCAAGCGCGGCACGACCACGCTCGACACTCCGCTCCGGGGCGTCGCGATGGGCGCGAAGACCTCGTCGCCGATCGGCTCGATCTCATCCAGGAGCGCGGCGATCGCCCCGAGCAGGAGCGCTGGGTCGTTATGGCGCTCGTCAAGCGCAAGCCAGGCAGACGGACGCTCGTCCTGCTCGGTCCAGTCGGCGAGGATGGTCGACTTCCCGTAGCCGGCGGGGGCGACCAGCATCAGCACGGGCACATGCCTTTGCCCGGCCAGGCGCGAGATCAGGCGGTCGCGGCGCACCAGGCCAAGGCGCGCCGGTCTTCCCTCACCGGGTAGGACCGCGGTTCCGCGGTGGGGTGGCGTGGTCGCGGCGGCCGCCATATGCGCCTCCCCCCGATCCTACTCGTAGGTAGGGAAGGCTCTAAGCCAGCGCCTTGCGCTTGATGGCGTCGAACTCCTCCTGCGTGATGTCGCCGCTCTCGAGGAGCGCCTTGGCGTTTGAGATCTCGCTGGCGGCGCCGCCGCCGCTGCCCGCGACGTCGCGGATGTGATTCTCCATCGCCTGCTGTTGCGCTGCCGCGCGCTCCATGTTGCGCTCGGCCATTGGCTGGCCCTGGCTGATCAGGTAGGCCAGGACGCCTATGAACGGGAGCAAGATCACGCCGATGACCCAAAGGGCCTTGCCCCCGCCACCGATGTCATGACGGCGAAAGAGGTCGCTCAGGACCGAGATGACGATCCAGATCCAGATCACCCACGAGAAGAAGACGATGATCGTCCAGATGACCTCGAGCAGGGGGTAGTTGTTATCAACGGCGAAAAGCATTGGGGACTCCGTTCGTTGGCAGGGGTTGTTCGACCACCCTACAGGCAGCCAGGAGAAATGGTTTTGCGGTTTTGTGTCTCTGCGTGCGACTATGTCGGAGCGATGAGCACGAGCGAACCCAACACCCCAGGCCAAACCCCGACCGCCGGCAACGCGCTGATCGGCGCGGCGGGACTGAGCGCGCGGGTGATGGCGTCGGCCATGCTCGGCGCGACAGCAGTCGCGCGTGCGGCGGCGCGACCAGCAGCCGCCGCCGTCCGCGGCGGCCTCGCCACGGCCCCCGGCGAAACTCTCCGCGCCGACACCCGGGCGCTTGTCGAGAGCCTGGACGCCGAGGGGCGCCGCGACCTCGCAAGGGCCCGGGCAGAAATTGATGCGGCGCTTGATCGGGTCATCACCGACGCGCTCGCTTCGGAGCGCCTCAAACGCATGGTCGACCAAGTGCTCGACAGCGATGAACTCTGGCGGCTGGTCGACGGTATCGCGAACAGTCCCGAGGTCATCAACGCGATCGCCGACGCCACCGTCGGCCTTACGGGCGTCGTCGCCGATGAAGCCAGGAAGCGGACGGTCACGGCAGACGAGCTCGCCGAGCGCTTCGCAAGGCGGGTTCTCCGGCGGACGCCCCGTGAGCCGCAGGTGATGGAAATCGAACCGTCGCCCGTCGAAAGCGGCACGCCTCAGCCGTGACGGACGCATTGCCGGGAAGGGAGAGGTCAGAGGCCCATGCGCGTGCGCGCCAGGTCGATTCCGCTGAGGTCCAGGGG
>CAVRWX010000001.1:0-437856 GCA_963725035.1 uncultured bacterium | reverse complement strand
GCTGCGGACGGCGTCCGCCATGCGCGGACCCACTCCGCGCCGGCGGGCGACGAAAGCCACGCGGGCGGAAATGGCAGCACGTCGTCCCACGAGGTGCCCGCCTCCGCCAAGAGCTCGCGCTGCAAATCGTAGATCCGGCGCTGATTCCCCCCAGTGACCGCGCTCGTTCCCGAGGGCGTACCATGGGACTCAGGAAGCTTCAGGCCCAGGGCGCCGATGGCGCGCGCCGTCGCCGAGGTGCCGCTCCTGTGCATTCCCGCTACGAAAATCGCCCGCCGAGGGCCTTCCTCTATCACCATCGCTCCTGCTCTGGCTTGATTGATCGTCCACGGTGAGACATCAGGCGCCTCCCCAGGCCCGAAAATGAGGCTACCAGTGGGCTATGGAGCTCGCGGGAGGCGGACCGGGGTCGCGCAGCGGGAGCTCCCCGGCAGGGCTGCGGGATTCTCGCGTTGCCTGGCGCTGGCCAAGGCCCGGGCCCGCCCACCAGCCGCTCCCAGGAAGCATCGCGCCCCAGCGCGGCCTTGACCCTGGCCCTTGGAAACGCTCCACCGGCGATCCACGCGAACCACTCGCGGGGCTCGCCGTAGGCGCGACGTAGGACCGCACGCCCGTTACGCGCCCCCCGGCCAAGATCGGCGTAGACGGCCGCAGACGATGCCTCGCCGTAGTGGATGACCCTTGAGAGGCTCCTCGGGCCTCATCGCCACGCGAACGCCGCCAAGACGCGCGCGGATGCCGAGGTCCATGTCCTCTGCATACATGTGAATTGCGGGATCGAACTGGGCCAGTTCGCCCCTAGAGCACGTCGCGCGGCCCGGCGAGGCAGCATCCCGTGAGCCACGAGACCTCGGTCGCGGTCTCGAGCTGAGAAGGGTGGAGCCGCGCGACCGCCCAGCGTGGACCCGCGCGCCGCGGGCACTGCCGCTCGAAGCCACGGCCAGAGCCCTACCGACGGCCCGCTCGCGGACGCTTGAAGGCTGCCGTCGCGATTGATGATCCGCGGCCCGCAAAGCTCGCGCCGCTCGAGCGCTACGCGCGCGCCAGCTCCGCGAGGCCGTCGTCGGAGTGGCAGCTCGGTGTCGGGGTTGAGCAGGACGACCGCATCGCCGGTGGCAGCCGCGACGCCGGCGTTGGAGGCTGCGCCGAAACCGTGGTTGGAATCGAGCTGCAGGAACACGCCCGGCCCCCTCCATCCGCGAGCGGCACGCTCGGGCTCATCGGACGAGTCGTTGTCGACGACCACGAGCTCCGCGTCGGCTCCCAGATGCGCGTTCATCGAATCGACCAGGTTCCGGAGCGCCGACGCGCACTCGTACGTCACCACTACTATCGAGAATTTCGTGCCTTCGGACATCGACGTGGCAATTGTGACCTTCCGCCGGAAGGACCTTGTGCGCCGTTGTCTCGCATCGCTCGCCGCGACGGACGAGGCGTCGCTGAACATCGTCGTCGTGGACAACGCGTCCGGCGAGATGGCACGGCCGAGGCGGTGGCGCGGGAGTTCCCCGACGCGCGACTCATCGCCAACCCGGACAACCGGGTTCGCGCGCGACGAATCAAGCGGCCCGCGAAGGAGCCGCGCCGTACGTCCTCGTCCTCAACCCTGACGCGCGACTCGGCCCGGACACTCTCGGGCCCCTGCTCGCAACGCGTCGAGGGCCAGCCCGACGTGGCGGCGGTGGGCCTCCTCCTCACGGAAGACGGAACTCCGGACCACGCTTCGAAGCTGGGTCCTTTCCGACCGTGCGCGGAGCGCTCTCGTACTTCTCTGGCCTCGACCGCGTGTTCCCCGATCGTCGCCAATACGCCGCGACCGACCTCGCCAGCGGCGAGACCGACGCGATCAACGGCGCGTTCATGCTGATGCCGCAATGCCTTCGAAGCCGTCGGCATGTTCGACGAGGGCTACTGGATGTACATGGAGGACCTCGACCTTTGCAGGCGCTTTTGGGCTCGCGGCTGGAAGGTCCGGTCGAGGTCCTCATCGGTCGCCTGGCACGACAAGGGTGGCAGCGCGCCGGCGCGGTCCGAAGCCCGCGTCTCAACTTCGCCTTTCACCGTGGCATGCACCGCTTCTATCGCCGTTGGGAGGCGCCGGCGCGACCGCTGCCGGTGAACATTGCGGTCTACGCCGGTATCTACGCCAAGCTCGCCGTCTCGCTCGTCCGCGGAGCTTTCACCCGCCTCGCGGGCAGGGCTCAGTAGGCGCCCTTGCCGCGGACGACGGCGGGGAGGGTTAGTGCGATCAGGCGCAAGTCGCGAGTGACCGAAAGCGTCTCCAGATAGTCCAGGTCCACGGCAAGTCGCTCGCCGAAGTTGGCTCGCCCCTTCCGAGCACCTGCATCGGCCCGGTCAACCCTGGGCGGAGGACGAACCGAAACTTGTCCTCGGCGTCATAGCGCTCGACCATGGTGAGCTCCTCAGGGCGTGGCCCGACGAGGCTCATCTCGCCCCTCAGCACGTTGATGAGCTGCGGCAACTCATCGATGGAGAAGCGGCGGATGAAGCGGCCGACTCGGGTCACGCGCGGATCCGCGCGGAGCTTGAAGACGGGGGAGTCGAGCCGGTCGAGCGCGATGAGGTGCTCGGCGAGGCGCTCCTCGGCGTCGTTGCTCATCGAGCGGAACTTGATCATCGTGAACGGCTTTCCATGGCGACCGGCTCGCGTCTGGCGGTAGAACACCGGGCCGCGCTCGTCAAGCTTGATCGCGATCGCGGTCACAAGGAAGACCGGCGCGAGCAGGGTCAGGGCGATCGCCGCCCCCGCGAGATCGAGCGCCCTCTTCAATGCCATCGTCGATCGTGGCACGTCCCAGGTGTTGTATTCCAAGACGGGAAGGTCAGCCACGTGGGAGAGCTTTCGGCCGGCCGCGCGAGGCCCCGGAACGGCGAGACGACGCTCAGCTTCACCTCGAGGCGCCGGCAGTGCGTGAGCAAATGCTCGATGAAGGCAGGCGCCGCGTTCGACCACGCCAGGACCACCCGGTCGATCCCCGTCAACACTTGATCCACATGGCCCTCGCGCCGATCGAGCTCGTGCGGATGCTCAGTGCGATCGAGCTCCAGGTGCATCTCGTGGAAGAGCTCGATCTTTCTCGCAATCGCGATCGCGGGCCCACCCTCGCCGACCACGAGCGTTCGTTCGGGTGGCGTCGTCACGCGCCAGAGCGCTCGCGCGAGCGCGCGCAAGGTGAAGACCGCTGCTGCGGCCGCCGAGAGCAGGAGGACGTACTCGCCCACCTCTACCTCACCGGGGGTGATGAGAATTGTCGCGGCGGTCGTGATCGCGGACCAGGCGAGTAGCTGCGGCGCCTCGTCAACGGTCAGGTGGCGGATAGCTCGGTGGTCGACGTCGTAGAGGCCGAGGAGCTTTGCGGTGATGAGGCCGACCGGCACCGAAGCCAGCGCAAGGAACACGCTTTCTGATTGCGTGAGAGTGACGGCGAGCCCGATCCCGGAGGCCACACGACGTCCGCCAAGCCGAGCAAGCGGCGGCGCTTTCGATCGCGCCACCAGCGCGGCCGCTCTTGCGACCCGCGGATGGTGCCCGACCGCTGCGCGGTCTCGATCAGGCGCGGGCGAAAGCTCATCGCCTCATCTGAGGGCGATGTTTGCGGCTTCGCCGCGCGATCGGTCGTTGTCGGTTCCACGTCCAGCCTCTCCTTGGCCCTGCCTGGGAAAACCTACCTTGGCGGGCAAAGTTGCGCTTCCTCCGCGATACTCGCGGCCTGCCACCGCTCATTTCAATTGTGGTCGTCTCCTACGACATGGACCCGCAGCTCGTCCGAACGGTCCAATCCCTCTCGCCGGGTTATCAGCAGGACGTCGGCGCCGAGGACTACGAGATCCTCGTCGTCGACAACGGATCGCCGGCTCCCGTGGACCGGTCCGCGTGCGAGCATTGGGGCGCCACGATTCGCTGGCTGTCCGTCGCCGACGCGACACCCTCTCCGGCCCGAGCGGTGAACCTTGGGATTGCGGAGTCACGAGGCTCCTTGGTGGGCGTGATGGTCGACGGGGCCCGCCTTGCCTCGCCCGGGCTCGTGCGTTGCGCGCGGCTAGGGGCGGAACTAGCCGACCGGGCGGTTGTCTTGAGCCAGGGGTTTCATCTCGGCTTGGAACCTCAGCAAACGGCCGTGGGGTCGGGCTATGACGAGGAGGCCGAGGCGGCGCTCCTTACCAAGTCCGGCTGGGAGGAAGACGGCTACAGGCTCTTCGACGTCTCGGTGCCGGCCGCTTCGACAAGGGGTCAATTCGAAGTCCCGCACGAGAGCAACGCGATCTTCATGCGGCGGGAGATGTGGGACGAGCTGGGAGGCTATGACGAAGCGTTCCAAT
Organism: uncultured bacterium; assembly: GCA_963725035.1. Classification (GTDB taxonomy): domain Bacteria; phylum Actinomycetota; class Thermoleophilia; order Solirubrobacterales; family 70-9; genus JALZKA01. The sequence goes on along the minus strand of CAVRWX010000001.1, from coordinate 433,515 downwards.
CGCCGGGCGGAGGCCTCGTCAACATCGACACGCTGGTGCGGGCGCTCGAGCCTGCCGGACGCGCTGCCCGTTCTCTTGATCGGCGAGGCCACGTTCCATCAGGTGCATGCGCGGCGTAACGACTAACCGCGAGGCCTCGCCCGAGCGATGGGCCGAGCTATACGGCGAGTACGTCCGAGTCCGTGGGAAGGAGTTCGAGATGCCGGCGGTCTCGCCGGTGCTTCTAGGCGTCCGGCCTCCGCGCTCCGAGAGCTGAGGCGCCGGCTCAGACCCGCCTGAAGACGAACGTCCGGTTCGAGAAGGCCGTCGTGCCTTGAAACGGCCCGAAGTCCTGACGACGGACGAGGTCGAAGCCGAGCGCTCCCAGCTTGTCCATCATGTCCGCGTCGGTTATCCCCCACTGCCAGGCCGTCCGCGCGTCCCTCATCGGCCGCATCTGGCCTGGGTAGAGATCGTCAAGCCGGTCGATCAAGCCGCTCGACGCGATTGCGGGCGGCATGACCTCGAGGTAGCGCTCGCGCCCGAGCTCGTGCAGGCGGACGGTTTCGGGTGACCCCTCCCACTGCGGCTGGCCGATCACGAAGCACGAGGTTGCCGGCGCGTAGAGCTCCAGCACCTGGTCCCAGTCAGGCGCGACCGCGTGGAGCAGGACGTTCAAGAGGAAGACCCCGTCGACCTCTCCGATCTCAGCCGCTGCCGCGGGGCCCAGGCCGTCGCCGTCCACGACTCGCAGCCCGGGCCGCTCGTGGGCCAGCTCGATCGCGTTCAGGAGCTGGTCGCGGGCCCGGGTCGGCCGCACGTCCGCCAGCGCGCCCTCGCGCACGGTTGGCTTGTCCATCGCGTAGAAAGCCTGCTCGCCGAAGGCGCGCGAGCCGTTGTCAAGGCTCGCGAAGGACGACATCCCGAGCTCGTCCACCGCGAAATCGATCGCGTCGAGAAACGGGTAGCGGCGGTCAGAGCTCGCCCAGGTCGGGGCCTTCACCCGCCTCAGCCTAGACCCAGGGCGGTTGGGCCTCTGGTCATAATCCGCCCGGATGAGCGAGCCATTCGATGAGGAGCTTCGCGACCAGCACATTGCGGAGTCCCGAGCGCGCCTGCCAGGGCCCAGCTACTACCACGTGCTCATGTGGATCCACGCGGCGCTCCGGCCGTCGTCCTACCTGGAGATCGGGATCCGCAAGGGGATGTCGCTGGGCGCCGTGCAGGAAGGGACCGCCTGCGTCGGAGTCGACCCCGAGCCTCTGCTCGAGCGCGAGTTTCCGAACACCAGGGTCTTCCCGGTCACGAGCGACGAGTTCTTTGCGAACGAAGGTACATCAGCGAGCTTTCGGCGGGCCGCTCGATCTCGCGTTCATCGACGGGCTCCATCTGTTCGAGCAGGTGGTTCGGGACTTCATCAACGTCGAGCGCAACGCTTCCCCCCGCACGGTCGTCCTGCTCCACGACTCGCTGCCCCTCGACGAGGTCACGGCCGGCCGCGAGCGCGTCACCGACTTCTACTCAGGCGATGTCTGGAAGGCCGTGCTCGCGATCAGGCGCCTGCGGCCCGAGCTTCGAGATGGCGACGGTCCCCGCCGCGCCCACCGGGCTCACGCTGGTGAAGGGCCTCGACCCGGCTCATCCACCGTGCTCGAAGACCGCTTCGACGAGGTCGTTCGCGAGTACCTCGGCCAGAGCTTCTCCTACCTCGGCGAGCACAAGGCGGAGATGCCGGGCCAGATCCCGAACGACGAAGAGGCGGTGCGGGACTGGCTTGCCCGCTCGCACGCCCAGGTCTCCTAGGAGTAGTCGAGCTCCCGCAGCTTCGGGCCCAGCACGCGCTCGACGAGCTCGCGCTCGGCAGGCCGCAGGTTCTGGCGCCACGCCCCGGGTGACGCGGAGCGGTTGAACTGGGCCGGCCCGCGGTCCTTGATCTGGTCGAACGCCAACCGGTCCACCGCGCTGCGCACTGCTTCGCCGTCGAGCGGCGTCCCGAGCCATTCCAGGACCCGGCCGAAGTGCTCCTCCGGAGCCTGCAAGAGGTCCTCGTAGCGCACCAGGAGCTTCGGCCCCTCGTGCCCCTCCCAGGCGGCCTCCACCGACTCGGTCCGCCAAAGCCACGCGTGGGCCGAGTACTCGACGAACGCCAGGCGCTCTTCGTCTGTGACCCCCTGCATGTGGGGGAAGGCCCGCTCGAGCCAGCCGCCGACGTCGAAGGACGCGAGCTCGGAGTCCACGACGTCGCGGCCGTCGCGCAGGAGGAAGAGCATGGACGCGTCGGGCTGCGCCCGCATGATCACGTCCGCGGCCTGGGAGCCGTTGGGCTCCTTGACGACGAGGATCGCCTCGTTGACCGGAGCCGAGTGGGGGAACCGCTCGACGTAGGCCCGGAGGCGGTCCCCGATGAGCCTTCGCAGGCCGGGCAGCCACACGTCTTCATAGGCGGCCGAGAAGAACTTGGCCGGGTCGTGTTCGACCACCTTCCGCAGCGCGAAGTTCTTGAACTCCAGGTCGCTCGCCCTGTAGCCGGGCTCGTTCATGAGGAAAGGGCTCAGGTGGTAGCCGAGGGTGGGCTCGTTCATGGGGACGACCAGCGGGTGCTGGGCAAGCAGGCTGAGGAGCCAGGTGCTCCCGCTCCGCGGCGAGCCCAGCATCCACACGGTCCGCGACTCGAAGGTCGACCGCGCCTCGGCGGACATCTCGCCGCTCATGCCCGCTCCGCGAGCCAGCGGCGCCGGCGCGCCCCGAGGCTCTTGGGGTCAAAGGCGGGAAAGGAGGCGTCGGTTTCAGGTCCGGGCTTCATGCGAAGAAGCGCGCGCAAACTGATCAGGCGCCTCCAGGCGGCGGCGCGCGCCAGGAGCCACTCGAGCCCCAGCGTCTCGTTGCGGCCGGCAACGGCTCGCAAGGGCCGCGCAAGGAGCCAGGCGAACGCGATCGGCGAGCGTCGCGACGCGCATCATCAGTTCAAGGGCGCGGCGCTTCGACTGCGTGAGCTCCGGGCCGCAGCGCGCCAGCAAGACGCGCGCCTGAAGATCGCGCTGGAGCAGGACGCCGAAGTACGCCGAGCGCCAGCGGCCCAGCGTGCCGCGCCGCGCGGAAAGCCTGGCGCGCCGGCCACCTGCGCGTTGCGGCGCCTCCGTGACGACGCGCCCCAGCACCGCCCCGGGGTGCTGCACGTAGTCGTAGAGCGGGCGGTCCACGTAGGCGATCTCCCCGAGCGACAGGGCGACGAGGGCGAGCCAGTGGTCGTGGAAGTCCCAGCCCGGCCCCTCCGGAAAGGGAAGCGCGCGCTCGACCGTGTCCCGGCGGATGAGGCAGGCGGCGCCCGCGATGGTGTTCGAGATCAGGAGCGAGGCGAGGTTGGTGTGGTTCTGCGCTCTCTTTTCCCAGAGGCTCTCCGCCCTCACCGTGCCCTCCGCATCCACCAGCCTCAGGTCGCTGTAGGCCAGCTCGGCACCCTCGATGGCCTGGCGCAGCGCGGCGAGCTTGTCGGGATACCAGCGGTCGTCGTGATCGCAGAGCGCGATCAGTTCCGCGTCGGCTGGCGCCGCGCTCGGCAACCGCTCGAAGTTGCGGTAGAAGCCAAGCCGCTCCTCGGACCGAAGGACGACGAACCTGGGGTCGTCTCCGACGATCTCCTCGATGGCGCTGAAGCGCTCCGGCGAGGAGCAGTCGTCGCCGACCAGGCAGACCCAGTCCGTGTCCGTCTGCGCGCGGATGGACTCGACCTGGATGCGAAAGAGCTTGGGATCGGAGTCGTAGGTCGCCATGCAGATCGCGATGGTGGACGCGGCGCCTGCGACGGGCGCGGGCGGCTCGACCACGCTGACCGTGCCGAGCGCCGCGCTCTCGACCCGCCCGTTCCCGAGCGTCGCCTCAACGGTCACGACCACCTCGCGGGCGACCCCCGTGTCGATCGGGACCGTCCCCCAGAATCCGCACGCGGTCGGCTTGTGGTCGTGGCGAGGCATTTTCTGCGCATACGGCCGGATGCGCCGCCCGTCCGCGACGAGCTCGAGGCCGGCAACGGGGCTGCCGCCCTCCGAACAGGTCCCCGCGCAGAAAACGAACGACTCACGCCCGGCAATGATCGCCCGGGGCAGGGGCCGATCGAGGGCGACGTCGAGCTCGCTCACGAGAGCCACGCGTCGGCTGGGAGCGCCGCGATCACCGCTCGAAAGCTAACGTGGAGCGATGCCGCCGCGCAAACCGATTACCGACGAGTCCCTGCGGCGCGTCCTGCTCGAGCGCGGGATCGACCGCAACGTCGAGGCCGTCGGGCCCGGCGCCGGCAAAGACGAGTTGAGATCCGCTTATCTCGACCTCCTCAAGCTGAGCCTTTGCGACCTGGCCGGGGCGCGCACCCTGTCGGTGTTCAGGGTCAACAGCGTGCGGGAGTTCGACAGCCAGATCTATCACCGCGCGCTTTCCGAGGAGGAGACGCCGCTTCGCGCGATGGGATCCGATTGGCCGTTCGGTGGCTTGACGATGATCGGCCTGAAGAGGCTGGACGACCTTCAGCGATGTATCGAGTCCGTCGTCGCAGACGGCGTCCCGGGCGACGTGATCGAGGCCGGGGTGTGGCGCGGAGGAGCATCGATTCTCGCCCGCGCGACGCTGGACACGCTCGGCGAAAGCGATCGCACCGTATGGGTCGCTGACTCCTTCCGCGGCTTGCCGCCGCCCGACGGCGAGGCCTTCCCTGAAGATCGCGGGCTCGATCTCAGCCAGGTGGACTATCTGGTTGCCCCGGTCGAAGAGGTGCGTGGCAACTTCGAGCGCTTCGGCCTCGATCGGGGAGTGGAGTTCCTCGAGGGCTTCTTCAGCGACACCCTCTCGCAGCTGCGAGGTCATCCGTGGTCGGTAATCCGCCTCGACGGCGACACCTACGAAGCCACGTGGGTCTCGCTCGAGGCGCTCTATCCCAGCCTCTCGGCGGGCGGCTACGTGATCATCGACGACTACCTCCTGATCAAGGAGGTCAAGGTGGCGGTCGAGGAGTTCCGCGAGCAGCGCGGCATCACCGCGCCCATCCAGGGCATCGACTGGGTCGGCGTCCGCTGGCGGAAGGAGGAGGAGCCCGATCCGGGCCTCGTGGACGAGGCGACCCGGACCCCCGAGCGCGAGGGCGACGGCCAGGACGATGCGCGCGCCGCGCGCGCCTATATCCCTTCCGAGCGCGAGCTCGAGCTGGAGCGCGAGCTGAGGCAGCTCCGCGGCGAAGACGGATGATCGTCTACGGCGTCTCGGTCACCGACGGCGAGACGTATGAGCGCTGCGCGGTGCCCGGCCTGGAGCGAGCAGCCGAGCCCGACTCGCGCGTCATTCGCCACGCAACGGCGGGCTCGCTCTTTCGCAACTACAACATCCTGCTCGACGAAGCGGCTGCCCATGAGGACCTCGAAGCGCTCGTCCTGCTCCACCAGGACGTCGAGATCGTCGATGCCGACTTCGCCGCTCGCATCCGGCGGCCGCTCTCGGATCCGGACGTCGCCGTGGTCGGCTGCGCCGGCGCGGTCGGGGTACGGAGCATCGCCTGGTGGCAGGGTGCGGTCACATGGGCCAGCATCACCCACCGCTACACGGAGCACACGGGCGGCGAGTTCCCGGGCCCCACTTGGGATCCGGACTCGCTTCCGGCCAGTGCGCAGACTGGTGAAGTCGACTCGATCGACGGGCTCATCATCGTCCTGTCGCCCTGGGCCGTGCGCAACCTGCGCTTTGACGAGTCACTCGGGAAGCTCCACGGTTACGACTTCGACATCTGCATGCAGGCGAAGGCGGCGCAAAAGAAGGTCGTGACCGCCGACTTCCGGGTCATCCACCACCGCGACCTCGCGCTGATCCGCGATCCCGAGACTTGGATCGCTGCGTATATCCAGCTTGCGGAGAAGTGGGAGGAGCTAATGCCCGACACGGGAGCCGACCCGCACCGCCGCGCGCTCCGCGCGGAGGCCGAGGCGGCGTGCGCGCGAGCGCTCATGGTGGCGCACCAGTACCGAGCGACGGCGATCGCGCGCCACCTCAACCAGGCGAACGTCGCGCTCGGATCGGCGCGCGAGGAGCTCGACCGCACGCGGCGCGAGCTCCAGGAACTTCGGCGGGAGCGCTCCTGACGGAAGGCTCAGCGGTCGGCAACCGCGTAATGCGTTCAAGAGGGCCAGCTCCTTCGACGCGTGCCCGCAGCCGACACTCACGCCGACGCCGAGTGGCCGCTCGCCGACGGCCTCCTTGAGGAGCGCGGCGTCGCCGGCCGCCATCCCGCGCAGGGGCGCGCCGCAGACCAGGCGGTTGACGTGCGCGACGATCTGCTGGCTCTGCCACCAGTGGCGAACGCTGAGGTCCGCCTTCTCCGACATCGCCGACCAATGAGCCGCGGCCGTTTCGAGCTCGGAGCGCAACTCACGAGCCATGCCCATCACCCGCCCTGCCGCTCGTAGCCGAGAAAGTGCGGGTGGTCCGGCAGCGGCACCGCACGTGCGCCCAGGGCTCCCATCGCCTCGTCGTACATCTCGCGCGTGCGGAAGCGGACGTGGTCGGCCGGGCTGGACGGCTCCGGCTTGAGCTGGTCGATGACGTAGACCCGCCCGCCCGGCTTCAAGTGGTGCACGAGCCGGCCGAGGGCGGCGTTCCAGTTCTCGTCGTCGACTACGTGATAGAGGACATCGAGGCAGAAGACGAGGTCGAACTCCCGCTCAAGGCTGAAGTCGAGGAGCGACCCAACCGTAAAGCGCCCGCCTGGACAGCGCAGCGCCGCCTCTTCGACAGCGACTGGTGAGGCGTCTACACCGTTGACCTCCTCGGCCCCAAGCACGTAGAAGAGCTCGGACACCATGCCGATGCCACAGCCGGCGTCAAGGACGCTCATCCCGCGCAGGTCGAGTGTCCCCGTGTCCTTCAGGAGGTCGGCGACCCTGCGCTTCTTCTGGGCGTAAAGCTCGAGGTTGCGCTCCTCCGAGCTCTGGATGTCGCCGACCGCCGCGAGCTTGTGGCGGTACTCCTCGTGGCGCGCGACCCAGTACGCCTCGTTGTCCTGCCCCGGCATCATGCGGATCCTAGGCCAGAGCCAGCGCGCTGGAGAGCTGCCGGGCGCGGTGTGCGTAGGTGTGGCCGGCCAGCACCTCGGCACGGAGATCGCGGGCGACAGCTCGAACACGGGCGGGATCGTCCTTCGCCTCGCGGGCGAGCGCTTCGAGTGAGTCGGCATCGCGCCAGACCAAGAATCTCTCGCCGAAGATCTCGCGAGTTCCAGCCTCGTCGTTCGAGGTCGACCGGGACGCCGCAGGCCAGGGCATCGAAGACGCGCGAGTTGACAGCGCCGAACCGGCGTGTGTGGGGCGCCGAATCGTCAACGACGAGCGCGCTGGATGAGTAAGCGAGCGGAAGCTTCTCGTAGGGGAGTGGCCCTGCGCTGAGCGGCCCCATGCCCGGGACATCCTCCCATCCCTTTCCGTAGACCCTCACGTCAAAGCTCTCCGCGACGCGTGGCAGTACGTCCGCGACGATCCGCTCGCGGCCCCAGTGGTTCCCCGCGAACATGAGGTCGGCGCGCAACTCGGGAGCAGCCGGGAGCGGCCTGAACCGCTCCGGGTTCGTCGCCAGAGGAAGGAGCCCGGCCTCGATCCCGGTCCGCTCGGCGATCAGCTCTGCGGACGCTTGCGACGATGCGAAGACGGTGTCGTACCCGCGAAACCAGGGGCGGCCGATCCAGCGGTCGGTCCAGTTGCGGACCCACGCGGCGGTCACCACCCGGTCGGGCACTTCGCCGAGGTCGAGTCGGTCGTGGAGCGAGACGAAGACGTCAACGGCGTCGACCGACTCGCGCCAGCGCTCGCCGGCGACTTCGAGGAGCTCGACCTCGTGGCCCAGCGCCGCGAGTGCGGCCGCGAGCTCCGTCGCCGTGTGGAGGTCGCCGAACGCGGCAGCTCGGGTTGCGGTCGGTGACGGTGATCCCGACGCGCGCCCGCCGCCCGCCGAGGCTTCCGATTTCGCGTTGCCCCGCCACGCCTTGGCAGTCCCGCCGACTCCCGCGTTCGCTTTCCGCGCCGCCGCGCGATCGAGCGCCACGCGACGCCGCGCAACATCGCCCCTTCGAGGCCCGGTCGGCGGAGCGGTGCCCGGATCGCGTGCCTTGTCGCGACGCGGACGGTCGAAGCCGGGGAGCGGGCGAGGCGCTCAATGGAGTCGAGTGCTCGCCTGGCGTTTGGCTCGAGCGAAGGTCCCGAGCCGAAGACGGAGCACGATGGCTTCCGCCACCGAGCGCGCGAGGACTTCGTCGTGCGCGCTCCGCCAGTTCGGCCTCCCGGACCTCGCCGACGCGACGCGGCGAGCGAACGAGCGGCGCTCGGTCCCCGCCGCGAGCGCGTGGCCGAACGTCGAGCCGGGGTGCTGGACGTAGTCGAAGAGGGGCCGGTCGACCCGCTGGATGGAGCCCATCGCCGAGGCCACCAAAGCGAGCCAGCGATCATGAAACGGCTTACCCGGTAGCGCCGGGAACGGCAGCGCCTGGTCGAGCACCTCGCTGCGAAAAAGGCAAGAGGCGCCGGTGACCGAGTTGGCGAAGATGACGTCCTCGAAGCGGTCCCTTCCCGGCGATCCATGCGGCCAGAAGGTGGGGCTGAGCACGCGCCCGTCGGTGTCCACGACCCTCGCGTCGCTGTGGGCAAGCAGCGCGGAATCGCCGAGCGCCGAGACCAGCGTCGAGAGCTTGTCCGGATACCAGCGGTCGTCCTGGTCGGCCAGGGCGACGAGGCCCGCCTCGGCCGGGGCCGCCTCGAGTGCGCGCTCGAAGTTCCGGTAGAAGCCGGCGCGCGACTCGTTTCGGTGGAGCGCGAAGCGCTCGTCGCCGTCCAGCACGCGCTCGATCTCGGCGAGCGCCGTTCCCCGGCGAGGCATCGTCTGAGACGACGCAGACCCACTCGGGATGGTCCTGGTTTCGAATCGAGTCGATCTGCGCCTGGAAGAGGGCTGGGTCGGGGTCGAAGGTCGCCATGCAGATCGCGACGAGGCCGTCCTGCACCGGCGCAGTCTCGCGGCGGCGGGAAGGTTCAACCCGGGTTCGGCCGAGGGGCGCACTCGATTCGGCCCCGTTCGCCAGGCTGCGCGTGGATAGCGACCTCGAGCTCACGGGGGCGATCCGTCGCCGGGACCGGGACGATGGCGCTCCACCAGTTCGCGCCGACCACCTCTCCGGGCGGCGCGATGCCGTGGATCAGGGCGTCGACGCGGACATCGCCGGCTGAGATCTGAAGCCGCCGAACCTCGGCGACAGCGCTGAAACGACCCCGAGAGCGCGATGACGTCCCCGCCTCCGGGCACGAGATCGGCAGGCAGCTCCGAGTCGAGCCAGGCTTCAAAGACGGACACAGAATGCTTCGGATCCGCCTGGTCCCCGGCCTGTCTGTGCCTCTTCGGGTGGATCGGATGTACCGTACCCTCTCCCCATGGCGCGGGCTCGAGTCGCAATCGAGGTGCAGGGAGTTTCAAAGGGCTTCCGGATTCCGATCCGGAGGGTCGACACGCTTCGCGACAGGCTCGTCGCCGGCAACCAGCCGGCCTACGAGACGCTCGAGGTCCTAAAGGACGTCTCCTTCGAGGTCAACCGCGGTGAGTTCTTCGGAATCGCCGGCAGGAACGGCTCGGGCAAATCGACCCTCCTCAAGATCATCGCCGGCATCTACAAAGCCGACAGCGGCACCATCCGGGCGGCGGGGCGATTGGCGCCGATCATCGAGCTGGGCGTCGGCTTCAACAACGATCTGCCCGCGTACGAGAACGTGATCATGAACGCGACGATCATGGGGCTCGACCCCGAGGAGGCCCATCAGCGATACCCGGAGATCATGGAGTTCTCCGAGCTGGGCGAGTTCGAACACGTCCAGCTGAAGAACTACTCGTCGGGAATGAGGGCGCGGCTCGGCTTCTCGATCATGGTCCACGTGGACGCCGACCTTCTTATCTTCGACGAGGTGCTCGCGGTCGGCGACGGGAACTTCCAGGAGAAGTGCGGCCAGACGTTCCAGCGGCTCAGAGCTTCCGGGCGGACCGGAATCCTGGTGACCCACTCGATGGCATCGCTCACGCAACACTGCGAGCGGGCGATGTTGCTCGAAGACGGCGTGGTTCACACCATCGGCACGGCAGACGAGGTCGCCCACGAGTACGCGCAGCTGAAGAGCCGCACCGTGATCGCTGAGGAGGAGGGCGAGCCGGAGCGCGTCATGGTCGCCGGGAGCACATGAGCGACCCTCCGGCCGACTGGGCTGGGGCGCCGAAGGCGGGCCCCAGGCGAAGAGGACTCAGAGGGCGCCTCCCGCAGTGGCGCAGGGCTGAGCCGCAAGAGCTGCAGCCGATCGAAGGGCCGTCCGCGTTCGGGTCGAGCGCAAGCCGCTTCTGGGACCTGCTGCGGTTGATCTCGGTTCAGCAGTACCGCTTGCAGTACCGCACGTCAGTTCTCGGTGTCATCTGGACCGTGCTCCGGCCGCTGAGCCTGTTCGCGGTCCTCTATTTCGTCTTCTCCAAGGTGATCAGGTTCGGCACCGGGCTCGAGTACTACGCCCTGATCCTCCTCTTGGGGATCATGCTCTTCCAGTACTTCGGGGATGCGACCGGAACCGCGCTCGGAGCCCTCGTCCGCGGCGAGCCGATCGTGCGCAAGATGCACTTCCCGCGAATCGTCATCCCTCTTTCGGTCGTCGTCTCGTCAGGCATGACCGCGATCGTGAACCTGGGGGTGACGCTCGGGTTCGTGATCATCTTCGGGGGTGGGGTGCTCTGGACCTGGCTCCTCATCCCACTCGTGTTCGCGGCCCTGTCCGCGCTGACAACGGGTGTCGCGCTCCTTTTGTCCGTGCTCTTCGTCTGGATCCGGGACGTGGGTCAGATCTGGGCGGTGCTTAGCCGGGTCCTCTTCTACGGAACGCCGATCCTCTATCCGCTCGAGAAGGTTCCCGATCAGTACGCCTGGATCGTCGGGCTCAATCCGCTTTCGCCGATCTTTGCCCAGGCGAGGATCTGGATCATCGACCCGAGCGCGCCCAGCGTGGTCGACACGATCGGGGTACCGACGCTCATCGCGTCGATCGCGATCGGTGTGGCCATCTGCGTGGCCGGCCTCTGGCTCTTCGTCCGCCAGGCGCCGAAGGTGGCGGAGCTCCTCTGAGCTTTGGCTAGCCCCGGGCCGCCGTCGCGGCCCGGACGGCCGTCTCGAACAGCGGATTGCCCACGCTCGGCGCGAACCGCGCTTCGACGTCCTCCTTCCCGTTCCGGGCGAGGCTCTGCGCCAGGTCTGGGTCCGAGAGGAGCGCGGAGATCGCGCTTGCGAGAGCGCCGGCGTCTTCCGGCTCGGTGAAGAGTGCCGTTTCGCCATCGCGCAACGCCTCATCCACGCCGCCAACCCTGGTCGTGACGACGGGACAGCTCGCCAGGAGCGCCTCGCAAGCGGCGCGCCCGAAGGATTCCGGAACGCGCGACGGGTTCACGAAGACGTCTGCGGCGCAGAGGAGCGCCGCCGAGTCGTCGATCCGGCCCGCGAACGTCACGGCATCCGCGACTCCCAGCGCCGCCGGAAGGCGCCTGAGCTCCTCGTCGAAGCGGATGTCCGACGGCCTCGCATATGCCTCGCCCCCGATGACGAGGTGCCAGCCCGCTCCTTTGGCTCGTTCCTGAGCCAGGGCGCGCACGAGCAGGTCCTGGCCGCGGCCCCGTGTGATCGCGCCGAGAGTGCAGACGAGCGGCTGGTCCGGCGCGAGGCCAAGGTCCATCCGAAGCGCCGCTCCGCGCCCCGCGCCGCATCGTCCACGACCAGGCTGACTGCGGGATGGACCACGTATGGGTGCCCGCCGCGGTCCTCGTACCAGCGCGCTACGAGCCTCGAAGGCACGACGATCGCGTCGGCCGCCCGCCGGGCGTACCGGCCGACCGGCTCGCCCATCACGCGATGAAGACGGGGTCCCGAGAGGAGCTCCCCCGCGTAGAGAAGGCTCGCAACACCGGCGCGCCGCGCTCCGGACAGGGCCCCGGGCATGCGCGCCGACGTGACGATTACGAGGTCGGCGCTCACCTGGCTTGCGACCTCCTCGACCCTTGAGGCCTGGCGCCGAGATGGCTCTCGCCATCCGGGTAACGCCAAGCGGTGAGCGTGGGACCAAGAGCGCGCCGGGCACTCCGATGACGACCTCACCAACCGAGCGGGCGCGCGCCACGGCGGGCCCGTCCTCGGGGACCAGCGTCGTGATACGTGCGCCCAATGTGGCGAGATGCTCGAGCCGCGGCTCCAGGGAGCGCTGCGGCCCCGAGTGGTTCTCGACGTGGAGCACCTGAAGTACCGACCCGGGCATCGGCCCGGCCTCGCTCACGTTCATCCGCGAAGCCGCCTGCGCCGCTCGAGCCTCTTCCGCAGCGTCCCTGCAAGCGAGCGACCGGGGGCAGCCTCGATCAGTTCCGCCGGATACGGCCTTGCGGCGACAGGTGCGCGCAGGCCGGCGGCGCGCCCGCGAAAGCCTTGAGCGTTCCGGTCGAAGATGAGCTGCCCGGCGCAGATCGGCAACTCGCGCGCGATCAAAGCCGGCAGGCGAGTTGCGCTGAGCGCCCCCCACTTCTTCAGGACGTAGCCACGGCCGAACCCCATGAGGTAGTTCTTACGAGGCGATCCGGACCCGAGGGTGGCGGAATGCGCGTGCGTCCCGATCGCTCGGCGCGCGAGAGCGCATTTGTAGCCGAGGGTGCCGAGGCTGAGCGCCAGGTCCACGTCTTCCCAGTAGGCGAAGATCTGCTCGTCGAACCCGCCGGCCTCCCAGAAAGCGTCTTTGAGGTATGCCGCCGCGGCGCCGGAGGGACCGAGTGGGTTCGCCACGTCGCCGTCAAGCACCTTGGCCGGTTCACCGTTCAGGTAGTCGAACGCCAGCAGGGTGCGGTCGATCTCGATCCCGGCCGTATCGATCAGTCCCTTGGCTTTCGGATCGAGCATGACCCCGCAGGCCATCGCGACTCCACTCGCCCCGTCGAGTGGCCGCACGATCTCCTTGACGAACCCAGGCTCGCACACCGAGTCGTCGTTTACGAGGACGAGCGCCTCCCCGGAAGCCTCGCGAGCCGCCAGGTTCACGGCCCTCGAGAACCCAGCGTTCGAGTCCAGCGTGATCGCGCGGGCGAACGAGTGGCCCTCGCATGCCTTGCTGACGGCCCGTCCCTCCGAGCCGTTGTCGACGACGAGCACCTCGCACGAGGCGGTCTGCAAAGCGAGCGATTCCAGCAGCGCCGAGACGTTTCGGGCGCCCATGCTCGGCGTGATCACGGTCGCCGTAAGACCGCTTCGCCCGGTCACAGCTGCTTCCCTCCCCCGAAAAGCCCGCGACTAGGCTTTTCGGGGTGGCGCAGGGGTTCGATTCCGTCTACGACGAACACGTCTGGGATGTCTACGGCTTTTTCGGCTATCGCGTTCGCAGGCGAGAAGAGGCGGAGGACTTGACCCAGGCAACTTTCGAGCGCGCGCTCAAGGCCTGGGACCGCTTTGATCCTGACCGGGCCTCGCCTCGCACCTGGCTTTTGGCGATCGCTCAGAACGTCCTCATAGACCACTACCGATACCAGGCCGTTCGCGCGGAGGCTTCCGCTCATGTCGAGGAGATCGGAGTCGGAGAGGCAACGACCGAAATGGACCTTCGCGGCCTTGGCCCCAGCCCCGAGCTGGAGGATGCGCTGGCCCAGCTTTCGGACCGGGAGCGCGAGCTCATCGCCCTTCGATTCGGAGGCGACCTGGAGGGCGCCGCGATCGCCGAGATGACCGGCCTTACGCTGTCGAACGTCCAGCAGTTGCTTTCACGCTCAGTGCGCAAGATGCGCGAGCGAATCGAAGGCTCGAGGGCGGCTTCAGGCGCCGAAGGGGCCGATCCCCGCGAGTCCGGCCGCGGCGAAGGCGAAGAGGGCTGAGCCCGATCCGGCCCAGGCAGCGATCGTCGCGTTGAGGCGGGCCGGCCGGGGCCGGTGGCCGGGCAACCGCGCCAGGAGGTTGCGCCGCAGATCCCCGCGGAAGGCGGCGCCTGGGACCGCACGCTCGTCCTTGAGGCGCTCAACCATCGAGATGAGGTCGTTGTCCCACTCGTGATCGGTCATTGGAACAGTGGCGAGTTCGGGTTGAGGGCGCGAGCCTCACGGTAAGCCTCGACGGACCCGGCGACGTTTCCGGCCTGCGCTTCGAGCCTGGAGAGCACCAGCCAGGTGCGCCAGTTCGTCGGTTCCTCGGTGGTGGCCGTCCGGGCCGCCGCGATCGCCGACTCGTAGTCGCCCTGGAGCTCGAAGACCAGCGCCTGCTGGAGGCTTGCGGACGCCGCATAGGGCTGGATCGATGCGGCGGAGTTCGCCTCTTCCAGAGCGGTGGAGAGATCCTGCGCACGAACGCCGGCCTGGCTGTCGCGAATTGCTTGCGCGCCTGCCATCGGAATCGCGATCGCGACCAGGCCGCCCAGCGCCACGACGATTGCGATGGCGCGGGTCTTCCAGCCCGGCCGAGGCGACGCGTCAGGCTCGCCCTGCTCGCGACGCAGGCCGACGATCGCCGCGGTCAGAAGGAGGAACGTGACCGGCAGCACCGTGAGCTCCCAGACCCATTCGACCGCAGCCGCGACGGCGAACGCCGCGCAGGCGGCGATCGCGCCAGCCAAGAGCACGCGTTCGTCTGGAGCTGACGCTGCGGAGCCGACGTAAGCCTGCGACGAACGGAAGGGAGATCAGCCCGACCACGAGGACGAGTCCAACGATGCCGAGTTCGCCAAGCGTCTCGAAGTAGAGCGAATGAGCATCCCTGACAAAGGCGGGGAACGAGCTCTCGCGCGCCCACCAGAACTCGAAGGTGCCGGGGCCGATTCCCTTCAAGGGGTCGGTGGCGTTGGCGTCGACAGCCGCTGACCACCATTGGTAGCGCCCACTTCCGCCGGCCGCATCGAAGCGGGACGCCTCGGCTGAGGGCACCTCGGGCTCCTTGAACGTCTCCCAACCGTCTGAGACCGCGCCGGGAACTCCCGTCACCAGCAGGACCGCGATCAGCGCCGCGACGCCGGCAGCCACTACGGCCTTGCTCGGACGCGGAACTTTCAGCGACTCACTGCTGTAGCGCGTCCAGAGCCCGAGCGCAACTGTGATCATTCCCGCTCCGGCGCAGATCACGAGCGTCATCGCAAGCATCTCGGAGCCTTGCGAAAGGGCGGCCGGGGTTTGAAGCCCGTCGGTGAGTTCGGAACGCTGAGCCGCTGAGGCGATCAGGATCGCGCTCCCCAGGCCTGCGACCCCTGCCGAAGCGAGGAGCTCGATCCGCCGGGGGTGGAGCGCGAGGAGGACCACAAGCGCGATGCCAATCTCGAGCGCGCCGCCGCGGGAAAGGGTGAAGTAGGCCGCGAGGGCGAGCGCGGGGACTACTGCGACGCAAAGCGCTCGCGCGGCCAGGTGCCGGAAGTACGTGCTCGCTGCGAGCAGGAGCGGGATCCCCATCGCCATGAACGCCGCAAGCCCGTTCCAGTAATTCAGCGGATAGTGAAGTCGAGCCTGTGCGCCGTCGACCAAGTTCGGAACTTCCAGCGCCGGGAACCAATCCGGCATGAAGCGCGAGAGAAGGGCGATCAGCCCGATGACAGCGATGCCGCTCGCGACTCCGCCGACAACGCGCCGGAGCGCTCCCGGCGTTTGCACAGCGACAGCCAGCGCCAAGACCCCGAGGAGAGAGGCCACCCGCGCAAACTCCGCGACGCTCCGCTCCGCGCTTTCAGACCAGCCGATTCCGAGTCCCGTCCATGCCGCGAACGCGAACAGCACGCCAAGCCCGGCCCAGGACGCGCGATTGAGGCGCTGCGCCGGCAGGACGCCCACCGCAGCGCCGGCCAGCAGGATCCACCACGCCGCGATGCCGACTTCGCCGCGGACGATGTCGTCATAGCCACCGTCCCGCATCCCGAGGTAGACGATGAGGGCGAACGGGAGCGCCGCCTGGCCGATCCAGGGACCGATCGCCGCGAGAGGCACGCCTACGACAGGCAGCGCATAGCGCTCGCGAGACCCCTGTGTGCTTCGGGTGGACGTCGCAATGAGGCTCACGTTCTGTTTATACGGACCGGGGGCACCTTCGCTGACGACCTCGTAGCTGTCAGTTTTCTGGCGGCTCACCCGTAAAACAGGACAATGAAGAAGATTGCGACTCTCCTCGCCGTCTTCGCCACCCTCGTCATGCCTTGCATGGCGCTCGCGCAGGGCTCCGGCGGCGACGCGTACACGGAAGACATTCCAGGGCCCGGCGGCAACCCGCCCTCGAACGAGGGCGGCAACGGAGGCTCCGTGCCGGGAGACACGCAAAGCCTGCCGGGCGAGACTCAAAGCGATTTCGCGGCCGAAGGGGACGACGGCGCCGCAGCAGCGAACCTGGCGCAGTCAACAGGTCCTGACGGGAATGGGTCCAACGGCGATGGGACAGGCGCCGGGCAGACCGATGACGCTGCGACCGCTTCGGGCAGTTCCGACTCGTCCGACTCCGACTCCGACTCCGGCTTCGGCGAGGCTGTGGTCGAACTGGTCGGTGGCTCGGACGACGGCATGGGTCCGCTTCTGCCGATCATCCTGGGTTCGGCGCTGATCGCGGCCGTTGCCTTCGTGATCTTCCGTCGAAGCGGCGGATCAACCGGTTCGGCGTGACCCGAGCCAGAGCCCTCGTCGCGGTGGCGATCCTCGCGGGATCGCTCGCCGCGGGTACCAGCACGGCAAGTGCGGCGCCGATGAAGATCGGCTTCGCCGACAACCTGTTCCGGAGCTCGAATGAGGACACCCGCCAGAAGTGGTTGAAGAAGTCGCGTAAGGCCGGCGCCTCGATCGTGCGCCTTGAGGTCTTCTGGCGCGCGATCGCCCCGACTCGAGCCCCTGTCCCCGCAGAACCCGAACGATCTCGCATACAAGTGGGGGACCCTCGACGCGGCCGTGGCGGACGCCAACGCCAAGGGCCTTGATCCGCTCCTGACCGTCTCGCTCGCCCCGAACTGGGCCGAGGGGCCCGGGCGGGCGGGGAACGCTCCAGCCGGGACCTGGAAGCCGGATGACGAGGCCTTCGGCGACTTCGCGCGCGCCCTGGCCGCCCGGTACGGAAGCCAGGTCCGCTACTACCAGGCCTGGAACGAGGCGAACATCTTCTCGTTCCTCAACCCGCAGTACGAGGGCCCGAACGACACCCTCGTGGGCGCCGACATCTACCGGCGGCTTCTCAACTCGTTCTACGAGGGTATCCACGAGGTCGACGGGACCGCGAAGGTGATCACGGGGGGCACCGCTCCCTACGGTGAGCCTCCCGGTGGCAGGCGAACGCGCCCGCTCGTCTTCATCCGGGAGCTGCTCTGCCTGAACGGCCAGAACGAGCCCACCGGGAACTGCAACACGAAGGCGAAGTTCGACGCGCTCGCACACCACCCGATCAACACCTCGGGTGGCCCCACGGTGAGCGCCGTCCACCCCGACGATGCATCGACCCCCGACGTCAAGCATGTCGTCAAGGCGCTGAGGAAGGCAGAAGACGCCGGCACCCCCGCTACGGAGGGCCGTCATGACGTCTGGCTGACCGAGTTCTGGTGGGAGACGAACCCTCCCGATCCGTGCACGGGCGTGAATGTGAACAAGCACGCGGATTGGATCAAGGAGGCCCTCAAATCGTTCGAGAAGCAGGGCGCGTCCGTCGCGATCAACTTCCTGATCCGCGACCAGGAGTACAACAACGCAGGATGCGGGCGAACGACCTTCCAGACGGGGGCCTTCTTCGACAACGGCAAGAAAAAGCCCGCGTTCAATGCCTTCAAGAACTACGCCAAGTAGGACTCGACGGGTACGCCCGGCGCCGGCCTTGTCAGGAAACCGGCGGGCCTCCCGTAAGTAATGGTGGATCAGGGGACGAAGGTGTCCCGTAGCCCAATTTCAAGAGGTAGGTACATGACGAAGCTATTTACGATCGCTGTGGCGCTGGCCACGCTTGCATTCGGCGGCGTTGCCATGGCTGGCGGCGGCGGGAATGGCGGCAAGGGCGGTACAGCCAAGTTTGATTCCGAGATCACCTTGGCCTTCAGCCTGGGCCCGTATGACCCATACGACCCGTACTACGAGGAATCCGTCTTCACGGGCAAGGTCAAGGCCAAGCCCGCGAACAAGACGGCCGAGAAGTCGGACTTCAAGAAGAAGTGCAAGAAGAAGCGCACCGTCGTGATCAGGAACACGACCACCGACACCAAGTACGCGGAGACCAAGACGAACGCCGACGGCGAGTACTCCGTCGACGCGGCTGACGCTACTACGAGCCTACTCCGAGCCCGGTACCTACCGCGCCAAGGTGGTCAAGAAGAAGAAGAACAAGATCGACCTCAAGTGCGAGGCGGCGCAGTCGAACACGGTCGACCGTTCCGTAGTTCGCGTTCGACTACTGTTTTAGGACCAGCGGCCCGGCTTCCCAGATGGAGGCCGGGCCGCTATCCTTTGGGCCACCTCGCGCCTCGGCGCAGAGGTCTTTTTTTCGTGTGGGGTCAACTTCTTGGCCCCGGAGATGTAGAGGAGCTTCCAGATGGCTCGCGGAGATGTCCGAATCGCTGTCACCCTCGCATGCGAGGAGTGCAAGCGGCGGAACTATCAGACGAACAAGTCGCGGCGAAACACGCCGGACCGCGTCGAGGTGCGCAAGTACTGCCGCTGGTGCGGCCACCACACGGCGCACAAGGAAACGCGCTGAGCGCAACCGGTTGAAGTGGCCAAGTCCAGAGCACAGCGAAAGGCAGAGCAACGCAAGCGCCAGGCGCGCGGCGAGACCGCTCCGCGCCCTTCGGAGACGCAGGCGCAGCACGACACCCAGGTCCCCGAGACCGCTGACGTCGCCGAGGCCGAGCTCGCCGAGAAGGGCGTCAGCCTCGACGATCTCCGCGGCCCCGAAACAGAGGCCGAGCCCGAAGCTCCCGCTCCCAGCCGGGGCGAGACCGCGCCCGCTTCCGAGAAGACCGTCACCCGCCGCGAGCAGAAGCGCATCGAGCGCGAGCGCCGGGATGCCGCCAAGGCGTCCGTCGAGCGGCGCAAGCCTCGCGAAGCCGCGCCGCCGCCCCAGCGCGGCCGCGTCATGGCGTTCTTCGCCTCCTGCATCGCCGAGCTTCGCCGCGTCCAGTGGCCGACCCGCGAGACGCTCATCCAGGCCTCCGCGGTCACCATCGTCTTCATCGCAGTAGCCGCCGCCTACCTAGGCGTCCTCGACGCCGCCTTCAACTGGCTCATCCAGCGGATCATCTAGATCCCGCGAGCCTCAACCCCCGAACGAGAGAGCTTTCAAGAATGTTTCGCTGGTACGTGATCAACACCTACTCGGGTCACGAGAACAAGGTCAAGAACAACCTCGAGCACCGCGTCGAGACGATGGGCGCGCGCCAACGCGTTCGCAGCGTCGTCGTCCCGACCGAGCAGGTCTCAGAGCTCAAGGACGGCCAGCGCGTCTCGATCGAGAAGCGCACGATGCCCGGCTACGTCCTGGTCAACATGGAGATGACCGACGACGCGTGGAACCTCGTCAAGAACACCCCCGGCGTCACCGGCTTCGTCGGCTCGCGCAACAAGCCCGTGCCGCTCTCCCAGCCCGAGGTCGACCGGCTCATGCACCGCGAGACCGCGGAGCGCCCGCGGGCCACGGCGCAGTTCGGAATGGGCGAGACCGTCAAGGTCATCTCCGGCCCGATGTCGGACTTCTCCGGCGAGATCGCCGAGATCAACGAGGACGCCCAGCGCCTCAAGATCCTCGTCTCGATCTTCGGCCGCGAGACCCCGGTCGAAGTCGGCTACGACCAGGTGAAGAAGGTCGCTTAGGCCCCGCCCTAAGCTGAGGAACCCATGGCAAAGAAGGTCCTGACAATGATCAAGCTCCAGATTCCCGCTGGGGCAGCCAATCCGGCCCCGCCGGTCGGCCCCGCGCTGGGTCAGCACGGCGTCAACATCATGGACTTCTGCAAGGCCTTCAACGCGCAGACCCAGGCCGACGCCGGGACGATCATCCCGGTCGAGATCACGGTCTTCGAGGACCGCTCCTTCACCTTCATCACGAAGACGCCTCCCGCTGCGGTCCTGATCCGCGAGGCGCTCAACATCCCCAAGGGGTCCGGTGAGCCCAACCGCGAGAAGGTCGGCGTGATCACCCGCGCCCAGCTCCGCGAGATCGCCGAGCGCAAGATGCCCGACCTGAACGCCAACGACCTCGACGCCGCGTCGAACATCATCGCCGGCACCGCCCGCTCGATGGGCGTGGACGTGGCCGACTGATGGCCTCCAAGCGATCCAGGCGTTTCCGCGAGGCCCTCGAGAAGGTCGATCGCGAACGCCACTACCCGCCCGCGGAGGCCATCGCGCTCCTCAAGGAGACCGCCGGCACCAAGTTCGACGAGACGGTCGAGCTCCACATCCGCCTCGGCGTCAACGTCCGCCACGCGGACGAGCAGCTTCGCGGCACCCTCGCCCTTCCCCACGGGCTGGGCAAGGACGTCTCGATCGTCGTCTTCGCGGAGGGCGACGCCGCCCGCGCCGCCGAGGAAGCAGGCGCCGACCACGTTGGAGCGCAGGACCTCGCCGCCAAGGTCGAGGAGGGCTGGACCGACTTCGACGTCGCCATCTCGACGCCCGCCCTGATGGGCCCGGTCGTCTCAAAGCTCGGCCGCGTACTCGGCCCGCAGGGCAAGATGCCGAACCCCAAGGTCGGCACCGTCACCGACGACATCGCCAAGGCAGTCGGCGAGGCCAAGGCCGGCAAGATCGAGTACCGCACGGACCGCCAGGCGGTCGTTCACCTCGCGATCGGCAAGGCGTCATTCGAGGCGCGCGCGCTGCTCGAGAACTACGCCGCCGTCATCGACGAGATCATGCGCGCAAAGCCGGCCGCCTCCAAGGGCCGCTACATGCTCTCGGTCGTCCTCGCGACGACGATGGGCCCCGGCATCAAGGTCGACCCCGGATTCGCCGGCGTCGCCGAGATCATGGGCACGCAGGAGGGCGAGGCCGCCGAGAAGCCGAGCCCGAGCTCGCACCCGCGTAGCCTACACCTCGCTACACTCCCGCCGACAACCTGCCCTCCGAAGACAGCTGGCCGGACTCGCTCCGTAACTCCAGCCGAGGTGGCGCCCGAGGAACGTCCTTCGAGCCCGCCTTCGTGCGGGCTTTTTCTTTGCGAAAGATATGAAGAGAGAAGAGAAATCAGCCGTAATCGACGAGCTCGCCGAAGATCTCGGCGCGGCCGAGGCGATCTTCGCCGTCGACTACAAGGGCATCAGCGTCACCCAGGCCGCCGAACTCCGCGCCAAGCTCCGCGAGTCCGACGCGCAGTTCAAGGTCGTCAAGAACCGCCTCGCGAAGCTCGCCGCCGAGAAGGCCGGGACCAAGGACATCGACAACCTCCTTCAAGGCCCGATCGCGCTCACTCTCATCAAAGGCGACCCCGTCGTCGTCGCCAAGACGATCACCACCTTCACCAAGGAGCACGACGTGCTCGAGTACCGCGGCGGCGTCATGGACGGGGCACCGCTCGATGAGGACAGCTTCAATGCGATCGCGCGCCTCCCCGGCCGCGACGTCCTGCACGGCCAGCTCGTCGGCCTCGCCGCCAGCCCCCTGACCGGGCTGGTCGCCGGCCTCTCGAACATGATTTCCGGCCTCGGCCGCCAGCTCGCACAGATGGCCGAGCAGGGCCTGGTCACCGGCGAGGAGGCCCCGGCCCGCCGAGCCCGAGGCCCCCGTCGAGGAAGCCCCCGCCGCCGAAGAGGCTCCGGCCGAGGAGGCGCCCGCAGCGGAGGAAGAGACTCCGGCGGAGGAAGCCTGCCGCCGCCGAAGAGGCTCCGGCCGAGGAGGCGCCCGCAGCTGATGAGGCGCCCGCCGACGAGCCCGCCGCAGAAGAGACTTCCGAAGCCCCCGAGGCAGAAGAAACTGAAACCGAAACTGAAGACGAAACTCCCGAGGAGGACTGAACCAAATGGCAGCAACTGCAACGACCACAGAAGACTGGATCGAGGAGCTCAAGGGCATCACCGTGCTCGAGCTCTCCGAGCGCATCAAGGCGCTCGAGGAGGAGTTCGGCGTATCGGCGACCGCGGTTGCCGCGGCGGCACCGGCCGCTGGCGGCGGCGATGGCGCCGCTGCTGCCGAGGAGGAGTCCTCGACGGTCGACGTCATCCTGACCGGCGCCGGCGAGAAGAAGGTCCCCGTGATCAAGGCCGTCCGTGCGGCCACGGGCCTGGGCCTCAAGGAGGCGAAGGCCGTCGTGGACGACGCTCCGCAGCCCGTCAAGGAGGGCATCGAGCGCGACGAGGCCGAGAAGCTCAAGGCCGATCTCGAGGAAGCCGGCGCCACCGTCGAACTGAAGTAATTCGTCAGGCGCCGTCAGGCGCAAATCCGCGCGCGCGACCGGTGTTGTATATTCATCGGTCGCGCCTTTTTCCGCGAACCTGCGCGGGTTCGTACACATTTCGACCATCTGAGGAGTCGCCCAGTTGGCCAGAGTTCATGCTGCCCCTGTCACGCGGAGGTCATTTTCACGACTTCCGGAACCCTTCGAAGTACCGCATCTGATCGATATCCAGCGCCGCTCCTTCGAGGCTTTGACCTCGGAGAAGGGGATGCTGCGCGAAACGATCGACGACATTTCGCCGATCGAGGACTACACCGGCAATCTCGCAATCGTCTTCGGCGACCTCACCTTCGGTGAGCCGGCGAACACGGTGGCCGAATGCCGTGAGAAGGACGTCACCTATTCGCGTCCCCTGAACGTCAAGGTCGCCTTCCAGAACCGGGAGACCGGCGAGATCCGCGAGCAGACCGTCTTCATGGGCGACTTCCCCTGGATGACCGAGCGCGGCACCTTCATCATCAACGGCACCGAGCGCGTCGTCGTGACGCAGCTCGTGCGCTCCCCCGGCGCCTACGTGATGGAGCCGAAGGACCGCGAGAAGCAGGTCTTCATCGCGAACCTCATGCCGTCACGCGGATCCTGGCTCGAGCTCGAGATCGACAAGAAGGGCCTGGTCTTCGCCCGTATCGACCGCAAGCGCAAGCTGCCGGTCACCGTCCTTCTGCGCGCGATGGGCTACGAGACCGACGAAGAGATCCTCGCCCTGTTCGACAACTCCGTCTACATGCGTCACACCGTCGCCAAGGACACGGAGCCGACCCGCACCACCGAGGGCGCACTGATCGAGCTCTTCAAGAAGCAGCGCCCGGGCGAGCCGCCGTCGGTGGACGCCGCGAAGGCGCTCCTCGAGCAGCTCTTCTTCGACCCCAAGCGCTACGACCTCACCAGGGTCGGCCGCTACAAGCTGAACGCGCGCCTCGACCTGGACGTCGACCTCGAGCACCGCACGCTCACCAAGGACGACATCGTCGCGCTCATCAAGGAGCTTGTCTCGCTGCCGAAGCTCCTGGGTGTGCCGGAGGAGATCGACGAGGAGAACCCGATCAAGGACTACGCCGCCGAGGCGATCACGTACTCGCGCGAGCCCCTGAAGGACCACCTCGACGAGTACGAGCACTTCGGCAACCGCCGCCTCCGCACGGTGGGGGAGCTGATCCAGGACGCTTTCAGGGTCGGCCTCTACCGCATGGAGCGCGTCGTCCGCGAGCGCCTCACCACCGAGGACGCGGACGCGATCACGCCGCAGACCATCATCAACATCCGCCCCGTCGTGGCGGCGATGAAGGAGTTCTTCGGCTCCTCGCAGCTGTCGCAGTTCATGGACCAGACGAACTCGCTGTCCGGCCTGCGGCACCGGAGGCGCCTGTCGGCGCTTGGCGCCGGCGGCCTCACCCGCGAGCGCGCTCCGATCGAGGTCCGCGACGTGCACCCGACCCACTACGGCCGGATGTGCCCGATCGAGACCCCTGAGGGCCCGAACATCGGCCTGATCGGATCGCTGTCCTCGTACGCGCAGATCTCCGAGCACGGCTTCGTCACCACCCCCTATCGCGTCGTGAAGGACGGCACCGTCACGAACGAGGTCGTCCACCTCGACGCGACCCAGGAGGAGGAGAAGATCATCGCCCAGGCGTCGGCCGAGGTCGACCTCAAGTCGGGCAAGCTCAAGGGACCCCAGGTCTCCTGCCGCGTCGGCGAGGGCGAGGTCGGCCTGATGTCGCCGAAGCAGGTCGATCTCATGGACGTCTCCCCGACCCAGATCTGGTCGGTGACGACGGCGCTGATCCCCTTCCTCGAGCACGACGACGCCAACCGCGCGCTCATGGGCTCGAACATGCAGGCCCAGGCCGTGCCGCTCCTCAAGCCGGAGGCTCCCCTCATCGGGACCGGCATGGAGCGCCGCGCCGCGGTCGACACCGGCGACGTCACCGTCACCGCGAAGGCCGGTCAGGTCGACTACGTGGACGCCGAGAAGGTCATCGTCTCCCACGGCAACCAGAAAGAGGAGTTCGAGCTCGACAAGTTCCGCCGCTCGAACCAGGGCACGCTGATCCACCAGACGCCGATCGTGAAGGTCGGCGACAAGGTGAAGGCGGGCGACGTCCTCGCCGACGGCTCATCGACGGCCGGCGGCGAGATCGCGCTGGGCAAGAACTGCCTGGTCGCCTTCATGTCCTGGGAGGGCTACAACTTCGAGGACGCGATCATCCTCTCCGAGCGCCTGGTCAAGGACGACGAGCTCACCTCGATCCACATCGAGGAATACGAGATCGACGCCCGCACCACGAAGCTCGGCGACGAGGAGATCACGCGCGACATCCCGAACCGCTCGGAGGAGTCGCTTCGCAACCTCGACGAGCGCGGCATCGTCCGCATCGGCGCCGAGGTTCAGTCCGGCGATCTCCTGGTCGGCAAGGTCACGCCGAAGGGCGAGACCGAGCTGACGGCGGAGGAGAAGCTGATCCGCGCCATCTTCAAGGAGAAGGCGCGCGAGGTCCGCGACACCTCGCTCAAGGTGCCCCACGGAGAGGGCGGCGTCGTCATCGACGTCATCACCTTCGACCGTGAGGACGGCGACGATCTGGCACCGGGAGTCAACAGCCTGGTGCGCGTCTTCGTCGCGACCAAGCGCAAGATCGCGGAGGGCGACAAGCTCGCCGGCCGCCACGGCAACAAGGGCGTCATCTCGCGGATCGTTCCCGAGGAGGACATGCCCTTCCTGGCCGACGGCACTCCCGTCGACGTCATCCTCAACCCGCTCGGCGTCCCGAGCCGTATGAACATCGGCCAGATCCTCGAGACGCATCTCGGGTGGGCCGCGATGAACGGCTGGTACGACGACGGCACCGAGGCGTACAAGAACATCAAGGACACGAAGGGCCGCGTCTACGTGGCGACCCCCGTGTTCGACGGCGCGAGCGTCGAGGAAGTCGACGACGCGCTGGTCAACTGGCAGGAAGAGCACCCTGAGCGAGGCATCGACCTCGGGCTCAACAAGTCGGCTCGCGCCGGCGCCCGCTCCGCGGGTCGTGCCCAGCTCTATTCCGGCCGGACGGGCGAGCCCTTCGAGGGCCACGTCACGGTTGGCGCCATGTACATCCTGAAGCTGCTCCACCTCGTGGACGACAAGATCCACGCCCGGTCGACCGGCCCCTACTCGCTCGTCACCCAGCAGCCGCTGGGCGGTAAGGCGCAGTTCGGTGGCCAGCGCTTCGGCGAGATGGAGGTCTGGGCCCTCGAGGCATACGGAGCCGCGTACACGCTCCAGGAGATGCTCACGGTCAAGTCCGACGACACCGTCGGCCGCGTCAAGGCCTACGAGTCGATCGTCAAGTCCGAGAACATCGCCGAGCCGTCGGTGCCGGAGTCGTTCAAGGTTCTCCTCAAGGAGATCCAGGCACTCTCCCTCGACGCGACCCTGGTCGCCGAGGAGGGCGAGGTGGACCTGGGCGAGGAGGACGACGAGCTCCTGCGCGCGGCTGAGGAACTGGGCATCGACCTCTCCGGCGTGCGCGCCGATGGGAACGGCGCCGCCGACGAGCAGACAGAGGGCGAAGAAGAGGCAAAGGCAGAGGAAGCGGAGGCCAAGAAATGAGCATGGACATCAATAATTTCGACGCGATCGAGATCGGCCTCGCATCCTCCAAGAAGATCCGTGGCTGGTCGCACGGCGAGGTAACGAAGCCGGAGACGATCAACTACCGGACGCTCAAGCCCGAGAAGGACGGCCTCTTCTGCGAGCGCATCTTCGGTCCCACCAAGGACTGGGAGTGCTACTGCGGCAAGTACAAGCGCGTCCGCTACAAGGGCATCGTCTGCGAGCGCTGCGGCGTCGAGGTCACGCGCTCGAAGGTCCGCCGCGAGCGGATGGGCCACGTCGATCTCGCTGCGCCCGTCTCCCACATCTGGTTCTTCAAGGGCGTCCCGTCGCGGATCGGCTACCTGATCGACATGGCTCCGAAGGAGCTCGAGAAGGTTCTCTACTTCGCCGCGTCCATCATCACGCACGTTGACGACGAGGCGCGTACGAAGGACCTCACAAAGCTCGAGAAGGAAGTGAACAAGGTCCTCGACGCCCACCGTGCCGAGCGCGAGCAGCGTGTCCAGGAGCTGTCCGAGTCGCTCGCCCGCCGCACCGCGTGGCTCGAGGGCGAGAACGCCAAGCAGGGCTGGGACGGAGAGGACGAGCTGTGGGCCGAGAACCTCGGCTTCGCGAACCCCAAGAAGCTCGACGACGCCGAGCGCACGAAGGCGCTTAAGGAAGTCAAGAAGGCACTCGACTCCGAGATCGCCGACACCGAGGCCTACATCGACGACGCGATCGAGCGTATGGAGCAGGTCTGGGAGATCTTCCAGACCATGAAGGTCAAGGACGTCATCAACGACGAGGCCGTCTTCCGCGAGCTCAAGGAGCGCTTCGGCTCCCCGTTCGGCTGGGGCGAGTACTTCCGCGGCGGCATGGGCGCCGAGTCCATCCGCGACCTCCTCGAGCAGGTGAACCTCGAGGCGGAGATCGAGGAGCTCGAGCAGACGATCAACACGTCGAAGGGCCAGAAGCAGGCGCGTGCAGTGAAGCGACTCAAGGTCGCCTCTGCGTTCCACAACTCGGAGAACAGGCCCGAGTGGATGGTCCTCGACTGCGTGCCGGTGATCCCGCCGGAGCTCCGCCCGATGGTGCAGCTCGACGGCGGGCGCTTCGCGACGTCGGACCTGAACGACCTCTATCGCCGCGTCATCAACCGCAACAACCGCTTGAAGCGCCTCCTCGACCTCGGCGCGCCCGAGATCATCGTCAACAACGAGAAGCGCATGCTCCAGGAGGCCGTCGACGCGCTGTTCGACAACGGCCGCCGCGGGCGACCCGTGACCGGTCCCGGCAACCGGGCGCTCAAGTCGCTCTCGGACATGCTCAAGGGCAAGCAGGGCCGCTTTAGGCAGAACCTGCTCGGTAAGCGCGTGGATTACTCGGGCCGCTCGGTCATCGTGTCGGGCCCCAGCCTGAGGCTCCACCAGTGTGGTCTGCCGAAGCTGATGGCGCTCGAGCTCTTCAAGCCGTTCATCATGGCCCGCCTCGTCGAGCGCAAGGCCGTGCAGAACATCAAGGCGGCCAAGAAGATGGTCGACTCGATGGTGCCGGAGGTGTGGGACGTCCTCGAAGAGGTCATCCACGAGCACCCCGTGCTGCTCAACCGCGCGCCGACGCTCCACCGCCTGGGCATCCAGGCCTTCGAGCCGGTGCTCGTCGAGGGCAAGGCGATCCGCGTCCACCCGCTCGTCTGCCACGCGTTCAACGCGGACTTCGACGGCGACCAGATGGCCGTGCACGTGCCGCTCTCAGCCGAGGCCCAGGCCGAGGCGCGAGTGCTCATGCTCTCGTCGAACAACATCCTCTCGCCGGCGCACGGTCAGCCGTTGGCGACGCCGTCCCAGGACATGGTCCTCGGCATCTACTACCTCACCTACGCGTCAGAGGACGTCTCCGAGATCGACGTCTCGAAGCTGAAGAAGAAGCCGCATCCGTACCGGACGGCCCAGGAGGCGGAGCTCGCGTACGAGCGCGGCCTCGTGCAACTCCAGGACTACGCCGAGTACCGGCGCGGCGGGTCGGGGCATCACGTCCTGACCACGGTCGGGCGGATCATCTTCAACGACGCGGTCGAGCGAGCGCTCGCCGAGGCGCTCGACTCAGAGTGGGACCCCGAGACGTACAACTTCGTCAACAAGACGCTGAACAAGAAGGAGATCAACGCGATCGTCGGCGACTTGATCGAGGCATACGGGGCCGGCGCGATCGCGCAGGCGCTCGATGC
This sequence comes from uncultured bacterium, assembly GCA_963725035.1. Taxonomy (GTDB): domain Bacteria; phylum Actinomycetota; class Thermoleophilia; order Solirubrobacterales; family 70-9; genus JALZKA01. The sequence continues at coordinate 405,297 of CAVRWX010000001.1, read as the reverse complement.
CTTCAAGGAGCTCGGGTTCCACTACGCGACCCAGGCCGGCATCACGATCGGCAAGAACGACGTCATCTCGCCCCCCTCGAAGGAGGCAATCCTCGAGGGTTACGAGAAGCGCGCCTCAGGCATCCTCGCCGAGTACGAAGAGGGCTACATCACGGCCGACGAGCGCAAGGAGCGCGTGACGCAGCTGTGGAACGAGGCGACCGACGAGGTCGCGGAAGCCATGCAGGAGAACCTCGAGGAGCTGAACCCCATCTTCATGATGGCCAACTCCGGCGCCCGCGGTTCGTTCAAGCAGATCCGCCAGCTCGCCGGCATGCGAGGCCTGATGGCCAATCCGAAGGGCGAGATCATCGAGCGCCCGATCAAGGCCAACTTCATGGAGGGCCTGACCGTGCTCGAGTACTTCATCTCGACCCACGGCGCCCGGAAGGGTCTCGCGGACACCGCTCTGCGTACCGCCGACTCCGGCTATCTCACCCGTCGTCTCGTCGACGTCGCTCAGGACGTGATCGTCCGGGCCGAGGACTGCAAGTCGAAGGACTTCATCGAGATGCCCGTGCTGATGGATGACGGTTCGCCCAACACGAACCTGCTGGGCCGTTTCGCGGCCAAGAAGCACGCGACCAAGCGCGGCCGCGAGCTCCTCAAGCGCAACCAGGAGATCGACAAGGAAGAGCTCGCAGAGCTGGTCGAGGCATTCGAGGGCGAGGAAGACGCGATGGTTCCCGTCCGCTCGACGCTCAAGTGCGAGCTCGACTCGGGCGTGTGCCAGCACTGCTACGGCCGCGGGCTCGCGACCGGCAGCCTGGTCGAGATGGGCGACGCGGTGGGGATCATCGCGGCCCAGTCGATCGGCGAGCCGGGCACCCAGCTGACCATGCGGACCTTCCACACCGGTGGCGTCGCAGGGCTCGACATCACGCAGGGTCTGCCCCGCGTGGTGGAGCTCTTCGAGGCGCGGAAGCCCAAGGGCCTCGCGCAGATCGCCGTGGTCGAGGGCAAGGTGTCCGTCGAGGAGAACGAGAAGGCGGTCGTGATCACGATCACCGACTCGAAGGGCGAGGAGCACGACTACAAGCTGCCTCCGCGCTCGCGCCTCTACGTCAAGCACGGCGAGAAGGTCGAGGCGGGCAGGCAGCTCAACGAGGGCTCGCTCTATCCGGCCGAGGTGCTCGAGATCCAGGGTCGCACCGAGACCGAGCAGTACATCGTCGCCGAGGTGCAGCGCGTCTACAAGTCCCAGGGCGTCGACATCAACGACAAGCACATCGAGCTGATCGTGCGCCAGATGATGAAGAAGGTCGAGATCGAGTCGAAGGGCTCGACCAGCCTCCTTCCGGGCGCGCTCGAGGATCGCCACAAGCTCCAGACCTTGAACAAGAAGGTCAAGGAGGATGGCGGCACGGCGGCCAAGGGCAAGGAGCGCATCCTCGGGATCACCAAGGCATCGCTCGCGACCGAGTCATTCCTCTCGGCGGCCTCCTTCCAGGAGACGACGAAGGTCCTGACCGACGCGGCGCTGGAGGGCAAGCGAGATCGCCTCGTCGGCCTGAAGGAGAACGTGATCATCGGGAAGCTGATCCCGGCGGCCACCGGCCTCCGCCACTACCGCACGCTCGAGATCGAGCCCGTCGAGCCGGCCCAGCGGCCGGACGAGGAGCTCCTCGACGCCGACGAGCTCGCTGCTGAGCTCGGCCTCGGCGACAACGGCGGCGAGGCGGACCTCGAGGGCTTCGGTCCCTCGTTTGCCGAGGAGCTCGAGGAGCTCGCTCAGGAGATCGAGGGCGGCGACGCCAGCTCAAACGGCGGCTAGGCCCTACGTCGGTGCCGAAGGCGGCGGGACCGTCGCCTGGCTCAAGGGTGAAGAAGTAGAAGCCGGCTAGGCGCCGACGCGGCGGTCGCCGCGCGGCGTGACGACCAGCGGGCGGCGAGCCTCGTGGCCGTCGCCCGGGAGCGGCAGCGCGTCCGGGTGCGGACCGCCGCGGCGGGGGCCGCGCGGGCGCTTGGGCTGGCGCCGGAAGCGGCCGAAGCGGTGCTCCTCTGCACCGGACTCGGGCGTCTCCTCAGGCTCCGTCTCGGCGTGGAACGCCCACCAGACGAGGTAGAGCAACAGGCCGACGGGGATCTTCAGCACCACCATCAGGAAGAAAATTGGAACCCAGCCCTCCACCGGAGTCAGTGTACCCCTGCATCCGGGGGCTTGCCTATAGGGGCTAGACCCCTCTGAAGCGACGGTCGAGACCTGTTCGACCCTCGCGAACTAGGAGCTCACAGCTTCGAGTTCGTCCGCCCAGGCGAGGATGGTGTCCACGTGGGCGTCGGTGAGTCCGATCTCCGACTCGGTCGGCACCAGAAGCGTCGGGGCGCTCCGCGCCGCTGCCCACGCGTGGCAGCTCTCGTCGAGCGAGTCGTCGATCCAAGCGAGCGGCCGGCCCTGGGCGTACTCGTCGAGCGCCTCGAGCTTCCAATGAGCTGAGCCGAAGCGAGCGCGCCCGCCGAAGGTCAGCGCCGGCAGGTCGTCGGGGAGGCCGAGGAGGTGGGGGAGGTGGTCGTTTGCGCGGTCCTCCCAGCCCGTCGCCCAGACCATCTCGAAGGTGTCGGCAAGGCGTAGAAGGCGCGGACCCACGCCTTCCGCGATGCAGTGGGCAACTCCGTCGATGAGGCGAAAATCGCCGGGAACCTGGTCCAAGGGGCCGTCGAAGCCGAACAGGCTGATCACCCCGTCGACGTCTACGGCAAGCACAGGTCGGTCGGAATCCCCACTCACAAGGCTCAGGCTAGCCACCCTTCACCCGCTACCATCCTCGGCCGTGCCGTCGACCAATCAGCTCATCCGCAAGGGCCGCAGAACGCCTCTTAAGAAGGTGACGACGCCTGGTCTCAAGTCCGGGCAGGGACGCAAGAAGCGCATTTCCGCGCCCCAGCGCCGTGGAGTCTGCACTCGTGTCTACACCGCCACCCCGAAGAAGCCGAACTCGGCGCTTCGCAAGGTCGCGCGCGTGCGTCTGACGAACGGCATGGAAGTCACTTGCTACATCCCCGGCGAGGGGCACAACCTTCAGGAGCACTCCGTGGTGCTCGTCCGCGGCGGCCGCGTCAAGGACCTCCCGGGCGTGCGCTACAAGGTGATCCGCGGCACCCTGGACGCCTCCGGCGTCTCGGACCGCAAGCAGTCCCGCTCGATGTACGGCGTGAAGAAATAGATGAGCGACTTGTCGCGAAACTACATTGCCCCTAGTGGCAACGGAATTATCTGATGCCCCGTAGAGCTCGCGCACCACAGCGTCCGGTCAGCCCGGACGCGCAGCATCGCAGCCGCCTGGTCCAGCAGGTCATCAACAAGGTGATGCTCCACGGCAAGAAGTCCACCGCCGAGGAGATCGTCTACGACGCTCTTTCGATCGTCGGCGAGCGCACCGGCCGCCCGCCGGTCGAGGTGCTCGACGAGGCCATCACCGAGCTGACCCCCAACCTCGAGGTCAAGTCCCGCCGAGTCGGCGGCGCCACCTACCAGGTGCCGATCGAAGTCCCGGCCCGCCGCGCCCGCACCCTCGCGGTGCGCTGGCTCGTGAGCTTCGCCCGCAACCGCAACGAGAAGTCGATGTCCGACCGCCTCGCCCGCGAGATCATGGACGCGACACAGCAGCAGGGCGGCGCCTGGAAGCGGAAGGACGACATCTTCCGTATGGCGCAAGCGAATAAGGCTTTCGCTCACTACCGCTGGTAGGACCGACCGCGCGCCCAGGGTGGTGCGGGGCTGAACTGCGCCGTATGCCCTCGTGGTGCGAGGCCGTAGCGCCGCTAGGCAGAACCGCCGCGTGGTGCGCCACGTCTGTGTGGGCACCCAAGGAGGAAGACTCGGCGGCCTGGCGCCGGTCCGCCGCCGCTTGACTCGCCGAGAGTAGGAATTCCCACGCATATCGTGGAAATTCCACCTCTCGGCGAACCCGGCTCGACGAACGAGTCCTTAGTCGCGGTAAGCGCGATTTCTACCTCTCTCGGCGAGGGCGACCCGGCCGGAAACGCCGATCCTCCCCCTTGGGTGCCCTTCTAGCGGCAGCGCAGCGCCACTTCGGCCCCGGCAACGCCGAACGCGCGCTTTCGACCCGCCCCGGCAACGCCGAACGAGCCCTACTCGCCGCCCGAGCCCTTCGCAGCCGGCGCGTTTTCCTTCGGGGTGCCGCTTCGGAAGAACTTGCCTCGGAGCGATTCGAGTTGCTCCGCCGACATCGTGGCCAGCGCCGCGCCCGATATGGCGAGGCCCAGCGCTCCCAGCATCTCGAGCCAGAAGCCGCTCTGGGGGACCGCCTCGGCGTCGATGAAGGACTGGCGCGCGTCGTCGAGCGTGCCGACCTGACCGGCGTCGGGGAGATCGGCGATCAGGAAGATCAGGAGCGCGATCACTCCCATGACCGCGACGCCGAGCGCCGCGGGGCGGGAGCCGGCCCAGACAGCGGTGATCGTAAGCAGGATGGCGAAGCCGGAGATCACGAACATCGCGTTGCCGTGCCGATCGCCGGACGACTGGTTCTGCAGCGGCTCGGCACCGGGCGGGGTGAACTCGAACATCGTCATGAGCTCCGACGCGAAGAGGACGGCCGCCGAGATGATGCAGGCCCAGGGCAGAAGGCGCTCGAGGCGGCTCGCCGTCACTGGCCCGCCTCCGCGGCGCGCCGCAAGCCGCGCGGACGGAACCGCCGGCGCGGGCCGTCCTTCGAGCGCTTCGAGTTCTCCCGGGCCGGGCGTCGGGCGGAGCGATCAGGCTGTAGGACTCGGGCCAGCACGGCTGCGAGGAGGATGAGGACGGCGCCGGACACGAGTTGTGCCCAGAAACCCGGGAGGAGCTCGGCCGTCACGCTCTCGTACGAAACCGCGTCCTTTCCTTCGTCGAGCCCCTCCGGCCGGTCGACGAGAAGGCTGATCGCGACGACGGCGATGCCGACAGGAACCAAAAGACGCGCGAGCCCGGGGCGTCCCCTTGCGCTTCCGATGATCAAGAGGGCGGCGGCGATCGCCAGCGGGATGCCAATCCACGCGTGCGACTCCCCGACCGTCTTCGTCGTCACCTCCGGCGCGGGAGCGATGTCTTCGAGGCCCTTGTAAGCGTCGGTGCCCACCGAGATCGCGCTGAGATCGGCCCACTGCGACCCGGCGAGCGCCACCGCGGTCAGGAGCGCGACCCCAACGGTGACCCGTGCCGGGGTCGCGACCCGCTGCGCCCATGCAAGAGCGCGGCCGGCCAGTCGCCACGCGCGGACGAGGTAGGGCCAGATCCGGCGCCAGAGCGCCAGGACCCAGACGCCGAGCCATTCTGCGATCCGCATGTACAGCGCCAGCGGGATCCGCACCAGCTCGCGGGCGATTCCAATCAGCTCGACGCTGCTGCGCTTTGCAACGGATGCGGTCGCGCCGAACCGGTCCTGCGCCGCCTCCCGCCGCCCCGTCGGTTTTGCGGCTGAGCGCTTCTTCTCCGCCCGCTTTGCGGCGCGTTCGCGAGCACTCGTCGGCGAGGGCTTAGAAGCCCTTGAACCTGGCTTTCTCAGCCGCATTTGGAGTGCTTTCGGGGCCTCAAGTTGCTGCTATAGTCAGGCGTCGCTCGCGGCCCGGCCCGAAAGGGCCTTTTTTATGCCCTTCGGGCGTCCGCCGAGCGAAGCCGGACCTCCTCTCGGACCACACTCTCTCAAAAGAACCATGCCTCGCAACTTCTCACTCGAAAAAACACGCAACATCGGAATCATGGCGCACATCGACGCGGGTAAGACCACGACGACCGAGCGCATCCTCTATTACACCGGCCGCACCCACAAGATGGGCGAGGTCCACGAGGGCGCTGCAGTCATGGACTGGATGGAGCAGGAGCAGGAGCGCGGCATCACCATCACCTCGGCCGCGACGGCATGCGAGTGGAAGGACCACCGCATCAACATCATCGACACGCCCGGCCACGTCGACTTCACCGTCGAGGTCGAGCGCTCGCTGCGCGTCCTCGACGGCGCGATCGCCGTCTTCGACTCCGTCGCCGGCGTCGAGCCCCAGTCCGAGACCGTCTGGCGCCAGGCCGACAAGTACAAGGTCCCCCGCATCGCCTTCATCAACAAGATGGACCGCGTCGGCGCGGACTTCCACCGCTCCGTGCAGACGATGAAGGACCGGCTCGGGGCCCACCCGCTGCCGATCCAGCTTCCGATCGGCGCGGAGGACCAGCTCAAGGGCGTCGTCGACCTGATCGAGAACAAGGCGCTTGTCTGGCACGACGAGCTCGGCACCGAGTTCGACTACGAAGAGGTCCCCGCGGACATGGAGGACGAGGTCCACGCCGCCCGCGACGCGCTGATCGCCGCCTGCGCCGACTACGACGACGACCTTGCGGAGATGTACCTCGAGGAGCAGGAGATCCCGCACGAGCGGATCGCCAAGTCCCTCCACCGCGCGACGCTGGACCTGAAGGTCACGCCGGTCCTCTGCGGCTCCGCCTTCAAGAACAAGGGCGTCCAGCCCCTCCTCGACGCGATCGTCGAGCTCCTTCCCTCGCCGCTCGAGGTGCCGCCGCTTTCCGGCTTTATCCCGAACAAGGACGGCTCGGAGGGCGAGTCGACCGAGCGCCCGCCGGACGACAACGCTCCGTTCGCAGCCCTGGCGTTCAAGGTCATGTCGGACCCTTACGTCGGCAAGCTCACCTACTTCCGCGTCTACTCGGGCAAGCTCTCGTCGGGAAGCCGGGTGCTCAACGCGACGGCCGGCCGCACGGAGCGCATCGGCCGCCTCCTCATGATGCACGCGAACCACCGCGAGGAGATCGAGGAGTGCTTCGCGGGCGACATCCTCGCCGGCGTCGGCCTCAAGCAGACCTCCACCGGCGACACCCTCGCAGCGCCCGACGCGCCGGTCGTGCTCGAGCAGATCACCTTCCCCGAGCCCGTGATCGCCGTTGCGATCGAGCCGAAGACCAAGTCCGACCAGGAGAAGCTCGGCTCCGGCCTCGCGCGCCTTGCCGAAGAGGATCCGACCTTCCAGATCGAGACCGACGAGGAGACCGGCCAGACCGTCATTCACGGCATGGGCGAGCTTCACCTCGAGGTCCTGGTCGATCGCCTGCTTCGCGAGTTCTCCGTCGAGGCAAACGTCGGCCGTCCGCAGGTCGCCTATCGCGAGACGATCCGCCAGCGCTCCGACAAGGTCGTCGGCCGCTTCGTCCGCCAGACCGGTGGCCGCGGCCAGTTCGGCCACGTCGTCATCAACGTGGAGCCCGCCCCTGAGGAGGGTTTCGACTTCGTCAACAAGATCAAGGGAGGCTCCATCCCCTCCGAGTTCATCCCCGCCGTCGAGCAGGGGATCGAGGAGGCGCTGGTCACGGGCGTCAAGGCCGGCTACCCGATGGTGGACGTCCGCGTCGAGCTCGTCGACGGCTCGTACCACGACGTCGACTCCTCGGAGATGGCCTTCAAGATCGCCGGCTCGATGGCCGTGCAGGAAGCGGCGCGCAAGTCGAAGCCCGTGCTCCTCGAGCCCGTCATGGCCGTCGAGGTCGTGACCCCCGAAGACTTCCTCGGCGACGTGATCGGCGACCTCTCCAGGCGCCGCGGCAAGGTGCAGGGACAGGATCAGCGCGGCAACGCGCTGGCGGTCAATGCGTACGTGCCGCTGTCGGAGATGTTCGGTTACGCGACCGACCTGCGCTCATCGACGCAGGGCCGCGCGAACTACTCGATGCAGTTCGAGCGATACGAGGAAGTCCCGGGCAACATCGCGGAAGAGATCGTCGCGTCCAGATCGGGCGAGGCGACCGAGGCCGCGTAGCTATATTTCCCGGGTTCGACACTTAAAGAGAAACCAAAGACTGAGATTGAAGAAAAGGAGCTAGGAACCACCAATGGCAGAGACTTTCGACCGTTCGAAGCCGCACGTGAACGTCGGCACCATCGGTCACATCGACCACGGCAAGACCACGCTTACGGCTGCGATCACGAAGGTGCTCGCGGAGGCCGGTGGCGGCGAGGCGAAGACCTTCGACGAGATCGACAACGCGCCCGAGGAGAAGGAGCGCGGGATCACGATCGCGACGTCTCACGTCGAGTACCAGACGGAGAACCGCCATTACGCCCACGTCGACTGCCCCGGCCACGCCGACTACGTCAAGAACATGATCACGGGCGCCGCCCAGATGGACGGCGCGATCCTGGTCGTGTCCGCCGCTGACGGCCCGATGCCGCAGACGCGTGAGCACATCCTGCTCGCCAAGCAGGTGAACGTGCCCTACGTGGTGGTCTTCCTGAACAAGGTCGACATGGTCGACGACGAGGAGCTGATCGAGCTCGTCGAGGAGGAGGTCAAGGATCTCCTCAACGAGTACGACTTCCCGGGCGACGAGACCCCGATCGTCAAGGGCTCCGCGCTCAAGGCGCTCGAGGGTGACGAGGACGCCGTCAAGGCGATCATGGAGCTCGCATCGACGCTCGACTCCTACATCCCGGAGCCGACGCGCGACCTCGACAAGCCGTTCCTGATGCCCATCGAGGACGTCATGACCGTCCCGGGCCGCGGCACCGTCGTCACGGGCCGCATCGAGCAGGGCGTCGTCAACACGGGCGAGGAAGTCGAGATGGTCGGCATCCACGAGCAGAGCTCGAAGACCGTCGTCACCGGCGTCGAGATGTTCCACAAGACCCTCGACCAGGGCCAGGCCGGCGACAACGCAGGCTGCCTCCTTCGCGGCACCAAGCGCGACGAGGTTGAGCGCGGCCAGGTGCTGTGCAAGCCCGGCTCGATCACCCCGCACACGAAGTTCAAGGCTGAGGTCTACTGCCTGAAGAAGGAGGAGGGCGGCCGCCACACCCCGTTCTTCTCGGGTTACCGCCCGCAGTTCTACTTCCGCACCACGGACGTCACCGGCATCGCCAACCTCCCCGAGGGGACGGAGATGGTCATGCCCGGCGACAACGTCGAGATGGAGATCGAGCTGATTCAGCCGATCGCCATGGACAAGGGTCTCCGGTTCGCCATCCGCGAGGGCGGCCGCACCGTAGGCTCAGGGGTTGTCTCCGACATCACGGAGTAGCGACCTAAGGGGCCTCCGGCCCCGCGTAAGACATAAAACCTTCGAGATTTGGGGCGCCACTCGACGCGAGCGGCGCCCCGATTTCGCGGAAAGACACGAAAGCAGCACATGGCGACAATCGCCACCAACAAAATTCGAATCCGGCTCAAGGCCTATGACCACGATGCGATCGATCGCGCTGCCCGCGAGATCGTGGACACGGCCGAGCGCACCGGCGCCACCGTCGCCGGCCCCGTGCCGCTGCCGACGGACAAGAACGTCTACTGCGTGATCCGCTCCCCGTTCAAGGACAAGGATTCGCGCGAGCACTTCGAGATCCGCACCCACAAGCGCCTGATCGACATCCACCAGCCGACCCCGAAGACGATCGACTCCCTTCAGCGCCTCGACGCGCTCCCAGCCGGAGTCGACATCGAGATCAAGATCTGAGGCAGGGCGTTGCGGGCGTGGCGGCGATCATCGGCAAGAAGGTGGGCATGACCCAGCTCTTCCAGGAGGACGGCACCGTCATCCCGGTCACCGTCATCCAGGCGGGCCCCTGCCCGGTCACGGGCATCCGCTCGGACGAGCGCGACGGCTACACCGCCGTGCAGCTCGCCTTCGACGCAACCGAGGAGCGCAAGCTGACGAAGGCCGAGCTCGGGCACCTGAAGAAGGCCAACGCCGGCCCGATGCGCACCCTGGTCGAGTTCCGCGACGAGGACCTGGGCTCCTCAGAAGAGCTCAAGATCGGAGACTCCGCCACGGTCGAGCAGTTCGAGCCCGGCCAGCGCGTGAAGGTCTCCGGGGTCGCCATCGGCAAGGGCTTTCAGGGCACGATCAAGCGCCACGGCTTCGGCCGCGGCCCCGTCTCGCACGGCTCTCACAACGTTCGCGCTCCCGGATCGGTCGGCGCCTCCGCGGACCCGGCCCGCGTCTTCAAGGGCGTTCGGATGCCGGGCCGGATGGGCGGCAAGCGCGCGACGCAGAAGGGCCTCGAGGTGATCGAGATCGACGCCGAGCAGAACCTTCTCATGGTCCGCGGTGCCGTTCCGGGCCCGAAGAACGGCACGCTGGAGGTCCGCACAGATGGCTGATCCCAAGGTCACGACGCTCGGCAAGCAGGCGAAGACCGCTCTGCCCGAGGCAATCTTCACGGAGCCCTTCCATGAGTCTTTGGTCCACGACGCCGCGCGCGCGGACGCGAATGCACGCCGGCGCGGAACAGCGTCAACCCTCGGACGCGGCGAGGTGTCGATGACCGGCGCCAAGGCGTGGCGCCAGAAGGGCACCGGCCGGGCGCGCGTCGGCGCGCTCAGCGTCGGGCACAGGCGCGGCGGCGGCCCGTCTTTCGGGCCGAAGCCGCGCGGCTACACGGTGAAGGTGAACCGCAAGGCCCGGCGCAAGGCACTCCGAGCCGCCCTCTCGGTCCATGCCGACCGCGACTCGGTCGCCGTGCTCGACGCCGCCGCATACAGCGAGCCGTCGACCAAGACGGCCGCCGAGGCGCTTGCCAAGTGGGGCGCGCGCACCCCGACGCTGCTCGTCCTGGGCGCCGAGGAGGCAGACGTCCAAAAGAGCTTTCGCAACATCCCTGGCGTCACCGTCCTGCCGGCGGCTGCGGCGGGCGTCAACGACGTGATCGGGCACCGCTCGCTCGTGTTGACGCAGGCGGCGCTCGAGGTCCTCGAGACCCGGTGCGGCGAAGTGACGCGCGCGGGGTCCGGCTCCGACACCGCCGAGGCAGATGGGAGCGATTCCTGATGGAAGCGCGATCCATCCTCATCGAGCCGGTCGTCTCGGAGAAGAGCTACGCGCTCATGGCCGACGGCAAGTACACCTTCCGCGTCGACGATCGCGCCCACAAGACCCAGATCGCGCGTGCGGTCGAGGAGGTCTTCGACGTCACGGTCCTCAACGTGCGCACCCAGTCCATCCGGTCGAAGCCGAAGCGCCGCGGCCTTCACTCGGGCAAGACCCGCTCGTGGAAGAAGGCGATCGTGAAGCTGGCTCCCGGCGACCGCATCGAGCTCTTCGAAGGGGCGGTGGCTGACTGATGGCGATGCGCAAGACGAAACCGACCAGCCCGGGCCGGCGCTTCACGACGTATCAGAAGCGCGAGGAGGTCACCCAGAACCGGCCCCACAAGCCGCTCACCAAGGGCAAGAACTCGACCGGCGGGCGCAACTCGCGCGGCCGCGTCACCGCGCGCCATCGCGGCGGCGGCGCCAAGCGCCGTTACCGCGAGATCGATTTCAAGCGCCTCAAAGACGGCGTGCCGGCGAAGGTTGCGACGATCGAGTACGACCCGAATCGCACCACCTACATCGCCCTCCTCCACTACGCGGACGGCGCCAAGAGCTACATCCTCGCCCCCCAGGGCCTGGGCGTAGGCGCGGTGGTCCAGTCGGGCCCCGGCTCCGACATCCGGCCCGGTAACGCTCTCGAGCTTCGCCAGATCCCGACGGGAACCATCGTCCACAACGTCGAGCTGATCGCCGGCCAGGGCGGGCGCCTCGGGCGCGCCGCGGGCACCTCGATCCAGGTTGTCGCGAAGGAGGGCGACATCGTGACGCTCAGACTTCCCTCGTCCGAGATGCGGATGGTCCGCGCCGAATGCCGCGCGACGGTGGGCACCCTCTCCAACTCCGAGCACCAGAACGTGTCCATCGGAAAGGCGGGCCGCAGCCGCCACAAGGGCATCCGCCCGCAGACCCGCGGTGTCGCGATGAACCCGGTCGACCACCCGCACGGCGGTGGCGAGGCGCACAAGACGCCGGGTGGGCATCCGCGCACCCCGTGGGGCAAGCCGACGCTCGGCTACCGGACCCGCAAGAAGGGCAAAGCTTCCAACGCGATGATCGTCCGCGGCCGCAGGCGCGGAAAGAAGAAGAGGTAAGAGATGGGTCGTTCCACCAAGAAGGGTCCGTTCGTCGAGGAGCGGCTGATGAGCCGGATCAACGCGATGAACGAGTCGAACCAGAAGGCCATGCTGAAGACCTGGTCGCGGACCTCCACGATCTTCCCCGAGATGGTGGGCCACACCATCGCCGTCCACGACGGCCGAAAGCACGTGCCCGTCTTCATCTCGGAGTCGATGGTCGGCCACAAGCTCGGCGAGTTCGCCCCGACTCGCACCTTCCGCGCTCACGGAGGCAAGGAGCGCTAGTGGCGACTGCTGCCGACAGTCCCGTGGTGCGCGCGAGCGCCAAGTACCTGCGCGTCGCCCCGCGCAAAGCGCGGCTGGTCGCCGACCAGGTGCGCGGCATGTCCGTGCCCGAGGCGCAGGAGCTCCTCGACTTCTCGACGCGCTCGGCAGCGCAGGACATCCGCAAGCTCATCGACTCGGCTGCCGCCAACGCCGAGAACAACCACGACCTGGTCGCCGACGAGATGGAGATCTCCGAGATCCGTGTCGACCAGGGCCCTACCCTCAAGCGCTGGCGCGCGCGGGCCAGGGGCCGCGCCACCCGCATCGAGAAGAAGACCTGCCACGTCTTCGTTGCCCTCACTCCAACCGACTAGATCGAGAGATTTCGTAATGGGTCAAAAAGTTCATCCTGAAGGCTTCCGAGTCGGCTACATCCACGATTGGAAGTCGAACTGGTTCAACCAGCGCGAGTTCTCGGACTACCTCAACGAGGACCTCCAGATCCGCGACCACATCGAGAACAGGCTCGCCCACGCCGGGCTCAGCGACATCACGATCGTGAAGCAGCGCGGCGAGATCACCGTGGACATCCACACCGCCCGCCCGGGCATCGTGATCGGCAAGTCGGGCTCCGAGGTCGACTCGCTCCGGCGCGACCTCCACAAGCTCACCTCGAAGCCCGTCAAGGTCAACATCAAGGAGATCAAGCGGCCCGAGCTCGACGCGAAGCTCGTCGCCCAGTCGATCGCCGAACAGCTTCAGAACCGGGTCGCCTTCCGCCGCGCGATGAAGCGCGCGCTGACCTCCGCCATGCGCTCTGGCGCCAAGGGCGTGAAGGTCCAGGTCTCCGGGCGTCTGGGCGGCGCTGAGATGGCACGCACCGAGGGCTACTCGGACGGCCGCGTCCCGCTGCACACGCTCCGCGCCGACATCGACTACGGCTTCGTCGAGGCCAAGACCACGACCGGGCGGATCGGCGTCAAGTGCTGGATCAACAAGGGCGAGGTCATGCCCGAGGGCTATCGCACCGCCTCCGACGAGCTCGACGAGCTCCAGCCGCGCAACCGCAAGAAGCGCGACCGCGACCGTCGCCCACGCCCGGCCGCGCCGGCCGAGGCAGCTGCGCCCGCAGCAGCCGCTGCAGCCACGCCCGCGCAGCAGCCGCTGAGGCGCCACGCCCGCAGCAGCCGGCCCCTGCGGCGCCAGCGGAGACTCCGGCACCCGAGGCTCCGGCAGCGGAGGCTCCGGCCCCCGAGACACCTGAACCGCAGGAAGGTGACGGCTGATGCTGGCTCCGAAGCGGGTCAAGTACCGCAAGCAGATGCGCGGTAAGCGCGGCGGTTTCGCGAAGGGTGGCTCCGACGTCAACTTCGGCGAGTACGGGCTGAAGGCCATCGAGCGCGGCTGGGTCACCAACCGCCAGATCGAGGCTGCTCGAGTCGCCATGACCCGCAAGATCAAGCGCGGCGGCAAGGTCTGGATCAACATCTTCCCCGACAAGCCCTACACGAAGAAGCCCGCGGAGACCCGCATGGGCTCGGGCAAGGGCAACCCCGAGGGATGGGTCGCGGTGATCAAGCCCGGCCGTGTCATGTTCGAGCTCTCGGGCGTGGACGAGGAACTCGCCAAAGAGGCCATGCGCCTCGCGGGCCACAAGCTTCCGGTGAAGACAAAGTTCGTGACGCGCGAGGGGGCGGAGCAGTGAGGGCCTCTGACGTGCATGCACTTTCCGATCCCGACCTGGTCGAGGCACTCCGCAACGCGCGCCAGGAGGCATTCAACCTGCGCTTTCGCCACGCGACGGGCGAGCTGGAGAACACGACAGGAATAGGCGCCGCTCGGCGTGACGTTGCCCGCCTGCTCACGATCGCCCACCAGCGCGGGATCGACATGGAGAAGGAACTGAGGAACCGTGGCTGACGAAGAGGAAAACGTGGAAGAGACCCCTGAGGCCGAGGCCGAAGAGACTCCGCAGGACGACGCCCCGGAAGCGGAGGCGACGGAAGCCCCTGCCGAGGAAGAGGCACCCGCGGAAGAACCTGACGCGGTGTCTGGCACCGACGCTACCCAGACAGAAGAGCCCGCCGCCGACGAGGTGCCTGACACCACAGAGGTCGAGGAGAAAGCGCCTGAGCCCGAAGAAGCGCCTGAAGAAGAACCCGCCGCCGAAGGAGCCCGCCGCCGAGGCCGTAGAGGCGCCTGCTGAGGAAGAGCCTGCTGCTGACGCCGAGGAGGCGCCCGCCGCAGCGCCCGCCCCTCCTGCCGAGGACGAAGAGCCCGAAGAGGTCCTCAGCCCCAAGGAGCTCCGCAAGCGCAGCCGCTCGGCCCACACTGGCGAGGCGCGCCCGCAGCGAAGCTCCGAGGAGCGCGTCACCGAGCGCGTCGAAGCCCGCCGCGCGAAGGCCACCGCCCGCAGCCGTCGTCGCTCCCAGGAGCGCGCGAAGCGCGGCGAGCCAGGCCAAGGGACAACCCCAGCCGAGCGCGAGCCCGGCGTGCGGAAGTCCCAGCTCGGGACCGTCGTCTCGGACAAGGCCGACAAGACGATCACCGTCCGCGTCGACATCGTCCGGCGCCACCGCCGCTACGAGAAGGTCGTCCGACAGTCGGCGACCGTGCACGCCCACGACGAGCGCAACGAGGCTTCCGCCGGCGATGTCGTCCGCGTCGTGGAGTCCCGTCCGCTCTCGAGGCTCAAGCGCTGGCGCCTGGTCGAAGTCGTGGAGAAGGCCCGATGATCCAGCAGGAGTCGCGCCTCAGGGTCGCCGACAACTCGGGCGCCCGCGAGATCCTCTGTATCCGCGTCAAGGGCGGCCACCACCGCCGCTACGCCGGCGTCGGGGACATCATCACCGCCACGGTCAAGACCGCCACGCCGCATGGCGGCGTCCGCAAGGGCGAGGTCGTGCAGGCGGTCGTCGTCCGCACCCGCAAGCAGCTCGGCCGCTCCGACGGCACCTACATCGCCTTCGACGAGAACGCCGCCGTCCTGCTCGACGCGCAGAACAACCCGCGCGGAACCCGCATCTTCGGCCCCGTCGCCCGCGAGCTCCGCGAGAAGAACTTCATGAAGATCGTCTCCCTCGCCCCGGAGGTCATCTGATGCCTGCGAAGAAGCGCAAGCCGGAGCCGAAGGGCAAGCAGATGCGCATCCGTTCCGACGACACGGTCCTGGTCACGTCCGGCAAGGACAAGGGCAAGACCGGGAAGGTCCTGCGCACGGAGCCGGGGAGGCGCCGGGTCTATGTGGAGGGACTCAATATCGTGAAGAGGCACTCGCGCCCGCGGTCCGTCAAGGACACGACTCGCGGCGACAGCGGCGGCATCATCGATCAGGAGGGCCCGATCCACGTCTCCAACGTGATGCTCGTGGACCCGAACGACAACAAGCCGACCCGTGTCGGCGTGCGCCAGACGGACGACGGCAAGCGCCAGCGCTACGCCAAGCGCTCAGGCAACGCACTCGACTAGGAACTTGATGGAAGCTTCAACAGCAACAGAAGAAAACGAGACCGAGACCGAGGCGCCCGCCTCGCAGGCCGCTCCGCCGCCTCGCCTTCGCGAGCGCTATGAGGCGGAGATCGTCGACGCGCTCACGAAGAAGTTCGCCTACACGAGCCGGATGCAGGTCCCTGGCCTGGTCAAGATCACGCTCAACATGGGCGTGGGCGACGCCAAGCAGTCGACCCCCGTCCTCGAGGCCGCGACCGAGCAGCTCGCGACGATCGCCGGCCAGGCGCCCAGCGTCCGCCGCGCGCGCAAGTCGATCGCCTCGTTCAAGCTTCGCGACGGCATGCCCGTAGGCGTGGCCGTCACCCTCCGCGGCGCGCGCATGTGGGAGTTCCTCGATCGCCTCATCTCGATCGCGATCCCGCGTATCCGCGACTTCCGGGGCATGTCTGCCCGCGCCTTCGACGGCCGCGGGAACTACTCCATGGGAGTTCGCGAGCAGCTCATCTTCCCCGAGATCGACTACGACTCGATCGACGAGACCCGCGGCCTCGACATCGCCATCACCACGACGGCGCAGACCGACGAGGAGGGCTTCGAGCTCCTCCTCGCGCTCGGCTTTCCCTTCTCGCAGGACGGGCGCCCCGGCCAGGTCGACAAGGCCGCCGAGGAAGAGGAGGAGCGCCGCCACGAAGAGGCGCGTATCCGGGCCGAGGCCGAGCAGGCCGCGCTCGAGCAGCTCAAGGAAGAGAACCCCGAGGCTTACGAGAAGCCCGTCCGCGAGGACGAAGAGGGCGAGGAAGGCGAAGAAGGCGAAGGCGGGGGAGACGCCGAAGCCTCCTCGGACGATTCAACCGAAGGGACGGACGGCTAACACATGGCAAAGACCTCGAAACTCGCCAAGCAGGACCGCGAGCCCAAGTACTCGACGCGCAAGAAAAACCGCTGCCGTCGCTGCGGACGCTCCCGTGCCTACTACCGCAAGTTCGGCCTGTGCCGCATCTGCCTGCGCGACGCCGCGCACAAGGGCTACGTGCCCGGAATGACCAAGTCCAGCTGGTAACCCTTATCTCTGATCTCTCATGCTCACTGATCCCATTTCCGACTACCTGACCCGCGTGCGCAACGCGCTCCGGGCCGAGCACCCCGACGTGGAGGTGCCGTCGTCGCGCCTGAAGAAGGAGATGACCCGCATCCTCAAGGAGCAGGGCTACATCTCGGGCTACGACGTCGAGCCGACGCAGGTCGGAGAGGTCATCAAGATCCAGCTCCGCTACACGGACGGCCGCAAGCCCGTGATCACGGGCATCGAGCGCATTTCGCGCCCCGGTCGACGCCGCTACGCGGACAAGGCCGAGATCCCGCGCGTGATGGGCGGCATGGGGACGGCGATCATCTCGACGTCCGCAGGCGTCATGACCGGCCACGAGGCAAAGGCGAAGGGAGTGGGCGGCGAAGTCGTCGCTTACGTGTGGTGATCCCGTGAGTCGAATCGGAAGAATGCCCATCGAAGTGCCGGACGGCGTGACCGTCTCGGTCGACCCTGGCCGCGTCTCGGTCAAGGGGCCGAAGGGCGAGCTCTCGACGGTGGTCAACCGCGACATGAAGATCACCGCAGGCGACGGCGGCGCGCTGACCGTCGAGCGCCCGACCGACCGCGGTGAGCACCGCGCCCTCCACGGGCTCACGCGCAGCCTGGTCGCGAACATGGTCGAGGGCGTCACCGCCGGCTACGAGAAGCGCCTTCAGATCCAGGGCGTCGGGTATCGCGCCGCGCTCCAAGGCAAGAACTTGAACCTCAGCGTCGGCTTCTCCCATCCCGTCCTGATCGAGGCTCCCGAGGGCATCGAGTTCGAGGTCCCGCAGAACACCGAGGTGATCGTGCGCGGCATCGACAAGCAGCTCGTGGGCGAGATGGCCGCGCGCATCCGCCGCGTCCGCCCGCCGGAGCCGTACAAGGGCAAGGGCATTCGCTACGAGGGCGAGCAGGTTCGCCGCAAGGTCGGAAAGAGGGCCTGATGCTCCCCGCCCGGAACACATTCGCGTTTGACGGCGCAGGACGCCGTCTGGACTGCGTCCTCGGATTTGGCTTTGCAACCAGCAAAGCCTGCATCCTGCGTCCTTGCCAGCCGTCGTCCCGCGCTCGTCAATCCACGAACGTGCCCCAGGCGGTGAGCATCTAGCCATGGCTGTGAAGACCAAGGGCCAGCAGCGCCTTCGCCGCCGCCGCCGCGTCCGCGCCAAGGTGCGTGGAAGCGCCGAGCGCCCGCGCATCTCCGTCTTTCGCTCGAATCGCGGCGTCGCGGCGCAGCTGATCGACGACGACGCGGGGAAGACGCTCGCGGCCGTCTCCTGGACCGAGGACGAGCTTCGCAAGCTGGACCGCGCCGAGCAGGCGAAGAAGGCCGGCGAGCTGCTCGCCAAGCGCGCCTCCGACGCAGGCATCAAGTCGTGCGTATTCGACCGCGGCGGCTACCGCTACCACGGCCGCGTCGCTGCGCTCGCCGAGGGCGCGCGCGAGGGCGGGCTCGAATTTTGACCCTTCTACCCTCCTTGAACCGATGAGCCGAGACCGCGAATACAAGACCGTGAGCCCGCAGGGGCTCGATCTTCAGGAGCGCGTGATCGAGATCAACCGCGTCGCCAAGGTCGTCAAGGGCGGCCGGCGCTTCTCCTTCACTGCCCTCGTCGCCGTGGGCGATGAGCGCTCCGTCGTCGGCATCGGCTACGGCAAGGCCCGCGAGGTCCCGCTCGCGATCCAGAAAGCCGTCGAGAACGCCCGCAAGGACCTGATCGAGGTTCCGATGTACGGGCAGACGATCCCGCACAAGATCGTCGGCCGCTATGGCGCCGGCCACGTCGTCCTGCGCCCGGCCAGTCCCGGTACCGGCGTCATCGCCGGCGGTGGGGTTCGCGCCGTCCTCGAGCTGGCGGGCATCCGCGACGTGCTTTCGAAGTCGCTCGGCACCCAGAACCCGATCAACCTCGTGAAGGCCACGATGGACGGCATTCTCCAGCTCCGCCGCCCCCAGGACGTCGCCAAGCTCCGCGGCCTCACGGTGAACCAGGTGCTGGGCCTCGACAAGATGGCCGAGGCGAAGAAGCTGAAGGAAGGCGAGAGCGCCGACGACGTCGACGTCACGCCTACCCCCGTCGCCGTTGCGGTTGGCGCTGGCGAAGCAGAGAGCGCTGAAGCACCGAGCGCGGGGTCTGACCCCGAAACCGAAGCGCCTGCGCCACCTGAGCCTGTTGAGGGGTCTGACCCCTCAGTCGCCGCCGGAGAGCCCGATGCCTGAAGTCCACCTGAAGCAGGTCCGCTCGCCCATCGGCTCGGACAAGAAGCAACTTGCGACCCTTCGCACGCTGAAGCTCGGCCGGATCGGCCGCGAGTCGAAGCTCGAGGACACGCCGCAGTTCCGCGGCGCCCTTGCGAAGGTCGAACACCTCGTCGAGATCCAGGAGTCCTAGGGTGCCGCGCCTCGACCCCGAAGAGATCGGCCTCCACTCGATCCGCCCCAAGGCGGGCTCGCGCCATGCGCGCAAGCGCCTTGGCCGCGGCAAGGGCTCGGGCCAGGGCAAGACCGCGGGCCGCGGCCACAAGGGCGCGGGCTCACGCGCGGGCTCCAAGCGCCGCGTCGGCTATGAGGGCGGGCAGAACCCGATCCACATGCGGACGCGAAAGCTCAAGGGCCCGACCAAGAAGATGTCGATGCCCTTCGAGCCGTTCCGTACGCACACCCAGCCTGTGAACGTCTCAGACCTCGAGGCCCGCTTCGACGCGAACGCCGAGGTCACCCCGGACACGCTGCGCGCCGCAGGGCTCGCAACGCGACGCCACCCCGTAAAGGTGCTCGGTCGCGGCGACATCTCGACGAAGCTCACGGTCCGCGCGCACGCCTTCTCGGCGTCGGCGCGCGAGAAGATCGAGGGTGCCGGCGGCACCTGCGAAGTGATCACGAGCCCGGCCGGTGCGGACGCGGAGCGGAGCAACCGGGCTAGGTTTCTTCCTCAGTGCTTCAGACGATCCTCAACGCGTTCAGCGTCCCGGACATCCGGAAGAAGCTGGCGTTCACCGCCGCGATGCTTGCGCTCTACCGGCTCGGCGCCTACATCCCGGCGCCCGGCGTGGACGCGTCGGCGCTCGAAGCCCTGCAGGAGAACTTCGCCGGCTCGAACATCCTGGGCTTCCTCAACCTGTTCTCGGGCGGCTCGCTCCAGCGACTTTCGCTGTTCGCGCTGGGGATCATGCCCTACATCACCGCGTCGATCATCCTGCAGCTGCTCACGGTGGTCGTGCCGGCACTCGAGCGCCTCTCCAAGGAGGGCGAGGTCGGCCAGCAGAAGATCACGCAGTACACGCGCTACCTGACCGTCGGCCTCGCTGCTGCGCAATCCGTCGGCTACGTCTTCCTCTTCAACTCGTCCGGATTCGGCGGCACCGACGTGATCGATGGCACCCTCAACTTCGGCAACGTGATGCTGATCGTGATCTCGCTGACCGCCGGCGCCACCCTTCTCATGTGGCTGGGCGAGCTGATCACCCAGCGAGGCATCGGCAACGGCATCTCGCTCATGATCTTCGCCTCGATCGCGGCCTCGATCCCAGGCGGCATCCAGGCGTGGTGGACGAACTCCGACCAGGTCTTCGTCGTGATGATGCCCTTCGTCGCGCTCGCCGTGATCGTCGGGATCGTCTACGTCCAGGAGGGCCAGCGCCGCATCCCCGTCCAGTACGCAAAGCGCGTCGTCGGCCGGCGGATGACTACGGGCGGCTCGACCTACCTGCCGCTCCGCGTGAACATGGCGGGCGTCATCCCGGTCATCTTCGCCGCCTCGATCATGGCCTTCCCGCCGACCATCGGCCAGCTCCTGGGCGGCACCGAAGACAACTTCTGGACCGACTTCGCCAACTTCTTCAGCCCGAACGGCTGGGCCTACGTCGTCGGCGAGGTCTTCTTCATCATCATCTTCACCTACTTCTACACCGCGGTTACCTTCAACCCGGTTGACCAGGCGGACAACCTGAAGAAGTACGGAGGCTTCATTCCAGGGGTGAGACCCGGGCGACCTACCGCCGAATACCTGGACAGGATCCTGTCCAGGCTCACCTTCCCCGGCGCCCTCTATCTGGGCGCGATCGCCGCGCTGCCGACGATCCTGATCTCCCAGACCTCGGCGAACTTCTTCTTCGGAGGAACCTCGATCCTGATCGTGGTAGGCGTGGCGCTGGACACCGTGAAACAGCTCGAGGCGCAGCTGATGATGCGCAACTACGAGGGCTTCCTGAAGTAGCCGGCGTATCCGTGCGCGTCTGGTGCTGCATGGAAACCTGCGCCAGGCGCCGCGTCCTTGGGGATAGCCTGACTCGCCTTAGGTGCTTGACGAGGCACTAGCGTCGCCGTGCCGCCAATCCCTCGCATTCGTGGGTATTCCTACTTTGGGTGGGCTCTCGGTCACTCTCGGCTGCATCTAGCTCCGGAAACCGGAGCCTGATGTCGGCGAGGCATCCGGCGACCCGCCTGCTCCGGGTAGGCTCTCTCGCCGAATGTCTCAGCTCAATCTTGTACTTCTCGGCCCGCCTGGATCAGGCAAGGGCACGCAGGGCGAACGGCTCCAGGATGACCTCCAGCTGCCCTACTACGCGACCGGCGACATCCTGCGCCGGGCTGTCCGCGAGGAGACCGAGATCGGCAAGGAGGCCAAGGCCTTCATGGACAGGGGCGACCTCGTTCCGGATGACGTGATCATCGGGGTCATCGCCGAGCGGATCCACTCGCACGAGGCGGAGGACGGGTTCATTCTCGACGGCTTCCCGCGCACCGTCGGCCAAGCCGAGGCGCTTCTGGAGAAGCTCGAAGAGCTCCGCACGCGTCTCACCGCCGCGATCCTGGTCTCGGTGCCCGATGACGAGGTCGTGCGCAGGCTCGGCGGCCGGCGCACATGCCCGAACGGCCACATCTTCCATGTCGAGTTCGATCCTCCAGAGGAGGAGGGCAAGTGCGACGTTTGCGGCGAGGAGCTTCACGTCCGCGACGACGACGAGCCCGACGTGATCAAGAACCGGCTCGCCCAGTATCGCGAGAAGACCGAGCCCCTGATCGACTGGTTCGACGAGCGCGGCCTGCTCGAGCGCGTCGAAGCTGACGCTCCGCCCGACGACGTCTACGAGGACATCCGCGCGCTCATGGCGACGCTGCGGATGGAGGAAGAGGCCTGAGCGCCGCCATGTACAAGGGCGGCATCATCCTCAAGACCCCGTCGCAGATCGAGGCGATGGCGGCGGCTGGCGAGGTCCACGCCAAGTGCCTGAAGATGCTGATCGGCAAGTGCCGCCCGGGCGTGACGACCGCGGAGCTCGACGACGCGGCCGAGCGCTTCATCGCCTCGCAAGGGGCGACCCCCACCTTCAAGGGCTACCGCGGCTTCCCCGGCTCGATCTGCGCCTCACCCAACTCGATGGTTGTCCACGGCATCCCCGACGCCTACGCCCTCCAGCGCGGCGACGTCCTCTCCATCGACGTGGGCGTGACCAAGGACGGCTGGGTGGCCGACGGCGCCGTCACAGTCCCCATCGGCGACGTCGCGGATGAGGCGACCCGCCTTCTCGCCACGACCGAGGCTTCGCTACACGCCGGCGTCAATGCCGCACAGCCCGGCGGCAGGCTGGGCGACGTCTCGAACGCGGTTCAGACCACGGTCGAGGCCGAGGGCTTCAGCGTGATCCGCAGTCTCGTCGGCCACGGGGTCGGTCGCGACATGCACGAGGACCCGCAGGTACCCAACTTCGGCACCGCCGGACGGGGACCACAGCTCGAGCCGGGCATGGTGTTCGCGCTCGAGCCGATGACCGCCGCGGGCACGCGCGAGGTCGTCACCGGCGGCGACGGCTGGGCCGTCTACTCGGCCGACGACTCGGTCACGGCCCACTTCGAGTTCACCATCGCCGTGACCGAGGACGGGCCCCGGATCCTCACCCCCTGGCACGAGGAGTAATGCGTTGAGGGAGGGCTGGGAGGCCGTGCCTGTGGGAGAGCTCTTGAAAGGCGCCGGGTAGGCGTCAACAGGGGCGCCGTTGCTATCCTCATTTGCCGGCATTGGAGCCGGATTTAGCCTGCTCGTCCGATTCATGGGACAAGCGGGCTTTCTGAACGATACGACCAGTTTGGAGCGCGTAACGCGTTGAAGGTAAGAGCGTCCGTAAAGCCGATGTGTGAGAGGTGCCGCGTGATCAAGCGGCGCGGCGTCGTGCTGGTGATCTGCTCGAACCCCAGGCACAAGCAGCGGCAGGGCTAGAAGGGGCTACGGAACACAGTTGGCACGCATTGCGGGAGTAAATCTCCCTTTGAACAAGCGGGTTGAGGTGGGGCTCACCTACGTCCACGGCGTCGGTCGCTCGACCGCGAACGAGATCCTCGCCAAGGCGAAGATCGACCCCAACACCTACGTCAAGGACCTCACCGAGGACGAGACGATCAAGCTTCGCGATGCGGTTGAGGCTGGCGATGTCGAGGGTGACCTCCGCCGCGAGCGCTCGCAGAACATCAAGCGCCTATCCGAGATCGGCTCCTACCGCGGCCTCCGCCACCGCCGCGGCCTGCCCACGCGCGGCCAGCGCACCAAGACCAACGCGCGCGGCCGCAAGGGCCCCAAGCGCATGTCCATCGCCGGCAAGAAGAAGCCGACGAAGTAAATGTCTCCCCAGCCAAAGAAGAAGGGCCGTCCGCGCCGCAGGGTCCGCAAGAACGTCCCGTACGGGATCGCCCACATCAAGACTTCGTTCAACAACACGATCGTGACCATCACCGACCCCGAGGGGAACGTGATCGTCTGGGAGTCCGCCGGCTCAGCCGGGTTCAAGGGCTCGCGCAAGTCGACGCCGTTCGCCGCGCAGGTGACCGCCGACGCCGCCGCCCGCAAGGGCATGGAGCACGGGCTTGAGCGCGTCGAGGTCCACGCCAAGGGCGCGGGCTCGGGGCGCGACACCGCGATCCGCTCGCTTCAGGCCGCCGGCCTCAACGTGACCACCGTGAAGGACGTCTCGCCGCAGGCCCACAACGGCTGCCGTCCGAAGAAACGGCGGAGGGTCTAGGCATGGCTCGCGATACCGGAGCGCAGTGCAAGCAGTGCCGCCGCGAGGGCCAGAAGCTCTTCCTGAAGGGCGAGCGTTGCCTCACCGACAAGTGCGGCGTCGAGCGCCGCTCGTACCCGCCGGGCGAGCACGGCCGCACCCGCGTGCGCGCCTCGGAGTACCGCAACCAGCTCCGCGAGAAGCAGAAGACGCGCCGCTACTACCAGCTGCTCGAGAAGCAGTTCCGCGCCTACTACGAGAAGGCCGCCCGCCAGCCCGGCGTCACCGGCGACAACCTCCTGCGCCTCCTCGAGCGCCGCTTCGACAACGTCTTGGTAAGGCTCGGCTTCGCGGCCTCGCGCCGTCAGGCTAGGCAGCTCATCAGCCACGGACACTGGCTGGTGAACGGCCGCCGCGTCGATATCCCGAGCTACCAGGTCCGGCCCGACGACCTGATCCAGGTCAAGCCGGACGCAAAGGCGACGGACGTGGTCCGCGCCGCAACCGAACTGACTGCCGCGGTGCCGCCGTGGCTACAGGCCGATCACGACTCCCTGACCGCAAAGGTCCTCCGCCTGCCAGAGCGCACGGAGATCGAGACCCCGGTCCAGGAGCAGTTGATCGTCGAGCTCTACTCCAAGTAGAGCTCCCACGCACGAACCTGAAACGGAGTTGACTAGATGACCACCCTGCCTGAATTCCAAGTCCCGAAGATCTCGAAGGAAGACGTCGCCGAGAACAAGGGCACGTTCACGATCGAGCCCCTCGACAAGGGCTTCGGCTACACGTTCGGCAACAGCCTGCGCCGCGTGCTGCTCTCCTCGCTAGGAGGCGCAGCGATCACCAGCGTCCGCATCGAGGGCGTCGCGCACGAGTTCTCGACCGTCCAGGGGGTCAAGGAGGACGTGACCGACATCGTCCTGAACCTCAAGGACATCGTTGTCCGGATGCACTCCGACGCCGACGAGGTCGAGGCGCCGCTCGTGGCGACCGGCCCCGGTGAGGTGACCGCCAAGGACATCGACCTGCCCGCGGGCGTCGAGATCCTGAACCCGGAAGCGCCGATCGCGACGCTTGAGAAGAAGACCAAGCTCGAGATGTACCTCACGATCGGCCGCGGCCGCGGCTACTCGCCCGCCGAGGAGAACAAGTCCGAGGACCAGCCGATCGGCGTCGTGCCGATCGACTCGATCTTCTCGCCGATCCGTCGTGCCGCGTATTCCGTGGACTCTGCCCGAGTCGGGCAGCGCACGGACTTCGACAAGCTCGCGCTCGAGGTCGAGACCGACGGCTCCATCGAGCCCGGTTCGGCGCTGCGTGAGGCGGCCGAGATCCTGATCAAGTCGCTTGCGATCTTCACCGACGCCGACCGCGTCGATGAGCTGACCGCTCGCGAGAACCTCGACGCGCTCGCAGCGGAGGGTGTCGCCGCCGGCGGTGCCGCTCCCGCGGCCGACGGCGACGATCGCCTGATCGAGGAGCTCGAGGTCGGCGTCCGCGCTTACAACTGCCTCAAGCGCGCCGGCATCCAGACGGTGGGCGACCTCGTCCAGCGCTCGGAGTCGGAGCTCAACGCGATCCCGAACTTCGGCCGCCGCTCGACCGAAGAGGTCATCGACGCGCTGCACCAGCTCGGGCTCTCGCTCCGCGGCGAGTAGTTTTTCCGGCAGTTCGGTGAACCCATGCGCCACTCGAAGCAAAAAGGCAAGCTCAACCGCGACAAGGCCCATCGCAAGGCCCTGATGCGCAACCTCTGCCGCGAGGTGATCGATCACGAGCGGATCAAGACGTCCGAGGCCAAGGCCAAGGCCGTCAAGCCCCAGCTCGAGAAGCTCATCACGCTCGGCAAGCGCGGCGACCTCCACGCCCGCCGCCAGGCCCTCTCCGAGCTCGGCCAGGACAAGTTCCTGGTCCACAAGCTGTTCGAGGAGATCGCTCCGCGCTATGAGGAGCGCCCGGGTGGCTACACGCGCATCGTGAAGCTCGGCCCCCGTCGATCCGATTCGACGGAAATGGTCTTCCTCGAGCTCGTCTAGCCCGGGACCGGCATTGCCCCGCCAGTGACGCGGGCATCCTCCGCCCGCCATGCGGACATCCATGTCCTGGCTAGTCACTTGCGTGGCAACCGGTCCCCGGCTGCGTATTGGGTTCGTCTAGCCGTCTTCAAGCTGACAATTGCCTATGACGGATCCGGCTTTTCCGGCTGGGCCCGGCAGCCTGGGCTCAGGACCGTGCAGGAAGTTCTCGAGGAGGGCGTTGGCCAGATCCTCAGTGGTACGCCCGTCGAGCTGACGGTCGCGGGGCGCACAGACACCGGCGTTCACGCGCTGGGCCAGGTGGCGAGCTTCGAGCTCGATCGCGAGCCGCCGGACCGCTTCGCCTCCCGCATCAACGCCGTGTTGCCGCGGGACGTCTCGGTGCTCGCCTGCGAGGAGGCCCCCGAAGGCTTCGACGCGCGCCGCTGGGCCGTCTCCCGGCGCTACCGCTACCGCATCCTCACAACCGAGCACCGCACGCCGTTCGAGGAGGGAAGAGCGCTCTGGTGGCCTCAAGCGCTCGATCGCACGGCGCTCGATGCGTGCGCGGCGGCCATCGTGGGCGAGCACGACTTCACTGCTTTCACGCCGACCCAGACCGAGCACGTGCGTTTCGACCGCCGGGTGATCTCGGCAGCGTGGGAGGAAGAGTGCGAGGCGATCCTGGTCTTTGACATCACCGCGGACGCATTCATGCGCAGCATGATCCGGGTGCTCGTCGGCACCATGCTCGAGGTGGGCGCCGGCAAGCGCTCGGTTGAGGACTTCGCCTCGCTCCTCGAGGGCGCCCCGCGTGAGCGGGCGGGGGAGACAGCGCCTCCACACGGCCTCTACTTCGCCGGCGTCACCTACGGCGACGGCCCGGCTTTCGTCCACGAGCCCTAGCGAAGGCTCCCGTCAGGTGCGGGGGCGGTTCATAGACTCGGAACGTAGATGCGCGTTCTGGTGACAAACGACGACGGGATCCACGCCCAAGGCATTCAGGCGCTTCGCAGGTCCCTGCGTGAGCTCGACGACGTCGAGGTCCACGTCGTCGCCCCGGACTCCAATCGCTCGGCGACGGCGCGCAGCATCACGACCCGCTCGCCCCTCTGGGTGGAAGAGGTCGAGTTCGACGACGGGGACCGCGGCTTCGCGACCGAGGGGACGCCCGTCGATTGCGTCCGCTTCGCCGACCTGGGACTTCTGGGCGAGAGGCCCGACCTGATCGTCTCTGGCATCAACCACGGCTCCAACCTCGGAGACGACGTGACCTACTCCGGCACAGTGGCGGCGGCGTTCGAGGGGATCATCCTTGGAGTGCCCGCCATCGCCATCTCCCTGCAGTCGTCCAAGGGCGAGATGGGCTTCATGCCCGGCCGCACTTTCGACTTCGGCTTCGCCGCGTCGCTCGCCGCGCGCCTCGTCGAAAAGATGCGCGAGGAGCCGATGCCCGAGGGCACCCTCCTGAACGTGAACGTCCCCGCCGGCGAGCCCCAGGGGGTCGAGATCACAAAGCTCGGCAAACGCCTCTACAACGACGAGCTGAAGCTCGTCGAGGAGGACTCAGAGGGCCGGCGCCGCTACCGGATCTACGGCTTTGAGCCGTCGTTCGAGGACGAGCCGGGCACCGACCTGGCGGCGCTTGCCCGCGGCAAGGTCGCCCTGACCCCGATCCACTTCGACCTGACCCACCACGACGGCCTGGACGGCCTCGGTGCGTGGGACCCGGACGACCTCTTGAGCGCCGCGACGAAGGCCATCCCGCCCGCATGAGCACCGATCCAGCCGAACGCGCAGACGAGCTCAGGCGCATCCTCGAGTACCACAACGAGCTCTACTACGACAAGGACGATCCGGAGATCGGGGACGACGAGTACGACGACCTGATCAACGAGCTCCGCGCGCTCGAGGCCGAACACCCGGAGCTCCAGACGCCCGAGTCGCCGACCCAACGCGTGGGGAGCACGCCGCTCTCGCGCTTCGAGGAGGTCGAGCACCCAGAGCCGATGCACTCCCTCGCAAACGCCCGCTCCGAGGAGGACATGCGCGCCTGGGAGAACCGCATCGCGAACCTCCTCAAGCGCTTCGACATCACTGCGGCCGAGACCTCATACGTCACCGAGCCGAAGATCGACGGCCTCGCCATCTCGCTCATCTACGAGAACGGCAAGTTCGTTCGCGGCGCGACTCGAGGCGACGGCCGGGTCGGGGAGGACGTGACCCACAACCTGATGACGATCTCGGACATTCCGAAGGAGATCTCCGACGCGCCCGAGATGATCGAGGTCCGCGGCGAGATCTACTACCCGCGCTCCGGCTTCATCAAGATGAACGAAGAGCGCGCCGAGGCGGGCGAGTCCACCTTCGCCAACCCGCGGAACGCAGCCGCCGGCACGATCCGCCAGCTCGACCCCAAGATCGCCGCCTCGCGCCCGCTCGCGATGTGGTGCTACGGGATCGGTGCGCGCACAGGCGTCGACCACGAGACGCATCACGACGAGATCGAGTGGCTCCGCGAGCGGGGCTTTGCCGTCGAGGACGAGATCGAGCTCCACAAGGGGATCGACTCCGTCGTCACCAAGTGCAAGTGGTGGGAGGACCGGCGCGAGGGCCTCGACTACGAGATCGACGGCGTCGTCGTCAAGGTGAACGAGCGGGCGCTCTGGCGCGAACTCGGCGTGGTCGGCCGCGAGCCTCGCTGGGCGATCGCCTGGAAGTTCCCGCCGATCACGGCCACGACCGACGCTCAAGCACGTCGTCTGGAACGTGGGGCGGGTCGGCAACCTGATCCCGTTCGCCCAGCTCGAGCCGGTCCAGGTCGGGGGCGTCACGGTCAGCCAGGCGACCCTCCACAACGAGGAGGACCTGGCGCGAAAGGACGTCCGCGAGGGCGACATCGTGGTTGTGACCAGGGCCGGCGACGTCATCCCGCAGGTGATCGCGCCGCTGATCCAGCGTCGCGAGGGCAAGCGCTTGAGGAAGGCAAAGCCGCCGAAGAAGTGCCCCCGCTGCGACACGCCGACGGAGAAGCCGGAGGACTCGGTCTTCACGATCTGCCCGAACCGCCGCGGGTGCCCCGGCCAGACCTTCCAGCGGATCAAGCACTTCACCGCGGTCATGGACATCGAGGGCTTCGGCGAGAAGCTCTCTTTCCGCTTCCTCGACGAGGGCCTGATCAAAGACCAGGCCGACATTTACGACATCACCCAGGAGGATCTGGAGAAGCTGGAGGGCTTCGGCGAGATCTCGGCTCGGAACCTGAAAGCGGCGATCGACGACTCGCTGAAGCAGCCCTATTCGATCGTCCTGTTCGCGCTCGGGTTGCCGGGGATCGGCTACGTCACCGCGCAGGCGCTTGCCGAGCACTTCGGCACCATGGACGGTCTGCTTGCCGCCGACCCGGAGGCGATCGAGGAGGTGGAGGGAGTCGGGCCGATCACTGCCACCCAGATCGCCGACGAGCTCTCGGAGGAGGCGACCCGCGAGACCTGGTCGAACGGCTTCGCGAGCGCGGGCTCCGCTTCGAGCTCGATGAGTCCGAGCGCCGCGCCCAGGGTGGCCCGCTCGACGGCAAGACCTTCGTGATCACCGGAACGCTGCCCAATCTCTCGCGCGACGAAGCCTCGGCGTTGATCAAGCGGGCGGGCGGCAAGGTCACCGGCTCGGTCTCCAAGAAGACCGACTACGTCGTCGCCGGCGACAGCCCCGGCTCGAAGCTCGCGAAGGCCGAAGACCTTGGCGTCGAAGTCATCGACGAAGCGGGGCTCGAGAAACTCCTCGAAGCCTGAGCGCCCTGGTGCCAGGCACCGTGCCTGGCACCTGGATTAGCGGTAGCGGGCTATTGCTGCGGCCATCGCGTCCTGGGCCCGTCTTGCGGCGTCGATCGAGACGTTGTTCATGAGGATCGAGAAGGCGACCTGGCCGGCGCCCGCGCGGCAGTAGCCCGAGAGCGCGCTCACCCCGTCGATCGTGCCCGTCTTCGCGTGGCAGCGGCCTTCGGCCGCCGTGTTTCGCATCCGGTCCGAGAGTGTTCCCGTCTTCCCGGCGATCGCGAGCGAGTCGTAGAAGGCAGCCTTCTCGGAGTCGTCCTTGCGCATGTAGGTCAGGAGCGCTGCGACGTTCTTGGGCGAGGAGGTGTTTGAGCGTGCCAGCCCAGAGCCGTTCACCAGGTTCACGCCGCTGCCGGCTTTCCTCGCGAAAGCTTCGGTCCGGCTCGCGCCGCGCGCGGTCGTCCCTTGCTTGTTCGGCCCGGCGCCGATCCTCTTCAGGAGCATCTCGGCGTAGAAGTTGTCGGACGGGGTGTTGGTCTGGTTGGCAAATGCCTTCGCGCTTGGCGAGCTGACGGTGCCGACGGGCTCGTTCTCGAACAGGCGATCCGGAACGCCGTCGACCTTCACCCCTCCGGTCACACGAACGCCCCGCTCCTTGAGCTCGGCGATCAGCTCGTTGCCCGCGTTCCGGGCCGGGCTCGGCGCATAGCCGCCGCCCTGGGTGCCGCGGTTGAAGGAGAGGCCCGAGAGGGTCGGCAGGTCGCCCGGGTCGGGGTTGACGCCCGGCATCGGAACCGAGCCGGCCCCGTCGAAGACCGTGGGGTCGGCGACGAGCTTGCCCTTGACCCGCCGGATGCCTGCGTTCTTCACCGCATTGGCCAGGGGGCCGAGGCTCGTCAGCGGCAGGTTGTGGGCATGGGCGAAGCCGGTTTGAGCCAGCGCCGGATCGCCGTCGCCGACGAGGACCAGGCTGCCCTTCAGGGTGCGCTCGCGGCCTCCGGTGCGCTTGCCGCGTTCGAAGACGCGCGTCTTGAGGCGGCCGTTCCCGCCGAACTTCTCGAGGTAAGCAGCCGTCGGAAAGAGCTTCGAGTTGGAGGCCAGGATCCGCGAGTTGGCGCCGGAATCCGAGTAGATGAGGCGGTTCGAGTTCGCGTCGGTGTCGTAGACGTAGGCGCCCGATGCGCCACCGACCGAGTCCATCTGGTTCTCGAGGATCCTGCGCAGGCGATCGCGCGAAATGGCCTTCTTGGCTGCCAGCGCGCTTCCTTCGCGCGCGACGGGGGTGGACCCTCCCTCGCGAACTCCCTGCGAGGAGGCGGTTTCCGCGCCGGTCGCCAGAAGCGCCACCGTCGCGAGGGTCCCTGCCAGAGCCCGCAAATTGGCCACACTTCGAAGATAGCGTGCCCAAACAGCAGCCGAATACGAACGTAAGTTCCGGTCCGCCTGCGATAATGCCATCGATGGGCAAAGTCGTCGAGCTCGACACGTCGGGCAACTCGCAGTCGCGGGCACAGAAGGCAAGAAGGGGCAGGCGGAGCGCGTCGAAGACGGCGCTCGTCCTGGGCGGCGGCGGCTTCACGGGCGGCGTCTATGAGATCGGCGCCCTGCGCGCTCTGGACCTCCTGGCCGTCAACCACACCGTCAACGAGTTCGACATCTACGTGGGCACCAGCGCAGGCTCGTTCATCGCGAGCCTCACCGCGAACGGCGTCACTCCTGAGGAGATGATGCGCGTTCTGAACTCGGACCTCCGCTCGCCGATCCCCGATATCGACCTCTCGATGCTCCTGCGGCCCAACTACGGCGGCTTCGTACGCGGCTCCTTGACGCTGCCGCTGAAGATCGCCGGGATCGTCAGGGAGGTGTTCGAGAAGGAATCCTCGGTCGTGGACCTCGCGACCGGCCTGGCAGGCCTCCTGCCGCCCGGCTTCTACAAGGGAACGGGCATCGAGCGCTACGTCCACGAGGTCCTCTCCGACCCTGACCGCACCGACGACTTCCGCCACCTCTCCTCCGAGCTTTACCTGACCGCCACCGATCTGGACACGACCGAGCGCGTGATCATGGGCGAGGGCGAGTGGGCCGACGTGCCGATCTCCAAGGCTGTCGCCGCCTCGGGCGCACTCCCGATGATCTACGAGCCCGTCGAGATCAAGGGGCGCGAGTTCATCGACGGCGGCATCCTCTCGACCACGAACATCGACGTCGCAATCGAGCGCGGCGCCAAGTTCGTCGTCGTCATCAATCCGCTTGTCCCCTACGTGAACGACTTCGGCAAGACGATCCCCACGGTCACGGGCTCGCGGGTCCAGCACGTTTCCGACATGGGCCTCGCCGGGATCGGCAACCAGGTCTTCCGGATGATGTCCCACGACCGCCTTCACCGAGCCGTCGAGATCTGGGAGGAGCGCTACCCCGGCGTCGACATCGTCCTGATCGAGCCCGAACTCGACGACGCGCTCATGTTCGGCACCTCGATCCTCGACTACAAGGCCCGCCTCGAGATCGCCAAGCACGGCTTCGAGTCGGTGACCCTGAAGCTCGCGCGCGATTACGACCGCTACAGGGCGATCGCTCAGCGCCACGGCATCGAGATCTCAAAGCGCCGCGTGCGCCACGCGATGGACCACGTCGAGCGGGCCGCCGAGAGCCGCGCCGGGTGGCGGCGCGTCCTGGAGCAGACGACGTCGACGCTCATGCGCTCTGGGCCAAAGCCCATTGCGGAGGACATCGAGGACGACGAAGCGCTGGACGCCTGAGCGTCGCGCCATCTCGAGCCCGACCTTGGCGAAAGCGGGGTAACTCGCGGGCATCGCGCTATTCTCGGTTGGTTGAGTAACTCGGTGCCGAGTCTGAGCACCAAGACGGGAAGCGTCCGCGCCGTCCGTCAGGGGGCCACGAAAACGGCACATGCCGAGCCAGCCGGCTCCTTCGGCGGCAAGGAACGAAAACCGTTCGCCGCCAGCAGATAATTCGTCCGCCGTACGCGGCGGAGAACGGAGCCCAGTGAACAATCCAGCTAGCCGGGACGGCACAGCCCCGTCGTCGCCGACGAACTCTCGCGCTGAAACCGGGGCGATCTCTTCCAGCATCTCGCGCGACATAGTGCGGCTGCACGCCGACCTCTACGGACGCGGGCCGACCAAGGCGAAGACTTATCTGGATGAGGATTTCGCCCTCTGTGTCCTCCAGGAGATCTTCACGCCCGGGGAGAAGACGCTGATCGAAACGGGCCACTCAGACCAGGTGCAGGCCACGCGGCACGCGTTCCAGGTGGCCGTTGAGAAGCAGTTTGTCGCGGCCGTGGAAGCCAGCACGGGCCGAAGGGTAAGAGCCTTCTTCAGCCAGATCCACGTCGATTCCGACAGCGCCGCCGAGCTGTTCCTCTTGGACGGTCAGCCCGAGTAGAGCGACTCGATCTCCGACGCGTACTTGTCCGCGACGACGTTCCGCTTGATCTTCATGGTCGGCGTAAGCTCGCCGCCCTCCTGAGAGAGGTCCTGGGGGAGGATCTCGAACTTCTTCACCTGTTCGACCCGCGCGAACTTCTGGTTGATCTGGTCGAGGTGCGCCTGGATCGAGGCGCGGACCTCGTCGTTTTCATGCAGGGTCGAGGCGTCGAGGCCCTTCTCGGAGGCGAGCTTCAAGGCCTCCTCGGGATCGAGCGTGACGACGCACACCAGATAGGGCCGCCGGTCGCCGACCACGACGCATTGCGAGATCAGTGGATGCTGCTTGATCTCCGCCTCGAGGTTGGCCGGGGTGATGTTCTTGCCGCCCGCCGTGATGATGATGTCCTTCTTGCGCCCGGTGATCTTCAGGTAACCGTCTGAATCGACCTCGCCGATGTCGCCGGTGTGGAGCCATCCGTCGACGAGCGTCTCCGACGTCGCCTCGTCGTTCTTGTAGTAGCCCTGGAAGATGTTGGGGCCCTTGACGAGGATCTCGCCGTCGTCGGCGATCTTGATGTCCACCCCTGGCAGCGGCTTCCCGATGGTGCCGAACTTGAAGTCGTCAGGCGTTGCGATCGTCGCTGCCGTTGACGTCTCGGTCATGCCCCAACCCTCCAGGACCAGGACGCCGGCCGCGTCGAAGAAGCGCAGGATGTCGGGATTGATCGGCGCGGCGCCCGTTACGGCGACGCGCAGGTTGCCGCCGAAGAGGTTGCGGATCTTCTCGAGGACCAGGCGGTCGGCGAGCTTGTGCTGGGCGCTCAGGAGCGCGCCCGCGCCGCCCGCGCGCTCGGCCTCGCGGTAGCGCTTGCCGACGCCTACGGACCAGTCGAAGATCCTCTTCTTGAGGCCGCCTGCCTGTTCGACCGCCGAGGTCGCAGCCGTGTAGATCTTCTCGAAGATCCTGGGCACCGACGGGAAGTAGGTGGGCTTCACCTCGGCGAGGTTGGGGACGATCCTCAAGGGGTCGCGCTCCCAGTAGGCGATCGAGGAGCCGAGCTCGAAGTTGCCGAACTGGATCAGGAGGGCGAAGGAGTGGGCGAGGGGCAGGAAGAGATAAGTGAGCTCGTCGTCGCCGAGGACGTTCTTCTCCACAACCATGTCCAGCATCGCGCGGTAGTTCCCGTGTGAGATCACGCAGCCCTTGGGCGGTCCCGTCGTCCCCGACGTGTAGATGAACGTGCAGATGTCCTCTGGCGTTACCGACTCGTAGCGCTCCTGCCAGTCGGCATCCGTGAGCTCGGCGCCCCGCTCGTTCAGCTCACCCTCGGAGACAGCGCCGCCCCCCTTGCCCGTCATCCGGATCACGTGCTGAAGCTTGGGGCAGCGGTCGCGGATCGCCCTGATCTTCTCGAGCTGCTCCTCGTCTTCGACGATCACGGCGACCGCGTCTGAGTTCTCGAGCACGTACTCGCATTCCTCGGGCGAGTTCGTCTGATAGATCGGGACCACGGTTGCCCCTGCCGTGAGCGCCGCGAAGTCGAAGTACGTCCATTCGGGCCGGGTGTTGCCGAGGATCGCGACCTTGTCGCCCTTCTCGATCCCAAGTGCCATGAGGCCAAGCGAGAGCTTCTTGACGACCTCGCCCACCTCGTTGTAGCTGCGGCTGACCCAATGGCCGGAATCGTCCTTGAACATGACGGCGCGCGTGGCGCCGTACTTGGCGACGGACTTGGGCAGGAGGTCGGCGATCGTCTTCGAGCCGACTCCGGCGGAGGCAGGGGTAATCGTGGCTGATTCCATGCGATCAGCCTATATGTCCGGCGAACTGTTTCTAGGCGGCTGCCTGGGTGCGCTTCGCGCTGTCGGTCATCTGCGCGAGGGAACTGACGAAGAGAGATTTATCAATTTTCCCTTGGAAGATCGGAACGCCCATCTCCATGCATTTGGAGATCACTTCCCGCCGCTTCATATTCACTTCGTCGGCGAGCTCCGAGGGCGTCAGGTGGTTTGCCATGCACCGTCTCCTATGGGTGGGGTGTATCAACCGCGCTGTGCGCGCGTATTACCTAGTTTCCACCTTCAGGCGGACGCTGTCAAATCGGATTTGGCACGTCGATGAATTCGTGCGCAACGCCGAAGCGCTCAGCCACGAGCTCCCCCAGCCGGCGAACGCCGAACGTCTCTGTGGCGTGGTGCCCGGCCGCGATGAAATGGATCGAGCCCTCCCGCGCGTCTGCCATCGCGTGCTCGGACGGCTCGCCTGTTATCACGGCGTCGAGGCCCATGCTCACGGCCTCGGCGATCGAGGATGAGCCCGAGCCCGAGACTATCCCGACGGCATGCACCTCGGCGGGCCCGGTCTCGAAGACCAAGGGATCCAGCGAGATCTGCGCGCGGATCCGCTCCAGGAGCTCCTGGGCGCCAATTGGAGGGTCGGCTCGCCCGACGACGCCGATCGCCGCGCCCTTCGCCTGCCCGAACGGCTCGGGACTGGCGGTCAGTCCGAGGGTCTCGCAGATGAGCGCGTTGTTCCCGATCTCGCGATGAGCGTCGAGCGGAAGGTGATAGCCGGCCACGCTGAGGTCCGCGCCGAGGGCCGCGCGGAGGCGCGCAGCCATCGGCTCGCTGAGAGCACGGCTGTGGAAGTCCCAGAACAGCCCGTGATGGGCGATCATGAGCTCGGCTCCGAGCCCGATCGCACGCTCGATCGACTCCAGGTGGGCGGAGACGCACGTTGCAACCGTTCCGACCTCGGCCGCGCCGGGCACCTGGAGCCCGTTCGGGCCGTAGTCCTCGAAAGCCCCTGCATCCAGGGTCTCGTCACAGAACGCGATGATCTCGTTACGGCTCGCCATGCCCGCTCGAAGGTACCTCAGCGTAAGTTTGTGCGGAGATGGAAGCCTCCTCAACCTTCCTGAGCTCGCTGATGGACTCGGAGCTCTACTCGATCGGCGCGTTCTTTTGCGACGAGCATCCCGAGCTGGTCGAAGAGGTCACGCGCGTCTCCGGCGAGATCGAGGCCGCGGGGCTGGTGGCGTACGCGGACGCGAGCGGCCGACCGATCGAGGAAGCGTTCGAGACGCTCCTCACGGGGCTCGCGGTCCGCTACTTCAAAGCCGTCGCCGGATGAGTCCCTGATAAGCACATGCTTCTCCTCATGGGCTGGGTCCCTCGCGTGATCATCTTCCTCGCGGTCGTCTTAGTCGGGTACGCCATCTACGCGATCGCCGTTGGCGAAGGCGGTCCGAACACGATTGCCTATGAGGAGCGCGGGGAGGTCCAGGGCCTGATCGCCGGGATTCCGCAGGAGGGCGCGCGCCTGGGCGAGGAGGAAGCACCGGTGGAGATCGAGCTCTTCACGGACGTCCGCGCGGTTCCCGGAGCGGCGTTCCAGCGGGAGGTCGTCGACCCGATCATCGAGGAGTACGTGCGGGAGGGACGCGCGCAGATCTCGATGCGGCACTTCTCCTTTGGGCGCACGGGGGTAACCGAGGCGGCGATCGCATCCACCGCGGCGGGCGAGCAGGGCCATCAGTGGCAGTTCGCGGAGATCGTCATGAGAAACCTCGAGAACGCCGGGCCTCAGGGGATCGACGAGAACTTCTTGAAAGGCGCGGCCGAGGTGACTCCTGGCCTGGTGATCGATGAGTGGGACGCGGCGTTTGCCGAAGAGCTCGAGGCTCAGTCCGACGATCCCGAGTACGAGAGCGCCGTCGACAGAGACGGCGAGCTGGCTTTCGAGGCAGAGTTGCCCGGCGAGCCCGCGATGTTCATCACCGGCATCGGAGGAGCCGAGGAGCTGGACGGCACGCCCTCGCTCGACGAGGTCCGGGCGGCGATCGAGCGAGTCGAAGTGGCTTCCGCGGACCTGGCGCCCTAATCCCCCTCGAAGAGGGGCTTGAGCTGCCGAGCCAAGAGCAAGAGGGCGATGACTGCAACCACGGCGGCCCAGACCCGCGGATCAGTAGGGGAGAGGTCCTCGAGTGTCGTCCCGAGGTAGACCGCAACGGCGGTGATGGGGAGGTAGCCCACGGCGGTGGTCCAAAGAAAACGCAGGCGCGGCGCCGCGGCAGCGCCCGCGACGATCGAAAACAAGCTGAATGGGACGATCGGCACCAGGCGCGCGGCCAGCAGCAGGGTCGCCCCGCCGTTCTCCACTGCGCGCTCCAGTCGATCGAGTCGCTCCGACCCGACGAAGTACTCGATGACGGGGCGCGCGGTGCGACGCCCGATCTCGTACGCCAGCATTCCCTGTGCCGTCCACAGCGGAACCAGGATCGCCATCGCGGGCCAGAACCCGTAGACGTAGCCCGCGGCGGCGTCCAGGATCTCGGCCGGGTACCAGACGAAGGTGTGGAGGAGCGCCAAGGCGGCGATCAGGGCGACCCCGCCGGCGCCAAGGCCGCGAAGATCATTCCGCAGCGACGCGGTCTCGCCGGAGATCGCGTCGCCCGCTGCGTCCCTCAGGGGCTCGATCAAGAGCACCGCTGCGACCATCGCGATCGCGAGGCCCATCGTCAGCGCGATCGGCCCACCTGGGAGCCCAGGCCGCCCGGCCTTGGTTCCTGGCTTGGCGTTCACGCTTTCAAGTGTGGCGAAGCCAATCGGGGCGCCCGGATTTGAACCGGGGACCTCACCGACCCGAACGGTGCGCGCTACCAGGCTGCGCCACGCCCCGAGAGGCGTCAAGGGTATCCGGTGCCATCCCGCGCCCACTCTCGAAGAATTGGAGTAAGAAGGCGCAGAAGGGGCATGCGTGAAACATGACGGCAGGCAGGTCACGATTGGAGATCTCGATGGCGGCCGAGCCCGCCAGCGTTCGCCTGGTCCGCACCGAAATCATGCGCTGGTTCCATGAGCTACGGCACCGGGATGACGGGCTCGCCGCGTCAATCGCGGTGGCCGTCTCGGAAGCCGTGGGCAACGTGGTGCGCCACGCCTACCCGGGCGAGGGAAGCGGCCGAGTCGAGGTGGAGGCGCAACTCGAGGAGTCGACCATCGTGGTCAGCGTGAGCGACGGGGGCGCCGGGATGACGGCACGCGCAAGCCGAGCGCACAACGGCATGGGACTGCCGGTGATCGGCCGGCTGGCCGACGGCGTCACGGTCGTCTCCGACAACGGCGGGACTCGCCTGTCAATGCGTTTCGAGCTCGGCCAGGAAGGCAGTCGCCGGAGGCTCTTCGCGCCGCTTCACGAGCGCTCGATGGCCGCCATATCCGAATAGTCGTCCAGTTCCGGCGTCTAAGCGCGGTGGGAGCGTAGGATCAATCCGGGATGCCAGGACGACGCGCGCTGCTTTCAAGCCTGGTTGTCGTGGCGCTGCTCTTGGCCACGGCGGCCGGCTCCTACCTCGCTTACGAGAGCGAGCGGGACGACGCCATGGACGCGGACCTGGAGCTCTCAGAGAGGGTGGCCGCGGAAGCCAGGGCCGATGTCATGAACGTCGCGTCGGGGCTCAGGGGCGCCGCAGCGATCGTGAACGAGGACGGAGGAATCGATCCGGTCCGGTTCAGGGCTTTCGCGCGAGACGTGATCGAGCGCTCGCCGTTCCTCGGCCTTTCGTGGGCACCCAAGGTCGATGACGAGGACCGCGCGGCGTTCGAGGAAGAGCTTGGGCGGCCGATCACGCGCCTCGACCCAGATGGTGGTGGCGTGACGTCGCTGCCGTCGTCAAACGACACATACCTGCCGCTTGCGATCACCTATCCGAGCACGGCTGGGCGACGCCAGTTCCTGGGCCTGGACACGCTCTCGGATCCGACTCGGGCTGCCGCGGCGCGCGCCGCGATCAAGGCGTCCGAGCCACAGCTCTCGACGCCATTGACGATCGCCCAGACGGGGGAGACGGGGACCGGCGTGTACGCGCCGGTCACGCTGAGCGTCAACGGCACCCCGCGCACCGTCGGGGTGATGATCTCGGGCGTCCCCGGCGACGCGATCGCCGACCAGGTTCGCCGCCGCCTGGGGGTGGAGGGCAAGATCGCCATCTCGGACGACGGCGAAGCGCTGACCGGAGAGCTCCACTCAGAAGACGACGTGTCGACCAAGACCGAGGTCCTCGGGCGCCGCTGGCTGGTCTCCGTGCCCGCCTCGACCTCCGTTGACCTCGTGCCCGCGATCTCGTACGGCGTCGCGGGCCTCACGCTCACACTGCTAGCGGCTGGGCTGCTCGCCTTCGCGGCGCGGCGCGAGCGCTCAATGGCGCAGCGCCAAGCGGACGCCGAGTTGCGAGCGGCAAGGGAGAGCCTCCTGACGCGCATCACCGAGGCCATCGAGCGCGAGATCGAGGTAAAGGGGCGCCTGAGGAGCCTTGCGCGCACGCTTGTACCGGCGGTCGGCGACGTTTGCAGCGTTCACGAGGTGACGGCAGAGGGCGCGGTGAGAAGGGTGGGGGTCGCCGCTCTGGACGAGGAGACCGAGGCCATGGTGCGCGCACTTCCCGAGCCAACCGAGACGAGCCCCATCCGTGCCGCCGTCTCGAGCAGGGAGCCCGTCCTCTATACGCGGATAGCCGAGAATCGGGAGGCCGCGCGTGCTCGCGAGCGCGGGATCGAGGAGGCGGAGTCCGCCACAGAGGTCTCCGCTGCGGCACGTTTTCAGGCCGAGCAGCGCTCGAACATGATCGTCCCCCTGGTCGCGCGCGGACGCGTCCTGGGGACAATCTCGCTGTCGATCCTCAACTCCAGTGGCCGCGATCCGCTCGACCGCGACGACATCGCGTTCGGCATGGAGGTCGCCACCCATGCCGCGATGGCGCTCGACAACGCGCGCCTCTATGAGCAGCAGCGAGATATCGCCGCGATTCTCCAGCAGGCGCTATTGCCGCGATCGCTTCCCGAGGTGGAGGGCGCCGCCGTGGCGGTGCGCCACCGCCCCGGGCGGACCGGGACGGAGGTCGGTGGCGACTTCTACGACCTTTTCGAAGCAGGCGACCGCTGGGTCGCCGTCGTGGGCGACGTCTGCGGCAAGGGCCCCGAGGCAGCTGCCCTAACCGCTCTGGTCCGCCACACCCTCCGCGCGACGGCGCGTCTGGGACCGGAGGAGGCGGTGCTCAGGGTCCACGAGGCGATCCAGGCCTCAGGCGAGAACACGTACTGCACGCTCGCCTGCGCCGAGCTGCGCCAGGTCGACGACGGGTTGGTCGCGCGGGTCACAACCGCGGGACACCCCGAGCCGCGGGTCGTTCGGCCCGAGGGGACGATCGAAAGGCTCGATGTCACCGGCCCTCTGGTCGGCGTGCTCCACGACCCGGTCTTCGAGGCGCAGGAGGTGCGCCTGCCCGCCGGATCGACGTTCTTCATGTGCTCGGACGGGGTTCCCGAGGCACGCCGGAACGGCGAGATCTTCGGAGACCTAAGGCTCGAGCGCCTCCTGGCAAAGCTCGGTCCGCTCGACCCCGAGGAGATGCTTCGCCGTCTGGAGGCCGAGGTTGTGGATTTCGTGGAGGGCAGGCCGCGAGACGATCTGGCCCTGTTCGCCCTCCGGGTGAACGACTCCTGAGTATCTCGCTCTCCAGCGGGGTAACGTGAATACATGGCTCGAATCCTCTTCGCACCACTTTCGATCGCGGGAGGCATCCTGGCCGGCCTCGTGGGCACCAAGATCTTTGAGCTCATCTGGGGCCGGTTCGACGACAAGGAGCCGCCCGAGCCTGAGGACCGAGATACCACCTGGCTCAAGCTTGGCCTTGCGCTGGCCCTCCAGGGAGCGATCTTCAGGTTCGTAAGGGGGGCCTTCGACCACGGCGCTCGCCAGGCGTTCTTCAGAAGCACGCACACCTGGCCGGGCGAGGCCGAGCCCGACGAGGCCTAGGCGAAGCGGCGCCAGGTGCCAGGCACCGTGCCTGGCACCGACTAAAAAAGGTTCAGATCTACCCCGCCCGGGTACTATTGTGTAGGCCTGGTCCGGGCTCCACGCACGGGCCGGCTTGTTATTCATTAGGGCGCGGTGCCGCCCAGGGGCGTTGGCTTCGGCCTCCGCCACTACGGACCGTCTTGCTTCCATTTTGAGAGGAAAGATTGGATTCCGGTTTCAAACCCCTGGGCGTTCTTGCGGAAGATACGCTGCTCTCGGAATACGCGAAGACGCGCCGCCCCGACCTCGAGGAGGAGCTCTTCATGCGCTTTCAGCCGCTTGCGCGCTCACTTGCGATGCGGTACCGCGTCAGCGGCGAGCGAAGCGAGGACCTCCTGCAGGTGGCGAGCCTCGCGCTTGTGAAGGCGCTCCGGAGATACGACCCCGAGCGGGGCAAGCGATTCGCGGCCTTCGCGGCGCCGACGATCCTGGGCGAGATCCGCCGGCACTTCCGCGACCACTCCTGGCGACTTCACATGCCCAGGAGCCTTCAGGAGCGGACGCTGGAGGTCGAGCGCTCCTCGACCGAACTCGGGGAGGAACTTGGAAGGGCGCCGACCGCAGGCGAGGTTGCGGAGCGTGCGGACCTGACCGAGGAGGACGTCCTCGACGTCTATCAGGCGCGGGAGGCGCAGCGCGCGATGTCGCTCGACATGCCCGTGAATCGCGACGAGGCGGAGTCCGTGCCGATGATCGAGACGGTTGGCGCGGTCGAGGACGGCTTCGACGCCGTCGAGGCGCAGATGGCGATCGAGATGTCCTCCGGATTGGACGAGCGTGAGCAGACCGTCATCCATATGCGCTTTTCCGAGGGGCTGAACCAGTACGAGATCGGGGATGCCCTTGACGTCTCACAGATGCAGGTCTCCCGCATCATGCGGCGGGGTCTGGCGAAGCTACTCGAGGCTGTCCAGGGCGACGAGAGTCCTGACGGGCGGCGGACGTTCTCGGACGAC
This sequence comes from uncultured bacterium, assembly GCA_963725035.1. Classification (GTDB taxonomy): domain Bacteria; phylum Actinomycetota; class Thermoleophilia; order Solirubrobacterales; family 70-9; genus JALZKA01. Next base: position 363,603 of record CAVRWX010000001.1, on the reverse strand, counting down.
AGGCCCGATCCGCGCTTCCCGAACGGCCGCGCGCGCCAGCGAGTGCCACACAAATAAGCTGGGTAGGGAGATACAGAACCCAACCAAGGAGCCCCCATGGCCTACGAAGTCCCCGACCTTCCCTACGACTACGACGCCCTCGAGCCTCATATCGACGAGGAGACGATGCGCATCCATCACGACAAGCACCATCAGGCCTACGTCGACAAGGCGAACGCCGCGCTCGAAGGAACCGAGTGGGCGGACAAGGACGTCGAGGACGTCTTGGCGGACCTCGACAGCCTGCCCTCCGACAAACAGGGTCCCGTCCGCAACAACGCGGGCGGCCATGCGAACCATTCCTTCTTCTGGCAGATCATGAGCCCCGACGGCGGCGGCGAGCCCTCGGGCGACCTGGCCGCGGCCATTGGCGAGAAGTTCGGTTCGTTCGAAGACTTCAAAGAGGCGTTCAAGAACGCCGGCATCGGCCAGTTCGGCTCGGGCTGGGCATGGCTCGTCCACGACGGCTCCGGCATCGAGGTCACGTCAACGCCCAACCAGGACTCGCCGGTCTCGGACGGCAAGACGCCGCTTCTGGGAGCCGACGTCTGGGAGCACGCCTACTACCTCAAGTACCAGAACAAGCGCCCTGACTACCTGGACGCGTTCTGGAACGTCGTCAACTGGGACGAGGTCGGTAAGCGCTTCGACGAGGCTTCGTAGCGCAAGGCGGGACGAACGACAGCAATAAAGGAGGAGTTCGGGCGGCGATTCACGCCGAGAGTCGTTTCGCGGCCCAAGATGTCCCGCCAAATGACTCTCGGTGAACGAGGTCGGAGTTGTACCGCCCTACGCGGTAGAACCCCGCCCGATCATGTGACGACCGGGTTCTGAGCCCCCGCGGCGGCCGATTCTCTCCCCTTTAGCCGACCGGGTGGACCCTAACCGCCCGGCTCAGTCAGACGGCGCTTCGACCTCGCCCTCGGCGATGTCCTGCAAGGGTTTGAAGGCAATGGCCCGCGCGTACAGGAGGTAGAGCCTGAAACCGGCTGCCTCAGGCCGGTCGCACCCGTTGTCGAAGACCTCCATCGCCTCCTCGTCGGAGAGAGCCGGCGCGTCGACGCCGCTTCCTTGAAGGTTCACCTGGTTGCGGACCTCCTCGATCGTCGCGAGCTTCTCGGGCTCGGTGGCGTCCACCCAGTCGAAGCACGAGACGAGCGGCGCGACCGATCCGCCTAGCTCCTGTCCCACCGGCTCGGCCTCGGGCTCGCCGCTGCCCCCGTCATCGCCGCAGCCGGCGAGGGGGAGCAGGGCGAGCGCTAGAAGCGCCGAGAGCGCCCACCTGGTGCGATCAGTCACCCGGACCGAGGTCGATCTCTCCGGACAGAGCCGAGAAGTACTCCTCGACGTGCTTCGCCTCGGGGGAGTTCGCCATCTCGCGCATTTGGCTGCGCTCCTCCGCCTGCTCGCGGCGGAATCCCGGGGCGCCAGGCTGCGTCTGGTCGTCGAACCACGGGCAGTCTCCCGCACCCGGGTCGGTCTCGTACTCACCGAAGCAGTTCAGGAGGAACAGGATCTTCGTCGAGTAGCCCGCCGGGTTCCCGGTAGCGGTCGCGCAGTTCTCGGGCAGGAAGCCGAGGGTCGACGCGCCCGGGGTCGGATTGATCGGCGGATCCGCCGTCAGCGAGTCCCGCGTGCCGTCGTAGCCCGTGTTGTCGAACCAGCAGTTGTTCCTTCGAGGTATCCGCCTCGTCCCACCAGAAGTCGACTCCGTTCGGGAGCTGGCCCTCCTCGTAGTAGGGGTCGTAGGGGTCGCCACGTCGTGCGTTGTTCGACACGAGGCCGCTGCCGTTGCCGAACATCGTGATGCCCGGATGACTCTCAAAGCCGTCGGGCACCTCGCCCATGACGTTGTCGTGGTACTCGTTCGCGCACGACGTCGAGTAGAGGCCGGGGCCGACTGCGCCACAGTGGTTCGCGCTGTCGAGGTTGCCCTCTGCCGTGCCGGCGATCGCGTCGGGGATGCCGATCAGGAACGTCCCGTGCTGCCAGTTGTCGAACACGTAGTTGTTCGAGAACTCACCGTCGTTCATGCCGGGCCACATGATCCCGGTGCCAACGGCCTGCGGCACGAGCGGCACGACGGGCGAATCATCGCCGTAGACGTTGAGGTTGTTCGAATAGAACAGGTTGTTGTCGACCTTCATGCCGTCCGCCGGGAACCCGGGGTGGCCCGGGGCCGAGAGGGTGTCGGTCGTGAGGCCGTTCGCGTTGCCGTAGAAGTTGTTCTGCGTCACGCGGACCGAGTTGCCCATCGAGCCCGAGTAGCCCATGGAGGAGCCATGGAGGTCGCACTTCTTGATCGTCGTGTTGAAGCGCTGCTCGGGATAGAAGGTCTCGTCGCGGAACTCGCCCGTCTGCGGCGCGGCGCCGGGGTAGATCACGGCGTCGCCTGAGCCGTAGCCGTCGCAGTTCTTGACCAAGCTGTGGTCGCTCGTGAACGAGAGATGGCCGTAGTCGGCGTTCCAGAAGAACTTCGTCTTGTCGAGCAGGACGCCGTCGGACTCCTCGGTGTAGAAGCCGTGCTCCTTCGCGCCGCGCATCAGGAGGTTCGCAACGACGAGACCGTCGGTGCGGTCGGCGCGAATCACGACGTGCTTGGCGTAACAGGGGTTATCGGGGCCGTCCGGCGCCGACAGGCATTCCTCGGGCGTGGTATCGGTGCCCGATCCCGGACGCGAGTCCGGATCCTTCGGATCGTCATAGCCGTTGCCGGCGTCGAGGAGCACGTCCTCGGGCTTAGGGCCCGAGCCCTCGAGCTGAAGGTTGCAGCGCGCGCAATCGCCGAGCTCCTGCTCGGGGATGCCGTGGCGGTTCGGGTCCGGTGGCGAGACCGGCTCGCCCACGACCTTTCGGCCCTGGATGTGGATCAAGTTCTGGTCGTTCGGGCACTTCGACTGGTACTCGTACGAAGGCACCAGCGTGCCGTTCTGGTTCTCCATGAGCATCGAGGGGTTGCACTTCGGGTCACCGAGCGGGGCCTCGCGGGAGTCCGGCTCCGTGTAGCGCCCCGGCATGATCACGACGCGGTCGTTGTTGCCCGACTCGTCAACGGCCTTCTGGACCGAGTTGTACTTGCACATCTTGTCCAGGTCCTTGTTGATCTCGCGGAGCTTCTCGGCCTTGGAAGCCGAGAGCTTCTTCTTCGGCTGGCTGGGGCGCAGGCGGAAGCCATTGTTCTTGGCTTTCGAGATGGAATTCTTGGCGATGTCGAGGGAATTGTTCTTACAGACGACCCGCACCTTTCCCGGGCCCTTGCCGGTGACGGCAGACTTGAGTGAACGGGCTTCGGGCACCTCGCCTCCTGTCGGCTCGCCGTCCGCCTGTTCCACGCCAGGGTCGGGCCAGTACGAAGGCCGCTCGAGATGGGCCGATGCGACGGTGGGCAGTGCGATCGCGCCGAGCGCGAGCGCAGCCAGGATGTACCGTCGGCCGTGGCGGACCTTGTTCGGCGAGCCTGCGTTCAAGATGTCTCCCTCGTTTGGATCCCTCCGCGACCCGGGGGGATCGCGGTAAGTGGCTACACCGTAACACCGAAAAGCCGACCGCGCGTTGACGCGGTCCATGCGTAACACGGGCGCGCGACCCCTTAACGGCAACTCAAAGAAGGGTGGGCATACAGGGCTTTGGCATGCGGTTTTCCTGGCGACGGTTGTCCTTTGACACCAGTTCTGAACCCAGGTAGTTTCGAAATGGAAGCTCGCAGGGGCACATCGACCGTGGATTCCATGACAAAGACACCAGGCGCAGCACCGTGAGGAAAACTGCCGGCAGGGTCGTGGCGATCCTTGCGGTCGTCGCCGTCGCAGTGCTTCTCGTCATGTTCGTGGGCGGGGACGACGAGTACGAGATCACGGCTGAGTTCCAGAACGCCAGCCAGCTGGTGCCGGGGAACCAGGTCATGGTCGGCGGCCTCGCCGCGGGCTCGGTGAAGGAGATCGGGCTGGGCGACGACGGCCAGGCCGAGGTCAAGATCACCGTCTCCGAGGACTTCGCGCCGCTGCCACGCGGCACGACCGCCACGATCCGCCAGGGCTCACTTTCCTCCGTCGCCGGGCGCCAGGTCCAGCTCACTCTGCCACCGGAGGGCACCGACGATTCGGGCGAGATCGAGGACGGCGGCACGATGAGCCAGTCCGAGACGGTCTCTGCGGTCGACCTGGACCAGATCTTCAACACCCTCGACGTCAAGACGGTCAAGGACTTCAAGGAGGTCATCACCGGCTTCCGTGACTCGTACGAGGGCGTGACGAAGCAGGCGAACGAGGGTGCGCGCTATTTCAACCCGCTGCTCTCCACCTCGCGCCGGGTCTTCGGAGAGCTCAACCGAAGCCCCGAGGACCTCGAGTCCCTCATCGTCGACACCGCTGGGCTTTCGGCGCTCCTGGCGGAGCGTCGCGACGACCTCAGCGGGCTGATCGCGAACGCCTCGGAGGCGCTGGGCGCGATCGGGCGCCAGCGCCAGGCCCTTGCCAGCGCGATCAACCAGCTTCCCGCGTTCCTTCGCCAGGCGAACACGACTTTCGTGAACCTCCGCTCCACCCTCGACGACGTCGATCCGCTCGTCGCCGCCTCGATTCCGGTCGCCGACAGGCTCGGGCCATTCTTCCGCGAGTTCCGCGCCGCCGCGGCTGACGCGGTACCCACGATCCGCGACCTCGACGCGATCGTTCGCCGTCCGGGCAAGTCGAACGACCTGGTCGAGCTGACGCGGCTCCAGGTGCCATTGGCCAAGGCCGGCGTCGGCACGGGCATGCCCAATTGCGGCGGCGACCCGACAAGCGACGATTACGACCCGCCGGCCGCGGACGAGGACTTCACCCAAGGCTCGCTGGGCGAGGCCGTCTGCGCGCTGACGAACTCGAACCCGCAGCTCGTCGAGCCTGCGCGCGTACACGCCTGAGCTCGTCGGCTGGTTCGACGGCTTCTCGACCTCGGGCCTCTTCGACGCTTCCGGACCGCTCGGCCGCATCGAGACCACGTTCAACGTCTTCTCGGTCGGCGACGGCGGCCTTCGCGACCTGCTGAACCCGATCGATATCGACGACTCGAGCGAGGCCGGCTTCGAGGCGGCCGGGTTCGACGTCGGCAACGACGCGCGCTGCCCGGGCGCGAACGAGCGCGACCCAGGCGACGGCTCGACACCGTTCACCGACGGCGACACCCTCAACTGCGACCCGCTCCAGGTACCGGTGGGCCCATGAGACGCGTCGGGATCATCATCGCCCTCCTGGCCGCGGTTGGCTTCGCGTTCGCCGCCTCGGTCTCGGCCGACGAGGAAACGCACACCTACAAGCTCGAGATGTACAACGCGTTCGGGCTCGTCGAAGGCTCCGAGGTAAAGGTCGCGGGCGTGAACGCGGGCACGGTCAAGGCGCTCGAGGTGTCGGAGGACAAGACCGCTCTGGTCGAGGTCGAGCTCACCGGCCCCCTGGCCGTCCTGGGCGTGGACACGCAGTGCTCGTCGGAGCCACAGTCGCTCATCGCCGAGTACTTCATCGACTGCCTGCCAGCCGGCGAGCCCGCGGAGGACGGCAGCGTCCTGCGCAAGAAGGTCCAGCAGACCGTCCAGCCCGACCTGGTCCAGAACACGCTGCGCGAGCCGTTCAAGGATCGGCTCGCGATCCTGATCAACGAGTTCGGGACCGCCCTGGCCGGCAACCCGGAGAACCTGAACGAGGCGATCCGCCTCGGCGCCCCGGCCCTTGACGACCTGCACGCGGCGCTCAGGCTCCTTGGGCGCCAGAACACGGTCATCCGTGACCTCAACGTCGATTCGGACGAGATCATCGGCAAGCTCGCCGACCGCCGCACGGACGTCGCCGCGTTCATCAACAACGCCGGCGAGGCGGCCGCAGCGTCCGCGGAGCGCAGCGACGACCTGTCGCGCGACTTCGACCTCCTCGACGACTTCCTCGCGGAGCTTCAGCCGACGATGGTCGAGCTTGGCAACGTCGCACGCGAGACCACGCCGCTCCTGTCCGACCTTCGCGGTGCGGCTCCGCAGCTGAACGAGCTCGCGGTCAGCCTGCCGCCATTCAATCGCGCCGCCCAGGACTCGCTCGTGACGCTGGGTCGCGCCGCAGTGCCCGGCACGCGCGCGCTCAATCGCGGGGTGAAGAACGGCACCTTCGAGGCGCTCTCCGACTCGGCGGACCAGGGCCCGCGCACAGCCGAGCTCATCTCAGACTTCGCCCGCGACGTGGACGATCCCGGCCGCATCGTCGAGATCGACGATCGGGCCGCCAAGGCATGCAACGACGACGAGACGCCCTGCTTCAGCACGGGCCGGGACGGGCCGACGGGCTACACCGGCCTCGAGGGCCTCCTGAACTACGCGTACTACCAGGCCGGTTCCACGAACCAGTACGACACCGTCGGCCACCTCCTCCACTTCACCCTCTACGACGTCTTCACCGGTGCCTGCGGCAATGTACAACGCGCAGCGGGCCTGGCCCGCGCTACGGCGACACCTTCCGGCCCAACGGGTTCCCGGCCGATGGCGCGACCGGCGACAGCGCGGGGACGACGAACCCCACCGAGGCGGCCAACTGCGTCGGCATGCTCGGCGAGAACCAGCCGGGAATCACGGAGTCCGAGGCAAGCATCTGCGCGCAGGCGCCGGCGGACCAGATCTGCGACACCGTCTACGACCCGTCCGTTTGCGCGACCAATGGCGTCGCACCCGCCGACGCGGACCTCTGCACGCCTCCGGGACCGCGGCGCGCCGCGGCTGATGAGACCGACGAGAAGAAACGTGGCGGCCAAGCGCGCGGCGGCGGCGGGGGCGGAGACTCCGGCTCGCCGAACGGCGGCGGCGGCGACATCCCGGACCTGCCGGGTGACCTCCCAGGTGATCTGCCCACGCCTGGCGGCGGCGGCGGCGGAGGAGGAAGCCTCGACGACATCCTCGACGACCTCCCCGGCCTCGGCAACGGCGGCAAGAACAACGGCGGCGGCGGCGGGGCAACGGCGGCGCCGGGCAGGCGGCAAATGACCTCCTCGACTTCCTCTTTACGCCATGAAGCGACGTAGCCCAGGAGCCACCCTCGCAGCCTCGCCGACGATGGTCGGCGCGGTCACGACGCTGATCCTGATCGTCGCGGTCTTCCTTGCCTACAACGCGAACAACGGCCTGCCGTTCGTCCCGGTCTATTCGGTCTCGGTCGACGTGCCGAACGCCGCCCGCCTCGGCGCCAACAACGAGGTGCGGATCGGCGGCACCCGGGTGGGCGTGGTCGAGTCGATCGAGCCGGTCGAGATCGAGGAGAGTGGGACCGCCTCAACCGAGGGCGACGGAACCGCCGGTGACGTGCCCCCGCTGGGCGCGAGGCTCAACCTGAAGCTCGACAAGGCGGCCGAGCCGCTGCCCGAGGACTCGGTCTTCCGGGTGCGCTACCGCTCCACCTTCGGCCTCAAGTACCTCGAGATCGTGCGCGGCACCGGCCCCGACGCCGAGGAGGGGCACATCTTCGACGGCACGAACGACGGCGACGCCGCCGAGTGCGACATCCCGACCGATCCGGCGAGCTTCTCCGACGAGATCCCCGAGCAGGCGAAGGACGGCTGCTTCCAGGAGCAGACCGAGTTCGACGCGATCAACAACACTTTCGACAACAAGACGCGGAGCGCGGCACGCGAGAACCTGGTGGGCTTCGGCGGCGCCTTCGCGGGGCGCGGCGCGTCCCTGAACGACGCGATCGAGGGTCTCCGGCCGCTGGTCGAGAACCTCGGCCCGGTATCCCGCGTCCTGGCCGACCCGTCGACCCAGCTCGAGCGCTTCATCACCTCGCTCGCCCGCACCGCCGAGATCGTCGCTCCCGTCTCGGATCAGCAGGCGCAGTTCTTCACCAACGCCGCCATCGCGTTCGACGCGATCGCGCGCGACCCGGAGGCCCTCAAGGCGACGATCTCGGAGGGGCCGCCGACCCTGGAGACCGCGATCGACACGCTGCCCAGGCAACGGCCGTTCCTCGCCGAGTTCGCCGAGCTCTCGAGGCGCCTGCGGCCAGGTGTGCAGGACCTCCGAGTCGCCCTGCCGGTCCTGAACAGCGCGATCGACGTCGGGACGCCGATCCTGGCGCGCACGCCGGCGATGAACCGCGACCTCCGCGAGGTGCTCGTGGAGCTGGACGATCTCGTCGCGCAGTCCTCCACCGCGCTCTCGCTTCCAGCGCCTCCGCGACACGTTCGACTCAGCCCGCCGGTTCTCCGAGTGGGTCGTCCCGGCGCAGACCGTCTGCAACTACTGGAACTACTGGTTCACGTTCCTCCCGGAGGCGCTCTCCGACAGGGATCAGGTCGGCTACTAGCTTCCGCCAGGCGCTCACCAACGCGCCGCTCGGCCCGGTATCGGTCCACGTCGGAGCCGGCGACGATCTCGGTCCCGGGCGAGACCCACGGTCCCGTCGCCGGCTACTCGGGCATCCAGGCCACGGGCCAGCACGGGCCCCTGCCCAACCCGCCGACGACGGGCGTGTTCGAGCCGGAGGTGCAGCCGACCGTTCACGGCCACGTCCACTTCGGCCCCACCGGCCAGAAGGATGCCGACTGCCAGGGCGGGCAGACCGGCTACTTCCTGGGCCGGCTCCCGATTCCCGGACAGCCCGCCTCGAACCCGAGCGTGGGCGTGCAGGACATCCCGGGCATCGCGCGGCCCGTCGACGCTCTTCTACGGCGAGAACGCGATCCAGCCGGACGGCTCGGTGCTTCGCGAGTTCCGTGACACCCGCGTCCCCTCGAGGCAGCCATGAGGACCGGCCAGCGCAGAGAACGGCTTCCCGAACTGGGCTGTCGGCCTGATCCTGATCGTGCTGCTCGCGGCCGCGTCCTTCTACGCGTTCACGAAGAGCGTGCCATGGGCAGACCCCTACACGGTGAAGGCGGTGTTCCCGTCGTCGGCGAACATCCGGCCCGCCTCGCCGGTCCGGATCGCGGGCGTGAACGTCGGCAAGGTGACCGTCAATCGAGCACATCCAGTCGAGCGACGCGGAGCAGGTCACGGCGCAGGCCGGCACCACGGACGATCCGGAGGCGGAGGCCGCGCCGGCGACCGCGACCGTCGTGACCATGGAGCTCGAGGAGTCAGCGCTCCCGCTGCACGAAGACGCGACGATGAAGCTGCGCCCGCGGCTCTTCCTCGAGGGCAACCTGTTCGTCGACCTCAAGCCGGGCACGCCGAGCGCTCCCGAGGTGGATGACGGCCACACCTTCCCCGTGGGCCAGACGTCGATCGCGGTCCAGATCGACCAGGTCTTCACCACGCTCCAGGGCGGACGTCCGCTCGAACCTCCAGATCCTGCTCGACGAGTTCGGCAAGGCCTTCAAGGAAGGCGGAGCGGAGGGCTTCCGCGAGATCTACAAGACGTCGCCGGGCGCGTTCCGCTACACGTCCGAGGTGAACGAGGCGTTCCTGGGCCAGGAGGAGCACGACCTGTCCGAGCTCATCGTGAACCTCGACACGACGGTCGAGGCGCTCAACCAGGGCGACGACCTCCAGGACCTCGTCACCAACCTGCGGACGGTCCTCGGCTCGTTCGCCGCCGAGAGCGCGAGCCTCGAAGAGGCGATCGCGCTGCTTCCGGAGGTGCTCGAAGAGGGCGAGCCCGCGCTTGCGAGCCTCAACGCGTCCTTCCCGTCCCTGCGCGCGTTCGCCCGCGAGGCGCTGCCGGGCGTTCGCTCGACGCCCGCCACGCTGGACGCCGCAACGCCGCTGCTCCAGCAGGTCCGGGGCCTGGTCTCCGAAGACGAGCTTCGCGGCCTGACCGCCGACCTGCGCCCGACGATCCCGCGCCTCGCCCAGCTCTCGAAGGACACGATCCCGTTCCTGAACCAGGCGCGGGCCCTTTCGAGCTGCTTCAACGAGGTCGTCATCCCGTGGGCGAATCAGACCATCGACGATCCCGAGAACGAGGCGACGGGCAGGATCTTCGAAGAGCTCGGCTACGGCCTCGTGGGTCTCGCAGGCGAGAGCCGGTCGAATGACGCAAACGGCCCCTACATCCGAACGTGGCGCGGGCAGCGGCACCGAACGGCGTCGTGATTCCCGGGGGCCTTCCGCTCTCGGGCGGCGAGGACGCGATCGGCTTTGCCCCGGCGCCGCTCGTCGGAGCGATCCCGGCGATCGAGGACTCCGCGAAGACGCCGTTCCGCCCGGACGTCCCGTGCGAGACGCAGGAGGCGCCCGACCTCGAGGCGACCAACGTCGACATCGCCGACCTCAACATCGGCGACCTCGGCGATCTGCTGCCGCTGCCCAGGGCCAGCCAATCGCAGCTCACGACGATCGAGGACGGCGCAGAGCTGCTCGCGGAGGCCGACGAGCTCACCACCAAGCGCGACGAGAAGAAGGCGGAGCAGGCGATGGAGGACATCGCGCTCGCGCTCGCCGGCGCGTACGGCATGGACGTGCCCGAGGAGGACGCGAAGCCATGATGACCGCGATTCGCAAGAGCCTCCGTCCGTTCATCGCCGTCGTCGTCCTGATCGTGTTCGCGGGCGTGATCAGCTTCTACATCTTCCAGAAGCAGCGCCTTCGCATCCCCGTCCTGGAGGAGAAGCCCTTCCAGTTCCAGGCCGAGTTCGACAACGCCCAGGGCGTCGTCGCCGGCCAGGGCCAGACGCTCAGGGTTGCCGGCGTGAGGATCGGCGACGTCTCGGACGTCGAGCTGGTCGACGGCCGCGCGGTCGTCACGTTCGACGTCGACCGCGAGTACCTCCCGATCTACGAGGACGCGACGATCCTCATGCGCCCGCTGACCGGCCTGCGCGACATGTTCTTCTCGATCGATCCGGGCACCCGGAGCGCCGCCGGCGGCGAGATCGAGGAGGGCGACACGGTGCCGCTGGCGAACACGGCCCCGGACGTGCCCCTCGACCAGGTCCTCGAGGCTCTCGACAGCGACAACCAGGCGTATCTGCGCGCGATCCTGGTCGGGGCCGGTCAGGGTCTCGAGGGACGCGGCAAGGACCTTGGGGCGCATCCTCGGCAGCCTGGGCCCGATCAACCGTGACCTCGAGAAGCTCAACACCGCGGTCGCCGAGCGCGACGAGAACCTGAGCCGCCTGATCCACAACCTCTCGATCCTCACGAAGTCGATCGGGACGCAGGACCAGGACATCGTTCGCCTCGTGGAGGCGTCGAACCAGACGCTGGCGGCGATGGCGCAGGAGGACCCGGACATCCAGAGCGCGACGGCACTCCTGCCCGGCGCCCTGGCCGAGACGCGCGATGCGCTCGCGGCTGCCAAGGAGTTCGGCGACGAGGCCGGCCCGGCGTTCGAGTCGCTGCGGCCGTTCGCGCGCAACCTGCCGGAGCTCAACTCCTCGACGCAGAAGCTCGCCGAGACCGTGACGCCCGTGATCCGCGACGAGCTGCGCCCGTTCGTTCGTGCGGCCCGCGAGCCGATCCCCGATCTGAACCAGGCGGCCGGCAAGCTCTCGAAGACGGCTCCGGGCCTCAAGACGATCGCGTCGAAGCTGAACCACCTCGGCAACATGGCCGCCTTCAACCCGCGCGGCAAGGAGCCCGTCGGCACCGCGGACCGCGACGAGGGCTACCTCTACTGGGCCGGCTGGCTGGCCCACAACGGCGCAAGCGTCTACCCGCTTCAGGACGGCAACGGGCTCTTCCGCCGGATCTACTTCACGGCCAGCGCCTGCAACATCCAGAACCTCGTCACAGGCGGAGTCGCCCGCCAACCCCGGCCGATCTGGTCGCAGATCTTCCGCAGCATCGTCACCGGTATCCCCCTCGACCTCTCCGAGCTGCAGCTGATGCAGAAGCAAGCCCCCTCAGTCGGCCGCATCCTCATCGCCGCAGGCTTCGCGATCTCCTGCTTCCTCTTGATCATGTTCCTGTGGATCGCGTTCGGCGGTCCGATCCCGCTCAAGGCGAAGAACTACCGCATCACGGCGTACTTCCCCGAGGCGACCCAGCTCGCGGCCGAGTCCGACATCCGGATCGGCGGCGTCTCGGTCGGCAAGGTGAAGGATGTCAAGCTCGCGCCGCCGGACAAGCGGATCGAGGGCTACGACACGACCGAGGCCGTCCTCGAGATCAGGCCCGAGTTCGCGCCGATCTCGGACGACGCGCGCGCGATCCTGCGCCAGAAGACGCTCCTCGGCGAGACTTACGTCGAGCTCACGTCCGGGACGGAGCCTGGGGACGACGGACAACGTCTCCCTCGGCGCTGCGGCCGGGGTCACCGACGCCGAGGCCGAGGAGGTCGAGTCGATCCCCGAGGACGGCACGCTCGAGGTGACGGCCACGCGCAACGCGACCCAGATCGACGAGATCTTCAACGCGCTCGACCCCGAGACGCGCACGGCATTCCAGCAGTGGCAGCAGTCGGCCGCGGTGGCGGTCAAGGGCCGCTCGCTGGACTTGAACGACGCCTTCGGCAACATCGGCCCGTTCATCACGGACGCGTCGTCGACGCTCGAGATCCTGAAGGGGCAGAAGGAGTCCGTGCAGGGGCTCGTGCGGGATACCGGTGAGGTCTTTGAAGCAGTGTCCGAGCGCGATCAGGCCCTGGCCGGAGCCATCACCGGCTCGGAGGCGACCTTCGGCGCCCTCGCCGATGCCGACGACGCGCTTGCCGAGAGCATCACGATCCTGCCCACCTTCCAGCGCGAGTCGCGCCTGACGCTTGACCGCCTCGACCAGTTCCAGGCGGACACCCGCCCGCTCGTCCAGAAGCTGCTTCCGGTCGCCAACGACATCAGCCCGACGCTCGACAGCGTGCGCGAGCTCTCGCCCAACCTCGAGAACCTCTTCCGCAACCTCGATCCGCTCATCGACGCCTCCGAGGACGGCTTCCCCGCGCTCGAGCGCCTCCTTGGCCCGGAAGGGCTCCAGCCGTTCGTGGACGCGCTGGACCCGTTCCTCGTCGAACCTGAACCCGGCGCTTCGCTACCTGAGCCGCGTACCGGAAGACGGCGGCGGACTTCCTGGTCGGGCCCAGCATCGCCCTCGCCGGCACCACGAACTTCGCGCCGCCCGAACGCACCGGCTCCGCGCCACTACCTGAAGCAGCTCGGCTACCTCGGCTCGGAGGCGCTGTCGATCTATCCGGAGCGTCTCTCGACCAACCGCGGCAACGCCTACTCCCCGCCCGAGTACCTGACGGCTCGCCGGCGAACGGGCCGCGCGGCATCTTCCCCGAGTTCGACTGCAAGAACCTCGACTACTACGCTCGACCCGGTCGGAACGGAGCCGGACGCGAACCTCGACGAGGACGTGCGTAACGCGGTGGACGGCGGCATCGCCGGCGGACCGGGCCAGGGTCCGCCGATCGCCGAGACGTTCGCCCCCTGCTACATCACGCCCGACCAGCCGGCGATCTTCGGCGGCGAGCGCTCGCCGCAGATCTTCTCGGACCCCTAGACCAACCAGGTCCATGCCTCCTGGCAAACTGCCCGCATGGCGAATGCGGAGGAATGGGCCGGGATCGTTCAGAGCCTTGCCGGGAAGCTCGAGGTCAAGTACGAGCCCGTCGGCGGGCTCAACCCGCGTGGTGGCCCGGCCGCGCTCTGCCCAGGCGGAACGAACAGGCTGACGGGACAGCTCGCCACCGAGTACTGGGGCTCCTCGTGTGACGCCTTGGAGCACGAGGAGGGCGGGCTCTTCAAGAAGACAGTCGTGCCCGGCGCGATCGTCGCCAAGGCCCATCTGCCCGATGTCGCCCAGGCGACGCCGCCGTTCAACGTCGAGTCGCTCGCGGGCGCCGAGGACATGATCGAGAGCCGCGTCAGCCGCAACCGGGTCCAGTTCGAGTCGATCGACTTCAACCGGAAGTTCATCACCACCGTCCCGCGGGAGCACGACCCGATGGCGCTGCGCGAGACGATCGGGCCCGGCTTCCTCGATTGGGCGGCGGGGATCGAGGCGGACGTGGACTTCGGCATCTCGGAGCGCCAGCTCTACTTCCTTTGGCGCCTGCGCGAGCTGACGGCAGACGAGTACGCCGAGGCGCTCAAGGATGCGGGCGAGCTCTTCCGGCGCATCCGCATGGAGGTCGAGGAGCACGGCACGCACACGTACCCCGCCGGCCCGTGGCACGCGGGCCTGGAGCCGTTCCCGGCGAGCTCAGACGACTCGGCGGCACGTAGCCGTCGTCGCCCGGCATGAGCATGCGCCAGCCCTGATCTGAGTCGTCCTCGACGACGTTCGGCATGATCGGCTCGACGACCATGGCGCGGGCGGCGTCCATCGCTTCGTCGGCGGTCGCGTAGGGCACGAGTGACTCGAGCTGCTTGATCGTGGGGAAGACGAGCTCGATCTCGCCGGCCTCGCCGCTTTCGAGCGCGTCCTGCGGGTTCATCCACGCCGCGTCGGTGACCTCCTGGCCGTCGGCCTTGGGCGGGGAGTGGGCGGGCGCCAGCGCCAGGTAGAAGCGCGTGTCGAAGCGGATGGGGATGGGCTCCGGGGTGATCCACCGCGACCATGGGACGAGCTCGGACGAGAGGTCGAGCTGGATGCCCGCCTCCTCGGCAAGCTCGCGGATCGCGGCGGCGCGGTGGGCGAGCTCGTCCGCATCGACGTCGGTCTCCGCGCCCGAGACGCCCGTGATCAGCTCGTCCGCCTCGACGCGCCCACCCGGGAAGACCCACACTCCGGGCATGAATCGCGCGCTCTCGTTGCGCTTGACAAGGAGCACCTCGAGCCGGCGGTCGGCGTGCTTGCCACCCCTTCTCAAGAGCAGGATCGTGGAGGCCGGGCGCGCCGCCGCGGGTTCGAACCCCTCCTCGAAGGGATTGCGCGCCCCGGCAGCGTCTTTTGGAAGCTCGGCGTCGGCCACTGAACTGCATCCTTTCGTATCGCGGGGACGCTAGGCTCCCGCCGCGATGGGCACGACTGAGACCAAGCAGCTCTGGGTGTGCACTTCGTGCGGGTTCGTCTACGACCCCGACGAGGGGGACCCGGACGGCGGCATCCCGCCGGGCACCGACTTCGCGGAGATCCCGGACAACTGGTTCTGCCCCGTCTGCGGCGCCCGCAAGGCGGACTTCGAGCCCTACGAGGAGTAAGCCACCCGCGACGGCAGGGTTAGTGCCGGTATGCGGGAGTAACTCGGCCCTCGCGACGCTGCCGGCTACTTGTCCAGGGCGCGCTCGCGCGCCCGGCGGTTCGCCGCCGAGACGACGAAGTACGCGATCGCGGCGATGATCGCCAGCGGCAGCAGCACGGCGGCGCTGATCAGCGCCACGCCCGCGCCGACCTCCAGGACCTTCCCCGCGTCGTCAAGCGCATCGCCGAAGGACCAGCCGTCATCGTCGTCGCTGGTGCCCGGCGCCCTCCGAGGTGATCACGATCGTGACCGTCGCGAACTGTGCCCGGTTCTCGACCTGAGCAAGCTCGTTCTTCGCGTCGGCGATCTGCCGGTTCACGGCGGCGAGCTGTGCCTGGAGCTCCGCCAATTCGAGATCGGTCGTCGCCTCCCGGATCCGCATCGCGAGGTTGTCGCGCGTGGCGCGGAGACCGACCAGGCGGTCCTTCGCGGTCACGTAGGAGCGGGTGATGTCCACCGACTGCTCGGTGCGCGACTTGACGTTCGCAAGCTCGGAGAGTGCCGCCAGCGTGTCGTCCAGGGTCGCGGTCGGGACCTCGACCTCGAGCGTCGCGCGAGCGGACTCGTCCGTGCCGGTCACGCGGGACCTCTGGACGATGCCGTTCGCGCCCTCGACCACGTCGATCACCTGGTCGTTCACGTCGGCGACCTCGTCGGCCGGCGCGGCCAGCGTGAGCTGCGCCTCGCGGTCGACCCGGCGCTTCTCCTGGTGGCGGTTGTTGCCGGTGCGGGAGGCAGCATCGCGCGAGCAGTTCACTGAGCCGTCCGTCCTCAGCGAAGCCGCTGCTGCCCTGGGCTTCCAGGGCTGCGCCGCCGCCGGCATCGTCGGTCGGTACCAGCGCGCGCTCGATGTTGTCCTTGGCAGCCTCGTCTGCGGCCCCCTGATCGCTCGGAGCGGCGGCGCCCGTATCGACGTCGGCGGAGTCACTCGCTTCGCCTTCCAGCGCAGCAGGACCGCCGGTCAGCGCCTCGCCGCCGTCGCCGAAGTCGATCTGCGAAAGCGAAACGCCGACCACTACGACCGCCGCTGTCGCCGCCGCGAGCGGCGCCCAGCCGCGCGGCCCGTCGGGGCTGAAGCGCGCAGAAGAAGCCGCCGGTGCTCTTACCGCCGCCGCCGGCAGCGCGGGCGCGCGGGCCCTTGCCGCGGGGGAATCCCGCGGCGGCCCAGGCGTCGAGCTTTTCCTCGAAGCGGGGCTCGGGCTCCGGCCGTTCGGCGCGGAGGTCGGAGACGAGCGCCTCGATGCCCTCCATGCCCTCCGGGACCGCTTCGCCCCGCAGGGCGGCGTCCAGGATCTCGAGCTCGCGCTCGACCTCGGCAGGGATATCAGTCTCGTCGCGCACGTTGCGCCTCAGGTCATCGAGCCTCATCGCAGGCCCTCCTCAGCTTCTCGATCGTTCTGTGGACACGCATGGCCGCCGCTCGCTCGCCGACCGAGATCACGCTTGCGATCTCGGCGGTCGAGAGGCCGGCAAAGAACTTGAGGGCGACGAGCTCGCGCTCGCGTGCGGAAAGCTTCTCCATCGCCTGGCGCAGGGCGGCGCGGCGCATGGCGACCTCGGCCTCCTCGTCGGCCGGGGTGGTATCGGCCACGGGCTCGCTGGTCATCTCGACGTGGCGCTTGCGGCGGCGCAGCTCGTCGAGCGCGGCGTTCCGCGCGATGCCGAAGAGCCACGCGCGCATCGTCCCGCGAGCCGGGTTGAACGACGACGAGCGCCTGTAGGCCCGCTCGAACGCCGCCGCGGTCACGTCCTCGGCCGCCGAGCGGTCGCGCACCAGGCCCGAGACGTAGGCGAACACGTCGTCCCGCGACGAGCGGTAGAGCTCCTCGAAGGCAGCCTCCGCGTCGCTCGGCGCCGCCTGAGCGGGCGCGATCAAGACGTCGTTCATATCCCCACTACGGCGCCGGGGCCGTTTCATCACGGCTTGATTTTCGCGATTGCTGGATAGTTCAGTCGTGGTCGAGGGTGCCGGCGCACTCGAATTGGCAATAAAGGGGGTGGGAAGTGGGCGTGACGCAGCCCCGGTCGGCGCTCGTTGCGCTCGATTCACGCCTCAGATTGCTCGTGTGGTAATCCGCGACCGCTGAGCGAACGCCAGATGACACACGCGGGTCGGAAGCTCGTTTTCGCGTGCGGAAACGCGATCTTTGCGACGTGTGGTAATCCGCTCCCGCTGAGCGAAACGTTGGGTACACACGCGGCGACCGAGCCCTCGCAGGCGCCCCATCAATCCCCTTTATCGCCTCTCGAGCCGCTCCGCAGCGCCATCAACCCTGGGCCCGGGCGGGCGGCGGCGAGTCGGCGCTAGTCCGGCACGCGGCCGGCGGCGAATCGGCGCTAGTCAGGCCTGGGCGGCGGCAATCGGCGCTAGTCAGGCACGCGGGCGGCGGCGAATCGGCGCCAGCCGAGCCCTGCTCGCGAACCGAACCCTAAGCCGCGCGCCGCAGCGGCTCGGCGGCCTCGGCCGCCGCCGGCAGCCTCGCCGGCTCCGAAGCGCCACCAGCCTCCGCGCATGCCGCCGTAATCGCCTCCGCGGTGATCGCGACCAGGCGCCGCAGCTCCGCCTTCGAGATCGCGAGCGGCGGCATGAGGACCACCGTGTCGCCGAGCGGCCGGATGATCGCGCCGCGCTCGCGCGCCGCGAGCGTCACGCGATGGCCCAGGCGCAGCGCGGGGTCGTGCTCGCCGAGGTCGATGCCGACCATGAAGCCGCGGCAGCGCACCTCGGCGACCTCGGGCATCTTTGCGACGTCGCCCAGCAGCTCGCCGAGGAGGCGGAGCTTCGGCTGGAGCTTGAGCAGCGTGCCCTCGCTCTCGAACGCCTCCAGGCTCGCGATCGCCGCCGCGCACGCGAGCGGGTTGCCCGTGTAGGTGTGGCCGTGAAAGAAGGTCTTGAACTCCTCGTGCGCGCCAAGGAAGCCCGCGTAGATCCTCTCGGTGGCCAGGGTGGCCGCGAGCGGCATGTAGCCGCCGGTCAGGCCCTTCGCGACGCACATGAGGTCCGGCGAGACCCGTTCCTGCTCGCACGCGAACATGGTCCCGGTCCGCCCGAACCCGGTTGCGACCTCGTCGCAGATGAGGAGAACGTCGTGGTTGTCGCAGAGCTCGCGAACGCGGCGCAGGAAGCCGGGCGGCTGCACCCGGATCCCCGCCGCTCCCTGGACGAGCGGCTCGACGATTACGGCGGCGATCTCCCCGTCATGGAAGTCGAGGATGCACTCGAGTTCAGAGGAGTCGCCTGGAGTGACGTGATGTGCGTCGAAGAGGAGCGGGCCGTAGCACTCGTGGAAGAGGTCGATCCCGCCGACCGACACCGCCCCGATCGTGTCGCCGTGGTAGGCGTCGCGGAGGCAGACGTAGGAGCGGCGCTCCGTCTCGCCCTGCTGCTGGAAGTACTGGAACGCCATCTTGAGCGCGATCTCCGTCGCGGTCGAGCCGGAGTCCGAGTAGAAGACGCGATCAAGGCCGGGCGGCGCGATGTGGACCAGGCGGTCGGCCAACTCGGCGGCCAGCGGGTGGGTGAGCCCCAGCATCGTCGAGTGCGCGATGCGGTCGAGCTGATCGCGGATCGCCTTGTCGATGCCGGGATGCCGGTGTCCGTGGACGTTGCACCAGAGCGAGGAGACGCCGTCGATGTAGCGGCGGCCGTCGGCAGCCGATCAGGTCGGTGCCCTCCCCGCGCTCGATGACCAGCGCTTCGTCCTCAGACCAACCCTGCTGCTGTGTGAACGGGTGCCACAGATGCCGCGCGTCGAGGTCTTGGGTACGCCCTTCTCTCACTCGGGGGCGACACTAGACATCACCTCGGCGGAACCGCCGGTCTGAGTCAGCGCGATTTGCGGGTTCGGTACGCGCGAACCTTCGCGCGGTTGCCGCAGTCCTGCATATCGCACCACGTGCGCGACCGGTTCCGCGAGCGGTCGTAGAACGCCCACTCGCAATCGTCGGCCGGGCACACCTTGAGCCGCGCCCACTCGCCGCTCACCATCGCGTCGCGGACGATCAGGGCGATCCGGGCGAGCGCCGCCTCCGGCTTGGTCCCGCTGGGCTCGAGCGTTGCCGACCCGCCCGCGAACCGAACCTCCGCCGTTGCGCCGGCGAGCGCAACGTTCAGGCGCTCGCTCGCGCCATCGGGGAGGGGGGCGCCGTTGTTTGCCCGAAGGAGGGAGCGCAAGGCCTCGCGGGCCTCGACAAAGCGCGTGACGTCAGCAGCGGTCGCCTCGGCGGCCTGGGCGAGGCCGATCTCGTCCAACCAGGCCGAGAGCTCAGCGGGGCCGCTCAGGTCCTCTTGTCCGGTCTCGGCGTCGTAGCTGTTGACGAGGCGCCGAACGATCTCCAGGTCGCCGGGCGCGCTGCTCGTCTCATGGTCGTGGCCAACGGGCATGTTCCGTATTGTAACCAGCAATTACGTTTCAGTGGTGCTACACTAACCACCGTAAGCTAAACGCTGGTTTCAAGGAGGCGTCATGGACCACCGGATCAACATCGAACTCGCCAACGACCGGAGCCGAGAGATCCAATCCCGAACGCGCAATCGCTGGCCGGACGACGGGCTGCCTGCTCGGCACCGCAGCGCCCGCCCGGATGGACCCCTGCACCCCGCGGCGGTCCTCGCCGACCTCCTCTGGCGCTAGGGGAGCGGGCTCGTCCATCCCTACCCGCCGTCTTCGCCGCGACCGCTTCCTGGACTAGGCCGCGGCGAAGGCGCGCTCGCCCGGCGCGACCGCAGCGATCGCAGCGTCGATCGCCGCTGGTGACAGCACCTGCTCGATCACCATCACCGCGGCGCCGATCACGCCCGCGCGGTCTGCCAGTTGGCTGCGCACAATGCGGAGGTGCCGCGTCGCCAGCGGCAATGAGCGTTGGTAGACGACCTCGCGGATCCCGGCCAGGAGTTGCTCCTGGGCCTGGGCGATGTCGCCGCCAACGACGATCACAGACGGGTTGACGAAGTTCACGGAGGCGGCGAGGACCTCGCCGATCAACCTGCCGGACTCACGAACCAGCTGGACCGCCGCCGGCTCTCCGCCACGAGCGAGATCCACGACGGCGCGCGAGTCGGCGGTTGCGAATCCTTCCTCGCTCAGCCGAGCTGCCATCGCGCGGCCACCGGCGAGAGCCTCGAGGCAGCCCACGTTTCCGCAGGCGCAGGTGGCTTCATCCGCCTGTGGCGCCGGCGACCCGGATATGCCCGATGTCTCCGGCGGCCCCGTCCGCGCCCCGGTGGATGGCGCCGTCCACAACGACACCGCAACCGATCCCCGTCCCGACCTTGACGAAGAGCAGGTGGTCCATCTCGGTCCACTGCGTCCAGTACTCGCCCAGAGCCATGATGTTCACGTCGTTGTCGACGAGAACCGGGACGTCGTAGCGGTCGGTGAACCGCTCGGGGATCGGGTATGCGTCCCAGCCGGGCATGATCGGTGGGTTGCGAGGACGCCCGGTCGCGTGCTCAACGGGACCGGGGACGCCGATGCCGATGCCGCATACGTCGCGATCGCGCCGGCCGGCCTCCCGCAGCAGGACGTGGAAGCGCTCGTCCGCCCAGTCCAAAACCTCCTCGGGCCCCCGGGCGATCTCGATCTCGCCGGTTTCCTCCGCCATGACCTCGCCGCCCAGGTTGGTCAGCGCGAGCCGCGCGTGGGTCGCTCCGAGGTCGGCGGCAAGGATCACGCCGGCGTCGTGGTTGAAGGCGAACATCATCGGCGGGCGACCGCCGGTCGAACCGCTCTCACCCGCTTCGCGAAGGAGACCGTGCGCGAAGAGCTGGTCCAACCGCTGTGCGACGGTCGAGCGGGCGAGCCCGGTCCGCGTCACGAGCTCGGCGCGCGTTGTGCCGTCGGCGCTACGGATCAGCTGGAGCATGGATCCGGGGCCGAAGAGCGGGGCAGAGCGTGGATCGTGGTTAGCCATCGGCGGTTTCAGAAGTCAATCAGGCGGACTTGTACATGTCAAACTCCGCAGAAATATCCCTGCAAATAGCGCTGATTTTCGAAGTTTCGTGTGATCGCTAACTGACTTTTGCTTGACACAAGCGCAAAAGTAGGTTAGGTTCGCATCCATGGAGGAGGGCGCGCCGCTGGCGCTTCAGAATCGCGTTTCCGCGCGGACCCAGGAGCTGCGAACCGGCGTCATCGGAACCGGCTTCATCGGCCGGGTCCACACGCGATCCGCGCTGCTGGCAGGTGGCCGGATCGCCGGTGTCGTCGCCTCCAGCGCCGAGCGCTCGGCGCAGGCGGCCGCAGAGCTGCGTGCGGAAACCGGCTTCAAGACGGCAGAGGACCTGATCGCCTCCGACGCGATCGACGTCGTCCACGTCTGCACTCCCAACCACCTGCACGTCACCCACGCGCTCGCCGCCCTGCGCGCCGGCAAGCACGTCGTCTGCGAGAAGCCGATCGCTCTCGACGAGCAGGGTGCCGGTGAGCTGGCAGCAGCCGCACGCGACAGCGGCTGCGTACTGGCGGTGCCGTTCGTCTACCGGTATTACCCGACGGTGCGGGAGGCCCGCGCCCGGATCGCCAACGGGTCCGCCGGCGCGATCTCACTCGTGCACGGCGGGTACCTGCAGGACTGGCTGCTTTCGCCGGACGACGACAACTGGCGGGTCGACCCCGGATTGGGTGGCGCCTCCAGGGCCTTCGCCGACATCGGCTCCCACTGGTGCGATCTCATCGAGTTCGTCACCGGCGAGCGCATCGTTCGCCTCGCGGCGCGCACCGCGATCGCGCATCCCGAGCGCGCCGCCGCCGGCGGGCACTCGTTCGACCGCGCCGGCGACGGGGCTGCCACCGCTGTCCGCGACGTCGAGACCGAGGACATCGCCGCGCTGATGTTCGAACTTGAGAGCGGCGTCATCGGGTCCGTCGTCATCTCCCAGGTCGCCGCCGGGCGCAAGAACCATCTCTGGTTCGAGATCTCCGGGTCGGCCGAGTCCCTGTTCTTCGACCAGGAGACGCCCGAGGCTCTGTGGGTGGGGCGCCGCTCCGGAGGCGAGTCCATTCCGCGTGACTTCGCGACGCTCTCGCCCGAGGCCGCTGCCTACGTGACCCTTCCGGGCGGTCATCCGCAGGGCTACGCCGACTGCTTCGACGCGTTCGTCGCCGACACGTACAAGGCGATCCGCGGCGAGGACGCTCCCGACGGCCTTCCGATCGGCGACGATGGCGTCCGGGCCGTGACGATCACCGCAGCGGTACTTGAGGCCGCAACCACTCGCAACTGGGTCGAGGTCGCGCGATGAAGCTCGGTCTGCTGAGCGCCTGCATGCCGGATCGCTCGCTCGACGATGTGGCCGCGTGGGCCGGCACGCACGGCTTCGACACGCTCGAGCTAGCCGCGTGGCCGCGCCTTGGCGACAGGCCGTTCGTCGCCTGCCACATCGCCGGCGACGGCTACGACGAAGCCGAGGCAGAACGGGCGCAGGAGACGCTCGAGCGCCACGGAGTCGGTCTTTCGGCGCTTGCGTTCTACGACAACAACCTGCACCCGGATCCCGGCCAGAGGCAGGAGATCAACGACCACGTGCGGGCATGCGTAGACGTCGCCGCGGCACTGGGCGGCGTGCCCGTGGGCACCTTCGTCGGGCGCGACGTGTCGAAGAGCGTCGCCGAGAACCTCCGCGAGGCCGAGCGGGTATTCCCGCCGCTCGTGGACTACGCCGGCGAGCGCGGCGTCCAGCTGATGATCGAGAACTGCGTCATGGAGGGCTGGCACCCGGACGGCTACCCCGGCAACCTCGCGTACTCGCCCGAGCTGTGGGAGTGGATGTTCGACCTGGGTCTCTGGCTCAACTTCGATCCGTCGCACCTGCTCTGGATCGGCATCGACCCCGTGGAGGCGCTGCGCCCGTATGTCGACAAGGTCATCCACGCGCACGCCAAGGACGCGGAGACGTTCCCGGACCAGCGCAACCGCTACGGGTTCTTCGGTCGCATGTCCACGCGCGAAAAGGATCCCTGGGATATGGGCTGGTGGCAGTTCCGTGTCCCGGGCCTCGGCCAGGTGGATTTCCCCGGTTACGTCGAGGCGCTGCGGGAGGGCGGCTTCGACGGCGTCCTCTCGGTCGAGCACGAGGATCCCGAGTGGGGCGGCTCGGACGAAAAGATCGAGGGTGGCCTGGAGATCGCCCGGGACAACCTCCGGCCGCTGGTGGATGCAGCATGAGCGAGCCCGCGAAGGTCTCCCAAGAGGCGCCGGTAGTGCTCGAGGTCCGCGACCTCGTCAAGGAGTACCCCGGCGTCAAGGCGCTCAAGGGAGTGGACTTCGACGTGCGCGCGGGCGAGATCCACTGCCTCCTGGGACCCAACGGCGCCGGCAAGTCGACCCTGATCAAGTGCGTCTCCGGGGCCGTCGAGCCGACCGGCGGGGAGATCCTCGTCAACGGCGAGCCACTCCCGACGGGCGACCCCGCCGCGACGCTGCGCCGCGGCGTCGCGACGATCTACCAGGAGCTCGATCTGGTCGAAGACCTCTCGGTCGCGCAGAGCATCTTCCTGGCGCATGAGCCGCTGCGCGGACCGCTGCTCGACCTGGAGAAGATGCGCCGCGACTCGGCGGCGTTGCTCACTCGCCTCGGGCACGAGGGAATCGACCCGCGCGTGCGGGTCAGCTCCCTGCGGCCGGCGGCGCAGCAGGTCGTCTCTATCGCCCGCGCGCTGTCGCACGACGTGCGCATGCTGATCATGGACGAGCCCTCGGCGATCCTGGACGAAGGCGAGATCGAGACGCTCTTCGGCGTCGTGCGCCGGCTGACCGCCGAGGGCGTGGGCGTCGTCTACATCACTCATCGCCTCGACGAGATCCGTCGCATCGGCGACCGGGTCACCGTCCTGACCGACGGCCGGACCGCCGCCACGGGGATCCCGGCCACCACGACGACCGACGATCTGGTCGAGCTGATGGTCGGCGCCAAGGTCGAGCAGCTCTATCCGGAGCGGCCGACCGAGTTCGGCGACGTCCTGCTCGAGGTCCGCGACATGCGGGGGCTGCCGGCCGTGAGGGGCGTGAGCCTCAAGGTCCATGCGGGCGAGGTGGTCGGTCTGGGCGGCCTGGTGGGCTCGGGCCGGTCCGAGCTCCTGCGGCTGATCTACGGGATGGATCAGCCGGACGAGGGCGAGGTCTTCGTGGAGGGCAAGCGCCTGCCTCCCAACCGGTCCGACCGCGCGATCGCCGCAGGCCTGGGCCTGGCCCCCGAGGACCGCAAGTCGCAGGGGCTGCTGCTCGACTGGGACCTCACCAAGAACGTCTCACTGGCCGACCTGGGCCAAGTTCGCGCGGATCCTCCTGAACGTCCGCGCCGAGCGCAACGCCGCGGGCGAGCAGCTCCGCGCGCTGAACACGGTTCCCGACGACCCCGACCGCATCGTTCGCCAGCTCTCCGGCGGCAACCAGCAGAAGGTCGTGCTGGCGCGCTGGCTGCTTCGCCAATGCCGGGTGCTCCTGCTCGACGAGCCCACCCGGGGCGTTGACGTCGCAACGAAGGCCGAGCTCTACCGCGTGATCGCCGACCTCGCGAGCGCCGGGCTGGGGGTCCTCGTGGTCTCGTCCGAGCTTGAGGAGCTGGTGGGGATCTGCAGCCGCATCCTGGTCATGCGCGAGGGCGAGCTCGTGGCCGAGGTCGCGGGCAAGGACGCGAGCGAGCGCGAGCTTCTGCGCCATGCCGTCGCCCCAACGGAGTCAACCGATCTAGTGGAGGAGGTCACATGAGCGCAGTCGCCGCGCTTCGCAACCGGTTTGGAGCGATGCAATTCCAGGAGTACGCGCTGGCGATCGTGGTCGTCCTGATCTTCGTGGTCGGCGCGATCCTCGAGCCCGACACGTTCCCGACCTGGGACAACATCCGCAACATGCTCACGCAGGCGAGCGTCGTCGGCGTGATCGCCATCGGTATGACCTTCGTGATCGCAACCGGAGGGATCGATCTTTCGGTCGGCTCCGTGCTCGCCGCCGCCGGCGTCTTCGGCGGCATCCTGGTGGATCCGGAAGGCACGACCTGGCTGTTCATCCTGGGCGCGATCGGTTTCGCGACTCTGCTGGGCACGATCAACGCGACTTCCATCGGCTTCGGGCGGGTCGTCCCGTTCATCGCAACGCTGGCGATGTTCTCGATCGCCAAGGGCTTGGCGCTGCTCTTGAACGACAAACAACCGGTCAGCCTTCTCGATCTGAACGGCGGGTCGTTCGGCGACCCGGCGGTGGGCTCGCTGCTTTGGTTCGGGACCGGTGAGATCCTCGGGATCCCCGTCTCGGTCTATGTCTTCCTGGGGGTCACGATCGCCGGGTGGGTCGTTCTCAACCGGTCGCGATACGGACGCCACGTCGTCGCGGTCGGCGGCAACCGCGAGGCCGCTCGCATCGCCGGGGTGCCGGTCCGGCGAGTGATCATCAGCGTCTACATCCTCTCCGGCTTCCTCGTCGGAATCGCCGCCGTGCTGCTCTGCGCGCGGCTCGGCAGCGCGTCGCCGGTGAGCGGGAACCTCTACGAACTGGATGCAATCGGCGCCGTCGTCATCGGCGGCACCTCCCTGATGGGCGGGAGGGCCACGATCGTCGGCACCTTCCTCGGCGTCCTCACCTTCGCGCTCATCTTCAGCCTCATGACCCAGCTCAACCTCTCGACCGAGGTGCAGCAGGTCACCAAGGGCGCGATCGTGCTCGGCGCGGTCCTCATCCAGCGCCCGGAGGCTCGCCTATGACCGTCAACAGCTTTTTATCCGGTTCTCGTTCCCAACAAAAGGAGAGGTATCTCATGTCGCTCAAGCGACTCCCAATCGCGATCGCGATGGCTACCGCCCTCGCGATCGTCGTTGCCGCCTGTGGCGGCGGCGATTCAACAACGACCGTAACGGAGGCCCCAACGGGCGACAGCGGCGGCGGCTCGGGAGAGACCGTCCGCATCGTCGCGAGCGTGCCCCCGACGGACCACGGCTGGCTAGGCGCCATCTCGAAGAACGCCCAAGCCGCGGCCGAGCAGTACGACGATGTCGAGTTCGAGCTGCTCGAGGCGGCGGATGCCGACTCACAGGCTCAGCAGATCGAACAGGTCATCTCCGACGCGCCGGACGCCCTGGTCGTCCTGCCGCAGGACGGTGAGGCACTCACCCCCGTTGCACAGGAGGCTGAAGAGGCCGGAATTCCGGTGATCAACGTGGATCGGCTGTTCACCGAGCCGGACGCCGCAACGGCGACCATCCTCGGCGACAACTACCAGATCGGCGTGCTCGCGGCGGATTACATCGCCGAGGAGCTCAGTTGCGAAGGCAACGTGGTGGAGATCCAGGGCCTGGCCGGTATCTCGGTGACCGACGAGCGGACCCAGGGCTTCGAGGACGAGCTCGCCAAGGTCTGCCCGGACGGCGGCATCGAGATCGTCGCCCAGCAGCCCGGTGACTTCAATCCCGACACGGGGCTGAAGGTCATGGAGAACATCCTCCAGTCCGAGGATCAGATCGACGCCGTGTACACGCACGACGACGACATGGCCCAGGGTGTCGTCCAGGCGATCCGCAACGCCGGCCGCGAGGAAGAGATGTTCCTCACGGGCGTCGGCGGCTCGCAGGACGCGATGGAGCAGATCAAGGAGGGCGGCCTCTACCGGGCAACGTTCCTCTACAACCCGAACATGGCCGCTTCGGCCGTGAACATGGCGCGCCTCATCGCGCTCGGCGAGGGCTTCCCGGAGCTCGTCCCGCCCGAGGTGCCGCGTCAGATCATCGTGCCCGCCGCGACTGTCACGCAGGACAACGTGGAGGACTACGAGGAGTACGCGTTCAACTAAGCCTCGTCGCAGAGGGTTAGGACAAGCCCGTCGGCCGCACAGCGCGGCCGGCGGGCTTCGTCGTTCTCGGCCTACGCCGGGCGAAAGTCGAGCGGTGGCCACGAGGCCGGGTCGGCGAGATCCATCCGGCCGAGGGTCTCCACCCTTACGCGCCCGAGCTCCCGGATCGCCTTGAGATTCGACGTCTCGAGGCGTCCTGGTTCCGAGGGCCACGGCGTCAGGACGACTCCCACGACCTCGAGCCCGGCGGCCCTGACCGCCTCGACCGTGAGCAGCGTGTGGTTGATCGTTCCGAGGCCGGGCGCTGCGACAACGACGACTGGCAGCGCGGCGTCCCGTGCGAAGTCGCGCACCAGGTAGTTGATGCCGGAGCGGGACCAGGAAC
Source organism: uncultured bacterium (assembly GCA_963725035.1). GTDB lineage: Bacteria > Actinomycetota > Thermoleophilia > Solirubrobacterales > 70-9 > JALZKA01. The sequence continues at coordinate 336,329 of CAVRWX010000001.1, read as the reverse complement.
CCACCCACGCCCTCGCAGACCAGGAAGTCGCCGGCGTCTCGCGCTGCGGCAAGTCCGCCCAGAAGGCGCTCGGTCTCGATCGCGATGCCTTCGAGCTCGGCGGCCAGGTGCGGCGAGACCGCGGGGCCGAAGAGGTAGGGCGATATCTCCGCGTCGGCCTGGCCCGAGCCCGCGGCCGTGCGCAGGTGCTCGTGATCCGGCATCACGCCCTGCTCGCGCGCCTCGTCGAGCCCCGAGACGGCGGGCTTGTAGACGGAAACGCGGCGCCCGGCCTCAGCCATCGAGTGAGCAATGACCCCGGCAACCACCGTCTTCCCCACCTCGGTGCCCGTTCCGGTGACGAAGACGCCGTCCACGGCGCGCTACTAACGCCGCTTGGCGAAGGACCGCCTGCGTGGCGATCGACGCCGAGGTCCCGCGCGGCCTTGCCGATCACGCGGGCGGCGTTCTGAAGCTCGTCGGCGCGGTGGTTCGCCATCACCGTCAGGCGCAACCGGGAGGTGCCGTCGGGAACTGTCGGCGGCCTGATCGCCTGGGCGAAGACGCCGCCGTCGAGGGCCCGCTCGCAGAGCGCGACCGCGCGGCGTGCGTCGCCCACCATGACCGGGATGATCTGCGTCCGCGAGTCGCCGACGTCCAGGTCGTACGAGCCGAGCGCCTCGCGCATCACCGCAGCGTTCCGGCGCAGGTGCTCGACGACGCCGGGTCGCGACTCGAGCAGCCCGAGCGCGGCGAGCGCTGCGCCGACCGAAGGGGGCGGGGGAGCGGTCGAGAAGATGAACGGCCGCGCGCGGTTGATGAGGAACTCGCGGAGCTGCGCGGAGGTGCACACGTAGGCGCCGTAGCCGCCGAGCGCCTTGCCGAGGGTGCCCACGACGACGTCGACCACGCCCTCGAGGCCGGCCGCCGCCACCGTCCCGCGGCCACCGGGGCCGATCGCACCCGTTCCGTGCGCCTCGTCGACCATGAGCCGCGCACCATGCCGCTCGGCGAGCTCGGCCAGGGCGGGAAGGGGCGCCACGTCCCCGTCCATGGAAAAGACGCCGTCAGTGACGATCAGCGAACTGCGGCCCTGTGCCTGCTCGAGGCCCCAGGCGAGATGTTCCGTGTCACGGTGGCGATAGACGAACGTCTCGGCCCTAGCCAGGCGGCAGCCGTCGATGATGCTGGCGTGGTTGAGCTCGTCTGAGAAGACCACGCCGCCTTCTCCGGCGAGCGCAGCCACGACGCCCATGTTCGCCAGGTAGCCCGAGCCGAAGAGAAGCGCCGCCTCCGAGCCCTTGAACGCAGCCAGGTGCTTCTCGAGCTTCCCGTGAAGCTCCATGTCGCCCGAGATCAGGCGGGAAGCGCCTGCGCCGGCCCCGTAGCGCTCCGCAGCGTCGGCGGCGGCCTGGCGGACGCGCGGATGATCCGCCAGCCCCAGGTAGTTGTTCGAACAGAGCAGGAGGACCTCGGCCCCGTCGAGCATGACGCGCGGCCCCTGCGATCCGGCGATCGTGCGCATGGTCCTGCGAAGCCCCGCGCGATCAAGCGCGGCGAGGCTGGCACCCACGTCAGTCACGGGCCTAGTCGCCCCAGCCGGCCGGTTCGGCCACCGGGGTCTCGGAGGGCCGCGCCGGGTACTCCGGGGTCTTGCCTTTTGTCTTGATCACCCTGAGCTGCGTCGAGGGGTCCCAGAAGTTGGCGTCCGCTTGACTGTCGATCAACTCGTCGATCACGGTGGCGGGGGTCGAGCCCTCGAGCCACCCGTCGCGGTTGTCGGGCCGTGGGTTGGCGCCGTTGTCGTCCTGCCGGGCGACGTTCAAGCCCAGCTCCTCGAACATCGCCCGGTCGTCAGCCGGCTCGGAGCCGAGCGTGGTCAGGAAGTTCCCCATCATCACCCCGTTGAGGCCGGCCTTGACGGCCAGCGGCTGCAGCTCACCGAGGTTCTCGACCCGCCCGCCGCACAGGCGGAACAGAGCGCCCGGAATGATCAGGCGGAAGATCGCGACCCATTTCACGACCTCCCACGGGTCCATCAGGTCGCGGTCGCCGAACTTCGTGCCCGCGCGGGGGTTCAGGAGGTTGATCGGTACCGAGGTGGGGTCGATCTCCGAGAGCTCGAACGCCATCTCGACCCGCTGCTGCGGCGACTCACCGAGGTTCAGGATGCCGCCGACGCAGCTCTCGAGGCCCGCTTCCTCGACCGCGTCGATCGTGCGGATTCGGCCCTCGTAGCGGACGGTGGTCGACACCTCCGGGTAGTAGGACTTCGCCGACTCGACGTTGTGGTGGACGCGCTGGATTCCCGCTTCCTTGAGCGTCTTCGCCCGCGCCGGTGAGATGTGGCCGATCGAGACGCAGCGCTTGAGGTTCGTCTGGCTGGAGACGAGCTTCGCGCCTTCGACGATGCGCTCGAAGTCCCGCTTGGACAGGCCCTGGCCCTGCGTAACCATGCAGAAGCGGTGCGCGCCCGCCGCCTCGGCGGCCTTCGCGTGCTCGAGGATCTGCTCGGGCTCCATCATCGCGTGCATGGGCGTGTCCGCCTCGGCGTAGCGCGACTGGGCGCAAAAACCGCAGTCCTCAGCGCATCCGCCTGACTTCGCGTTCACGAGCGAGCAGAGGTCCGTCGAGTCCCCGAAGCGCTCCTGCCGCGCCTCCCACGCCCGCTCGACGAGCGCGAGGATGTCCTCCTGGGACGTCAACTCCCCCAGAGCCAGTGCCTCGTCGAACGTGATGAGGGGCGCCATCTCGCCGCAGGCTAGGCGGCGGATCGGACGCAACACCTACCAGCACCGTGTCTACTCGCGTTGCCGAACGGCAACGCGTTGCCTGCACCTGTCAGGGGTGCCCGAGTACGACTCCCACAGGTACAGGCTCGCGAGCGTGCGGTGCGGGCGCCACGGCGCCGCGATCCGCTCCATCTCTTCCGGCGTGGGCGGCTCGTCCAGGCCATAGGCGGTGGCGACCGCGTTACGGACGCCCAGGTCGCCGACCGGCAGCACGTCCGGGCGCTCCAGGTGGAAGATCAGGAACATATGCGCGGTCCAGACGCCGAGGCCGCGCACGGCCGTCAGCTCAGCGATGATCTCGTCGTCGGTCATCTCGCCGAACCGATCCAGTTCCAGCTCGCCGCTCTCGACCTTCAAGGCGAGGTCCTTCATGTACTCGACCTTGCGCCCGGAGAGCCCCGCGCCGCGAAGCTCAGTCTCATCGGCGTCGAGCAGCTGCTGCGCCGTCGGCATCTTGCCGCCGAAGAGGGCAAGGACCCGGTCGAAGATCGTGGCCGCCGCCTTCACCGAGAGCTGCTGGCCGACGATCGCGCGCAAAAGGGTGCCGTAGGAATCGCCCTTCGGACGGCCGCGCCGGCGCCTTTCGATCGTCATCGGGCCGATCTCGGCGATCAGGCCGGCCATGACCTTGTCGCTCGAAGCCAGGTGCGCCATCGGGGTCGTCTCGCCGGTCATGGCGAGGAGCATATGTTTCACCGGTGCCAGGCACCCGGTGTTTCGGCAGGCACCGGGCAACGGGCGCCAAGGTGCCTGGCACCGGAGCACCTATGCGTCAGCGATCGACCTCGGCGTCGGGCTCGGTCGGAGACGTAGTCTCAGGGGCCGGGATCGCGCCGTCCTCGAGCTCGGGCGTCTGCGGCACGAAGCCGTCCGGTACGTCGTCGGAGCTCGAATCGCCGTTGATCAGCCCCAGCCCGATCAGGGCCAGGACGGCCGTGACCAGGGCCGCGGCCAGGAACTTCGCCCAATCGGGCGCGAGCGAGATCGAGATCAGCGCGTTGTCGAGGAACGAGAGCTCGACATCGTCCTCGGCCGCCACGGCTGGCTCTGCCGCGGGCAGGGGCGCCAGGACGTGCTCGGTCCAGACGGTGCCGTCCCACCAGCGCGGCGGGTTGCCGAAGATGTCCCCATACCAGCCGGGCGGAGGAGGCATGGAGGTGATCGGCGGCGCCTGCGAGACCGGCGGCTGGGGCGCGGGCTGAGGCTGCGCAGGCGCGGGCGCCGGCTGGGGCGGCGCGGAGGGCGGCGGGGCCGACTCGGAGGTGTCGTAGGGCTCGACGACCTGCCCGGGGGCGGCGAAGCTCTGACCAAGGAGCGGCGCGGCGGGGGGAGGGGGCGGAGCGGCAGGCTCGGGCGGGACGGCCGGATGCTCCGAAGGCGCAGGCGGATCAATGGACGCGGGCGGATGCTCCGCAGGCGCGGCGCCGTTTCCTCCAGAGCGGTTGTCCTCGATCTCAGCGGCCATGCCACACCGGCTTTCGCTTCTCCGCGAAGGCCGTCACGCCCTCGCGGAGGTCCTCGGACTCAAAACACGACTCTCGGAGCTCCACCAGCTCGCGCTCCATCGCGTCCGAGAGGCGGGCACGTTGCGCCAGCATCTCGATCGCGTGCTTGTTGCCCTTCATCGAAAGCGGCGCGTTGCCGGCGATCTCGGCCGCCAGGGCAACGGAGGCATCCTCGATCTCGTCGTCGCCCGCGAGCTCGTTCACGAGGCCGATCCGAAGCGCTCTGTCCGCATCGACCACGCGCCCGGTCAGGAAGAGGTCCCGGGTGGCGGCAACCCCGATCACATCGATGAACCGCTCCAGCCCGGTGTGCCCATAGATCAGACCGAGCTTCGCCGGCGGCATCCCGAGCTTGGCGCTTGCTGCGCAGACCCGAAGGTCACACCGGATCGCGAGCTCGAGGCCGCCGCCCAGGCAATGCCCGTTGATGGCGGCGAGCACGGGGTAGGGATGGGCGCTCACGGCATCCATCGCGGCGGCGAACGGATGCGCGACGAGTGCCTCCGCGTCGCGCTCGAAGCTCTCGGCGGGGATCGAGCCGATGTCGTATCCGGCCGAGAACGCCTTGCCGGTCCCGGTGATGACGACGCAGCGCACGTCGATGCCGCGATCGAGCTCGGGAAGGACGGCCGTCAGGGCGTCCAGGACCTCGTGGTCGAGCGGGTTCCGCTTATCGGGATTGTTCAGCCGGAGACGACCGACGGCGTCGGCGGGAAAGTCCAGGACAAGCTTGCCGGAGGCATACTCCTCGGCATTCATTCCCCCTCATTCGAGGACTACGAGCACATCCCCTTCTTGGACCGACTGACCTTCTTCGCAGCGAATCTCCGAAACCTTGCCGTCGTCCTCGGATTCGACCGGCATTTCCATCTTCATGGACTCCAGGATCACGACCGTGTCGCCGTCTTCGACCGTGTCGCCAACCGCGACCTCGATCTTCCAGACCGTCCCCGTGATGTGCGCCTCAATGTCTGCCATCCGGCGGGTGTATAGCATTAGCGCACGGACGCTTCGGCGTCTCAAGCCACGGAGGGGAGCCCACCTTGATCTCACAGTCCGCATCGTTTCGCCCACGTTCGACCCGCGCCTGCCTGATTGGCGTCGCAGCGATCGGCCTCTTTGCCGTGCTGCCGTCAGTGGCGGCCGCCAACCACGAGAAGAAGACCTTGAAGGTCGACGTGATGACCCGGAACATCTTCCTCGGCGCAGACCTGGGGCCCGCGCTGGATGCGGACAACCCGGACGAATTCATCGAGGCGAACGGCGAGATCTTCCGCGAGGTGACGCAGACGGACTTCCCCCGGCGGGCGCACATCCTCGCCGAGGAGATCGAGGACGCGCAACCCGACATCGTCGGCCTCCAGGAAGTGGCGCTCTGGCGCGAGGGCCCGCCCGACATCGCACCGGCGCTCAACAACGAGCCCGTCGCGACCCAGGTCCGCTACGACTTCTTGAACCTCCTGCTCGACGCGCTCAACCAGGGCAAGTACGACGAGTACGGCGAGGGTTATGAGGAGGGCTCATACGAGCCCGTCGTTGTCCAGGAGGAGTTCGACTTCGAGGCGCCGGCGAACGAGAACGAGGTGGACGGAGATGGACCCAACGCCTTCATCCCCAACGCGGAGATCAACGGCCGCCTGACCATGCGCGACGTGATCCTGGTGCGGGTCGGTTCTGGCATCAAGGTCCAGAACGCCAACGGGCGGGCACTTCGAGAACCTGCTCGAGGTCACCGTCGGCGGCGCCGTCACGGTGGACGTCACGCGCGGATGGACGCAGCTCGACGCGACCGCGAAGAAGAAGGTCAAGAAGGGCAAGCACAAGGGCAAGTCGATCAAGAAGAAGTTCCGCTTCGTGAACTCCCACTTCGAGGCGTTCGACGACGAGACCCAGATGCCGAGCATCCGCGCCCAGCAGGCGCAGGAGCTGCTGGACGGTCCCGCGGACGATGATCGCGCGATCATCCTCGGCGACTTCAACTCCGACTCCCCCGGCGTCCAGCCCGGTGACGAGCAGGCGTACGACACGCTCCTCGCCGGTGGCTTCGAGGAGCGCTCGACCAACGATCCGCTGAGTTGTTGCGTGAGCGACCTCTTCAACTCGCCGCCCTCCGAGTTCGACCACCAGGTCGATCACGTGATGACGAACATGGGGAACAAGGCGACGCTCGTGACGTCGGCCGTCTCGGGGCTCAAGCGGGTCACGGGGATCTATCCCTCAGATCACGCCGGCGTCTTCAGCACGATCAAGCTCAAGTAGCCGGCGGCGATAGCCTCCCGCGGGTGATCCTCGCGATCGACCAGGGGACCACGGGTTCCACCTGCCTCGTGTTCGACCGCGAGGGAGGGATCGCGGGGCGCGCCTACTCGGAGTTCGAGCAGCATCTTCCCGCGCCCGGCTGGGTCGAGCACGACGCGAACGAGATCTGGGAGGTGACCCTGCGCGTCGCCGGCGAAGCGCTCGCGGACGCCGGGACGGAGGGCGCTGCGCTCGACGCGATCGGGATCACGAACCAGCGCGAGACCGTGGTTGCCTGGGACCCGGAGACAGGGGAGCCGATCCACAACGCGCTCGTGTGGCAGGACCGCCGCACGGCGGCGCGCTGCGACGAGCTCCGCGAGGCGGGCCACGAGGAGCTCGTGCGCGAGCGCACGGGGCTCGTGCTCGACCCCTACTTCTCCGGCACGAAGATCGAGTGGCTACTTCAGAACGCCAAGGGAGCCGAGGACGCCGTCTTCGGCACGATCGACTCGTGGCTCGTCTTCAAGCTGACCGGACGCCACGCGACGGAGGTCTCGAACGCCTCTCGCACGCTCCTCTTCGACATCTCAAAGAGGGAGTGGGATGCGGAGCTGTGCGACCTCCTGGGCGTCGATCCGTCGAGGCTCCCCGAGGTGCTCCCGTCCGCGGGAGAGTTCGGGACGACGACCGAGCTCGGTGGCGAGGTGCCCGTCACCGGCATCGCGGGCGATCAGCAGGCAGCCCTCTTCGGACAGGCGTGCCACGCGCCGGGGGACGCCAAGAACACGTACGGCACGGGCAGCTTCGTCCTCTTGAATGCCGGCGCCGACATGCCCGATCCGCGCGAGGGCCTGCTCACGACGATCGCCTGGGACGTGGGTGGAAAGACGACCTACGCGCTCGAAGCGGCGATCTTCGTCACCGGCGCCGCGGTGCAGTGGCTCCGCGACGGGCTCGGCGTCATCACAGAGGCGGCCGAGACGGAGGCGCTCGCCGGCTCGCTCGAGTCGAACGACGGCGTCTATTTCGTCCCGGCGCTGACCGGCCTCGGCTCTCCCCACTGGGACCCCTACGCGCGCGGCACGATCGTCGGTCTCACCCGCGGGTCGGGCCGCGAGCACCTGGCGCGCGCCGCGCTCGAGGCGATCGCGTACCAGACGGTCGATGCCGTCCGCGCGCAGGAGGCGGCGTCGGGCGAGGCGCTCACGGAGCTGCGCGCCGACGGCGGCGCGGCCGACAACGGCTGGCTCATGCAGTTTCAGGCGGACATCCTGGGCGTTCCGGTCGTGGTGCCGGAGATCGCCGAGACGACCGCGCTGGGCGCCGCTTACCTGGCAGGGATCGGCGCCGAGCTCTGGGATCCCGACGAGGTAGCCGAGCGCTGGCGGGAGGCCGAGCGTTTCGAACCCGGGATGTCAGAGGATGAGCGCGAGACCCTCATGGGCGAGTGGCACCGGGCGGTCGAGCGCTCGCGCGGCTGGGCATCGTCGGAAGCCGAGTAACCCGCGGGCCGTGTGTGGGTAGCAAAACACATGGCTGACATGAAGCCACAGGTCTATAAGGATCCTCGGCCCGCCGAGACGTTCACCGTTTACCACGAATGGGTTCGAACGCACCGGCCCGGCTGGATCTACGAGCTGGTGCGGATGGTCGTGACTCCCCTGCTCATGTTCGTCTATCGCGGCTGGGCCCTCGACGCGGAAAACGTGCCGAAGGACGGCCCGTTCATCCTTGCCCCGAACCACTTCTCGAACCTCGATCACTTCTTCGCCGGGGTCTACATCCGCCGGAAGATCCAGTTCATGGCGAAGTCACAGCTCTACGGAAACCCGATCCTGAACTACATCTTCAGGGTTGGAGGCGTCTTCCCCGTCCGCCGCGGTCATCACGACGAGGAGGCGTTCATCACGGCGGCCGCCGTTCTCAAGCGCGGCGGCTGCGTCGGTATGTACTGCGAGGGCGGGCGCTCGCGGACGGGCCGCCTGGGCGAGCCAAAGGCGGGCGTCGGGCGGCTCGCGCTTGAATCCGGAGTGCCTGTCGTGCCCCTGGCGATCCATGGCACCTCCGGCGCTCGGGCCTGGAAGCGCCTTCGGTTCCCCAAAGTGACGCTTCAGTACGGCGAGCCGATCAGCTTCCCGCTCAACTCATCGCCGTCGCACGAGGAGGGGCTCGACGCGTCCCGTCAGGTGTTCGACCGCGTGAAGGCCATGTACGTGGTGCTCGAGGCCGAGGGGCGCAAGGGTGCCGCGGCGAGAATCAAGGCCGGTGAGTTTCGCGGTACCGCGGCGCGGGAACACGCTCCTTTGTGAGCACACTTGTAATCGTCATCATCGTCGTCGCTGTCCTCGTGCTGGGCTTCCTCGCCTACCGCGCCTATGCCGCCAAGCAGGAGGCGGAGCGCAAGCGGACGCGCCGCGACGCCCAGGGGCACCGCCAAGAGGCCGAAGCGGTAGCCGGCCGGGCTCGCGAGCTCGGCGAGAAGTCAGAGCAGCACACGCGCGAGGCTCGGCGCCACAAGGAGCTTGCCGACGAGCATGGCCAGAAGGCCGAGGAGCACGCCCGCGAGGCGGCCAAGGCCGAGGGCGGCAAGCGCCGGGCCGGCCAGGCCGCAGGCCGCCACGACGAGCGCGCGGCTGAGCTCGAAGACAAGCTCTAGTAGCCCGAGCGATCTCGGCTCGCGCGCCGGTGGTCGAGCTCCGCAAGCTCTAGAAGGGCGACAAAGAAGGCGGGAAGCCGGTGGTGTGTGTCAATCCGCGACCGCTCAGCGAACGCGGGAGTACACGAGCGAACTCGAGCCGGAAACGCCGATTGGGCCCCAGCGACCGCGTGTGTCGATCCGCTCCCGCTGGGCGAAACTTTCCGCACACACGAGCTCAAGGTCAGCCCCAAGCGCCGATCCCGCCCCCTTTATTGCCATCCGCAAGCAGTGGCGCCACCAAGACGCCCCGCACTGCCAACCTGAGGCGCACCGAAGCGCCACCGCCGTCCCACCCCAGCGTTACTCGTAGCGGTCTTCGAGTGCCGCCCAGGCCTCGGGGTCGTGCCCGGGGATGATCACGGCCTGGGGGTACTGGCGTCTGAAGAGCTTGAGCTCCTGCGCAGAGCGCCGCCACGTGTGTGGGTCCTCGGGGCGGGGCGGTGGCGCGGCATCGTCGAGTTGGCCGAGCGTGTAGATCGCATCGCCCGCGATCACCAGGTCGCGATCCTTCAGGTGGCAGATGAGCGACATGTGCCCGTGCGTGTGGCCGGGCGTGAACGCGAGCCTGACGCTGCCGTCGCCGAAGAGGTCGAACGTGCGACCGAAGGTCGAGTACGAGCCGACGTTCGGCCCGTCGAAGGAGACGGTGCGATAGTCGAACGCGTAGTCGAAGTGGGATGAGTCATAGCCGTGCATGAACGGCCGGGAGGTGGTCGTCGCGGCCTCCCACTCGGGCTCGGAGAGGATGAAGCTGGCGTTGCCCAGCTCCGACATCGCGGACGTATGGTCGAAGTGCATGTGCGTCATCACGACGGTCTTGATGTCCTTCGCCTCCAGCCCCCGCGAGCGCAGCTGCGCCGCGATGTCCTTGCCTGCTTCGAGGTTCGGGCTGGAGAAGCGGGTGATGATCCGGCCGAGGTTCGCGGAGGGCTCTGCCGTCACCGACGGGTGTAGGCCCGTGTCGACAAGGAAGGGCCCCGCCGACGGATGGTGGATCAGGAACGACGGGACAGGGATCGTCCACCAGCGCGAGCGAGGCGTGCCGATCCCGAGCATGCGGAGCGTTGCCAGGCGGCCCGCGCTCTCGAGAAACGCCGGCGGTACCTCGAACCAGCCGGTGTCCAGCGGCTCGACGGCAACGGTCGCTCCCGGCGTGCCGCCTTGCAGCGGGCCGGTCAACGGACGTGGCGTGGCCTTCACCTTCATCGCTCGCGGAGGGTAGAGCCGCACCGCCCGTGCGGACTATGCTCGCGCCCGGATGGGCGAGCCCTCTCAAATCTTCCGCGACGATCTGCTCGAGGGCCAGGTCTGCCTGGTCTCTGGCGCGGGTTCCGGCCTGGGCCGCGCCAGCGCGGTCGAGCTGGGGCGCCTGGGCGCCACGGTGATCGGCTGCGGCCGCCGTCCCGAGCCGATCGAAGAGACGGCCGCGATGGTCACCGACGCGGGCGGCACGGGCGAGGCCGAGGCCATGGATATCCGCGAAGAGGAAGCCGTCGACGCGCTCGTCGACAGCGTGCTCGAGCGCCACGGAAAGCTCGACGTCCTGGTGAACAACGCGGGTGGTCAATTCCTGAGCCCGGCGGAGGCGATCACGCCCAAGGGCTTTCGCACCGTGATCGAACTCAACGTCGTCGGCACGTGGCTCATGACCCACGCTGCGGCGACCAAGGCATTCATCCCGCAGCGCGGCGGCAAGGTCCTGAGCGTCACGCTCTCGCCGCACGCCGGGATGCCCGGCATGGTCCACTCCGGCGCGGCGCGGGCGGCGGTCGAAAACATGATGAAGACGCTCTCGATCGAGTGGTCCCAGCACGGTGTCAAGCTCTGCGCGCTCGCGGCGGGCCACTTCGACACGGAGACGCTGCGCACCAAGTACCCGGCCGTGGTTTCCGAGAACGTTGCGAAGACGGTCCCGCTCGGACGCATGGGGACCGAGGAGGAGTGGGCGTGGCTTGTCGCCTACCTCGCCTCGCCCGCGGGCGACTTCTACTCCGGCGCGACGATCACGATGGACGGCGCCCGCGACAACTGGTTCGGCTCATGGCCACCCGGCATGTACGGGGACCAGGAGGGGTCGGGCACCGTGCCGGCCGAGGAGCGCAAGCAGAAGGACTAGCCGAGCTTCTGGGCCACGAGCTCGCCCAGGACTCGGTAGCCCTCGATCGACGGATGGTCGCCGTCGTCGGTGTACTCGGGCGCCATCGTCCCCGGGACCTCGGGGTTCTCGAGCGCGTCGTGGAAGTCCAGCAAGGGAACGCCGCGCCGCTTCGCGATCTCTGCGATCTCCGCGTTGAGCTCGTCGATCGGAATGTCGGCAGCAGGGTGGCCGTTGTTCCACGGCAGGACGTTGGCTATCGCGGCGTCGAGTCCCATCTCGTCTGCCTCGGCGAGCGTTCCGTCGATGTTCGCTGCGGCGGAGGCGAGCGTGTCGCTCATATCTTGCGGATCAGCGTCAAGCGTCTGCGCGATGTCGTTGATGCCGCCCTGGACGATCACGATGTCTGCCCCTTCGGCGCACTCCGCGAGCCGCGCCGCGATCTCGTCGGTTCGCTCGCCGAAGACGCCGCAGTTGACGAAACCGAAGTCCTGGTTGGCCTCGGCCGCCCAATGCTCGTACTGGCTCTCCGGGTCGTCGCCGAAGCCAAACGCGGCGCGCTGCTCGGGATCGGGGTCGTACAGCGGATTGCCCGCGGTGATCGAGTCGCCGAGCGCGGCGACCGCGACCTTCCCGTCCGGCGTCGCGGCCGGCTGATCGGATCCGGGCTCGGACGGTTCATCGCCGCCGCAGCCGGCCATGACCAGAACGATCAGCGCGAAAAGGACGTAACGGGGCACCGGCTCAACCTACGAGCCGGCGTCCGCTCCGGTTCAAACCCGGCGCTCTGAATCGCTTGCAGTCGTCCTCGACGGCGATCCTCGCCTGGACCGCAGCGGAGATCGCCGCTGCCTCGCGGAGCGAATCAAGTGAACATGCCGCCGAACTGCCCGCCGGTCACGTTGAGCGTCTGGCCGTGGACGTAGTTCGCGAGCTCGGTGCAAAGGAAGAGCACCGGGCCGGCAGCCTCCTCCGGCTGGGCCGGGCGGCCGAGCGGGATGATCATCGCGGCCATGCCGCGCATCTGATCCGGGATGCCGAGATCGATCTTCTCGCCGCCGCGCTCGATCGACTCCTGGTTCTCCTTGGCCTGGGTCAGACGCGTCTCGACGAAGCCGAACGCGACCGCGTTCACGTTGATCTTGTGACCGCCCCACTCCTTGGCGAGCGTCTTGGTCATGCCGACGATCGCCGACTTGCCGGCCGAGTAGTTCACCTGGCCGGCGTTGCCCATCGTTCCCGAGATGGAGGAGATGTTCACGAGCTTGCGGAAGCGCTCGACGCCCTCGGCCTTCTCGGCCTTGGCGGCCTCGCGCCAATGAGGAGCGATCGCGCGGCAGAGCCTGAACGGAGCCACGGTGTGGATGTCGAGCATCGCCTGGAACTGCTCGTCGGTCATCTTGTGCGCGACGCCGTCCCAGGTGTAGCCCGCGTTGTTCACGAGGATGTCGACCTCTCCGAACTCGTCGATTGCCTTCTTCACAAGCTCGTCCGGCACGCCTGGCTCGGTCAGGTCGCCGGAGAAGACCGCGGTCTCGCCGTCGATCTCAGACGCTGCCTGCTCGGCGACGTCGCCGTCGATGTCGTTGATGAGGACGCGTGCGCCCTCGCTTACAAAGAGCTCTGCCGTCGCGCGGCCGATGCCGCGGGCCGAGCCCGTGATGATCGCGTTCTTCCCGTCGAGAAGTCCCATGTGTTGTCAGTTCCTTTGTCTGTTTGCAGGATTTGGGGACGGGAAGCTAGTGGATCGTTTGGGAACCGGCGCCATCGGAGCTCGCTTCCGGAATAATCGCCGGAGCGTCGCGCATCCCGCGCGCCGCTGGGATTAGACCAAGAGGTAAGACGACAAAATGACTCACCGAGCAATGCTCGCGACGGCGTGCGCCGTCGTGGCAGCAGCCTTCGTGCCAACGACCGCGGCCGCCGACGACGGCGCCGACATCCATCCGGGGGTGATGACCTTCACCGAAGGTGCCCAGTGCACGTCCAACTTCGTGTTCCGCGACGGTGGCGGTACGTACCTCGGCCAAGCCGCCCACTGTTCGGGGACCGGCGCAGCGACCGACACCAACGGCTGCGATGCCGGCACCCTGCCGCTCGGGACGCCGGTCGAGATCGACGGCGCGACCCGTCCGGGGACGCTCGTCTACTCGTCCTGGATCGCGATGCAGCAGAAGGGCGAGACGAACGCGGACGCGTGCGCGTACAACGACTTCGCGCTTGTCCGGGTCGATCCCGCCGACGTGAGCAAGGTCGATCCGACCGTGCCGCGCCTCGGCGGCCCGACGTCCGTCGGCGGCTCCGGCGCGATGCTCGGCGACTCGGTGTTCACCTACGGCAACTCATCGCTTCGCCAGGGCATCATGCAGCTCCGCCCGAAGCAGGGCATCGTCGTCCAGGGCGCGGGCAACGGCTGGAGCCGCACGGTCTACACCGTCACGCCGGGCATTCCCGGCGACTCGGGGTCGGGCTTCCTGAGCGACACCGGTCAGGCGATCGGAACCCTCTCGACCGTTGCGATTGCGCCGATTCCGGCTTCGAATGGGGTCGGTGACCTCAAGTCCGAGCTCGACTACATGCGCGCCAACAGCGGTTTCGGAGGTGTCCAGCTGGTGCCGGGCAACCGCCCGTTCAACGGCAACCTGGTAGGAGCGATCCTCGGCGGCTGACGTCAAGCGGCTGCCAGGACAGTGCCTGGCACCGCGCCGCTACCGCTCGAGCATGATCTCGTAGCGATCCACGATCGGGTCGTGGGCACCCGCAACGGCCAGCCGGCCTTCGCGTGCCTCTTCGGCCGCGTGGTCGCTCGCCCTCAGGGCGTCCTGGCTCTCCCAAAGGCTCATCGCCAGGACCTTGCCGTTCTCGCGGTCGGCGGCGAGGAGATAGCCGCTGAAGCCTGCGAGAGAGGCGAGCTGCTCGACGTAGTCGCTCCCCTCGAACTCTTCGACCATCGCCTCCAGCGCCGCGGGGGCGAGGTCGGCGACCCGCGAGAGGCGCAGGTGGCCCTGGAACTCAGCGATGTCCCGGTTGAAGACGACCTCGTAGCGATCGACGACCGGCCTTCGGGTGGGGCGAACCGCGGCGATCCTGAGCGCCCGGGCCGCCTCGGCAATCCCATCCGAGGCGGAGAGGTCCTCCGCCGACTGCCAGAAGCTCATCGCGGTGATCTTGCCCCGCCCGCGGTCTGCCGCCAGGAGATAGCCGTCGAACCCGGCGGCTTCGGCGAGGCGGTCCAGGTAGTCGCCCTCCTCGAAGGCGATCACCATCTCGTCAGCGCGCTCGGGCGCAAGCCCGACGAATCTCGACAGCCGTAGGTGCATTTCTCACTCCTCGGTCGCGGTCCGTCCGCCTGTTTTGAACCCTACCCCTTCCGGGGCCGTCTGCCTAGAGGCCGAGGCGCTTCCCCAGGATCTCCTTCATCACCTCGTCGGTGCCGCCGCCGATCGGCCCCAGGCGGAGGTCCCGGAGCGCGCGCTCGATCCCGTACTCGCGCATGTAGCCGTAGCCGCCGTGGATCTGGAGGCACTCGTCGGCGACCTCGACAGCGGCGCGCTGGGTGAGGAGCTTGGCCTTCGTCACCTCGTCGAGCCCGGCGGTGATCGAGGGATGGTTCCATTCGCCTCGCGCGATCGCCTCGCGGCGTTCGGCCTCGGGCTCGATGAACGTGCGAAGCGCGTGGTAGGTGAGCGCGCGGGAAGCCTCGAGCTTCACGCCGATCTCGGCGATCTTGTGGCGCAGGACCTGGAACCGGCCGATCGGGCGACCGAAGGCTTCGCGCTCGAGGGAGTACGCGATCGTCACCTCCAGGAGGCGGCGCATTGCTCCCACGGCGCCCAGCGCCATGAGCAGGCGCTCCCACTGGAAGTTGGCCATGATCAGGTAGAAGCCGCCGTTCTCGGGGCCGAGCAGGTTCTCGGCGGGAACCTCGACGTCGGTGAAGGCGAGTTCGCCCGTGTCCGAGGCCTGCCAGCCCATCTTCTCGAGCTTTCGGGTCACCTCGAAGCCGGGCATCCCCTTCTCGATGAGGAGGAACGAGATGCCCCCATGGCCCCCCTCGGGCGTGGTCTTGACCGCGGTGACGACGAAGTCGGCGCGGACGCCGTTCGTGATGAAGGTCTTGGCGCCGTTGACGCGATAGCCGTCCGGCGTCTTGTCGGCCCGGGTGCGGATCCCGGCGACGTCCGAGCCGGCGTCCGGGCTCAGTGATCCCCAGGGCGCCGATCTTCTCACCCGCGATCGCGGGTCGGAGGAACCGCTCGTGCTGATCGGGCGTGCCGAACTTCCACACCGGCGGAGTCGCGATGCCCGTGTGCGCTCCCAAGCCCGCGCCGACGCCGCCGCCCGCCCCCGCCGCGGCCATCTCCTCGGACCAGACGGCGTCGTGGACGTAGTCGCCGCCTTGTCCGCCCAGCTCCTCGGGGTACTTGAGGCCGAGGAAGCCCAGCTCGGCTGCGCGCGTGTAGAGCTCACGGGGGAACTCGCCGGCCTCGTCCCACTCGTCCACGTGCGGGCGCGATCTCGGTCGAGACCCAGCGCGCGATCGTCTCGCGCAGCTGCTCGTGCTCGTCGGTGAAGGGAGGCAGGAGCGCGCGCGCGCCCGAGTCCTTGACGACGGAGTCGCTCATCAGGGGCGCGATTCTGGCAGGAGGGCAGCCACCGCGCGCGAAGGAGCGGGCATGAAGGGAATCCTGAGCGGCTTCAAGTCCTTCGTCGTCCGCGGCAATCTGATCGAGCTTGCGGTGGCGTTCGTCTTCGGCGCCGCCTTCGCGACGCTCATGCAGGCGCTTGTGGCCGACCTCGTCACGCCGATCGTTGCCGCCATCTTCGGCGAGCCGAGCTTCGCGAACCTCTCGTTCACGATCAACGGCTCGGAGTTCCTCTACGGCCACTTCCTGAACGCGCTGCTGACGTTCGTCTCAATTGCCGCCGCGGTCTACTTCTTCGTCGTCCTGCCGTTCGAGAAGCTCCAGGAGGCCCAGGGCATCACGCCAGAGACGATGGCGTGCGAGCACTGTCTCTCGACGATTCCAGTGGGCGCAAGCCGCTGTGCCTTCTGCACGCAGCCCCTTGCCACTGCCCGATAGGAAGCTCGCGGAGACCAGTTCTCAGTAGCTACGCGGCAGGCCCAGCGAGTGCTCGGCCACGTAGTTCAGGATCATCTCGCGCGAGACCGGCGCGGTCCGCGCCAGGCGTGCGCCCCAGTACATGTCGGTGAGCCCGTACTCGAGCGCGAAGCCGTTGCCGCCGTGGACCTGGATCGTCTGGTCCACGCACTTGATCGCCGCTTCGGCGGCGGCGTATTTGGCCATGTTCGCGGGCTCGCCCGCCGGCGCGCCGGCGTCGTAGAGGGCGGCCGCCTTCTGCGTCATTAGGCGAGCGAGCTCAAGTTCGATCTTCGCTTGAGCGAGCGGGTGCGACAGCCCCTGGTGGGCGCCGATCGGCGTGTCGCCCCAGACCTTGCGCTCGTTCGCGTAGGCCGAGGCGAGCTGGAGCGCCCGGCGTCCGACGCCGTTCGAGATCGAGGCGCCCATGATCCGCTCGGGGTTGAGCCCGTCGAACGCGGCCTTGAGTCCCGCCGTCTCGGACTCGCCGACCACGCGATTGGCCGGGCACCTCGACGCCGTCGAAGAAGAGCTGCCACTGCTTGTCGGAGGCCTTGACGGCGACCGGGATGAACTGCTTCTCGAGCCCCGGCGAGTCGACGTCCACGAGCATGAGCAGCGGCAGGCCAAGCGACCCGTCGTCCTCGCGCTTGCGGGCGATCACGAGGATCGCGTCGGCGTCCTCCACGCCGGAGATGTAGGTCTTCTGGCCCTTGAGGATGTACTTGTCGCCGTCGCGCGTTGCGGTGGTCGACAGGTTGTGGGAGTTGGTGCCGGCATCGGGCTCGGTGATCGCGAACGCGACCTTCGTCGTGCCCGCGGCAATGGCGGGGAGCCATTCCTCACGCTGCGCCTCGGTGCCGTGGCGAGTGAGGATCGAGCCGACGATCGCGGGGGAGACCACGATCAGGAGCAGCGAGCATCCGGCGGCCGAGATCTCTTCGCCGACGGCCTGGAGGGCGTGCATGCCGAGCCCGCCGCCTCCGTAGCGCTCAGGCAGGTTGACTCCGAGGTAGCCCTTCTCGGCGAGCGCGTTCCAGAGCTCGGTGGGCGGCTCATCCGCCTCGATGATCCGCCGGTGGTAGTCAGGTCCCCCGAACGATTCGCAGATGCCGCGAACGGCGTTGCGGATCGCGACCTCCTCGTCGGTGGGGACAATCGGCAGGGCGACGACCTCGTCGGTTGCCGTAGCCATTTATCCCTCGAGGGGCTTGAGCCCCGAAAGCAGCAGGTGTCGGTGGTTTCTCATAGCCCGTACGAGCGGCCGATGACCTCGAGCATGATCTCGTCCGTGCCCGCGCCGATGCGGTTGAGTCGCTGGTCGCGGAACGCACGCTCGATCTCGTACTCCTTCATGTAGCCGTAGCCGCCCATGATCTGGATGCAGTCGTCGGCGACCTCGTGGCAGACGCGTGAGGCGTAGAGCTTCGCCATCGAGATCTCCCGCACGGGGTACTCGCCGTTGGCGAAGCGCCAAGCGACCGTGTGGGTGAGCTGCTTGGCGGCCTCGATCTTCATCGCCATCTCGGCGAACTTGTGGCGGATCACCTGGAAGCGTCCGATCGCGCGGCCGAACGCCTCGCGCTCCTTCGCGTACTCGAGCGTGCGCTCGAACATGCGCTCCGCGCCCGAATAGCCGCCCGCGGCGCCGACCAGGCGCTCGCCCTGGAGCTCCCAGGAGATGTGGTAGAAGCCCTTGCCCTCCTCGCCCAGAACCGAGTCGGCAGGGACGCGGACGTTGTCGAAGGCGAGCTCGCCCGTGTCCGAGGCGTGCATGCCCATCTTCTCGAGTTCGGCCGAGATCGAGAAGCCGGGAACGTGGTTGCCTTCGTCGTCCTTCAAGTCGATCAGCATCAGCGTGATCCCGGCGTGGCCCGCGTCGGGGTCAGTCTTGGTGACCAGGACGCAGAAGTCGGCGCGCGGTCCGTTCGTGATGAACGTCTTCGAGCCGTTGATGACGTACTCGTCGCCGTCGCGGATCGCGGTCGTGCGGATGCCCGCGACGTCCGAGCCGGCGCCCGGCTCCGTGATGCCGAGGCAGCCGACCTTGTCGCCGGCGATGCCCGGCACGAGGTAGCGCTGCTTCTGCTCTGAGGTGCCAAGCATGTGGATGGGAGGGAGGACCATGTCCGTCTGGACCGCGAAGCCCATGTTGGTCCCGCCGGATCCCGAGTAGGAGAGGCACTCGGCGCGGATCAGCGAGTAGTAGTAGTCGCCGCCCTGCCCGCCGTACTCCTCCGGGAAGCAGAGGCCGAGGAAGCCCAGGTCGCCCGCGCGCTTCATGACCTCCGTCGGCCAGTAGGTGTCCTCCCACTCGTTCCGGTGCGGGTGCATCTCCTTCTTCACCCACGCCGTCATGGAATCGCGCAGGTCGAGGTGCTCCTGCGTGTAGATCAGGTGCCCTCGCTGGGCGCCGTGCTGGGGCTTGAGAACAGTTTCATTTGTGGCCATGAAGTGCAGAGTAGTACTTCCTACTTCCCTCCCGTGCCAACCGTGGCAATCCAATGCTTCGGAAGAAATCCGCTGAGTTTCAGCTCAGTGCCTCGTCGTCGCTCAAGTCCATCCCGAGAGCACCGATAATCCCTTCGAGGGCTTCAAGCGATCATGCCTGCAGACAGCGCGACATGAGGCACATGCACGACATCTACCGCAAGATGGTGGAATCCCTTCCGCTGTGCATCTACCTTGCGGAATTCGAGCCCCACGGGCGCTGGGAGTTCGTCTCTCCTCAGATCGAGACCCTGACGGGGTACACGGCCAAGGAATGGACATCACAGCCCGATCTGTGGCTGGCATCGATTCACCCCGACGACAGGGAGCGTGTCCTGGAGGAAGAGGAGCGCAATCACATGCTTCCCCGCGGTACTCAGTGGACGCATGAGTACCGGCTGATAAGGCGCGACGGGGCCGCGGTCTGGGTCCGCGACCGAGCGCTGCTGGTCGAGGTCGAGGACGGGCGCCACCTTGTCGAGGGCGTCCTCACCGATATCGGAGAGGAGAGGCTTGAGAGCGATGAGGATTCTTCTGATGTCTTTCGGATCGCGTGCGCGGATTGCGGCCGAGTTTGGGCCTCGGTTTTCGCCGAGACGGGTTGCGGGAGATGCGGGAGCACGGACGTCGAGCACGAGTCGATGGACACCAAGACCCGCGAACTAGCTCAGGCACGGCGCGAGACGGAGTTTCTCCTGACTGGGATCATGAGCCACCTGGAGCGGCTCGGGGTCCCCGGTGCCGAACAGATTGGCCTCTCGGCAAACGGGAGGTCCGCCACCGTATAAAGTGAGCAGTCGTACTTCGTACTCTGCTCTCTATGACCGCCTACGAGAAGATCCAGCTGGACGTCGTCGACGGCATCGCCACGATCGCGCTCGACGATCCCGAGACGCGAAACTCGCTGAGCCCCCAGCTCCTGAGCGATCTGCTCGGTGCCCTCGCGGAGGTGAAGGACGACGACGAACGCCCGCTGCGTCGTCCTCACGTCGACCCACGAAAAGGTCTTCTCCTCCGGCGGCAACCTCGCTGCGTTCGGCGCCGACGCGCCGCTGATCGATCGCTACAAGGGGACGCAGCCGTTCATCGAGGTCTTCAAGGCGATCGGCGAGCTCGGCAAGCCCACGATCGTCGCGGCGAACGGGCACGTCCTCGCCGGGTCGCTCGGCATCGCGCTCGCGTGCGACCTGATCATCGCCAAGGACACCGCGGGGTTCGGGACGCCCGAGATCAACGTCGGGCTCTTCCCGTTCATGATCATGGCCCTGATCTATCGCAACGTCCCACGGAAGAAGACGACGGAGATGCTCCTTCTCGGCGACCGGCTGACGGCAGAGGAGGCGCGTGAGGCCGGGATCGTGAACAAGGTCGTTCCGGCCGAGGAGTTCGACGACGCGGTGGCCGAATGGGCCCAGAAGCTGGCTTCGAAGTCGCCCGTCGTGATGAAGCTCGGCAAGGACGCGATGTGGCGCCAGATGGACATGCCGCTTTACGACGCCCTCGACTACCTCTCGTCGCAGCTCACGATCGAGCTCGGGACCGAGGACGCGATAGAGGGCGTCATGGCCTTCTTCGAAAAACGAGACCCGCAGTGGAAGGGAAGGTAGACGTGGCCACCGAGGAATCGACCGAGCACGCCGGCGAGGCCGCCGAGGCGCCTGCCGATACAGACGCGGGGCAGGAGACCGGAATGCAGTCGCTGGTCCGGGACCTCCACGACCGCCGCGAGAAGGCAAAGCTTGGCGGTGGCCCCGAGAAGATCGAAATGCAGCACGCGAGCGGCAAGCTGACCGCGCGCGAGCGCCTCGACCTCCTGGTCGACGAGGGCACATTCGTCGAGATGGGCATCCACGGCCGCCCGCACTTCTCGCAGAAGAGCATGGCGGGCAAGGAGGCAGCGGCCGACGGCGTCATCACCGGCTGGGGCGAGGTCGACGGCCGCACGGTCGCGATTGCCGCGTACGACTTCACCGTCATGGCCGGTTCGATGGGCATGACCGGCGAGCTCAAGGTGACGCGCCTCCGCGAGATCGCGCTCAAGCAGCGCATGCCGCTGATCTGGCTCCTCGACTCCGCCGGCGCGCGCATCCAGGAGGCGGCGGGCTCGCTGTTCGCGGGCTCCGGCCACCTCTTCCGCGAGGAGGTCGAGATGTCGGGCGTCGTCCCGATGGTCGCGGCGATGCTCGGTCCGTGCGCGGCCGGCACCGCCTACATTCCCGGCCTCTCGGACTTCGTGCCGATGGTCGTCGGCCAAGGGGCAATGGCCCTCGCCGGACCGCACTTGACGAAGACGGTGACGGGCGAGGACATCTCGATGGAGGATCTGGGCGGGGCGAAGGTCCACTGCCGCAAGTCGGGCGTCGGCGACCTGGAGGTGAAGGACGACGCGGAGTGCATCGAGGCGGTCAAGACCTACCTCTCGTTCTTTCCGTCCAACTGCGAGCAGAAGCCGCCCGTCCGTGAGACCCAGGACCCGGACGACCGCATGTCGGAGAAGCTCCTGGACATCGTCCCCGAGTCACCGCGTCATCCGTACGACATGTACGACGTGATCCGCGAGATCGTTGACGACGGCGAGTGGTTCGACATCAAGCCGAAGTTCGCGAAG
Organism: uncultured bacterium; assembly: GCA_963725035.1. Classification (GTDB taxonomy): domain Bacteria; phylum Actinomycetota; class Thermoleophilia; order Solirubrobacterales; family 70-9; genus JALZKA01. The sequence goes on along the minus strand of CAVRWX010000001.1, from coordinate 314,819 downwards.
ACGGTGATCACCTGTCTCGCGCGGTTCGGCGGCCAGCCCGTCGGCATCGTCGCCAGCCAGCCGAAGCAGCTCGCCGGCATTCTCGAAAACGACTCGGCCGACAAGGCGGCGCGCTTCGTGAACCTGTGCGACGCCTTCTCGATCCCGCTCGTCTTCCTCCAGGACGTGCCCGGGTTCATGGTCGGCTCGAAGGTCGAGCACGCCGGGATCATCCGCCACGGGGCGAAGATGCTCTACGCGATCTCGCGAGCAACCGTGCCGAAGGTGACGGTGGTAATCCGCAAGGCCTACGGCGCGGGCTACTACGTCATGAATGGCAAGGCGTACGAGCCCGACCAGATCTACGCATGGCCGTCCGCCGAGATCTCGGTGATGGGAGCCGAGGGCGCCATCAACATCATCGGCCGCTCGGCGATCGAGGCATCGGACGATCCGGACGCGACGCGCGAGGCGATGCTGGAGGCGGTCCGCGAGCAGATCGATGTCTACATCGCCGCCGGCAACGCGATGATCGACGACGTCATCGACCCGCGCGAGACGCGCCCGCGGATCATCTCGGCGCTGCGGATGGCAAAGGACAAGAAGGTCGAGAGGCCGTGGCGAAAGCATGGGGTGATGCCGGTATGAGGAGGAACCCGTTGAGCTGACGCTCGTCGCTTGACGCAGTCGAGACCGGTGATCATCAGCTGTTCCATCAGCGGCGCGATTGCGAACCGCGAACAGTGCCCCGCGATCCCCTACACGCCCGAGGAGTACGCGGCCGAGGCGCGGCGCGCCGTGGACGAGGGCGCCTCGCAGATTCATATCCACGCCCGCACACCCGACGGCATCCCTTCATACGAGATCGACGACTTCCGCGCGATCACCCAGGCCATCCTGGACGAGGTCGGCGACGTGATCGTGAACTACTCCACGGGCGCGATCGGCGTGCCGATGGAGAAGCGCCTCGCCTACCTCCGCGAGCTGACGCCGGACGTCGCCGCGCTCAACATGAGCTCGATGAACTACGCGAAGTACTCGCGCCGGCGCAAGGACTTCGTCTTCAAAGCGGTGTTCGAGAACTCGTTCGACACGATCATCGAGTTCCTCACCGAGATGCGCGAGCTTCAGATCAAGCCCGAGCACGAGTGCTTCGACGCTGGGCACGTCGCGAATCTGGATCCGCTGATCGACATGGGCCTGGTCACGGAGCCGCACCAGATCTCGCTCGTCATGGGCGTGACCGGCGGCATCCGCCCGACCTCGAAGAACATCGGCTTCATGTCCGAGCAGATCCCGGGCGGCCCCGATCGCGGCGCCAACTGGCAGGTCATCGGGATCTCGCGCGACCAGTGGCGCCTCCTCGCCACGTCGCTCACGCTGGGCGGCAACGTCCGCGCCGGGCTCGAGGACAACCTGTACATGCCCGACGGCGAGATGGCCCGCTCGAACGGCGACCTGATCGGCAAGGCTCGCCAGATGGCCGAGGACATCGGCCGCCGCGCGGCGACCGTCGCCGAGGCGCGCGAAATGCTGGGCCTCAGCGAGAAATCGCAGGCGCTTACCGCAGCAGGAGCCGCTGCCTGATGCTCAAACCAGGAACTCTGGAGGGCGTCACCGTTCTCGACCTCAGCCGCCTGCTTCCTGGCGGATACTGCTCGCTCCTCCTCGCCGACGCCGGCGCGGACGTGATCAAGGTCGAGGACACGGGGATGGGCGACTATGTCCGCTGGGCGCCTCCGTTCTACGGCAGCGACGAGCAACAGGGCCTGGGCACCCGCTCGGGCCTCTACCTCGCGCTCAACCGCGGCAAGCGCTCGATCCGCCTGGACCTGAAGACGGACGAAGGGCGCGATGCGCTCCTTCGCCTCGTCAGGGACGCGGACGTCCTCCTCGAGAGCTTCCGGCCGGGCGTCCTCGACCGCCTCGGCGTCGGCTACGAGACGCTCAAGGCCGAGAACCCGAAGATCATCTACTGCGCGATCACCGGCTACGGCCTGACCGGGCCCAACGTGACGCGCGCCGGGCACGACACGAACTATCTGGCTCTCGGCGGGCTCCTCGGCCTGACCGGCGCCACCGACGGCCCGCCGGTTTCGGCCGCAGGCCAGATCGCCGACATCGGCGGGGGCGGCTTGATGGCGACGTTCGGCATCCTCGCTGCTCTCTGGGAGCGCGAGCGCTCGGGCGAGGGCCAGCTCGTCGACGTCTCGATGACCGATGGCGCGCAAAGCTGGCTCGCGATGGTCGCCGGCGCGTACTTCGCCGACGGCAAGGTCCCGGGCCGCGGCCAAGAGATGCTGAACGGCGGGGTCGCGTGTTACCTGCCCTACGAGTGCGCGGACGGGTGGATCTCCTGTGGCGCCCTGGAGCCGAAGTTCTGGCAGGCGTTCTGCGCCGGGACCGGGCGCGAGGACCTGCTCCAGCACCAGTTCGCGAAGCCTGGGTCCGAGGGCCACGGGGCGGTCGCCGAGGTCTTCATGACGAAGACCAAGGCCGAGTGGGCCGCGTTCAACGACCAGCACGACTGCTGCGTCGAACCAGTGCTCGACCTTGACGAAGCGCTCTCCTCGGACCTCACGCGGGAGCGCGAGATGGTCGTGGAGCTCGAACAGCCCGAGCTGGGCCCCGTGCGCCTGCTCGGCATGCCGGTCAAGTTCTCGCGTACCCCTGGCGATGCCACTCGTCCTGCGCCCGCACTGGGCGAGAACACGCGCGAGGTTCTCGAAGCCGCCGGGTTCGAGGTCGGCGAGATCGACGAGCTGATCGAGTCGGGCGCAGCCGCGGGCCTCAGCGCCGAAGCCACCGGATCTTTCATGTCATGAATGAGCGACGCAAGGCGCGAAACAAGCATGTGCCGGTGGGTGTCTAGATGGCGGCGCCCGCGAAAGAGCTCCTGAAGATCTCGGAGCTTGCCGAGCGCGCCGAGGTGCCGGTCGCGACCGTGCGCCACTACCTGCGCGAGGGGCTCTTGCCCGAGCCGGTCAAGACGTCGAGAAACATGGCGTACTACCCGCCCGAGTTCGTCGAGCGGATCCGGACGATCAAGCGCCTCCAGGAGGAGCGGTTCATGCCGCTGCGGGTGATCAAGGACACGCTCCTGGCCGAGCGGACGCCCAAGGCTGAGCTCCTTGAGCGCTTCGACTTGCCCGCGCGCGCTCTCGACCGTCTCGCCGAGGTCGGCGTCCTGAGCCCGGACCCCAGCGGCTACTCACAGGCCGACGTGCGCATCATTGAAGCCGTCGCCGGCTTCCGGGCCGAGGGCTGGAACGAGACGACGGGCTTTGGCGCCCGCGACGTTGCGCGCCTGATGAACGGCCTCGCCCCCGTCGTGGAGGACGAGCTGAAGCTGATGGTCGAGCGATTCTCGGCACTCGACCCCGAGAAGGCCTCGGAGCTCCTCGAGGGGGGCATGAGCCCGTTCCCCGACCTGATCGGCGCGCTCCACGCGAAGGCGCTCACAGACCAGCTCGAGCGCAAGCGCGACGGGTAACCCACGGCCGGAGCGGGATACTTCGGGGGCGATGTCGAAGAAGAACGTGGAAGTCGTGCGATGGTCTTACGAGAACGGCCATGCGCAGCGAACCGTTGACGTCGCCGGCATCGAGGAGCGGGTAACCCCCGGCTACACCTTCCATCCCCGGGACGGTTGGCCGGGTCGGATGGCTTACCGCCTCGATGAGATGACTGCACTCTGGGCCGACATCGACGAGACCTTCAGCGACCACAGCCTGGTGCCACAGAGTTACGAAGCGATTGGCAGCACCGACGTCTTGGTCACATTGCACCAGACCGCTCGTCTCCGGGGAAGCGAACACCGGATCAACGAAACCATCTACATGCTCTGGCGCCTGGTTGAGGGAAGGGCGGACGAGACCTGGACCTTCATCGACAAGGCGAAGGCCCTCGAAGCCGCCGGGCTGCGGGAGTAGGCGCTCGACCCCGCTCTGTAACTCGTCAGCCCAGGACCAGATCGGCCGCGGTGCGCAAAAGGCCGATGTCGCCGCCGATGAGGATCGTGGTCACGAACGACTCGCGCCAGGCGTCGAGGTCGTGGCGGATCTTGTCCTCCGGGCCGATGAGCGACATCTGGTCGATCAGCTCGAACGGGATCGCAGCTGCGGCCTCGTCCTTCTTGCCGTCCAGGTAGAGGTTCTGGACCTCCTCGACCATCTCGCCGTAGCCCATCCGGATCGGGACGTTCGCGTGGAAGTTCGTCTTCTTCGCGCCCATGCCGCCGAAGTAGAGGGCGTAGTAGTGGCGGAGGGCGTCGGCAGCGCCCTCGACGTCGTCGGAGACGATCATCGGCACCATCGCCGCGACCTCGAAGTCGTCCGCGCTCCGTCGCGCGTTCTCGCGGGCGAAGCCCTCGGCCAGGGCGTCGTTGTAGAGCTGGAGATGCTCGGGCTCGGGCGAGAGGAGCATCGCCATCCAGCCATCGCAGAGCTCTGCGCCCATCGCGACGTTCTTCGGGCCCTCGGCGGCGAGGAAGATCGGGATGTCCTCGCGGAGCGGGTGAATCGACGACTTGAGCGGCTTGCCGAGCCCGGTGCCGCCGGGCATGGGGAGGGGGTAGGCAGGGCCGTCGGCGGTGACCGGACCCTCGCGGCGCCAGATGTCGCGGAGGATCCCGATGTACTCGCGGGTGCGGGCCAGCGGTTTGGCGAACGGCATGCCGTACCAGCCCTCAACGACTTGCGGTCCTGATGCGCCGATGCCCACGATCATCCGCCCGCCCGAGAGGTGGTCGAGCGTCATCGCGGCCATTGCGGTCGCGGCCGGCTGGCGAGCGGACATCTGCATGATGCCGGTGCCCAGGCGGACGTTCTGCGTGCGCGAACCCCACCAGGCGAGCGGCGTCAGGCAGTCCGAGCCGTACGCCTCGGCGGTCCAGATCGAGTCGACGCCGAGTGAGTCGGCGGCATCGATCGCCTCCTCCATGCCCACGGGCGGGCCCTTGGCCCAGTAGCCGGTGTTGTAGCCGAGCTTGAGATCGCCCATCGCGGGCGGGAATCTACTCGCCGAGAGTAGGCATTTCGACGATACGCGTGGAAATTCCACCTCTCGGCGCGTCTACGATCCCGAGCATGTCGAACGGATGGGGCGACGAGGAGAAGTCGGGGCGCTTCGCGGCACTCCTGGCGCTTGGCGGGGCGGCGACGGCGGCGGTCTCGGTGCTTCTTGCGGCGGCGGAGGGCGAGCCATACCTCGAGGGCGACGGCGTGAACGTCTGGATTGTCTTCTTCGCGGCAGGGCTCATGGCGGCGCTTATCGCGTTCCCCTTCGGTTTCGAGGTGCGCCTTCGCGATCGCTACCCAGACCGCGACAAGCGCTGGGAGGCGTCACTCGTCGTCTGGGGCCTCCTGGCTGGCGCGCTCCTCGCCACCGGCCTCGTCGCGGGCTTCGACACCTCGACGCTGGGCGGGGCGCTCGGCCTGATCCTCGTGATCGAGTCCGCGCTGGTGGTCGGCACGGTCGTGGTCTGGCTTCTGAGCGGCGGCTAGGACGCGGTCATCGCGGCGAGGCCCTCATCGCGGCTGATCACGGGCTTGTAGCCGAGCTCTGAGCGGGCCTTCGAGTCGTCGAGCGTGCATTCCTGGCTCGCCACCCACAGCGCAAAACGGGTGAGCGGTGGCTCGCCCTTGAGCGGGAGGATCCGCCACGCGAGCTCGCCCCCGCGCGCTACGACCGCCGCGATCGGGGCCGGGACGGAACGCGTGGGCGGCTCGACATCCGCGGTGCGGAGCATCGCCGAGATGAACTCGCGGAACTCCACGTCGCCGTCGTCCAGGACGAAGTAGGCCTCGCCCGGGCGCCCCTTCTCTGCAGCGAGCAGGAGGCCTTCGACCACATTCAGGACGTGAGTGGTCGAGGTGAGGTGGTCGCCCCCGGCGATCCACGCGAACTTGCCGGCTTGGGTCGCCTCAGCGATCTCAGGCAGCAGGGTTGTGTCGCCGACTCCCCAGACAAAGCGCGGGCGTAGAACGACTGCATCGAACCCCGCGTCGCTCGCGTCGCGGACGAGCTGCTCGGCCTGGGCCTTCGTCGCGGAGTAGGGAGCCGCCGAGTCGGGTCGGAGCGGGACCGTCTCGTCCCCCTTCACCACCGGCTTGCCCGCCAGGATCGCGGCCTCGGTCCCGCAGTGGACGAACCGCCTCACCCCTGCTGCGCGGCTGGCGTCGAGAGCGTTTCGGGTTCCTTCGACGTTGCCCTTCACGAAGTCCTCCCACTTGCCCCACTGCTCCACGTGCGCGGCGAGGTGGAAGGTGACGTCGCAGCCCCTCGCAGCCTCGGTCATGGCCTCCACATCGCTCAGGTCTCCACGTGCAGCACTCGCGCCCAGAACCTCGACGGCAGCGGCGGAGCGATCGGAGCGGGCAAGTGCGGTCACCTCGCTTCCACCCTCGACGAGGCGCCGGATCAGGGCCCCGCCGATGAAGCCGGAACCGCCGGTGACGAAGGCCGTGCGGGGAATCGCGGTCACGGGGGCAAGCGTAGTTCCCTTCTCAGACCAGTCCTATAATCCCGATTGACCCGTCAGTCAACCAGCCGTGGCTCCCCGCAAGCCTCGGCCACGGGAGAGCGAGAGACGATGCGCGCCGCCGTGATCCAAATCAACTCAGGCTTGGACGTTGCCTCGAACATCGAGCGCGCCGAGAGGCTCGTTCGCGCCGCCGCGACCGACGGAGCCGAGCTCGTCTGCCTGCCCGAGAAGTGGGCGCTCCTGGGCCCCGGCGAGGTCATCGCCGACGGGGCCGAGCCGCTCGACGGGCCGATCGTGAGCGCAGCCTCGGGCTGGGCACGCGAACTCGGTATCCACCTCTGCGCGGGAAGCGTCCCCGAGGACCCGGGCGACGGCGGCAAGCCCTTCAACACGTCCGTCCTCATCGATCCGAGCGGCGAGGTCGTCGCGTCCTACCGGAAGCTCCACATGTTCGACGTCGAGGTCGAAGGCACCGAGTACCGGGAGTCCGAGCACGAGCGTGCCGGCGAGGATCTCGCCACGGCGACCGCCGGCGAGCTCGAGCTGGGGCTCACGGTCTGTTACGACCTCCGCTTCCCCGAGCTCTTTCGCATCCTCGCCCTGCGCGGCGCCACTGCGTTCACCGTTCCCGCCGCCTTCACGGCCGTGACTGGCCGCGCCCACTGGGAGATCCTGCTGCGCGCCCGCGCCGTCGAGAACTCGGCGTTCGTGATCGCAGCGGGCCAGGTGGGCAAAGCGGAGCCGCACTACGAGTCTTGGGGCCACTCGATGCTGGTCGACCCGTGGGGCAGGGTCCTGGCGGCGGTCGAAGACGGCGAGGGCCATGCCTGCGCCGACCTCGATCTCGCCGAGCTCCGGCGGATCCGGGAGTCCCTGCCCTCGCTGGCCAACCGCCGCGCCGACGCCTACCAATGGCCTGTGGAGGCCCCGGTCTGATGGCAAGGACCGCCGCCGCCACCGACCGCCGCCGCCAGATCCTGGACGCCGCCATCCGGGTTTTTGCGCGCGAGGGTTACCACTCGTGCCGCGTCTCCGACATCGCCGACGAGGCGGGCGTCGCCTACGGGCTCGTCTATCACTACTTCCGCTCGAAGGACGAGGTGATGAACGAGCTCTTCACCGAGCGGTGGTCGCTGCTCTTGGCCGCGATCGACGAGGTGGACCGCGGCGACGGGTCGGGACGGGAGAAGCTCGATGCAGTCGCGGGCTTCATCATCGACTCGTACCGCCACGACCCCGAACTGATGCAGGTCATCATCGTCGAGGTCACCCGGGCGGCGAACTCGTTCGGCCGCACCCACCTGCCCGAGATCAACAAGGCGTACGAGGCCATCGAGAAGATCATCTCCGACGCCCAGAAGGCCGGGACATTCCGCAAAGAGGTCGATCCGCGACTTGCCTCGATGTTTTTCTACGGAGGGATCGAGCAGCTTCTCTCGGGCTGGATCTTCGAGCTGATCCCGTCCGGCGAGGGCGACTTCGACCGGGCGCGGGAGACGCTCGTCGACTCGATGTGCGGCGGCCTCGAGGCGCGGTAGCCCATCGGATCGGTCAGGCTGCTTTACTCCCGCCCGAACCGGGAAGGTAAGACCCAATGGATAACGACATCGTCAAGAAACTCGCGTGGACCGGACTCGTCGCCGCGTTCGGCGCGCTTGCGAGCATCGCGGCCGCGCGGGTGGCGGCCGTCGTCTACCAGCGCATCTTCGACGAGGACCCGCCCGAGTGAGCGACGCGCCGGGCCAAGGACCGCAAGACCCCCGCTCGGTGGCCGAGATGGCCATCGACGTCTCGGAGCGCGTCTCATACCTCGTTCGCGAGGAGGTCGAGCTCGCAAAGGCCGAGGTGACCGAGAAGGTCACGAGCCTCGTCAAGGGCTCGGCCGTCGGCATCGCCGCAGGCGTCTTCGTCCTCCTCGGTCTCGCGATGTTCATGCACGCGTTCGCCTGGCTCCTGAACGACCTCTTCTTCGAGAACGACGTCTGGCTCGGCTTCTTGCTGGAGGCCGTGATTTGGTTCATCATCGCCGGCATCGCCGGCCTCGTCGCCTACAGGTCCCTCAAGTCCGGCGCGCCGCCGGTGCCCGCCATGGCGATCGAGGAGGGCAAGGAGATCAGGGAAGCGCTCCAGGCAGGATCGGACGATGACTGACGAACTCGTTCCCCGCCCGCCTGCGGGCGTCGAGCGCACCCAGCGCCCGCGCCCTGCGCCCGGCACCCGGACCGCTCACGAGATCCGCAATGACATCGTGCGCGAGCGCGAGGAGCTCGGCAAGTCCGTCGAGGCCCTGCGCGGCCGCGTCGGCGAGCTGACGGACTGGCGCCGCCAGGTCCGCGAGCACAAGCGCGAGCTGGCAATCGGCGCCGCCGTGGTCGGCTTTGCCGTCGGCGGCTTCCTGGCGCTGCGCCGCCGCTAGCCGAGCAGCTTCGGGTCCACGCCGCCAACGCCCAGGAGCCCTGGGCCGATGTGCGCGCCGATGACCGGACCGATCTCGGAGACGAAGACGGGGTCATCGCCGAAGATCTGGCGGCACTCGTCCACCAGGTGGCGAGCGGTCTCGTGGTCGTGGATGTGCTGGACGACCCATGCGGTTGCACCAGCCTCGTAGCGCTCGCGGCCGAACTCGACCATGCGCTCAAAGGCGCGCCGGCGGGTGCGGACGCGCTCGACGGGGGTGATTTCCTCCTCGAGCGTGAGGATCGGCTTGATCTGAAGGGCGGAGCCCATCCAGGCCTGCGCCGCACCGATGCGCCCGCCCTTTCGCAGGTACTCGAGCGTGTCGATCGCAAACCACATCTTGAGACCGTCGCGGCAACGGTCTCCCGCGGCCAGAGCCTCCGCGCCGCTGGCGCCGGCGTTGGCGGCGCGCGCGGCTGCGATCGCGACGAAGCCCGCGCCTCCACATGCGGAACGCGTGTCGTAGACGTGGATGCGCTCGCCGCCCTTGCCCTCGTCGATAAGCGCCTGGCGGGCGAGGTTGGCCGACTCGTACGTGCCGGAGATCCCGGCCGATAGGTGGATTGAGACGATGTCGCCGCCGTTGGCAAGAAGGGGCTCATACACAGCGGTGAAGTCGCCCACGGAAGGCTGGGAGGTGGTCGCTCCGCCCGGGCTCTTGCGGAGGCGCTCGTAGAAGTCGTCGTACTCGGCCTGGTCAATCTCGCTCTCGCGCTTCTCGACTCCGTCGAGCGTCACGTAGAGGCTGATGCGGTGGATGCCGAGGTCCGCCATCGTTTCGTCGGGCAGGTACGCGGTCGTATCCACGACCACCGAGGTGCCGGCGTCGGCTGTTGAGGCATTCATGCAGGCATCGGTCTATCAGGTGCGCCCGAACTACGATGGGCTGGATCAATGAATCCCATCCGAACGCACGCCCAGAGGCACACGGATACCGTTGCGCCCTGGACGCACTCGAATAGGAGTCATTGATCATGGGTAAGACCTTGGTCACGGGAGCCACCGGCTTCATCGGCTCGCACGTCGTGCGCGCGCTCGCAAAGAGGGGCGACGAGCTTCGCCTGATGACGCGCCGCAAGAGCAACATCGACCTGCTTTCAGACCTCGAGTTCGAGCGGGCGATCGGCGACGTAACCGACCGCCGGGCCGTCCGGCGCGCAATGACGGACGTCGAACGTGTCTTCCACGTCGCCGGGCGGACATCGCTTAGAAGCGAGGACCGAGACGCCGTCTGGGACACGAACGTGCGCGGGACCCGCATCGTCTTGGAGTCCGCGCTCGAAGCCGAAGTCGAGCGCGTCGTCCTCACCTCGTCTGTGGCAGCGGTGGGCGTCGGCAAGAAGCCGAAACCGGTCGATGAGACCGCCACCTTCGACATTGGCCACCTGGGGATCACCTACGTCAACTCGAAGCACGAGGCCGAGGTCGAGGCGCTGCGGCTCGTCGCGCGGGGGCTTCCCGTGACGATCGTGAACCCGTCCTTCGTCCTCGGCCCCGACGCGCCGCGGGGCAGCTCGATGGAGCTGGTGAAGCGCTTCATCCAGAAGAAGATCCCGGCCTACGTCGACGGCGGCCTCAACATCGTTGACGTCCGGGATGTGGCCAAGGGCCACCTGCTCGCCGACAAGAAGGGCGTGGTCGGCGAGCGCTACATCCTGTCGGGCCGGAACTTCACGCTCGACCGCCTCTTCGCTGACCTCGCCCGGATCTCCGGCGTCGACTCACCACGCCTGAAGCTGCCGGGATCGGCGCTCCTGGGCATGCTCCAGGCGGGCGACCGCCTTCCGCTTCCGGTCGCGATGCCGACCTCGCCGGACGAGGTCCGCTCAGCCATGCTCTGGTGGTGCTACCGCAACACGCGCGCGAAATCCGAGTTGGGCTTCAAGGCGCGCCCGCACGAGGAGACGCTTCAGGACGCGGTGAACTGGCAGCGAGCGCAGATAGCCGGCGGAAAGACAAATGAGCGATAAGAAGACGGACGTCGTCCTCTACCGCTGTCCGACGCCCACGAACTTCCTGTGCCCGTGCGGCGCCGCCGCTCGCAAGCTGAAGCGCGCGGGCGTCGAGTACCGCACCGAGCGCGTGCCCTACAGCCGCAAATCCCGCCCGGAGATCGAGGAACTGACCGGGCAGCGCCGCGTGCCGGTCCTGGTGGATTCGAAGGAGATCGTCCACGACTCGAAGCGGATCATCGAGTACCTCGAGTGGAAACGCAGCCAACCGGGCCAATCCGCGAGGTCTTGAGCCCCGCCCGTGAGGGCTATACAATATGAAGCGATGAATACCCCGGAAGCAGCAGTAACGCTCACCGACTCGGCGCTTGTGAAGATTCGCGAGCTCACGGTGTCGAACGAGAACGCCGAGGAGCAGGCGCTTCGCGTCGCCGTGCGCGGCGGCGGCTGCTCGGGCTTCCAGTACTCCCTCGCCCTCGACAAGCAGAAGGACGACGACCACGTCTTCGAGCACGAAGGCATCTCGGTCCTCGTCGACAAGGTTTCGATGCAGTTCGTCTTCGGCTCCGAGGTCGATTACGTCGACGGGCTCCAGGGCGCCGGCTTCACGGTGAACAACCCGAACGTCGTCGCGGCCTGTGGTTGTGGCTCCTCGTTCCAGGTCCGCGAGGACGCGCCCGGCGCGCCCGCGCCCGCCTGAGCTCCGGCTCGGGTCCTATCGCTGACGGCTCATGGCCATCGTCCAGGCCTCCGGCCTCACCAAGTTCATCGGTGAGCGCCAACTCTTGCAAGACGTCTCGTTCCGACTGGAGCGGGGTGGGCGCCTCGCGCTCTCGGGCCGCAACGGCTCGGGCAAGACGACGCTCCTGCGCATCCTGGCCGGCGAGGCGTCCGCGGACTCCGGCCGCGTCTCGCTTGCGAAGAACGCCCGCGTCGTGCTGCACGATCAGCGCCCTCCCCGTGACCTCGCGCTGACGCTCGGCGACTACGTCGTCGGCGGCCTCGGCTGGGTGCTCGAGATCGAGCGAAAAATGGCGAGCCTCGAGGAGCGGATGGCATCGGAGGCGGACGAAGCGACCCTGGCCGCTTACGCCGACGCGCAGGCCCGCTTCGAGGTCGCCGGCGGGTATCGCTGGCGCGACGCGGCGCGCGAGACGGTTCGCGGGCTCGGATTCGGCCGCACCGATCTGGATCGCGACCTCTCGACCTTCTCGGGCGGCGAGCTGACGCGTGCCTCTCTCGCCCGTGCTCTCGCGGCGAAGCCGGATCTCCTCCTGCTTGACGAGCCGACCAACCACCTCGATATCGCCTCGCTTGAATGGCTCGAGGAGCTGCTGATCGGGATGGACGCCGCGGTGATCCTCGTGGCTCACGACCGATGGTTCCTGGAGTCCGTCGGTAACTCGGTGCTCGAGCTGGGCGAAGGGCGCCCGAAGTTCTTCTCCGGCCCGTGGCACGAATGGCGGATCGAGAAGGCTCGGCGCGAGCTCTTCCTCGAGCGCGATGCAAAACGCCGCGAGGCGGACATCGCCCGCCTGGAGCGGTTCGTCGAGCGCTTTCGCGCCAAGAACACGCTGGCGACGCGGGCGAAGTCGAAGCAGAAGCAGATCAACCGCATCAAGCGCGACGCGCCTCAGCGCGACCCGTCGGCCGTAAAGGCGCTTGCCTTCTCGTTCGGGGAGGCGCAGCGCTCGGGCAAGGTGGTGCTGGCGATGGAGGGCGGGACCATCGACGCCGGCACGAAGCGGCTCTTCGAGGACGCTGAGATATGGGTGGAGGCGGGCGAGCACGTCTGCCTGATCGGCCACAACGGCTCAGGCAAGTCCACGCTGATCTCGGTGCTCGTCGGCGAGCGCGAGCCGGTCTCCGGGCGCGTGAAGGTCGGCCACAACGTCGAGCTCGGGCACCTGCGGCAGCACGCCGAGGTGCCGGCCGATCCGGGGCTGACCGTCCTCGGCCACGCGCAGCGCTCGACCGGCCTCTCCGAGGCGAAGACCCGCGGCCTGCTCGGGCAGTTCCTCTTCTCAGGCGACGACGTCACGAAGCTCGTCACCCAGCTCTCGGGCGGCGAGGCGCAGCGGCTCTCTCTCGCCCTCCTCGTCTCGTCGGCTTCCAACGTCCTCATCCTCGACGAGCCGACCAACCATCTGGACCTGGAGAGCCGTGAGGCTCTCGAGGACGCCCTGGCCCGGTTCACGGGCTCGCTGCTCCTCGTCTCGCACGACCGCGCGATGCTCGAAGCGGTCGGCACCCGCACCGTCGCGGTGGAGGACCACAAGCTTCGCGTCTTCAACGGCGGCTGGTCGGAATACCGCGAGCGCGAGGCCGAACAGGCCGAGCAAGAGCGCGCCCGAGCGTCGGTGCCAGGCACGGTGCCTGGCACCGGGGAGGAGGCTCCGCGTGGGAAGGAGGCGCGGCGGGCCCGCGCCCAGGAGCGCGCGGCTGTCGCTGACGTTCGCAAGCTCGAGAACGAGATCGAGGCTGCCGAGAAGGCGCTGAGGGAGCTCGAGGAAGAGCTCTCGGATCCCGCCGCGTGGTCCGACCCGCGCACATCGGCGAAATCGACGCGCCGCCACGACGCGGCAAAAGAGAAGGTCAAGGAGCTGATCGAGCGCTGGGAAGCACTCAGCTAGCGGGGACAGACCCCACGCTTGGCGTCTGACGCCCTCTTACGGCGCCTTCGCTCCGATCAGGAGGGCCAGTTGGCGCGACTGGGCGACCAAGGTCCCGTCGGGGGTCCAGAGCTCGCCGTCCTCGTCGAAAAAGCCGTCGCGGACGAGGCGGTTGCGAAAGCGTCCGAGTAGGAGCGTGTCGTCTAGGGGGAGCGGCGCCCGGAAGTGGATCGTGAGGTCGATGGTGGGAGCGGGGGCCAGCTCGGTAAGGCGCGGCCATGGCGCCGGGAACCAGGCGTCAGCGACGACCGCGAGGGTGAGCGCGTCGACCGGCCGTTCCTCGACCAGTCCGATCCAGCCGCCGATCTCGCCTAGCTTGGCGCCCGCGAAGGGCAACTCGCCAAAGCGGCGCTGCATCGTGAGGCGCTGGGTGAAGTCGGGCGCGACGCGCCTGCCCGCGCTGTCTATGGGCTCTCGCCCCTCGGGCGGTGGGACCTCGGGCATCGGCTCATCGGGCAGAAGCGGGCTCTCCCACGGCGCCGAGTAAGCGCCGAGCGCGATTCCGATCAGCTTCCCGTCCTGGCTCATGCGCCCGCTGACGGTCGTGAGCGAACGGCCCGCCCGCTCGACCGTCGCCTCGACGGTCAACGGCCCGACCACGGGAGGACGCAGGAAGTGCATGGTTGCCGAGCGGGCTGAGCGTGCGGGGTCGGCGACGGCCTCTTCGAACGCGCGAAGGACGAGCGCCATCACATATCCGCCGAGCGGCCCGCGCGGTGTCGCCCAGCCATCCGCGATCGCACCTTCCCACACGCCTTCGCCGGCTGGGGTCAGCGCTGTGTCCTGGTCGAACGAAGTGGCCATCGGGCGCGGCACGTTACTCGCGCGCCCGCAGCCGGTGTGTGACGAGTACTAGCCGAGCTGCATCGGCGGGCTCGTCTGCGAGCCGCCGGGGAGGATGCGCTCCGCTTCGGGGATGTCTGCGGCGGTGTCCTCGACCCCGAGAAGCTCGGCGAGCTCACCCGAGTCGAGCATCTCCTCAACGATGTCGCAGCCGCCGACCAATTCGCCGTTGGCGTAGAGCTGGGGGAAGGTCGGCCAGTCGGAGATCTCCTGCGTCACCTCGCGAAGCGGCTGCAGCGCCGGCAGCACGTCGATCGCGCCGTACTCGACCTCAAGCGCTTCGAGCACCTGAACGACACGCTGCGAGAAGCCGCACCGCGGCGCATCGGGCGTGCCCTTCATGAAGAGGAGGACCGGATTGTCGGCCAGGATTTGCTCGACCTGTGCCTTGAGCTCTGGATCAGCAGCCATGCGTCGAGGGTACCGACCAAGCACCTCAACGGCACCTGCTTCTCGCGTTGCCGTACGGCAACGCGTCAAACACCCGTTGGGCTAGCCAGGAACCGACGTCTGGATCGACAGCGCGTGGATCGTCCCGTCGTCGAAGCGCGAGCGCACCGCGGTGCGCACGAGCCGGTGCTGGTCGATGCGGCTGAGGCCCTCGAACTCGGCCGAGCTCACGATCGCCCGCAGGTGGTCGCCTCCGCCCTCGTCGAGCACCTGGACCTCGGCGCCGGGGAGGGCGGCGCGGATCATCTCCTCGAGCTCAGAGAGGTTCGCCGCCATCAGGCCTTCGACTCCGCCTTCGCGGCCTCGAGCATCTCCTCGACCGAGACGAACTTGATCCGCGGCCTCCCGTGCGGCTCGCCGCGGCCGACCTCGGCCTCGTCGATGGCCTGCCAGCCGCCAAAGCTCACTGCGTCGTCCACTCTCTCGGCGACCATCTCGGCGGCGGCCTCGGCCGTCGCCTCGCCCGGCGGCTCGTAGACGCGGCCCTCCGAGACGTCCTCGAGGATCGCCGTCACGGTGTCGAGCGCGTCCTTCTTGTTCGTTCCGATCACGCCGCTGGGGCCGCGCTTGATCCAGCCGACCACGTACTGGCCGGGCACCTGCTCGCCGGTCTCCGGGTCGGTCACGCGCCCGCGCTCGTTCGGGATGATGCCGCGCCCCTCGTCGAACGGAAGGCCCTCGAGGCCCTCGCCCTTGTAGCCGATCGAGCGCAGGACCAGACCGGTCTCGATCTCCTCGCGCTCGCCTGTATCAACGGCGCGGACCGAGCCGTCGTCGCCTTTCTGAAGCTCGTTCTTCCCGACGACGATCGATTGGACCTTGCCCTCGCCCTTGATCTCGACGGGGGAAGCAAGGAAGCGCAGGATGATCCTTCGGCGCTTGCCCTCGGGCTCGCGTCCCGCGAAATCGGTGAAGAGCTCGACGTTCCGCTTGTTGGTCGGCTCGGCCTCGCCGGACTCGATCCAATCACGGCTGTGGTCGTCGAGTGCGACGTCTTCCAGGTCGATGACGATGTCGGCGTCGAGCATCTCGCCGAGCTCGCGCACCTCGGGATTGGTGAAGGCAGCCTGCGCCGGCCCGCGGCGCCCGAGGACGACGATCTCTTCCACGCCGGAGTCCGCGAGCACGTCGATTGCGTGATCGGCGGTATCGGTCTCCTCGAGCTCCTCGCGAGTGAGCGCAAGCATCCGAGCGACGTCGGCGGCGACGTTGCCGTTTCCGATCACGACCACCCGGTGCGTTGAGAGGTCGAAGACCCGGTCCGCGAAGTCGGGGTGGGCGTTGTACCAAGCGACGAACTCGGTCGCCGCATGGCTCCCGGGCAGCTCCTCGCCGTCGATCCCGAGGGAGCGATCCGTCGAGGTGCCATAGGCGCAGATCACCGCGTGGTAGTGCTCGCGCAGGTCGTCGAGGGAGACGTCCTGCCCGACGTGCACGTTGCCGAAGAAGCGAAAGCCCTCGCGCGCAGCGGTCTTCTCGTACACGCGGATGACGGACTTGATCTTGGGGTGGTCCGGCGCGACGCCCGCCCGCACGAGGCCGAACGGGGTGGGCAGCCGGTCGTACATGTCGACCTCGACCGCAACGTCGTCTTGCTTGAGCAGGTGCTCGGCCGTGTAGAAGCCGGCGGGTCCGGAGCCGACGATCGCGACCCGGAAAGGGGTCTCCTCTGTGCCGACGGATGACATTGGTCAGCTCGTAAGGGCGTGGGCCGAGGCGGCGGTGCCGTCGAGTGCGTCCAGGGCCCGCGCGACCGACATCGAGACGCAGGTGAAGATCGGCGTGTCGCGGAGCGTGTACGCGCTCGACTCGGAGGCTCGCAGCTCCTGGACGAGGTCGAGGAACCGGTGAGGCTCGTCGGTCTCGAACGAGACGACGAACTCCTGGTCGTCGATGCCGAACGAGTACGCGGTGTTGATCGCGATGTCCGGATAGGTCCGGCCAATCGCGATGTGGTCGGCCATGATCCGCCGGCGCTCCTCGAGCGGCAGCTGGTACCACTCGCGCTTCTTGTCGAGCGGATAGACGAAGAGGTACTTGCGCTCGGACTGACAGATCTCGGGACGCGCCGCCGTGTCCGAGTAGGGCGAGGGCTTCGTCATCGCGAGGTAGGAGTGGGGGGTCGTCATCCACTTGGCGAGCCCGGATTGGGCGAGCACCACGTGGAAGGTGTGGATGTCGTCGAGCACAGGGCTCTGCGAGAGCAGCATCAGGTCGACGTCCCCGCGCGTGCCGACCGTCGAATAGGCGCGCAGCGAGCGGTCTTGTGAGAAGTCCTCGCACGCGGCCAGAAACTCGGCCTTGTCGGCTGCCCGCAGGTCCGCGTCGCGGCGCTGCCACGCGGGGTCGAGCTTCATGAACGTGAACTTGGCGAAAGTGCGCTCGGTCACCGAGACGAGGGTAGCCGTACTCGGGCCTGCGCTACCTTCGCAACACCCCATGCAGATCGCGATCGTCAGCCCCTATTCCTGGAGCTATCCGGGAGGAGTGAACCGCCATGTCGAGGCGCTCTCCGGCGCGCTTTCAGAGCGCGGCCACGACTTGGCCGTGATGGCGCCGTTCGACCCCCCGGATCGGCTCACCAGAGCCCTTCACCGCTCCGAGCCGCGGGTCACTGCGCTTCCCGACAACGTGTGGAGCCTGGGCAGGACGGTCGGAATCGGCGCCAACGGGTCCGTCTCGAACCTCTCGACCTTTCCCGAGGGTGTCTTCGCCCTTCGCCGCGGCCTCGCCGAGTTCCGCCCCGACGTCGTCCACGTACACGAGCCGGTCGCCCCAGTCGCCGGCTGGGACGCCTGCTCCTATCGAGACGCGCCGGTCGTCGGCACCTTTCACTCCTACTCGACCAGGGCGTGGCCGAACCACGCCGCCTCGCTGATCGGGGCCCGCAGGAAGCTCAACCAGCTCCACGCGAGGATTGCCGTCTCCGAGGCCGCGCGCTGGACAGGCAGGCGCTGGTTCGGTGGCGAGTACGAGGTCATTCCGAACGGGGTCGACCTCGCTGGGCCGCCGGCCGGGTCGAAGCCCGAGTCCGATGAGCTACGCGTGCTGTTCGTGGGAAGGGCTGAGGAGCGCAAGGGACTGCCGGTCCTCACTCGCGCATTCGAGGCGCTCGCAGACCACGTGCCCGCCCGCCTGGAGGTGGTCGGAGCCACCACCGACGAGATCGAGAGGCACCTGAGCGACCCAGCCGCGTTGGGGCGGATCGAGGCGGTCGCGCGTGTCGAGCACGACGAGCTCTGGCGGCGCCTTCAGCGAGCCGACGTCCTCTGCGCGCCGTCGCTTCGAGGCGAGAGCTTCGGGATGATCCTGATCGAGGCATTCGCGGCGGGCACCCCCGTGGTGGCTTCCGCGATCGCCGGCTACGCCGAGGTCGTGAGCGACGGCGTCGACGGGGTACTCGTGCCGCCGGGAGACCCGCAACGCCTGGCCGAGGAGCTACAGCGCATGCACCTCGAGCCCGAGCGCCGCAAAGCAATGGGCGCCGCGGCCCGCGAGTCGGCAGGGCGCTACGCCTGGCCCGACATCGCAGAGCGGGTCGAGGGCACCTACGAGCGAGCCATCGCCTCCTTCCGAAGCGCCGAAAGTAGGAATTCCCACACATATCGTGGAAATTCCACCTCTCGGCGCCGTCCGCAGGCCCCACGCCCCTTTAGTGCCCGCGCTCGCCGACTCGGTCTCGTCCCGATCGACGGATCGCCGCGCCTGCCGGCCCGGCGCATCCCGCCGCTGGCGAGCGAGCCGCCGCGTGCGCGCGCCAGCCTGGCCCGGCGCGTTGGGCTCGCGGCCGCGGGGGTCGCAGGCTTTGCGCTGACCTACCTCGCCGTCACCCGGATCGGGATGGGCGAGGTCGCCGACGCGGTCCTGCGCTCGGACCTCAACTGGGTCCTGGCGGCAACTGCGCTGATGGTCGCGTCAATGCTCCTGCGCGCCGAGTCGTGGCTCGCGATCGCGCAGGCCGCGCTGCCGACGGGCACCTCTTCGCCGTCGCGACGTCACCTCGGCGACGATGATCGGCGTCCTCATGTCAGCGACGCTGCCGGCGCGTTTGGGCGAGCCGGCCCGCGCAATGGTCCTGGCCCGGCACATCGGCAGGGTGCGAGACACGTTCCCGGTCCTCTTGGGAACGCTGGTCTCCCAGACCATCCTCAACCTCGCCGCGCTTGCCTTGCTCGGCGTGATCATCGTCGGCACGACCGATCTTTTCTCCGCCGGAACCGAGCAGCTCTTCCTTGTGAGTGCCGTGCCTCTCCTCCTTGTTGCTGTCGTTCTGGTCGCGCCAACCCTCCTGCGGCGAGGTGGCTCGGGACGCCTGGCCCGTGCGGCGCAGGCGATACGCGGAGCTCTCGCGAAGGTGCAGAGCGGCTTCTCCGTCTTTCGCGACCCGCGACACGGCGGCGTCGCGACAGTGACCCAACTCGGCGCCTGGGCACTCCAGGTCCTGGCCTGCCTCGTCCTCTTCTACGCCCTCGGCTTGGAGGGGGTCGGAATCGGCGCGGCCGCAGCGGTGCTCTTCGCGGTGAACGTGACCGCCGTCGTCCCGGCCACTCCATCCAACATCGGCGTCTTCCAGCTCGCAACTGTCAGCGTCTTGACGACCGGCTTCGGCGTGAGCGCGGCCGACGCGCTCGCCTACGGCGTGATCCTGCAAGCGGTCGAGATCGCGACCGCCGTCGCACTCGGGCTCCCGGCGCTGGTTCGCGAGGGCGTCACCTGGTCCGACATGCGATCTGGAGCGCTTTCCAACGCGCCGGTGCAGCTCCCGTCTCGCCCACACCATCGTGTGGCGGAGCCAGGCTGAGCGACCGTTATCCTGATTGGACCATCGAGAGTGGCTGAGGGGCCCGGCCCTGCGACGCCGCAGCAACCCGAACGTGGTGATCCACGGAGCAGGGTGCTACCGCCGGGAGCGATGGAATCAACGTAAAACGAGCAAGCGAGCCCAGTAAATCAATGGCTGACCGAGACTTCATAGCAACGGTGCGCGATCGCGTCGTCGTCTTCGACGGCGGGATGGGCGCCACCCTGGAGCAATTCGACCTCACCTCCGAGGACTACGGCGGCCTTCAGGGCAAGTGCCATGAGGCGCTGGTGCTCAATCGCCCCGACGTCATCCAGTCGGTCCACGAGTCCATGCTCGAAGCGGGCGCGGAGGTCGTCGAGACCGACTCGTTCCAGGGCTCCCGCCTGAAGCTCGAGGAGTGGGGCCTGGGCGAGCACACGCTTGAGATCAACCGCGGCGCGGCTGAGATCGCTCGCAAGGCCGCTGGGCCCGACCGCTTCGTCGCCGGCTCCATTGGCCCGACGGGCTTCCTGCCCTCCTCAGACGATCCGACGCTCGGCGACATCAGCTTCCGCAAGCTCGTCGAGGTCTTCGAAGAGCAGGCGCGCGGCCTGGTCGAGGGCGGCTCCGACCTGATCATCATCGAGACGGCCCAGGACATCCTGGAGGTGAAGGCGGCGATCTTCGGCGCACGCGAGGCCTTCAAGGCAACGGGACGCACCGTGCCGATCCAGGCCTCGGTCTCGCTGCTGCCGCAGGGCGGGAAGATGCTCCTCGGCACCGACATCCAGGCCGTGTTGACGACGCTGCACGCGCTCGACGTCGATGTGATCGGCCTCAACTGCTCGACCGGCCCCGAGGACATGCGCGACGCGATCCGCTACCTGGGCGAGACGTCGCCCCTGCCGGTCCACTGCATCCCGAACGCAGGCCTGCCGCTCCAGGGACCCGACGGCGAGACGATCTTCCCCGAGACGCCCGAGCAGATCTCGAAGGTCCTCGGCGAGTTCGTCGAGCGCCACGGCGTCGGGATCGTGGGCGGCTGCTGCGGCACGACGCCCGACCACATCCGCGCGATCGCCGAACGCGTGAAGGACCACAAGCTCGGCGAGCGGCCCGCGGTGCCGCCCCCGTTCGTGAGCTCGATGATGACCGCAACCGACCTCGTCCAGGAGCCGCGCCCGACCCTGGTCGGCGAGCGCGTCAACTCGCAGGGATCGCGCAAGGCGAAGGAGCTTCTCCTCGCCGACGACTACGACGGCCTCGTCCAGGTGGCCGAGGACCAGGTGAACGGCGGCGCGCACGTCCTGGACATCTGCGTCGCGCTGACCGAGCGCGCAGACGAGGACGTCCAGATGCGCGAGGTGGTCCAGCGCATCTCGTTGACCCAGCCCGCGCCGATCCAGATCGACTCGACCGAGCCCGAGGTGATCGAGGCTGCGCTTGAGGCGATCCCGGGTCGCGCGATCGTGAACTCGATCAACCTCGAAGCCGGCCGCGACAAGGCCGACCGCGTCATCCCGATGGCCAAGGCCCACGGCGCCGCCCTGATCGCGCTCACGATCGACGAGGTCGGGATGGCGAAGACGGGCGAGCGAAAGCTCGAGATCGCGAAGCGAATCACGGAGATCGCCTGCGACGAGCACGGTCTCGACCGCGAGGCGCTGATCTTCGACGCGCTCACATTCACGCTGACCACCGGCGACGAGGAGTGGAGGCCCTCGGCCGTGGCGACGATCGAAGGCATCAGGGCGATCAAGGAAGGCTTGCCGGGCGTGAAGACGTCCCTGGGCGTCTCCAACGTCTCGTTCGGCGTCGGCCTGCCTGCCCGCTCGGTCCTGAACTCGGTGTTCCTCCATCACTGCGTGGACGCGGGGCTCGACCTGGCGATGGTCAATCCCAACCACATCACGCCCTACGGCGAGATCCCCGAGTCCGAGCGCGAGCTCGCCGACGACCTCGTATTCAACCGCCGCGAGGACGCGCTCGAGCGGTTCATCGCGCATTTCGAGTCGAAGGGCGAGGAGGCCGCCGACGAGGCCGAGGACCCGACGGCCGACATGGAGCCCGAGGAGGCGCTCCACTGGCACATCCTGCGCCGCAAGAAGGACGGCGTCGAGGAGTGGATCGACCGTTCGGTTGAGAAGATCGGCGCCGTCCCGACGCTGAACCAGGTGCTCTTGCCCGCGATGAAGGAGGTCGGCGACAAGTTCGGCGCCGGCGAGCTCATCCTGCCGTTCGTCCTGCAATCGGCGGAGGTGATGAAACGCGCGGTCGCCCAGCTCGAGAACTATCTCGACCGGATCGAGGGCCACACGAAGGGCAAGGTCGTGATCGCGACCGTCTTCGGTGATGTCCACGACATCGGCAAGTCGCTCGTCAACACGATCCTGACCAACAACGGCTACACGGTCGTCGATCTCGGAAAGCAGGTCCCGATCGACACGATCATCGACGCGGCGATCGAGCACGAGGCCGACGCGATCGGCCTCTCCGCGCTGCTCGTCTCCACCTCGAAGCAGATGCCCGCATGCATCGGCGAGCTCCACGAGCGCGGCCTCGAGTTCCCGGTCCTGATCGGCGGCGCCGCGATCAACCGCGACTTCGGCCGCCGCGCCCTCTATCCGCGCGGCAAGGAGTCGGACGAGGTCTACGGGCCCGGCGTCTTCTACTGCAAGGACGCCTTCGCGGGGCTCGACACGGTCGACGCGCTGGTCGACGACGAGGCGCGAGAGGCGCTGGTCGTGAAGATCCGCGACGAGGCGAGGCAGCTCCGCGAGAAGCCGGTGGTAGTCGACGACTCGCCGCCGACGACCGACGATTCTGTTCGCTCCGACGTCGGCATCGAAAACGAGATCCCTGAGCCGCCGTTCTGGGGCTTCCGCGACGTTGACGTGGACCTCGACGAGGTCTACCCGTATCTCGACCGTCACGTCCTGTTCAAGCTCCACTGGGGCGGGCGCGGCAAGAAGGGCGAGGACTGGCGCCGCATCGTCGAGGGCCACGACGGCGACGAGGGCTTCGCCCCCAAGCTCGAGCGCATGTGGACCGAGCAGGACTACCTCCAGCCGAAGGTCCGCGTCGGGTACTTCCCCTGCAACGCCGACGGCAACGAGCTCGTCATCTTCGACCCCGAAGACCACGATCGCGAAATCGAGCGCTTCGAGTTTCCCCGCCAGCCGAAACACGACCGGATCTGCCTGTCCGACTTCTACCGGCCGATCGACTCCGGCGAGCGCGACGTCGTGGCCCTGCAAGGCGTGACGGTCGGCGCGGAGGTCACGAAGCGGATCGGGCAGCTCGAGAAGGACGGCGAGTTCGCCGAGCAGCTCTTCGTCCACGGACTCGGAGTCCAGGCCGCCGAGGGACTGGCCGAGTGGAACCATGCTCGCATCCGCTCCGACCTGGGCGTGGACGCCGGCCAGGGCCGCCGGTACTCGTGGGGTTACCCCGCCTGTCCCGAGCAGTCCGAGCACGTAAAGCTCTGGCGCCTGCTGAAGCTCGACGAGCTCGGCATGACCCTTTCCGGCGGATACGCCGTCGAGCCCGAGCAGTCAACGGTGGCGATCATCGCCCACCATCCGCAGGCCGTCTACTTCGGCATGAAGTCGGGCTTCGTCCCGGCCGAGCCGAAGACGGACGAGCTGATCGCCGGCACCGAGCGCGGCGGCGAGCTGCCGCCCGACGACGAGTTCGAGGGCGACGGATCGATCGAGGCCGAGGCCTCAGAAGAGCCGGTCGCCTGATCGGTCAGCGGCGGATCGAGCGAGAACACGGGAATGAGCCGGTCCTTGGCATAGACCTGGTAGTCCGCGTACGACGGGTAGATCTCGACAAGTTTCGGCCACGCCCGCTCGCGCTCCTCGCCCTCGATCACCCTGGCGCGCACCGGAATCCTGTTCCTGCCGACCTCGATCTCCGTGTCCGGCGACGCGACGAGGTTGTGGTACCAGGCCGGATTCCGGTCGTTGCCGCCCTTGGACGCGACGATGAGCCAGCGGCCGTCGTCCTCGAGCCCGATCAGGGGCGAGACCCGCTCCGTTCCGCTCTTCTTGCCGACGTGGTGGACGAGGATGATCGGAGCGCCGCTTCCCGGCATCTTGCCGCCGATTCGGCCGCCGCTCAACCGGTAGGCGACCCGGTTCAGCGCGGTCACGCCTTCGAAGGCCTTCCAGAAAGCGGAGGAGTTGGGCGGCTTGGGCATGGCGTGAATGTAGTCCGTGGCGCCAGGCGTTCGGTTCGGCCCGGTCCCGAACCGGGCAGTATGTGGGTATGAGCCACTCGAGCTACGAACAAGCCTGCGCCGACCACTCCTGGGACGTTCCCGAGCGCTACAACATCGCCGCCGACGTCTGCGACAAGCACGACCGGGACAAGCTCGCGATGGTCCACGAGCATTTCGATGGCGAGGTGCGCGAGCTCAACTGGGGCGAGCTCCAGGATCTCTCCAACCAGGCGGCGAACGTCCTGGCCGGCGCGGGGGTCGAGCGCGGCGATCGTGTCGCGGTGGTCCTACCGGCGACTCCCGAGACGGCAGCGATCTTCTTCGGCACCTGGAAGCTCGGGGCGATGCTGCTCTCGATGTCCGTGCTCTACGGCGACGACGGCATCCGGCACCGCCTTCAGGACTCAGAGCCCCGCGTCTTGGTGACCGACGCAGACAACGCGCGCCCGCTTCAAGGAATCTGGCGTTGAGCTCCTCATCCTGGGCGACGACACGTTCGACGGCGCCTCCACGGACTTCGAGACCGCCGACACCGCGGCCGACGATCCGGCGCAGCTCTACTACACGTCGGGCACGACCGGGATGGCGAAGGGGATCGTCCACGCGCACCGCTACCTCCTTGCCCACCAGGAGTTCACCTACTGCCACGAAGTGGAGGACTCAGAGCGCTTCCACGGCATGGGCGAGTGGGCATGGGCGGCGGGGATCGCGCCCCTGCTTGGCCCGTGGCGCCTGGGCGCCGTTCAATGTGTGTACCAGCGCGAGGGCGGATTCGACCCGCACAAGCAGCTCGACTTCCTGAGCCGTCACGAGGTGACCAACGTGTTCACGACGCCGACGGCGATGCGCGCGATGATGGCGGTGGACGCAGCGGGAGAGACTTACCCGCAGGCGTTCCGGCGCGTCTGCTCGGCCGGCGAGCCGCTCAACCCCGAGGCGATCCGGTGGTTTCGCGAGGAGTACGGGATCACCGTCCTCGACTACTACGGGCTGACCGAGTCGTACCCCCTGTGCGCGAACTACCCGTTCATGGAGGTCCGCGAGGGCTCGATGGGAAAGCCGATGCCCGGCTGGGAGGTGGCGATCCTCGACGAGGACGAGCAGCCCGTCGCCCGGGGCGAGAAGGGCGAGATCTGCCTCCGGGCCCGCTCGAACCCTCACTATCCGCTCGGTTACTGGCGCAACGACGAGGCGGCGCATGAGACCTTCGGCGGGGACTGGTTCCACTCGAAGGACGCCGCCTCCGAGGATGAGGACGGCTACTACTGGTACGAGGGGCGAGCGGACGACGTGATCATCGCCGCCGGCTACAGGATCGGGCCGTTCGAGGTCGAGTCTGCCTGCATCGAGCACGAGGCCGTCCGCGAGGCGGCGGCGGTTGCCTCTCCCGACGAGGTGAAGGGCAACGTCGTCAAGGCCTTCATCGTCCTGGCCGAGGGGCACGAGCCCTCGGACGAGCTTGCCGATGACATCAAGCGGTTCGTGCGCGAGCGCCTTTCCGCCTACGCCTATCCGCGGAAGGTCGAGTTCACCGACGAGTTGCCGAAGACGCTGACGGGGAAGATCCGCCGGATTGAGCTTCGCGAGAAGGAAGCCGGCTAGCTTCGGCCTTCTTCGCGGTCCACTTGACGTCGCCGGTGTCGCAGTTCTGCAGGACGGTGCTGCCCTCGAACTCCGTTGGGCCCTGGAAGCGGAGCTCGCCGCTGGCGGAGCCCCGGGTGATCACGCCGTGCACGACGGCGACGTAGTCCTCGACTGAGTTGTCGAAGCTGAACTCGCCCTCGTCCGAGATCTTGGCGGGCTTCTTGGGCGAGCCGAACACTATGTCGATCTCCCGGATGCCCGAATCGCACGTGGCGTCGAGGCGCTTGGCCTTCGGATAGTCGACCCTGCGCTTGCCCTTCTCGTTCTTGTGCACCTTGAAGTTGAACTTCGAGTTCTCGTCGCTGGTGACCGTCCCCTTGAACGAGGAGACGGGTGCGGCAGCAGCAACTGGCACCGCAAGCGCAGCTATGAGCACCGCAATGACAACGCCCCCGCGAAAGTCCACCCCCTGAATCTAGCCTCAATAGCCGTCGTCGTCTGAGCCTTCGCTCTCGCTCTCTGCCGCCTCGTCGTCGTCCTCGACCTCGTCCTCGGCGCCCTCAATGGCTTCCCCGGCGTCATCCGTAGCCTCGTCGGCGGCGTCGCCGAGGTCATCGGCAGCGTCCTCGCCCTCCTCGACTGCGTCGTCGGCGGCGTTCTCGATGTCTTCCGAGTCGCCGTTGTCGTCACCGCATCCGGCGGCGGCGACTCCGAAGCCGCCAAGCGCGAGCACGGATGCCGCGACGGCCACGCGCCGGCGCCAAAGTATCTCTTCCATGAGTTTTCTCCTTCGAGGTCGGTTCCGAGGTCAGCCGACCCCTACCCGTCAGGCGGCTTGGCAAAGCCCCTACTATGCCTGCATGGCTGGGGGCCTAAACCTGGGTCGTGCGCTGGGAGCGACCCTCGCGGCCTGCGCCGTCGTCGCGCCCGCCGCCAGCGCAGAGACCTTCAAGGTGAACACCGGCGCCGACCTGGCGCCGAACGGCTGCACCAAGAACGACTGCTCCGTGCGCGAGGCGATAATCGCGGCCAACAAGAACGGGGGTCCGGACACGGTCGTGCTCAAGTCGAACCGCTTTCACGGGCTCAACATCCCCGGGACCGACGAGGACATGTCGAAAACCGGCGACCTCGACGTTCTCGGCAAGACCACGATCAAGGCTTCGAAGACGAAGCTGGCGACGATTCACGCGAACGGGATCGACCGTGTGATCCACGCGCTCGCGCCGCTGAAGATCATCCGCCTCGAGCTCACGGGCGGCGAGACGATGCAATCCAGTGTGGCGGGGCTCGGCCTCTATGCGCCGGCGGACCGGGTCGTCGTCAAACGTTCGGAGATCAGCGGCAATACGGGCGCGGGAAATTCGACTGGGGGCATCTCTGCACACGGTGGCGGATCCCTGGTGAAGAGCGAGGTCAGCTCCAACGTGGGCACGAACTCCGGCGGCGCCTCGCTCTCGGGAGATGGCGACAAGCCGTTCAAGGTCAAGAAGAGCAAGTTCCTCGAGAACACGGGAACGGGCCTCGTCATCTCGAACGGCGAAGTCGTCAAGTCCGAGATCAGCCGCAACGAAGCGTTCCAGTGCGGGGGAGTTAAGCTCTTTTCCGGGGTCTTGGAGGATTCGCTCGTGGCGGACAACGAGACGGTTCCAGCGGGGATGAATACGTTCGGCGGCGGCGGCGTCTGCCTTCGCACCGGGGGGACGATCGTCGGCTCGACCATCACGGGCAACACCTCTGTTGCGGACGGAGGTGGCGTGGAGGTCTTCGGGGGAGAGGAGATCATCAACTCGACGATCCACGACAACCTCGCCAGCGACGAGGGCGGCGGTGTGAGCGTTCTCTTCTCGGACCCGTTCAGGATCGAGCGGAGCACGTTTACGGAGAACGTTGCCGGCACTGACGGGGGCGGCCTGCGCGCCGGCAGCGCCCGGATCATCGTGAAGAGCTCGACCTTCCAGGGGAATGAAGGCGTGCTCGGCGGCGGCATCGTCGCGAACGATCAGCCCACCGGCTCAAACGACTCGATCGTCGACCTGCGCTGGTCCACGATCTCTCAGAACAACTCCGGGAGCGGCGGCGGGATCGGCGGCGAGGACGGCGGCTCGTTCCTCTCGGAAGGCACCGTGATCGACGGGAACATGGCGGTCGGCGCGCAAAAGGACTGCAACGCGACGGTCCTCTCGGGCGGGCACAACTTCATCGGCGTCACGGCCGGCTGCAACGCGTTCGACCAGGGCGGCGACATCTCAGGCTTCCCTGCGCTCTTGGGCCCGATTGCCGACAACGGCGGGCCTACGCTGACGATGAAGCCAACCAACGCCTCATCGCTCATCGACGAAGGTGGCAACGGCTGTCCTTCGCTCGACCAGCGTGGAAAGCCGCGGCCAAAGGACGACGCATGCGACATCGGCTCGGTGGAGCGCTGAGCGCTACCGGGTAATGCGGTAGACGGTGCCGCCCGCGACGACGTAGACGTTCTCGCGCGCGTCGGTGCCGAAGGAGACCAGGCCGCCCTCGGAGAGCCCGGTGCCGTCGCTGGAACCCGCGCCACCGGGCCCTGCCCTGATCGATCGGATCTCGCCCGTGCAGAGGTCGCCGTAGACGTAGCGGCCGCGGATCCCGCTGCCCAGGTCCTTGTCGCGGACGACGTAGCCGCCGGTGATCGAGCAGCGCCCGCCGGAGTGGGAGTAGGTGAAGACGGGCTTGTCGTGGTTATCCAGGGGGCCGCCCTCGTATCGGGCCTTGCCCTCGTAGTGGTCCCAGCCGAAGTTCGCGTTCTTCGTGTTGCCCAGCGTCTTGAAGTTCACCTCCTCGAAGCGGTCCTGGCCGACATCACCGATCACAATCCGGTTGCGGTCGAACGAGAACCGGTAGGGGTTCCTGAGCCCGCGCGCGTAGATCTCGTCCCGGCCGGATTCGCCGATGTACGGGTTGTCCTGTGGGATGCCGTACTTGAGCCTTCCCTTCGGGTTACGCAGCGGGTTGATGCGAAGGAGCTTGCCCAGCAGGCTGCCCTTGTCCTGGGCGTTCTCGAGCGGGTCGCCGCCCCCGCCGCCGTCGCCGGTCGCGATGTAGAGGAGATCGTCCGGCCCCCACTGGATCTGGCCGCCGTTGTGGTTCGCGAAGCGGCTGTGGTCGATGTCCAGAAGCTTTCGCTTGGTCGACTTGTCGGCGCGGGTCGGGTCGTTCCGCTTGGTGCGGAACTCGGTGATGTTGATGTCGCCCGATCCGTCCGTGAAGTAGACGTAGAAGCGCCGCGAGTCCTTCCAGTCGGGGAAGGCGATGGAGAAGAGCCCGCGCTCGCCGTCGCAACAGCGCACGAGTCCCTTGATGTCGAGGAACGTGCCTCGGGACTCGCCGTTCTTCAGGACCTTGACCGTGCCCTTGCGCTCGACCACGAAGAGGAACCCCTTCGCGCCCTTTGGCCCGTGAGCGTAGGTGGGGGAGTCGAAGCTCCCGACCGAGTTGAGCTTCAGGCCGCCGCGCCGCTCCGCCTGGGATGCAGCGCTGGGCAGGAGCAGGCAAAGAGCCGCCGCCCCGATCAGGACGGCCAGCCCGGGTCCCCGCTCATCGCCCAGCTGTCTAGAGCCCCAGCCGGTTCTTGATGCCGCGCGCGTTGATCATCCGGTAGAGCCGGTTCAGCATCTTGCGGCGAGCCGGCGTGTACGGGTACCAGAGCGGTTCGGACTTGGACGTGGGCAGGCGAGGCGAGACGATCGTCTCGGTGCGGCAGTACTTGCGGATGCCGCCGGGACCGTGGCGCCAGCCGATGCCTGAGTCCTTCCAGCCGCCCATCGGCACCTCCAGGTGGAAGTAGTTGACGAGGACGTCGTTGATGTTGGCGGCGCCCACCTCGAGCTGCTCGGCGACCCGCTCGGCGCGACCTGAGTCCTTCGAGAACACGGACGCGGACAGGCCGTAGCGCGTGTCGTTGGCCATCCGGATGGCTTCGGCTTCGTCGCGAACCTTCATCACGCCGACGATGGGGCCGAAGCTCTCGTCGCTCATGACCTTCATCGTGTGGTCGGCGTCGGCGACGACGGTCGGCTCGTACCAGTCTCCGGGGCCGTCCTTGCGCTTGCCGCCCGTGAGGATGCGAGCCCCCTTCGAGCGCGCGTCCTCGACGTGGTCGGAGACGATGTCAATCTGGGCGGGCGTGGTCATCGCGCCCTGTTCGGCCTGGTACGCGCGGCCGTCGGCGCCCTGGCGCAACTCGCGAACGCTGTCGGCGAGCCGGTTGACGAACACGTCGTAGACGGGCTCCTCGACGTAGATGCGCTCGATCGACATGCAGACCTGGCCCGTGTTGACGAAGGCGCCGTAGGCGCATCCGTTCACGGCGCGGTCCATGTCTGCGTCGGCGAGGACGATCGCGGGGTCCTTGCCGCCGAGCTCGAGCGAGACGGGCGTAAGCGTGTCGGCTGCCCGCTTCATCACGACCTTGCCGGTGCGGTCCGAGCCGGTGAAGTGCATGTAGTCGACGTTGTCGATCAGGGCGCCACCGGTGTCGCCGGTGCCGTTCACGTAGTCGATGATGTCGGGCCCGCCGACTTCCTCCTTCCAGCCGCGGATCACCTCCATCAGCTCAAGCGGGGTGAACTCGGAAGGCTTGATCACCACGGCGGCGCCTGCCATGAGAGCCGGGATCGCGTCGCCGGCCGACAGCATCAGCGGGAAGTTCCAGGGGCTGATGATCCCCACCACGGGATAGGGGCGGTAGCGCACACGGAGCTTCTTGACCTTGGCGGGGATGAGGCCAGGGCTGGGCGTCTCGTCGGCGAGGTACTTCTCAGCGTTCTTGCTCCAGAAGTTGATCGCCGATCTCGAGGTAGATGGACTCGAGGCCGGAGTCGCCGCGGACCTTTCCCGTCTCCTCCTGGACGACGTCGGCGATGTGCTCGCGGTTCTCGAGCATCCAGTCGCGCCAGCGCTGAAGCCAGCGGCCGCGCTCGGCGAAGCCGATCGCCTCCCACTCGGCCTGGTTCGAACGCACGCGAGCGACGACCTCGGCCACGCGCTCGGGCGAGTCGATCGGCACGCTCTGGACGACCGAGCCGTCCGCGGGACGGTGGACGTCGAAGGTTTCGGCGCCCGCGGCGTGCCCGTTCGAGCTCGCTTCGGTCGTCTCTGACGCGGTGGTCGCGGCGGTTGGCTCCATGGCCGGAACTCTACCGCTCAAGCGGGTTCGTGACGCCGCGTGCCGCGTGCGCGCGGGCCGGGACGAACAACGACTCACTAATTGGGGAAGAGTCGGCCGCCGCGGGGCCCTCAGGGCCCGGTCGTCACATGATCGGGCGGGGTTGTACCGCGTATGGCGGCACAACTCCGACCTCGTTTCCGAAACCCACCCCGCTGCTCACCGAGAGTGATTTAGCGGTATTGGGCCGCGAAACGACTCTCGGCGAGAATCCTGCCGCGGCGCCCTTAGTTACGGCGTGTCCGGCTCGAGGCGGTAGAGCGCATGGTCGCCTCGTGAGGTGACGTAGACCTCGTTGGTGACCGGGTCCTCGGAGAAGGAGGCGATCCCGTTGATCTCGGTGTCGAGCTCCTCGTAGCCGTCAACCTTCGTGAGCTGCGGCACGAAGCTGCGGAACCTGTCCTCGTAGAAGTCGGTGAATAGGTAGCGCCCGTAGAGGTTGGTGAGATCCTCGTCGTGCACGACGACCCCGCCGATCACGGACGCGCCGTGGTTGTGGTTGTAGACGAGGACGGGCTTGTCGTGCTTGCTCCTCTTTGGCCCGTCCGCCGTGTCGCCGGCGTTCGACCTCTTGAAGCCCTCGTAGCGGTCCCAGCCGAAGTTGGCCCTGCGAAGCGAATTCTCGGTCTCGATGTCGACCTCCTCGAAGCGGTTCTGCCCGACGTCGCCGATCATGATGTTGCCGTCGTCCGAGTCGAAGTTGAAGCGGAAGGGGTTGCGGAGCCCGATGGCGTAGATCTCGTCGTCGCCCTTCTTGCCGACGTAGGGGTTGTCGGCAGGCACCGTGTAGGGGTCGCCGCCCGACTCGAGCGGGTCGATCCGGATCAGCTTGCCCAGGAGCGACTCCTTGTCCTGCGCGTTCTCGCGCGGGTCGTCACCGGAGCCTCCGTCGCCGGTCGAGATGTACATGTAGCCGTCGTTGGGGCCGAAGGTGATGTGGCCGCCGTTGTGATTGGTCGCGAAGCGGTGGCGGATGCGGATGACCTCGCGCTCGGTCTCCTCGTCGGCATCCACCTCGGAGTTGGTCTGGAACTCCGAGACGACGATGTCGCCGTTGTCCTCGTCCGTGTAGTAGGCGTAGACGAGGCCGTTCGACTGGAAGTTGGGGTGAAACGCCATGCTCAAGAAGCCCTGCTCACCCGAGTTGTCGGTGAGGTCGGTGATGTCGAGGAACTCGTCCGGCTGGGTCGTGCCGCCGACGACCACCTGGACCATTCCCTTCTGCTCGACGACATAGACCTTGTCGGTCTCGCCGGGGGCGAACGCGGAGTTCACCGGCGTGTCGAAGCTGCCGCCGATCTGCTCGAGATTGACCTCGCCCTGGCCGTCGCCCACGGGCAGCGACCCCTGCCGCCGCGGCGGCGTCACGGGATCGATCCTGTGCACCGTGCCGGCCAGCGAGGCGATGTAAACGCGCTCTTGCGCGTCCTCGCCAATTCCGGCGATGTTGTCGATGCCGAACGGGTGTGACGTCAGGCCGGCGATCGTCTGCGCCCCGACGTCGGGCACGAAGCTTCGCGAGTTCGGGGCAATGAACGCCTCGGCGAAGAGATAGGCCCCGAGGTCGGGGTCGAGAGCGGTCCCTTGGAGACGTTGGTCGCGGACGACGACGCCGCCGATGACGGTGATCCCGCGCATGATGCTGTCAGGCGGGTCGACCGGCCGCGGGTAGTCGTGGATCGGCTCGATCTGAGGGAGGGTGGTCTCCCGATACGGCTCCGGTCCCTGGATCGTGCCCTCGCGCGCCGGCCACTGGAAGTCGGCGCCCTTGGCGGTATCGATCGGGACGATGTTGACCTCTTCGCGGGCGCCCTGGCCGACGTCGCCGATCGTGATGTTGTCGCCGTCGAACGAGAAGCGGAAGGGGTTGCGCAAGCCGATCGACCAGATCTCGTCCTTTCCCTTTGCGTCCACGAACGGGTTCTTCCCCGGAACGCGATAGCCAAGCTTGCCGTGCTCTGGCTTCTTCGGGTTGATCCGCAGGAGCTTTCCGAGGAGCTCGTTCAGCCTGCTCGAGTTGTCGAACGTGTCGTTACCACCACCGCCGTCGCCCGTGGCGATCCAGAGCTTGCCGTCGGGGCCGAACGCCGCCGTGCCGCCGTTGTGGTTCCCGGCATCGCGGTGGGGGATGGTGATTACGGTCCGGTGCGAGTTGAGCCGAGCGCGGCGCGGGTTGTCCTCGCGGAGCTTGAACTCGGCGATCTCGATGTCGCAGCCGCCGGTCGCGTCGTTGCATTTCTTGTTGTTGTAGTAGACGTAGAAGCGGCCAGTCTCGGCGAAGTCGGGCGGGAACGCGGTCGAGAGGAGGCCCTTCTCGCCCCCGAACGAGACGAGGTCCGTGAGGTCGATGAGCGGCTTCTCAAGCTGGACGCCGTCCTCGACTACTCGAACCTGGCCGCCCTGCTGGGTGACGTAGACGAGGTCCGGAAAGCCGGGCGCCCCGGTGATGTGGACCGGGGTGTTGAACGCGCCGCCGAAGGGCGTCGCGGTCACGGTCGGGATATCGCCCGCGTGGGCCGCCGGCGCGACCGTCAGGGCAGCAGCGAACGCGGCCGCCGCCAGCGTCCCTCCCAGTCCTGCCCGCATGCGACTGCTTCCCTTCAAGTGCACCTTCACCGTAGCGCCAACCCTTCGCGGACGCCTGAGTTGCGGTGCAGGCTCAGCCCTTCTCCGGCACTAAACGAAAGACGGGGCCGTCCAAAGACACCGCGTAGATCCGGCCGCGCTGGTCCTCGCCGAACGACGAGATCGAGGGAACCTGGAGCCCGACGGCCTGGTCGTCGACGGCCTCGCCCTCCTGGGCCGTGGCCTCGGCGTCGAAGCTCCGCAACTGCCCCTGGCAGAAGTCCGCGTAGAGGTAGCGCCCGTAGAGCGCTTCGAGCGCCTTGTCGCGGACGACGTAGCCACCCGTGACCGAGCAGCCCGCGTCGCGGCCGTAGGTCAGGACGGGGTCGATCGCGTTCGGGGCCTCCTCGTCCGAGTTGAAGCGCTCGGTGCCCTCGAACGCGGACCACCCGAAGTTGGCGTCCTGGCCAGGCTCTTCGAGCACGTCGATCTCCTCCAGCGAGTTCTGGCCGACGTCGCCGATCCACAGCGCGCCCGTCTTCGAGTCGAACGAGAAGCGCCACGGGTTGCGAAGGCCGTAGGCGAGGATTTCGGGGCGGGCATCGCCTTCGCCGGCGTATGGGTTGTCCGCGACCAGCGAGTACTGGAGCTTTCCCTTGTCGGAGTGATCCGGGTCGATCCGCAGGATCTTCCCGAGCAGCACCGAGAGGTTCTGCCCGTTCCGCTCGGGATCGCCACCGGCGCCGCCGTCGCCGAGACCGACGAGCAGGTTGCCGTCGTCGTCGAAGAGGAGCAGGCCGCCGTTGTGGTTCGAGTACGGCTGGTCGACTTCGAGGAGCGTCCGGGCGGAGCGCTCGTCGGCCTTGCCGTTCTTCTCGGTCTCGTACTCGACGACCCGCGTGTCGCCGTTCGTGTTCGTGTAGTCGACGTAGAAGAGGCCGGATTGCGCGTAGTTAGGCGCGAAGGCGACGGAGAGGAGGCCCTGCTCGCCGCCGGCGATGATCTCGTCGGAGATGTCGAGCAGCGTCGACTTCTTGCCGCTGGGCGAGACGCGGACGACCTGGCCGGTCTGCTCGACCACGTAGAGCGCGCTGTCGCCCTTGGGCTGGGTGACGAAGACGGGGTCCTCGAACTCGCCGATCTCCTCGAGGGCGACCCCGCCATCACCCTGCGGCTCGCCGCCGTTCTGCCCGCCGCCCGGGTCGGTCACAACTGGAGGCCCGGTTACCTCGGGTTCGTCCTTTTCGCCGCATGCGGCTACGACGAGAGACACGAGCGCGAGCAAGATCGCTAAGCGGTTGCGCATGGCCGTGCGAACGGTAGGGGATCGAAAGTTGGCGCCCTGTCAGTCGGCCGGGACGACGTTGCCGTCCTCATCGACCTTCGTGGCCGACGGCTGGTCGGTGATCGTGGCGACGAACTCGCCCACGACCGGCTCGCCCAGGTCGGTGACCGCCCTGGCCTTGCCGTCGAGGCCGGCCGCGACCTCGTAGTGGACGGTGTACGTGCCGGGAACGACCGGAGTCACCCTGAAGACGACGTGGATCTCCTCGCCGGCCGGGAGCTCGCCGAAGGTGTACGTGTTGGTCGAGGAGGTCTCGGCGCCTGCGGTCGGCGCGGAATCGAGGTCCTTGGTGGACGCACCTTCTTCGAGGATCTTGGGATAGTCGTTCTCGAGGATCCAGACCGGGCGGTTCGGGTCGGCCAGGTTCTCCTCCTCGGAGCGCACGTTGAACGCCCCGTCGGCCTTTACGTCGCCGGTGAATATGGTGACCGCGAGGTCAGGGATCGTCTCGTCGCCCGTGTTGCGGAAGGCGAGCTCGAGATCGGTCGTCTCGGCCAGGCGCTGCTTCGGAGCGAACTCGGCGACGGTCACCTCGACCGGGTAGTCGGCCTCTTCCTCGTTCTCGTCCTGGCGGGGCTCTGATCCACCGCAGCCAGCGATCAGCACGGCCACAGCCCCGAGGCAAAGAGCTCGGCGGCCTTGGACCCGCGATTTGCGGGGGCTTGTGGTCTCCACCCGCAAGGCGCGGGGAACATACCATCCATGAAGGGCACGTTAAGCCGGTCAAATGGCCGGTTGTCGGTTGTCGTCCCCCACCTCATGGATTAGTGTTGTCCGTGCTGGGGCCGGGTACAGCCGCGCGCCCCAAGGTGAGAGATGGTCAGATCAGCAGCCGACAGGGCATTCCTACCAGCGAAATCGCTCTTCGAGCAGGTCGGAAACATGATGATTCTGACCGGCAAGACGATCGTCGCTGCCGCGCGCCCGCCTTACCCCTACGGCGGCGAGTTCATCTCCCAGTTCCTTTTCGCGCTCCAGCTCTGCTGGTTCCCGATGATGATCTCGACCATCGCGTTCGGGTTCGGCGCTCCCGGTCTTCAGGCCGCGAACTTCCTTTCCCTGTTCGGCGCTCTTGACCGCCTCGGCGGCTTCTTCATCCTCGCCTCGGTCCGTGAGTTCGCGCCGTTCGTGACCGCGGTCGTCGTCGCGGGCGTGGCCGGCACCGCAATCACGGCGGACCTCGGCGCCCGCAAGATCCGCGAGGAGCTCGACGCGCTCCAGGTTCTTGGCGTCGATCCCATCAAGAACCTCGTGGTCCCGCGCTTCCTGGCCCTGATGCTCATCACCGGCCTCATGGACATCTACGCACTCCTGTTCGGCATCTCCGGCGGCCTCTTCGCCGAGATCGCCTACGGCCAGCCGCTCGGAGGCTTCTTCGCCACCTTGTTCACGAACGCGTCCGTTACGGACCTATGGGGATCCGTGCTCAAATGCACGATGTTCGGCGCGATCATCGCCATCGTCTGCTGTTACTACGGGATGAATGCGTCCGGAGGCGCAGAGGGAGTGGGCCGCGCCGTGAACGTCGGCGTCGTCATCGCCTTCCTGGGCGTGTTCGCGTTCAACTACGTCTTCACCCAGACCCTGCTCGCCACCCATCCCGAGATCTCGGTGATCAAGTGATCGTCGAGTTGAAAGGGAGACGTGCGTCCTCACAGGGTGTGCCCGGGACGCAACAGCCCTAAGCCGACGGCAGCGGACGCGAAGCGGAGCAGCCGGCGGGGTGTCTCTAATGGGCTGGTTGGCGGTCCCCAAGGAGTGGATGGCAAACCTCGGCACGATCGCGCGCTTCTGCGGGCGCGTCATGGCCCTCGTCTATTCGGGTCGCGTCTTCCGCTTCTTTGGCGAGGCGCTTCGCCAGGCCGGGATCCTCATCCTCGGCTCCGCGCTCGTCATCTGGGGACTCACCTTCATCCTCGGCCTTCAGTGCGGCATCGAGGGCGCGTACTTCTCGCGCTCGGTCGGCGCCCCCTCCAACGCGGGCGTGTTCGCCGCTTGGTGTGACCTCCGCGAGGTCATCCCCTACGCCTTCGGCTACATGATGGCCGCCAAGGTCGGCACCGGCATCGTCGCCGAGATCGGCGCGATGCGCATCTCCGACGAGGTCGACGCGCTCGAGGTCATGGGCGTCAACCCGATGATCTTCCTCTGCGCGACCCGCCTTCTGGCCGCCTGGATGACGCTTCCGTTCATCTATCTCGCCGGGATCGGCGTCGGCTTCTTCGCTTCGTATCTCGCGGTCGTCGAGCAGGTCGGGGAGGTGTCGGCCGGCGGGTACTTCCTGATCTTCTGGATGTTCCAGAACCCTCCCGACCTCATATTCAGCGTTATCAAGGGCATGTTCATGGCGACCGCGATCGTCCTGGTCGGCTGCTACTACGGCTACACCGCCGCGGGTGGTCCGGTTGGAGTGGGAACCGCGACTGCGAAGTCCATGGTCTTGAACATCGTTTTGGTCCACATCATCGGGATGATGGGCACCCTGGTCTTCTGGGGGGCAAATCCACGCGCGCCAATAGGCGGATAAGGAGAAGGTTTTGGCTGAGGACTCAGGCATTCACGATCAGGAAGCGGACGCGGAGACGGAGCGATTCCGCCGTCGTCGGCGTCGATCGTTCAGAGCGCGAAATCGGACCGCGAGGATCGCGAGCAGCGGCAGGCCGAGTTCGAGAAGTTCGCCGAGGAGCAGGAGCGCGATTCCGAGCCGTATGAGGAGCCCGCCCCCGACCTCGGGTACCTGCATAAGGACTACATCCTGCCGGGCGTCGCCTCGGACGAGGACAACCCCTACAAGTGGCACACGGGCGAGAAGCGCGACCACGGCGGCGAGGACGCGATCGAGGTCATCGACGTCGTCAAGCAGTTCGGCCGCATGCGGATCCTGAACGGCCTTTCGCTGGGACTTCCCGACAACCAGATCTCGATGGTGCTCGGCCCGTCGGGTACCGGC
Organism: uncultured bacterium; assembly: GCA_963725035.1. Lineage (GTDB taxonomy): Bacteria > Actinomycetota > Thermoleophilia > Solirubrobacterales > 70-9 > JALZKA01. Next base: position 277,330 of record CAVRWX010000001.1, on the reverse strand, counting down.
AAGTCGGTGCTCATCAAGCACATCGTCGGCCTGCTCTACCCCGACTCAGGCGACCTCCTCGTCCACGGCGAGTCGGTTCCCGGCATGACGGACGACGAGCTCTTCGAGATGCGCAAGAAGTTCGGCCTCCTCTTCCAGGACGGCGCGCTCTTCGGCTCGATGAACATCTGGGACAACGTCGCCTTCCCGCTTCGCCAGCACACGGACAAGGGCGAGGACGAGATCGGCGACATCGTCGGCCGTCGTCTCGAGGAGGTCGGCCTCGGTGGCGCGACCGAGAAGATGCCGAACGAGCTCTCCGGCGGCATGCGCAAGCGCGCAGGCTTCGCCCGGGCCCTCGTGCTCGACCCCGCGATCGTCATGTTCGACGAGCCGGACTCGGGCCTCGACCCGGTGCGCACCGCGCTCCTGTGCGAGCTCATCCGCGAGATCCACGAGGAGAACGGCGGCTGCTACATGGTGATCAGCCACGACCTCGGCACCGCCCGGCGCATCGCCGACTTCATCGCGGTGCTCTGGAAGGGCAAGATCGTCGAGTCCGGCCCGTCCTCCGAGCTCTTCGACTCGGAAAACGAGTTCGTCTCGCCAGTTCCTCAACGCGGAGACCATCGGCCCGCTGGCGATGGACTAGGCGTCCCGGCGCCGCGCAGCGCCGGCGCCTGCAAGCCAAACGTCCGTCACTACCCCCTATAGGGGGTGCTCACGGACGTTCAGGCCCGGACGATTCATCCTGACCGGCTCACGCCACAAGAGCCAGAGCGGTGGGCTGTCAAGCGCCGTGACCTCGCCCTTGAGCGAGAACCCGAAGCGCTCGTAGTACGGGATATTCGCGCGGCGCTGGGTCTCGAGGTAGCTCGGTAGCCCCTCGGCGTCGCACCGCTCGAGCACGGGAGTGAGTGCACGGATGGTGCTGTGATCGTTCCTGGTGGACGGAGCCGGGCTACGTAGAGGACCTGCGACGGGATCACCTGTTGATGAACGTCGACCTTCGCGGCCACGGAGCAAGCGACAAGCCTCACGAGCCGGCCGCGTACCACGCCGACACCCTGACGAGCGACGTGCTGGCCGTTGCCGATGCGGAGGGCTTCGACCGGTTCGCCATATGGGGTCAGTCCTTAGGTGGCTGGATTGCGTGGATGACGTCAGACGCCGTCCCGGAGCGCGTCCCCGCGATCGTCACAACCGGTGCGTGGGATCCGAGACCGGGAACGGAGGAAGACTGGCGGTGGTTCGACGAGGGATGGGGCCCGGCGCTCCGGCGCGGCGGGACGATGGCCCTGGTCGATCTGTTCGAGCAGGAGGACGGAGAAGCCTTCGAGAGCGAGTTCCCGGCCTGGCGCAGGCCGTCACCCTGCGGGCGGACCCGGATGCGTTGCTCGCAGTTTTCGCGCCGGAGCTGCGGACGGAAGGACTCTCCGACCTCGAGCGTTTCCCCGTTCCCGCGCTGCTCATCGCTGGGGAGCGCGAGGACGAGGACGATGAAGCGGCGAAGGTGGCGGGCATCATTCCCAACGGCCAAAGCCTCCGACTGCCGGGCCTCGGGCATGGGGGTGCCTGTGCCGCGAGCGAGCTCACCCTCCCAAACGCCCGAGTATTCCTCGACCGCTGGTTCGTCTAGCCGCGGCGCACCGTAGGCAGGGAGTGGCGCTGCGGGACCAGCTGGTCTGGCCTTATCAGAAGTACTCCGAGGGAGGATCCAGAACCGACAGCTCGTCCTGCCGTGAGGTGTCGCTGTACGGACACCAGAGTCAGGACGGCCCGGCGCCGACGGCGGAACCTAGGCGCTTTCCAGCGAAGCACAATGATTCGAAGCAGTTCGCCGCTCGACGCCCACGTAGCGGACGTTGGGCGCGGGTTAAGCCCGGTTTTGACCGGCTCTTCGCGGGATTTGCCTGCGTAGGCTGAATTGCGTATGAGGAGCGTTTTCGCACGCATCGGCGCGTGGTGCGTCGAGCGCCCTGGGCCCGTGATCGCGCTCGCGGTGCTGTTGGCGATCCTGGGCGTGGTCGGCGCTTTCACCCTGACGCCGAACGGTGAGGCCGACACGCTCGTCGACAAGAGCTCGGACACGTTCGAGGCAACCGAGGAGCTCAAGGAGAAGTTCGGCGACGATCCGATCGTCGTCCTCATCAAGGGCGACCTCGAGCAACTCGTCCTCACCGAGGACCTGCAGCGCATCCTCTTCCTCGAGGCTTGCCTGGCCGGCACCGCGCCCGAGGGCGAGGTCGCCAAGGGCGTCGAGACGCCGGAGGTGTGCAACGACCTCGCGGATACGAAGCCCGCGCAGGTCGTCTACGGGCCGGCGACGTTCCTCAACCAGTTCGCCACCCAGGCGTCTGAGCAGTTCCAGCAGCAGCAGGTTGCCGCGCAGGAGCAGGCCAAGCTCGCCGCGGATGAGGCCTACCGCGCTGCGATCAAGGAGGGACTCGGCAAGGAGCAGGCGGAACTTGCCGCCGAGGCTGCCGCGAAAGGCGTCCAGAACCAATTCGTGGAGCAGGCGGTGTCGCTCGGCGTCAAGTACGGGCTCGGGCTCCAGCTCCCCTCGATCCGCGACCCGCAGTTCGTGCGCGCCGTCGTCTTCGACCCGCGCTTCACCGACCCGACCCCAAAGTCGAAGTTCTCGGCCTTCTTCCCGTCCTCCGAATCGGCAGCAATCGCGGTTCGCCTGCGCCCCGACCTCACCGAGGAGGAGCGCTCCGAGGCGATTGATCAGATCCGCGCTGCGGTCTCTGAAGATGTCTTCCAGATCAAGAACGCCTCGTATCTCGTCTCGGGCGCACCCGTCCTTGCCGACGGCCTGACCGACGAGCTCAAGAGCCAGATCACCATCCTTCTGGCGGCGGCGCTCGTGGTGATGGCGCTGATGCTCGCGCTCGTCTTCTCGCCGCCGCTTCGCCTGCTGCCTCTGGGCATCGGCCTGGCCGCAAGCGCCATCGCCTTCGGCGCGCTGGCGCTGTTCGGCGGCACGCTCACCATGGCGGTGATCGCGGGCCTGCCGATCCTGATCGGACTCTCGGTGGACTACGCGATCCAGCTCCACGCGCGCTTTACCGAGGCGCGGGGCAGCGGATCGTCCCCGGCACGGGCGGCAGCGGAGGCTGCAGCGAATGGCGGCCCTGTCGTCGCCACCGCAGCCCTCGCGACCGCGGCCGGCTTCCTGGTCCTGATCCTCTCGCCGATACCGATGGTCCAATCATTCGGACTGCTTCTGGTGGGCGGCCTCGCGATTGCGTTCTTCCTGGCCCTCACCGCGGGCCTTGCGGTCTTGTCCATGACCAAGAGCGATGACGGCAAGGAGCGAGAGTCGCGGCTTGCCCCCATCGTCGCGAAGGTGCAAGGTGCCGGCGCGAAGGTCACGGCCCCCGGCTGGGTATCGCCCATCCGGTCGAGCCTCTCGAAGCTCGGTCCGCGCTCCCTCGCCGCCTCCATCTCGATGCCAGGCAAGGTCGTCGCGGCCTCCGCCGTCCTGGCGCTCGCCGGCTGGATCGCCGGGACCAAGACCGAGATCGTCTCCGACTTCCACGAGCTCCTGCCGGCCAGCCTGCCCGAGCTCCAGGACGTTGGGGCGCTGGAGGAGGAGACCGGCGTTTCGGGCGAGGTGTCCGTTGCGATCACGGCCGACGACCTGACCGACCCCGCCGTCATCGCCTGGATGAAGGACTACCGCCAGCGCGTCCTCGACGCAGGTGGCTACGAGGACGACTGCCGTGCGGACGAGGCACGGGTCTGTCCGGCGATCTCCCTGCCCGACCTGTTCGGCGACGAGGTGCCCGCCGACAGCGAGCGGATCGAGAGCGTCCTGTCGCTCCTGCCCCCTTACTTCGCGCAGGCCGTGATCGAGACGGACCCGGTCACCGGCGAGACCGGGAACACCGCGCTGATGTCGTTCGGGATCAAGGTGATGCCATTCGACGAGCAGAAGGAGCTCGTTGACGAGATGCGCGAGCTCGTGGACTCGCCCGGCGCGACTCCGCCGCCCGAGGGGGTCGAGGTGGCGATTGAGCCGCCCGCAGGCTCGGACGTCCAGGTACTTGGGCTCGCCGTCCTCGCGGCCGACGCGAACGCCTCCCTCGGCTCGAACCGCTACCTCCTTACGTTCGCCGGGCTCGGGGCCGTCGCCCTCGTTCTCTTCCTGGTCGGGTTCATCCCAGCGGCCAGGCGAATTCGGAAGGCAGGCGACGACGGATATGGCGCGGCCGCCGGCAAGGCCGCCCGGCGCGCGCTCGTCCCGCTGATCCCCGTCGTGCTCGCCCCGGGCTGGTCGGCCCTCGTGTTGGAGGGCGCGCAGCTCGACCTCAACCCGATGTCCGCGACGCTTGGCGCCCTGGTAATCGCGATCGCCACAGAATTCAGCGTGCTTCTCTCCGCGCGCTACTACGAGGAGCGCGAGCGCGGTGAGTCGGTGGGCGAAGCGCTCCGTCTCACCTACTCGCGCACCGGGGCCGCCGTGATCGCCTCCGGGCTCACCGCCATCGCGGGCTTCGCCGTCCTCGCGCTGGCAGCGCCCGTCACCGCCATCTTCGGCGGCGACGCGATCAGGATGCTCACCGAGTTCGGTGTAGTCGGCGTCATCGACCTCGTCATCGCTCTGGCCGGCGTGCTCTTGGTGCTACCCGCTGTCCTTGTCTGGGCCGAGGGAGACTTCGCGGCCGCCCGCGCGTGCGATCGGGCGCGTGCGCCGCCGCCGTCCATCGGAGGCGCCCGTCTCGCAATGAGCGAGCCGCGCCAGCCCGGCGAGGAAGCCCCGGAGGGCGAGAAGCCCAGGCCCGGCGCGCGGTACCCGCTGATCGTCGGCGTCGCATTCGTGGCGCTCATCGCCTACGCCACCTACAACTCGATCCAGACCGACGAGGGCGGACTCTTGGGAGCCGAGGATGCCGAGCGGGGTAGGGCGCTTCCCGAGTTCGCGGTCCCGGACATCCAGAGCGGGCTGGAGGGCGACGCGAACGTCGCGCAGGACGATTGCGAGACGTCCCAGAACCCGTGCCCCGAGCCGCGCGACCCCGCGTGTCAGATCGAAGAGGAGGGCGCGATCCGGGTCTGCGACCTCTTTGACAAGCCGCTCGCGATCTCGTTCTGGTTCACGGGCGGCGCGGACTGTCTGGCGGAGCAGGACGCCTTCAACCGCGCCTCCGAGCGCTTCGAGGGCGAGATCAACTTCTTGTCGGTGAACATCCGCGACGACATCGACGAGGTCCGCCAGATCGCCGAGGACCGAGGCTGGACCGTTCCCGTCGGCTGGGACCGCGACGGCGCCGTGTCGAATACCTACCGGGTCGGTCTCTGTCCGACGATGGCGCTCGCCCTGCCCGGGGGCATCCTGGACGATGCGGTGATCGGCACGGATTCCTTCACGGACGAGGCGCTCGACTCGGAGCTCGAGCGCCTGGTCGAGGACTCCATCGCGCTGGAGGCTGCGGTCAAGTGAGCTCCGAGGCGGTCCCCGAGCGCGGCTGGGTAGCCGATGACGTCTCGGAGGAACTGGCCGGCGTCGGTGTCCACTACCTCATCCTGGAACAGGGCTCCGGGCGAAGCCCTCGCCAAGTGAAGGAACAGCTGAAGGAGCTCGCGGGGCGTTTTTCGGGCGCGCAGGCGGTGAACCTTCGTCATCAGGCGATCCCGTGGGCCTACCGGGTCTTCTTTCGCCACATCGGCCTCGACCCCGACGAGCAGCGCACCCCGGTCGAGGAGATAGCGCTGGAGCGGATGAAGAAGGGCGGCTTTCCCTCCGTGAGCCTCCTGGACGACGCGCTCACGATCGCGATCGCCGAGTCGGGCGTCGCCCTCCGCGCCTTCGACGCCGATCAGGTTGAGGGCCGGCTGGGCATCCGCCTGACCGAGCCCGGCGAGCCGCTCGAAGGCAGGCCTGGAGAGCTGCCGCCTGGGACGCTCGTGATCGCGGACGAGGCGCGGCCGCTGGCGCTCCTCTTCGGGGCGATGGGCTCGGGGAGGGGCGTATCGAACAAGACGAAGCGCACGCTCATCTGCGCGATCCAGGTACGCGGCGTGCCTGACATCGCGGTCGAGGAGGCGATCTGGCTTGTCGCGGGCGTGATGCAGGGGTAGGATTACCGTGATGGCTGAAGCGCTCGGATACGAGACGGCAGTCGGAGGCGGCAGGGCAGAGGTGCCGTTCGATTTCCTCGTCACCACTGACGAGCGGCCCGTCCGCGACGAGCTTCGCCGCCAGATCGCCCGCCTCGAGCAGCAACTCTCCGAGCTTTGGACCTCCGCGTTCCCTCGCAAGGGAATCGACTGGTCTGTTGGAGCCGTTGGCGGCCCCCGCATCCTCGGCGCTGCTGAGCTGGAGCGGATCCGCGACGCTCTCCTGGTTCGCATCCGCGAGGCCCAGACCGAGATCGCCCGGCGCGCCGACGTCGAGGAGCGAAACCGCGGCCTCGTCGAGCGCATGATCGCCGAGCCCGAGAGCTATCCCTGGGTTCAGATCTCGAACGAGGACGTCGGCGACCGCGAGTGCAAGCACTGGCATTCGCGCCCCCGCTTCGGCATCCTCGGCATGCTCCTGGGCTGGTGGCGCGTCAAGCTCTCCTCCGGTTGCCCGTTAGCCGAGGGGCTTGCGGCTCCTAACACCTGATGGCCAGCAAGAAGCGCAAGAAGCGCCCGCGCAAGCCGCGTGAGGCAGCACCGGTTCAGCCGAAGCCGGCTGTGTCGAGCCAAGCCGCCGAGCGCAAGCGCGCGGCGGCAGAGGACACCCGCCCGCCCGCGCCGTGGGGCACCTTCCCGCTGGTCGAGATCTGCGTCCTCCTCGGGATCATCCTCCTCGTTGTCGGCCTGATCATCGGTGGCGACCAGGGCGGGCTCGCGATCGGCGTCGGAATCGGCCTCGCCGCCCTGGGCGGTCTCGAGCTCGCGATCCGCGAGCACTTCGCCGGCTTTCGGTCGCACTCGTCGCTCCTGGCGGGAGTGCCGGCGATCGCGGCGCTCGCCCTCCTCTTCTATGCGGGGCCGGACTCGCTCGAGCCCATCGTGATGGTGGGGATCGGCGTCGCGGTGTTCGCCGGCGCTTTCTTCGGCTTCCAGCAGATGTTCAAGCGGAAGGCCGGCGTCGCGGTCAAGATCCGCTGACGGTTCGTCTCATGAAAACGGGCGAGCCCAAGGCCCGCCCGTCCATGCGGTTCGCAGGTGTGCGCCTGCTCAGCCCTGTCCGAACCCCCGGCGCTGCTCGAGCTCTGCGGCCAGCATCTGGCGCTGACGCAGCGTGAGCCTTCCCAGCTCGCGGTTCTCGTTCAGCGTGAGCGCCGCGAGGAACTTGCGGGACCGGGTCCGGCCCCAGCGGCGCTGGCTCCGGAGCAGCTCTCCTACGGTCATCGTCTCGGCCTGCCACGGGCACTCGCGAACGATCTCTGCCGTCTCGACTTCTCCTGCGCCCACCTCGCGCTTGAGCTGGGCTCGGGCGAGCCGGACTCGGTTGGCTTCGGCGAGGGCCTGCATGTGTTGGGGTACGACCTGCGGGGGCGCAGGGGCGATCGTTGTGGCAGCTTCCATTGACACTCCTCCTCTGAGTGGGCCTTGCGGGCGGGTATAGGGATATGGGCGCACGGGACCGTTCCGTTCAGGCTCCCCCCATTGGGCTGCCCGGGTCCCTTGGAGTCGTGTGGCTTACGGCTCCTTGGGCTCCCTGTTCACTGGACCGGGGTCCGGCGCGTGAGGGAACCTAGGCGACGAGCACTCGGAAGGCAACCGGGTAAACCCGCTATCGCTACACGACGTTCGCTAAGAGCAGCTTTTTTGATCTCGATAACGCCTTGTTCACAATTTCACAAGACAGAACTAACCCGCGCGGGGTACTTCTGGGAAGCGCTCGAGGGTCGCCTCGATGATCCGAAGCGCCCGGTCGAGGTGCTCCGTCTCATGGGTCGCCATAAGCGACGTGCGAAGAAGAGCGGCGCCCGGAGGGACCGCGGGGTGGATCGCGACGTTGGTGTAAACGCCGGCGTCGAAGAGCTCCTTCCACAAAAGGACGGCCTGCCAGTCCTCGCCGACTACGACGGGGACGACGGGCGAGGACGCCTCGGTTCCGTCGGGGAGCTTGCCCGGCTCGATGACGACGAGTCCCATCTCGCGGAAGCCACGGCGCAGGTAGTCGGCGTTCTCCAGGACGCGGGCCATCAGCTCGGGCCCGTCGGAGCGAACGACGCGGAGCGCGGCGAGGGCCGCGCCGACCGCGGCCGGGACGGCAGACGCGGTGAAGATGAACGGCCGCGAGTTGAAGCGGATGAAGTCGACGACCTCGGACGAGCCCGCGATGAACCCGCCGCACGACGCGAGGCTCTTCGAGAAGGTCCCCATTCGTAGGTCGACGCGGTCCTCGACGCCGAATAGCTCAGACGCGCCCGCGCCGCGCGCCCCAAGAACGCCGACGCCGTGCGCCTCGTCGACCATGAGGCGCGCTCCGTAGCGCTCACAGAGCTCGCAGATGGCCGGGAGGTCGGCCAGGTCGCCCTCCATCGAGAAGACGCCGTCGACGATCACCAGGACGCCGCCGCCGTCGCTTGCTGCCCGCTCGAGCATCCGTTCGAGCTTCGGCATCTGGTTGTGGCGGAACGGCCGAAGCTTCGCGCCGGAGAGCCTGACCCCGTCCATGATCGAGGCGTGGTCGGCCGAGTCGCAGATCACGGTGTCCGCGGGGCCCAGGATCGTTCCGATCGAGCCGGCGTTGGCGCCGTGGCCGGTCGAAAAGACGAGCGTCTCCTCTGTCCCCATCCAATCCGCGAGCTCGGTCTCGAGTTCGACGTGGAGGGGGGTGGTCCCGTTCAGGAAGCGCGAGCCGGTTAGCCCCGTTCCATAGGTGTCGAGCGCGTCGCGGGCACCTTGGCGGACCCGCTCGTCGCCCGTCAGCCCGAGGTAGTTGTTCGAGCCGAGCATCACGACCTCGCGGCCCTCGACCTCCATGAGCGGGCCGGCCTCGGACTCGATCAGGCGGAAGTAGGGGAGGAGGTCGTTCTCGCGCGCGGCTTCGAGTTGCTCCATGCGGTCGTGGGAGCGCGCCTTGGCGAATACGTCTACTGGTGCCCTGGTGGACTCTGACATCCCGTCAATCTTTCCAGAGAGGCCTTTCGGCTAGCGTGCGCGCGATGGCATTGACCGTTCGCACCGCAACGGGCCGCAAGGACATGAACGCGTTCATCGACGTCCCGTTCCGCCTTCGCCGTGACGATCCGCAGTGGGTGCCCCCGCTTCGATTCGAGCGCCGCGACTTCCTCGACCGCAAGAAGAACCCCTGGTTCGAGCACGCCGAAGCGGAGTTCTTCGTGTGTGAGCGCGACGGCGAGCCCGTCGGTCGGATCTCCGCGCACATCGATCGCCGCTGGGACGAGTACCAGGGCGGCTCGGACGGGATGTTCGGCTTCTTCGAGGTGGCGAACGATCCCGAGGCGGCGAAGGCGCTGCTCGACTCGGCCGCCGAGTGGGTCAAGGCCCGTGGCCGCGCGCGGATCCTCGGGCCGATGGACTTCACTCTCAACGACGAGTGCGGGATCCTGATCGAGGGCTACAACGAGCCGTCGATGATCCTCGAGCCTTGGCACCCGCCGTATTACAAGGAGTTGATCGACGGGTACGGCATGGAGAAGGCGATGGACCTCCTCATGTGGGAGCTCTATTTCGGCTCCCTCGAACAGGGCGAGTCGTTCACGCCGATGATCCATGCTGCCGCCGACCTTTCGCGGAAAGAGGGCGTGACGGTCCGCGACATGAAGCGCTCGGACATGGAGGCCGAGGTGACCCGCTTCATGGAGGTCTACAACGTCGCCTGGGGCAAGAACTGGGGCTTCGTGCCGATCACCGAAGCCGAGGTGCGCTTCCAGGCGAAGAACCTGAAGCCGGTCCTCGACGAGAACTGGGCGATGATCGCCGAGAAGGACGGCGAGGTGGTTGGCGCCGCCCTTACGTTGCCCGACGTCGACCAGGCGCTCACGAAGATGAAGGGCCGCTTGCTGCCGGTCGGCTGGATCCACTTCCTACGCCGCAAGAAGTACATCGACCGCCTGCGCGTCTTCGCGCTCGGCGTCCTGCCCGAGCACCAGAAGCATGGTGTCGCCGCAGCCCTTTACGAGCGCCATCTCCACTCGGCCGAGCACCACGGGCCGCCCGGCGGGCACATGGGCTGGATCCTCGAGACGAACGAGCCGATGAACCGGGCGATGGAGGGCATGGGCGGCAAGGTCGTCCAGCGCTACCGGATGTACGAGAAGGCGCTTTAGGCAGCCCCGCCACCGCCCCGCATATAGTGGGAGGGGTGAGAGAGCAGGTATGGCAGGCTGAGGCGATCGAGGAGGCCGAGGGACTCGAGGACGAGCGCCCGCTTCCCGCCACTGCACGCCCGGCCGAAGTCGTTCCCTTCCCAATTGAAGCCCGGACGGTCGCGATTGCCGCCGCGGGTGGAATCGTCGCGGGCGCCGCGACCGTCGCGGTTGTCAAGGCCGTGTCCAAGGCCGCCTCCCCAAAGCGGTCCAAGCGCACGATCGCCCGGCGGAAGCGTGACGACGTGATCGCGAGCCGCTCGTTCCTGGTCGACGTTCATCTGCTCGGCCGCTGACGCCGTCCGGCCCAGCTCCGAAAGTAGGAAAAGCGTCGCTATGCGAGTGAATTCCTACTCTCGGCAATCAGAGACCCTGCTCGAGATCGAGGTCACGCCTCCCTGCCCCTACAGGCTGCCGTCGCGCGGTCGGATGGACGGCGTGATGCGCTCGGGCGGTGGGGTCCTCACGCGCCTTCTCCACATCGGCGGCGCTCCGATCGTCGTCCACGGCTGGCAGCGGCGCGACGGCTCGGTCGCCATCCGCGCGGTAGCCGCCGACCCCGACAAGGAGCTTCCCCCGCACGCGTTGGAGGAGGCGGTCACCAGGATGCGGTTCTCGCTCGCCGTCGATGACGACCTGACCCCGTTCTACAAGGAGTTCAAGCGCGATCCGTTCATCGGCCCGGCCATCCGCAGACGGCCGTGGCTCCGCGCCAAGCGCCGGCCGTTCGCGTGGGAGGCGCTCGCGTGGGCGATCACCGAGCAGCTCATCGAGTCGTCGCGCGCCGCGCAGATCCAGAAGCGGATCATCCGCCGGTGGGGCCGGACGAGCGCCTGGAAGGGCAAGGGGGCCGAGTACCGCCCGCTCACCGATCTTCCGTGCCACACGACCTTCGCCGGCATGGCCCCAGCCGAGCTGGCGAGTTGCGACCTCGCCCCGGCTCGCTCGATCGCGATGGTGAAGTGCGCGAAGGAGGTGGCCGCGGGGCGCGCCGACCCCGCCGATCCGGACGCCGACGCAAGGTTCGAGCGCATCTCCGAGATCGGCCCCTGGACGCTCCAGTGCCTCGGCCTCTTCGGCCGCGGCGAGTTCGACTCGCTGCCGGCAGGCGACCTGGCCTACGTGAAGCTCGTCGGCGTCGCGCAGGGGCTCGGCCGCCGCGCGATGGTCTCAGAGGTCGAGGAGTTCTACGCGCGCTACGAGCCGTTCCGCGCGCTCGCCGGCGTCTTCTCGCTCAGCCACTACTCGTCGGCCAAGAGCCTGGCCCGCGGCCTTCCGATGGCCCCGGACCTCCACGCCGACGCGGCTTAGCGCCTACGTGCCAGTTGGCCGGCGACAGTCCCTGCCTTCTACCCGGACAATCTTCAAGGCAGCGCCGGCATCACGAGGCTCCTCTCCAGGGGCCGGGAAGAGGGCGCACTCCTCAGGGCTAGCGCAGCCGCACTCCCTCGCAACCTCGAGCCAGCCCTTCATCGCCTTGGTGCGCTCGAGGAGCTCCTCGACTTCGACCAGCTTCTGGTCTGAAAGCGATTGCATCGGAGCGCTGAGGCCTTCGGGGCTGTCCATGCCGTTCATCAGTTCCTGGATCTCGCTCAGCTTGAATCCGGCCGACTTGGCAACGCCGATGAACCCGAGCTTGCCGAGAACCTCCGGTTCGTACCGTCGCTGACCTCCCGAACGGCCAGGCTCTGCAAGCAGGCCGATCCGCTCGTAGTAGCGAATCGAGGACGTCGCTACGCCGGCGCGCTTTGCCACCTCCCCGATCGTCAGCTCTGGAAATCCATCCATTGGCCAGCCTTGACTTGAACCGCGGTTTAAGGTGCATGGTAGTCCGGAATCGGGCAACCCAACAGGAGGTACACCATGCCTAAAGCGTCAAAGGAATCCGCTTCCGATCACGAGACGGTCGAGGGCTACGAAGGGCACTTCGAGCATTTCGAAGGAGGTTGGACGGTCGGGTTCGAGACGTACACCCAGGACGCGGACCTATCGCCCTTCTTCGATGGGCTCCCGGACAATCAGTGCCAGTGCGAGCACATGGGCTATGTGATCAAGGGCAAGGTCGCCTTCCGCTCAAACGCGGGCGAAGAAGTCATCGAGGCGGGCGAGGCGTACTTCGCCGGACCCGGCCACACACCGGTTCTCTACGCGGGAACCGAGGTCGTCGAGTTCAGCCCCACGGAGAAGTTGCGCCAGACGATCGACGTCGTGACCAAGAACATGGAGGAGATGGAAGCCACGGCAAGCTGACCGAGCGGCCCCGGGCGCCCGGCTGTCGGGCGCCCGGCATGCTCAAGCGGACGCGGGGCTCTACCCGCAGCCGTTGGTGCCGATCCGGCTGGCGCGCATGTCCCTGGTCGTCGTGCCGTGCCGATTGCGGGCGACGACCCTGACCGGGTAGCAGTTGCGCGTCTCGATGGAGTAGGAGCCGGTCTCGTAATGCGAGAGCGGAGGCCGCTCTAGCGCTTTAGCGTCCTTCGTCACGCCGTCATACCTCACGGAGACCTTGCGCTGGTTGCGGCCGCCCTTGTCCATCCGGACCTTCACCGTGAAGTGGATGCCCTCGCTTTCTTCCGTCGCGCGGACGTAGACGATGTCCGGCTTGAACGCCTGCGCCTGGGCGGGAACGAGGATCGCGGCGACGATTATCGCCGCGAGAAGGACAGGGAGCTTTCGCATGAACCGAGCATAAACAGAGATTGGAGTCCTGGCGCCGGCACGTCGGGTTGTAGCGGAGAGGGTGGGATTCGAACCCACGAGGCGGCTTACACCGCCCACACGATTTCCAGTCGTGCACCTTCAGCCACTCGGTCACCTCTCCAGTGGCGACCGAAAGCGTAGCCGCGAGCACGACCTCAAAGCCCTGACTATGCGGTAGCCGCACGCTCAGGGTGACGAGGCGCAATATCTTCGGCGGAACGCCCTAGAGCCCGGCCGCATCGAGTGCTTCTTGCCACGTCGGGAAGAAGCGCGCGCAGCCAATCTTGCCATCGCGGAAGTCCGATGCGACAACTCCGATCGGCTGGCGCATCGGCGCGTCTGAGCCCTTGATCGTTCCGGAGATCTCGCCCAGCGAGACGATCACGCCACCCAGGTCGCGGATCTCGGTAGTCGAGATCCTGTAGTCGTCAAAGCTCTCGCTCCAGCCCGCCATGATCTCGCGGATTCCGTTGTGTCCGTGCAGTCCATCGGCCCAGCCGGGCGCATCCGGGAACGGGTACCAGACCACATCCTCGGGATAGAACGGCAGCAGGTCATCGATCCCGCCCGTATTCCAAGCCTCTTCGGCCCTGCGGACGAGTTCGACGTTCTCCTCGGGCATCATCCGGACTCGGGCAGGAGGTACTTAACGGGCTCAGGCACGGACGCGATTCTAAGCGCTTCGCTCCGCTTGACATTTCCCTCCGAGTGTGTGTATGGTTCCCGAACTGCGTTCGACATTATCGAATGCAAATCAAGGAGGAGAGGAAGATGGAACATTCATTGAGACAGCGCTCGCTGGCCGAAGGACTCGGCACCGCGTTGCTCGTACTCGTCGGCCCGGGCTCCGTGGTCGCGACGCTGAAGCTCGGCGGTGATGCGGCATTCACGGGAGCTGACTTGCTGGGAATCGCATTTGCGTTCGGACTGGTCATCGCTGCGATGGTGTACGCGATCGGCAAGGTTTCCGGCTGTCACATCAACCCGGCAGTCACGTTCGCGCTCGCAACCACGAAACGGTTTCCCTGGCGTGAGGTCCCGGCCTACATGACGGCTCAGGTCGTCGGTGCAGTCGTCGGAGCGTTTGCGATCTGGGCACTGTTCGCTCAGGGCGGAATCGACCTCGGAATGGGTCAGACCTCATTCGATGAGAGCACGACCAGCTGGGGCTCGGCGATCTTTGCCGAGGGAATCGGCACGTTCATCCTCATGTTCACGATCCTCGGGATCGTCGACAAGCGTTCCCCGGGTGACTTCGCCGGCCTGATCATCGGCGGCGTCGTCGTCGCGATCATCATGATCGTCGGTCCGCTCACCGGCGCATCGCTGAACCCCGCCAGGGCTTTCGGCCCCGAGCTGGTCTCGGCAATCGGTGACGGTGCGACGTTCTGGAACCAGTTGGTCCCCGTCTACATCATCCCCGGACTCGTGGGTGCGGCGCTAGCTGCCTTTGCCTACGACTTCCTGGCGACCCCGCGGATCGTCGAACGGCCGATCGCGGAAGCCGTCACTCACCCCGATCCCGGTGCCACCAACGGTGCCGACGGCTCCCGCGACCAGGTCGCGGCGGTCAAGTAAGGAGAATCATGAGCACCACAGTGGTAACGCGGTTGAAGAAGTTCCTCAACGACCCGGAAGCGATCGTCGATGAGTCGGTCGCCGGGCTGGCCGCAGCGCACGGAGACATCCTGCGCTACGACGACGAGGCAAAGATCATCGTTCGATCGGACGCTCCGGTGAAGGACAAGGTCGCTCTGATTTCAGGCGGCGGTTCCGGACACGAGCCGCTCCACGGCGGATTCGTCGGGCCGGGGATGTTGGACGCGGCCTGTCCGGGTGCGGTCTTCACCTCGCCCGTCCCGGAACAGATGCTGGCGGCGACCAAGGCGGTCGACGCCGGCGCGGGTGTGGTTCACCTCGTCAAGAACTACACGGGCGACGTGATGAACTTCAAGCTCGCTGCAGAGGATGCGGCGGATGAAGGCATCGAGGTCGAGTCAGTTCTGCTCGACGACGACGTCGCCGTCCAGGACTCGCTCTACACCGCGGGACGTCGCGGCGTCGGAGCGACTGTCCTGGCCGAGAAGATCGCGGGCGCGGCGGCCGAGAGGGGCGACGACCTGGCGACGGTCGCCGGCATCGCCCGTCAGGTCAACGACAAGGCGCGCTCGTTCGGCATCGCACTCTCGTCGTGCATTCCCCCAGCGGGAGGCGAACCCATCTTCGACCTCCCCGAGGGCGAGATGGAAGTCGGGATCGGGATCCACGGCGAGCCCGGACGGCGGCGCGAGCCGCTAGCGAGCGCTCACGAGATAGCCGCGCTGATGGTTGACGCGGTCGTGTCGGATCTCAAGCCGGCAGACGGCGCGAAGGTCCTGCCGTTCGTGAACGGCATGGGCGGAACGCCTCAGCTCGAGCTCTACCTCCTCTACGGAGAGGTCGAGAACGCGCTCCGGGATGCCGGCCTCGAGCCGGTTCGCCGGCTGGTCGGCAGCTACATCACGTCCCTGGAGATGGCTGGAGCCTCGCTCACGCTGCTCGAGCTCGATGACGAGTTGACCACGCTGTGGGATGCTCCAGTTAGGACTGCGGCCCTCCGCTGGGGGGTCTGAGGACAGATGATCACCGAGTCGGTCGTGAAGAACAAGACGATCACCAACTGGATGAGTGAAAGCGCGACTGTCGTCAGCGCGCAGTGCGACTACCTCACACAGCTGGATAGCGCCATCGGCGATGGCGACCACGGCCTCAACATGAGGCGTGGGTTCGACTCGGTGACCAAGGCGTTGGCCGGGCAGGGAGATTCGCTCCCGCCCGGCCGGCTTCTTATCGTTGCCGGCAAGACACTGGTATCGACCGTCGGCGGAGCGAGCGGGCCCCTGTGGGGCACCGCGCTACGCCGGGCCGGTCGCTCCCTGGGCGACCTCGAAGAGTTCGAGGCCGAGGATCTCGCCAAGGCTCTGGAGGCTGCGCTGGGCGGAATCGTCGAGCTTGGAGCGGCGTCAACCGGTGACAAGACCATGGTCGACGCCCTCAGCCCGGCGGTTGAGGCCTTGAATCACGCGGTCGAGGCGGAGCGACCGGTTGCCGTCGCCCTCACCGCTGCTGCGGAAGCAGCCGAGGAGGGCATGCGAGCGACGATTCCGATGCAGGCCCGCAAGGGCCGCGCGTCCTACCTCGGAGAGCGCTCCGTTGGTCACCAGGACCCGGGCGCCACCTCGACTGCGATGATCCTTCGCGCGCTCGAGTCCGTCGTGGCCGCCGAGGGCTGAACCATGGAGCGGGCCCTCCAGGGGCTTGCAGCCTCACCGGGTCTAGCCGTGGGCAGAGCGCGCTTGCTCGCCACGGCGAGCGCGATCGAGCGCGAGCCTATCCCGCATCGCCAGCGGGACGCCGAGGCCCTTACAGCCAAGCGGGCACTCGATTCGGCGGCCGCCGAGATAGAGGCGATCGCGGCGACACTCTGGAGGTCCAGCCGAGGCGAGGAGGCGGAGATCGTTGAAACTGGTGTCCTCATCGCCCGCGACCCCTCCCTTCGCCAGGGCGTGGTGGCCGCAGTGCTAGAACGCGGCGTGCCGGCCGCGGCAGCGATTCTTGACACCGCGGAGGAACAGGCTGAGGCCGTGGCGGCGATCGACGACGCTCGGCTCGCCGAGCGCGCGGACGACATCATCAGCGTGGGCCGCCGGGCAGCGGGCCTTGTCGGCCAAGACGTGGCATCAAAGCCCGAGAACCGCGCCAGCGGCGGAGGGGAGGTGCTGATCGGCCCGGATCTTGGCCCCGCGGAGGTTGCGGAGCTGGACGAACGGGTTACCGGGATCGCCCTTGCGGCAGGGGGCGTGTCGGCTCACGCCGCGATCGTGGCCCGCTCGCTGGGAATCCCCATGGTCATCGGCGTAGGGGACGAACTACTCACAGCCGCCGACGGGAGCGACGTCGTCATCGACGGAAACAGCGGTGCTGTGTACCTCTCTCCGATTGCCGAGCGGGCGGAGGCTGCCCGGGTCGAGCTGAGCCGGCGTGCTGACCAGCGTGCGCGAGCGATGGCCAGCCGGCACCTGCCCTCGGCCACGACCGACGGGCACTTGGTGCGTGTGCTGGCGAACGTCTCGGGGGCAGCGGAGCTGGCGGTGGCGCTCGAGGCCGGCGCCGACGGCGTCGGCCTGCTCCGCACGGAGCTGGCCTTCCTGGAGGCTCCCGAATGGCCAAGCGAGGACCAGCACAGAACTGCCCTGGCCCCGATCTTCGAACAGCTGCCCGGGAGAACTGCGACCGTCCGGGTGCTCGACTTCGGCGGCGACAAGACGCCACCCTTCCTGACGGGAGTCGAGCAACGTGGAGTTGAATTGCTGCTCCGCCACCCCGACCATCTCGCCGCGCAGTTGCGGGCGATCGTGGCGACCGCCGGGACGTCGGAGCTCCGCGTCCTGTTTCCGATGGTCGCGAGCGTTGACCAGATCACTGACGCGCGACAGGCGATCCGCGAGGCAGTCGATTCGGTTCCAGGCGCTGTAACGCCCCTGATCGGGGCGATGATCGAGACCACTGAGGGGGTTCGGGCGGTTGAGGAGATTGCCGCCGAGGTCGACTTCCTCAGCGTCGGGACCAACGACCTGACCCACTCGGTCCTCAACGCCGACCGGTTCGCTCCGCAGGCAGCCCGAGCTCACGATCCCCGCGTGCTGCGGGCGATCAACGCCGTTGTCGCTGCCGGGAGAGAGGCGGGTGTGCCGATTGAGGTCTGCGGCGAGGCAGCTTCTGATCCCATCGCCGCACCCCTTCTGATCGGCTCCGGCGTAGACGAGGTCAGCGTTGGCGCAGCCCGCGTCGGGGTGGTTCGTCAGTGGATCCGGTCACTCAGCTTCGAAATGGTTAAGGACCTCGAGGAGAGTGCCCGGCGTCTGGAGACCATCGACGGAGTCGAGACATTGGTCGCCGACGTATCCAAGCGGCTGTCGCTAGACGAGCGAGCCGATGCAGACGGTGAGATTCTCGAGCGCCCGGTCGGCGTCGGGGCCGCTGGCGCTGAGGTGCAGCGTCGATCCGCCCCTGGCGCCTAGCGCGAGCACCGCGAGCAGGCTCTTTGCGTCTGCCTCGCGGTCGGCTGCCGCCACCGTGATGTCCGCGTCGAACTGCATTGCCGCACGAACGAAGTTGGCCGCGGGCCGAGCGTGGAGATCGACCTCGGCCGGCAACTCGACCACGGTCTCAAAGCTTGTTGACACCCCGCGCCCCTTCCGCGGCGTTGACGACATCCTCGATCGAACTACCGGCGGAAGCGGCAACAGCAGCCGCGAGCCCGCCCTCGACGAACGGAGCATCGACCAGGCGAGCGTGACCGTTCGCAGAACTCTCAAGGACATGGCGAGTGGTCAACACGGAGCTTCCGAGGTCGGCGAGCACGACCACTCCGGCGCCGTTGTCGGCGCGCCGGACCGCGGTTCGCACGCGATCCTCATCGGTTCCGAGCCCGCCCGTGGGGTCTCCTCCCGCTGCAATGATGTCCACCCCGGGCCCAGCCATCTGGGTAGCGAGCTCGGCCAGGCCTTCGGCCAGAGCAGCGCTGTGCGAGACAAGCACGATCCCGACCACATGGGAAGTATTTTCCGCCACGGGGGTAGTCTACATCATCGAAGGTCATTCGACAATGCCGAATCCATCGCCATCACCAACGCCAGCTCCGTCCGCCAAGAACGGCAGGACGAAAGGGACGATCCAGTCGGTCGATCGCGCTGCGCGAATCCTTCGTGCCTTGGCCAGCGGCCCGCGGCGATTGGGCGTCAGCGAGCTCGCGGACCGCTTGGAGATCACGCGCCCGACTGTTCACGGGCTCCTGCAGACGCTCCAGATGCACGGCTTTGTCGAGCAAGACCACGAGTCGGAGAAGTATCAGCTCGGGCCGGGTCTGCTCCACCTGGGTAACTCCTATCTGGACCTCAACGAGCTGCGTAGTCGCTCGATCGTGCATGCAGAGCGTTTGGCAGAGCGCACGTCGGCCTCCGTTCGCGTTGGGGTGATGCACGGGCCCGTGGTGGTCGTGGTACACCACGTGTTCAGCCCGGAAGCCGCCTTCCAGGTGCTCGAGGTCGGTGCGGAGCTACCAGTCCACGCCAGCGCCCTCGGCAAGGCAATGCTTGCGTACGCACCGAGAGATGTCGTCAACGACCTGGTGGCCGATGGCCTGCCCAAGCTGACCGGCCGCACCCTGCCGGCGAAGAGCCTCCGAGACGAGTTCAAGGCGGTGCGGGAAAGCGGAATCGCGCGTGAGCGGGATGAGGCCTTGCTTGGCGAGTCGAGCCTCGCGGGAGCGATCTTTGACCGGACAGGAGCGGCGGTTGGAGCGATCGCCGTTGTCGGCGAGACCGAGACGATCATGCCGCGTGGCCCGTCGAAGGGCCTGCGAGTGGCAGTGGCCGATGCCGCTCGCGGAATCTCCCGGGAGCTCGGGGCTCGGCGCTGGCCTGTCGTCGCCGACTGAGCCCCGCGGTCCCGCTCAGGAGTCCAGGCCGATCCGCCGGTCGAATCCCGCGGGCGCGTGGACGTTCAGCATCCGGACCGGAATGTCGCCGTCGTTTCGGAAGGCGTGCTCGACCCCGGGAGGCACCAGGACGAAGGTTCCGGGGGGTGCGCTCACGTCCTCGCCTTCGACGATGAAGGTCATCTCGCCTTCGAGGATGAAGAACGAGTCGTCCTCCTCATCGTGGACGTGTGCCTCCAACTCGCGCCCGGCCTGGATCGTGACGATCCCGACGTTGAAGCGCGGGGTGTCGGTGGTGCGGGCCAGGAACTCGACGTTGCCGACGAAGTGGCCCTTGCCGGGCGGGACGACGATTGCTTCAGGCATGGAGCGATCTTAAGCGCCGAGCGCGATCGCCGTGGCTACGATCGAAGCGATGGCTGAGAACGGCACCTGGAACGTGTACCTCGCGGGGGAGATCCACTCCGATTGGCGCGAGCGGATCGCCGACGGCGTGAGCGACGCAGGCCTTCCCGTCGAGCTGCTCGCGCCCGTCACCGACCACGAAGCGTCCGACGACGTCGGCGTCGACATCCTTGGCTCAGAAGACGACAAGTTCTGGCACGACCACAAGGGCGCCGGCGTGAACGCGGTGCGGACGCAGACGCTGATCAAGCGGGCCGACGTCGTGGTCGTCCGCTTCGGCGAGCAGTACAAGCAGTGGAACGCGGCGTTCGACGCCGGCTTCGCTGCGGCGCTGGGCAAGCCGGTGATCACGCTTCATCCGCCCGAGCACGATCACGCGCTGAAGGAGATCGACCGCGCCGCGATGGCGACGGCCGAGACGCCCGAGCAGGTCGTCGAGATCCTGCGCTACGCGATCGCCAAGGGGTGAAGTGCGGTAACACCTAGCGCCTGCTGAGTTTCCGTCAGCCCTAGCGGGGTAGTCGTAGCGGCATGGCTATGTCACTACCGATACTCCTGATTCTGATCGGCATCGTGCTGGCGATCCTCGTCCATTACGGACTCGGCATCGCGTGCATCGTGATCGGTCTCGTCCTGCTTATCTGGCCGCGCATCAGCTCGGGCAGCACCGCAAGAGTCTGAGCGCGGGCGGGCCGCGCTCCGGCGCGGCTCGCCATGCACTCGGCGGGCCTCCGCAGCGCGATGTCGCGCTAGCCTTCGCCGTCGTCATCTGGAGAGGTGGCAGAGCGGTTGAATGCGGCGGTCTCGAAAACCGTTATACGTCTATTCGGGCGTATCGAGGGTTCGAATCCCTCCCTCTCCGCTGTAGAGCCAGATGTGGCTTGAGCACTCTGGTCCACCACGGTCTTTTCGGTGTTCTGTTGCTCGACGGGGACCGCGGTCGAAACGCGACGGCGCCACTGCGGAGGTAGTGTCACCGAGTCGCGGTGCATACGCCACGCGACTTCCAGAAGGAGAGGCCATGGAAGGTTCCACAACCCTTGAGACACTGCCTCGCGGCGGGCAAGTGCACGTCATCGGTGCTGGTCCCGTGGGTCTACTGCTGACGGCGTTGCTTCAGTCGATGGACGAGTTCTCCGTCCGCCTCTATGAGAAGCGGCGCGAGTACACGCGTACACGGATGGTCCAACTCGCGCCATACCTCGTGGCTGATTCGATCGAGAGCTACCGCACGGACGCCATCGATGGAGACAGCATCGAGGCCCTCTTCGACCCGCTCGAGCTCGAGAAGGGGCTTGAGTTCAGGCAGTCGATGGCGGCGGACCTGACGACCCTTCTTCGCGACTGGACCCTTGGCTTCTGCCCGCTCAACGCGATCGAGCGCTCCCTGAGCGATCTAATCGATGCTCGAGGCTCCAACGGGCTGCAGCGCAGCGCGACGGTCATATCGGCGGAGGAGGCCGAGACCATGCTCGAGCCCGGAGACGTCCTGATCGACTGCACCGGCAGTAGCTCGCTGCTTCGAGATCGGCTCATGCCCGGATCCAACGCGACGGACCAAGGCACGAACACCTTCAAGATCCGGCTCGAGTACGCGCTCGTCATCACCTTCCTGTACGGCCAGGTATACGACTGCAACGAGTACTGCAAGTACTACAAGAACCGCGATAACGCCCGTTACAAGTTCATCCCGATGGTGCACCGAACGCACTACGACGGCAGCGTGAGCCACGTCACAGGCATCGTGAACATCACCGCCGAGGAGTACGAGGCGATGCCGCCCCGATTCGACGGCGAGTGGCTTCGAAGCAACTTCCCGCACGTCACGGAGTCGATGGACCGCTTCATCGACAAGATCAAGCAGGAAACCCATGGCGAGCTGCTCGGTGACCTGCAGATCGTCCGGATACCGCTGGATCTGTACCGGGCTCGGAATGCGACCAACCGGCAGTGGCGGGCCACGGGACCCTCCGACCACCCATTCGCCAACTCCCCTGTGTTCTTGGCTGGCGATTCGGCCATAGGCTCTCCCTACTTCCAGGCGATCTCGCTTGGCTTCGAGTGCGCGATGTACCTGGCGGGACTCCTCGCGCAGCGTGACCTCCCGTTAAGAGACATGCTCGATCGCTACGAGGTGTTCATGTACAAGCAGTGGCTCCGCGTCTACATGCGCAGCAAGATGATCAAGCACAACAAGGATCTCTTCGAGTCCGTGGATGAGCCGCTCGCGCTGCTCGAGAAGCTGCACATCTACTAGCCGGGGTGTAGTGTCGGCCAGACAGTTCGGCCCGGCTGCGGGCTGACACGGCAACCGGGAGGCGAGCGATATGGCCACGTATCTCGTGCTACACGAGGTCGATGACGTCGAGCACTGGCTGAAGTCGGGCAAGCGTGAGGAATTCTTCGGTCCAATGGGTATCACCGTGCGGACCTTTCACGACCCGACCGGGTCCAACCGCGTGGGGCTCATCGCCGAAATCCCAGACATGGACGCCTTCCAGGCGGCCATGAAGACCGATGCCGCCGCCGACACGATGAAGCACGACGGCGTCCGACCCGAAACGATCTTGATCCTCAACGAGGGTTAGCGCGAAGCCAGTCGCTCACGCCGCTCAGGGGAGGATGCGCTCTCAGCGAGGTCAAACATCCTCTTCCCGTCACCTCCGTAGTCACAAAGCATCGCCCTAGAACAAGCCCCACAGTGCTCCTGGTGGAGTGGCCTCGAAAACCGTTATACGTCTATTCGGGCGTATCGAGGGTTCGAATCCCTCCCTCTCCGCTCGTGAGGAGCTGAATCGTGAAACATGGTTTCGATCAGTTTCAGAGGCCGGCCGATGCCTATGACCGCTTCATTGGCCGCTACGGGCGGGGACTCGCCGCGGCCCTGTCCGACTTCGCCGGGGTAGAGGCGGGCATGCGAGCTGTGGATGTTGGATGCGGGCCCGGTGCGCTCTCGAGCGTTCTGGTCGAACGTCTCGGAGCCGCCAACGTCAGGGCGGTTGATCCGTCAGACACGTTCGTCGAGGCGTTCCGAACCCGTCTTCCACACGTCGAAGTCCTTCAATCCGCAGCGGAGGACCTGCCGTTTGCGAACGACACCTTCGACGCTGCGCTCTCGCAGCTCGTCGTCAACTTCATGCGCGACCCCGAAACTGGGGTAAGCGAGATGGCTCGCGTCACCCGCCCAGGGGGCATCGTGGCTGCGTGCGTGTGGGATTACGCGGGCGAGATGACGTTTCTGCGCGCCTTCTGGGACGCCGCCCGCGATGTCGATCCGGAAAAAGCCGTCCTCGCGGACGAGGGCATCGTCATGCCCTGGTGCGGAGAAGGCGACCTCGCCCGGCTTTGGGCCGCCGTCGGTCTCGACGGCGTTCGCTTCGAGTCCCTGAAGGTCAGTGCCGGATACTCGAGCTTCGATGACCTCTGGTCTCCCTTGCCAACTGGGATAGGGCCGGCAGGTGCCTACTGCAGGGCGCTTCGACCCGAAAGCAGAGCTGCGCTCAAAGAGGCGCTACGCCGTCGTCTGAAGGCTGGGGACGGTCCGTTCGAGTTGACGGCTCGCTCCTGGGCGGTAGTCGGAACGGTTCCTGCTTGAGCAGCTCGCGCCGGATTAGAGTGGTCGCGATGAGCTCGATCGATCTCGCCACCGCCACGCCGCCCGAGATCTACGATGCCGTAAAGGCCGTGGACTCCGACGAGTTCGACCGCCTGATGGAGGAGCCCCGGAGCCGCGATCTGATCACCCGCGCACTCGTCGAATACATGGCCGGCCTCTTCAGGCCCGAGAAGGCAGGCGATCTGAAAGCCGTGATCCACGTCAAGCTCTGGGACAAGCCTGGCGGGGGCTACGACCACTTCGAGATGCGCATCGGGAATGGGAAGTGCATGATCTCCGATGAACCTGGGGACGACGCCCAGATGACGCTGAAGATCCGGCCGAGCGACCTACGGGCGATGCTTGCGGGCGAGACCGGGCCCCGCCGGCTCGCGATGCGCCGGAAGCTCACGGTGCTGGGCGACCTGAAGCTCGGCGCGCGGCTACCCGACCTCTTCGCGTTCTAGGGGCCGGAGAGCACCGGATCGGACGCCGCGTCGCAGCGAAGAATCCCCGCTCGCTCGAGCCCGGCGCGGTCTTCGCGGCATTCGTAGCCACATTTCAGCCACGGACGAGCTGGCGGCGCGTCGAGCAGACTTCGTCAACCCGCTTCTGCGCCTCACGCGCGCGATGCGATCGCTAGCCTCGCACGCTCGTGCGCTCAGGCTCGAAACCCATGACGATCGCCGTCGCCTGCCTCGCGACCGCGATGCTGATGCTCGACATCAGCGTCGTCAACACGGCGCTTTCCGACATCGCCAGCGGGCTCGACACCGGGCTCAGCGGCCTCCAGTGGGTGGTCGACGCGTACACGATCCCGCTCGCCGCGACCGTGCTCACGGCGGGCGCGGTCGCCGATCGCTTCGGTCGCCGGCGCCTTTTCGCGCTCGGCCTGATGCTGTTCACCGCGAGCTCCGCGCTCTGTGGCGCGGCCGGCGGGATTGAGATGTTGGTCGGCGCCCGCGCGATCCAGGGCCTGGGCGCGTCGATGATGTTTGCGACGGCGCTTGCACTGATCGGGGAGGTGACGCCCGCGCGGGAGGACCGCGTGAAAGCGCTGGCCGTCTACGGTGCGGCGATTGGCGCCTCGTTCGCGCTTGGGCCATTCGTCGGCGGCTCGCTGACTGAGCTCTTCGGCTGGCGCGCGATCTTCCTGATCAACCTGCCAATTGGCGCCATCGCGCTGTGGATGACCTTTCGGGCCGTTGTCGAGAGCAAGGACCCGACGCCCCGGCGCGTCGACGTGCCCGGCCAGCTCACCCTCATCGGCGGGCTTTTCCTGCTGATCTTCGCGCTGCTGCGCGGCAACGAGGAAGGTTGGGGGAGCACTGGCATCGTCGCCTCACTGGCTGGCGCCGCTGTGCTCCTCGTCGCGTTCGTGATCGTCGAGTCACGCTCGCGGGAGCCGATGCTGCCGCTGCGGCTGTTGCGCGAGCGCCGGTTCGCCGGCGCCCAGGTGGCGGTGTTCGCCATCGCCTCGTCGTTCTTCGCCGTCTTCTTCTACACGACCCTGTACCTGCAGTCGGTCCTCGGTATGTCGCCGATCGAGACAGGGCTCGTCTATCTACCCGGGACGTTCCTGGTCTTCATCGTCTCCGGAATGACTGCCCAATTCGGCGCGAACTCGTCACCCGCCAAGATCGCAAGCTTGGGGCTGGTGCTGCTCGGGTTCGGCATGGCGGCCATGCTCGTGCTCGACGTGGACTCCTCGTGGACCGTGATCCTCCCGGGGCTTCTGCTCGCGAGCGCCGGGACAGGCCTCTTCAACCCCACGGCGAGCGAGCTCGCCCTACAGGCGCTGCCGCCGGAGCAATCAGGCCTCGCCGTCGGCGCCAACGACACCTTCCGCCAGACCGGGGTGGCGGTCGGCATCGCCGCCCTCGGGACGTTCGTCCCGGCCAGCGCAGCTTTCGGCGGCAATCCCCAGGCCTACGTCGACGGCCTCCATACAGCCTTGATCGTCTGCGCCGCCACCGCGATCGCGGGCGCGATCGCAACGGCATGGCTCCTGATCGGGCACGAGGCGACCCCGGAACCCGCGGCAGTTACCGAAACCGGCTGAGGGTCAGGCGATCTCAGGCGGCGGGCCGGGCGCGGGTGCCGTTCGCGAGCTCGATCACGCGGCCGTCGAAATCGACCACGTACGGTCGAGCGGCGTCCGCCACGCCGGTTCAGCTCACGACGCGCGCTGTGAGTCGACCCATTTCAGGATCTCTTTGCCGTGCTTGAGGACGGTGCCGTCCGCCAGCACCATTGTCGGCAGCTTTGTGTCGCCCGTTGCCTCGCGAAGCTCGTCCCTCGAGCCCTTCCTGAGGAATGGGATCGGGTGCCCGTGGCCGCCGATCACCTTGTCGTATTCGATCCCGGCCTCTTGAAGCGCCTCCTGAACACGCCGGCACGGATGGAAGCGAGGCCCCTCCATGTCTCCGTGACAGACCCAAAGGGTCGGTTTCTGCGTGGGCGGGGCTGCGGCTTCCACGGTTCGGAACCTATCTGACGCGCGCTACTCGGGCCAGAAGTCCTCTTCCATCTCGACGTCCTCTCGCACGTCGTCAACCCGGACCGAGCAGAGGATGACCTCGGCCTCCTCGTCAGTGTCGTTGTGGATGGAGCGAACGGCTTGGGGCGCGACGCGCACCGCCGTCTTCGGCCCGGCCTCGAACACGTCATCGCCGATCTTGAACGTCACCGTCCCCGAGACGACGAACATGATTTCCTCTTGCGTCTTGTGCTTGTGCCCGTAGCTGCCGCGGCCGCCCGTCCCGGGCGGCATAAGACGCCACGAAAACGAGATCTGCTCGGAATCCAAGGCGCCGCCGAACGAGCGCAGCTCGCCAAAGCCCGGGTAGTCCGCCATGTAGTCCTGAGCCTGCTCTCGCTCCGCGATCGAATAGTCACTGCTCATGCCATCTCTCCTCTCACCGGCGCGGTCGGCGCCGTCGCTTCGTCTTCCATGGTTTCACCAATTGACTCCGGCTCGGCGCTCGGCCCGCCCTGGAGACGGAAGGTCAGGATCGCGAGCCCCGCGATCGCGACCAGGATCGGGGCGCCGCCCTGAATCGCAAGCGTTCCTCGGGCGCCGATGGCCTCGACCAGGAACGCACCGATCGCGAGCGCACCCAGCTCGGCTCCGTTCCGCAGCGCGTTGTAGGCCGCGCCGGACCGCCCGTGGGCGTTCGCCGGCGTGCGCTCGTGGATCAGGGTTCGGACCAGGACGTTCTTCGTGCCGTGCCCGATCCCGCCGACGAGGTAGCAGCCGATCGCGAGTGGGAGCGACAGCAAGATCGTCTGGACCGAGAGGCCGGCGCCCTGGACCATGATCATCACCATCGCCATCGAAGCCAGCGAGGTGGCGCCGATGCGCGAGGAGACGAACAGCGCCCCCGCGGCCATTCCGAGCGTCCAAGCGGTCATGACCGCGCCGTAGCCGAAGTCGCCGCCGTTGAGGTCATCCCGCACGTAGAAGACCTCCGCGGTCGCGACGCCGGTCATGAGCAGGAGCGTCACGAAGGTCACCCCCATCATGAGCCGCAGGACCGGGTCGTGGCCGAGGATCTCGAAGCCGCCTCGGACCTCGTGTCTCGGCATCTTCGTCGTGGACGAGCGCGGGCTGGCGGCGCACCGTGAGCATCCACGCCGCGGCGGCCACCGCCGCGAACGTCAGCGCGTTGAGGGCAAGAGCGATCTCGATCCCCCCGGCACCTGCCAGCGCGCCACCCACGATCGGCCCGATCGTCATGCCCATGTAGCGGGCGGTCTCGACGTGACCGTTCAGGATCTTGAGGCGCTCGCCTGAGGCCACAGCGCCCGTCAGCGCAAACTCGGCAGGCGACGAGAAGGCATTGACCGTGCCGAGCAGCGCGACGAGCGCGATGATCGCCGCGACTGAGTCGGTGGCGAGGATCAGCGCAGCGGCGATCACCGCCTGGACCAGGGAGGTAATGATCAGGAGGCCTCGGGTCTCGACGCGGTCGATCAGCTTCCCGGCTGGAGACGAGAACAGGACCATCGGGCCCCAGAGCGCGACGAAGAGGCCCGAGACCGCCCAGCCGGAACCGGAGATCTGGGAGACGAGCGCCGCCAGAGGTATCAGAGCGAGGAAGTCACCGCCCGCCGACAGGCCTACTGCCCCCACGAGAAGCCTCGAGTCTCGGCTGCCCCCACGTTCGGTCATCGGACTTACAGTGTCTTTTCTCCGAAAAACGTTGCCATCGGGTTCCCGTTGAAGTTCTCGATCGGCTCGTAGCCAGCCGCGCGATACATGCGCCGGGCGCCGTGCTGCTCAGGGCCCGTGTCGAGCCGCGCTCGTTCGTAGCCGAGCTTCGCGCGCCGCATCTTCGAGTGCCACAAGGAGCTCACGTCCTATCCCGGCGTTTCGCGCCTCGGGAATCACGTACATCCGCTTGATCTCGCAGGCGCCGTCGCCGATGTCCTTCACGCCACCGCCGCAGACCGCCACGCCGGACGCGTCGAAGCCGACCAGGAACACTCCCCTCGGCGGCCCAAGCTCTCGGGGGCCGGCCTTGGGCATCTCGGGCCCGTCGAGGACGACGCCGGCGTAGAGCTGCCCGATCTCCTCGCGCATCGCCGTGACGAGCGAGCGCGCTGGCTCGTCCGATAGAGGCACGGGGCGAAAGCTGAGTGCCGGCATGCTGCGGAGAGTAAAGATCACGCTCGCATCACTAGGCTGGATTGATGGCTGACCCCGTGCTCACAGGACACTGCGGATGCGAGGCAGTGCAGTTCGAGATCGACGAGCCGCTCGAGGCCGCCGGCTACTGCCACTGCACCCGTTGCCAGCGCCGAACCGGCGGTGCGGCGTCGGCGAGCGCGCGCGTCGCTTCCGGCTCCCTCCGCGTGGTCGCGGGTGAAGGGCACCTGCGCAGCTGGGAGCCCGAGGGAGGCTTCGCGAAGGTGTTTTGCGCCGAGTGCGGGTCCGCGCTCTTCGGCAGGGCGCCCGGATCGGATGAGATCTCGCTCGTGAGGATGGGCGTGATCGACGGAGATCCCGGCATTCGCATGCAGGGCCACCAGTTCCTCGCAAACGCCGCGGTCTGGGAGCCGGTTCCGGATGACGGCTTACCCCGCTTCGACGGACCCTTCCCCGGCACCTGACTGATAGGGGGCCGAGGTTGAGACTCTCAATCCCCGCCCTGCGCCCGCTTCGTTACCGCGACTTCCGGCTCCTTTGGACCGGCTTGGCCGTTTCGCTCGCGGGCGACGGGATGTGGCTGGTCGCGCTCGCTTGGCAGGTGATCGAGCTCGACGGCGGACCCGTGCAGCTTTCCATCGTCGCAACCGCCTACAGCATCGGGCTGATCGGGCTGATGCTCCCGGCGGGCATCATCGCCGACCGGCTGCCGCGCCGCCTGGTGATGCTGAGCGCGGACGTCCTGCGCGCGGCCACCGTGGCCGTGGTCGCTGTGCTCTCGGTGACCGATGCGCTCGAGCTATGGCATCTCGCCCTGGCGAGCGGTCTGGTCGGTGTGGGGGAGGCGCTGTTCATCCCCAGCTACACCGCGCTCGTTCCGCAGCTCTTGCCCGAGGACGAGATCCTCGCGGCCAACGGCCTGGAGGGCACGGTGCGCCCGCTCGCACAACAGGCGATTGGCCCTGCGCTCGGGGGCATCGCGGTTGCCCTGCTCGAGCCTGGTCTCGCGATCGGCCTGGCCGCCGCCGCCTTCCTCTTCTCGGCCGGCTGTCTGACGCTGATGCGGGTCGATTCGAGGCCTGAGAGGTCCATCGAGGAGCGCCCGACGGCCCTGTCCGACCTGCGCGAGGGCCTCGGGTACGTCCGCCGGACGCCGTGGCTCTGGGCGACGCTCACGTTCGCGTTCGTCGCGGTGTTCTTCTTCGTCGGGCCGTTCGAGGTGCTCACGCCCTTCGTGATCACGGATCAGATTGATGGCGGATCGGCGGAGTACGGGATCTTGCTGGCGACGTTCGGCATCGGCTCGGCCATCGGCGCCCTGGGCATCTCGTCCAGGCCGCTGCCGCGCCGGTACCTGACGGTGATGCTCGGAGTCTGGGGAGCCGGCCTCCTGCCCCTCGCGCTCTTCGGCATCGCCACTGAGCTGTGGGTCCTGCTGGTCGCCGCGATCGTTGTCGGCGTGACCGAGGGCGTGGGAATGGTGATCTGGGGAACGCTCCTCCAACGCCGCGTTCCGGATGCGCTGCGAGGGCGCGTCTCGAGCCTCGACTTCTTTCTGTCGCTTGCACTCCTGCCAGCGTCGATGGCGCTCGCGGGCCCGGCGGCGGAGGCGTTCGGCATCACGGCCGTCTTCGTGGTGGCGGCAGTCGTCTCTGCGGCCGCCGCGCCTGTCATGTTCCGGCTCGGCCGGCTCAAACAGGACGAGCTGGCGCACCCTCTCAGTTAGATGGGCTGATGGAGCCACTCGAGGTCATCCTGGTCGCGGTTGGGGTCACGGCCGGGGCGACGCTCCAGTCGGCGATGGGCTTCGGTTTCGCGCTGGTGGCCGGCCCTGCGGTCTTCGCCGTTGCCGAGCCCGCGGAGGCGATCACGATCCTGCTGGCCCTGGGGACCGCCTTGAACCTTCTGATCATGCTCGCCGAGAGGCGCCCGTCTGAGATCCAGCGAGGCGAAGTGGTCCGCATCCTCTGCTGGGCCGCGCCCGGGATCGTTGCGGGGATCTTCATCCTGCTCGCGCTCCCAAAACCGACTTTGCAGGTGATCGTGGGGATCTGCGTGATCGCGGCCGTGGCGATCCAGGCCAGGACACCGCACGCCCCTGAGAACGAGGGGAATCCGGTTGCGCGAGCCGCGGCCGGCCTTGCGGCCGGGACCCTCACCACCACCACGGCGACGGCCGGGCCGCCCCTCGTCCTGTTCCTGCAGAGCACCGGCACCCGCCCCGAGCCCTTCCGGGACACGATGGCGGCCCTGCTCCTCGGGCTCAACATCATGGGGGCGATCGCTCTGGTCGCCGCCGACGGCCGGGCCGAGCTGCCGAGCCTCGCGGTCCTCGCGGTCCTCATCTGGATGGTCGTGGTCGGCCGCTCGGCGGGTCGCATCCTCTTCGACCGCTTCGATCACCACTCGTTCCGCGTCGCGGGCCTCGGGCTCATCGTGGTCTCGGGCATCGCCAGCATCGTCGCCGGCGTCGCGGGCGGGTAGCGTCCCGCGACATGGACGCGCAGAGCGACGGCTACGAGATCTCGAGCGATCCGACGCGACTCGACATCGACGCGATCTGGGGCTTTCTACACACCGCGTATTGGTCGCCCGGTGTGGAGCGCGACGTCGTCGAGCGCTCGATCGAGGGCTCGACCGTCTTCGGTCTCTACGCGCCGGACGGCTCGCAGGCCGGGTTCGCGCGCCTCGTCACCGACGGCGCGAGCTTCGCGTGGCTGGGTGATCTGTTCGTCCTCGAGGAGCACCGGGGTAAGGGACTGGGTGTCCGCCTGGCTGAAGCGGCGGTGGCCGAGGCCGACCGGCTCGGCCTGCGCGTGACGCTGCTCGCGACGAAGGACGCTCACACGATGTACGAGCGGTTCGGCTTCGGCCCCGCCCCTCCGGGGCGGTACATGGTCCGTCGCCAAGGCGACTAGCCGCAGGCCCGGCGAATGGCAGGTCAGGAACGCTCGAGGACCTCGGCCAGGCGCGGCTCGCCGCACGCCCGCATCACGAGCGCCAGGCGCGAGGCCGCAACCGCGCCGTCCGGGCTGGCGAGCCCCTCGGCGTTCGCGAGGATCTCACCCGCCCGCCCGAACCCGATCGCGGGCCGGCTCGCGAGGAGACGCCCGCTCCAGCGGACGGCAGCTCGCTCGTACCGGTCCGGGTCCTGGTCGCGGATGAGGAGCAGGATCCGGAGCGCGTCCTCGAGTTCAATCCGCTCGCATTCGACCGCAGTGAGGCGCACCAGCTCGAGGTTGCCACGCTCGATCGCCCGGAGAAGGCGGGAGCGGGGAGAGCCTGCAGCGGTCACGAACACATGTTCGCATTCGAGTCAAGCCGGGCCTAACACACGGCGAGGTCTAGGGAATCCGTATCCCATCAGGGCCATACAAGGTCCTGTCGTCTTGAAGAATGAACTCGCGACCGTCGCACACGTAGATCTGGCCCGCTCCAAGGTCTTCGGGAATGTCGAGCGCCATCTTGCAGTCGACCTCGCGCCCAAGCCAATCGCTGGCCTTGGCTTCGACATCGTCCCTGCTCGGCCTTCCAACGCTGAGCAAAACGAGGGCTACTGCGAGGAGAACAGCCGCGACGCAGAGCGCGATCACTGCGAGCAAGAAGTTGCTTGAGATCCAGGACTTGAACGAATCCCTCTCCTGCTCTCGTAGCTTCAAGAACCGCATTCGCCCCTAGCCGGCCCGTCATATGAGGGTCGTCGCAAGATCCTCGGTTTCGAGCTTGGCGAGCTGTTGGTCGGCGTCTGGGACCACCAGAACAGGGACGTGGGAAACCGACAGCAACCTGTGGGCGGCACTGCCCAAGAGCGCCCCTTTGACCGCCGAACGACCTCGCGTGCCGACCACGATCAGGTCCGCGTCGCACTCCGCGGCGATCGCCGCGATCGTGGAACCTGTGGTGCCGAGCAGCAGCGGCTCGGCTCTGATGTGGGCTTCAATCCCGGCTTCGGACAAGCGCCTGGCCCTGCCCTTGAGGCGCGAGACAATCTCTGGCTCATCGACCCGAATCGAGCCTCCACCCTTGCCGATCGTCTGCTCGTCGATGTGAGCGATAGTGATGCTGCCGCCGGCAGCTTGCGCGAGCTCGGCAGCGAAGTCGAATGCGTGGTCGGCTCTCTCTGAGCCGTCCATCCCTACAACAATTCGCTTGAACATGAGGTGCCTTTCTTGGCTGATTCGCCGCGACCCGGGTAGGCGCGACGCTCATGCACTCAGCGTAAGCCTCTGGGCAAGCGCTCTCATCCGTGGGCGGTACTGAATTCGTCCGGTGGCGGATGCGGATGTTTGCCTTGTGCGTCAGGTTTAGCGTTTTCCTCTGTCGATGCGGGCGTCCCAGAAGAGGAGCCATGAAGACGATCATCGTGGGATATGACACGACGGACCTGGCGACGGATGCCCTGCGAATGGGTGCGGCTCTCGCCTCCGAGATCGAGGCCCGGCTGATCGTCGCCGCGGTGTACGAGCACCCACCTGGTGAGCTCGGCGGCGCCACTAAGAGCGACAGCGCTCGGTACTTCGCGGATGCCTTCGACGCCGCCAAGAAGGATCTCCCGGATGTCGAGTTCGAGCAGTGCGCAATCGGAGACGGATCCGCTCGCACGAGCCTCGCTGATCTTGCCGAGGACAAGAATGCCGAGCTGCTCGTCATCGGCTCAACCCACCTCGGCGGCATCGGCCGATTGTTTGCGGGAACGGCCGGACGACATCTCTTCGGTCACGTCCCAAACGGCGTGGTGGTCGCACCGCGCGGGTGGGCAGAGCGCAATGAGCAGCGATTTCCATTTCGGCGAATCGGCGTCGCTTTCGACGGAAGTGAGGGGTCGAAGCTGGCGCTCCAGCGGGCAGGCGAGCTGGCGCAAGATCTTGGAGCGAAGCTACGGTTGATTGCGGTTGCCCCCTACGTCGATCCACATCTGAGCGCGTCCGGGGAGAGCCAGAGGAAAAATGGGTTGAGCTGCTGACGAGAGGAGCAAGCTCAATCACGGGTGGGCTCGATGTCAGACGGGTCTTGCGCCAGGGGCGCCCGGCAACCGTGCTGGCCGAGCAGAGCGCTGAACTCGATCTACTTGTCGTAGGTCCGCGGAAGGGTCAGCGCGTCAAACGAGCCCTTCTCGGCAGCGTTTCGAGTGAGCTCGTGCGCACCTCCGCCTGTCCTGTGCTGGTCGTGTCCGGCGATGCCCACGCCCGCGATGGCGAGGCGGATCGCCGTGGGGTCGCCGGTTGACAAGCTCGAACCCCGAATCCCGAGTACGCGGATTTGCTCGTCCGAGCTGGGATCGATGCGATTTCGGTCAACATCGAGACCGTGGCGCGTACCCGAGGCTTGATCGCGAGCGCGGAGCAGCGGGTCATCCTGGAGGCGAGTCGCAAAGTCACGAGACCAGCCGCCGATATGAGTGACCGGCTCTCGCCCTGAGAGCGAAGACGTTCAAGACCGCAATCGGAACGGCGGGTAGCGATCGGTGACGAGCGCGAACGCGTATCCGACGACGCGGTTCTGCCAGCGCATGACGCCTTCTACGTAATCGAACAGCCCGCGCGGATACCGGCCGGTGAACAAGATTGCGAACCAGGCGGCGATCACCGCGAAGAACACGCCGACGGAGAGGACTGCGAGAACGATGTAGTGCGGAATCGCGAGGAACCACTTGACGAGCGGCATGCCGCGGCCGAGCTCCCGGGGAACGTCGGGGTACGGGTAGTCGAGACGGACTGCCTGCTCCTCGTCGGTCGACGGGTAGCGGTCGTCCATCAGCGCAACGTAGACGCCGATCCTGTTCGAGAACCGCTGCAGGTTGAGATTCCACTCGTACCACCAACGTGGGTACTTCTGGCGAAACAGGATCATCAGCAGGGTCGGCATGAACAGGATCCCGATTCCTCCGACGACCACCGTTGTCGCCGTGTCGCCAGTCCCTTCGTAGCTTGTCGAAAAGCCGGTGATCGTCGCGAACAAGATCGCGATCGGGATCAGCATGAAGATCCGAAAGAACGTGGTCAGGCGGTCGAGATCCCGATCGGGGTATTCGACACTGAAGTTCACTGGGTACTCAGACATTTCTTCCTTTCTCTTGGCTCGCACCACCGTAAGTGCGGCGTCCATACAGGGCATCCGTGTGGAAGACCCAATCGGCCTCCGTGGTGAGCCCCGAGTTGCGGTCCCGGGACCCCGTGAACAGCATCGTGCGAGAGTTCCCGCACGTTGTCCTCCCTCGACAAGGCCCGGAATCAGAGTTCAGAGTCCGAGAGGCTGAGCGATGCCCTCGAAAGGTGGCTCACCGAAGTGGATGAGAAGACCGCCGGAAGCCTGATCGAGATCTTCCGGGAGAAGAGCTTCGCTGTGCTCTTCGTCATCTTGCTCGGCGTCCCGGCCCTGCCGGCACCGACAGGCGGGGTGACACACGTCTTTGAGGTCATCGCTGTCCTCCTGGCGGTTCAGTTGATCGCCGGGCGCAACGACATCTGGTTGCCGAAGCGCTGGCGAGAGCGTGAGCTCGCGAGTGACAGGCAGGAACGGTTCATCGTCGCGCTGATGAAGATGATCCGACGCTTGGAGAAAATCTCGAAACCACGTCTACGGTTCCTTTTCAACCACCCCCTCAGCAATTTCGTCTTCGGCTTATTGGTGGTCGCCGGAAGCGTGGGAGCTTTTCTCGCGCCGCCATTCACCGGCCTCGACACTCTTCCGGCGCTGGGTGTTGTGCTTCTGTCTTTGGGAGTCTTGCTTGAGGACTCTGCCGTGGCCATCGTGGGGGTTGTGATCGGGTCCGCCGGCGTCGCCCTCGAGATCTTCCTCGGAAAGGCCGCCTTCGATGCGCTGGGGAATCTGTTCTAGGCCGCCAAGGCTCTACTCGTCACGACAAGCCCAGGCCTTCTACCTGACCGGATCGACGGGATCCAGCGCCATCGGCTGGGGGTGCCATTCACTGGGCAGCGCGACGTTGATATCCACGGAGTCCTCGGGCGGATCAGGCCAGAAGTGGCCGAGGTCTCCGGCGAGGTAGGGCGCTAGATACTTGCCGGCCACCTTGTGCGCAGGCCACCAGAGATAGTCGGGACTTGTATCGCCCTCTCCGCCGCCACCGGCGATTGGCGCAGAGAGGAAGATCGAGTCGATATCGGTGAACAGCTTTCCTCGCAGAACCGGCCGGAACGGCTGTGGCTCGACCGGCGCTCCAGTTCGCTCCGCGATGAGCTCCGCGATCGCGTCTGCCTGCTGGGTGCCGATGCCGCCCTGCTTGATCGGGAAGGTCGTGCAGTCACCGGCAGCGTAGACGTCCTTCGTGCCTGCAACCTCCCCGAAGACATCAACCGGGATGAAGCCGTGTTCGTCTGCGGGCAAGCCGGAGATGCGCGGCCCTTCGATCTGAGGAAGTGCAACGAGTGCGCCCGCGTCCAAGGACTCACCGCCAGGATGAACCACCAGACCAGTTTCCACTTCCCTGACGGCCCTTCCGCCCATGAACTCGATCCCCCGCGAAGACAGAAGTTCGGCCACCGCCTTCGATCCGCTTTGGCCGAAGACTTCGAGCGGGTGAGCCTCGGGCGACACGATGATCACCGTGACGTGCAGGCCGCGGTCAACAGCTCGCTTGTTCGTCAGAATCGCGAGCTCGTACAGAGGCAATCCCCAGCCGACTCCAGGTGGAATCACGAACGCGAGCGTCTTGGTCTCGTGCTGGGCAGCCCGGTCGATTGCCTCATCGATCGCGGGCGGCTCGGCCCAGGATCGAAGGGTGGTGGCGCGCTCGTCCTCGAACGCCGGGCGTGACTTCGCGCCCGTGCAGATGACACAAACGTCGTAGGCAAGCTCGTCGCCGCCCGTTGTGATCGCGCGGTGCCCGGAGGGATCCATGCTCGAAAGGCCCGAGCGGATCAGGGTTGCACCCAGATCCTGAGCGATCGCATCGAGCTCGTGTCGCTCGGCCGGCTGTCCGGAGAAGGGCTCGTCAACGAGGAGCGGCCGGTACACGAACTCCGGCTGGGGCGCCAACAGCGTCAGGGCCACCCGATCCTCAGCGAGGTCATGAAGGGCGAGGAGCGTTTCGAGGCCCGCGATCCCTCCGCCGACGACCAGGACATTTGCCGGTGTGGCATCCGTTGAGTCGCTCATCGGGTGCCTCCCGCGACCTCGCGCTGCGCGCCGGTACCCAGAGGGTCGATCCCCTTGCCGCGAGGTAGGACCATCACAGCCGAGTGCGCATGGTGGAAGACATACGCCGCAACGCTTCCCGCGAACGCCCGCCGGATCGGGCCGTACCCCTTCGAGCCGATGATCATCAGGTCGACGTCCTGGGAGGCCGTTGCCAGCATCTCCCCAGGAACTCCGCTCAGAAGCCTTCCTCTAACCGGCAGCTCTTCCGGAACTCTCGCGAGCGCGAGGTCGAGTACCCGGCGCTTCTCCTCACGCTCGGCGGTAGTTACCTCGCCGGATGTGAGGAGATTGAACGCGGTCGCGGGGACGTGCGAGGTGAAATCAGAAACCGTCACGACGGAGAGCCGGCCGTGCGCTCGCTCGGTCATTCCGATTCCGGTCTCCAACGCGGCCCACGCCTCGGGCGTCCCGTCGAAGGCAACCCCCACGTGAAGCAGAGGCCCCTTGCTCTCGGCGTAGCCGCGCGGAGCGACTGCGACCGTGCAGGGGGCGCCGTGGATCAGCGAGCCCCCGACGCTTCCAAGCGCCACGCGGCCCAACGCGCCGCGATGGCACGAACCGATCACAAGGCATGCGGCGTCCAGGTCCTCGGCGGCTGTGACCAGGCCATGGCCGACTGAGGTCCCCCTCACAACCTGCACCTCGGCATCACGGCCTTCGAGACGGCGGCCGGCGACCTCGACCAGCTCCCGGTGGCGGTAGTCGCGAGCCGCCTCAGGGCCGAGCGTTTCTATCGAGGGATGCGTCGGCGAGATGACCGATGTCAGCACCGGTTCGGCGCCGATCACATCGCAGAGAGCACGCCCGAATTCGACGGCGTCTTCGCCTTCATCGCCTGCGTCGTATCCGATGATCAGCTTCTTCATGATGCGCTCCCGCATTAGTTCGCGTGCCTGATACCTACAAGCTAGATCTCATGTGGCCCTTCGTCTTCCGCGCGGGGGACTGATCTTTCTCCGTAGTGGTCACGGATGGAATCGTCCGAAACGTCGCGTTTATGGCACCATGGGTCTGCAACGCGAGTCGGGGGCAACCAGTGGCACCAACCACCAAGATCGCTCAGGAAGCCCTTGACGAGGGTGATCTTCGCCGCGTTCTCGACGTCGGGTTGACTCTTGTTGCCGAGCTTGACGTCGACGTGGTTCTCCGCCATATCCTCGAGGCCGCCCAGGATCTGACCCGGGCGCAGTACGCCGCAGTCGGCGTGCTGGATTCGAGCGGGCGTGAGCTCGAGAGATTCATCCATGCGGGCATCGACGACGAGACGCGCGCGGCGATCGGTCCGCTGCCTCGCGGCTTGGGACTACTCGGGGAGCTGATCAGGCATCCGGTTCCCCTGAGGCTTCGGGACATCTCCGAGCACCCACGGTCGTACGGCTTCCCGGCGAACCATCCGCCGATGGCATCGTTCGTCGGGGTTCCGGTGACTATCAGGGGGAAGGTGTACGGAAACCTGTATCTCACCGAGAAGGAGGGCGGAGGCGAGTTCGACGAAAGGGACGAAGCTTTGCTACTCGTTCTCGCCCAGTGGGCCGCAATCGCGGTCGACAACGCGAAGTCGTACATGGCTGCAGAAGGCGACCGCAAAGACCTTTCGCGGCTGGTAGGCGGGCTCCGTGCGATGTCCTCGCTAAGCCAGGAGCTGAGCGGCGAAACCGAGCACGGGCGCGTCTACGAGCTGATCGCCAAGCGCGGGCGCGCAGTCATCGACGCTCGCTCGGCGGCGGTCTTGACGCTGGAAGAGGACGATGTCCGCGTGACGGCGAGCGCCGGAGAGGGCGCGACGCTGCTCAGCGGAATGCGGATTCCAGCGGAGGGTTCACCTGTCCTCGATGCTCTGCGCACCGGCGTGGCCTTGAGGACAAGTGCCGTGAGCCAGCGCTGGCTCACAGAAAACGGCGTCAATGCGCAGGCGATCCTGATCGTCCCGCTCCGCCGCGGCACATCCCAGGAAGGTGCCCTGCTCGCCATAGACCCCGTGGACGGCGGCGAGTTCACGGATGACGACGAGCTTCTGCTCACCTCCTTCGCAACGGCAGCCGCCTCCGCGATCGCCGGCGTGCGAACGATTGAAAGCGATCGGCTTCGGCTGTCGATTCAAGCATCGGAGCAGGAGCGCAGGCGGTGGGCTCGCGAGCTTCACGACGAGACGATGCAGGAGCTCGGTGCGCTCAAGGTCATGCAGGAGAGCGCGCTCGCGACCGATGACCCCGCCGTGCTGGCGGGCGCACTTGCGAAGGCAGCCGAGCAGGTCACCCGCGTGATCGAAGGGCTGGATGAGTTGATCAACGAGCTGAGGCCCGCATCCCTCGACCAGCTCGGGACCCAGGCGGCGGTCGAGAGCTTGATCGTCCCGATGGCGGTGCGGAGCGGGCTCTCGATCGAGGCCGACATAGATCTCGCGTTTGAGACCGGTCGCGCCGCGACCCGTCACGAGCCTGAAGTCGAGAACGCGCTCTACCGCATCACTCAGGAATCGCTGAACAACGTCGTGAAACACGCCGACGCCCATCGCGCCAGGGTGGCCATCACCGAGGATGGGTCCCGGGTCACGCTCATCGTCGAAGACGACGGCAAGGGGATGGGCCAGAGCGAAGGGGACAGGCAAGGCTTTGGGCTCATCGGCATGCGGGAGCGCGCGGAGCAGCTCGGGGGGAACTGACGGTTGCACCGGCCGAAGACGGAGGAACCCGCGTCACGGCCATCCTGCCGGCTCGCCGGCTGGTCTGACTAGCGCTCGACCAAGTTGTGCTCGAGCGCGTAGGCGATGAGCTCGGCCCTCGTCGACATCCCAGTCTTGCGCTGGATGTTGGAGCGGTGCGTCTCCACGGTGCGCACGCTGAGAACGAGCTTGTCAGCGATCTCGGGGTTCATGAACCCGAGAGCGATCAGGCCCAGGATCTCGACCTCCCTAGGTGTCAGGTCGTCCGGCGGTCCGTCAGGTGCATCAGGCTCGGCGGCAAGGCGGGCCCCGACCTGTGGAGTTATGTAGACGTCGCCGCCCACCACTGCCCGCACCGCCTCGACCAGCTCGCGAGCAGCGGAATGCTTGATCACATATCCCCGCGCGCCGGCCTGCATGGCCTTGCGCGCAAACGCCGGCTCGTTCTGCATGGTCAGGACAACGACCACAGTGTCCGGAGATCGCTCGTGGATCGTCGGAATGACATCGAGGCTCGGCGTCCCCGGCATGTTCAGGTCGAGGACGAGAACGGATGGCTTGTGCCCGAGCACGTAGCGCGAAGCGTCATCTGCAGTGCTCGCCTCCGCCACGATCTCCATGTCGGGCTGAGCGTCCAGAACCATTCGGATGCCGTCCCGCACGATCTCGTGATCGTCGGCAAGGACGATCGTGATCGTCTCGGTGGCCTGCTGTTCGCCTTCGCTTGCGCTCACTCTGGCCAGCCTAGACGGGGTGGGACCCCGGACGGGCTGATGGCGCCTCGTGGGCGGCAAGAGCCTCCGCTCGCCGCCTCATCTGCGTCAGAACCATCCGTCGCGTGAGGCCGGCGAACGGTTTGATCAAGAACCAGTACCGGGCGAACTTCTTGCGTGCGTCCGCGTCCACCGGCTGTGAGCGGGTCTGCGTGACGAGGAGCGATCGGCCACCGTCAACCGGCGCGACGACGAATCCCCAGCCCACCCGTACGGCGCCGGATTCGGGGGAATCGAACATGTCTCGGGTCATCCCGGCGTCTTCGACGCGACGATCCCACATGACGAGGCCCAGCGAGATCTCCTTGGGCGCGTCCCGAGCGAGCTCTATCCACCACCCTGCGTCCACAAGCCCGCCGAGGGTGCCGTTTTCGGCCGCCGGAGGTGGGTCGTGGCCTCTCAGCCTCCTGACAACGCGATCCGGAAGGCCGCGAAGCCATGCGAGAAACCGCACCGGCGCAAATCTGGAGAGATCGGTCGTCAGCACAGCCTCGAAGGTCCTCGCAGGCGACGCATCGACCTCCACCGATTGCCAAGTCTCCGCATAGGTCTCTGGGACCGCAGCTTTCAAGGAGGCACTGATCGGGTGGGTCTGATCGCTCACGACGACAGGATCGCGCGCCCATGGGGAGATTGGATCGGTGGTCGGCGCGTGACTCCCTGCGTAGTCCCTACGGAGGGGCTAACGCGGGGATGCAGGCAGAATGGTTCGATGCTCGAGGTCCTGGTGGTCTCAACGCTGACCGCTCTAGCTACCGCGCTTGGTGTGATTCCGGTCTGGGCGCTCGGTTCGGATGCTGAGCGCTGGCGCCCTGCCCTGACCGGGTTCGCCGGAGGGGCGATGGCGGTGGCCGCGATTGTGGGGCTCCTCGAACCGGCTCTGGATCGCGGCAGTCTTGCCGAGGTCGCATTCGGCTTTCTTGCAGGCGTCGCCTTCTTGGTGGTCACTCGTCTCGCCCTCGGCACCCGCCACGGCCTGGGGCGAGATCAGCGATCCGCGATGCTGATATTCGGCGTGCTGTTCGTCCACAGCCTCCCGGAGGGGTTCGCAATCGGGACCGCATACGCATCGGAGGAAGCCGGTCTGGGCTTGTTCGTGGTGGTGGCGATCGCGCTCCAGAACATTCCTGAGGGCACCGGTGTAGCGCTGCCGATGGCTGCTTCAGGGGCGAGCGTCTCCCGCCAGGCATGGGCAGCCGTGATGACGAGCGTGCCGCAGCCGATCGGAGCGTGCATCGCGTTCTTGCTGGTCGAGCAGATCCACGGCCTCCTTCCGATCTCGTTCGGTTTCGCGGCCGGCGCGATGATGATGCTCGTCGTCATGGAGCTCAGGCCCCACAGGCCCACGATCGGAGGTTGGGCGCTTGGTTTCGCTCTTGGCGCAGGCCTGATGCTCGCAATCGGGTCTGCGGCAGGCGTCTAGGGCGCGTCAAGCCCCGACCAGCACGACCACGCCGAAGTACACGAGGATCGAAAGCAGGTCTTGAGCAACGGTGGCCAGCGGCCCGGATCCGAAGGCGGGATCCTGACCGAGGCCATCGAGGAGAGCCGGAAACACCATGGCCAAAATCGTCGCGAACGAACAGCTGGCGAAAAGCGCGACTCCGACCGCCACGGCAAGGCGCTCGTCGCCCCATCCCACAAGCGCGAAGATCGCGAAGCTGACGCCCACGACGGTGCCGATGATCGCACCGGTCCCCAGTTCGCGCACGACCATCGATCTAACCGTCACTCCAGAGGCCATCGCCCGGATCAGCAAGGCTTCCGTCTGGGTGCCGACGGCATCGGCCATGTAGACGACGGCCGGCACGAAGAGCGCAACGAGAAGATTCTGGGCAAGCTGGTCCTCGAACGCGCCCACGATGACGGCCGACATCATGGCGCCGAGTAGTCCGACTACCAGCCAAGGCAGCCGGTGAATCAGCCTGCGTGCGATCGGTTCGCGGGCAGCGCCGCGAGCGCGATCCGTTCCCGCTACGTATCCGCCAATCCGGGCGAGGTCCTCGTCATGCTCGCGAAGGAGGATCGAGATCATCTCCTGAGGCAGGACGAGCCCATGGAAGCGCCCCGATGCGTCCGCGATGACGACGCTCGAGTCTCCGCGCTCAACCATGCGATGGGCCGCGACGTTCGGATCGCCGTCGGAAAGGGCGAGAGGGGGGTCCGCGTCCATCACCTCGGACACGAGCGCCTCAGCGGGCGCGGCCAGAAGCTTGCGGAGATCGAGCAGGCCGACCACCCGGTCGTCTTCATCGGCGACCACGACGTCGCTGTGAGAATCCGACCCTCTGCTCTTCAGCGCTGCTCGGACTTCGCCGATCGAACTCCGCGGCGATGCGACGAGGACGCTCGCCGCCGGGAGCTCAGCTGCCTGAAGCGGCTCGCTCACTCGACTCCTCGGCTTGCGTCGAGCCCCCGGGCACGACGATCACAGGACAGGGCGCCGTCCGCATGACGTCTGCCGAAACGCTCCCGAGAACTCGAGATCTGAGCGGCCCCCGGCCTCGCGAGCCGATGACCAGAAGGTCGAGCTCGACGGCGCGCTCTTCCAAGGCAGCCGCAGAGCCACCTTCGAGAACCTCGCCCTCGCCTTCAACCCCGGAAGGCAGGCGGGCCAGGCCTCGCTCCACCTTTCGCGCGGTCTCGCCGCGCAGCGGCTCGAGCGGGCCAAGGGGGAA
Organism: uncultured bacterium; assembly: GCA_963725035.1. Classification (GTDB taxonomy): domain Bacteria; phylum Actinomycetota; class Thermoleophilia; order Solirubrobacterales; family 70-9; genus JALZKA01. Next base: position 234,969 of record CAVRWX010000001.1, on the reverse strand, counting down.
CTCGCCGGCGACGTAGTCGGGCGCGACGCTCAGGACTTCGACTTCTGCCGACACAACTTCGGCGAGCTTAGACGCAACCGACACGGCCTCACGGGATTCGCGACTTCCGTCATATGCAACGCCGATCACGGAGATGCCCGGATGAGCGCCGCGGCGCGCGTAACCCGTGGGCGCGACGACGATGGGGCATGGCGAGTGTGAGGCGAGACGCTCTGCCACGCTTCCCGGCCATACGCGGCCGAGGACGCCCAGGTGCGTCGACCCCAGGACAAGAAGATCCGCATCGGATTCGAGGGCAATCCGGCGAAGGCTTTCGACAGGTTCCTCGACCGCCTCCCGAAACCTGAAATCGGCGTCGCCAAGAGTCCGCCGCGCAACCTCGTAGAGGTCGTATGTGGCGTTGACCCACTCCTCGCGGTCCGCCGTCAGCTCGGGACGGAGCATGGCACGCTGGATCACGCACGCAACCGTGATCTCGCCGCCAAGCTGCGCGGCCAGATCCGAGCCGAGCCGAAGGGCGTCGAGGCCCTCCTCGCTGCCATCCCATCCGATTGCGACGTTCATCTTGTTCCTTTCGCCGGTTGCCGGAGAACGCAACCTATGGCGACTCGATGGGCCTTTCATCCGGCGGAAGCACTGTCCCTTCTCCGTGGTGACTGCGTACGAAGAACCCGGTCTCACCGACGATGTGGAGCATCCTGAGTCGATCTAGCGTGGGCTTCATGAGAACTGAAACCTCCAGGCAGGCAATACCTGACGTGAGTGAGAACGGAAGCGTGCCCCGCGAGAGTGTGGTGCGCGCGTCAGGGCTCAGCAAGCGCTACGGAGAGGGACCGACCGCGGTCGATGCCCTCCGCGACGTCGACATCGCCTTCCAGGAAGGCACCTTCACGGCAATCATGGGTCCCTCCGGCTCTGGGAAGTCGACGCTGCTCCACATCCTCGCCGGACTCGAGCGGCCCACGGCTGGCACAGTCGAGATCGCAGGCCGCGAGCTCGCGAAGCTCTCCGACCGGCAGCTGACGCTCATGCGTCGCAACGAGGTCGGGTTCGTGTTTCAGACCTACAACCTCCTACCCGTGCTGACAGCGGAGGAGAACATCACCCTGCCTTTGGATATCGGAGGAGAGTCACCGGACCGGGAATGGCTGGACACGTTGATCGCGGCCATGGGCATCTCGGACCGTCGCGATCATCGCCCGGACGAGATGTCTGGAGGCGAGCAGCAGCGCGTCGCCGTCGCGCGTGCATTGATCGGCCAGCCGGCGGTCGTGTTCGCCGACGAGCCGACCGGCAACCTCGACTCCGTCTCGAGCCAGGAGATCCTCAACCTCCTTAGGCGCGCCGTTGACGAGTTCGGCCAGACGATCGTCATGGTCACACACGATCCGCGGGCGGCTGCGATCGCGGACAGAATCGTGTTCATCGCAGACGGCACGGTCGTCGACGACGCAACGGGCATGAGCGTCGAGGCCATCCTCGATCACCTGAAGGCCCTTGCATGACCAGGCTCGCGACTCGCAGCCTGCTCGCGCGGAAGCTAAGGACCGCACTGACGTCGATCGCCGTGCTCTTGGGCGTCGCAATGGTCGCGGGAACCCTCATCGAGACCGACGAGATCACCAGGGCATTCGAAGACATCACCGCGCAGTCGGTCGAGAAGATCGACGTAATCGTCACTCCAAGCGAGGAGTTCACCGCACAGATGGCGTTCGATCCGCCTTCGCTTCCGGCACACCTCGTGGCTCGGGTGGCAAGGGTTCCGGGCGTCGACGCTGCTCAGGGCGAACTCACGGCTCAGGGCCATCTGGTCGTCGACAGCGAAGTCGTCGAGACGATGGGCGCTCCCGCGTTCGTCTCCGCCGCGGGGGACCCGCGCTTCGATCCAACTGAACAGACATCCGGCGAGCGTCCGGACGCGCCAGGCGAGATCAACATCCTCGCGCAGAACGCCGAGGACAACGGAGTCGAGCTCGGAGACGAGATCGGTCTCACCACGAATGCCGGCGTGAAGCCCGTGACTGTGGTCGGCACCTTCGACTTCGGCGAGGGCGGCGCTGCGCTAGGCGGGACCACCGCCGCGACAATGCCGATCGACCAGATCAGGGAATGGTTCGGGCTCGACGGGGAGGTCTCATCCATCAGCGTCGCCGCCGCCCCATCCGTCGACACGAATGACCTGTCGGCTCGGGTCTCCGCGGTGCTTCCCAAGGGCGCGCGGTCCCAGACGGCGAGCGAGAACGCCGCCGAGTCGGCCGACGAGATCAATGATCAGATCGGCTCCTTCCTGACACCCGCTCTGCTCGCTCTCTCCGGTGCAGCGGTCCTGGTCGGAGCCTTCATCATCTTCAACACCTTCTCGATCACCGTCGCGCAGCGCTCTCGCGAGTTCGCCCTGCTGCGCGCCCTCGGGGTCACGCGCGGCCAGATCCTGCGCGTCGTTGTCGCTGAGGCGGCGGTGATCGGATTGGTCGCCTCCGCACTCGGAATTCTCGCCGGCGTCGCCTTCGCATCGGGCATCAACGCCCTCTTCGACGCGTCCGGATACGGCATTCCTCACAGCAGTGCAGTCGTTGCCCCCAGCACGATTGCGATCGGGTTCGTAGTCGGCCTCGGCGTGACGATGGTTTCGTCCGTCACTCCGGCCGTCAGAGCAATGCGCGTGTCACCGATCGCCGCGATGTCCAAGGCGCCACAGAAGCCAAGCCCGCGAGCGCAGCGAATCACCCGGTGGGTAGCCGGAGCGGTCTTGCTTCTGGGCGCGGTGCTGATCGCCCAGGGTCTCTTCGGCTCTGGTTCCGCCAACGGCCGCCTCGGCGGGCTTGCCGGCGGGAGCATCCTCTGCTTCATCGGGCTGGCAATGCTCGCCCGCTACTTCGTTGGCCCCATGGCGGGCGCCATCGGCAAGCCGATCGAGGCGATCTTCGGGACGTCCGGGCGGCTGGCCCGCGAGAACGCGGAGCGCAACCCGGGCCGAACCGCGGTCACCTCGGCAGCCTTGATGGTGGGCCTGGGTCTGGTCGTTTTCGTCGCGGTCTTCGCCGCTGGGATCAAGTCCAGTATCGCTGGTCAGATCGACACGCTGGTGCGCGCCGACATGGTCGCTTACGGGCAGGACTTTCAGCCGTTCCCAGCCTCGGCGAGGCACGAGATCGAAGCGGTCGACGGGGTCAGCGCGGTCGTACCGCAGTGGTTCGACCAGCTCGAGGTGAATGGCCGTTCGTCGAACAGCGCCGTCGATGTGCTGATTGGCCTCGACGTCTCGCAGCTGCCCCAGGTGTATGCCTTCGATTGGCTTGATGGCGAGGACTCCCTGGTTGCCGCCCTCGGCAAGGGCGAAACGCTCGTGGAGGAGCAATTCGCCGAGCGCCACAACCTGAGCGTTGGCGACACCTACCGCGCCGTGTCGCCGGAGGGCGGGAAGGCCACCTTGACGGCCGTGGGCATCTACAGGGACCCGACGGTCCTTCAGGGGTCCCTTGCCGGTCTCGGAACCCTGCGGGAGCTCTCGAGCGTCAGCGATCCGATTTCGATGCTGATCGCGGTCGACGAGGGCACAGAGGTAGCGGGCGTGGAGGCGGCGGTCAAGAATTCCCTCGATCGCTACCCGACGATCACCGTCGAGAACAAAGCTGAGTACCAGGACACGATCGAGAGTCAGCTCGACCAGATCGTGTACCTCCTGTACGCGCTTCTGGCCATGAGCGTTCTCATCTCGATCTTCGGCATTGCCAACAGCCTCTTCCTGTCGATACACGAGCGGACGGGCGAGCTGGGGGTCCTACGGGCCGTCGGAGCCACCCGGAGCCAGGTGCGCCGGGTCATCCGCTACGAAAGCGTCATCACCGCGATCATCGGCGGTCTGCTCGGCACAGCCGTCGGCATCCTCTTTGGCTGGCTCGTGACCGAGTCGCTCTCGGAGTTCGGCTTCGGGCTCGATATCCCGGTGGGTCAGCTCCTGGTCCTGATGGTGATCGCGGTCTTCGTAGGTATCGTCGGTGCGATCGCACCGGCCCGGCGCGCTTCCCGCGTCGACGTCCTCGAGGCGGTCCAGGCAGAGTGAGCGCCGCGGGGCTCCGTAGCGTGGATTGGATCGAAACGATCGATGGATCCCGGCTGGCCGTGCGCCGGATCCGGCCGTCGGACGCCGATGCCCTTGACGCTGCATTCCTCAAGCTGAGCGCGAGATCGCGGTATCGACGTTTTCTCCATCCCGTCAACCGATTGAACCGGCGCGACCTCGAGTACCTCACACATGTCGACCACGTCGCCCACGAGGCCGTGATCGCTCTGAATCCCGACGAGGAAATCGTCGGGGTCGCCAGGTTCGTACGGGAGAACATGCGCTCGGAGCGAGCCGAGGTTGCGGTCACCGTGGCCGACGAATGGCAGGGGCGCGGAGTCGGGACGCAGCTGCTCCATCGACTCGCGACCCGGGCCCGCGAGGTGGGCGTGGAGGCCTTTACGGCTATCTGCCTCGAGGACAACGAGGAGATGCTCCAGCTCTTTCGCGAACTGGGAGCCACGACGACGCGGCGGTCCAAAGGCACGGCAGACATCGGATGTAGAAGTCGCATTGCCGGCGGACACTCCCGCTCACGTCCTCGGCGCCGTGCTCAAGGCCGCGGCGAGCTGAGCGCGGGCCGACGCCCGAACTACTGAGCGGTCAGGCCGCCGTCGACGACGAGAGAGTGGCCGGTGACAAAGCCGGCGCCCGGGGAGCAGAGCCAGAGCACCGCGCTTGCGATCTCCTCTGGCGACCCCAGCCTGCCCCGGGATGCGAATTCGATCGCCGTGGCCCGGCCGATGCCCGACCCGGCGCCGGTCACGAGCGCGACCTTGCCATTCGGCTCTTCGGTTGGTTCGAACACGAGCCGAATGCTGCCGTGGATGTGGTCGTTTGCCATCCCGGCGCTCTACGCGACCAAGCTACGTGGTCGCTACGGAGCAAGTTGAGGGGCGCTCCCCGATGCCGAAAGCGACGTCTTTCATCAGAGTCCGATGTACCCAATTGAAGGACCAAGGAGGTCATCTGATGTTCAAGAAGATCGTTGTCGGAATGGACGGCTCGGAGAGAGCGGACCATGCGTTCGAGGTCGCCGCCGATCTGGCGCGAGCCAGCGAGGCCAGCGTCACGATCGCTCATGTCGACGAAGAGACAATCGGCAAGGGCGGAGGCCACATTCGTGCCGACGAGCCCGAGAGAATCGCGGCCCTGAAGGAAAAGGCGGCACGCTTGGCTGAGTCGGGCGTAGACGCCGATGTGAAGGTCTCGTCCATGCTCGTTGGCGGAGCGGGATCCAGGATCGCAAGCATCGCCACGGAGGTCGGAGCAGACCTGATCGTGGTCGGCACCAGGGGCCACGGCGCCATGACAGGCGCGATGGTGGGCAGTGCTTCGCACAAGCTGCTCTCTGTCTCCCACGTGCCGGTGCTCGTCGTTCCGGACGCCGACCAGGAGCCCGTCAAGGCCGAAGCAGAGGGCACAGCTGCAGCCGCCGGCTGAGACCCCACCAGGCGACAAGCCATGACCGACCAGACGACCGGAGGCAGCTCCAAGCCCAAGCTGATCATCGGCTACGACGGGCGAGCTGCCGGCGAGGACGCCCTTGCCCTGGGAGCGGATCTTTGCCGGCTATTGGACGCGCAGCCGGTCGTCTTGAGCGTGGCGCCATGGCCAAGGTTCATGCACGGGGACGATCTGAAGATCGCCCTTGAGCTGGATACGGGCGAGGCGTTGACGCGCGCGTGCGCTGAGCTGAGCGATCTCGATCCGATCGCGAAGGCGGTGGCTCATCGCTCGGCAGCCGAAGAGCTCGGTCTCGTCGCGAAGGCGGAGGACGCTCTGGCGATCGTGATCGGAGCGTGCCACCGCGGCGCCGTGGGCCAGATCCTCCTCGGAAGCGTTGGGGCGTCTCTACTGCACGGCGCCCCGTGCGCTGTGGCGGTTGCTCCTCTGGGATACAAGGAAAGGACGGCCAGGCCGCCGATGAGGCTCGCCGTGGCGCTGGACAACTCCCCGGAATCGTCATCGGCCCTCGATGCCGGGATCTCGCTCGCGGAGCGGGCGGGCGGAACACTTGCGCTCCTCTCCGTCGCAGAGACAAACTTCTACAACGCCTACGCTGTTGGGCCGGGCCTCCCGCTTGCCGAGATGACCGAGGCTGAGCGTGAGCACGCTCAGCGCATCCTGGACGAAGCCGTGTCGAAGGTCCCGGAAGCGCTCGCGCCTGAGACTCGCCGGCTCGAGGGCTCGCCACAAGGTGCCCTCCCGGAGGTCACTGCCGACTATGACCTGATGATCGTCGGGTCACGCGGCTACGGGCCTCTTGGACAGACCTTTCTCGGCAGCGTCTCAGCGGCATTGATCGAAGACTCCCACTGTCCGGTACTCGTGATCCCGAGAGCAGCCGGCCTGGGGCGAGATCAGCGACGCGAACGAGGGCGCCGTGGAGCTCTCGCTTTGAATGGCGAAGGCTCGGACCCCGTGCCCGACGTCCACGTCGTTACGTCCCAGCTTGAGCGGAACCCTGACGGACGTGGTACTAGACTCGGTTTCATGGATCTGGGCTACGACGGCAGCCTGAACATCCTCGCTTTTGATCACCGAGGCTCGTTCACAAAGCGCTTCGGGATTGAGGGCGACCCGACGCCCGAGGATCTGGAGCGGATCGCCGACGGGAAGCATCTGATCTTCGAGGGCATCGAAGCCGCGCTCGAACGTGGCGCCGACGCTGCGGTGACCGGGGTGCTCGTCGACGAGCAGTTCGGGGGACCGGCCAGAGTCCCGGAGGAGGCCAAGGCGAAGGGGATCAAGCTCGCGATGCCGGTCGAAAAGAGTGGCCAGAAAGAATTCGACTTCGAGTACGGGGAGGAGTTCGGTGACCACATCGAGCGCTACGACCCAGACTTTTCCAAGGTCCTCGTTCGCTACAACCCCGACGGCGACGCGGAGATGAACCAGCGACAGGCCGAGCGCCTGAGGCGCCTCGGGGACTGGCTCCACGAGCATGACCGCAAGTTCCTCTTCGAGCTTCTGGTGCCGGCCGAGGACGATCAGCTCGCCTCGGTGGACGGCGATACCGATCGCTACGACGCCGAGCTACGGCCCGAGTTGATGCGCCGGGCAATCGCCGAGCTCCAGGACGTCGGTGTCGAGGCCGACATCTGGAAGATCGAGGGCGTGGATGAGCAGGCCGACTGCGAGCGGCTCGCGTCGCAGTGCCGAGCCGGCGGACGCGACCGCGTCGTCTGCGTGGTTCTCGGGCGCGGTGCCGACGACGACAAGGTCGATCACTGGCTCCGCAGCGGGGCGCCAGTGGAGGGCTACGTGGGCTTCGCAATCGGTCGCTCGATCTGGGACGAGCCGCTCACGGGCTTCCTGGACGGCCGCCTGTCGCGGGAGGATGCCGCCGGCAAGGTGGCAGACAACTACCTGCGCTTCGTCGAGGTCTACACCTCGGCCGAGGCGTCCGTCGGCTAGCCGCAGGGCTACGCGCCGGCCCCGCTCGATGCACGTCTTGATCGCCGGAGGCGGGGTCGCGGGCCTCGAGGCTGCACTGGCGCTCTCCGCGCTGGCCGGAGATCTGGTCGACGTCGAACTGCTCAGCCCCAGCGACGAGTTCGTCTATCGGCCGCTGTTGGTTGCGGAGCCCTTTGGCGCCGCCAATGTCCTGAAGATCGAGCTTGACAGTGTCGTTGGCGCCACCGGTGCCCGGCACACCAAGGACACGCTGGTGTCGGTCGACCCGCACGCTCGCGAGGTCACCACCGGCTCAGGTGACTCGCTCGGATATGAGGCCCTGCTGATCGCGGTCGGGGCGGACCCGGTCGAGGCCGTCCCAGGCGCAATCACGTTTGGCGGTGCGGCTGGGCGCAGCAGCTTCACGGATCTCCTCGCCAAGCTTGGCCGGGCCGGTAGGAAGCGGCTCGCGTTCGTAGTTCCGCCAGCCGGGAGCTGGTCCATAGCCGCCTACGAGCTAGCTCTTCTGACGGCGGCCGAGTGCGATGCCCGCCGGCTCCCAGGGGTCGAGATCATGCTGGTCACCCATGAGACCGCTCCTCTGGGTCTCTTTGGCCGCGCCGCCTCACAGCTGGTCGCGTCGCGGCTTGAGGAGGCGGGTATCGCATTGCGGCTCTCGAGCCGCGCCGACCGCTTCGAGGATGGCAGGCTGCACCTCTCTGGCGGCGAGACGCTAGAAACTGACGCCGCGGTCGCATTGCCAGCGCTCGAGGTGCCACCGCTCCCCGGTATTCCTCAGCGCCAGGACGGATTCGTGCAGACGGATACAGCCATGCACGTCGCCGGGCTCGAGGCGGTTTGGGCCGCGGGCGACGCGACCTGGTTTCCGATCAAGCAGGGCGGGCTGGCGGCGCAGCAAGCCGACGTCGCGGCCGGGTCGATCGCGGCCCACGCCGGCGCACACGTGCCAGGCACGACATTTCAGCCGGTGCTGCGCGGGGCGCTGATCACGGGCGGGGCGCCGGAGTTTCTCCGCTCGTCGAGGGCGGACCCAGGCGGGGATGCTGCGTCGACCGGTCGTGCCCTCTGGTGGCCTCCCACAAAGCTTGCCGGCGCTTATCTGGGTCCCTATATCGCGCGTACTCTCGGCGACGAGAACGCCCCGGAACAGCTCGTCGACCGGGAGCCTTCGACTGCGCCCGAGGCGGACGTGGCAGAACACGACGAGGCCGTGGCGCTCGTGCTTGCGGCAGCGGACGCTGACGCGCGCGTCGGTGACTTCGAGGGCGCCCTGAAGTGGCTCGGGTTCGCCGAGGAGCTCAATCTCGTGATCTCCCCCGAATATGTGGCGCGGCGTCACGAGTGGCGACGGCAGATTCAGCCCGATGTGGCCCCGGATGCCGCGGCCGTTCGCATCGATCCCAGCTTCGGGAGCGCCGCGGATGCGCTCATCGACTTGCAGCGGCGTATCGGCTGGCTGCGCGAGATCGAGCACCAGACCGGACGCGAGATGGGCGATCGCCTTGCGGCGTTGGACGATGGAATGGACCACCTCATCGTTCAGTGCGGGCGCACGAAGATTCTCCAAGCCGGTCGCGGATGAGCGGCGTCGCCGCCGACCCCGAGCGAGCGGCGGTGATCAGTCGCGCCGAACTCGATCAGCTGCTTGGTGCCTTGACGCAACGTGGGTACACGGTGATTGGGCCTACGGTTCGCGACCAAGCGATCCTCTACGAGGAGATCTCCTCGACCGCGGATCTCCCCGAGGGCTTGACCGACGAGCAGGAGGGCGGCACCTACCGGCTGAAGCCACGCGACGACGGCGCCCTGTTCGGCTTCAACGTCGGTCCAAACTCCTGGAAGAGCCACCTCTTTCCCCCTGAGTTGACCCTGTGGAAGTCGAAGCGCTCAAAGGACGGCGCGATCCAATTCGACACGGAGCCACTGGAGGCCGCCCCGCGCTACGCGTTCGTTGGCGTACGTTCCTGCGATCTCGCCGCGATTGGCGTCCAGGACCGTGTCTTCATCGGCGACACCTATACCGACCCCGACTACAAGGCGCGCCGTGAGGGCGCGTTCATCGTGGCCGTCAACTGCGGCGAGGCTGGTAACACCTGCTTCTGCGTCTCGATGGAGACCGGCCCGAAGGCGACAAGCGGCTTCGACCTCGCGCTAACCGAGCTGCTCGACGGCGAGCACCGCTTCCTGGTCGAGGTAGGAAGTGAGCGCGGCGGCGAGCTGCTGGCGGAGGTCGGGGGGCGGGCCGCCGAGGAAGCCGATGAGAGCGCCGCGGCCGAGGTCAGCGAAAGCTGCGCGGGGCAGATGGGCCGCGAGCTCGACACAGACGGGATCAAGGAGCTGCTCTACCGCAACATGGAGCACCCGCGCTGGGCGAAGGTCGCGGACCGCTGTCTCACCTGCGGTAATTGCACCCTCGTCTGCCCGACCTGCTTTTGCGCCACCGTCGAGGACACGAGCGACCTCGCGGGCGAGGAGGCCAAGCGGGTACGGGCGTGGGACTCTTGCTTCACCCTCGATCACTCCTACATCCACGGGGGCAGCGTCCGCAACTCGCCGTCCTCGCGCTACCGGCAGTGGATGACGCACAAGCTCGCCACTTGGATCGACCAGTTCGGGCAATCGGGCTGCGTCGGCTGCGGACGCTGCATCACCTGGTGCCCGGTGGCGATCGATATCACCGAGGAGGCGGCGGCGATCCGTGCCGACGACCTCGGCGAGGGGGTCATCGAGTGAAGGGGCTCGCCGAGCTTGTCAGCGAGGTGCCGGCCTTCGTGGGCATGACCCCCGACCACCTCGAGCTGATCGCCGGCTGCGCCCACAACGAGGGCTTCAAGCAGGGCGACTACCTGCTGCGCGAGGGCGGTGTGGCAGACACGTTCTTCGTTATCCGCAAGGGCCACGTCGCACTGGAGACCTTCGTCCCCGAGCGTGGCGCGCTGACGCTTGAGACGATCGAGTCCGGCGACCTGCTCGGCTGGTCGTGGCTGGTGCCGCCCTACCGGGTCGACTTCGATGCACGCGCGGTGGAGCCGACGCGAGTGATGGCGTTCGACGCGGTATGCCTGCGCGGCAAGTGCGAGGACGACCCGCGGCTTGGATTCGAGCTGATGAAGCGCTTCGTCCCGGTGATCGTCGAGCGCCTCCAGGCGACCCGGATTCGGCTCCTCGACGTCTACGGTCATGTCGCCGTCGGCTAAGCGCGTTGATCCGATGCTGCCGACCGCCTATCGGGTCGTCGACAAACGGCAGGAGCTAGCGGACACCTGGACTCTGGAGATCGAGCCCGCGGGCGGCGACGGGGTCGGCGCGTTCGTCCCCGGGCCAGTTCAGCATGCTCTACGCCTTCGGTGCCGGTGAGGTGCCGATCTCGGTCAGCGGCGGGCTCGGCGGCAGACCGCTCGTCCACACCGTGCGCGCGGTCGGCGCCGCAACCGGCGCGATCTGCGGCCTCGAGCCCGGGGACTCCCTTGGGGTGCGAGGGCCGTTCGGCAACGCCTGGCCACTCGCTGCGGCGGAGGGTGGAGACGTTGTCGTCGTCACCGGCGGGATCGGGCTGGCGCCGCTTCGGCCCGCGATCGATCAGCTCGCCGCGAATCGCGAGCGCTACGACGAGGTGGCGTTGCTCTACGGGGCCCGCTCCCCCGACGAGATGCTCTACGCCGAGACGCTCGACCAATGGCGCCAGGCCGGGATCCGAGTCGACACGACCGTCGACTGCGCGCCATCCTCATGGGCTGGCCGTGTCGGCCTGGTCACGAAACTGATCCCCGGCGCCGAGTTCACGGGTGAGCGCACGACGGCTTTCATCTGCGGCCCCGAGGTGATGATGCGCTTCGTTTCCGGCGCGCTGCGCGATCGCGGCGTGCACCCGGAGGCGATTCATCTCTCCCTCGAGCGGAACATGAAGTGCGCGATCGGCCACTGCGGCCACTGCCAGCTCGGGCACAGGTTCATCTGCAAGGACGGACCGGTTTTCTCGCTCGACCGGATCGAGACGCTGCTCGCGGTGAGGCAGCTGTGAGCAAGCCTGCCGCCAAGCCGAAGCTCGCGGTGTGGAAGTTCGCCTCGTGCGACGGCTGCCAGCTAAGCCTGCTCGACTTCGAGCAGGAGCTGCGTCGCGCTGCCCGACGCGATCGAGGTCGCCTACTTCCTCGAGGCGACCAGCGGCTCGGCCGAAGGCCCTTACGACCTCTCTCTGGTCGAGGGCTCGATCACCACCCCGGCCGACGCCGAGCGGATCCAGGAGGTGCGGCGCATGTCGCGGCGACTGGTGACGATCGGCGCCTGCGCCACCTCGGGTGGGATCCAGGCGCTGCGGAACTTCGCCGACGTCGAGGAGTTCATGTCGGTCGTCTACGCGCGGCCCGAATACATCTCGACGCTGGAAGACTCGACCCCGATCTCGGCCAACGTCCACGTCGACTTCGAGCTCCAGGGTTGCCCGGTCGACCGCCACCAGCTGCTCGAGGTGATCAGCGCCTTCGTCAGCGACCGCCGTCCCGCGGTCGCCAACCACAGCGTCTGCGTCGACTGCAAGCGGGCTGGCAACGTCTGCGTGATGGTCGCCCACGGTACCCCCTGCCTCGGCCCGGTGACCCACGCCGGCTGCGGCGCGCTCTGCCCGAGCTTCGACCGGGGCTGCTATGGCTGCTTCGGGCCAATGGAGTCCCCCAATGCCCCTTCGCTGAGCGGCTGGTTCGAGGACAAGATGGGGGTCGCGGAGCTCGATGTGGTGCGCATCTACCGCACCTTCCACGCGGCCCGTGAGCCGTTCAAGTCCGAAAGCGAGGCTCATGAGCGCCACCGGCGGGAATAGCGGCGGCCGCACCCGGACGATCAAGACCGGATACCTCGCGCGGGTGGAGGGGGAGGGGGCGATGCACGTCCGCATCCGCGGCGACGAGGTCGAGGAGGTGAAGCTTGCGATCTACGAGCCGCCGCGCTTCTTCGAGGCCTTCCTCCGTGGTCGCTCGTTCACCGAGGTCCCCGACATCGACCGCCCGGATCTGCGGCATCTGTCCGGTCGCCTACATGACCTCGGCCTTCAACGCGATCGAGGAGGCACTCGGCGTCGAGGTCGACGACCGGGTGCGCGCGTTGCGCCGTCTCATGTATTGCGGCGAGTGGATCGAGAGCCACGCGCTGCACATCTTTCTCCTTCACGCCCCCGACTTCCTCGGCTTCGAATCGGCTTGGGCGATGGCCCGAGATCACCGCGAGGTCGTCGAGGGCGGCCTCGCCATCAAGGCTGCCGGTAACAACCTGCTGCGCGTGGTCGGCGGCCGCGCGATCCACCCGATAAACGTCAGGGTGGGCGGCTTCTACAAGGCGCCGAGCGCCCGCGACCTCAGCGGGCTCGTGGAGGGGCTCAAGCAGGCGCGCGAGCAGGCGCGCGAGTCGGTGCGGTGGGTATCGAAGCTCGACTTCCCAGACTTTGAGCAGGACTACGAGTTCGTCGCCCTCTCCGAGCCCGACTCCTACGCAATCGAGGATGGCCGCCTCGTTTCCAGCGGCGGCCTCGACATCGGCCCAGCCGAGTTCGAGGAGCATTTCAGCGAGCAGCACGTCGAGCACTCGACCGCGCTGCAGTCGCGGATGAGGGATGGCGGTACCTACTTCCTGGGCCCGATGGCTCGCTACGCCCTCAGCTCCGACCGCCTCTCGCCGGTCGCCCGCGAGGCCGCCGCCGAGGCCGGCCTCGGCGCGGTCTGCCGCAACCCGTTCCAGAGCATCGTTGTGCGCGCAGTCGAGGTCCTGTACGCGCTTGACGAGGCGCTGCGGCTGATCGAGGCGTATGAGCCGCCTGATCCGCCCGCGGCCGAGGTCGAGGCTCGCGCCGCCGCCGGCTGCGGCTGGAGCGAGGCCCCGCGGGGGATGCTCTGGCACCGCTACCGGATGGAGGCGGATGGCGCGATCGCCGAGGCTCGGATCGTCCCTCCGACCTCCCAGAACCAGGCCCGGATCGAGCAGGACCTACTTGAGTTCGTCCGCCCGCGGACAGCGCTCTCCGACGAGCGCCTGCAATGGGAGTGTGAGCAGGCGATCCGCAATTACGACCCGTGCATCAGCTGCTCAACCCATTTCCTCAAGCTGGAGGTGGACCGGGCGTGATGGTGGTCGGCATCGGCAACCATTGGCGCCGCGACGATGCCGCCGGCCTCGAGGTCGCCCGTCGCCTTCGGCGAGTTGCCCCGCCAGGCGTCACCGTGCGTGAGGAGGCGGGCGAGCCCGCCTCGCTGCTCGAGGCTTGGGCCGGTGTCGACGAGGCCCTGGTGCTGGACGCTGTCCGATCCGGCTCGCCGGCCGGCACCCTGCATCGGTGCGAGGCGAACAGCGGGCCGCTGCCGGCGGAGTTCTTCCGCGGCTCGACTCACGCCCTCGGGGTCGCCGACGCGATCGAGCTCGCGCGAGAGCTGGACCGGCTGCCGAAGCGGCTCGTCGTCTACGGGATCGAGGGCGAGAACTTCGAGGTGGGCGAGGGCCTCACCCCCGCCGTCGAGGCCGCCGTGGCAGGGCTCGTTTCCAATCTGATCACCGAGCTGGGTGGCGGCTGAGGTGCGCGAGCTCTAGATCTGCTCCGGAATCATCTCGATCGCTCCGGAAGGGCATTCGGCGACGCAGAGGCCGCAGCCCTTGCAGAAATCGAGATCGATCTCGTAGAGCTCCCCTGGCTCTCCCCGCTTGAGCACCGCGTTGTCGGGGCAGACGCCATAGCAGTTGTCGCAGGAGAAGCAGGTGCCGCAGGACATGCAGCGCCGCGCCTCGTAGAGGGCGTTGGACTGATCGAGGCCGCCGGCAACCTCATCGAAGCTCGAGCGCCGGCGCTCGAGCTCGAGTTGGGGCTGCACGCTGCGCGGCGCGTCTGCGAAGTACCAGGTGTTGAGAGTCTCGAAGCTCGCGAGCTCTTGCTTAGGTGGCGGCTCGAAGGCCTCCGAGCGCAGCCAGCCGTCGATGTTGCTTGCGGCCTTCTTGCCGTGGCCGACTGCGACGGTCACCGTACGCTCCGCCGGGACCATGTCGCCGCCGGCGAAGATGCCGGCGTGGCCGGTCATCATGTTCGGCCCCACGGTCACAACCCCATCGGTGACCTCGATGCCCGCGACCCCCTCGAGCAGGGAGAGGTCGGCTTCTTGGCCGAGGGCCAGCACGACCGAGTCGGCTTCGAGCTCCTCGAAGACGCCTGTCGGCTGGGGGAAGCCGGTCTCATCCAGCTCCATCTTCTCCACCGTCACCTTGCCGCGCTCGACCTGCTTGATCGTCTCCAGCCAGCGCATCATCACGCCCTCCTCCTCGGCCTCCTCAACTTCGAACCCGTGCGCGGGCATCCGCTCGCGGTTTCGCCGGTAGACGACCACGGCGTCCGTGGCTCCGAGCCGCTTCGCGGTGCGGGCGGCATCCATCGCCGTGTTGCCGCCGCCGTAGACGACGACGTGGCGGCCGAGCAGGGGCACCTCCTCGCCCTCCATGCTCCTCAGCACCGAGACGGCATCAAGCACCCTGGCGGCATCTCCAGCGGGGATCTCGGCCCGCCTGCCGATGTGTGCGCCGACCGCCAGGAACGCGGCGTCGAAGCCGCCCTCTTTCATCGACTCCTCCACGTTCGTGGAGCTTCGGTTCAGCGCCAGCTCGACCCCCATCTCGAGAATCCGGTTCACCTCGGCGTCGAGTACGTCGCGGGGCAGCCGGTACTTGGGGATCCCGAAGCGCATCATCCCGCCGGTCATCGGGCCCGCCTCGTGGATCGTCACCGAGTGGCCGAGCCTGGTCAGGTGGTAGGCGGCCGAGAGGCCGGAGGGGCCGGCGCCGACGATCAGCACCCGCTTGCCCGTGGAATTGGTGGGGGCCTCGAAGCGCCACCCCTCGCTGATCGCTTCGTCGCCCAGGAAGCGCTCGACCGAGTGGATGCCGACTGCCTCATCGAGCTGCCCGCGGTTACAGGCCGTCTCGCACGGGTGGTAACAGACCCTGCCCATTATCGCCGGGAACGGGTTGTCCTCGGTCAGCTTGCGCCAGGCGCGCTCGTAGCCCTCCTCGCCGCCTTCCTCGGCCTCGTAGAGCCAGGCTCGGATGTCCTCGCCCGCCGGACAAGCGTTGTTGCACGGCGGCAGCCGCTCGACATATTGCGCTCGCTCCGTACGCCAGTTCCCCGTCTTGTTCGCGAGGCTGGAGCCGACGTCGAGCGTGATTGCAAAAGGCGGGTTTCGTGACGCCGGGTCCATCACTGCGGTCCGTGCGGAGTCGAGGCGAGCAGGTCCGGGAGGTCGCCCACCTCGGTGTCTCCAACCAGCCCGAAGCGCCGGATGTTGCGGTCGGCGATCGTCTGGATGCGTTCGATCACATCGGTTTGTGGCTTCTCGCCAAATAGGTGCGCGTAGCGGCCCTGCAGCTTCAGGTACTCGGTGACCGGAACCTGCTTGCGGAGCTTCGAGACGCCGGTCACCTCGCCGTCCTCGGCCTCGAAGACCGGGAAGAGGCCGGTCTCCTTGACCAGCCGCGCCAGCAGAATCGTGTCCTCAGAAGCGGCGCCCCACCCGAGCGGGCAGGGGACGAAGACGTGCAGGTAGCGCGCCCCACGGAACTCCATCGCCCGCTCCACCTTGTACTCGAGGTCGCGTAGCTCGGCAACGGTCGCGGTGGCGACATAGGGAATCTCGTGCGCCATCGCGATCAGCGGCGCGTTCTTGCCCTTGCCGAAGACGTTTCCCGGCTGGCCGCCCAACGGCATCGTGTTTGCGGTCCGTGCCGCCGGCGGCGTGGCGCTCGACCGCTGCACTCCGGTGTTCATGTAGGCCTCGTTGTCGTAACAGATGAACAGCACGTCGTCGTTGCGCTCGAACATCCCCGACAGGCAGGCGAATCCGATGTCGAGGGTGCCCCCGTCGCCGCCCTGGCCGACGACCCGCACGTCCGTGCGGCCCTTGGCCTTTAGCGCCGCGGCGATTCCGGTGCTGACGGCTGGAGCGTTGCCGAACAGCGAGTGGATCCAGGGGAGCTGCCACGACGACTCCGGGAAGGGCGTCGAGAAGACCTCGAGGCATCCGGTCGCGTTGGCAGCGATCACCTTGCCCTCGGTGGCGCGCAGGGCGGCGTCGAGGGCATAGCGGGCGCCGAGCGCCTCGCCACAGCCCTGGCAGGCGCGGTGGCCCGAGGTGAGGCTGTTGGATCGATCCATCCGGGCCTGAACTGAGCGCTTCTCGGGGTCGAGCAGGCGATTGCCGACCACGAAGGTCCCGGTCTGGTAGAGCTTGACTTCCTGGCTCGGCATGGTGTCTCCTAGTGTGGCCTAGCCGCGACGATCCCGAGGTCACGGATGATGTTCTCGGCGTGCGGACCGGAGCGGTGGCCCTCCCGCATGCGGGTCAGCTCACGCTCGACGACCTCGGCATCCAGGTCGAGAAAGCTGAGCGGCTTGAGCTCGTCGCGACCGGCTTGGTCGAAAAGACGGTGAAGCGACTCACGGGTGATCGAGCGGCCACCGAGGCCGGCGATCACGGTGTAGCCGTGGAGCTGGATCCCCGTGAGGGCCATGCGGACGTTGGCCGAGACGATCCCGCCGATCCCGACCGCCAGCGCCTTCTCGAGCACGACGACCCGCTCGGCGCTCCCCAGGGCGTCGCGAACCTCCTCGAGCGGGAAAGGCCGAAACGACTTCAGCGCCATGGCGCCGATCTTGGTTCCCGCGTCGCGCATCTCGTCGATCACGACCTCGATCGTTCCCATCACCGAGCCGAGGGCGACGACGATCGTCTCGGCGTCGTCGGTGTGGTAGGTGCGCAGGAGGCCGCCCGACGCGCGGCCGAAAGCGGCCGCGAACTCGCTGGCGACCTCAGGGATCAGGTCGAGGGCCTGCATCTGCTTGGCGTGGGCCAGATACTTGACCTCGAAGAAGGCCTCCGGCCCGACCATGGCCCCGATCGTCACCGGGTCGTTTGGGTCGAGGAGCTGGGTGGGTTGGAAGGAGGGGAGGAAGGCGTCGACCCGTTCCTGGTCGGGGATGTCGACTTCGTCGTAGGCGTGGGTGAGGATGAAGCCGTCCATGCAGACCATCACAGGCAAAGAGAGCTCCTCCGCGATTCGAAAGGCCTGAATGTGCAGGTCGAGCGCCTCTTGGTTGGTCTCCGCATAGAGCTGGATCCAGCCGGAGTCGCGCTGGGACATCGAGTCCGAGTGGTCGTTCCAGATGTTGATCGGGGCGCCGATCGCGCGGTTGGCGATCGTCATCACGATCGGCAGGCCGAGGCCCGACGCGTTGTAGAGCGCCTCCGCCATGTAAAGAAGGCCCTGACTGGCCGTGGCGGTGTAGGTGCGGGCTCCGGTGGCCGAGGCGCCGATCGCCGCCCCGAGAGCGGCGAACTCGGACTCGACCATCAGGTACTCGCAGGGCTCGAGCTCGCCGGTCCTGACCAGGTTGGAGAGGTGCTCGACGATATGGGTCTGCGGCGAGATCGGGTAGGCGCTGATCACTTCGGGGCGGCAGAGGGCGACCGCTTCGGCAACCGCGCGGGATCCCTCTTCCTGCCTAAGCATGCGCCGGCTCCGCCTTCTCCTGCTGGACGTACTCGAAGGCCTTCTCGGCAGCGAGGACGTTACGGTCGGCGACTGGGCCGTCGAACTTCTCGCGAACCGAGGCCGCCACCGAATCGAGCGAGACGATCTCGGCCAAAGCGGCGAAGCCACCAAGAAGCACCGCGTTCGGCATCGGGCGCCCGAGGTGCTCACGGGCGATCTCAGTTGCCGGCACCGTCAGCAGCCGCTCGGGCCGGAAGCGCTTGACGAAATCGCCGAGGCCGAGGTCGGCGAAGCTGCGCGAGGTGTTGATCAGGATGTAGCCGTCGCCCTGGAGGCCGTCGAACAGGTCCACCTGGTGCAGCAGGGTTGGGTCCTGGATGATCAGCGCATCGGGCTCGGAGATCGGCTCGCGCACGCGGATCGGGGAGTCGTCGATGCGGCAGAAGGAAACGACGGGTGCGCCGCTCCGCTCGGACCCGAAAGTCGGAAAAGCCTGAGCGTGCCGGCCCTCGATGAACGCGGCGATCGAGAGCATCTCCGCAGCCGTCACCACACCCTGACCTCCCCGCCCGTGGATGCGAACCTGGAAGATCCTTCCTCCTTGCTTGACCCTTCGGGGAACCTACTGTACGGCTTGCGCTGCGGCGACGCGCGCGATCGGAATCCGGAATGGCGAGCAGCTCACGTAGTCGAGCCCGATCGAGTCGAAGAACTCGATGCTCGCGGGGTCGCCGCCGTGCTCCCCGCAGATACCGAGCTTGAGGCCCGGCTTGGCGGCTCGTCCCCGCTCGCTCGCTATCCGGACCAGCTCGCCGACGGCGGGGACGTCGATGCTCTCGAACGGGCTTCGAACCAGCACGCCGCGGTCGAAATAGGTGGGTAGGAAGCTGCGCTCCGCGTCGTCCCTCGAGAGCCCGTCGGCTGTCTGCGTCAGGTCGTTTGTCCCGAAGCTGAAGAAGTCGGCGTGCTCGGCGATCTTCCCCGCGACCAGACAGGCGCGCGGGAGCTCGATCATCGTGCCCACGGTGTACTCGACCGCGGTTGCCGCCTCGCCCAGGGCCGCCTCCGCCGCCTCGTGGACCAGGTCAAGCAGCAGGTCGAACTCGGCTTCGAAGGCGACGAGGGGGACCATGATTTCCGCCACCGGCGCAGACCCCTCGGCGGCGACCTCGGCCGCGGCGCTCAATATCGCCTTGACCTGCATCTCGTAAAGGGGCGGCAAGACCAGGCCGAGCCGCGCCCCCCGCGTGCCGAGCATCGGGTTGACCTCCTCGAGGTCGGCGGCCACGGCCAGCCGCTGCTCGGCCCGCTTGACGTCGCCGCCCTCCTGCTTCGCCTCCTCGAGTTCGGCCTCGAAGGCCTCGACGGAAAGGAACTCGTGCATCGGCGGGTCGAGTAGGCGGATCGTCACCGGCAGCCCACTCATCGCCCGGAAGATCTCGGCGAAATCGCGGCGTTGAATCTCGCCGAGCCGCTTCAGCGCCTCGGCGAACTCGCGCTCCGCGCCGGAGTCCCCGGCCCCCCTCCGCCAGAGCTCGCCGGCGATGAACATGTCCTGGACGAGCTGCTCGCGGTCGGCGCCGAAGAACATGTGCTCGGTGCGGCAGAGGCCGATCCCCTCGGCGCCGAGCTCGCGGGCGCGGGCTGCGTCCTCGCCGGTGTCGGCGTTCGCGCGCACTCCCAGCCGGCGAATCCCGTCGGCCCACTCGAGGACCGTCGCGAAGCTCTCGTCGACCGGTGGCCTGACCAGCACCACGTCGTCGAGGGTGACGACGCCGGTCGAGCCGTTGAGGGCGATTGTCTCGCCGGCCTTCACCTCGTGGTTGCCGACCCGAAAAAGGCCCGCGTCGAGATCTACCTCGAGCTCGGAGGCGCCGCAGACGCATGGCCGGCCCATGCCACGGGCGACTATCGCCGCGTGTGAGGACTTACCTCCCTGTGAGGTCAGGATGCCGCGCGCGGCGTGGAAGCCGCCGACGTCGTCGGCGGAGGTGAACGGCCTGACGAGGATCACGTCGTCGCCGGCCTCGCCCCGCTGCTCGGCCTCCTTGGCGCTGAACACGACCGCCCCCTTTGCGGCGCCGGGCGATGCAGGGACGGCGCGCAGCAGCTCCTCGTAGTGCTGGTCGGGGTCGAATGTCGGATGCAGGAGCGCGTCGAGCGAGTCGGCGTCGATCGTCGCCAGGGCCTGGTGGCGCGTCAGCAGCCCTTCGGCGACCGCGTCGAAGGCGAAGCGAACCGCCGCCTGGGCCGGCCGCTTCGCTGTCCTCGTCTGAAGGATGTAGAGGCGTCCCTCCTCGATCGTGAACTCGGTGTCCTGCATATCCCGGAAGTGGCGCTCGAGTCGCGAGAGGGCGTCGATCAGCGCGGCGTGGACCTTGGGCATGCGCTCGGCGAGGTCGGCAAGTCCCTCGGTGTTGCGCACCCCGGCGACCACGTCCTCGCCCTGGGCGTTGAGCAGGAAGTCGCCTTCGGGCTTGGGAGCTCCGGTGGTCGGATCGCGGGTGAAGGCGACGCCAGAGCCTGAGTCGTCGCCCTGGTTTCCGAACACCATTCGCTGGACGGTGACCGCGGTCCCGAGGTCGTCGGGTATGCCGTTCAGTCGCCGGTAGCTGCGTGCCCGGTCGTTGTTCCAGGAGTCGAACACCGCGAGCACCGACTGGCGCAATTGCTCGCGCGGGTCGTCGGGAAACGGATCGCCTGTGTGCTCGGAGAAGATTTCGATGAACCGGGCGGTGAGCGAGCGCAGCGCGTCCACGGTGATCTCGGCGTCGGTCATGACCCCGGCCGCCTTGCGCGCGGCGACGATCTCATCCTCGAAGCTCATCGCCTCGGCACCCCGGACGACCTCGGCGAACATCTGCACCAGGCGGCGGTAGGAGTCCCAGGCGAAGCGCGGGTCGCCGCTGCGCGTCGCGAGTCCCGCGACGCATTTGTCGTTGAGCCCCAGATTGAGCACGGTGTCGAGCATTCCCGGCATCGACACCGGGGCGCCCGAGCGCACCGAGAGCAGGAGCGGATCGCCTGTGTCTCCGAGGCTCTTCCCGGAGTCAGCTTCAAGCTCGGCGAGCGCGGCCGCGATCTGATCGTCGAGCCCGTCCGGCGGCACGCCGCCACTCTGCATGTAGCTCACGCAGGCCTCGGTCGTGATCGTGAAGCCGCCGGGTACTCGTTCCGGGCCGAGGACCTTCGTCATCTCGGAGAGGTTGGCGCCCTTGCCGCCAAGCAGCGCCTGCATCTCCCGCGAGCCCGCCCGGAAGGGATAGACCCAGCGGTGGCCCCGCACCGGCCGCGGCTCTTGCGTAGAGCTCATCCGCGACCGTCGGCAAGCATCGACTCGATCAGGTTCATGTACTGGACCAGATGGCGAGTCCCAAGGAACGAGCCGCGCACCCGCTCGCGCGCGGCGGCCCCGATCGCCTTCGCCCGAGCTGGGTCGGCGAGCAGCCCGTCGATCGCGGCCGCGGTGGCGCGGAGGTCGGCCGGATCGTCGATCAGCAGCCCGGACTCGCCGTCGACGATCTGGTCCTGGATGCCGCCGATGCGGGTCGCTATGACGGGCCTTGCCTTCCACATCGCCTCGGCCACCGTGAGCCCGAACCCCTCGGCGATGCTCTTTTGCAGCACCACATCGGCAGCGCGCTGGATCGCGTTCACCATCGCAGCGTTCTCGTCGACGTCGTCCATAGGCAGGCAGGCGAGGTGAACACGTGCACGGAGCTCGGAGGGCAGCTCTTGGCGCTGGGCCTGGATCTCGCGCAGCACTTCGGCTCCTTCTGGGTCGTCGGCAACCTCGGCGACCGAGGGGCCGGCGAGCAGCAGGTGGGCGTCCGGGTGGCGAAGATCATTGGCGAAGCAGCGCAGAACCCCGGCGTGGTCCTTGAGCCTGTCCCAGCGTGACACCTGGACGATCAGCGGTGCGCCCTCGGCTAGGGGGGCCTCCTGATCGAGCTCGGCGGCGCGATCCACCCTGCCGCGGCTGCCGTCCTGACGGAGAAAAACGGGCGATCCGCCGGCGTTACGACCGAGCCCGAGCCTCGCCAGGATCGCGGCAACGGCGCTGGGCTCCATCTCTTGGTTCTTGGGTGAGAAGGCATCGATCGATGGTGCGACGAGCCACTCCTTCTTCTCGTCGAGGCCCTCCCAGGCGAAGGCGCGCCGCGAGAAGACGTATGCGTCAGCCTGCGTCACGTAAGGCTCGAGGAACGACCACGCGGCTCGGGCTAGCTCGTTCGGTTTGTCGAGCCCGACGTGGCAGCGCCACACGACCCGCGTTTGCTTCGAGCGGATCATCTCGATCAACCCCGCCGTTTGGGGATCGTGCAGATAGACGATGTCGCCGGGGGCAACGAGGTCCGCGAGCTCGCCGGCGCTGCGGCTAAGTGTCTCCTCGTACACGGCGCGCTCCGCTTTGCCGAGCTCGCCGCCGTCGCCCGCCGCACCATGAAGATGGTTGTGAAGCCGCTTGGTGATCTTGAAGAACTCCGGATCGCCGTCGATCGTCATCCAGCGGACGTCGACGCCCGCGCCGCGGGCGTAGGCGAGCAGGGACTGCAGCATCTCGGCTACACCCCCGCCGCGCGCTGTTGAGTTGACGTGCCATACGACCCGCCCGCTGAGTACGCGGCCGGCGTCCCCGATTGCCTTCTCGACCTGCGCATAGTCGTCCCCGAGGAGCGCCCGGAAGCGCTCCGGTGAGGCAGCTGCTACCGGAACCTGGTTGACGGCCGCCACGGAGGAGACACTAAAGCGTTAGAGGTTGTGAAACCGGCTTCATCGCTAACAACCTGCGTGCCGGCAGCACCTTCCATGAGCTCAGCCAGATCCTCCAGGCGCCCGATCGCCGCGCGCTTGCCGGTGCTGCTCGTCGTGACGAGTGTCGATCATCGGCAATCCCGACTCGAGATGGGCGATCAGTTCGAGCTCTGCGACCGTCCCCACGTCGTGGCTTGCATGGGGGCGTCGATCTGAGGTCATCCCGGTGGTGCGCCGAACAGCGCTGAGCTGACGATCAGGTAGGCGCCGACCGCACTCAGGAAGCCCGCGAATGCGCGGGCGATGCCGTCATCGGCAACGTGCTGTCCGAGCCGGACACCTGCGAGGGCTCCGACGACCATCGCAGCCGTCATTGCGATCGTGAGTTCAACATCGATGCTGCGGCCCGCCGCGAAATGCGCAGCCGCTCCGACCACCCCGGTCAATGCGATCACCGCGAGCGACGTACCGACGGCGTACCGCATCCGGAAGCCGAGCACAAGCGCCAGCACGGGCACCACCACGAATCCGCCACCGACGCCCAGAAAGCCCGTCACGAAGCCAACGGTGGCGGCAAGAGAGGCTTCCCTGCCGAAACGGATCGCGGGACAGCCGCTGCCTGAACCAGGCTGCGCTTCCGGCGCTTGCTTGCGAGTAGTGGCGTAAGCGGCAGCCAGCATGAGGATGCCGAACGCGACCAGCAGAATCTCGGAGCTCACTGTCTCGCCCGCGGCTGTGCCCGCGAGGATGCCGGGGACGGCGGCAGCCCCGAAAAGCCCCGCGTGGCGCCAGCAGACGTTGTCCTGTGCTGCCTGGCCTACCCCGCCTGCGAGCGCCGCTATCGAGACGATCACGAGCGAGGCCGTGGCGGCTTCATGAGCATCCTGGCCGAGCGCGTACACGAGCACAGGGACCACGAGGATCGATCCGCCGCCGCCCAGCATGCCGAGCGAGAGCCCGATTCCGATCCCGAATGGAAGGGCTAGGAGCAAGGTGCCGATCTCAGCTCAGTGCGCGAAGCGGACGTCCGGGAGGATGCGATCGAGCCACCGCGGCAGCCACCAGGCCCACGGGCCCGCAAGCCGCAAGAGCACGGGCACGAGGAGCAATCTCACGAGGAGCGCGTCGAGCAGGACGGCGACGCCCAGGATGATCCCCATCTCCTTGGGCGGCAAGGGCCCGGACAGAGCGAACGTGAAGAAGACGGCGACCATCACGGCGGCGGCGGCAAAGATCACGCGCCCGGAGTGGGCGAGCCCGTTGACCATCGCACCCTTCGCTCCCTCACCGCGATCCCAATGCTCTTTGGCGCTCGAGAGCAGGAAGACGGTGTAGTCCATCGAGATCGCGAAGATCATCGCGAAGAAGAAGACCGGACCCCAGGCATCGAGAAAGCCCTGAGACTCGAAGCCGAGCAGATCCGCGCCGCGCCCATCCTGGAAGATGAGCTTCGCCACGCCAAAGGCCGCTCCGGTGGCAAGGAGATTGGTGACGGTGCCGATGAGTGCGACGAGTGGGGCCTGGAGCGCAACCAGGAGGAGAAGAAACCCGAGGGCCAGCACGATGCCGATGACGAGCGGAGTCTTGCTCGCCAGCTCGGCCTCGAGGTCGTGGTTCTCAACGGTCGCGCCGCCGACCATCGTGCCTGCCGGCAGCTCGCCGCGCAGGCGATCGATTGTCTGGCCGACGCTTTCCGAGGAAGGGTCGGCAGCTGGGATGGCCTGCATCAGCGCGACCGTGCCTGAAGCTCCCGGCTCAGGGTCCGTGACCTGCGCGATTCCTGGGTCGGAGGAGATCGTTTCCCAGACGCCGGACGCCTCCGTGGCCGGTGCCGTCACCTGAATGGCCCCGGGTGCGCCGGGGCCGAACGCCTGCTGCACCAGGACATAGCCCTGCCGGCTCGAGTCGTCTTCCGGGACGACCTTGATGGAGGGCATGCCGGTGTCGAGTGAGAGGACAGGGATCGCGAGGACAACCAGCGCGACAACCGTCGCTATGCCAGGCAGCCAGGGCCGGCGCCAGAGCCGCTCGCCCCACGCCGCGAATCGCGCCGAGCGGTGTTCGCCGGAGTGCACCCACGGCAGAGCAAGCTTGTCGATCCGGGGTCCCAGCGAGGCCAGCACGGCGGGCAGCAAGGTCAAGGTCGCGGCCAGCACGAAGACGACAGAGAGCATGATGCCCAACGCCATCGAGCGGAACGCTGGGCTGTCGACCAGCATCACGGCGCTCAGCGAGATCAGAACGGTCAGGCCACTGAACAGGACCGCTTTCCCAGCCGTGTCCATGGTTTCCTCGACCGCTTGGTCCACGGGTTTGTTCGAGCCGAAGAGTGCGCCCCGGAAGCGGTAGACAACGAACATCGCGTAGTCGATGCCGAGGGCGAGCGCGAACATCAGCGCGAAGTTCATCGCCCAGATCGAGATGGCCGTCACCTCGGTGAGCAGATAGAGCGAGCCAGCCGAGGCAACGAGCCCGAGGATGGTGAGCATCAGCGGCAGCCCCGCGGCCACGAGCGAGCCGAACGCGAGGACCAGAATGGCGAGGGTGACGGGCCAGCTCACGAGCTCGGACTTGAGCATCGCCTCCTTGTTGGCCTCGTTGAAGTCCGACCACATACCCGACGCGCCGGTCAATGCAACCTGCACTTCATCGCCGCCCAGCTCCGTGATGGGGCCCTTCAAGTCATCCGCGGCGCGCACCATCTCGTTGCTGTCTGCTGCGGCGCCGGCCATCACGATCGCCGTGTGGCCGTCGGAGCTGACGGTCGTCCCGGGTTGCGGCGGTGCGACCGTTGAGACCCGCTCGTCTGCCTCCAGCTTTGCTTTTACGTCTTCGAGCGTCCCCGCGAAAGCGGGCGATTCCGTGGTCTGGCCCGAGCTGTGAACGACGACCATGAGGCCGGTGCTGTTGAGGCCTCCGAACTCGTCCGCGACAAGATCGCGGACCTCGACGGACTCGGAGCCGTTCGCCTGCCACCCGGCGCCCGACAAAGCATGCTCGACCTTCGGAGCGATGAGGCCAAGCCCGACCGCGAGCAACGCCCAGGAGGCAAAGACCCAGCGGCGGTTGACGGCGGCCCAGCGGCCGAGGCGCCCAACGGGCCCGACATTCATCCTGTGCCTTCCACGAGTGCTGTGAGCTCGGCCAGCTGCTGCTGCAGCCCGCCGCAGACCTGCTCGCAAAGCTCATAGACACCCGGGTCCGAGACTGAGTAGAACGAGGTCGTTCCCTCCTTCCGGCGGGCGACGATGCCGGCCTGCATGAGCACGCCGAGATGCTTCGAGGCGTTCTGCTGGCTGGTTCCGAGGCGCTCTGTGATCTGGGTGACGGACAGTTCGCCGTCGCGCAGAAGATCGAGGACGCGAATTCGGTTGGCGTCGCCGATCACGCGAAGGCGCGCGGCAATCATCTCTGCGAGGTCGAGTGGGATGGGGCGGGGAAGGGTCATCTCTCTTGCTCCTGTCTGAATCGATCTCAACGTGTCGAGCAGCTGTTGCCGCCCTCTTCGAGCTCGGCGTCGATGGGGTGCCAGCCGGAGTTGGCGGCGATCACCGACTCGTAGTTGGCGGGTCGCGGCGGCATGTCGCGCAGGAGGTGATCGGCGAACTCCGCCGGATCTGCAAGAGACAGCTCGCCGACCGCCTTCTGAACCTCTTGAAGCGTCGGGCTGATCGCCTCGGCGTTCACACCGGGGTGGGTGTGGCCGGGCAGAAGGACGACATCGCCGCCGAGGCTCAGCACCCGCTCGCGAAGCGTTGCGTGCAGTGTGCGGGCCATGGCGCGTGCCCCTTCGGGGTCGCCCTGCTGAAGGTCTGGCCGAGCGATGCCGTCGGCGAAGAGGGAGTCGCCGCTGAGAAGAGCGCGGTCGCCGACCAGCAATCCCGTCATATCGGTGGTGTGACCCGGAAGCGAGATCGCCCGGAGCGTCACCGGCCCAAGCTCGATCTGATCGCCGTCGTGCAGTGGCTCAACCTGATCTGCGTAGGCGATGCCGCGATCGAGTGCCGGCGCTGGAAGGCGGAGCGTCGCTCCCGTCTGATCGGCGAGGCTTCGTGCGCCAGAGAGATGGTCTGCGTGAAGGTGGGTGTCGACGATGTCGGTGATCTGCGCTCCGAGCTCATCTGCCAGCCCGGTGTAGTAGCCGGCGTCCGGGGCCGGGTCCACGACGATGGCGCGCCCGCTCGCTGCGAGCAGATACGACAGGCAGCCCCGTCCGGGACGCTGCACCTGCCGGACGGCGAGGCCGTCGATGCCCAGGTCGATCGACCGCGTCTGCAGAGCGCCGATCCACCCGCGCATGCCGCCTTCAAGCACCAACGCATCGACGCCTTGGTCACGCAACACCTGCGCGACGGGCTCCGCGGTAAAGCCGCGGTTGCACAAAACAACGATTGGCTGGGATACGGATCTCGTCACGCCGACAGGATCTGCCAGCACCTTGAGCGCTGGCACCCGCAAACGCGTTACGCCAGGCCCCTCGATGCTCCAGTCCACGTCGTCCCTCACGTCAAGCACGGCGATCTCCCTACCCGCTGCGAGGCGATCGGCGAGGTCCTGGGGGCTGATCGAGGCCGTGGAAACCATTCACCCTTATACTACTGTACCGTTGTATAAAGGACAATGTATGGGATAGTTCGAACGCCTACGAGCCGTTGAGCAAAGCGTCCTCAAAGAAGCCGACGACCCGTTCGCTCGTACTCGCCCGGCGCGGCGTTGATGGCGCCCAGATGCCCACTGTCTGGCACCTCCCAGATCTCCTTAGGCTCACCGGCTGCCTCGTAGAAGTTTTCGTTCAGCTGTTCGCCCGCCTGGCCATCCTCGCCGTAGATGAAGAAGACCGGCCGAGGCGAGATCTCAGCGGCAGCCTCGTCAAGGGCAACCGGAGGGCTGTCTCCGCTGAAGACGGCTGTGGACAGGGTCAGCACCACCTGCTGCGGAATAGTCAGCGCCGCTTCGGGACCAAAAAGGAGAGTTTCCTTCACCGAGCGCTCGCCGGCGCCTTCCGATACGACCGCCCGTAGCGCGGGATTGATCGCCGCAGCGTCGATCATCTGCTCGCCGCCCACCGAGAGGCCGAGACCGCCCACTTGACCATCTGTCACGTCGGGCCGGCCGCGCAGATACCCGACTGCCGCGTTGATATCCGCATCCGATCCCCAGCCGTAAGCGTTTGGATTGCCCTCGCTGGAGCCGTAGCCCCTCATGTCGAGCGCCAGCACGCCAAAGCCGTGCTCGGCGAGCATGTTCACGTAGGGCGCGCTCTGAGAGCGCTCTGGAAAGACGATCACAGCAGCGCCGTTTCGGGATGGCACGTACCAGGCGTCCAGTTCGAGACCGTCCGCGACAAAGCTCACCTCTTCGTACGTCCGGTCGATCCCGGCTGCGCTCGGAGCCGCCGCGGGCCGATGAGTCGCGACCATGGCAAAGCCGACCGGGACGATCACCTCGAATGCAAAGAACGCGCAGGCAACAGTGATGAGGGCGCGGCGAACAAGCGGATGCCCGCCGGGCTTCCGGCTATTCCAGAGAGTCGCCAGGCCGAGCCATATGAGCAATAACCCTGCCGGCAGCATCGCGATCCCGGTCAGCGTCGAGGCGTCGAAGCCCTCTGGCCCGATCGATGCGAGGGCGAGCCCGGCGCCTGTCAGTGCCAAAGCGCCGATTGAGAGCGCCATGGCCCCCTGGAGCCCGGGTCGCACGCGCGGATACAGCAAGCAGGCGGCGCCCAGGACCACGAGCGGGACCACCACCGCGGTCCACCTGTCGTTCGCAGACGTGCCGGGCTCCAGCGTGAAGACCTCGGAAACGACTACGTGCAGTGCGATCACGGCGCACGCAGCGCGAAAGCTAAGCTGCGGATCCACCGCTCTCCACCTGCGTCCCGGCGGTGCCTGCCACCAGAGCATCCACGTCCTCGAGCCGCCCAATCGCTGCGCGCTTTCCGGCTCTCTCCACGAACCGGCATACGGCCTCGACCTTGGGGCCCATCGAGCCTGCTGCGAAGTCGTGTTCGCGCAGGGCTCCAGGCGTGACCCGGCCCAGCGCGCGTTGGCCGGGCGTCCCCCAGTCGACGTAAACCGCGTCGACGTCGGTCGCGAGGACCAGAACATCGGCGTCAAGGCCTTCTGCCAGGAGCGCTGACGCGAGGTCCTTGTCGATGACGGCCTCCACGCCCTCGTGGCCTTCCGCTCCCTGGACGACTGGAACTCCGCCCCCGCCCACGCACACGACCAGAAAGCCTCCTTGCACCAGGCGGCGGATCGCTTCGAGCTGAATGATCTCCTTGGGCACGGGAGAGGCGACCACGCGCCGCCAACGGTCGCCGTCGGCCCTGATCGTCCAGCCGCGCTGGTCGGCGAGTTCCCGCGCGCGCGTTTCGTCATAGACAGGGCCGATGAACTTCGTCGGGTCGCCGAAGGCCGGGTCGTCGCCGTCGACGAGGACGCGGGTGAGGACGGCAACGGTGTCCTGGTGGTCGATCGCGTTGTCGAGGGCGAGCTCGATCACGTAGCCGATCTGCCCCTCGGTCTCGGCATCCAAAACGTCGAGCGGATACGGATCCCCTTCTCCGTACGCGTCTTCCTTGAGCGCAAGAAGGCCGACTTGCGGCCCGTTGCCGTGCGTGACCACCAGGCGGTTGGCCTCCGAGATCGGGCCCAGGATCTTGGCCGCGTTTGTCGCAGCGCGCAGCTGGTTTGCTGCGGTCGCCGGAGCGCCCCGCGGGAGAAGCGCGTTGCCCCCCAGCGCGACAACCGCAAGCGGGCCTTCACCAGGCGCACTCATGCGAGCGTCGCGACGAGGACTGCCTTGATCGTGTGCAGACGGTTCTCCGCCTGGTCGAAGACGATGCTCGCCGGCGAGCGGAACACATCGTCGGTGACCTCGAGGCCGCTCGACATCCCAGTCGCTTCCGCGATCTCACCGCCGACCGTTGTCTCGGAGTCGTGGAAGGCGGGCAGGCAGTGCATGAACTTCACGTTCGGGTTCCCTGTTGCCGCGATCAGCGCTTCGTTGACCTGATAAGGCTCGAGCACTCTGGCGCGCTCCGCCCATACGTCCTTCGGCTCGCCCATGGACACCCACACGTCGGTGTGGACGAAGTCCACGCCCTCGACCCCGGCTTCGACGTCGTCGGTGATCGTGATTCGGGCGCCAGAGTCTGCTGCGAGCTCCTTGGCCATGCTGACGACCTCGTCCGGCGGCGCAAGCTCGGGCGGGGTCACGAGTCGCACGTCGGAACCGAGGATCGCGCCGGTGATGAGCAGCGAGCGGCCCATGTTGAAGCGGCCGTCCCCGACGAAGGCGTACGCGATCTCGTCGTACGGTCGCTTGACCCTCTCGCCCATAGTCAGGAAGTCGGCGAGCATCTGAGTGGGATGCCACTCGTTCGTCAGTCCGTTATAGACAGGCACTCCCGCGAAGCGCGAAAGCTCCTCGACGTTCTCCTGCCCTGAGCCGCGGTACTCGATCGCGTCGAACATCCGCCCGAGCACCTGCGCCGTGTCGGCGATCGACTCCTTGTGCCCCATCTGCGATCCCGTGGGGTCCAGGTAGGTGACGTGTGCGCCCTGGTCGAACGCGGCAACCTCGAAGGCGCAACGGGTGCGCGTAGAGGATTTCTCGAAGATCAGAGCGATCTCCTTGCCGGTCAGGCGAGGCGCTTCGTTTCCCGCGTACTTCGCCGTCTTGAGTGCTTCGGAGAGCCGAAGCAGGTAAAGCAGCTCGTCGCGGCTGAAGTCGACTTCCTTGAGGAAGCTGCGGTTTCTGAGGTTGTACATCAGGCTTTCCTTTCGCTCAGTACGCGGGATCGCGTTCGATCGGACAGGTCATGCAATGGGACCCGCCGCGTCCGCGTCCGAGCTCGAAGCCCTCGATCGTGATTACCTCGATTCCCTCCTTGCGAAGGCGGGTGTTCGTGTCGACATTTCGCTCGTAAGCGACGACGACTCCGGGCTCGAGACAGACGACGTTGTTGCCGTCGTCCCACTGCTCGCGGCGGGTCTCGAACGGGTCGCCGCCGGTGGGAATGACGCGGATCGAGTCGATCTCGAGCGCCGCCTCCATCGCTTCGACGACGCCGCCGTCGAACTCCTCGGTGACCGGGATCTCCGGGTCGTCGCCCGGGCGGATCGTCCAGACGCGAGCGCCGTCAACGACATCCGGAAACAAGGTCACGGCATCCAGGTCGATCATCGTCAGGACCGTGTCGAGGTGCATGTACGAGCGCGAGCGCGGGAGCATGACGGCGAGCACGAGGGTCGCCGATCCGGCCTTGAACAGCTCACGCGCGATCATGCTGACCGCCTGTGGGCTCGTTCGCTCGCCCATTCCGATCATCGCCACGCCCTTGCCCAGCGGCATGACGTCGCCACCCTCCACCGTCGCCGGGCCCCAATCTGTCTCGACCCCGCCATACCAGATCTTGAAGTCCTCGACGGCGAAGATCGGATGGTGGCGATAGATGGCCTCCATGAACACGGTCTCGGGCCGGCGGGCCGGCTTGGCCATGGGATTCAGAGTCACGCCGTTGAAGATCCAGGACGAGGGATCGCGCTGGAACAGGAAGTTCGGAAGCGGTGGAACCAGCAGGTCCCCGCTCACGCTGGCGTCGTATTTGAGTCCGGCACCTCCGTCGAGGTCTTCCTTGATCATCCCCCCGATCAGAAAGTCGGCGACCTCGGCGGGTGACGCGCTCTCCGCCCACTCTCGCCGCGAGCGGGCGAGGCGCAGGCCGACATGCTTTTCGTCCAACACCTGATCGACGATCCAGCCGCGCGCATCAGTGATCGCGAGCACGTCGGTCAGGAGTTCCTCGGCGTAGAACACCTCCACGCCGCGCTCACGCATCGTCTCGACGAAGGCGTCGTGCTCCTTCTTCGCCTGTTTCACCCAGATCACGTCGTCGAACAGGAGGTCCGCGGCGTTCGCCGGCGTGAGGCGGGTGTGCTCGAGGCCCGGCCTGTGAACCAGGACGCGCCGGAGCTTGCCGACCTCGGATGCTGCGTTCAGTGTCATTGCGATTCCTTTCGCCTGGAGGGAGGGGCGTGCGTGGTCATGCGAGCGCCGTGCCGAGGGCCAGGAACACGCAGACCACCACGATCACCATGCCGACGAAGGGCAGGGCGAACTTCAGGTAGTGGTCGTAGCGGACCTTGGCGAGGACGAGCCCGCCCATCACCACCGCAGATGTGGGAGTGATGAAGTTCACGATCCCGGAGGCCGACTGATACGCGGTCACAGAGATCGACCGGTCGACGCTTGCGAAATCCGCGAGCGGAGCGAGGATCGGCATGATCAGCGCCGCGTGCCCGGAAGAGGACGGCACGAGGAACGCGATCGGCAGGTTCACGATCATCGCCAGCGGCCCGAACAGCGCGCTCGAGGTCCCGCTCACCGCGTCCTCGGTCCAGTGGATGATCGTGTCCGTGATCGACGCGTCCTTCATGACCACCGTGACGGCACGGGCGAGCACGATGATCAGCGCCGCGCCGAGGAACTCGCCGGCGCCGGCGACGATCGCGTTGACCGTGCGCTCCTCGCCGAGCTTGCCGATGAGCCCGATCGCAATCGCTGCGAGGATGAAGACCACCGAGGACTCGGCGAAGTAGAAGGTCTCGAAGGTCGGGAACGGCCACTCCGCACTGAAGATCGTGTCCATTACGTCGCTCCACGGGACGAAGCCGTAGATCATGATCGCGAAGGCCGAGAAGAAGACCCCAAGGATCAGCTTCTGCCTACCGGTGAGCTCCGGCACGTCCTCGACGAGGCTCTTCGATTCCTCGGCATCGCCGGCCGAGATCCCGACAATGGAGCGCGAGGGGTCCTTCGTGATGCGGCGGCAGTAGTGAAGGACGTATCCGATGGCCAAGCCGACCAGGACCACGAACATAAGGACGCGCAGGATGATCCCGTCGCCCACATCGATCCCCGCCGCGTCTGACGCGACGCCCGTTGCAAACGGGTTCACGGTGGACGCAAGGACGCCGGTGCCGGCTCCCAAGAAGATGATGGATACGGCAACGATCCGGTCGTAGTTGAGCGCCAAGACCAATGGGACCATCAGCGCGAAGAAGCCGAGGGTTTCCTCCCACATCCCGTAGGTGGTCCCGCCAAGCGCGAAGACGCTCATCAGGGCGATCACAAGCAGGTATCCGCTGTTCTTGAAGCGAAGCGCGAGGCGCCCGATACCAGTCTGAATCGCCTCGGTCTTCATCGTCACGCTCACGAACGCGCCGACCGCGAGGACGAACAAGAAGATCATCGCGGAGCCGTAGAGGAACCCCGAGTTGAAGGGGTCCACGTCGCCGCGCCTGTTCTCGATGCCGTACAGCCCGTTGGGCACTGAGATCCAGAGCTCTTGCAGCTGCTCGGAGACCGACTTGTTCACACACTCGATCCCCTTCTCCGCGTCGCCGCACGAAGGGAGTTCGGTGTACGTGCCCGGCTTGGGGCCGCCCGTGTCTGGATCGACTTCGTAGGTCCCCGAGGGGATGATGAACGAGAGACCCCAGACGGCCAGGAGGACGATTACCAGGACCGTGAAGGCGGTCGGAAATCGCCGAGGCTTGGGCTCGTTGGGATCTTGGGTCTCGTCAGGAGTCTCGTCAGGCATTTGCTATTCCCCTCGTGGTGCTTTCAACGGTTCTCGCGGACGTTCGACCGCGACCTGCCTGACGGTATTTCTGCGCTTAGCGCGTTACATCGGTGGCGTCTGCGCGACCTCTCTACGTAGTGGCTACGGGTCCTCGCTCGTTGAGCCAGTGCTTTCCGGGCGGCGCGCCACTAGCGTCTGAATCGATGACTCGCTACGCAGCGTTTCTCCGCGCCATCAACGTCGGTGGTCGCACGGCGACGAAGGATCGGCTCGTCGCGGCGTTTGAGGCGTGTGGCTTCGAGAACGTCTCGACTTTCAGGGCGAGCGGCAACGTGCTCTTCGAGGCGTCCGGCAACTCCAAGCCGAAGCAGGCCGAGATGGAGTCGGCGCTCGAGGCCGAGCTTGGCTTCGAGGTCCCGGTGTTCTTGCGCTCGGCGGCGCAGCTCGCGAAGATCGCGGCGCTCGAGCCGTTCAGCGCCAAGCAGCTCAAGGCGTCGAAGGGAAAGCTCCAGGTCGCGTTCCTGCCGAAGAAGCCCGCGAAGGCCAAGGCCGCCGAGGCGCTTGCCCTCGAGCTCGAGTCCGATCCCCTCTCCCTGGAGGGCACGGAGCTCCTGTGGCTGCCGGCCGCCGGGCACGCAGACGAGCGACCTCAACCTGAAGGCGCTCGAGCGGGCGGTAGGCCCGTGGACGATGCGAACGATGGGCACGGTGGAGCAGATCGCAGCAAAGCTCTGTTAGGGTCGCCTTATTAGGTACCCCTAACTACTGACCTTTGGAGGATCTGAACACGTGAAGCTTGGAATCAGAAGCGCCCTGGCGGCCGGTGCCGTCGGGTTGGCCTTTGTCGTCGCCGGATGCGGTGACGACGACTCGGATTCGGACTCGGAGTCGGGCTCGGAGGAGTCGAGCGCTGATCTCGCCGCCGTCGAGACCTACCTGACCGATCACTCCGCGGAGCTCGTCGAGCAGGTCTCGATCCTTCAGGAGAAGGGGCAGGAGTACTACGACCTGGCCGAGTCCTACGACTTCGACTACGAGGCGATGATGAAGGAGTCGGGTGACGAGGTCGCCGAGCTCATCCTCGACTCCCAGGAAGCCTTCAAGGCCGCAAACCCCGCCTACGAGGAGATGGAGGGTGTCGTCGCCGGCGTTCCGCGGCTCGCCCAGTACGACGTCGACATCGACGCCGGCAGCGATGCGAGCGATCCGGAGAGCGCCGTGTCGTTCTCGCTCGAGACGCCTGACGGCGAGACGCTCGAACAGCCCGGGAACCTCTTCTTCATCACGGAGACCTCCCTTTACGGCACCAATCCCGACTTCGCCGCCGACGTCCCTCAGGACCTCGACGGAGATGGCAAGGAGGACCTGGGCGAAGGTGTCCCGGACGCGAACATCTACCTGGCCGCCGTGAACGAGTTCCTCGATCAGGCCGAGTCGCTCGACGCTGACGCGCAGGCCTTCGAGGCGACCGAATCGGATGCGTTCACCGCGATCACGGTCATGACCCCGACCATGTCGGAGTACTTCGAGGCGTGGAAGAACTCGGCGTTCATCGCCGGCGAGGACGCGACCGAGCTCGGCTTCGTCGCCACCTCGCGCCTATCCGACATCGCCGACATCCTCGAGGGGCTGGTCGTCGTGTACGACGAGGTCGAGCCGATGATCGCCGAGGAGTCGCCGGAGCAGGCCGAGCAGACGGGCCAGGAGCTCGACGATCTGCTCGCGTTCGTCGAGGATCTTCGCGACCGCGAGGAACAGGGCGAAGAGTTCGACGACGAGCAGGCGGACACGCTCGGCTCGCAGGCTCAGCGCCAGGCCGAGGCAATCGCCGGCCAGGTCACTCAGGCTGCCGAACAGCTCGGCATCGAGATTCAAGACGCGTAACTCCAGCCAGGCAGGGCCGAGATCCTCTCCAGCCGGCCCTGACTGGTCTACTCTTAGGGCTCCCTAATTCGGGAACCCTAAGCTTGAGACTGATTCGCCCAGCCACAGCCCTCGCACTCGCAACGCTCTCGGTTCTGGTGTTCGCCCAGGCGGCGGATGCGAAGGCTCCGTACGAGCACGCCGACGCGATCGCCGCGGACCTCTTCGACGCCCGCTCCAGCCTGATCCTCGACGGCGGCAATCAGGCGGCCGAAGACGTTGCGGACGCCCGCCTCGCGCTCTCGGGCGTGCTCGCTGCCGGGCTTAAGAAGTCTTCACCGGAGAACTTGAAAGCGCTCGAAGCCGCGTTGAAGGACGCCGAGCAGGCTGTGGCCAAGGAAGACGAGGTCGGTCTGGCCGCCGCCCGGGGTGAGGCCCTGGCCGCGCTCCGCCATGGCGCTTACGACGTCGCGATCGACGCGACCGCCGGCGGTCAGGTCGAGCGCGCGCGAGCCTGGCTCCTGATCCGCGACTTCCGCCAGATCACCCGCTTCACGCGCCCGGGCGTCGACGCCACAACCGCACTCGACGACCTCGAGGCCGGCGAGATCACCCCTGACGAGGCGGTCCTCAGCGTTCGCAAGGACCTCTACGACGCCTACCAGACACGCCTCACCACCTTCCTCGACGAGGCCGATCAGGCATCCCAGCGCGGCTACAAGGCAACGCTCGCCGAGAGCGCAGCGCTCGTCAACGGGTACTGGGAGATCATCTCGCCCGAGTTCGAGTCGCAGCGCTCTCAGGAGGAGCGCAACGAGCTCGACGAGACATTCGCTGGGCTTGCCGCTGACGCCCTTCGCGGAGACGATCGTGACTTCCGCGCCGACCGCGACGAGGCGTTGGCGCAGATCGACGGCTTCACCGCAGCGCCCTTCACGCCGGAGGAGGAGGTCCGCCGCGCTCAGCAGTTCATCCGCTTCCTGGACCTCGTCCCGGTCGAGTACGACCGCGGCACGAACGACGGCGAGGTCACGCTCGCGTTCGAGATCCAGGAGGCGATCGCGTTCTCCGAGGCCGCCCAGCAGGCCTTCACCGACCTCGAGCCGACGCTCGCGGGAATCGACGCCGAGACCTCCGCGGAAGTCGAGGCCGCGCTTGTGGAGCTCGAGGCGATCTCGAAGTCGGCGAACGAGGGCGGCGAGGTCGCCTCGCAGGACGAGATCGAGGGTGTCCACGAGACCGCGTCATCCGGCTTCGAGGAGATGGCGCCCGCGGAGTGGCTGGAGTCGAGCTCGGAGGCGGACTTCGACCTGGTCGACATCAGCCTGGACCAGATGGAGGCCGCGGTCTCGGCGGGCGAGCGCGAGCAGGCCGAGCAGGCACGGCTGTCCGCCTACGCGTTCTTCGAGTTCGGCCCGGAGCGCCTGCTGCGCGCGCTCGATCCCGCGCTCACCCAGGAGATCGAGGGCTACATCTGGTTCGGCGCCAACGACACTCCTGGCCTCGCTGAGCTGATCGCCGACGACGACACGACCGCGGGCGAGGTGCGGGATACGCGACTCGTGCTCGACGAGGCGCTCGAGCAAGCGCGCGGGACCACGGGCGACAACGCGAGCGGCTACACCGTCATCACGAACGCCGCCCTGATCGTCTTCCGCGAGGGCCTCGAGGCGATCCTCATCATCGCGGCCATAACCGCCAGTTTGGTTGGCGCGAGGCGCCGCCTGCGACAGCCCATCATCCGCGGAGCGCTGCTGGGACTGCCCGCATCGGCGCTGCTGTTCCTGATCGCGGTGCTCCTGCTCGACCAGCTCTCCCAGTACGGGGAGAAGCTCGAGGCGGTGGTCGGAATCATCGCCGTCGGCGTCTTGATCCTCGTCCTCAACTGGTTCTTCCACAAGGTCTATTGGACCGAATGGATCGCGTCGCACCGCAAGCGATCCAAGGAGCTCACGGGCGCCATGATTGGCGGAGCCGTCGGTGGCGCGACGGTCCTCGGCCTCTACTTCCTGGGTTTCACCAGCGTCTTCCGCGAGGGCTTCGAGACCGTCCTCTTCCTTCAGGCCCTCCAGCTGGAATCCGGAACGCCGATCGTGCTCGCGGGCGTCACCCTGGGCCTCCTGGGCGTGGCCGCGATCGGGACCATCACCTTCAAGCTCGAGCAGAAGCTGCCCTACAAGCGGATGCTCATCGTGACCGGCGTTCTGATGTCACTCGTGCTCGTGGTCATGGTCGGCAACACGCTCAGGACGCTCCAGGGCGTCGGCTGGCTCTCGATCACGCCGATCGACGTTGAGTTCCCGCTGTGGATGGGCACCTGGCTCGGCGTCTTCCCGACTTGGGAGACGCTCGGCGGCCAGATCGCCGCGTTCGCGTTCGTGATCGGCAGCTACTACGCCGCGGAATGGGTCCGGAAGCGCCACGTCCGCCGCGCGCTCGCGAATGCCAAGTCCGAGCTCGACGGCGACGAGGTCACGGAGCCAATCGCCGTCGGCGCCGAGAACGGCAACGGTCACCTTGCCGGAAACGGGAACGGCGCGCGCCCGGCGATCGACACCTCGCGGCCGCCGCAGCGGATTGAGCTTGACCGCGAGCGGGAAGCCGCATCCCGTGGCAAGCGCTGACGAGCTTTCACACGTGTTCGACTCGGTCGTAGGCACCGTGACCCTGCGCGCTTCCGACGCAGGGGCCCAGCGGAACTTCTACGAGGAGGGCATCGGGCTGACCACGTCCTCGGAGGCGGGCGCGGTGACCGAGCTCCGCGGGGCCGATGAGCACCCGCTCGTTCGCCTGACCACTGAGCAGTCGGCCGGAGCCGAGCCGGTGCGGGTCCCGCACACCGGCCTCTTCCACACCGCGTTCCGCTATCCGGACCGCCCGTCGCTTGCGGCGGCCGTGGCTCGCACGGCCCAGGTCGCGCGCGAGTTCCAGGGAGCATCCGACCACGGCGTCTCGGAGGCGGTCTACTTCGCAGATCCCGAGGGGAACGGGATCGAGCTCTACCGCGACCGGTCCTTCGAGGAGTGGCCCGACGCCGAGCCCGGACAGGTCGGAATGTTCACCGCGCCGCTTGATTTGCCGGCTTTGCTCGAAGAGGCGGGCGACGCAGTGGCCCCTGACATCGGCCACATCCACCTGATGACGGCGGATACCTCACGTGCCCTCGGGTTCTGGCGGGACGCGGTAGGGCTCGACGAGCGCCAGCGCTTCGGCCCCAGCGCTGTGTTCCTGGCCGAGGGCCTCTATCACCATCACATCGGCGCGAACTCGTGGCACTCGGCCGGCGCCAGCCCGGCACCCGTGGACCGGCCGGGCCTCGAGTCGTTCGAGCTCAGGCTGCGAAGCGGCGACGCCGTCGAAGCCGCTGCGGCGGGCCTCGAGCAGGCGGGCGTTCAGGTCGAGCGAGCCGACGGTACGGTCGGCTTCAGCGATCCGGACTCAAACCGGGTCGTCCTTACCGTTCGCTGAACGTAGGCGTTCCGCCGCCTCGATCGCCTCGGGGTCGTGGAGGTGGCATTCAACGATCGCGCCGCCGACCTCGAGCGTGCGCGGCTCGACCGGCTGGTGGAAGCGGACGTGCGCCCCATCGTCCTTGACCGAGGTCTCCTCGACGCCCTTCCAGAAGGGGTCGTCAGGGTCCTGGGCCTTGAGCCGGCCGATCATGCTGCCGGCGTCCTCCGGGCTCGCCTCTGCCCCCGGCTCAAGGATCGCCTCGGTCGCGGGAATGTCGAGCTCGTCCAGGTCGCCCACGAGCTCGCGCTCCTCCTCGAACTCGGCTTCCGAGAGCTTCGTCCAGCGGGTCTCGAGCATCGCGCGGAGGTCGCGGCTCTCCCAGCCGCACACCTCGAACGCCTTGGGGCAGCGCGGGTGGAAGTTGCACCCGAGAGGCGGCAGGACCGCGTCGGGCACCTCGCCTCGCGGCAGGTCGCGCGGCACCGTGCGGGTCGGGTCCGGGTCGGGGATGGCGCGCAGGAGCGCCTGCGTGTACGGGTGCTTGGGGTCCGCGTAGATCTCCTCGGCCGGGCCCTGCTCGACGATCCGCCCCAGGTACATGATCGCGATGCGGTCGCAGAAGAACTTGGCGGTCGCGAGGTCGTGGGTGATGTAGACGTAGGTGAGATCGAGCTCGTCCTTCAGCTCCAGCATGAGCTCCAGGATCTTGGCCCGAACGCTCATGTCGAGCATCGAGATCGGCTCGTCGGCGATCAGGACGTCCGGCTCCAGGATGATCGCCCTGGCCAGGGCGACGCGCTGCTTCTGCCCGCCCGAGAGGTCTCCTGGGTACTTGCTCAAGAACTGGCCGGCGGGCGCGAGGCCGACCCGCTCGAGCGCGGCCACGACCTTGGCCTCGGCCGCTTCCGAGTCGTCGGCCATGTCGTGGAACTTGAGGGGGTCAAGCACGGCGGCGCCGATCGTCATCGCCGGGTTGAGCGATGCATGGGGGTCCTGGAAGACGATCTGGAGTCGCTTGCGGAGCTCGCGGAAGAGGCTCTCCTTGAGGCCCGCGATCTCCTGGCCGTCGAAGACGATCGAGCCGCTCTCGGCCTCGACCAGGCCCAACAGAGTGCGGCCGAGGGTCGTCTTGCCGGAGCCGGACTCGCCGACCACGCCGAGGACCTCGCCGCGGCGGACGTCGAACGAGGCATTGTCGACGGCCTTGACCGAACCGGCCTCGCGCCCGCGCAGGCGGTCGTAGAACGTCCCGCGCACGCTGTAGGTCGCGCGCAGATCGCGAACCTGGAGGAGGGGCGCTTCGCTCGTGGTGCTCATGCTTCCTCCGCGGTGGCGATCTCTTCGCGAGCGAGCGGCTCGGTGCCGCCCTCCGGGATCTGATCCTTGGGCCCGTGGAGCCAGCACTCGACGCGCTGCTCGGAGTCGGTGGTGACCGTGACGGGGAACTTCTCGGCGCACACGCGCATCGCGTCCGGGCAGCGCGGGTGGAAGCGGCACCCTGGCGGCGGATCGACCAGATCGGGCGGCGCGCCCGGGATGTAGTTGAGACCCTCGGTCTGGAGCGAGATGATCGAGCGCAGAAGCTCGCGCGTGTACGGGTGCGCCGGCTCGGCGAACACCTGCCGCGCCTCGCCGTCCTCGACGATCCGGCCCGCGTACATGACCGCGACGCGGTCGCAGGCCTCGGCGACGATGCCCAGGTTGTGCGTGATCAGGAGCAGCGCCGCGTCGAAGTTCTTGCGCAGGTCGGAGAGGATGCCCAGGATCTGCGCCTCGACGATCACGTCGAGCGCCGTGGTCGGCTCGTCGGCGACGACGACCTTCGGCTCGAGGACCAGCGTCAGCGCGATCATGATCCGCTGGCGCATGCCGCCCGAGAACTCGTGCGGGTACTGCCCGAAGCGGGTGGGCGGGATGCCCATGCCGGCGAGTGCCTCCAGGGAGCGGACTCGCATCTCGTCCTTCGAGAGGCCGGGTTCGTGGGCCTTGAGCGTCTCGAAGAAGTGCTGCTCGACCGAGATCAGGGGGTTGAGGCGGGTCATCGGCTCCTGGAAGATCAGGCCGAGCTCGGGACCGCGCAGTGCGAGCATCTCCTTTGGCGTCACCTCGGTCAGGTCGCGTCCGCCGTAGAGCACCTGGCCCGAGATGCCGGCGCTGTCGGGCGCGAGGCCAAGCAACGCCCTGCCGAGCGTGGACTTGCCGCACCCGGACTCCCCGACCAGGCCGAGTGTCTCTCCCGGGCGGATATCAAGAGTGACGCCGTCGACCGCGCGCACCGGCTCCTGCTCGGTCGCGTACCAGACGCGAAGGTCCTTGGCCTGGAGTATCGGCTCACGCACGGCTCGGCTCCTCCTCGGCCGCGGCGGCCTCGTCCATCTTCGGCTTTCGCAGGCGCCGTGCGCGGACCACCGGGTTGAGCACGTCGTTGAGCCCCTCGCCGACCAGCGTGAAGCCGGTCACCAGGAGGACGATCGCCATTCCGGGGAAGAGGCCGGTCCACCAGATCCCCGCGCCCGCGTCGTCGATCGCGCGGTTGAGGTCGTAGCCCCACTCGGCCGCCTCGGTCGGCTGGATGCCGTAGCCGAGGAACCCGAGTGCCGCGAGGGTCAGGATCGCGTCGGCGGCGTTCAGCGTCGCGAGCGCGGGCACGTTCTGGATCACGTTCTGGAGGACGTAGCGGCGGATGATCGTGAAGCGCGATGCGCCCAGGGCCCGGGCAGCCTCGACGTAGGGCTCCTCGCGGACGCTGATCACGTGGTTTCTGACCACGCGGAAGTACTGGGGTATGTAGACCGCGGTGATTGCGAGCGCGGCGGTGACCACTCCCTGGCCGAGCTTGTCCGAGAGAAGGAACGCGATCACGATCGCCAGCAGGAGGTAGGGGAACGCGAACAGCGCGTCCATGAACAGGACCAACCAGCGGTCGAGCTTGCCGCCCACGTAGCCGGAGATCAG
This sequence comes from uncultured bacterium, assembly GCA_963725035.1. GTDB lineage: Bacteria > Actinomycetota > Thermoleophilia > Solirubrobacterales > 70-9 > JALZKA01. Next base: position 193,357 of record CAVRWX010000001.1, on the reverse strand, counting down.
GCCCAGGGGTACGCCGATGGTGAGCGAGAAGATGAGGGCCAGGACGACGACCTCGATCGCGGTCCGCGAGCCCCAGACGACGCGCGAGAGGACGTCCGTCGACTGGACCGTCGTGCCGAACAGATGGGCGCTGTCGGGCGGTCCCTGCTTGGGGAAGCGCACGCCGTCGGCGGACACCTGGTCGAAGCCGTAGGGGGCGATCCACGGCGCGAAGACCGCGAGGATGACGAAGAACGACGACGATGACGACACCCGAGAAGAGGATCCAGCGAGGCATGCCGGTCGCCTTCGTGAAGGGCTTGAGGATGCCGGGCGTCCTCATGCTCAGTACCTCACCCTCGGGTCGATGAAGGCGTTGATGAGGTCGATCAAGAGCGAGACGACAACGACCGCCAGGGCGAAGACGGTGATGATCCCCTGGACCGCGATGTAGTCGCGCTCGTTCAGGTAGCGCACTAGCTCGGCGCCGATCCCCGGCCAGTTGAACGTCTGCTCGGTCAGGACGGCCCCCCCGAGGAGGATCGCGAACTGAAGACCGGCCACCGTGACGACGGGGACCATCGCGTTGCGGAACGCGTGTTGCATGACGACCCGCCGCTCCGGGATGCCGCGCGCGCGTGCAGCCTCGACGTAGTCGCCGCGCATCGTCTGCAGGAGGTTCACCCGCACGAGGCGGATGAGCACGCCCGAGATCAGGAGGCCCAGCGTCACCGCCGGGCAGGATCAGGTGCTGAAGCACGTCCCAGAAGGCGTCCCAGTTGCCGGTGATGAGCGTGTCGATCAGATAGAAGTGCGTCACCTTGTCGAGGTCGAACTCGACGATCGGGCTGGCCCTGCCCGGAGCTCGGTAACCAGCCCAGCTCGCCGGCGAACAGGAGCTGGGCCAGGTATCCGGTGAAGAAGACGGGCGCGGCGTAGACGACGATGCCGAACATGCGGCCTGAGAGGTCGATCCAGGTGTCGCGGTAATACCCGGCGAGGACGCCGATGCCGATGCCGACGATCGAGGGCGAGGCCGAACGCGGCCATCGTGAGCTCCAGGGTGGCGGAGCCGTTCTCGACGATGATCGACGTCACCTTGCGGTCGTCGTTGATCGTCGTTCCGAGATCGAGCGTGAGGGCGTTACCGAGGTACGTGAAGTACTGCTTGACGAGGGGCTCGTCGAGGCCGGCAGCCTCGCGGCGCTCGTCGAGCTCCTCCTCGGAGACGCGTCCGCCGAGCGCCGCCTGGATGGGATCGCCCGGGGCGACCCGCATCAGGCCGAAGACCATGGTCAGGAGGATCAGGACGGTGGGGATCGCGAGCGCAAGCCGCGTGATCACGTAGGCGCGAAGTGATGTCCCCTGTGATTTCACTGATGCCTGCGGATGCCTTCGGCATCCTACCTGCTTCTTTCGGGGAAACCCCTCACTGAAAGCGCCTAGGCGCGAGGGCCGAAGCCCTCGCGCCTTTGGCGACTAACTCTTCCTTGGACCTCTCAGTCCTTCGAGATCAGCCAGTAGCGGAAGATGTACGACGGGTCGAGCGTGTCCTCCACGCCTTCGACTCCATCAACAGCGACCGCGACCTGCGATAGCTCGATGTAGGGGATCGACGTCGCATCCTGGGCGCCGATCTCCTGGATCTGCGCGAACGTCTCCTCACGCTCGGCATCATCCGTTGACGCCTTCTCCTCCGCGAGCAGCTTGTCCATCTCCGGGTTCTCATAGTGGAGATTGAGGAAGCTGTCCTTGGCGTAGAACGGCGACGTGTAGTTGTCCGCGTCCGGATAGTCCGGGAACCAGCCGAGCTGGTAGACCGGGTACTTGTCCGTGAACGCGGCTTCCGAGAACTGGTTCCACTCGGTCGACTCGAGCGTCACCTCGAACAGGCCGCCCTCCTCGAGCTGGCGCTGGATCTCGGCGTACTCATCGCCGGATGCCGGGCCGTAGTGGGTAGGCGTCCACCAAACCTCGAGCGGCACCGGGGTATCGACCCCTGCGTCCTCGAGCGTCTGAGCGGCGCCGTCCGGATCGGGCTCCTCGCCGTACTCGTCGGCGAACGCCTCCGTGTGGAACGGGAGGCCTGACGGCACCATCGAATACAGCGGCGTTGCGGTGCCGTTGTAGACGTTGTCCGCGATCGACTGACGGTCGATCAGCTGTGCTGCCGCCTGCCGGACCGCCAGCTTCTCCTCGTCCGACCCCTCCTGGAGGTCGAGGTTGAAGTTGAGATAGCGGATCTCGGATCCGGGTCCGGTGACGACTTCGAGGCCTTCGGCGGACTCGAGGTCATCGACGTCTGTCGGGCTGAGCGAGCGATATGCCACCTCGACCTCGCCCTGCTCGACGGCCTGCTTCAGCGTTGAGGCCTTGTCGTAGTACTGGATGATGATCCGGTCGATCTGAGCGGGATCCTCACCCTGGTACTCCGGGTTTGCCTCCAGCACCGTCTGCTGGCCGGGCTCGTACTCGGCGACCGTGTAGCGGCCCGAGCCGATTACCTCGTCGGACGGCTGCACCTTGTCGGCCGGGTACTCGGCCGGGGCGATCGCCGCGCCGCCCGATGTGAGCAGGAACGGCCACGTCGCGTCCGGCGCCGACAGGTTGAACACGACGGTGAGGTCGTCCGGCGTGTCGATCGACTTCACGTTGGTGTAGAGCGACGATGCGCCCTGCGGGTCGGCGATCGCAGCGTTGCGATCGAAGCTCGCCTTGACATCCTCGGACGTCAAGTCCGAGCCGTCCGAGAACGTGAGCCCCTCGCGGAGCGTGCACTCGTACACCGTGTTGTCCTCATCGGTGAAGTCGCACTCCTCAGCCGCTTCCGGCTCAGGCGCGTTTCCGCCCGGCGGGATCTGGAGCAGGTTCTGGTAGGCGTTGAAGATGACGTTGTAGGACGGCAGGTCGTACGAGCCGGCCGGGTCATATGAGACCGGCTGGTCGATCGTGCCCTGGATCAGGGTGTCTGCCTCGCCCGATGATCCACTGCCTCCGTCGTCGTCATCGTCTCCGCACGCCGTCGCGCCTAGCGACAACGCCGTCGCGGCAATCGCCGCGAGCACAATTCGTCTTCCTCTCAATTGGGGACCTCCCTTTCTTGGGTTTCACTGGGTTGAACGTTCAAGGGGTGATGACATGCTGCCACTTGCGAGCCGCGGTGGTTGACCAGCTCGGGTGCGACCTCCGAGCAGATCTCGGTGGCGTAGGGGCAGCGCGTGTGGAAGCGGCAGGCGGGGGGAGGATTGGCGGGGGAGGGCACGTCTCCCTCAAGTATCCGCTCCTGGCGCTCCGCGTTGGCGCGCGGGTCCGGAATCGGCACCGCGGAGAGGAGCGCCTCGGTGTACGGATGCACCGGGTTCGAGTAGACCTCATCGACAGGTCCCATTTCGACGATCTTCCCCAGATACATCACGGCGACGGTGTCGGCGACGTGGCGGACGACGCCAAGGTCGTGGGCGACGAAGAGGTAGGTGAGGTTGAACTCGTCCTGCAGGTCCTCGAGGAGGGTGATGATCTGGGCCTGGATCGAGACGTCGAGCGCGGAGACGGGCTCGTCGGCGATGATCAGCTTCGGCTTGAGCGCGAGGGCGCGCGCGACGCCGACTCGCTGGCGCTGGCCTCCCGAGAACTCGTGCGGATAGCGGTTGTAGTGCTCGGCCGAGAGGCCGACGCGATCGAGGAGTCCCTCCACTTCCTTGCGTCTCTCGTCGGTGTTGCCGATTCCGTGAATCGCCAACATCTCGCCGATTATCGGGCCGACTCGTTTTCGCGGATTGAGTGACGCGTAGGGGTCCTGGAAGATCATCTGCATCTCGCGCCGCAGCGGGCGCATCTGCCGCTTGCCCAGGCCGGCGATCTCCTGGCCGTCGAACATGATCGAACCCGAGGTCGGCTCGATCAGCTGCAGGATCGTCCGCGCGAGCGTCGACTTGCCGCAACCCGATTCGCCCACCAGGCCCAGGGTCTTGCCCTTCGGGATCTCGAACGAGACGCCATCGACCGCCTGCACCGCGCCGACGGTGCGCCCGATCATGATCCCCTTCTTGATCGGGAAGTACTTGACCAGGTCCGTGACCTCGAGGAGAGGCGCACCGTTCTCGCTCATGCGGGCTCGGCCTCCTTCTTCTCGGGCAGGCCGATCTCGCCGCTTTCCAGCGTGCGCACTTCGCGCTTCTGTTCCAGCCCGAGCCAGCAGCGGTCGATGTGGTCCCCTCCCGCGCGGGCGTCGAGCGGAGGCACCATCGAGCATTTGGCGAACTCGTGTGGGCAGCGCGGGCGGAAGTGACAGCCCTCGGGGGGCGACAGCATGGAAGGCGGCTGTCCGGCGATCTGGGTGAGGCGATTGGACCGCGTGCCGTCCACCCGCGCGACCGAGCCCAGGAGACCCCACGTGTAGGGGTGCTGGGGGTCATAGAAGATCTCATCGAGGGTCCCGCGCTCGACAACCCGCCCGCCGTAGAGGACGATGATCTCCGACGCGACCTCGACAACCACGCCCAGGTCGTGGGTGATCAGGATCATCGCCATCCCCAGCTCCGACTGGAGGCGGGCGAGAAGGCGCAGGATCTGCGCCTGGATCGTCACGTCCAGCGCGGTCGTGGGCTCATCCGCGATCAGGAGCTTCGGGTCGTTGGTGAGCGCCATCGCGATCATCGCCCGCTGGCGCATCCCGCCGGAGAATTCGTGCGGGTACTCGTCGAAGCGCCGCGAGGCGTCTGGGATCCCCACCATGCCGAGTAGGTCGATCGAGTGGCTGCGGGCTTCCGCGTGCGTCATCGCCTGATGCGTCTTGATCGCCTCGGTCATCTGATCCCCGACCTTGTAGAAGGGGTGGAGGGAGGTCAGCGGGTCCTGGAAGATCATCGCGATGTCGTTGCCGCGAACGTCTCGGAGCGACTCGTCGTCAATCTCGGCCAGGTCTTGGCCCTCGAACATGATCGAACCGGAGATGTCGGCGCCCTCGGCGCGGGTAAGGCCCAGGATCGTCATGTTCGAAACGCTCTTGCCCGAGCCGGACTCGCCGACGATCCCGATCGTCTGGCCCGCTTCCACGTCGAACGAGATGCCGTCGACCGCCTGGACGACGCCGTCCTCTGTGCTGAAGCCGACCCGCAGGTCGCGGACGCTTAGGAGCGGCTCGGTCATTCGTAGCGCACCCTTGGATCGAGGTAGGCGTAGAGGATGTCGACGATCAGGTTGAAGATGATGATGAAGAAGGCGCCGAAGAGGACGATGCCCTGGATCAGCGGAAGATCCGACTCGCCGATCGCGTTGGACACCTCGCGGCCTACGCCGGGGATATTGAAGACGGTTTCCGTGAGGATCGCGTTGCCGGCCAGGAGAACGCCCATGTCAAGCCCCAGCAGGGTCACGATCGGGGTGAGCGCGCTCCTGAGGCCGTGCTTCAGCACGATCCGGCGCTCGGACAGACCCTTGGCCCGCGCCGTGCGTATGTAGTCCTCGGTCATGACGTCGATCATCTGGGCGCGCACGTACCGTGCGTAGATCGCCGCGGTCGCCGAGGACAGGACCAGCCACGGCAAGATCATCGACCCGACCTTCCCGCTGAAGCTCTCGGCGTCGTTGTACGAGCCGATGCCGGGGAAGATGTGGACGACCCCCACGTCGCTCGCGAACAGATAGAGGGCGACAAGGCCAAGCCAGAAGACGGGCGCCGAGATGAACGCGAGGCTGGTGACCATCGAGGTCCGGTCGAGCATCGATTTCTGCCGGACGGCCGAGATGACGCCGATCGGGATCGCGACCCCGAGCCAGATGATCACCGAGCCGACGACCAGCATGAACGTCGCGGGCAAGCGGTCAAGGATGATGTCCAAGACGTCCTCGTTGTTCTGGAATATCGATTCTCCAAGGTCGAAAGGTCCGGACACCTCCGGGTCCTGGATGTCGACCGGCGTGAAGACTCCCTGCATGTAGCGGGCGAACTGGGTCAGCTTGGGATCGTCCAGGCCGAGGCTCTCCCGGATGATGTCGATCTGCTCGGGAGAGGCGGAGCGGCCGGCGCGAAGCGTCGCGGCGTCAGCCGTCGGGAAGACGTTGAAGAGGGTGAAGACGACCGCCGAGACGATCACCAGGAGGGCGACCGTCCAGATCAGGCGGCGGATGATGTAGCGGAGCATCTAAACGGGGGTTGCGCGTGCGAGCGGGGCGGCCCCCGCCGCGCGCTGGCGGCGGGGGCGTTCCCGGTCTACTTCTGGGCTCTCAGCCCTCCGGGAGGGAGGTGTACGAGAGGTCCCAACTGGCGTTGAACTTGTTGATCACGCCATCAACGTCCGCGGACCGGACGTTGGACTGGTTGTCCCAGACCCACGGGACCACCGCGGCCTGCGGCCATGACCGCCTTGTCAACCTCGCCCCACGCCTCGAGGCGCTCCTCGGGGTCGTTGATGAGGCTGGCTTCCTCGATCATCTCGTTGATCTCGGGATCATCGAGCTGAGCCCAGTTCGAGTTGTTCTCCGGGTCGATGGCATCGCCCGAGAACGTGATCTGGAACAGCGACTGCGGATCGTAGAAGTCCTTGAGCCACCCAACGTTGGGGCAGACCTCAGGCTGCTGATCCGGAATGCTGCAGAACCGGGTGTACATGATCGTGTGATCGACGGGACGGAACGTCACGTCGAAGCCGAGATCCTCGAGGTTCTGGCGGAACACCTCGGCGGTGTCCTTGCCCGGCGCCACGTTGTCGCCGACCATCGTGATCTCGCAGTCGGCGCCTTCGCACTTGTCCGCTCTCGTAACCGGCTGCCTTCATGTACTCGGCCGCCAGCTCCGGGTCCCCGTTCGGGTCCGCGAGGTAGTCGAGCTCGGGGTCGCCCTCGAGCCCTCCGGCCTCCTCGAAGCCCGGGAACTCGGGCGGGATGATGTGCGTTGCGACCGGTCCGATCAGCTCGCCGCCGCGCGTGTTGCGCATCGCCTCGCGGTCGGCGATGGCGATTACGGCCTTGCGGACGTCGAGGTTGTCGAACGGCGGCAGGGTGACGTTCAGGCCGACGTAGCGATTACCGCCCGAGGGGGTGATCGTCAGCTGGCCGTCTTCCGCGTTCTCAGCGGCGTCCTTCAGCGCGTTCGGCGGCGGCACGAAGTCGCCGCTGATGCTGTCCTCGCCCGAGATCACCTTGCGCGTTGCCGACGCGGTGTCCTCGAAGCCTTCCTGGACCTCGATCGTGTCGACGTACGCGGGACGGAAGTCCGACTCCGGGTCCCAGTTCGGGTTGCGGACCATGCTGATCACGCGGCCAGGGGTGTAGCCCGTGAGCCGCCCGTCGGCGTCGTTCTCGACCATGTACGGGCCCGAGTACACGACGTACTCGCCGTATGTGGACGGGTTCTCCGCGTCGAACTCCGCGGCGTACTCCTCGGGCACGGGAGCCGAGATGCCGAGCGACATCGTCTGCTCGACGGTGTAGGCCGACGGCTCGTCCATCTTGATCTCCAGCGTCGAGTCGTCGACGGCGGTCACGCCCTCCATGTCTGGAGCGCCGCCCGTCGGATCCTTCTGCGCGGCCTTGACCGCCTCCTCGTAGCCGACGATGTCGGAGATGTAGAGGCTCTGGTAGCCGTTTGCCACGCCCGGCAGCACAGCGCGCTCGATCGCGTACTCGTAGTCGGCGGCCGTGATCTCACGATTGACCGGCGGCGCGAACTCCATGCCGTCGCGGATCGTGAACGTCAGGGTTTGCCCGTCGTCCGAGACCTCGGGGTAGTCCTCGGCGCCGTCGGGAGTGGGTTCCTCGACGTCGTCCGGGCCCCAGGTCAGGAGCTGGCGGTGACCCGCGTTGTTGATCATGTAGGTGAACTGGTAGTACGACGCGCCGGGGTCGATGTAGTCGACGTCGCCGGCGGCGATCACCTTCAGGTCGCCTCCTTCGGCTGCGTCGTCTGGCGCCTCCGTCGGTCCTACGAACTCTTCGGGGATCCCGGAGCCGCTACTGATGCTGGAATCGCTGTCGTCGTCATCCGACCCGCAGGCCGAGACGACGAAAGCGAGTGCAACGGCGGCCACGAGCGCGAAGAGCCATCGCGTTGTGGATCTCATGATTGTTCCTTTCCTGTATTTGGACGAGATGTCCGGTTGTCTTTGGTTGTGTTCAAGGTCAGTTCCGCCTGGTCTTGGGGTTGAGCGCGTCCTGCATCGCGTCACCGATCAGGTTGAAGGCGAGCACGGTGGCGAGCAGCACCATGCCGGGGAAGAACATGTACCACCAGGCATCGGGGAACAGGCTCGAGGCCTCGGAGATCATCTGGCCCCAGCTGGGCTGGTCGTTGACGCCGACTCCCAGGAAGCGAGAGGGCGGCCTCGTACAGGATCACCTGCGGGACGAGGATGGACGCGTAGACCACGATCGGAGCGGTCAGGTTGGGCAGGATCTCGCGGAAGATGATGCGCGAGTTCGAGGCGCCGGCGGCACGCGAGGCTTCGACGAACTCCTTCTCGCGAAGCGAGAGGGTCTGGCCCCGGACGATGCGCGCCATGTAGGTCCAGCTGGTGAACGAGATCACGAAGATGACCACGCCGACCCCTGGCTGGATCGCGCCGCCGAAACAGCCGGACTGGCTCGGGTCCCTCGGGTCGCCCGCGGTGCATGCGGCCGCGAGGCCCGTGGCGAGGAGGAGGTACGGGATGGCCAGGAGGACGTCGACCGAGCGCGAGATGATCGTGTCGGTGACGCCGCGGAAGTAGCCCGCGAGAAGCCCGGTGATGATCCCCGCAAGGGTCGCGATGAACGTCGCCGACAGGGCGACGATCAACGAGACGCGCGCGCCGTACATGGTGCGGCTGAAGACATCGCGGCCGATCTGATCGACGCCGAACCAGTGGTCGCCAGAGGGGCCGGTCGGGGTCGCGAAGAACGGGTCGAGCGCGCTGGTGTCGCGTGCGTCGGGGTCGGGCGCCCCCACGATGTCGACGATGAGTGGGGCGAAGAGCGCCGTGAGTCCCAGGAACGCGACGAAGATCGAGCGACGCGAACGCGAGCTTGTCTTCCTTCAAGCGGCGCCAGAAGACCTGCCAAGGGGAGCGCGCGCGGATCGCGGTCGGATCCAGTTCAACGGACGCGGCACCGGCGACACTCGTCGGTTGGTCCTCGCGATATCCGCTGGCCTCCAAACAAACCCTCTCTCGGCGACCGCGCCGTTTCTTGGTGGCCCCCGTTCTTTACCCGCGTGGCGCTCCTCAACACCACCGGGACGCGTGGAACCTTAGTCCAAACTAGGTTCCAGGCGTCGGAAACTGAGTTCTCATCAGGCGGTCCCAGCCGCGATCGGTGACGAGCTTGCGCTGGGCGATCGAGAGCTTCGCGGACGGCGTGACGGTGTACCTGGGGCGCGGACGGTCTCGACGAGAGCGCCTTGTCGATTACCTTCGCGACGGCGTCCGGACCGCCGCCGAGCTTTGCCATCGGCCCCTCGTACACGCCGGCGGTCGCCTTGCCGACGTGGTGGTTGAACTTGCCGTACGGCCCGTCGTCCGTGACGCCGTCGTCGATCGAGGCCACCGCCGCGTTGCCGAACTCGGTGACGATCAGGCCCGGTTCGATCAGGACCACGTTCACGCCGAATCCGCGGACCTCGAAGCGCATCGCGTCCGAGATCGCCTCGACCGAGTACTTGGTGGCGTGGTAGATGCCGCCGCCGGGGAAGGTGAGCTTGCCGCCCATCGAGCCGATGTTCACGATCCGGCCCCAGCCCTGCTCGCGCATGCCCGGAAGGCAGAGCTGGCTCATGCGGATGAGGCCGAAGACGTTGGTCTCGAACTGGCGGCGGATGGAGTCGAGCTCGATCGACTCGATTGCGCCCGACTGGCTGTACCCGGCGTTGTTGATCAGGACGCCGACGGCGCCCTCGGCCTCGACGACCTGATCTATGGCGGCCTTCATCGACGCCTCGTCGGTCACGTCCAGCGCAAGCGTCTTGCATCCCGCTTCCGCCAGATCGGCCAGCGTCTCAGGCTTGCGAGCGGTCGCATAGACCGTCCAGCCCTTCGTCGCGAGATGGCGGGCCGTCTCGGCCCCGATGCCCGTGGAGCAGCCCGTGATCAGGACCGCCTTGGATGGAGAGCTCATGCCGCGCAGCCTATTCCCGCGCGCCAATTGACGCGAAAGTGGCACACCTACGTCTTGAGCCGTCACGCCAGCCCGTGCAGCCTGCGCCATATGCCGCGCGACGCCGCCTCGAACCCTCGTCCCACGCCGAAAGTAGCGAAGACCACGCGGTATGCGAGGGAGTTCCTACTCTCGGCGCGATTTGGAGGTGTGCTCGGCTCGCCGCAGACGCCGAAGGCGGTGCGTGGACCTCGATGAGCTTCGCGGGTGTGGGCTCGCGCCAGCCGGCTGTTGATCGGCGCACGGCGGCTTCGGGCGCCTTCACCGCATACACGATGGCGTCTACGCCGTGGGCCACCCGAACGTCTCGCAAAAGGGCCGCTTTATCGCTGCCGTTAAGGCGTGCAAGCCCGATCGCTGCGCTCTCAGTCACCGAGCGGAGCGCCGCTGAGCCGGATTCCGCGAGTGGAGCTGGCGGCGACATCGAGGTCACCGTTCCCGGCAATGTCACCCGCAGCGCATCCCGGGCATCCAGGTCCACCGCTCTTCTCTCATGACCCGGGGAGATCAGATGATCCGCGACGGCATCCTGGTGACCAACGCCGCATGGACAGTGGTTGCCCTTGCCGCGGTGCTACCTGGCGGATGAGCTGCGAGCGCCGTACGAGAGGCGCTCGGGCATGAAGCTCGTGAGCCTCCGCGCATCTTCGCGCTCCTCGATCGCCTCGGCCCTGTGCGCGGCGCGCGCAACCTGAGACAGATTCTCGCTCGTGCGCTACCCACGCGCTCAGAACTCGAGGAGGTCGTGTACGACCTGATCCTCGGTGGCGGCTTCGTGCCGCCGGAGGTGAACGAACCGCTTCGGCTCGAGGGGCGCACGGTCATCCCCGACTTCCGCTGGCCGGAGCAGAAGCTCGTGATTGAAGCCGACGGCGCCCGCTGGCACGATAACGCGCTCGCCCGAGCGCGACGACGCTCGAGCGCCAAGCTCTGCTCGAGCGCCACGGCGAGACAGTCCTTCGGATCCGCTGGGACGAGGCAATCCTCGCGACCAGGCAGCGCGCGCAAGCGCTTCGGCGAAGCGCCGGCGCGCCCTCTCCGCTAGCGCCGGAGTAGGCAACACGTCGCTATGCGAGGGAATTCCTACTCTCGGCGCAGGGAGGGAGGTGGTGCGAGCGTGCGGGGATGCCGGCGAGCTTCGCTCGCCTAGCGGCGCTCGTTGCCTCGCTTGAAGTTGCCCGTGGCTCTTGCCAAGAGCTGCTGCTCGTCGGCTTCGCTTGCGCCTTTCAGGCGCTCGCTCAGCCTTGTGGCCGCTTGGCCCGCGACCGTGGTTACGACTCGGCCCTGGTGGGAGATGCGGATTCGCCCGTCTTTCGTGACCGCGTACGTGAACGTGTCCGGGGCGAGGCTCACGGCCTCTGCTACGCCTCGGCCTTGCGCGCCAGGTTCTTCAGGAGCCCCTTCGTGATCGGCGCGTAGCTGACTCGGATCGCCATCTCCATCGGTGCGGGCGCTCGCATCTCGATGCCGATCGTCGAGCCGCCGCCGTTTCTGGGCTCGACCGTGTGCGTCAGCTCGACGAGGCCGACGCGCCAGGTCCATGACTGTCCCGGGCGCTTGGCCGTTACCTCGGCCCAGACCGGCGCGAACCCGGCGAGGTGAATACGCCCGCTCGCGCCGGGCTCGACCTCGGGGCTGCCCAGGTTCCGAGGGGCGCGGATGTGCGGCGCCCACTCCTTCCAGCGCTCGGGCTGGGCGTAGAGGTCCCACACCTGTTCCGGCGCTGCCTCCGATTCGACTTCGACGTGGACGGTCACGGTGGGCAGTAAAGCGGGCGGCGCAAACGGCGAGAGGTGCCAGGCACCACGCACCTGGGCGCGCCGCCTAGTGCCTGGCACGGTGCCAGGCACTATTGTCCCGCCGCGATGCGAGCGGTCACCTTCCAGGCGCCGGGCGAGATCCGGATCGACGAGAAGCCGGATCCCGAGCTGGAGAATCCCGGCGACGCCATCCTGCGGGTCGACGCCTCCGGCGTCTGCGGATCCGACCTTCACATCTATCACGGCCGGGTCGCGATCGAGCCCGGGTTCACCATCGGGCACGAGTACGTGGGCGAGGTCCTCGCCGTCGGCGACTCCGTCTCGAGCGTCAAGGTGGGCGACCGGGTCCTCGGCACATACGGCACCGCCTGTAACGAGTGCTTCTTCTGCAAGCGCGGCGACTTCCACAAGTGCGACAACGGCCGGGTTTTCGGCCACGGCAAGCTCCTGGGCGAGCTTCAGGGCGCCCAAGCCGAACTGCTTGCTCGTGCCCACCGCCGACCTGACGCTCCGCAGGGTCCCCGAAGGGATGTCCGACGACGTCGCGCTGTTCGCGGGCGACGTGATGGGAACGGGCTACCACGCCGTGGCCGAGACGGGCGTTGGGCCTGGCGACTGCGTCGCGGTCCTTGGCCTGGGCCCCGTGGGCCTATGCGCGGTGCAGGCCGCGAAGGCCGCAGGCGCCGGCCACGTGATCGCGATCGACACGGTCGCGGATCGCTTGGACATGGCGCGCGCGTTCGGCGCCGAGCCGGTCCACCTGACCGACGAGGACCCGAAGGCAGCCGCCAAGGCGGCTACCGAGGGCCGCGGCGTTGACGCGGCGATCGACGCGGTCGGCCACCCGGAGGCCTTCGACCTCGCCTGCCGGCTCACCCGCAAGTGCGGGACCGTGTCGGCCACCGGCGTCTACGCCGAGCGGATGGAGGTCCACATGGGCATCGTCTGGATCAAGGCGCTGACCGTGAAGACGGGCCACGCGAACGTGATCAAGCACGTCGACCCCGTCCTCGCGGCCCTGTCGAGTGGCGAGCTCGACCCAAGCCCGCTGGTCACCCACCACATGAAGCTCGACGACGCGTCCGAGGCCTACGACACCTACGACCGCCGCGAAGCGTTGAAGATCGTCCTCACGCCATGAGGGGGTACTGACCCCGAGAGCTGGGGTCTGACCCCACAAGCGCGCGGAAGATGCCCGCAGAGTCACTCACTTGGGACCAGTTCGAGGCCGTCGACATGCGCGTCGGACGCGTGCTTGAGGTCGAGGACTTTCCGGAGGCGCGGAGGCCGGCTTGGAAGCTTCGGATCGACTTCGGGCCAGAGATCGGCGAGCGGCGCTCGTCGGCGCAGATCAAGAACTACGAGCGCTCTGACTTGGAGGGACGCCAGGTCGTCGCCGTCGTCAACTTCCCGCCGAAGCAGATCGGCCCGTTCATGTCCGAGTGCCTCGTCCTCGGCGCGGTCAACGAAGACGGGACCGTGATCTTGTTAGAGCCGGACCCCGGCGCCGAGCTGGGCGACCGGATCGCCTAGCTGCGCTTGGCCTTGGCGGACGGGGGCTTGTCCCCGGCCTCGAGGGGATGCGCGAGCTGGATGTGGCTGCGAGCGACCGCCATGAACGGCTTCGTCTCGGGCTCGTGCCCCTGGGCATCAACGCTTGAGATCTCGACGTTCACCAGCGGGATGAAGTCCAGGTCGCCGCGGTTGAGGAACTCGGAGAGGCGCGAGCGGTAGCCCTCCTTCGGAAGGGTGAGGTCCCCGACGATCCAGTGGCGGTTTGTCTCGAAAACGACGCGTTCGACTCGTGAATCCATTCGTTCGTCTTATATCGGGGTTCTACGCGCGTTAATTGAGCGCGGTTGTCGCTTGGGAACGACCTGGCATGCCACTTAGGGGAGCGCGGAGCGCGAGCGCCAGCTCGAAGCGGGAGGCCGGGTCGTCGATGTCGCCGAGGAGCTCGCGTAGACGGCGCAGGCGGTAGCGCGCGGTCTGCGGGTGGACGTGAACGGCGCGAGCGACCTCGGTCGGGCGCCCCGGGTGGTCGATCCATGCCTTGAGCGTCTCCATCAGGCGTGCCTGCGATAGCTCGGTCTCGTCGCGCAAAGGACCGAGCCGTGAATCGGCCAGCTCGGCGAGCAAGCCGGGATCGCCGTGGAGGATCAGCGCGGGAAGGTGCTCGGACGCGACGATCAGGCCCGGCCCGAGTCCGGCCTCGCCGGCGACCTCCACGGCGAGCTTCGCCCGCGCGAAGCTTCGGCCGAGATCCTCGGGGCCTGTCTCGGGACCGATCGCGGCAACTCCATCGCCGATCGCTGCAGTCAGGGTCGCGCCGCGTCCCGGCGAGCCGGGATCGGGGACGATCGCACAGGCCGCGCCGTCGCCGAGCCCCGCCGCGATGACGCCGTGGCCCAAGCGCGTTGCCAGAGCGCCGGGGACGGCGTCCGGCGCCACCAGCGCGGCGGCGCTCACCGGCAGGGCCCAGCCGACCTCGTCCGCCGTCGCCGAGACCGCCTCGGGCGATGCGCCTTCGATCAGCATGCGCACCAGCTCTTCACGCTGTCGCTGTCTCTCACCGACCGACTCGGCCCGCTCGGCCGAGTACCCCTCGGCCGAGAGCGAGGAGAGCTCGTCGATGTAGGCGAAGATCGCCTCGGCCAGAGCGGCGAGCTCCGGAGCCGTGGCGCCGGCGTCCGTGGCCGCGTCGGCGACCCGCCGCCACGAGACGCGGGCGCCCAGCCGGTACGCGGCGAGAAGGGCTTCGAGCGTCCGCCCCTGCCGGTACTCGCCCCTGCCGAGATTCTCATACACGGCTCGCCACCCCTCCGAGTCCCCGCCCGGCCGCTCGACGTCGTCGACGAACCTTCTCAACGCGACGCCCACGCCCGTGCGCACGCCCTCCCCGAACCTGCCCTCGAGCGGCTGGGCGTACTCGGGCACCGAGTCGCGGATCTCGGCGATCACCTCGTCTCCCAGTGCGGGCAACGCTTCACGCATCGGCTGCGCCAGCTCCTTGCGGACGCCAGAAAGTGCCTGCAGATGTGCTCGATCCGTCGCCAAATTCATAGGAATCATATGAAAACTGGCGGATCGATCCTTACCCGCACGAGTAGTCGAAGCCAGTACTGCTTGCGAAGCTAGTGACATGAGCCGACTCCAGCGCAACATCACCCTCGCCGCCGTCATCCTCCCCTTCGTTGGATTCCTCGCCGCGGTGCTCCTGTCTTGGAACCAACTCGTGAGCGCGACGGACCTCGCGATCTTCGCCGCGATGTACCTGCCGACGGCGTTCGGTATCACCATCGGCTACCACCGCCTGTTCACCCACCGGGCCTTCGAGGCCAAGCCGTCCGTGCGCTACTCCCTCGCCGTCCTGGGCTCGATGGCGGTCCAAGGCTCGATCATCGACTGGGTCGCCGACCACCGCAAGCACCACGCTTTCACCGACCAGGAGGGGGACCCGCACTCGCCGCACGGTCACGGCGAGGGCCTGCGCGGCGCGCTGTCCGGGCTTTGGTACGCCCACATGGGCTGGCTCGTCGACACCCAGGGCCAGGCCACGAAGCGGCGCTTCGCCCCGGACCTCCTTGAGGACCCGATCATGCGGAAGATCAACTACGCGTTCCTGCCGCTGGTGGGCCTGACCCTCGCAATCCCCGCCGCGCTCGGCTTCGCGCTCACCGGCACACTTGCCGGCGCGCTGACCGGCCTTCTGTGGGGCGGGTTCGTCCGGATCTTCTTCGTCCACCACATCACCTGGTCGATCAACTCCGTCTGCCACTTCTTCGGAAGCCGGCGGTTCGACATCGAGGACGAGTCGACCAACGTGTTCTGGCTCGCGATCCCGTCGCTTGGCGAGTCGTGGCACCACAACCACCACGCGTTTCCGCGCGCGGCAAAGCAGGGCCTGCGCTGGTGGGAGATCGACATCTCGGCCGCCGTGATCACCCTGCTGGAGAAGCTCGGGCTTGCCTGGGACGTGGTCCGGATCAGCCCGGAGCGCCAGGAGCAACGGCTTGCCGGCGCCGCGACTCCCCGGCGCGTCGCGATCGAGGCCGACTAGCTACGGCGCCAGCCGGAAGACGTCCTGGTACTCCGCGAAGGCGGTGGTGTACTCCTCCGGCTCAACGGCCTCGTCGCGCTCGGCGCGCCGCTGGAACGAGTCGAGGGTCCGGAACCAACCTTCGGTTCTTCCCGCCGGGCGGGTGATCCATCTGGTGCGGGCGGGGACGTCCCCGCCGTTCCACATCGTGTGGGGCGTCCCACGCGGCACGTCGAGCGTCTCACCCTCGCGAAGCGTTCTCTCGGGCGCACCGTCGATCCGAACCTGCATCGACCCCTCGAGGATCTCGAACTCCTCGTCCTGAGCCGGGTGAAAGTGGTTTGGCGGCGCCGCGCTCCCGGCCGCATACGTGGCCTCGACCTCGAGCTCCTCGGCGTCGCTTCTGACGATCCGGAGACGAGCCGTCGGCCCCAGCTTGAGCTCTGAGTCCGCGGCGTCGTTCACGACAGCGAATCCGCGAGCTCGAGGGCGCGGGGGATGAACCCTTCGACCTCGGCGCCGCTGGGCCAGTTGCCCGGCGAGTTGCTCTTGAAATAGACGCAGGCCTTCTTGCCGTCCGTCGAGACTCCATATGTCCCCGCCTTGGCCAGCTCGAGCGCACGCTCGGAGATGCCCTCGCCGAAGCCCGGGATGGTCACGTCCTCGGAGTCGATCCACGCGCTCGGCAGGTCGCGTCCGGTGTCGACGACGATCGCGATGTAGTTCTTCTCCATGTCGACCATGCTCGAGAACTTGAGCCAGGCGAGCTCGCCCTGCCGGTCGCTTCCGGGAAGCGACCCCTGGAGGACGTCCGTGGCGGTGCCGGGCATGGGAAGGCGGATGTGGTTGGCGTGGAACTCAGAGGTGGTCTTTGGCTCCATCCCGTGCTTGTCGCCGAAGTCCTTGACGCTCGTGTCAATCCCCTCGGCGAACTTCGTGATCATGCGGATCAGGCGACCGCCGAGCGGCTGGCTTGCCCGCGCCTCGTGCGCCGCGGCGGAGTCCGGGTTGGTCCCGCCCCAGCTGACGTCCGCCTCTTCGAGGACCTCGTCGCGGATCCGGCTGCCGGCCTTCCCGCCGGCTCCCGCCAGAAGGTCGAGGTGCTCCTCGTCCACCTCGCCGTCGGCCCGGTGCTGGCCGCGGTACTGCGGGCACTCGCAGGTAAAGACGCCGTTGTCGAGGCGGAAGCCGAAGTCAACCGGCGTGTTCGAGGCAAGCCAGTCGATGAACGAGGGCGGGAACATCTGCCGGAGCCACGCGTGGTCCTGGCCCTTCGCGACCTCGACGATGTAGCGCCGGTCGAGCTCCGTCGACTCGAAGCCGCCGACGTCCTCGCGGGGACGGCGGTCGTTCGCCCAGTAGAAGAGCGCGGGCTCGAGCCCCTCCGCCCGCACCGAGAGCATCGGCAGGTAGCCGACCGACTCGGGAATGCGGCAGACCATGATCGTGTGCTGCTGCGCGACGTTCATGCCGAAGGTCTTGCCGTAGAGCGCCTGGTGGCGCAGCCGTCCCGGGACCCCGCCGGGAAGCTTTCCGGCCACCGACCAGCACGCATGCCGGATCCCGCCCGTCTGCTCGCGAGGCAGCGGCATCCCCGGCCAGATCAACTCGGGCCGGACCACCAGGCCGCGCTCGGCCGCATAGGCCTCGAGCTTCGCCTCGGTCCGGTCGAGTCCGTCGATTGCCGCGGAAGCGTCCACCGCGGGAGCCTAAACGCTAGCAGGCTTAGATCGGCGCGGGGTTGGGAGTGGGCGGGACGGGCCCCGGCGGCTCCATCGGCGGCTCGACCGGCGGCTCGGGCTCGGGCTCCGGGGGCAGGGGGCTGGGATCGGGACCGGGGGACGGGCGGGCAAGGGTCGGGCGTGGGCGGGCCGCCGGGGCCGGGAGGCACCGGCGTTTCGAGGGTCGGGGCTGCGTTGGCGTTCATGTGCCTTCGCCTACCCGAGCGTGCGCGTCCTCGAAGCGTCCCTGCTCGGCCTCGGAGCGCTCGATCTTCGAGCCGATCCAGTCGTCCATCTGCTGCCAGTTGCGGTAGAGCCACTCGGCGCGGCCCGCTTCGTCCCCGGGGATCTCCGCGGCCGGCACGCGCCAGAACTTGACACCGATCACGGAGCCGACCAGCTCTCCCGCCCAGACATCCGAGATGTGCTGAAAGCCGTCGAAGCCCACGTGTCCGCAGAAGACGATGTCCACATCCGGCGCCTTGTCGATGAGGGCAAGCGGGCCCCCGAGCCGCGGCGGCAGCAGGTGCTGAAGGCGATCGGCCATCGGCGCCATTTCGGGCTGGCGCTCGCGGACGATCTCCTGCGCCCGCTTGAGCTTGGCCGGAGTGAACCTCGTGCCCTCGGGATAGATCAGGATGCCCTCGCCCTCGCCCAGGTCCTCTGTGAGCTGGAGCAGCTGCGAGATCTCAGTCTCGGCATCGCCCGAGCCGCGACGGATGAAGTTCGTCGGAACCCAGCGCCCGCCGATGTCGATCGTCGGGATCATCTGGAGCTCACGCTTGATCACGTAGCGGAGCCCGATCCCGTGCGTCCGGGAGACGATCGAGTCCGGAAGCATGTTGTCGATGATCGATGCGTGGCGAAGCATGACCATCACTGGCCCCGGCGCGGCCTCATCGAGCCCCTCGATCTCGAAGCGAAGGCCGAAGAGGACGCGGATTCCGCTGAGGTGGCTCGTGCACCAGTGGACACGCAGGCGGTAGAGCAGCACGCGCCGCCGGCGTGAGCCGACGCCGAACCACGCGCCGGTGACGATCCAGATGCCGAGGAGGCCAAGCAGCGCGCGCATCTCGCCGAAGAGAAACCACCACAGGAACGCGGTCAGGCGCACGGCAACCCACGGCTTGCGGCGCTTGAGCCAGAGAGCCAGATCGACGATGGCGGCGCCGACGAGAAGCACCGGCAGGAGCACCGTGACCAGGACGAACGCGATGATCTCGAGCGAGATCCCGCGGACGCGGCGGATGATCCTGGCGCCAAGAGGACCGTCGTCGCGAAACAGGGGTGACTCGCCCACGTTCGAGATCTTCTTCACTGCCCGAACTTACTCTCGCGCACGGCCTCTGGACACTGCGCCGCCCGGGGCATTAGGGTGCGTGCGGTCCGTCCAACTAACTAGGGAGGCAGTGTGAAGTTCACGACTGTTGGCGGGGGGAAGCGCGCATTCGCGAGCCTCGCGATCGCCGGAGCGCTTGCATTCGGTGTAGCCGCGTGCGGCGATGACGACGACGAAGGCTCCGAGACCGACGAGCCCGAAACCGACAGAAACCGAGAGCGCCGAGGCGGTCACGGTCACCGCGACCGAATACGAGTTCGACCTGACCGCCACGCCCACGGCCGAGACCGAAGAGGTCACGTTCGACAACCAGGGCGAGAAGTTCCACGTGATGGTCTGGGCGCAGCTCGCCGAGGGCGTCGAGCTCGAGGAGGCCATCAAGGCCGAGGGCGAGAAGGGCACGGCGACGACGATCGCCGAGGCCGAAGCGGCCCCCGGTGAGTCCACGACCGTCGAGCTCGAAGAGGACGTCGGGCCCGGCCCGTACGTGATGCTCTGCCCGATCCAGGACGAGGACGGCGCTCACTACGAGCTCGGCCAGCTCGTGGAGTTCGAAGTCGAGTAGCTGAAGGCGAGCGCGCCGGCTCCCGCCCCGGGGGCCGGCGCATCGCCGTCTCGGGCGCTCCGGCGCAGCATCCGGCAGGACGACGACGGGCACGCGGCTGACCGTCAGCGCGCTTCGGCGATCTCTGCGCCGAGATCGGCAAGAGCGTCCGCGCCAAGGCTCGATTCGATCGCGGGAAAAGCTCGCGCTCCTCGAACCGGACGTGGCGCTCAAGGTCCCGTCCGAGTTCGTTCATCGCCTCGACGGACTCGGGCCCGCTCTCGAGCGCGCGGAATCCGATCCGCAGCTCGTGGTGCTCACGCATCACCCTCTCGGCAAGCTCCGGCTCGTGGCCTGGATCTCGGGAGGTCCACCCTGGAAGCAGGACTCTTTCTTCGAGCGCAAGATGCGCAAGTCCCTTCTCTTGCCAGAAGGACAGTGCTTCCGTTCGAGCCGGCTCCACCTCGGTCGCGCGGCCCATGAGCATCGCCGCATAGAGCGCCCTGTGATGGTCGTGCGAGAGGGGGTGCAGCTCCTCGGCGCGCTTCACTTGACGTCCACCGCGCCCGCGGGAAAGCCGCTTGGGGTGTGGAGAACCGTCGCCAGCATCCGGGGGAACGCGATCGCGACAGGGAGCATGGCGATGCCGAGCGCCAGAAGCTCCTCGGGCTCGTGGTGCCGGACGGCGGCGATCACGAGGACGAGTACTGCGAGCGCCAACAAGACGACCGAGATGCCGCGGTGAAAGCGCCCAGCTTCCGAATGCGGCCACGAGTCGAGTGGCTGCACGAGCTCGCGGCCTTCGTACGAGTCGGTGCAGCCGTCCTTCGCCGGGCACGCGTTACATGTCTGCGGGCTGGCGCGATAGCGGACGACGCGCATGTGGGGATCAACCGTGTGCCGCTTGAGCTCCTGGCCCTCCGGGCAGATCCACAAATCGTGCTCGGGCTTGAACTCGAAGCCGGCGGTCCGATAGCGGCCAGAACGGCGATTGGAGTGGCGCGCCATGGCGTCGAGGCCGAGCGCGGCGGCGAAGAGGACGAGCGCGTACGCGCATGCGCCAACGACCTCGATCGAGATGCCGCTCACGGCGATCGACCGCCGGGGTCGCGCGGGTGGTCGGCGCGCATTGTGGACATCGAGGCGCCCGGCTCCGGTGGGGGTGGTGATCTCGGTGAACAGGATGTCGTCGGGCTCGTCGGTCGTCGTCTTCTTCACTCGGTACCGGACCCCGAGGTAGCAGATGTAGACGAGCGGTATGACGCCGCCGGCGATGAACAGGATGTCGCCCGGCAATCGGATCCACTCGATCAGCGCGTTGGTGTCGTTGGTCAGGAACTCGAGCGAGCGAGCCTCGTAGTAGCCGTTCGCGACCGACTCGTAGAGCTGGATGAACCCGAGTGGGAGCAGGGTCGCGAATGTCATCCAGGCTAAGCCGATGTTGAGAGACCAGAAGCTCCATTTCGCCATCCGGTCGGGCCAGCGATCGGCGGGGATGAGGTAGCGCAAGCAAAAGAGC
Source organism: uncultured bacterium (assembly GCA_963725035.1). Classification (GTDB taxonomy): domain Bacteria; phylum Actinomycetota; class Thermoleophilia; order Solirubrobacterales; family 70-9; genus JALZKA01. The sequence continues at coordinate 172,331 of CAVRWX010000001.1, read as the reverse complement.
GCAAGGCCCACAGCGAGCATGCCGTAGACCCCCATCATCGCCGCGTGTCCGTGGTTCGCGGTCAGCGCTGTGCCGATCTCGTAGTAGGAGACGATCGGCAGGTTGATCAGGAACCCGAAGATCCCCGCGCCCAGGAAGTTCCAGAAACCGACGGCCACCAGGAACATGACCGCCCATCTGTGCGGGAAGGGGGTCTTCGAGCGCGATTCCTGGCGCGATCCGAGCTGGAGGAAGCTCCAGGCCTCGACCGTGAGGAAGGTCAGCGGGATCACCTCGGCGGCCGAGAACACTGCGCCCAGCGCCAGGTGCTCCGCCGGCTCGCCCGAGAAGTAGAGGTGGTGCATCGTGCCGATGACGCCGCCCAGGGAGTAAAGGATGATGTCGAGGATAGACGACGGTCAGCGCCACGCGCTCGCGCACCACGCCGAGTAGCACGAAGACGTACGCGACCATGATCGGTGGTGAAGAGCTCCAGGAAGTCCTCGACCCACAGGTGTACGACCCAGAACCGCCAGAAGTCGGTGACCGTGAACGAGTCGCCCTGGCGGGCCAGGAGCCCGACGGCGTAGAAGGCCGGGATCGCTAGCGCGGCGAAGAAGAAGAGCCATGGCAGGTTGCCCTTGTGCTCGCCCGCGAGGCGCCCTCGTAGCCCCCGGAAGATGATCGCGGCCCAGAAGAAGAGCCCGATCACCAGCAGGACCTGCCAGAACCTTCCCAGGTCCAGGTACTCGAAGCCCTGGAGGCCGAAGATCGAGCCCTCGTCGAGCCACCCGTGGATGCCCGCGAACTCGCCGAACATGGAGCCGAACACGACGATTGCAAGAGCCACCAGGAGTGCGTAGGCAAGCCACGACTGCCGCTTGGGCTCGCGGCCCGAGATGAGGGGCAACAGGAAGATCCCGGCCGCCAGGAACGAGGTGGAGACGAAGAAGATGGCGAGCTGGACATGCCACGTGCGCGCGAGGTTGAACGGCAGGATCTCGGCGAGGTCGATACCGAAGAAGTCGCCGAGCTCAGCCCGGTAGTGCTGCGAGGCGGCGCCGACAAGCGTCTGGATCAAGAACAGCACGGCCATGACGAGGAAGAACCACGCGCAGGCTTTCTGGGCGGGGGTGAGGGCGACATCTCCCGGCCGGCGGAACGAGAGGGTCGCCTGCTCGCGGCCGCGCCATCCCAGCCAGTTCCAGCGCCCAAACGCAGCGAAGAGAAGCCCGATGCCGCCAAGGAGCGCGATCAGCGAGACCACGCTCCAAAGCACCGTGTGCGCAGTCGGCCCGTTGTCGACGAGCGCCTCGGGCGGCCAGTTGTTCGTGTACGAGTACTCGTGGCCTGGGCGTTCCGCGGCCGCGGCCCAGGCTGACCACGCGAAGAACGCCGTCAGCTTCTGGATCTTCTCGGGGTCGGTGATCGCATCGGGGCGAAGTCCGTTCTCCGTCGTGGGCTTGCCGAGCTGCTCGGCATAGTGGGCTTGCAGCTCCTCGAAAGCGAGCGCCTGCCCCTCTGTCAACTCGAGCGTGTCGGAGTCCGCGTCGTAGCGGTTCGTCCGGAAGTCGGAGATCGTTTCTGCCCGGGGATCGGACATGCCGTCTTCGCGGTATCCCTCCTCGACGATGAGCGCGGAGCGGCGCAGATAGTCGGCGGTGTAGTCGGGGCCGAGATAGGCGCCGTGGCCGAAGATGGACCCGTACTGCATGAGCCCGTTGGACAGGAAGATCGTCTGCCCTTCCGAGACGTCGTCGCCCGTATAGACGGTGTTGCCCTCGGGGTCGACAGCCCTCTCGGCGATCGGCGGGTCCGCGCTGTAGGTGCGATACGCGAGCAGGCCCATGATGAAGAACCCGAACAAAAAGACGAGAACGGCAGCCTGAAACCAGCGCTTGGAGATCAGGAGATCGCGCTTCATGGTGCCGGGGGCGCCTGCGCCTGGATCTTCGCTGCCATGAGCGCTCACGCAAGGACCCCTCAGCCGCGGTCGAGATCAGACCGGGAAGCCGTGTCGTGGCTGCGTCCGCAGACGTCGCAGTCGCACATCGCCCCGAAAATATTCTCATATCGCGGGCCCCTCGGTCCCTGCTCCGTGGTGACTACTTAGGCAAAGGCGTAGAACCGGCGGAGGTGGCGCTGCGGTGGCATCCGTAATGTTCAAGGGGTGAGCCCTGAGACAAAGGACTTGCCCACTCCTCGGGTTCTGATCGCGGGTGGCGGCGTCGCCGGCCTGGAAGCTGCGCTCGCTTGAATCAGCTTGCGCCCGAGCTTGCGAAGGTGACTCTCGTCGCTCCTCGATCCCGATTTCTTCTACAAGCCGATGGTCGTCGAGGAGCCGTTCTCCCGCCAGCCGGCAGCAGGCACGAGCTCGAGCCGGCCATGCGGGAGATCGGCACCGCTTTCAAGCTCGGCGCCCTCGCATTGGTCGACCCGGCCAACCGCGAGATCGCAGCTTCGCCGACGGCGAGCGGGTCGGTCACGACCACCTGATCGTCGCCTTGGCGGCAAGGGCGCGACCCGCGTACGAAGGCGCGACCACTTTCTGGGCCGCCCGGTCCGACCTGCCCATCGACGAGATCCTGCGAGAGGCCGCCGCTTCGCGCGACGGAGCGCTCACCTTCCTTGTGCCGCCCGGCTGCAGTTGGCCGCTGCCCCTCTATGAGCTGGCGCTGATGACGCGGCGATACGCGGAGGAGCATGGAATCGGTGGCATCCGGCTGCGCCTCTTGACCCCGGAGCGCGCGCCGCTCGGCTGTCCGCGGCTCCAGGGCCAGCGATGCCGTTGCCGAGTTGATGAAGGTCCGGGCGATCGAGGTCCAGGTGGCCGCGAGACGTGGTCGAGGAGCCGGCAGGGCTTCGCCTCGTGCCAGGCGGCGAGTCTACTGGAACCGGGCCCGGCGGTCGCGCTGCCGCAACTGGTGGGAACGCACTGTCCAGGGCTCTGCCGGCGACCGAACGGGAACTTGGTCCCGATGACCTACCTCGTCGGGGGATCAACGGGCGGTCCGCCCCGAGCGAGGGCGCACCTTCCCTCAAAGCGCGACGGCGGACGCGCCGCGGAACGTGATCCCTGAGTCCTTGAAGCCGTTCGAGCCGGTCCTTCGCGGTCAGCTCTCACCGGTCCCGACACGTTCCACATGAAGCACGCCTCGGTGGTGGAGCTGCGAGGGAAGCGCTTCGCTCGACTGTCTCTGGTGGCCCCCGGCAAGGTTGCCGGCCGGTATCTGGCGCCGTGGCTGGCGCACATCGCCAACCTCCCATCTGGACACCGCCTTGGACCGCTCGACGTCGAGGTGGTCCGCCTCACGACTCGCCAGTCCGAAGCGCAGGCCTCCCAGGTGAATGGCTCCGCGAGTTGGCTGAATCCCAGCTAACGCGACCGCGCAGAACCCGGGATCGTCAGCCCGGGCGCGGCGCCACGCTGATGGCTGATCGCGCGACGTCGAGTCCGCTCCGCGAGGATCCATGCGCCGCGACCGGAGTAGTTCCACCTGGCCGCTCCGGGTCGACCCGCCCAAGCGAGTCGCAGATCGGACGTCGGCCTCCGGCGTCCGGCTGCGAGCGTCAGCAAGATCGAAGCTCGTGAGGTGAGGTCGCGAGCAACCGGCCGTGCGCGCGCGACAGCGGCCGGTACCGCAACTTCCCGCTCGGGCGCGAGCATGACCGGCCGAGACGCCGGTCCTGTTCGATCAGCGCTCGCGCGACGACCTCGAGCCTGCACGGCCGCGTGGAGAGGGCGAGGGGCGGCGCCGCTCGATCTGGCTGCCACCGCCTCGAGATCGTCCGTTGAACCTGACGGATGGCCGCCAGCCCCGGGGCAACCAGTCGAGGTCCAGCTTGCGAGGTCCAGCGGATCCGGAGGTGCTCACGCATCTTGCCGATCGTGTCAGCCCAAGTCCGAGGATCGGCCGGCTTCCTATCGGGCTCGGTGGTCATTACGGCCAGATCGCCCTTGGGCGCCGTTCAGCCGGTCAGGCCCAGCTCGCGCCCGACGGCGCCGATCGCGTCCGCGGCGCGTCGAGTTGATCGGGCTTCGAGGGCGGCGGAGACCTGGACGCGGACCCGGGCCGTGCCCTCCGGGACGACCGGGATAACCGAAGCCTGTCACGTAGACGCCGCGGTCCATGAGCATCTGGCTGGCCCGGATCGCGTCGGGCGTTGCGCCCACGATGATCGGAACGATCGCGCTCTCACCGTCGAGCGGCCGGAGGCCCGTCGCGGTGATCGCCGCACGGATATGCGCGACGTTCCGGTGAAGCGTCGCGACCCTGGCCGGGTCGTCCCTGAGGACGCCGAGTGCGGCCCGTGCGCCGCAGGCCACCGACGGCGGCAGGCCGTTCGAGAAGAGCTGGGCGCGCGAGCGCTGCTCGAGCACGTCGCAGAGGGCGCGGCTGCCGGCGACGAAACCGCCGGCGGCGCCTCCGAGCGCCTTGCCGAGTGTGCCCGGTCAGGACGATGTCCTCGCGGCCCGAGCAGATCGAACCGCTCCATGACGCCTCTGCCCGTCTCGCCGACCACGCCGATGCCGTGGGAGTCGTCGACGATCAGGGTCGCGTCGTGCTCGGCGGCGAGCGCTGCGAGCTCGTCCATCCGCGCCAGGTCGCCTTCCATGCTGAACACGCCGTCCGTCACGATCAGCCGGCGGTCCGTTGCTGGCGCTTCGCTCAGCACGCGACGCAGGTCGTCCATGTCGGAGTGCTCGAACACCGCTTTGTGCGCGGGGCGGGCGAGGCGCATGCCGTCGATGATCGAGGCGTGGTTCAGGCGGTCGGAGAAGATTGCCGTCGGCACGTCGCAGAGGGCGTCCAAAAGGGCGGCGTTCGCGTTCCAGCACGAGGTGTAGGTGAGCGACGCCGGGGTGTGCAGGAACTCGGCGAGGTCGCGCTCGAGCGCGACATGGGGCTCGAACTTGCCGCAGATGAACCGCACCGAGGCCGTTCCCGCTCCGTAGTGAAGGAGGCCGTCGGTGGCGGCCGCGACCACGATCGGGTCGGCCGCCAGGCCCAGGTAGTCGTTCGAGCAGAGGCAGATCACCTCACCGCGGCCTTCGATGTCGACCACCGGGCCTTGAGGGGAGCGCAGCACGGGGATCGTCTTGCGCGTCCCCGCCTTGTCCATCGAGTCGAGCTCGGCCGCGAGCTGAGCGTCGAGGGTCATCAGCGGGACGCGGAAAGCGCGGCTTCGATCGCCTCGCCGACGACGTCGTAGACATCCTCGAGGGCGGCGGGAGGCATCACCAATGACGGCTGGATGTTGATCGAGGTGCTCGACGAGTCCGCGAGCACCCCGCGGCGGACCATCTCCGCGGCGACCGCGTGCTGAAGCGCCGAGTCGAGGTTGGCGGTCTCGCGATCGGTGACGAACTCGATCGCCTGGAAGCACCCCTCGGCCCGCACGTCGCCGATCTCGTCATGGCGGTCTCGAAGCTCGCCGAGGCGTTTTCTAGCCACGACCTCGAGCGCGGCCACGTTCTCGAGCACCGGTTCGGACGCGAAGACGTCGAGCGTCGCGATAGCTGCGGCGCACGCGCCGGGTAGCCAAGCCCAGGTGCTGCCTGTGGGAACGTCGTCGATCTCGCCCAGCACGCGCTCGGTGCCAAGAAGCGCTCCGATCGGCATCGCTCCACCGCCGAGCGCCTTGCCGAGGCACATCAGGTCGGGTTCGACCCCCCAGCGCTCGACGGCGAACAGGTGACCCGACCGGCCCATGCCGGTCTTCACCTCGTCGGCGCAAAGGAGCCAGTCGTGCTCGCGGCAGAGCTCCGTCAGCGCGGGCCAGAACGAGTCCGGGGGAGCCACGCATCCGCCCGAGCCGAGGATCGGCTCGATGACGACTCCCGCGACGTCCGCGGGGTCCAGGACGTGGAAGAGGAGATGGTCGCGGATGAAGTCGACCGGTGGAGTCGCCGCTGCCGCCAGGGCGTGGGTCCTTGAAGGGCGAGCGGTACGCGTGCGGGTACGGAACGTGCGCGAAGCCCGGGACCAGCGCGCGCAGGCCGCTCGAAATCTCGTTGGCCTCCGCGCCCAGCGCGGCGGTCGTGGTCGACTCACCGTGGTACGAGCCGTGAAAGCCGATGATCACTGGCCGCCCGGTCGCGCGGCGCATCATCTTGACGGCGGTCTCGACCGCCTCGGTCCCGTTCAGGGCGATGTCGTAGCGGGTGAGGCTCTTCGGCGCCACGGCCAAGAGCCGCTCGCCCAGTGCGGCGGTCAGCTCGGTTACCAGTGAGTGGCTGTCCTCGTTTCCGTATCGCTCCACTGCAGCCAGGGCGGGCTCCAGGATCTCGCGCCGGCCTGCCCCAAGCGGGACCGACGCCGATGAGGAGATGCAGTCAACGAATACGTTCCCGTCGGCATCCGTAACCGTCCAACCGGCCTTGTCGGCGACGGCCAGGGGCAGGATGTCCGAGGCGAGCCCGGCGTAGGCCGTGCGCTCGACGCGCTCCAGGATCTCCCGGCTCTTGGGGCCGGGCGGATCGGTCGTGATCGAGGGCGCCTGGATCTCGTCCCAGGCTGGGGGATACAGGGGGCTCATCCGCGGCTCCTCAGCCGGGTGCCGAGACTCCTGGTCTCCCGGATCACCTCGCGCGCGCAGTTTCGCCCGTTCGCGCCCGTCACCCCACCGCCCGGATGGGTTCCAGCGCCGCAGATCCACAGGTCCTTGATCGGCGTTCGGTACTCGCCCCAGCCGCGGACGGGGCGGAGGTTGAAGAGCTGGTCGAAGGCCATCTCGCCGTGGAGCGCGTGACCGCCGCTGATGCCGAGCACTCGCTCGAGATCCGGGGGCGCCAGCACCTGGCGCTCAATGATCGAGCCCGGCAGGTTCGGGAAGTACTCGCCGATCTTCGCGATCGCGCGGTCGGCGACCTTGTCGCGGATGTCGTCCCAGCTGCCCTCCGCGAGCGTGTACGGCTGTGAGTTGACGTCGATCGTGACCACGTGCTTCCCCTCGGGTGCCAGCGACGGATCATGAACGGTCGGAACGCAGAGCTCGATGTGGGGGTCCAGGGCGGGACGACCTGCCCGCGCCTCGGCCTGCGCCTCGTCCATCTGGGCGATCGTCGGATTGATCTCCGCGATGCCGCCGTGGTAGGGCTGAACGCCATTGGCGCCCATCGCCTCCGCCATGGGGAGCTGATCGACGGCAAGGTTGATCTTCACGCTTGTTCCTTCGCATCGATAAGCGCGGAGCGCGGCACCAAATCGCTCGGGCAAGAGCCCGTCGCCGACCAGCCCGAGCAGGGTCGTCTTCGGATCGGCGTTCGAAAGGACGCGGCGCGCGCGGACCTCCTCGCCGCTCGCGAGAACGACTCCGCCGGCGCGGCCGTCCTCGACGGCGATCCGGTCGACGGGCGCCTCGGTCCTGACCGTGGCGCCGGCCTCGCGCGCGGCGTCGGCCATCGCCTCTGGCAGGCGGCCGATGCCTCCGCGCACGAAGCCCCATTGGCGGATGCCGCCCCCGGCCTGCTCCGATGCATGGTCGTGGAGGAGCACGTAGGCGGTACCAGGGGTGGACGGCCCCGCGGTCGAGTCGTTGATCGCGTGCCAGCCGAGCGCCGCCAGGACCTGCTCGGACTCGAACCATTCGCGCAGGTACTGCGTGGCCGACGTGCCGAACAGGAAGGTCGCATCGGCGATCAGCGCGCGGTGGCGCGCTGCCATCCCGCCCAGCTTCGCGAGCCTCGCAAGCTCGCGGGGGCGGAGGTTGCGGGGGTCCGGCGGAGTGGTGTCGATGAGCGGCGTGATCAGGCCGGCGATCTCCGCCAGCTCCTTTTCGAACGCGGGGAGGGCGCGCGCGTCCGCCGCGGAGAACTTCTCGAACTCGCGCTGGGTGGCGCCCAGGTCGTCGTCCAGGAGGAGCGAGGAGCCGTCAGGCCCCAGGTTCAGGGCGGGCCCGGCCGGATCGACCGTGATCCCGCGCTCGACCAGGCGAAGGTCCCGCCAGACGGGCTCGCGCAGCATGCTGAGGACGTAGGCCCCCGTCGATGCATGGAACCCCGGCGCGAACTCCTCGGTCACCGCGCAGCCGCCGACGATCTCGCGGCGCTCCAGGACGACCGTCTCGAGGCCCGCGCTCGCGAGGTAGTAGGCCGCGACCAGCCCGTTGTGGCCGCCGCCGACGATCGCGACATCCCACGTCTTGGATCCCGTGGCGCTCATGATTCCAGCTGCTTGATCTTCGTCAGGCGGTAGGCGACCAGCGCGAACAGGGCAGAGGCCCCGAGCATGAGCATGCTCATTGCGGCGCCGCCATTGAGGTCGCCGCTTTCGAGCACGAGGTCGTTGACGACGTTTCCGAGCATGTAGCCCTCGGTGCCGCCGACCAGCGCCGGGCTGGCGAAGTCGGTGAAGAGGGGGATGTAGACAAGGAGCAGGGCGACGAAGATTCCCGGCGCGATGAGCGGCAGGAGGATCCGGCGGAAAGTGTTGAACCAGCCCGACCCGAGGTCGCGAGCCGCCTCGAAGATGTTCCGGTCGATCGCCTTCATCGCCGCGTAGATGGGGATCACCGTGTAGGTCAGGTAGCTCGTGGACAGCACCACGATCACCGCGAACTTGCTGAAGAGGAGTGCATCAATCGGCGCATCGATCAACCCGATCTCCATCAGCGCCGAGTTGATGAGGCCCTCGCGGCCGAGCAGCATCCGCCAGGCGTAGATCCGCACCATCGGGTTGAGCTCGTCGGCGAGGACCAGGAAGAGCAGCAGGCCGAGCTCGAACTTCCCCGCCTTGTAGGCCAGGACATAGGCAAGCGGGATCGCGATCGCGAGCTGGATCAGCATCGCGAGGGTCGCGATCTGGAAGGTGGTCAGCGCGACGTCGCGGTAGAGCGGGTCTTCGAGGACGGTGGTGAAGTTCGTGAACGTCCAACCGCTGTCGCCGCTCAGCACGCCGTAGTGGAGCGCGATGAAGAGCATCACGAACATGGGCGCCAGGAAGAACGCGGCCAGGATCGCGGTGGGGACGCCCAGGAAGCTGAAGGCGCGAAGGTGGTCTCGCATCAGCGTGTCGCCCCCGTGAGGAGATCGGTGAGCCCCTCCTTGTCGTCGCCGCGGCGACGGCTGAGGTACTTGATCAGCTGCCAGGCGCCGAAGACCGCCAGGATCTGCGCCACGGCGATCACAGTCGACGCCGCGTTCACCAACGGTAGGTTCTCCGACTGGCGCAGGATCGAGAAGACCCACACCGGGAAGGTCTGGTCAAAGCCGCCGGTGAAGAACGAGATCTCGAAGTTGTTGAAGGACCAGGCGAACGCGAAGATCCCTGCTGCCGCGAGCGAGGGGGCGATCTGCGGGATCACCACGTATCGGAGCATCTGAAGCTGCGAGGCGCCGAGGTCGATGGCGGCCTCCTCGAGCGATCGCTGGAAGCGGACGAGGCCGGCCGAGACGATCGCCACCACCAGCGGGAAAGTCACCACCAGGTGCATCAGGGCGACGGTCTTGAGCGAGAGCGAGACCCGGAACTCGCTGAAGAAGATCAGTCCGGCGACGCCGATGATCAGCCAGGGGACGACAAGCACAGCGCCGTGCAGTCCGGCAACGGCTCCGCGGCCGAAGAAACGGAGGCGCGTGAGCCCCCAGGCCGCAGCCGTGCCGAGGACGAGTGAGATCGCGGTGACAAACGAAGCGACGACGACCGAGTTCACGATCGCGTCCTTCGCCTGCTCGTTGTTCCACGCGTCCTTGTACCAGTGGGTGGTGAACCCCTCCCAGGGCAGGGAGATGATCGAGGAGTCGTTGAACGAGAACAGCGCCAGCATCAGCACCGGCCCGAACAGGACCACCATGACGACCGCCACCAGGACGGCGCTGGCCGCCCCGGGAGCCTTACGGCGCATGCGTGTGGTTATTGGGCGAGGACTTCCTGCCATGCGCGGTCATACACGTCGGCGTTTTCGGGCTCGGTCTGCGCGATTGCTTCCTCGAGGTTCGTCGGATCCGCGGAATCCAGGTACTGCTCGTCGAGCAGCTCGAGCGCATCCGGATTCATCGCGACGAAGCCCATCTCGGCGGAGATCGCCTGTGCCTCGGGCGATGCGTAGTAGTCGATGAGCTTGTACGCCGCATCGGTGTTCTCGGCCTTCGAGGTGATCGCAAGCCCGCACACCCACGAGAGCGCACCTTCGGTTGGGGCGATCCACTCGACTGGCAGGCCGTCGTCGATCATCGCCTCCGCGGTGCCGCGGCCGCCGTCGGCGAGCAGGACCTCACCGGACTTGAACAGGTTGACCATCGAGGCATCAGATTCCGCGAACGCGCGGAAGTTGTCGCGGTTCTCCAGCAGGTTCTGCTTTGCCTGCTCGACCTCCTCGTCGGTCAGGTTCATGGGGTCGTCCAAGCCGATGGCCATGGCCGACGCCGCGATCGCGGTGAGCGGCGTTGCCTCGAGCGCGACCTGACCTGCGTTCGCGGGGTCGAACAGCGCTTGGTATGAGTCAATGTCGCTCCCGAGCTCGTCGGTGTTGACGATCAGGCCGTGTGGGCCGGCAGACGCGGGGACGAAGAGGACCTCGCCGTTCTCGCCCCGGACCTCGTCCGCGTCGGAGAACGCGAGCTTGTCGAACTCTTCGAAGGCCTCGGGATCGACGGGGCGGATGAGGTTGCGCGCAAGGAGCGGCTCCATCTCGTCGGTGCACACCTCCACCACGTCGGCCTCGAAGCCACCGGCCAGCTTCGCCGCGGCGGCCTTGTTCGAGTCGAAGGTCGCGACCTCGAGCTCGACGTCCGGGTTTGCCTCCTTGAACGGATCGAGCATCTCGTCGGGGACGGTGTCGCCGTAGGCAAAGACGCGGAGGGTGCCCGTGGCCGGAGACTCCATGTCCTTCGGCGCCGGCGCTGCCGTCGCATCACCGTCGCTCGTGCCGCCGCCGCAGCCCGCCACAGCGGCCGCGAGCGCAGCCACCGACACAATCGCCATCCGTTTCATTGCAACTCTCCTCTTCACTGTGCTTGGAACTCTCTGAACGCCCTGACCCACTCGTCGTAGTTGGGCGGTTCGGTCTCCGGGATCGCGTTCTCGATCGACGCGGGATCGGCCGTCTCCCGGTACTCGGGCCCGACGAGTTCGATCGCCTTCGGGTTCGTCACGACGTAGCCGCCTTCCGCGCGGATCGCCTGCGCCTCCGGCGAGGCCTGCCAGTTGATGAGCCGGTAGGCCGCATCGAGGTTCTTGCGCGTCGCTGGTGATGGCGAGCCCGCAGACCCATGAGAGCGGCGCGCTCCTCGGGCGCGACCCAGTGGGCGTCGACCCCTGTGTCGCGGATGCGCTCCGTCAAGCCAGGCCCGCCGTCGGCAAGCACGATTTCTCCCGAGCGAAAGAGGTTCACGACGTCCGCGTCGGATCGCCACAGCGAGCGGAACTGGTCGCGGTTGTCGATCAGGTGCTGCTTCACCTGCTCGAGTTCATCCGGGGTCAGCTCCATCGGCTCCTCGATTCCGAGCGCCAGAGCGGTCTCGGCGATCGCGGGCAGCGGATAGTCCGCCTCCAGCGCCACGCGATCGGCGAACTGCGAGTCGAACAGGTCCTTGAACGAGTCGACCTCGCCGGGTTCCACCTCGGCCGCGTCGTAGATGAGGCCTTGTGGGCCGGCCGAGAGCGGGACCAACATCGCGTCCTTCCCATCGAGCACGCCGGGGGAGTCCGTGAAGACGAGGTCATCCCAGTCGGGCACCCCCTGCGTGTCGAGCGGCCTGATCAGGTTCCGCGCCGTCAATGGACTCATCTCGTCCAGGCAAACCTCGACCACGTCGGCCTCGAAGCCACCTGCGAGCTTTGCCGCGGCCTCCTGGTTGGAACCGAAGCTGGCGGTCTCAAGCTCGAGGTCGGGGTTGGCCTCGAGGAAGGGATCGAGGAGGGCATCGGTGATCGTGTCCTGATAGGCGAAGACGCTCAGTGTTCCCGAGGCCGGGGCGTCGGGATCGGCCGGAGCATCCGCGACGGCCGCGGGCTCGTTCGTGCCTCCACCGCACGCGGCCACCAAGAGGGCAAGCAAGGCCAGTCCGCACGCGGCACAAAGGCGGGTCACGATGCGGGCACACCGTCCTCGACGACCAGGCTGTGGCGGGCGGCCCAGCTCAGCTCGATTCGATCCCCAGGGCCGCCGGTCGACACATAGTCGTCGTTGAGCTCGTGGACGACGAGGCGCTCGCCTGTGGGCAGCCCGACCAATACCTGCGAGAGCGAGCCAAGGTAGATGCGCTCGACCACTTCGCCGACCACCCACGAGCGCGCGGGATCATCGTCCTCTCCGCCGATCCTGATCTTCTCCGGGCGGACCGTGATCTGGACCGAGTCCCCGGCGGGATTCGGGCAGTCGACGCAGATCCGCATCCCATCGCCAAGCCCCATCACGGCGAGGTCTCCGGAGCGCTCGGTGATGCCGACCTGGAGTGCGTTCGAGGTGCCGATGAAACCGGCCACGAACGATGTCTTGGGCTGCTCGTAGAGCGAGCGTGGGTCTGCCAGCTGCTGGACCTTGCCCGCGTCCATGATCGCGATCCGATCCGACATCGTGAGCGCTTCCTCCTGATCGTGCGTCACGTAGACGAAGGTCGTGCCCGTGGACTTCTGGATCCGCTTCAGCTCGAACTGCATCTCCCGGCGTAGCTTCAGGTCGAGCGCCCCGAGCGGCTCGTCCAGGAGGAGAGCAGCCGGGCGGTTGACCAGGGCGCGGGCCAGCGCGACGCGCTGGCGCTGGCCGCCCGAGAGCTCGCCGGGCCTGCGGTCCGCCATGCCTTCGAGCCTGACGATCGAGAGCATCTCGTCCGTCCGCTCGGCGATCTCCGCGCGCGCGACGTGCTTGAGCCTGAGGCCGAAGCCGACGTTGTCGGCGACCGTCATGTGCGGGAAGAGGGCGTAGTCCTGGAAGACCATGTTCACGTTTCGCTTCTTGGGCGAGACATGCGTCACGTCCTCGCCGTCGAGGAGGACCCGGCCGTCGTCCGGCTCCTCGAAGCCGGCGATCATGCGCAGGGTCGTCGTCTTGCCGCAGCCGCTCGGGCCCAGGAGCGAGAAGAACTCGCCGGCCGCGATCTCGAGCGATACGCCGTCGACCGCCGCGTTCCCGTCGAACCTGCGGCTGACCGAGTCGAGGACGATCATCGAGTCGCTCATGCCGGGGCTCCCACGGCGATCACGAACATGTCGTTCACGTTCGTCTGCGTCGGCCCGGTCACGATCAGGTCCCCGAGTCCCGCCAGGGCCTCGCCCGAGCGGTGCTCCGCGACAGCTGTCGCGAGATCGATCCCCGCTGCCTCTGCGCGCTCGGCGGTGAGGCCGTCAACCACCGCTCCGGCGGCGTCGGTGCCGCCGTCCGAGCCGTCGGTGTCGATGAAGCAGGCGGAGACGGGCATGCCGCTCTCAAGATGAAGGGCCGCAGCCGCGGCGGCCTCCTGGTTCGGTCCCCCCGCGCCGAACGACCCCCCGGCTCCGTTCGACGCGAGGGTCACGGTGGATTCGCCGCCGCACCCGACCAAGACGCACGGTGCCGCGGCCGGCGAGCCGTCACGGGCACAGCTCGCGGCGAGCTCTGCCAGATGCCGGCCGACGAAGCTGGCCTCGCCTTCAAGCTCCGTGGAGACGACGTGAGCGCTGACGCCCGCGGTACGCGCTTCGGCAGCCATGGCGTCGCAGACCCCCGCGCCGTTCACGAGCATCACCGTCTGCGGCTCCGTCGTGAGGCGTGGGGAGTGGGCGGCGTCGCTGGCGAGGTGGTCTCGGATGCTTGGGGGCAGCTCGTCCCACAGCCCCCGGCGATGGAGGATCTCGAGCGCGTCGTCGACGGTCGAGGTGTCCTGGACGCTCGGGTCCGTGATTGCGTCGAGGACGTCCCCGGCAACGTCGGACACCGTGAGGCTGACCAGGCGCGCAGGAGCGACGCGTTCGGCGAGGCGCCCGCCCTTGATCGCCGAGACGTGCTTGCGCACCGCGTTCACCTCGACGATGGGCGCGCCCGAGCCGAGGAGGAGCTCGTGCAAACGCCTCTTCTCGGCCTGCGTTACTCCCTCCGGGGGCAGGCTGGTCAGCGCCGAGCTTCCGCCAGTGAACGCGGCGATCGCCAGATCGCCGGGACCCAGGTCATCAACCAGCTCCATCACGCGTCGGGCGGCGGCTTCCGAGCGCTCGGTGGGAAGGGGATGATCGGCCAGGAGCACCTCGACCCGGTCGAGAGCGATCGCGTCCGCTCCGTCGCGGACGGCGACAGCGCCGCCGTCGAGGCGGTCGCCCAGGATGCCTTCGAGCGTCGCTGCGATCGCGAGCGTGGCCTTGCCCGAGCCGACGACGATCACCCGAGCGTCCGGTTCCAGGGCGTACTCGCGGCCCTCAAACGCGATTCCGCCGTCGGTCAGCTCAACCGCTTCCGCGTTGCGACGCGGACGTCGCAGGCCTCGAGGCCTGCCGTCGCCACCCGCAACGCCAAGGGCGCGTACCTCCGCCATTCCGGCGGCGGCGAGCTCAGCGGAGTTCGAGATCACGCGGCGATCGCCGCCGGGAACACGTCGCCCGGGTAAGAAGCTGTGGCTCCGAGCTCCTCCTCGATGCGGATCAGGCGGTTGTACTTCGCCGTCCGCTCGCCGCGGACCGGGGCGCCGGTCTTGATCTGGCCCGCGCCCAGGGCGACAGCCAGGTCGGCGATGATCGGGTCCTCAGTCTCGCCCGAGCGCTCCGAGACGACCACGGTGTAGCCCGCGCGGTGCGCCATGTCGGCTGCGTCGAGCGCCTCGGAGAGGGTCCCGATCTGGTTCACCTTCCAGAGGAGCGAGTTGGCGGCGCCGGCCTCGAGTCCGATCCGCAGGCGCTCGGGGTTGGTGACGAACAGATCGTCGCCGACGATCTGGATGCCGCTCGCCTCGGTGAGCTCTGCGAAGCCCTCGAAGTCGCTCTCGTCGAGGGGATCCTCGATCGTCACGACATCGAACTCGCGGATCAGCTCCTGGTAGAGCTCGATCATCCCGTCGCGGTCCCTCCTGGTGCCAGCGACCTCGTAGGTCCTGCTTTCCGCGTCGTAGTAATGGGTTGCCGCGCAGTCGAGGCCGTAGCGGAACCGGCCGTCGTGACCGGCGTTCGCGACCGCCTCGTGGAGCAATCCGAGCGCCTCGTGCGGGTCGGAGATGGCCGGCGCGTAGCCGCCCTCGTCTCCGGTGTTGAGGGCGCTCTTGCCGTAACGCTCGAGGAGGATCTCCGCGAGCGCCAGGTTCACCTCGGTCGAGATCTGCAGCGCCTCGACGATCGACTCGGCGCCGACCGGGATGATGATGAACTCCTGGAAGTCCAGGTCGTTCGAGGCGTGCTTGCCCCCGTTGATCAGGTTGACCAGCGGAGCCGGGATCACGTGCGCGTTGGCGTTCAGCGCGCGATAGAGGGGCATGCCCGCGGATGCTGCCCGGGCCCGTGCAGCGGCGAGCGAGACCCCGAGAATCGCGTTGGCGCCGAGGCGGGACTTCTGCTCGGTGCCGTCGAGAGCGATCAGGGCGGAGTCCAGTTCCCGCTGGTCCGGAAGCTCCTTGCCGACCAGTGAGTCCCGAAGCTCGCCCTTCACCGCCTCGACTGCGCCCAGGACGCCGAAGCCTCCGAATCGCGTGCCGCCGTCGCGTAGCTCAGTCGCCTCCATCGATCCGGTCGAGCGCCCTGAAGGAACGTCGGCCGTAGCGACCGTCCCGTCGTCGAGTGCCAGGTCGACCTGCACCGTGGGCAATCCACGGCAGTCGAGCACCTCGCGAGCGCTCAGGTTCGTGATTACGGGACTCATACGACCACCTTCTCTCCGGTCTGCTGTTGCCAGGCTTTTGTCAAGTTGTCTACGGCTTCGGCCAGGTGCGCTCTAAAGAGGTCCTCGGCGCGCTGGGGGTCGCCCGCCCGCATCGCCGCGATCAGCTCCTCGTGCTCCGCGGCGACCTGCGAGGGGCGCTGGTAGTGCTCCCGGAGCTGCGCGAGGCAGAGCAGAACCTCGGACTGCACCGAGGAGTAGGCGCGGGCGAGCCGAGGTGATCCGCTCGCGTCGATGATCGCGCGGTGAAACCTGAAGTCGGGCTCGACGACCGCCCGCCACGGCGCGTCATCGGGGACACCCGAGAGCTCGGCGACAGACTGCTCGCAAGCTGGAGGTATCTCTCCGCTCGCGACCACCAGGCGGACAGCCTCCACCTCGAGAGCGGTCCGAAGCCGAAACACATCGATCAGATGGGCGGGGTCGAAGGTGGGGACCTGGACGCCGCGGTTGGGCTCGCGGAGCAAAAGGCCCTCGGAGATCAAGATCTGGGTCGCGGCGCGAAAGGAGTGGCGAGCGATGCCGAGGCGCCCTGCGAACTCGGTCTCGCGAAGCCGGGCCCCAGCCTCGATCTGGCCGTCCAGGATCATCTCGCGGAGGGCATTGGCGGCCGCCTCGACGGTCGAAACGGTCGCGAGCTGGAGGGTCTCAGGGGTGGGTTCTGTTTTGGCCATGTGTCACATCATTCCACAATCTGACAAGATGTGTCAAGTCGACCAGTCAAAGAAGAGGAGTTGAGGACGCAATGAGCGGAGTCGAACGGGGCCGGATCGCCGAGTTGATGGAACGCGAGGAGCAGTCGCAGTTTCGTCGGACGCTCATCCCGAAGTCACGGCGCCTTCACGAGCGCGGCAAGGAATCGCTCCTCGACGGCGTTCCCATGAACTGGATGACCCGCTGGCCGGGCGCGTTCCCGGTTTTCGTCGCGTCGGCGCAGGGAGCCGACCTCAGCGACGTCGACGGCAACGAGTACGCCGACCTCTGCCTCGGGGACACCGGGGCCATGACCGGGCACTCTCCCCCGGCGACGGTCGCGGCGGTCCAGGAACGAGTCGCAAAGGGGATCACCGCGATGCTTCCGACCGAGGACTCGGTGCACGTCGGCGAGGAGATGAAGCGCCGCTTCGGGATGCCCAACTGGCAGTTCAGCTTGTCGGCGACCGACGCGAACCGCTTCGTGGTCCGGATCGCGCGCGAGATCACCGGGCGGCCCAAGATCCTGGTTCACAACCACTGCTACCACGGAAGCGTCGACGAGACGATCACGACCCTCGTCGACGGCGAGGTCCAGCTGCGAGAGGGCAACGTCGGCGCCCCGGTGGATCCCGCGGAGACCACCCGGATCGTGGAGATCAACGACCTGGACGCTCTCGAGCGCGAGCTCTCCCACGAGGACGTGGCATGCGTCCTGGTTGAGCCCGCCCTGACGAACATCGGGATCGTCCTGGCCGACGACGGCTACCACGACCGTCTTCGCCAGCTGACCCTCGAGACCGGCACCCTCCTGGTGATCGACGAGACCCACACGCTGTGCTGCGGGCCTGGCGGATACACCGGAGTCGCAGGCCTGGAGCCGGATTTCATGACCATGGGTAAGTCGATCGGCGGCGGCGTCCCCATCGGCGCCTACGGCTTCACCGACGAGATCGGCCAAAGGGTGACCGACCACACGGTCCCTGTCGCCGCTGACGTCGGCGGTGTCGGAGGGACGCTGGCGGGCAACGCTCTGTCGCTCGCCGCCGCTCGTGCCACCCTCGCAGAGGTCCTGACCGACGACGCGTTCGAGCACATGATCGCGCTCGGCGAGCGCTTCGAGAGCGCCGTGTCCGACACGATCGCCGAGCACTCGCTTCCCTGGTCGGTGACCCGCCTCGGGTGCCGGGTCGAGTACATGTTCAGCCCCACGCCTCCCCGGACCGGCGGCGAAGCGGCGGCGGCCCTGGACGAGGAGCTGGACGCCCTCCTCCACCTCTACATGCTCAACCGCGGGATCCTCCTGACGCCGTTCCACATGATGGCGCTGATGTCGCCGGCGACGACCGAGGCGCACGTGGATCGCCACTCCGAGGCCTTCGCCGAGGCGGCGGCCGAGCTCACCAGTGCTTGAGCACGTGATGCGCGCCGGGGCGCGCGAAGTCGAGCTGGTGGACGACCCCCTGGACCCGGGCCAGGTCATCGAGGGAGACCCGCGCACCTCGGTCTCCGTTCTGAGCGAATTGTCGGATGGAGCCGAGTGCGGGATCTGGCGCTGCACCCCCGGCCGCTTTCGCGATACCGAAACTCAGGAGGCCTTCGTGGTGTTGGAAGGGAGGGCGACGATCGAATGGGCAGGAGGCTCAGTCGAGGTGGGGGCCGGAGACCTCTGTTTTCTCGCCACCGGCACCCAGACCATCTGGACCGTCCACGAGACCCTTCTCAAGGGATATTCGCTGGCGGCCGGCACATCTCCGGAATATGTGTCATGATGGAGTTGTTGAACAATCTGTCCCTCGGGAGGACCATCAAATGGAATTGACTCGCTCGCTCGCCAACCGCCGCATCATCTTGGGGGTGGCAGCTGCGGGTCTCGCTGCAGCCATCGCCGTCTTCGGATCCGAGGAAAAGGTCAAGGCGGATCCGCCGACTCCGGCCACCAGCGTGGTCCTGATCAGCGGCGACGGCATGGGGGTCCAGCAGCGCACCGCCATCCAGTACGCCGGATACGGGCTCGATGAGCGCCAACCGATGGACGCTCTCCCTTATGCAGGTTTCCTCGACACGATTCAGGACGGCAACACGGCCGTGACGGACTCGGCCGCCGGAGCTACAGCCTGGTCGATCGGAGTCAAGACGAAGAACGGCTTGGTCGGGCTCGGTCGCGACAAGGTGCGAGTGCCGACCCTCATGGAGATCGCAGAGGCCGAGGGCAAGGCGACCGGCATCGTGAACGACCACGACATCACCAACGCGACGCTGGCGACCTTCGCGGCGCCGATCGTCAACCGGGATTGGAAGATCCGATCGCGAAGCGCACGCTTCGGAACATCTCGCCCGACGTGATGATGGGCGGCGGCGAGGGCTACTGGTACCCGCGCGGTGACCAGGGAATGATCCCGAACGAGGTTCCCGACGAGGACAAGAGCTCGAGCGAGGACAACCTTGTCGAAGAAGCAATCGGAATGGGCTACCAGTACGCGTACGACCGCGAGACGGTCGATGACTTGACCGGCCCGAAGGCGCTCGCGCTCGTTCAGGACTCGGGCCTCCAGCGCTACAAGGAGCTCAAGGGATACAAGCCGAACGAGGATCCCTACTACGTCAAGGAGCCGGTGCTCTTCCAGAAGGCGCTCGACATCCTCAGCCAGGACCCGGACGGGTTCTTCCTGGTCACGGAGAGCGACGACCTCGACTCGGCCGGCCACGAGCACGATGGCGAGAACGTGATCAAGACCGGCATGAACATCAACAAGATGGTCGAGATCGTCGAGGAGTTCCGCCTGACGCATCCCGACGTGCTCCTCGTCGTCACCGCTGACCACGAGACGGGCGGAATGACGATCGAGAACACCTCGGAGCCGAACACGAACGCGAACGGCGACGACCCGGTTCCGTACTACGGAGACGGCTCGAAGAACTTCGCCGGCCCGAACGGCGAGGTCCCGCCCAAGAGCGGCCCATTCGAGATCAAGGGAACCGACCGCAAGTTCAAGGTCGACTGGACGACTCCCGAGCACACGGGCGGCTACGTCCCGGTGACGGCGTCCGGCCCGCTGGCCGAGGAGTTCACCGGTGTCCACCACAACACCCACGTGTACGACGTGCTCCTCCAGGCACTGACGGCCCCCTAGCCGCCAGCTTCCTTCAGTCGCGTCGCCGGCCCCGCCCAAGGGGCCGGCGCGCGTCTATCCCCAGCAAGTCACGTGACAGCTTTCAGCCGACGGGCGTGGCGAAAAGCGTGATCAAGGCCATCAAGGTTGCCAGCGCCGCGAAGCCCGCGAATGCCGCGCGCGAGCGCGCGGTTCGCATCGCCACGACGCACTGAAGGCAGTAGTAGGCGGCGAAAGCGCGCGACGCGATGGTGACGATGGTGAATGTTGGGACCGTCAGGATCATCGTTATCGCGGCTATCCCGCTCAGCGCATACGCGCGGCTGCCGCCCAGCACCTCCGGGAACTGCCTGTGGAGGTTTTCCCTCGCCGCCACCGTGTCGGCGGTCGCTGCGCTGAACTGGCTCAGGGTCGCGGAGACCACGAGGGGTATCACCAGAAGAGGAGCGACGCGTTCGGTGATGTCGACGAGCGTCGAGTCTGCGCCGTCCGGCGTGCCGAGGCCCATGAGTGGCGTCGCCACCAAGACGAAACCAACGTAGATTGAGGCTGCGACTGCCTGCGCCACGCGCGAAGCCCAGACCCTCGTTTCGGCATCGAAGAGGTCGCCGAGATAGCGAACGGTTTCGAAACCCTGCACCGTGATGACGACCCCTCCCAGGGTCAGCGCGATGGCGACGACGCTGGAGTCGGGAACCGGCGCGAGGTTGATTCCCTCGCCGAGCAGCTGCCCTCCGCTCTCGACGAGATAGGAGGTACCGAGAACCGTCGTCAGGATCAGGACCGTGACGAGAGCGATGCGTTCCATCAGGTCGAGGCCGCTGAACCCCCGGGTCACCCCTACCAGGACGATTATGGCCGCGGCACCCGCGGCGATGGCGCTCACGGCGGCGTCGGCGCCAGGTGACACGGAGTCGACGATGTACTCGGCCATGATGCGGAGGTACAGCGCGACCGAGATCACGTAAGCGATCGCGATCACCACGTCGCTAGCTGCTTCGAGTCGCTCGCTCGAGCGGTCGAGATCATTCGCCTGGGCGAGTGGCTCGACCACCCTGATGTTGTGGCGGATCGCGGTGCCCACCATCCAAGCAACGGCGGAGATCGCAACCGCGCCGACGACCGCGAGCCCACCGAGCGTGCGCTCCAGCACCGGAACTATGATCAGGAATCCGCTCCCGAAGATCGAGGCGAGGGGCGTGACCGTGGCGCGCGTGATCGACCGGATGCCGGGAAAAGACATCCGGTCGGAACGCATCGACGGCCGACTGCCGGACTACTTCGGCGAGAGCCGCTTGTAAGTGATGCGGTGGGGCCGGTCGGCCGCCGGGCCGAGCCGGGCGCGGCGGTTCTCCTCGTAGGCCTCGACGTTCCCCTCGAACCAGGTGACCTCGGAGTCGCCCTCGAAGGCGAGGACGTGGGTCGCGACGCGGTCGAGGAACCAGCGGTCGTGCGAGACGACCACCGCGCAACCGGCGAACGCGAGGATCGCTTCTTCGAGCGCGCGCAGCGTGTCCACGTCGAGATCGTTGGTCGGCTCGTCCAGGAGCAGGAGGTTGCCGCCGGACCGAAGGAGCTTCGCCAAGTGCACGCGGTTTCGCTCGCCGCCTGAGAGCGTGCCCACCTTGCGCTGCTGGTCCGAGCCCTTGAAGTTGAAGCCGGAGGTGTAGGCGCGTGAGTTCATCTCCTCGGAGCCGACCTTGATCTGGTCATAGCCCTCGGAGATCTCCTCCCAGACTGTCTTCTCGGCGTCGAGCGCGTCGCGGGACTGGTCGACGTATGCGAGCTTCACCGTGTCGCCAAGGCGGAGCGTCCCGGCGTCGGGCTCCTCGTCGCCGACGATCATCCGCAGGAGCGTTGTCTTGCCGGCGCCGTTCGGGCCGATGATGCCGACGATGCCCGCGGGCGGCAGCTCGAACGTCAGGCCTTCGAACAGGAGCTTGTCCCCGTATCCCTTGGTCAGGCCGTCGGACTCGACCACGACGCCGCCCAGGCGGGGCCCGGCGGGGATGCGGATCTGGACGTTCTCGAGCTTCACCTGCTTGTCCTCGGCCAGGAGCTCCTCGTAGCGGGCGAGCCTGGCCTTCGACTTCTTTCGCCGGCCCTTCGGGTTCTCGCGCACCCACTCGAGCTCGGCGGCGATCGTCTTGGCGCGCGCCGTGTCCACCCGCTCCTCTTGTTTTAGTCGCTCCTGCTTTTGCTCGAGCCAGCTCGAGTAGTTGCCCTTGAAGGGGATGCCCCGCCCGCGGTCGAGCTCCAGGATCCAGCCGGCGACGTTGTCGAGGAAGTAGCGGTCGTGGGTGACGGCGACGATCGTTCCCTCGTACTCGTCGAGGTGGCGTTCGAGCCAGGCGACGGACTCGGCATCCAGGTGGTTCGTCGGCTCGTCCAGGAGCAGGAGGTCGGGCGCCTGGAGGAGCAGGCGGCAAAGCGCGACGCGGCGGCGCTCGCCGCCGGAGAGCTTCGTCACATCGGCATCGCCCGGCGGCACGCGGAGCGCGTCCATCGCCGTCTCGACGACGGTGTCCAGATTCCACGCGTCAGCCGCCTCGATCTCCTCGGTCAGGCGGGCGAACTCGTCCGCCGTCTCGTCCGAGTAGTTGGCGGCGACCTCGTTGTAGCGGTCGAGCAGGTCGCGCGTGGCGCGGACGCCGTCCTCGACGTTTCCGCGGACGTCCTTCGACTCGTCGAGCTGCGGCTCCTGGGAGAGCATCCCGACGCTCGCCGACTTGTGGAGCTGCGCCTCGCCGCGGTACTCCGTGTCCTGGCCGGCCATGATGCGAAGGAGGGTGGACTTGCCCGCGCCGTTGGGCCCCAGGACGCCGATCTTGGCGCCGGGGAAGAAGCTCAGGGAGATGTCCGTGAGCACCGTCTTGTCCGGCGGATGGGTCCGCGAGACCTTGTACATCGAGTAGATGTATTCGTCAGCCATGCGGCGGCTGAGGGTAGCCGCGCTCAGAGCGGGTTACGATGGCGACCTCATGGACAGCAGGGTCAAGACTCTCATCGGCGCGGTCGCGCTCTTTGCGGTCATCATCGTGGTCGTCCTGATCGGCCAGAGCGGTGGCGACGACGAATCCGACGAACCTGCCACCGCCGAGCGCCAGGACAAGCCCGAGGTCGAGATTCCCGAGGGCGACCCGCCCGAGGAGCTCGTGATCGAGGACCTCGAGGAGGGCGACGGGGCCGAGGCCCAGTCAGGCGATCAGCTCACCGTCGACTACGTCGGCGTCCTGTATGACGGCGGCGACGAGTTCGACGCGTCATTCGGAGGGCCGGAGCCGTTCCAGTTCGTGCTCGGCCAGGGCGCCGTCATCCCGGGCTGGGACGAAGGCCTGGAGGGCATGAAGGTCGGCGGCCGCCGCCAGCTCGTGATCCCGCCCGATCTGGCCTATGGGCCGCAGGGCCAGCCGCCGGACATTCCGCCGGACTCCACGCTGGTCTTCGTGATCGACCTGCTTGCGGTCAACTGAATCTGGGATGCTGGGGGTAGTGATGGGTAGGAGAGTTCTCACAGTGGTAGCCGTCGTGGTCGTTGGCATGGCGCTGGGAGCTGCGCCTGCTTTCTCCGGCTCCAGCCTCCAACTCTCGACGTCGAAGCAAAAGGACGGTCCGTTCTCAACCGGCCAGCTCGACTTCAACATGGATCCTGTGGAGACCAAGACCGCGTGGATCCGAGTGAAGAACCGGACCGAGGACAAGCTCAAGGGCATCAACCTCTCCGTCGCCAAGAAGGCGGTGAAGGACGCATTCAACGTCCGGTACTTCGACGGGAGCGACAACATCACCCAGGAAGTGCGCACCGACGGGCACGAGTTCAAGCTCGAGGCCGGGGCTGCGACCAAGTTCAAGGCGCTGATCAAGATCAAGGCGGAGGGCGCCATGTGCTTCATGGCCGAGGTCACCCATCCCTCGGCCGGCGACGCGAACGCCTTCGTCACCGCCAACACTGATTGCTGAGCCGGCCCGAGGGGTGCCCTAGCTCCGCCGACGTTTAGCCGCACAGGCGGCCTCGCTAGTCGGTACTAGTTCCCGTTGATCGAGAAGAGGTTCCCGTCGGGGTCCTTGAACCACGCCGCCTTGAAGCCGGGTCCCTGGAAGATGCCGTCATCGTCCGTCGTCACGCCGCTCTCGTCGTCGTAGGTCTCGAACGCGACGCCGTTCCCGGCCAGTTCCGCGCGCGTGGCGTCGAAATCTGAGACTTCGAACCCGGCCAGAGTCGCCTTGTTCGAGCCGGCGTGCTCGGAGACATAGACGAAAAGGCCGGTCCCTTCAGCGCACTGATACGTGGCCATCTCGTCGCTCTGCTGGCTGGACTCGAGCCCCAGCTTGCCCTCGTAGAAACTTCTCGCGCGGGAGAGGTCTGAAACCGCCACCGCCGTGCCGACCTTGCATTCCTTCAGGCTCATTCTTCCTCCATTCGTTCGCTTTGTCGTGACACTACCACGATAGTCCTAAAAACTAACCTCACTTGCTAGATTTAGGACTAAGGAGTATGCTGTCGACACGATGGCCACCAAGAAGCGCACATACAACGACCTCTGCGGGCTCTCCCACGCGCTCGAGCTGGTGGGCGAGCGCTGGGCGATCCTGATCCTGCGCGAGCTGAGCTACGGCCCGAAGCGCTTCACCGACATCCGGTCGGGGCTCCCGGCCGCCAGCCCGAACGTGCTCTCCCAGCGCCTCCGTGAGCTCGAGGCGCACGGCATCGTCAGCCGCAGGACCCTCGCCCCTCCCGCGGCGTCCAAGGTGTATGAGCTGACCGAGTGGGGGCGCGAGCTCGAGCCGACCCTTCGCTCGCTCGGCAACTGGGCCGCGCGCTCGCCCCACTTCCCCGAGTCCGGCCACTTCAGCCCGAGCTCTCTCGCGATGAACCTGGAGACGATGTTCTTGTCCGACAAGGCGGGCGGGCTCGACCTGACCATCGGCCTGCGCCTTGGCGACGAATCGTTTCGCCTTCGCATCCAGGGTGGATCGCTTGAGGTTGATCACGGTGAGGACGGCGATCCTGACGCCGTGATCGAAACCGACCCAATGACCTTCATCGGGTTTCTCTACTACGGCGAAGAGCTCGGAACCGCTGGAGGCTGCAGGAGCCCTCCGGATCGAAGGCGATCGCAAGGCGGTCGCCAAACTGCCGGGCCTCTTCGAGCTTCCCGATCCGGTCGAGCTGAAGCCGGTGACCGCGTGACCGGCGCTCACGAGCTCGCCATTGAGGCCGAGGGCCTCGCGAAGTCCTTCGGCGAGACGAAGGCGGTCGACGGGGTTGATCTGTCGGTGAGAAGGGGCGCCGTCTACGGGATGCTCGGGCCCAACGGTGCCGGCAAGACGACGACCATCCGGATGCTCGCGACGCTGCTTCGCCCTGACGAAGGATCGGCCCGGGTCCTGGGCCACGACATCGTCACCGAAGCGGATGCCGTTCGAGGCGTGGTGAGTCTGACCGGACAGCTCGCTTCGGTCGACGAAGACCTGACCGGTCGCGAGAACCTGATCCTGATCGGACGCCTCCTTGGCCTAAGCCGCGCGAGCGCCAAGGCCAGGTCGGACGAACTCCTCGATTCGTTCGGTCTCATCGAAGCGTCGGCGCGCCTTGTCAAGAACTACTCGGGCGGCATGCGCAGACGGCTTGACCTCGCCGCCAGCATCGTCGTCACGCCTGAGCTGATGTTTCTGGACGAGCCCACGACGGGCCTCGATCCGCGCTCGCGAAACCAGGTCTGGGGCATCATCAGAGCGCTGGCGAGCGAGGGCACCACCATCCTCCTCTGTACGCAGTACCTCGACGAGGCAGACCAGCTGGCCGAGGGCATTGCTGTGATCGATCACGGCAAAGTCATCGCCGAGGGCACGCCCTCGCAGCTGAAGGCGTCGGTCGGCTCGGCCACGCTCCACGTCCGTCTGCTCGATCCAGACCAGCGAGCCAGCGCCGCCGAGATCCTCGAACGCGAGCTCGGCGCCGTCAAGCTCGAGCCCGACCCTGCGGCGCTCTCTGCGGCGTGCGACGAAGCGGATCGCGGGGCCGAGGCAGTTGCGGAACTGGGCCGTCGCGACATTGCGGTCGCTGGGTTCTCGCTCGGCCAGCCGAGCCTGGACGAGGTTTTCCTGGCCCTGACCGGCCACCCCGCGGAAGCGGACGAAGCGGACATCGAGGAGGTCGAGGCGGCATGAGTGACACGCGGACCAGCGACGCAACTCTTGAGGGGATCGAGGAGCGGGCGATCCGCCAGGCGCTGTCGTCGGCGCCCCGTCCCGACCGGCCCAGCGCGCTCTCGGCGGTCCTCACGTTCGGCTGGCGGGGGATCCTGAAGATCAAGCACGTTCCCGAGCAGCTCATCGACGCGACGATGACCCCGGTCCTCTTCACGCTGATGTTCACCTACATGTACGGAGGTGCGATCTCGGGCTCGACGAGCGAGTACCTCACGTTCATCCTCCCCGGGATCCTGATGATGTCGGTGGTCTTCACGACCGTCTACTCGGGGGTCGCTCTCAACACCGATCTCACCAAGGGCGTCGTAGACAGGTTCCGCTCGCTGCCGATCTGGCGGCCCGCGCCGCTCGTGGGATCGGTCGTCGGCGACAGCGTGCGCTACCTCGTGGCTGGGACCGTCGTGATCATCGTCGGCGCCGTGCTCGGCTACCGCCCGGATGGCGGGTGGGAAGGCGTCCTGGCGGCGCTTGCCTTGACGATCGTCTTCTCGTTCGCCCTCGCGTGGGTCTTCACGACCCTCGGGCTCATCCTGCGCTCGCCGAACGCGGTCATGAACACGGGCTTCATGGCGCTGTTCCCGCTCACCTTCCTCTCGAACGCGTTCGTGCCGCCCGAGACGCTGCCAAGTGGCCTTGAGGCGTTCGTCGAAATCAACCCGATCTCGTGGGTCGTGACAGCCAACCGCGGGCTGATGAACGGGACGGCCGAGGTCGGGGACATCCTGCTGGTCCTTGCCACCGCCGTCGTCCTCACCGCGGTCTTCGTGCCGCTGACGTCCAGGCTCTACCGCAAGAAGTAAGAACTCAGTGGGCGCGGTCAGGCGTCGCCGAACTCGGCCAACGGACTGGGGTGGCGCGGCTCATAGAGGTTCATCTCACCCGCGCCCGGAAACTTGAAGCGGGTTACGAGGCCGTAGCCCTCATCGGTGACCGGGCCGACGAACTCCACGCCCTTGGCTTCGAGCTCCGCCACAGCCTGATTGACGTCGTTGCACATGAGGAAGAGCTGATGTTGCCCCGTCCCGACGCCCCAACCCTCGCCGGGATGGAAGGCAAGCTCGGCAGGGGGCAGCTCGAAGATGAGCCATCCGCCGCCGGCGTCGACGGCGCTCATGCCGAGCACCTCGCGCGCGAACTCCCGCGCCAGCTCGGCATCCTCGGCGAAAACGATGAGATGGGCTCCTGCGATCACTGCTTCGACCTCAGGCTCAGGCTACCGTCCACCTGAGTGATCTACGACCCCGGGAACTTCTTCGACGAGGGCTTCGAGCCGGGCGGATCTCCCCGGCCCGGATATGAGGGCGTTCTCGCCGCGGTGGGCCCGGACCCGACGGGTGCGCTCGCCACTGCGTCGGGCCTGGTCCGGGAGCACGGCATCGTGTTCGGCAAGGGCGACGCCAAGCAGGACTTCGTCCTCGATCCGATTCCCCGCATCGTCGAAGCGGCCGAATGGGCGGAGCTCGAGCGCGGCCTAGCCCAGCGTGCGCGTGCCCTGAACGCGCTCCTGGCCGACGTCTACGGCGAGCGCAGAATCGTCGCCGAGGGCGTGATCCCCGCACGGGTGATCGAAGGCGCCGAGTATTTCGAGCCCGAGATGGAGGGCCTGGTCGGCCCCCGCGCCGCCACGGTGATCGGCTTCGACCTCGTGCGCGACCGCGACGGGCGCTTCCTGGTCCTCGAGGACAACTCGCGGACGCCGTCGGGAATGGCGTACGCCGTTGCTGCGCGTCAGGTCAGCGCCGAGCTCTTCGACAACGCGGTCGGGCAGGTGGAGCCGCTCGACCCGGTGTTCGAATGGCTGGGCGAGGCGCTTCGGGAGGCCGCACCCGATGGTGTCGATGATCCAGTGGCGGTCCTCGTGAGCGACGGGCCCGGCAACTCGGCCTGGTACGAGCACACGGTCGTGGCCAGGAGGATCGGCCTACCGCTGGTTCAGCCGGAAGACCTCATGCGAAAGGACGACGAGGTCCACTTTCGCGACGAGAGCGGTGCGGTTCGCCGTGTCGATGTCGTCCTCAGGCGCACGGACGCCGATCGGGTTTCCGAGCAGGGCTCAGGCACGACGTGGGTGGGGGAGAAGCTCTACGAGCCGCTGCGAGCCGGAAAGGTGCGGATGGTCAACACCTTCGGCTCGGGCCTCGCCGACGACAAGCTCGTCTACGCCTACGTGCCGGAGGCGATCCGCTTCTACCTCGATGAGGAGCCGCTCGTCGATCAGATCCCGACGCTCGACTGCGCCAACGAGGAATCATTGGCGCGCGTAATCGAGAGCGCCGCCGAACTGGTCATGAAGCCGCGTTCGGAGTCGGGCGGCATCGGGGTGGTCGTCGGCTCTCAAGTCAGTCCGGAGCAGCTCGCCGCCTGCGTCGATCGCGTCAGACGAAGCCCGAAGGACTACATCGCGCAGGAGATCGTGAACATCTCGACCTGCCCCACCGTCGCCGGCGACGCGATCGAGCCCCGCCACGTGGACCTGCGGGCGTTCGCCGTCTGCGGCAGGGACACGGTGCGCCTGATGCCCGGCGGCCTAACGCGCGTCGCGCTCGCGAAGGGGTCGCTCGTCGTGAACTCAAGCCAGGGAGGAGGCGGAAAGGACACCTGGGTCATTTCAGGGGCGAAATGAAATCGGTTGTCCGGGGCCCTACTTCTGGTAGGAGCACATGAACGATGGCTAACGGCAAGGATCTCGACTTCACTTACTCGCTGACCGATCGGATCTTCCGGCTCAGCCTGGGCGAGCACGCCGACTTCAGCGGTGCCAAGTACGACGGCGATTTCTCTCTCAGCCTCGAGGAGGCTCAGCGGCGAAAGCACGACTTCATCGCTGGGCAGATCGGTATCGAGTCCGACCGGCGCGTCCTCGACCTCGGCTGTGGATGGGGTCCGCTCTTGACCCACATCCGCGAGGCGGGCGGGACGGGGGTCGGGGTAACGCTCTCGTCGGCGCAGCTCGAAGCCTGCCGGCGGCAAGGCCTCGACGTTCACCTGCAAGACGCGCGCGAGGTGGCCCTCGAGACCTTCGGGCCGTTCGACGCCGTCGCCAGCCTCGGCGCCTTCGAGCACTTCTGTTCGCGGGAGGACTTCGGGGCCGGGCTCCAGGAACAGATCTACCGCCGCTTCTTCGAGAACATTGCCAGCGTGCTCTCACAGGGCGGGCGCTTCTACCTGCAGACGATGGTCTTCGGGAGCAACATGATCTCGCGCGACCGCTTCGGCGGAATCGGCCTCGACGCCCCGAGGGGCTCCGACGAGTGGATTCTGGGGCTCATGGAGAAGCAGTTCCCGGGGTCGTGGCTGCCGTTCGGTGAGGAGCAGGTGGTGAATTGCGCCGAGCCGCATTTCCGGCTCATCTCGGCGGAAAGCGGCCGGCTCGACTACATCGAGACGATCCGCCAGTGGCGACGGCGATTCGGCGAGCGCAGCCTTCGAAAGACGCTTTTCAAGCTACGGCTGGTGCCCCGCTGGCTTAGGAGCTCCGACTTTCGCGTCGCGTTCACCTCGGGCGTGAGCGCCAACAGCGTTTGCTTCGAGCGCGAGTTGCTCGACCACTACAGGCTCGTCTTCGAGAAGGCTTAGCCAGACGCCGGGAGTGAGATACTCGCTGGGTGGACCTCGGCGTTCATCTCCCGCTCATGGAGTTCGGGGACGAAGGTCAGTCCCCGGGTCGGCTCCACGCGGCGGTCGACGCGGCGCGCGACAACGGCTTTGCGGCGATCTCGTCCAACGACCACTTCCTCTTCTCGACTCCCTGGCTCGACGGGCCGACGGCGCTTGCGGCATCCATCGAGCGCTCCGGTGAGATGGAGTTGGCGACGACGATCTCCCTCGTCGCCCAGCGAGGGCCTGTGCCCCTCGCCAAGACGCTCGCGGCGCTGGACATTCTCTCCGGCGGACGGATGACCGCCGGCGTGGGGCCTGGCTCGAGCCAGCGCGACTACGACGCGGTTGGCGTCCCCTTCGACGACCGGTGGAAGCGCTTCGATGAGGCGGTAGCAATTCTCAGGGCGTTGCTTGGCCGGGCGCCACGGCCGGACGAGACGCGCTTCTACCCGCTGCCCGACGCCGAGCTGGCGCCGGCGCCCGTTCAGGAGGGCGGCGTCCCGGTGTGGATCGGAAGTTGGGGGTCGAAGGCGGGGCTTCGCCGGGTCGCGCGTCTGGCGGACGGCTGGCTCGCGTCGGCCTACAACACGACTCCCGAGGGATTCGCGTCGGGGCGCGAACTCCTTGCGCATGAGCTCGAGCGGCGTGGTCGCATCGCGGATGGGTTCCCGAATGCGCTCGTGACCATGTGGACCTGGGTCACGGAGGACCGGGCGGAGCGCGATCGCGTTCTGCGCGACGTGCTCGCGCCGCTATTGAAGCGCGATCCGGAAGTGCTTGGCGAACAGGTCTGCGTCGGCTCCGCCGAGGCGTGCGCGGAGTTGCTCTCGCGCTTTGCGGCAGCCGGATGCGAGCGCGTCTACATCTGGCCCATGGGCGACGAGCCGCGGCAGCTGGGGCTGGTCGCGACGGAAGTAGCGCCTCACATCGCGGCCTGAGCGCAGCGTTGCGCGCGTGTGTTCCGGGGTGGGGCCGGTGGGATTCGAACTGGCGCATGCGAGCGGGTTTTTGTGCATGCTGCGTGGGTAGTCAAAGAGTCACCCGACGCAGGTTCCGCCCAGGAGGGCGAGCGAGCGATGTCAAGGAAGGCGCTGGCCGTTGTTGCGAACGCTATTGCCGTACTTGTCGTCAGCGCGGGCGCGGTGGCTGCGCAGGCCGGGATCGTCGGCGATCTGACTCAGGGGCTGCCCGACCTCGACGGCGACGGGACCGACCTGCCGGGCGGGGGAAACATCAACCTTCCCGGCGGTGGCAACAACGGGGGAGTGACCCTTCCGGGTGGCGGCGGAACCGTCCCGCTGCCAGGCGGAGGCGGGGACGCCCCGGCGGTTCCTTCCACCCCGATCACACCTCCGAGCACGTCGACTCCGCCTGACGGCGGAGGGACCGGCGGAGGCGAAGAAGGCTCTGACGACGGCGCAACCACGGGCGGCGGTGGCAAGGGTGGCAAGGGTCAGGGCCATGCCGAGAACGACGAAGAACAGACGGCGGCCGAGGAGCGCGAAGAGAAGAACCAGGTCGACGACCAGATCCGCCGGCCGGATGGCGTGCCGACGGCAGCCAACCCGACCTTGACCCTTGCGACCTTTGGCCCTTCGCCACTCGGGATGCCGAACTTCATCATCGACCGGTTCACGATCCCGCCGTTCCTCTTGCCGATCTACCAGGCGTGCGGCACCGAGTACGGGGTGCCCTGGTACGTCTTGGCGTCGATCAACCGGATCGAGACCGCCTTCGGAACCAACCTCAACGTCTCGAGTGCCGGGGCCCAGGGCTGGATGCAGTTCATGCCCGCCACCTGGAAGGCGTACGGGGTCGACGCCAACAACGACGGGCGCAAGGACCCCTACAACCCGGTGGACGCGATCTGCGCGGCAGCGAACTACCTGGAGGCGTCGGGCGCGCAGGACGACCTCCCGGGAGCGATCTTCGCGTACAACCACGCGGACTGGTACGTCGACGAGGTCCTCCTCTACGCCCGCCAGTACGCGAACATTCCCGGTGATCTGGTCAGCTCGATCACCGGCCTGACTGAGGGTGCGCGCTTCCCGGTGGCGGCGAACGCCCGCTACGCGGACGACGTCTCCGAGCGCGCCGCAAAAGGCCAGACCGACTTGCCGCCGTCGCCGACCCGCCGCGGGATCAACATCTACTCCAAGGAGGGCGCGTCCGCGATCGCGGTCAACGACGGGACTATCCAGAAGATCGGGCAGTCGAATCGTCTTGGCAAGTACGTCGTCCTCGAAGACAACTACGGAAACCGCTTCACCTATGCCGAGCTCGGCTCGATCGCGGATGCCTATCCGGTCCCGCGCGAGCGCGACGGCGCCCAGACAGAACACTCGGAGCGCCGCCAGGCGAAGGGCCAGAAGGCTGCGGAGCCCGCCCAGCCCACCAACACGGAGGACCTTCGCGAGCGAGTGTCAGCGTTCCCCGAGCGGGACGGCGCC
This sequence comes from uncultured bacterium, assembly GCA_963725035.1. Lineage (GTDB taxonomy): Bacteria > Actinomycetota > Thermoleophilia > Solirubrobacterales > 70-9 > JALZKA01. The sequence goes on along the minus strand of CAVRWX010000001.1, from coordinate 140,509 downwards.
GCCCCGATGTCCTTCGACCCGTCCGAGCGGGCGTTCGAGCGACTCGGGTACGAGAGCTTCGAGTCGCAATTCGGCCCGCTTCGCTTCGACTCGAAGCGGATGGAGCTTCGCCGGCTCGAGGAGGGCTCGAAGGTGCTTGCGGGCACCATCCTCGGCTCGGTCGGATCCGGCGGACAGCTCGCGCCGCATCTGAACTTCGCCATTCGCCCCGCCGGGCGCGGCGCCCCCCAGATCAACCCGAAGCCGATCCTCGACGGCTGGAAGCTCCTCGAGGCCACGCACCTTTACCGGGCGATGGGCAAGGATCCATTCGAGGGCAGCTCTGCAGAGCCGGGGCAGGTCCTCCTCATGTCGAAGGAACAGGCGGCCCGCGCGCTCGTGGCCGAGTCCGGCGTCTCGATCTACGAGTGCGGTGTGGCCGATGTCCGCAGCGGTCAGATCGACGTTCGGATCATGAGGCTCCTGCTCTATCTCGCGCGCAGCGGCTTCGACCTCACGGTCACCTCGCTCAAGTGCGGCCACGGTGTCTACACGAGCTCGGGCAACGTCAGCGCCCACTCGGTCGGAAGCGCCGTGGACATCGCCCAGATCAACGGATTGCCCGTCCTTGGGAACCAGGGCACAGGTTCCATCACCGAGACGCTGATCACGCAGATCCTTGAACTCCAGGGCGCGATGACTCCCGACCAGGTCATCTCACTGATGGAGATGGGCGGCCCGACGTTCGCGATGGGTGACCACGCGGACCACGTCCATGTCGGCTACAGCATCTCCGGCGCCCCGACGCCGGGCAGCGCGCTGGCCGAGAACCTTGCGACGGACGAGCGCCTGCTGGACTCCTCGCAATGGCGGCGGCTGATCCAACGGCTCGGCGAGATCGAGAACCCCGAGGTCAAGCCGACGAAGAAGCGCCGGGCCTCAGTCGCCCACAAGGGCGAGTAGACCTACTCAGCCTCGCCGGACTCCGCCCAGAGGTTGACGCCGCCCTCGCTCGCGTGGCGGTCGATTTCCGCCAGCTCGTCGCTCGTGATCTCGAGCGAATCGAGGGCTGCCACGTTCTGCTCGAGCTGGCGGACGCTCGAGGCGCCGACCAACGTCGAGGTCACTCGCGGGTCGCGAAGCGTCCAGGCCAGCGCCAGCTGGGCGAGGCTTTGGCCGCGATTCGATGCGACCTCGTTCAGCGCGCGGATCCGCTCGAGGTTCTCCTCGGTCAGCCAGTCCGGGTCGAGCGAATCGTCCCGGGCGGCTCGCGAGTCCTCGGGAATGCCGTCCAGGTAGCGGTCCGTGAGCATTCCCTGGGCGAGCGGGGTGAAGACGATGCACCCGATGCCCTGGTCTCCGAGCACGTCGAGGAGCTCGCTCTCGATCCAGCGGTTGAGCATCGAGTAAGAGGGCTGGTGGATGGTCAGCGGAGTGCCAAGTTCGTGGAGGATCTCCGCGGCACGCTGAGTTCGTTCCGGTGAATAGGAGGAGACCCCGGCATACAGCGCCTTGCCCTGCCGGACGGCGGTGTCGAGGGCGCCCATCGTCTCCTCGAGGGGAGTGTCGGGATCGGCGCGGTGCGAGTAGAAGATGTCCACGTAGTCGAGGCCCATGCGCGTGCAGGCTCTGGTCGAGGCTCGCCAACAGGTACTTGCGCGAGCCCCGGTCTCCGTAGGGCCCGGGCCACATGTCCCACCCCGCCTTGGTCGAGATGATCATCTCATCGCGATAGGGCCGCAGATCCTCCTTCAGCACTCGGCCGAACGTCGTCTCGGCCGAGCCGTAGGGCGGGCCGTAGTTGTTGGCGAGGTCGAAGTGCGTGATGCCGAGGTCGAACGCCCGGCGCAGGATCGCCCGCGAGGTCTCGATGGGGCGGTCGCCGCCGAAGTTGTGCCAGAGCCCGAGCGAGATGGCGGGCAGGTCGAGACCGCTGCGCCCGCAGCGCCGGTAGAGCATCGAGTCGTAGCGTTCGTCCGCGGCCGTGAAGGTCATGCCCCGGAGGTTTACACGAGCACCTCGTCGAGGCAGGCCAGGGTGCGTTCTATGTCCTCGTCGACCGTGTAGAGGTGGGGAGAGAACCGGATCGAGTCGCCTCGCGATGAGGCCACGACCCGCGCCGCCCTCAGTCGGTCGGCGGCCTGGGCCGAGTCGAAGCCCGGCTTGCGCGCGGTGACGATCGCCGAGCGCTCTGCGCCGGCGAGCGGGGAGGTGATCTCCAGATCCCGATCGCGCAGTCCTTCGATCAACAGATCGGCGAGCGCTTCGTTGTGCTCGTAGATGCGGTCGACGCCGACTTCGAGCAGGAAATCGATCGAGTGCGACAGGCCGATCGCGCAGCCGTAGGCCATCGTGCTGCACTCGAAACGCCGTGCCGACCGCGCGTAATCAAGCTGGTCGGTACGAAGGTCCCAGATGTCTTCGTGGCTGCGGAATCCGACCACTCCGGGCTCCAGCTTGGCTTGAAGGTGGGGGGCGAGGTACATGACGGCCGCGCCAAATGGCCCGCAAAGCCACTTGTAGCCGGAGGACAAGACGACGTCGAGCGCGTCTGCCTGGACGTCGATGGGAACCGCGCCCGCGGATTGCGTGGCGTCGACGACGAGGAGTGCGCCGTGGTCGTGTGCAGCCGCCGCCAGGCTCGCGAGGTCGAACCGCTGGCCCCTTCCGTATTCGACGTGTGAGATGCAGACAACGGCGGTGTCGTCGTCGATCAGCTCAAGTACGGCGTCAAGGCGCACGATGTCGCCCTCGCCCTCGGCAAGCCTTATCTCACAGCCGGTGTGAGCCGCGACCCGTTGCCAGGGATTGACGGTGCTCGGGAAGCTCGGGGCGGTGCCCACGACGTTCGAATCCGCTGCGGGCGCGACGGCCCAGGCGAGCGAGCCGAGCAACTCCGTCACGCTCGAACCCACAGCGATGTCTTCGGGCTGAGCGTTGAACAGCCCGGCAGCCGACCGATGCAGACCGTCGAGCACGCTCCCCTCGACAGTCTCGGGAAGAGCCAGGCTGCCGTTGTCGGCCACGTCGCTCTGCCATTCGAGGATCGCCTGCTGCGCGCCTTGGTACATCAGCCCGATGTTCGCGGCGTCCAGGTAAGCGGCGTGCTTCGACCCTGGGAAGTCGTCGGACTCAACCAATCGGCTCATCCCTGCAGTATGGGCACGGCGGGTTGTCCGTCAGTAGTGAAGCGTGCCCTCGGCAACGATCACGCACACAGCGGTGATGATCACGCGGTCGCTCGGGATGCGGATCTCGAGCCGGCTCGGGCGGCCGATCCGATGGCCCTGTTCGATCACGATCTTCGAACCATCGACGCTAAGGCCATGGGCGACGAGGTGACTGGCAAGGGGGCCTGCCGCGGTTCCGGTCGCTGGATCCTCGGAGATGCCGGCCGTCGGGTTGAAGAAGCGCGCGTAGGCGGTGGAACCTGGATCGATCGGATCGAGGCTGTAGAGGTAGCAACCCTCGCCCTCGACCGTGCGCAGGACCTCCCTCAGGCGAGGGACATCGGGGACCGCACGATCGACGGCCTCTCGGGTCCGAGCCTCGACCAGCAGGTGTGGGGCTCCGGTTGATACGACCTGCGTCGGGGCATCGTCGCCGAGCTCGCCGGCAGGCAGCCCTAACGACGCGGCCAGCTCGTCCCGGTCACCGACGACTTCGCCCCACCGCGCCGGCTCCTGCTCCATCGCGATCGCCTGCGGACGCCCGTCCTCCACAGTCACCTCGACGGGCAGCACCCGTCCTCCGATCTCCTGCAGGAAGCGATTCGCGCCGTCGGAGAGCGCGAGGCGACCTGCGGCAGCGAGCCACCACCAGGCGCCGAGCGCGTTGTGACCCGCTCCGCCCACCTCGACCCCCGCAGGAGTGAACGAGCGCAGCCGCCACGCCACCTCTTCACGGCTCGATGCCTGAACGAAGGTGGTTTCGGACTGGTTGAACTCGCGCGCGATCGCACGCATCAAGTCCACGTCGACACCCTCGTCATCTACAACCACGGCCAGCGGATTGCCGCTCAGTGGCGCGGCGGCAAACACGTCGACGAGGAAGAAGGGCAGCGACCCGGCCACGAGCCAAGGAAACTAGACGGTTCTGGTTTGCGGTGTACCATCGCTCCCGGATACGCGATGCGCGACGGGGACACGAAAGCGGCCGTCTACGGTCAGCGGATAGAAGGCCTGGCGGTCGACGGCAGGGACGTGCACGCCGGCGTCTTCAACGAGAACGAGGTGCGCGCTGCGGCGGGGATGACGATGGTGATGGGGGCGGTGGTGTTCGTCCTTGCCCTCACCGAGCAGATCTACCTCCCGCTCCAGCTCATGACGATCTTCTTCTTCATCGAGTTCGGGATCCGGGTCACCGCCGGGCTCCAGTACAGCCCCATCGGCCGCGTCGCCCACGTGCTCGTAAGGCGCTTCGAGCCGGAATGGGTCTCGGCGAGGCCGAAGCGATTCGCCTGGTCGATGGGCGTCGTCTTGTCGTTCGCCATGGTGATCATCACCAATACGGGCATCCGCGGCGCGCTGCCCGCGACCCTTTGCTCGATCTGCCTGACGCTGATGTGGATGGAGTCTGCGCTCGGCCTCTGCGCCGGCTGCGAGATCTACGCCTCCCTGCGGCGTCGCGGCTGGATCGCCAAGGACGAAGCGATCGAGATCTGCGCCGGCGGCGTCTGCGAGGCACCCCGGCGGCCGGCGCCGGCGGCGATCGGGCCGTAGGCGAACCGAGCGATCAGTATCCGAACCAGCGCGCCCGCCGGCTCGCCCCGAACTCCGCCTTCTCGGCGGCGTACTCGAGCGAGGGGTCGTTCCGGTCGGCCACCGGCGACTCGCCGCCGAGGAAGTTGACCTCGACCTTGCTCACGAGCCCCCCGCCGAACTCCGCGTAACAGATGCCCGATCCCTCGTACGGCGAGGGCGGCGACCCGTTCGCGATCGTGGCCGCGATGTCGTCGGCGACGACGCGTGCGGCCGCCTCGGCGAAGATCCCGGCCTTGGCGACGATGCGGGGGCCGGTGCAGACGTCGCCGAGGGCGTAGACCTGGGGGAACGTCGTTCTCAGGTTGGTCTGGTCGACTGGCACCCAGCCGTCGACCGCGAGGCCGGAGGCCGGGAGCGGATCGGGAGCCCGGTGCCGCGGGATGCCGACGAAGAGGTCGTACGGCAGCGTCTCGCCGCTCGCAAGCTGCGCCGTCCGCGTCGCCGGGTCGATGCTGGTGACGAGCGTCTCGGCCCGCTCCTCGATGCCCCGGTCGGCGAGCCCGTCGCGGAACATCTGCGCGACGTCGCCGGTCACCGGAACAGGGCGCTTCATGGGGAACGTCGACGTCATCTCAACCGAGTCGCGGATGCCGCGCTCCGTGAACAGCTCGTGCATCAGGAAAGCGCCCTCGAACGGAGCCGGAGGGCACTTGAACGGCGCCCCGAGCACGGACACGAGAACCCTGCCGCCGCCGAACCCGGCCAGCTCGTCGCGCAACCGCTCCGCGCCGGCCATCGTGTAGTAGTCGTGGCCGCCCGGCCTCGAAGCCAGGCGTGGCCGCCATGTCGTAATCGGCGCCCATGGCCACCGCGACGAAGTCGGCGTCGTATGAGCCGGCGTCGGTGGTGACCCGCCGGGCGGTGGGGTCGATGCCGGTCACGGTCTCCTGGCGGAACTCGACGCCGTCCTTCGCGAAGTCGCGGTAGTACATCCGCGCGTCATCGGCCGATGACTTACCGAGCATCACGTCGAGCTTCGAGTAGCCGAAGAAGAACGAGTCGTTGCGGTCCAGCAGCGTGACGCGAACGAGGTCTGGGATCGTCTCCGAGAGCCGCGTCGCCAGCTCCAGGCCGCCGAAGCCTGCACCAAGGATCAAGACGTGCTTCTTCACCGTCGCCAAAGACTACGGGCCAACGGAAATGGGCGCGGCGGGTTTCGAACCTGCGACCTCTCGCGTGTGAAGGGTTGCGTCGAGGTCAACGCCTGACGGTAAAGCGAGCGGCGCCAGCCGAGTTGTACTGGTCGGCGAGGAGGTAGTGCACGATGTAGTGGCCCGGCGGCAGCGGCCACGGTCCTCCCTGCGCGTCCGGCCCTAAGGCCACCGAGCCCTCGGTGCGCGGCGGCACCGTGCCGGAGGCGTGCCGGCCCGTGTATTCCCAGATCAGGTAGTCGTCGGAGCTAGGGTCGGGCGCGGAGGCCCTGAACACCCCTAGCCAGTCCCAACGGTTGGCGGGGCCGTCGCTCCAGTCGACCTCGATCGGCTCGCCCCGCCCGTAGGTCCGCCGGTCGGTCGAGACCTCGGTCTCCGCCTGCGGGTCCCTCAGCCAGAAGGAGATCCGGGCCAGCTCGTCGCCCTCGCCGTGGACGAGCACCGCCTCATAGCTACCAGGGTCCATGCTCGAGGTGTCGAGCGTCCTCGTGCCGCGCTCGCCGCGAACGTCGAGGCGACGCGCCGGCGACCTCAGATCACCGCCCTGGGGCACGATCGCGATCTGGTTGCCGTCGGAATCAGGCGCGTTGTAGGCAACCGTGATCGTGTCACCGACGGTTCGCAAGCGAGCGTCGACCGAAACCATCGTCGGCATCGCCACCGGCCTGACCTCGAACGTGGAGAGCACCGCGCGATGGTCCGACGTCCACGGCGAGAACTCGATCGAGACGTCCGGGCCGCCCTTCTCGCCGACGATCTCGCTGGCGAGCGTCCTCGATGGGCCGCCGGCGTAGACGTAGTCGATGCGCTCGCCGCTGCGATGGGTGATCCCTGGCTCCTTCAACGGATTTGGATGCTCCTCGCGATAGGTGTCGCGGAACCCGATCCCGAACAGCGCCTTGCTGACAGGCCACGGAACGGGTTGGTGGATCCCCTCGCGGCTGCCGAGCGTCTTCTTCGTGTAGTCCAGGCTGGAGGGCTCGTTGAAGTCCCCGGTGAGGAAGACGGGATAGCCCTGCTCGGTCAGCTTCGTCATTGCCGCGAGCGGTTTCGCGAGTGCCGAGGTGCGGACCTGGTTCTCATTCTCGATCACCGACTTCACCGACGCGCCGTTCCGCAGCGCGCGCGGGCCCCACTCGACGTAGTCGAGGTGGTCGTTGAAGAACGGGATCACATAGCCGGGCTGCACCTCGATCAGGGCGTAGAGACCGTCCCCGCCCGAAGGCTCGTGAATTGGGTACTTCGAGAGGAGTTGAAGCGAGACGTTGTAGTACGGGTAGCCTGTCCTCTCGGCGATCTCGGGGAGACGGTTGTAGGACTCGAGCACGCCGACGACATCGGCGTCGACCCGACGTATGACCCTGTCGGTCGCCCGGTTCCCCCCGTACTCGATGTTGTAGACGAGCAACTGCAGCCGCATCTGCTCTCCGAGCGCCGGTGACGCTCGCTCGGCCTCCGCGTCGGGCTCCGGGGCGTCCCCCGAGAAGCAGGCCGTGAGCGACAGGGCCGCCAAGACGAAGATCGCCGTGACGGCGACGGCCCTACGGTCCTTCAGCATGCAGCAACTATGACTGGTCTCTCGCTCCACCGGGGGCTGGGCGAGGACGACGGAGGGGACTTGGCACCGGCTCCGAGCGTGGGGGTATCGTCGCGTCGTGTTGACGTCGGTTAAGCGATCATGAAGCCGCCGAGTTGGATGCCGGGCGCTCGCTCGCTCGCCTCCTATCGCAAGTCGTGGCTGCGCCACGATCTCGTCGCCGGTCTCGTCCTGAGCACGCTCTTGGTGCCCCAGGGAATGGCGTACGCGGAGCTGGCGGGCCTGCCCGCGATCACGGGCCTGTACACGACGGTCATCTGCCTGATCGGCTACGCGGTGTTCGGCCCCTCTCGCGTTCTCGTTCTGGGCCCGGACTCCTCACTCGGGCCCATGATCGCGGCGACGCTCCTGCCGATCATCGGATCCGGCGGGGATCCCGACCGTGCGATCGCTCTGGCGTCGATGCTTGCCCTCTTCGTGGCTGCCATCGAGATCGGCGCGGGCCTGGCGAAGCTCGGGTTCATCGCGGACCTGCTGTCTAAGCCCACCCAGATCGGCTACATGAATGGGCTCGCGCTGACGATCCTGGTCGGACAGCTTCCAAAGCTCTTCGGCTTCTCAACCGAGGCGGACGGGCTTATCGAGGAGGCGGGGGAGTTCCTGAGCGGGCTTGCATCGGGAGACGCTGTGACCGCCGCCGCTGCCGTGGGGGTAGGCAGCCTCGCGCTGATCCTGATCCTCCAGCGCGGGCGGTCCCGCGTCCCCGGCGTCCTGGTCGCGGTCGTCGCCGCAATTGTCGCGACGACGGCGTCTCTCTCTCCGGCCACGGGGTCTCGCTCGTCGGGACCCTGCCCGAGGGGCTACCGTCCATCACCTGGCCGGACCCGGTATCTGACCTCCCGCTCCTGCTTGCGGGAGCCCTCGGCATCGCACTCGTATCCCTGACCGACACCATCTCCACCGCTTCGGCTTTCGCGGCCCGAACGGGCCAGGAAATCGACGGAAACAAGGAGATGATCGGCATCGGCGCGGCGAACGTCGGCGCGGGCTTGTTCCAGGGCTTCCCGGTCAGCACGAGCGGGTCGCGCACCGCGGTGGCCGAGCAGGCGGGCGCGAAGACACAGCTCACCGGGCTGGTCGGAGCAGCAGTGATCGTCTTGATGCTTCTATTTGTGCCGGGGCTCCTGCAAAACCTCCCGCAGGCCACTCTCGCGGCCGTCGTGATCGCAGCATCCCTGTCGCTGGCCGACATCTCGGGGGTCAGGCGTTTGTGGCACCAGCGGCGGGCCGAGTTCCTGCTCTCGATGGCCGCCTTCCTCGGCGTGGCGCTGCTTGGCGTTCTCGCCGGCATCGCCGTCGCCGTCGCGCTGTCCATTCTCAACGTGTTCCGCCGGTCGTGGTGGCCCTACCAGACCACCCTTGGGCGGGTTCCTGGAATGGCGGGCCAGCACGATCGCAGCCTTTACCCCGATGCCGAGGAGCTCCCCGGCCTCGTGATCTTCCGCTTCGACGCGCCGCTGTTCTTCGCGAACTCGCGGACGTTCCGCGACCAGGTGCGCCGTCTCGCGGCCGGCGACCCGAAGCCACGCTGGATCGTTATCGCAGCGGAGCCGATCACAGACGTCGACACCACGGCAGCTGACATGCTCCTGGAGCTCGACGAGGAGATCAACGCCCGCGGCACCTCCCTCGTCTTCGCCGAGCTCAAGGACCCCGTGCGGGCAAAGCTCGAGCGCTACGAGCTCATCGGCACGCTCGACCCGGACCACTTCTTCCCAACACTCGACGGCGCCCTCGATGCCTTCCGCAGCCAGACGGGCGCAGAGTGGACCGCACCCACGAAGGGCAGCGATCGGGATGCGCGATGATGCCGAAGGTCTTCCAGTTGCCCTGTCTCGATCCGATTCGAGGCCCTGTCCTCTCGATCGACCCGCCGCCTAGATCTTGAGCCGCTTGAGCGCCGCCCGAATCTCCTCCTGGCTCTGCTCGTCCAGGACCGGATCGTGTTCGAGCCACAGGACGAAGGCGTGAACCCAGAGCAGCCGCACGTCCATCTCGAGCTCGCTCGCGTAGGCCATCAGCACCTCCTCGGGCTGCCTCGGCCACGCGATCCCGTCCTCAAAGCGCGCGATCGTCGCCTGGTTCACCTCGATCGCCGCCGCGATCTTGACCTGAACCACGCTCCTGTCCTCTCGCGCCTGGCGACAGGCGCGCCCCAGCCAGGGCAGTAGCGGACGCGCAACCTCCTCGGCCTTCATGGCCGCAGTTCTATCTGACCGGCGCGACATGACCTTTGTGGCCGGCAGATTCGATGGCTATATGCATTTCGCATCTTCGTCTGTAACAATTACTTCCCTTCGTGTACCTGCAGGTACCACGATACGACATCGAACGGTGAGAGCGATACGAAGCACGTATCCGGGGAGACGCTCAGCCGGCCATGTCCGATAGTGAATGTGGAGCAAGTTCGTGGGGCTCTCGAGAAGGAAGATCGATACCTAACCCCGCAGAGCGCGCCAAAGAAAGGCGTTGCTCTGCGGGTCTGCCTATCGCCAGCATGCCGGGTGAAGTAATGGGCGCGGCGGGTTTCGAACCTGCGACCTCTCGCGTGTGGCGGTCGCGCAGACGGTCGGGTCTGGTCTCGTCAGCCAGATCGCCGTCGAGGACCGTTCGCATTCGTGTTCACGTTCGCGGGAGCGGTGCGTGCGGGAGCAGGCCTGCCGCAACAAAGAGGGGGGTTGGACCGGGGGCGAGGTTCCCATCGATCGTGACGTCGGCAGGTTTGCGTGCCGGCGCCGTAGTCGGGACCGCGAGGTCGGAGACTCCTAGCCGCAGCCGACTGGATCAGTGCGGCTGGAGGAGGCGAGGTTGCTCGCAATACCCAGGGACGAGATGCTCACACCGTCCGGGTAGCAGTAGTTGGTTCCAGTGCCCCCCTTGCTCGCGTACAGCCGCACGTCGATCCCAGCTCGGTTCTTGAACGACGAGGCCTTGTTGTTGAACTCCTTCGGGAACTTGAAGAAGTCGTTGGTCTTCACGACGAGCTTGTCGCCCTCGTAGTTCTGCTTCTTCCACAGGCAGTAGGCGCCGTCCTTGCATCCGGGACCGGCGGCGGCCGAGGCCGGCACCTGAGCGGCCCCCGTCGCGCCGGCAACGATGCCCACGACGAGGAGATAGGCGGCGGATCTGCGGATCATCACGTCCTCCCTCAAGCTTGCGACGGCCCCGGCAGATTAACGCGCTCAGAACTCGAAGTCCAATCGCGCAGGTGGTACGGGCCGATCCTCTACGTCGGCCGTGCAGGGGATGCTCGACGGCGGCGCCCCGCACGGGCGTAGGCGACCGGTTCGCGGCTAGATGGGCGCGGCTGGTTTCGAACCAGCGACCTCTCGCGTGTGAAGCGGTGGTGCCTCAGGCACGGATAGGCGTCAATTGGCCCTGTCGGATGTGCGTGCATGTACGGGGATGGACGCGGATATGGGCACCAGAAGGGCGCTGGTGCCCAACAATAGGAAGCGGGTCTGGCCGTGTTGGACACAGACGTCCGCTTTGCATGGAATGCGGCTAAGTCCGCTTCGGACGAGAAGCGCAGCATGGGATGCGATAGTTATCGATGAATTCCGGGAACTGCGCATTGACCTTGACCGCGAAACCTGATTGGGGCCACCACAGGAACGCGGCGTGACTGGAGGAGTCCGCTTGGCAAGCAGAATCGGCAACTACGTCCGACAGCACCACCTCGCGCTGCTCTGCCTGTTCTTGATCGTCGGGGGCGGCACCGCTTGGGCGCTCGAGCGAAACAGCGTCAGGTCGAAGCACATCAAGAACGGGCAGGTGAGTCAGGCCGATTTGCGCTCGCCGGAGGACTGGGACATCGTTGGCGACGTCGACGGGCCAGCGTTCAACGACGAGGGTGGCGGTTGCGATCCCTGGGCCAACTGGGATGGCACGATCGCGAACACCGCCGGCTTCTTCCGAGACCCGTTCGGCATCGTGCACCTCAGGGGCAGGATGGACTCAGGGGGTAATCCCTGCGAGACCGTCTTCACCCTGCCGGCCGGTTACAGGCCAGGCAACGGCGAAATGCAGATTGCGGCCTCCGAGCTGGGTCCGTTCGTGCCGGCTCGGATTCACATCGAAGCCGACGGTGCGGTCAGGGTCGTCGAGGGTGGCACGGCCGAGCTCTCCTTGGACGGCATCACCTTCCGGTGCGCTCCCGCGGGCCAGAACGGCTGTCCATAGGCCTTCAGCCGCCGGGGACTGGCCAAGGCACTCGCTTTGGACGAAAAGGGACTGTCTCCCGCCTAGGAGTGGGCGCGGCTGGTTTCGAACCAGCGACCTCTCGCGTGTGAAGCGGTGGAGCCCTCAGGCACGGATAGGCGTCAATTGGCGCCGGTCGGATGTGCGTGGATGTACGCGGATGTCACGTGGATATGGGCACCAGAACGGCGTTGGTGCCCAAAACCCGGGGAGGGATACTCCACTGATTCGGCAGCTTTGAGCCGTGGCAGACATGCGGCTGCGGTGCCCGAAGCTGCGCCGAGCCGGAGCTCGGCGGCCGAAATCTGCGCTTGCCAGGACCCTTGGTCCGGGATAGGGTGTGACCAACGCGGCAGGTCGATCAAAGAGGAGAATTCGAATGGCTGATGCTGCATTGTTCATCGGATGGGGCCAGGTGACGCGCGGACGCGAGAAGCGCGCTCTCCAGGTGTTCAACGAGAGCGTCGAGTACTGGGGAGGACTCCAGGGCGACGGCAAGATCGAGGACTTCGAGGTTGTTCTGCTCACACCTCACGGTGGAGACCTACAGGGTTTCGCGCTGCTACGCGGCAGCGAGGATCAGGTCAGTGCGCTGCGCACCGACGAGGAGTTCCAGCGGCGCATCGCGCGGGCCGACCTGATCGTCGAATCGCAAGGCGTCATCGATGCCCTGATCGGCGACGGCATCGCTCGCGGCATGGGCCAATACCAGGGTGAAATCGACGACCTGGATTAGCCTCGCCAGGCGTTCCGCCATGGGCGCGGCTGGTTTCGAACCAGCGACCTCTCGCGTGTGAAGCGGGGCGCCCTCAGGCGCGAACAGGCGTCAATCACAGCATCCAATGCCTGTCGATGTGTGGGGATATGCGCAGATGTGGGCACCAGGCCGGCCCTGGTGCCCAATGAGACAGCAGAACCGTGCTCGGTGGCGGTGCCCGGGGTGTAGGTTCCGACGAGCTGCGATGAATCAAGACCCAGACACGCGGGCACCACGTCGTTCGCGGTCCTCGTTGGTTGCGACCCGACCGGCGGAAAGAGGGAGGGATGACCGCGACGCCGATTGCGCTTGAGGCTGACTATTTGGTAGTCGGAGCCGGAGCGTCTGGCATGGCATTCGCCGACGCTCTGACCCGCCATGCGGACGTGCGCGTCGCCTTGGTTGATCGCCGGCACGGGCCAGGCGGCCATTGGCTTGATGCGTATCCCTTCGTGCGGCTGCACCAGGCTTCCTCGTTCTACGGCGTCGCCTCGACGCTGATGGGGTCCGGCTCGATCCAGCGAGACGGGCCCGAGGCCGGTCTGCACGAACGGGCCCCCGCTACGGAGGTCTGCGCGTACTACCGGCGGGTGCTGGACGAGCAGCTGGTCCCCTCGGGCCAGGTGGAGTTCCATCCCAGCTGCGAATACCTGGGTGCCGGCTCGTTCGTCTCGCGAGTGTCCGGAGAGCGCCACCAGATGGGGCCGGACTGCCGGATCGTTGACGCTCGCTACCTGGCCCCGGAGATCCCAGCCACCACGGAGCCGCCTTTCGGCGTCGCCGAAGGGGTTCGGGCGGTACCCGTTAACGCGCTGCCCCTGCTGGAGTTCGCGCCGGAGGAGTTCGTGATCGCCGGCTCCGGAAAGACCGCAACCGATGCCTGCGTGTGGCTGCTCGAGCGGGGAGTCGATCCGGACTCGATCTGCTGGGTTCGCCCCCGCGAGCCGTGGATGCTCGACCGCGCTGTGGTCCAGCCCGACCCCGCCGTGTTCCTCGGGATGGCCGCCGACATCATGGCGGCAGCCGGCGAAGCCTCCTCGCCGGACGACCTTTTCCTGAGACTGGAAGCCGCCGGCGTGATGCTCCGCATCGACCCCTCGGTAACGCCGACCATGGCGAAGACGCCGACGCTCGCCCATTGGGAGCTCGACCTGTTGCGCAGCATCGATCGGGTGGTGCGGCTGGGACACATTCGGGGGATCGAGCCTGGGCGGATCGAACTCGACGACGGAGATGCCGCGATACGAAGGAACGCGGTGGTCGTCCACTGCGCCGCGTCCGGGCTCCAGTATCCGCCATTGATCCCGATCTGGGGCGACGAGGCGATTACGATCCAGCCGGTCCGCGCGGGCTTCCCTTGCCTGGGGGCGGCGCTGATCGGCTACGTGGAGGCCACCCGAGAGGACGATGCCGAAAAGAACAGGGTGTGCCGCCCATCGCCGCTGTCCAACACCCCCACCGATTGGGCGCTGATGCAGGTTAGGGGGGGCCGCGCCTCATTCGCCTTCAGTGCCGAGGCCGACATCAAGGAGTGGGTCGACCGCGTGCCGCTGAACCCCGCGCGCATTCCCCCCGAACGGGCCGCCGATGCGGATCTCGCATCCACCCAGGAGCGCTTTGCCGCCGCCGTCGGCCCGGGGATGGCGGCCATGGCGGAGCTAGCGGGCCTCGGCACCCGCGATGGCAGACCTGGCGGGTCACCCAGCGAGGCGAGCGTCTCGCGGGAATGACCGAGTCGGGTTAGACCGACGCGCCAGCCGAGTCTGAGACCTCCGGGATCGAGCGGTCCTCGCCTTCGTTTCGGGTCGATGCAACAGCCTATGGTCGTGCGACCCGCTTCACTTTCGACGAGTCGACATGGGCGCGGCGGGTTTCGAACCTGCGACCTCTCGCGTGTGAAGCGAGCGCTCTCCCACTGAGCTACGCGCCCTGGCGGCTGGATTGTAGGCCGGGCGCGTGTCCTCAGACATCGGCCTCGGGTCGTCCTGCCTAATACTGCTGGTCGCCGATCGGGCCTTGCTCGCGTCTGGCAGACGCTTGGGCTTCCGGCCTTTGTGGCACTATGCCCGCCATGGCTATTGGCTCCTCGCTCTTCCTCATCGCCGTCGGCGCGATCCTCCGCTTCGCGGTCAACGACTCGATCGAGCAGGTCGACCTCTCGACGGTGGGCCTGATCCTGATGATCGTCGGGATCGTCGGCCTCTTGATCGGACTCTTCTTGATGAGCCGTGGGCCGCGGCCGGGCGCGCCGCCGCCGCGCCCCCCGCGCAACCCTCCCTACTGAGCGCCGACCCAGGTCCTAAGCCGGATCGGCCGGGTGCTCGTCGGTCTCCTCGTGGAGCGCGCCGCCGCTCTGGGCGGTTGACGGCCACCAGATCTTGTCGCCGATCAGCTCGACGGCGGCCGGGACCATGATCGTTCGCACGATGAAGGTGTCGAGGAGGATGCCCAGCGCGACCATGAATCCGAGGTCGAACGTGAACGTGACCGGCAGGGTCATGAGGACCGAGAAGGTGCCGGCCAGGATGATCCCGGCGCTGGTGATGACCGGGCCGGTGGCCGAGATCGCGCGCAGCATGCCCTCGCGGGTTCCGTGATTGCGCGCCTCCTCGCGGACGCGAGCCATCAGGAAGATCGTGTAGTCGATCCCGAGCGCCACCAGGAAGATGAACGCGAAGGTGGGGATCGAGGCGTCGATGCCCGCATCGCCGACGACGAAGCGAATGAAGAGCACGCTCAGGCCGAGCGTGCAGAGGAAGCTCAAGACGACGCTCGCGATCAGGACGAGCGGTGCGACGAGCGAGCGCAGCAGGATCGCGAGGATCAATCCGATCACCAGGAGCGCGATCGGCGCGATCAGGCGCAGGTCGGACTCGATCGCCTCGTCGAAGTCGTACTGGATCGCCGAGCCACCACCGACGAGAACGGTGATGCCGTCGAGGTCTGAGACGGCGTCGCGCATGTCCGGCACGACGTTGAGCGCATCCTTCGTGAACGGGTCGTCCTCGAGGATCACGTTGACCGTCGTCATGGTCCCGTCTTCGGAGATTTGGCGGGTCGGCAGGGTTTCGGAAACGCCCTCGACCTCCTCAACCGCGGTGCTCGCGGTGGCAACGTCGCTGTCCGCTGACGCGGTCCGTCGGTGCTTTCGACGAGGAGGGTCGTCGGGAAGAGGATGCCGGCGGGGAACTCCTGCTCCATGAGCTCGAAGCCTTCGACCGATTCGACCGACTTCTTGAAGAAGTTGGTCGTGGAGTAGTCGACCTTGTAGGCGAGGATCCCGAGTGCGCCGCCGACGAACAGGAACGTCGTGAGCGCGAGCGCCAGCCCGGGGCGCTGCAGGACGCGGTCGCCGATCCGCCGCCAGAGGCCCTGGCGGCGCTCGAAGGCGTGATCGGGGTCGTAGGCGACGAGACCGTGGCGCGGCCAGAAGCCCTTGCGGCCGAAGATCGTGAGCAGCGCCGGCAGCAGCGTGAGGCCGGCGAGCATGCCCGTGGCGACCCCGATCGCGGCGACCGGGCCCAGCGTCGAGGTGAGCTGTGCGTCGGCCAGGGTCAGCGTGAGCATCGCGAGCGAGACGGTCAGGCCCGAGGCAAGGATCGTCGGGCCCGGTGCGGCTGACGGCGCGCTGCATCGCGTCGTGCTTGTCCTCGATCCGGTGGAGCTCCTCGCGATAGCGGGAGACCAGCAGCAGGCAGTAGTCGGTCGTGATCCCGAACATGAGCACGACCAGGATCGAGGTGCCGTTCGAGGAAACGGTCGCGCCCGATTTGGCGTACAGGTAGACGAACGCCGTAGCGACCGAGTAGGCGAAGAAGACGACGACGAGCGGCGTCAGCGCAACCAGGACGGCGCGGTAGATCAGCGCCGAGCAGGATGAGAACGAGCACCGCGGTCGCGATCAGGAGCTTCAGCGTCGAAATCGCTGAAGACCTCTTCGGCGTCCACGGAGAAGCCGAGGTCGCCTGAGAGCAGGATCTCGAGTCCGTCCTCGCCGTCGCCAGTGGTCTCGCGGACGTTCTCACCCCAGTCGGCGGCCTTCTCGAAGTCCGTGGGAACGATGAGGACGGTGTAGGCGAGGTCGCCGTCCGGGGAGACGAGCCCGGGCGGCGCCGTCGTCCTCCGAACCGGGACGGTCGGAGGATCAGCCGGTCGAGTCGGCGGAAGCTCCTCGTCGGAGAGCGCCTCGACCGCCTCCGCGTCGCGCGACGATCTTCTCCTCGTCGGCCGGGGTGAGGCCGCCCTCGCGGTGATAGATCAGAAGGCCCTGGGTCGTTTCTCCGGCGTCGAACTCCTCGTCGAGGATCTCGACGACCTCGGTGGACTCGGCCGACTCGGGCAGGAACGACGCGGTGTCGTCCTGGGTCTCGTCGACGAGCTTCGCGCCGACCGGCGTCAGCGCCGCGACAGCGACGATCCACAGGGCGACGACGACCCACTTGGTGCGGCGGCCTGTGACGAATGAAGCGAGCGCTGACATCGGCTAGCGGGCCAAATTAGCGAATCGACTTACGGCAACTTCAGACCACGACGACAAGTGGCGGTTGAACGAGGCTCAGGCCGACGTGATCTGTTCTTCGTCGGCGCGTGAATCGAGGTCGCGCACGAGGTCTTGCGTTTCAGCGTTCTTGACCATCCAGGAGTCGATGAGCGGGTTGATGATCCCGCGGAAAGTGCTGTAGGCGGCCCAGCGCCGCGGGAGTGATGATCCGCGGCTTGCGCGTCTCGATGCCGCGGGCGACCGTCTCGCCGGCCTGTTCGGGCGTGAGCCGCTTCAGGAGCATCTTCGGCACCAGATCCCTCACCTTGTCGGCGGAGCGATCGCCGTCGAGCAGCTGCTGGACCATCACGGTGTCGATGAACCCGAAGTAGGCGACGCTGGCGCCGGCGCCGTGAGGCGCGAGCTCGACTCTGAGCGCACGGCCGAGCTGTTCGACCCCGGCCTTCGCCATTGCGTAGGGGGCCTGGCCGGTCCCGTTGACGAAGGCATACACAGAGGCGGTGACGACGATGTGGCCCCTACGAGCCGCGATCTCCGGCAGGGCAGCCAGCGTCGTGTTGTAGACGCCGTTGAGGTTTACGGCCAGGACGCGATCGCCCAGCTCCCTCGGCATTGCCCTGACGGTCGCGCCGGTCTGCGCGATGCCGGCGTTGGCGATGACAACATCGACGCCACCGCACTCCTTGACGACCTTCGCCATGAGCTCTTGCATCGCACCGAGGTCGGTGACGTCTGCGGCGAGCCCGAAGGAGTCGGGCGAGATCTCAGCGGCCGCGGCGTCGCACGCCTCCTGGTCGAGGTCCACGACCACGACCCGCGCGCCGCGCTTTGCGAGCGCCTGCGAGCAGCCGAGGCCGATGCCTCGCGCGCCGCCCGTGACGATGGCTGTCTTGCCCCGGACGTCGAATCTCTCGCCCATACCTCTAGTATCCCCGACGGACCGTGCTAGGTGGGGCGCTAGCGGTGCCTTGTCACCCGCAATCCGCTCTAGCGGGGCTGAACGCTCGCTCGAGGACAGTGGTCTCTCGAGGTCAGTACGTCGAGGGCGGCGTTGATGGTCAGGTCCCGCGCGATGCGCGCCCGTGAATCAGGTCAGGTCCGGAAGGAAGCAGCCTTAAGCGGTAGCGAGCAAGCGACGCGGATAGGCCTGACCGGAGCCAGCCACGACGGGAACGCTCGGGAAACCGCCTTCGAAGGCGGGCCCGCACGGTCCATGCCGTTTTTCGGCTGGCGTGTGGTGGGTTTGTTTCGCTGAGCGAAACGTTTTCACCACAGGCGCTCTAGGCCCGGGCGCGGAGCGCCTTGCGGAGCACTCGCTCAGCGTTGCCGCCGAGGATTGCGGCGGCGTCTGGGCCGTATTCCATTGCGAGCGGCTCGCGGAACTTCGCAAGGTCGTCGGCGTTGTCGATCCCGGCGACTGTCGGCTTGATGAACCCATCTAGGTCGGAACCGATTCCCACATGCGCGTGGGAGCCCGCGACCCCGTGGATCGCGCCGATGTGGCTGCGGACCACATCGAGCGTCGCGTCGAAGCCCGTGGCATCGCCGACGTCGACTTCGTCGTAGAGCTGGTGCTCGGCCATGATCAGCCCGATCACCCCGTCGCGCGCCGCGATCTCGCGGATGGTGTCGTCGCTGAGCATGTAGGCCTGATCGCCGAACCGGTAGCCCGCATGGGTCGCGATCACCGGGTGGTCCTTCGGATCCGTGCCAGTTTCCTCGTCGATGGCCCTGAGCAACGCGAACGTCTCTGCCAGGGCGTCCTCGCGCATATGGCTGACGTCCACCAGGACGCCGTGCTTGTACATCGCCCTCACCGCCGCTTCGCCGATCGTGCTGAGGCCGCCGTTCTTGGGCTGGCAGAAGATCGTGTTGTAGGCCCGATCGCTCAGCATCGGAAGCGCTGGGGCGTTGGTGGCGACGCCGCGGTAGAAGAGGTGGGCGAGGGTGATGTAGGTGACGCCCCTGCGCGCGAGCTCCGCGACCCGCCCGTCGATCAGCGACTCGTCGGCGCCAAGGTGCATCCCGCCCTCGATGCAATGGACGATGGCGATGCGCCTCTCGCTCGAGTGCCCGGTCGAGGTCGGCTTCCTTCTTGACAACGACGGGCCGCGTCTCCGGCGGCTCGCGGGAGAGCTCGGCCTCGACCTCGTCGAGTCTGGTCAGGAGCTCGTCGTAGTCGCCGTCCCGATCCGGGTCGTCGATCTCGGTCCACGGCAGGTAGAGGACCGAGAAGACGATCCGCACGCCGCCGGCAGCGAGCCGGGGAAGGTCCACCCGCCAGCCCGATTCGAAGCTCGCGTTGTTGAAGAGCTTCGCGATGACGAGGAGAAGGAACGCTCGGACCTTGGCGAGCACGCCAGGCTGCTCGCGGACGCGGACGACGTGTTCGAGCGTGAGCGTCGAAGGCGAGGTCCCGCCCTCGCGGTCGGGAAGGTGCTCCTGCACCTCCTCATCACGCGCCAGGAGGTGCATCGGGTAGTGGCAGTGGAGGTCGGCGATGGGCGCGGCGTGCGCTGCTTCCTCCGGCGGGGGCACGCCCGCCAGCCTAAACCGGCGGCTTGTTAGCCGTCAACGCCGCCGGTCTCGGGGTGGACCGGTGCAAGGTCGCCGGGGTCGAAGCTCCGGGGCGAGATGCCGCCGCCGGTTCCGCCGCCGCCGCCACCACCACCGCCGTCATTGCCGTCGCCATCGCCGGGCGAGATGCCGCCGCCATTTCCACCGCCTCCGCCATCGTTGTCGCGGTCGGGCTCGGTGTCGCCGCCGACGGGCTTCGGGCACTTGACCGAGTACATCGTGTCCGCCGGCTTGCCGAACTTGGCGCCGGTGTGGTTGTAGGAGAGGTGAAGGTGGTGGCCGCTCCCGTGACCCGAGTCGCCGTTGTAGCCGACCCACCGGAAGGGCGCGCGAGGCTTGTTCTGCGAGGGCTCCGCCCACTTCGCGAGCTTGTCGATGTCGTTCCAGCTGCCGCCCGCGGCGAAGTTCGGGACGATGTCAAGGGCCAGGCCGCGAGGGTGCTCGCCGTTTGCCGAATGCACCGGGTCGGTCGAGAAGCCGTCGGTGATGAAGATCTTGTACTTACGGCGCAGAAACTTGACGTCCCGAAGCAGGCGGCGGTCGATCTTCTCGCCGGGGAAGCCCGGGATGTTCACGAACTTGCCTCCGCCCGTGGTCTGGCAGACCTTGCCTGAGATCTCGACGCTCTGCATCCTCGCCGAGGCCGGGGCGGACGCGAGCGCTGCGAGGGCAGCGACCACCGCAACTCCGATGTATGCCTTCCGAAACACCACGTCGAACATCGGAGCGGAATTCCTTCCGCTGGAGTCGCCCGGAAATCTCGATGCAAGACGCGTTGCGGCGAACGACGAAAAACCCCACTGGAATGGGAACAACAGGCTCTTCTACACCGTCCAGTTCGCTGGACGGATGGCCCATCAAGCTTTCGCTAGGGAGCGAGAGGTGACTTCCAGAAGCTGGCGCGCTCCTGCCCAATTCAGCTCATGGCTTTTCCTTCGGCAGCCCCGCCTGAAGCTTGAATACACTCGCCAAAGTGTCCGCGCAACCCTCCCTTTACCGCCGCCACCGCCCTCTGAGCTTCTCGCAGGTGGTCGGCCAGGAGCACGTCGTCAGGACACTTTCCAACGCGATCGAGCGCGATCGCGTCCACCACGCCTACCTCTTCGTGGGTTCCCGCGGAACGGGCAAGACGTCGATCGCGAAGATCCTCGCGCGCTCCCTCAACTGCGTCAACGGGCCCACGCTCGAGCCGTGCGGTACCTGTGAGGCGTGCACTTCGATCGCGGCCGGCTCATCGATGGACGTCATCGAGATGGACGCCGCGTCGAACCGCTCCGTCGATGACATCCGCGAGCTCCGCGAGCGGGTCGGCTTCGCCCCGGCCGCCGGGAAGTGGAAGGTCTACATCCTGGACGAGGCTCACATGCTCACCCGCGAGGCATGGAACGCCTTTCTCAAGACGCTCGAGGAGCCGCCGCCCTCGACGGTCTTCGTCCTGGCCACGACGGAGCCGCACAAGGTCATGCCCACGATCGTCGATCGCTGTCAGCGCTTCGATTTCGCGCGGCCGGCGCCGGAACAGATCGCCGAGGTCCTCCGCCGCGTGGCCAAAGCGGAATCGATCGAGATCGACGAGGGCGCGGTAGCCGCGGTTGCCCGCTCGGCGTCCGGAAGCTTCCGCGACGCGCTCGGCACGCTCGACCAGCTCGTTGCATACGGCGGCAAGCGGATCGAGACCGACGATGTCCTCGCCGTTCTTGGAGTTGCCGACGCGACCCTGATCCTCGCCGCAGCCGACGCGATCGCCCAGGGCGACGGGCGCGCCACCCTGGAGGCCAGCGAGGGCCTCGCGCGCTCCGGCCGCGACGTCGCCCAGTTCGGCCGCGACCTCCTGGCGCATCTGCGCCAGCTTCTGATCATCCGCGCCGCCGGCGACGATTTCGGCTCCGACGCCCTTCAAGCCGCCGATCCCGCCCGGATGCAGGCCCAGGCCGCCTCGTTCACGGACCTCGGGCTGACGCGTGCGATCGATTCCGTCTCAGCCGCGCTCACGGCGATCCGCGAAGGCGACGAGCCACGCATGACGATGGAACTTGCGCTGCTTCGCGCGGCCCGCCCGCAGCTCGACCCGGGCCGCGAGGCGTTCGCTCAGCGCCTCGAGCGCGTTGAGCGCGCGCTGGACGGCAAGCCGGCTGCGCCGGCGGAACCGTCCGCCGCACCTGCCGAGGCACCGGAGGCGCTGCAGGCTGTTGCCGCCGAGCCGATCCAGGAGGCGCCGCTTGAAGCGGAGGCCGCCGAGCCGCAGGCCGAGGCGAAGGAGCAGCTTGATCTCGAACGACTCGTCGGCCTCTGGCCCGCGGTCATGGACCAGGTCAAATCCAGCTCCGAGCTTCTCTCACAGGCGCTGTCCGTTGCCCGCCCGATCGCCGTTGACGTCGAGCAGGCCGTGGTCCAGGTGGGGTTCCCGGTCGGTTCCGGGTTCGCCAAGCGCAAGGCGGAGGCGGTCGAGGCGAAGGAGAGGCTCGCGGATGCCGTAAAGACGATCGTCGGCGAGAGGCTTCGGCCCGTGTACGTAGTCCTGGAAGGCGAGGAGGCTCAGCCCGAAGCACAGGCCGAGGAGGAGATGAGCGCCGATGAGGTGTTCGAGCACATAAAGGATGCGTTCGACGGCGTCGAGTTCGACGTCGCGTCCGCCGAAGGGGGAGACGCAGGAGCGTCAGGGATGGACGCTGGGCTCGATGCGAGCCCGGGAATCGACACCGGAGAGGCGGCTTAGACATGGCAAGACCCCGAGGCGGGCCCGGCGGGCTCGACCTGAACGCGATGATGAAACAGGCCCAGCAGATGCAGGCCGAGATGACCGAAGCCCAAGCGGGGCTGAAGGACGAAGTCGTCGACGCCAGCGCCGGTGGCGGCATGGTGAAGGTGAAGATGAGCGGCGACATGCGGCTGCTCGAGATCTCGATCGACCCCGAGGCCATCGACCCCGAGGACCCCGAGCTGCTCCAGGACATGGTCATGGCAGCCGTCAACGAGGGGATTCGAGCCGCTCAGGAGCTTGCCGAGTCGCGACTCGGCGGCATCATGGGCGGACTCGGCGGACCCGGCGGGGGAGGCCTCGGCGGCTTGGGCCTGCCCGGGACCTAAAGAGCGGGGAACGCTTGTACGCGCAGCCGATCCAGCGGCTGATCGCCGAGATGGCGAAGCTGCCCGGGATCGGGCAGCGGACCGCTCAGCGCCTTGCCTTCCACGTGCTCCGCGCGTCCGACGACGACGCGCTGGCCCTCGCGGACGCGATCCGGGAGGTCAAGGCGAAGGTGGGCCTGTGCGAGGTCTGCTTCAACCTGGCGGAAGGTCCGCGCTGCAACATCTGTGAGGACCAGCGCCGCGAAGCCGGTGTTATCTGTGTGGTCGAGGAGCCCCAGGACGTGATCCCGATCGAGCGGACGCACGAGTTCCGCGGCCTCTACCACGTGCTCGGCGGGGCGCTCTCGCCAATCGACGGCATCGATCCGTCAGACCTGAAGATCAACGAGCTCCTGCGCCGCGTCGAGGCCGGCGGCGTGACGGAGGTCGTGCTCGCCACCAACCCCACCACGACCGGCGAGGCGACGGCCATCCACATCGCAGAGCTCCTCCGCGACAAGGCCCAGGTCACCCGTCTGGCAAGCGGCCTTCCGGTGGGCGCCGACCTCGAGCACGCGGACGAGGTCACGCTCGGCCGCGCCTTCTCGGGCCGCCGGGACGGTCTAGCTCGGCGGGACGGTGGGGCGGGCTTCTTGACTTTGCAGTCGCTTCTTGCCGGCTGTGGCAATCGCCTGATCCGAGAACCTTCGATCTCATGAGCGTCCCGCGGCTTTGTCGCCGTTGAGCTTGCCCTTCAAGCGTTACCGGATGCCGTCGGCCCCCCCGCGAGGAGGCTCGGGGGCCCGAAGTCGTCGGTCTTGGTGTCGTCGAACGTGCCGTCCGCGTCGATCGCGAACTTGCCTTCGAAGCTGCCGCCGTCCTTGCCGTCGTCGGCGGGGTCGTCACAGTTGAAGGGCACGTTCACGATGAACATCTTCTTCAGATCCGGTTGTTGCCACTCCGCCTATGTCGAAGCCGATGTAGTGGCCCTTCTTCCCGTCGATCTTGCCGCCGTACTCGGGATCAGGGGGCCCGCCCAAGGCGACCGCCGGGAGCGCGATCGCGCCGATGCAGATTCCTGCCGTCAGGGCACCTCGCATGCCGTGAGTGTACGGCGTACGGTCAGCCCTCGCTCAGGCCGATCCGGCCGTGGAGCCGCCTGAGCGGAGCCGGCGCCCACCAGTTCCATTTGCCGAGCAGCTCCATCAGCGAAGGCACCAGGAGCGCGCGGATGATCGTCGCGTCGATGAGGACGGCGAGGGCCGTGCCCAGGCCGACCTGCTTGATGAAGATGATCTCCGAGGTCACGAATGACCCGATCGCGATGCAGAAGAGGAGCGCGGCGGCGGTGACGATCCGCCCAGTGCGCTCGAGCCCGATGGCGACCGACTCTGAGTCGGATGCGCCGCCGTCTCGCGCCTCCTTGATGCGCGAGAGCAGGAATACCCCGTAGTCGGTCGATAGCCCGAAGGCGACCGCGAACAAGAGAAGAGGTTGAGTCGATTCGAGGCCACCGTCGCTGGTGTAGCCGAGGAGCCCCTCGAACCGGCCGTCCTGGAAGATCAACACGAGGATCCCGAACACGGCGCTGAGGCCGAGCAGGTTCATGATGAGCTGCTTGATCGGAAGCACGACGGAGCCGGTCATCAGGAACAGCACGACCACCGTCACGAGGCCGACGATCAGAAGGACGAGCGGAAGATGCTCCGCCAGGCTCTCCTGAAGGTCGACGAAGTTCGCGGTGAACCCCGTCACGAGCGCGCTGGAGTCGACGCCGCGTAGGTCGGCGACGAGGTCCTGGCTCTGATCGGCGAGTGGCGCGTCGGTGGAAACGACCTCGATTGCCCACGCGTCGCCTTCGAGTCGCTGCGGCGGCACGACCTCCGAGACGCCTTCGAGGCGGCCCGCCTCGTCCGCGATTGACTTGACCTCTGCCGCCGATCCCTCGGCGTAGACCTGGACCGGCGAGTCGCGGAAAGGCGGGAACTCGGAGCGGAGCTCGTTGTCGACCATCCGCGCCGACGTGTCCTCCGGCAGAACCTGGGCGTCGACAGAGGTGAAGTTGATGCTGAAGAAGGGGATCCCAAGGATGATCAGGAACGTCGCGCTGGCGAACGCGATCCGTCCCGGGATGCGCATCACCGTGCGCGAGAGGCGGTACCAGAAGCCTTCGGTCGCGGGGCGGGAGTCGGCCTCGGCGCGGCGCTGGAGAAACTTCGGCGAGAGCGAGTTCACGCGTTCGCCAAGCAGAGCGAGCACGGCGGGGAGGACCGTCAAGGAGATGACCGCGGCGGCCAGCGCGACGAGCGCTCCACCGATCCCCATCGAGTAGAGGAAACGCTGGGGAAAGATGGCCAGCGCCGCGAGGGCGCCCGCGACCGTGACCGACGAATAGGCGACCGTTCGGCCCGCCGTCGCCATTGTCCGGCGAAGGGCCGGCATGCCGGCACCCGACTTCGCGATCTCCTCGCGATAGCGCGACACGACG
Organism: uncultured bacterium; assembly: GCA_963725035.1. Taxonomy (GTDB): domain Bacteria; phylum Actinomycetota; class Thermoleophilia; order Solirubrobacterales; family 70-9; genus JALZKA01. The sequence goes on along the minus strand of CAVRWX010000001.1, from coordinate 115,430 downwards.
AACAGGCTGTAATCGATCGCGAGTCCGAGCCCGAGGCCGGTCACCAGGTTGAGGGCGAAGATCGAGATCGAGCCCAGTTCGCTCGCGACGGTCAGGAGCAGGAACGTCGAGACGATCGCGAGGCCTCCAATGAGGAGCGGCAGCGCGGCTGCGACGAGGCTTCTGAAGAAGAGGAACGAGAGCAGGAAGAGGATCGGGAAGGCCAGGAGCTCGGCGCGCTGAAGGTCGGATTCGACGTTCTCGTTGATCTGCTGCTGGGCGACCGCGTTGCCCCCGACGAGGATGTCGTTCTCGCCTTCGAACTCGGCGACCAGGGCCTCGCCCGTGTCCTGGAGCGCGTCGTCCTCGGTCCCTTCGAACTGGACCGCGAGGTAGGTGGACTGCCCGTCCTTCGAGACGAATGCGTCGGACTTCGTCTCGGCGAAGCCCGAGACGCCGCGGACACCCTCGACCTCGGCCACCTGCTTCCCGACCTCGGAAACGCGATTCGCTCCCTCGGGGGAGGTGGGGTCGGCGCCCTGGACGAGAATGATCGCCTGCGGATCGCGGTAGCCGGCGCCCTCGAGCTTCTGCTTCGCAATGAAGGACTCCTTGTCGGGGTCGTCGGCGCCGTACGGATCGAGCCGGTCGGCGACGCCGGAGCCGAGCGCGCCGGCGAGGAGGAAGAAGACCCCGGCGAAGATCAGCACCCGCTTGGGGTGTCCGCCGGCGAGGTTTGCGAGTCGGTCGAGCATCTAGTTCTCCTTCTTCATCTGTTCGAGCGTGTCGTCGCACCAGCGGATTGCGAACTCGTTGAGGGCAAGCCCGTAGCCCAGGACCTCGGCCGGCCCGACGCGCTCGGCAGCTCGGGCGTGCGGCTCGATCTCGCGAAGCTCGGCGAGCTTCGCGGCGTGGGCGTCCCGCTTTCCCTCGATCGCCGCGATCACCTCGTCCTTCCCTTGCGTGGCCGCGAAGAAGAGCTTCAGGAGGCCTTCGTCGCGAAGCTCGTGGAGCTGCTCGGGGGCGTTGAGCCACTCAGCGAGGGCCTTATGCCCATCGCCGGTGATGCGGTAGACGGTCCGCTTTCTGCCTCCACTGGGCTCGTCCGACCCCTCGACAAGCCCGTCCTCGGCCAGGCGCTTGAGCTCGGGGTAGATCTGCCCGTAGCTGGCGGCCCAGAAGAAGCGGGTCGACTGGTCGGTGAGGGCCTTGATGTCGTAGCCCGAGCGCGCCTCGACCGCGAGCACTCCGAGAATCACGCGTCCTGTTGGCGAGAGGTTCATATATCACGCAGATATATCAGCGCGATATATCAGCGTCTGTGATCTCGGTCACACAGGGCGTGTCGGGATCGACTGGAAGAGGATCGCCTGGTCAGTCCGGATGAGCCTCAGGCACGCGCGTCAAGACGGCGGGAAGGCTGGGGACGGGCATGGCCTGATTATCCTCGGAGCGGTGAGACTTCCGAGCCTCCGGGCGACCTTGTGAGCGAGATCGTGGTCATGAAGTTCGGCGGCACGTCAGTCGCCGAGCCCGAAGACCTGAAGCGCGCCGCTGCGCGGATCGTCGCTGCGCGCGAGAGCGGAAGCCGCGTGGTGGCCGTCCTGTCCGCCCGCGGCAAGACCACGGACGACCTGGTCGAGATGGCCCACGAGATCTCGGATCGCCCGTACGAGCGCGAGATGGACATGCTCCTTTCGGTCGGCGAGCGCATCTCGTGCGCGCTCTGCGCGATGGCGATCCACGACATGGGACACGACGCCGTGTCGCTCACCGGCTCGCAGGCGGGCATCGTCACCGACTCCTCGCACACCAAGGCCCGCATCCTCGAAGTGCGCGCGGACCGGATCAGGGCCGCACTGGACAAGGACCGCATCGTCCTGGTCGCGGGGTTTCAGGGCGTCTCGGGCGATTCGCTCGATGTGACGACGCTGGGCCGTGGCGGCTCCGACACGACCGCCGTGGCACTGGCGGCGGAGCTCGGAGCCACGATGTGCGAGATCAATACCGACGTCGCGGGTGTCTTCACTGCCGATCCGAGGATCTGCCCCGACGCATCGAAGCTCAACGTCGTGTCATTCGACGAGATGCTCGAGATGGCGGCCTCGGGCGCGGGGGTGCTTCAGCTCCGCTCGGTCGAGTACGCGCGAAACCACGGCGTGCGCATCCACTGCCGCAGCTCGTTCGAGGAAGGGCGGGGTACCCTCGTCGTCTCCGAGGACGAGACGATGGAACAGCCAATGGTCACAGCCGTCACGCACACCTCATCCGAGGGCCGGGTGACGGTTTCCGGCGTCAGCGACGAGCCTGGAGTCGCAGGTCGCATCTTCGCCGCGCTCGCCGCAGCGAACGTGAACGTCGACATGATCATTCAGAACGAGCCCGTTGCCGGCGACCAGAAGGCCGACCTGTCGTTCACGGTCGGGCGCGACGAGCTTCGCACCGCGGCCGAGGCCATCGAGGCGCTCGGCGTCGGCGAGCGGATCCTCACCGACGACCGCATCGGCAAGGTGTCGATCGTCGGCGCGGGCATGCGCAGCCATCCCGGCGTCGCCGCAAGGGTCTTCGAGACTCTCGGCGAACACGGGATCAACATCGAGATGATCTCGACGTCGCCGATCAAGATCTCGTGCGTGATCGCCGCCGACCAGGTGGAGAGCGCCGTGCGCGCGCTTCACGCCGCGTTCGAGTTGGGCGAGGGCGGTATTCAGCCCGAGGACCCGACCGGCGTACACCGGCCCACCGTCACGTCATGAGCTATCGAGTCGGTGTGCTGGGCGCAACGGGCGCCGTCGGTTCGACCATCCTCCAGGTGCTGGCCGAGCGAGACTTTCCTGTCTCGGAGCTCGTTCCGCTGGCGTCAGGCCGCTCGGCCGGCAAGCGGGTCCCGTTCGGCTCAGACGAAGTCGAGGTGGTGGAGGTCTCAGACGAAGCGATCCAGGGTCTAGACATCGTGCTCAGCTCGGCTGGCGGCTCGGTCTCGGCCGAATGGGCGCCCAAGATCGTCGAGGCGGGCGCCGTCGTCGTTGACAACACCAGCTTCTGGCGCATGCATCCCGACGTCCCCCTGGTCGTCGCCGAGGTGAATCCCGACGCCGCCTCCGAGCACTCGGGCCTGATCGCAAACCCCAACTGCACGACGATGCAGATGATGGTGGCGCTCGCCCCGATCCAGCGGCACGTCGGCATCGAGCGCCTCGTCGTCTCGACCTATCAGTCGGTGTCGGGCACCGGGCAGAAGGCGATCGACGAACTTCAGGCGCAGTCGAAGGCGGTCTTGGCAGGCGAGGCGCCGGAGGCGCACGTCTATCCGCACCCGATCGCGTTCAACGTGATCCCGCAGGTCGAGAGCTTCAAGGACGGCGACGACTACACGACCGAGGAGCGCAAGGTCATGGCGGAGACGTCCAAGATCCTGGGCGTAAGCCCCGAAGAGCTCCGCGTCTCGGCAACGTGCGCACGGGTTCCCGTGGTCACCGGCCATTCGGTCTCCGCCAACGTCGAGACCGCGAGCGACTTCAGCCCCGAAGAGTGCCGAGAGCTCCTCTCGGGCGCGCCAGGCGTGGTGGTCATGGACTCGCCGGAAGACGGGCGTCTATCCGCTTGCGACCGACGTCACCGGGCGCGACGATGTGCTCGTCGGGCGGATTCGCCGCGACCCGTCGCATCCGCGGTGTCTCAACATGTGGATCGTCGGCGACAACCTGCGCAAGGGCGCGGCGACGAACGCCGTCCAGGTGGCTGAGCTTCTCGCCGAGCGCGATCTCGTGCGCGTGCCCGCCGGCGCAGCTTTCGTTTGATCGGTGCCTGGCACGGTGCCTGGCACCGGGCAGGCGCATAGCCTGTCCCAATGGACCTCGGGTTCGGTGAATCGCTACTTCTGTTCGGCCTCCTGCTGTCGGTGGCCGCCTTGCTCTCGGGCGTCATGCACGGGACGGTGCTCTCCGTGTCCGTTCTGTCCGTTGGCTTGGGCATTGCTCTGGCTCTGGCCGACGTCGTCACGGTGGACGTCTCGGACCCGAATGTCATCCACCTGGTCGAGCTGGCGCTGATCCTCACCCTGTTCGCCGACGGGCTCGTCGTCGAGCGCGAGCTTCTGCGGATGCACTGGGGGCCGCCGGCCCGGGCGATCGTGTTCGCGATGCCGATCACGCTGGGGCTGCTCGCTGTGATCGGCCTCGTCCTCTTCCCGGAGCTGGCCGTTGCCGAGGCGTTCCTGCTTGCCGCCGTCCTGACCCCGACCGATCCCGTCGTCACCTCGTCGGTGGTCACGTCCAAGAGCGTGCCGGAGCGGGTGCGCCACACGCTCAACCTCGAATCGGGCCTGAACGACGGGCTGGCACTGCCGTTCGTCCTGTTCTTCCTGGTCCTCGCCACGCCGGGCGGCGACGCAGGGTCCGAGGGAGTCAGAGTTCTCGGCGAGGCGGCGGCCGGCGCGGTGATCGGCGCCGCGCTGGGGATCGCAGGCGGTTGGATTCACCGCCTCGCCCCTGCCGGCGGGATCACCCCTCGCTACGAGGGCATCTTCGCGGTCGGCCTCGGGCTCGCCGCCTACGGCCTTGCCGACGCGACGATTGGGAACGGGCTGATCGCTGCGTTCGTGGCGGGGATCGCGCTAGGCGCCACCGAGCACGACATCCCCGACCGGTTCCATGACTTCGCCGAGAACGTCTCGTCGATCTTTCAGGTCCTGACCTTTTTCGTCTTCGGCGCGCTGATCGTTGCCACCGGCTACGACGGCTCGATTCCCGCGCTCGTCGCGTTTGTGATTCTGGCCCTGCTTGTCGCCCGGCCCCTTGCGATGTTCATCTCGCTCATCGGAACCGACTTCCGCCGGCCGGAGCGACTCTTCATGGCGTGGTTCGGCCCGAAGGGGGTCGCCTCGATGCTGTTCGCCCTGCTCGTCCTGAAATCCGCCGTGGACGACGGGTCGGAGATGTTCAAGATCGCCGCCTACGTGATCCTGGCCTCGATCCTGGCCCACGGCCTCACGGATACTGTGGGCGGGAAGTGGGTCGAGCGCCGGCTCAGCCGCGGGGAATCGCCGGCTCAGACCTAGGGCCTCTCGGCTCGAGGAGCCGCGGAATAATCACGCCGAACACCAGTGCAAGCCCCGCTCCGATCGCGGTCTCGAGGATGCGATCGTGGAACGACAGTTGGAACTGCTGCGTGCTCGAGACGCCGCTCATCAGGAGGACCAGGAGTCCTGTCCCAGCCGGCGTCACGTACCAAGGGCTGGTGCGGGTGGCGATCATGGCGGAGACCGTGAACACGGTTATTGCCGCGAGGGCTGCTTCGCCGAGGCCCTGCTTGAAGAGCAAGGCAGCGGCGCAGACGCCCAGGAGTGTGGCGAGCGCCCTGCCCAGAGCGCGGCTCGCCAGCAAGCCTGGATCGGGGCGCATCACGAACGCACAGGCAGCCGCCGCCCAGGCGACATGCTGGAAGTCCTTGATAAATCCGATCGCAAGGGCAATGCCGACGGCCAAGGCGAAGCAGACCGCGTAGATCCTCTTGGTCCGTTCGTCGTGCAAAGCGCCGCCAAGGCCGGCGAACCGGGCGGGGGCCTGGGGGCCACCTGGCGCCGGATGCCACATGACCGAGACGAAGGTCGCCCACAGCCCGCCGGCCAGGAACATCGCTGCGATCACGAAACCGTCCGGTGGCGGCTCGTTCATGCCTACCGCGAAGCCGGGAACCACGAGCATCGCGATGAGTTGCGACCGGGGGTTCTGGCCCGTGATCAACACGCTCACGTAGGCGAGCGCCGACAGGGCCAGGACGGCTACGACCGGCCACTGTCCGACGACGCACCCGAGGGCGTAGGCGGCCGCGAAGAGGACCGCGATGAGGTAGGCGCGAATCCTCATGCTCATCTGCGCCGGGACGCCGATGAAGGCGACGAGGACCGTTCCCAGCGCGAGGCAAATGCCGGCGCTCACGTTCACGGCCACGATCACCGGCACGGCCGGCAATGCGCAGATCGCGCCGCGAAGGGCGGCGTCCCAGCTCCAGGTGATTCCAAACCGGCTCTGGGTCACGGTTTGACCCTAGAGGCAGGCCCGGCTACGACGCGGCGAGCTTCTCGATCACTTCGCGGGCGGTGGCCTCGTCGACCTCCGCCTGCTTCGCGTATAGCGCGACGGCTTCGTCGATGCGCCCGAAGAGGACGAGCTGCTCGATCTCGGCCGCAGGCTTCAAGAGTTCGGAATGGTCCGTCATGAGAGGCGGCAGGGTAGCAGCGGCCCGGGAGCCCGCGAGGGGGCTAGGCCGCCGCTCCGGTGAGGCGCTCGACGACGTTCTCGGTCGAGGCGATGTGCTTGTGCATGCCGAGCTCCTTCGGCTCGTAGCCCATCGCGAGCCCGACGAGCTGGGGCAGGTGAAGGACGGCGAGGCCAAGGTCGCGGTTGACCATCTTCGCCGCCTCGGGCTGCTGGAGGTCCAGGTTCAGGTGGCAGAGCGGGCACGGCGTGACAAGGCAGTCAGCGCCCTGGTCGATCGCGTCTCCGACGTGAGTGCCGGCCTGCGTCAGCGACGTCTCGCGGTTCATCGTGATGATCGGAAAGCCGCAGCACTTGCGCGAGCCGTCGTAGTCGACGACGGTGCCGCCAAGGGCCTCGATCACCTGCTCGAGATAGATGTCGCGATCGGGATTCTCGTCGTAGCCGAGGCGCGTCTTCGGCCGCAGCACGTAGCAGCCGTAGAACGGTCCGACGCGGAGGCCTTCGAGCGGCCGCTTGACCTTGGAGCGCAGCGTGTCCAGGCCGATGTCCTCGACCAGGAGCCACAGGAAGTTCTTGTTCGTGAAGCCGTCCTTGCCCGCGATGTACTCCAGGCCTTCGCCCGAGAGCGCCTCGTTGATGTGCTTGCGGTACTCGGCGTTCGCGTCCAGGCGCTCCTGGCACTCGGACTGGGCGCCCTGGCAGGTCGAGCAGATGTTCATCATCGCCAGCCCGGTCTCCTGGGCGAGCGCGAAGGTGCGGGCGTTGAGGGTGTCGGCGAGCTCCTGGTTGTGCTCGGCGATGACGCCGGCGCCGCAGCAGTTGGCGCGGTCGAGCGTGACGAGCTCGATCCCGAGCCCCTCGGCGACAAGCGCCATCGAGCCGTGGAGCTCGGTCGTAAAGCCGCGCGAGACGCAGCCGGGCCAGTAGGCGAGCTTCATGGGTTGATCTCCTCTTCGGCGTTTTCCTCGTCGGTCCCGGTGATGTAGAGGTTGAGCTGCCACTTCGACTCCTCGGCGCGCTCGTAGATCTTCTCGACGCGCTCCTGCGCGTCGCCGGGCAGCTTGGGGTGGACGCCCGGGATCAGCTTCGAGAGCGAGCGCATCTTGCCCGTGCGGATGCCGCGGATCGCGGTTGGGAGGGACTCGAGGAGGCCCTTCACGCCGCGCGGCCTCATCTTCCCGACGAGGCCGGGCGCCAGCGACTCCTGAAGGAGTAGCGACTCATCGAGTGTCCCCTTCTTCCCGATGATCTTCGTGAACGCCTCCTCGTGGGCGCGCCCGTTGTTGTGATCGTGGATATCGGCCTCGCCCGCGGCGCGGCGGAGGCGCATGATCTGGTTCATCGGATCGACGCCCTTGGGGCACGCGGTTATGCAGTTGAAGCAGTGGGTGCAGTCGTAGATGCCGTGCGGGTCCTGCGCCAGGTCGTAGAGGCGCTCGTCCGTCTGGACGTCGCGCGGGTCGCCGACGAAGCGGTAGGCCTTGGCGAGAGCGGCCGGGCCGATGAAGTCGGGATCGGCCTCCATCGAGAGGCAGGCCGAGACGCAGGCGCCGCACTGGATGCACGAGATCGTCTGCGTGATGTCGACCATGTTCTCGTGGGGGACGATGCGCTCGCGCTCGGGCGGGTCGCCATCGTCCAGGAGCCATGGCGTGACGCGGCGCATCTTCTCCCAGTGGGTCGACTCCATGTCGGTCACCAGGTCCTTGATCACCGGCATGTTCCCCATCGGCTCGACCACGATCGGGTCGTCAGAGCCATTCCGACGGTTCGCCGCTTCGTGGGCCTCGCCGAGCTGGGTCTTGCAGGCGAGGGTCGACTGGCCGTTCACCTTGACGCCGCAGGAGCCGCAGATCGCGGCGCGGCATGAGCAGCGCACCGCGAGCGACCCGTCCTGACGGTCCTTCGCCTGGAGCAGGCCGTCGAGGACGGACAGGGTGGGCTCGAGGTCGACCTCGAAGTCCTCCCAGTAGGCGCCCGCCGGGCCGCGGTCGTCGGCCTCGGGCTTCTGCCTGCGGACTCTCAGCGTGTACTCGGCCATCAGATCCTCTCGTGGACGGCTCCGCCGTCCGGACACGCTGCGCTCAGAACAAAGTTCCTCATCATCAATATGTCCTCTCCTGGGGCTGCCAGTCGGTGATCGTGACGTCCGAGTACGAGATCTCGGGACCGTCGCCGTTCATTGTCAGGTCGATGTGCTTGAGCCACTCGTCGTCGTTTCGCTCCGGGTAGTCGGTGCGGAACTGAGCTCCGCGGCTCTCGGTGCGGTGCAGCGCGCCAAGGCAGGTGCACTCGGCGCCGTCCAGCATGAAGCTCAGCTCGATCGCGCCCAGGACGTCCTGGTTGAAGATGGTGCCGCGGTCGTCGATGTAGGCGCTCTTCGCCTCCTCCTTGAGGCGGCGGACCACCTCGAGGGCGGTCTCGATCGACTCCTTCTCGCGGAAGACGGCCACGTGCTTGTCCATGGTCTGTCCGAGCTCGAGCTTGATCTCGGAGATGCGCCGGCCCTTACCCCGCTCGCGGCCGACGATGTCGGCGATCTGCTGCTCCTCGTCCGCGAGGACCGAGCGCGAGGCGACGCCGAAGTCGATCCGCTTGGCGCGGTTCGCCGCGTGCTCTCCGGAGCGCCGCCCAAAGATGAGCGTGTCGAGCAGCGAGTTGGCGCCGAGGCGGTTGCCGCCGTGGACCGAGACGCAGGCGACCTCGCCCGCGGCGTAGAGGCCCGGGACGTTCGTGGCGCCGTGGATGTCCGTCTTGACGCCGCCCATCGTGTAGTGGTTGCCCGGCTTGATGTGGATTGGCTCCTTGGTGATGTCGACGCCCGCGAAGTCGCGGCCGACCAGGACGATCTCGCGAAGCGCCTCGTGGACCCGCTTCTTCGGCACCACGGTGACGTCCAAGGCGACGGTGCCGTCCGGGAAGCCGCGCCCCTCGTTGATCTCGGTCTGCTCGGCACGGCTGACGACATCGCGCGAGGCGAGCTCCATCTTGTTGGGCGCGTAGCGCTCCATGAAGCGCTCGCCCTTGGCGTTCAGGAGATGGGCTCCCTCGCCGCGCGCGCCCTCGGTGATCAGGAAGCCCTTGCCCGCAAGGCAGGTCGGGTGGTACTGGATCATCTCCATGTCCATCAGCGGCGCGCCGACGCGGTAGGCCATCGCGATCCCGTCGCCAGTGCAGATGAGCGCGTTCGTGGTCGGCTTCCAGATCTGGCCGTTGCCGCCGGTCGCGAGGATCACGTTCTTGGCCTCGAAGAGCTCCATCGAGCCGGTCTTGACGTTCCGCGTGACGGCGCCGACGCACTCGCCTTGCGAGTCGATCGCGAGCGCAGTGGTGAAGTACTCCTCGTAGCGGTCGACCGTGGCCGAGTGCTTCATCAGCTGCTCGTAGAGGACGTGCATGATCGCCTGGCCGGTGATGTCGGCGACGTAGTAGGTGCGGGCGGCCGAGGCGCCGCCGAAGGCGCGGGTGCCGAGATGCCCTTCGTCGTCGCGGTGGAAGGGGACGCCCAGGTGCTCCAGGTGGATGATCTCCTCGGGCGCCTCGCGGCACATGATCTCGATCGCGTCCTGGTCACCCAGGTAGTCGGAACCCTTGATCGTGTCGAAGGCGTGCGACTCCCACGAGTCGTCGGGGTTGAGCGCGGCGTTGATCCCGCCCTGCGCGGCATTTGAGTGCGAGCGCACGGGGTGGACCTTCGAGATGATCCCGACGGAGACGCCAGCCTGGGCAGCAGCCAGCGCGGCACGCTGACCGGCCAGCCCTGCTCCTATGACAAGTACGTCGTGACGAGGCATCCGCGGCGCGTGACTTTATTCGACAAGCGAGGCGTCAAATCCGACGCCAGCGCTTGGAATCGGGCGTAAGGGACCGACCGCGGGGACGTGGTCCGTTTTCTTCCCGGTATCCGGGAACTCAGACGGACCACGTCCGATCCATCAAGCATTGGCTGGACCTGTCAGCCCGCTTTGTTGACGACGCCGCGGCTCCGAGCGCTCAGTTCGCGTCGGCGGCCGATGGGCGGGCGACACCGAAGCCTTCCGCGGGGTCTATCTCGCCCAGCACGTCGCGATAGCGCTCGCACCACTGGTGAAACATCACGATCCCGAGCGCTCCACGTACGCCGCCGGGCCGCTTGCCCCGGTGATGCCGGGTCAATCGCCGAAGGGCGCCCGGCTTTACCCAGGGCGCCAGGGGGCCGTTGACGATGTCCCGGTAAAGAGCGTCGGAAACCGACTCAGAGCGGCTACGTCGCGGAATTCGTTCCGAGGGAAAATCGCCCCCGCGCCTGCTCGTTCCCACCATGATCAGTTTCGGGTTGATCCGCTCGAATGCGGCGTCATAGAGCTTGCCGCCCCGCTTTGACGCAGGAAGGATCGCAAGCGCAGCACGGGCAACCTCGTCATCGACCAGGGGCATTGCGATGGAAGCGTCAGCGCCAAGCAGTCCGTAGGGGGCAAGTGAGACACCCCGGATCTCACGGGTGCGGAAGAAGGTCAGGATCGCCCGGGCGGGATGGCCGCGGAACCGCTCCGACTCTCCCATGAACTGGCTGTGCGTGGACGACCAGAGCACGCGGCTGAGACCTCCGTCGAGCATCCAGGCGGTGCGGCGTTCGTGCCGCGAATGCAGAACGCCCCAGACGCTTTCGACCACGCCGTCGCCGCCACGCGGATCGACGGCTTCGGCGAAGAAGAACCGGTCGCCCGGGACGGCCAGAACGTCAAATCCGAACCCGTCAACGGCGGTGCCGCCCGCTTCTCGCAGCGGCGCGAGCTCCGGCATTCGCCAGGGCGGGCGGAGCGCCTGGTAGTCGACGCGAAGCGACCGGAGGACGAGGTCCGACCAGTAGTCGGCTGGCTTCCCGGTCACGGCTTGGTGAGGTACACCCACCGTTTCCGCGACCCGGGCCGCGATCCGCATCTCCCGGTCGTGGCCGGAGTCGGGGTCCACGGTGAGGGTCGACACGTCGGCGCGACGATGCTCGTCCAGTAGGCCAAGGCACAGGCGGGAATCGAGGCCGCCGCTGAGCTGGCACACGATCGGCCCCGCAGGCAGGCGCGCGATCGAAGCTCGCAGGCGCTCGACCACGTCGCCGACCCCGGCGGTGACATCGAGGCTCGGTTCGACCTCGGCCCACGGCCAGCGTTCCTCTCTGACGGCGGGCTTTCCCCCTTGGACCTCGAGCGTTGAGAACGGAGGCAAGCGCCGAATCTCTGCGAACGGCGTTCGATCGCCGAGCGGATGGTCCATCGCGAGGGTCGCTGCCCAGGCTTCCCAGTCGACCGAAAGGCGGCGCGAGCTTGCGAGCGCGAGCGCGTCGATCACCGTCGCAAAATAGATCGCCCCCTCGTGCACGTGGAAGTAGATGGGCGCCACCCCGGCGACGCTCGAATGCAGGAAGCTGCTCCGAGCATCGACCACCAGACCGCAGGCGGCTCCCGCGCAGGCCGCGTCACGCCAGTTGCAGATGCCGGTACCGCTGACGTCGTCGACCCGCTCGCTCCACGCGAATCCCCTTTGGCCATCGGCCTCCCACCGGACCGGCTCGCGATCCGCGACCAGTATCGAACCCTGGTCCTCGTGGACGACCGTCGCAGTGTCGTCCAGCTCCCGGGCGATCGCGAGCACCCGGTCGCGGTCGAAACTTCCGAGCGCGCCACACGCCAGCTTCCGGCTTGGACGGCTCAGCACCCGGCCACGATACTCGCGATGCTGTCCGGCGCTCTACATCGAGACCTCAGATGCGCGTGGACCGGTTCAACCCGGGTGCGGCGTGCGGGGGGCTACGCCGAAGCCCTCCGCCACGTCGATCTCCCCGAGCACGTGGCGGTAGCGCTCGCACCACAGATGGAACGCGACTATCTCGAGCATGCCCCGCGGGGGCCGGGGCTGTTTCTTGCGGTGGTGCCGGGTCAGCCGCCGGAGTGCGCTCGGCCTGATCCACGGCGCCAGCGGGCCGTTGGTGACGCTTGCGTGAAGAGCGTCGGCGACCGAAGCCGTATCGCCGCGCCGCCGAAGCGGCGATTCACCGGGGAGCGCTTCGCCACGTCTGTCCGTCCCAATGCCGCGAAGACGCGGATCGATTGCCTCGAAGACCGCGTCGTAGAGCGTGCCTCCCGCCTTGCTCTGGGGCGAGATCGCGAGCGCACACCGGGCTACCAAATCGTCGACCAGCGGGACCGCGGTGGGTACGTCGGCTCCGAGAATCGAGTGCGGAGCCATCGCGATGCCGCGCACCTGGCGGGTCCGGTAAAAGGTCAGGACGGCGCGGGCCGCGTGTCCGCGAAACTGCTCGGATTCGGCCGTAAACTGGCGGTGCGCCGACGCCCATAGAGCGGAGCCGAGGCGTCCGCGCATGACTCTGGAGATCCGGCGCTCTGCCCGGTCCCGCGTGAGGTTCCACACGGCTTCGACAACTGCATCGTCTCCACGCGGATCGATGGTTTCAGCGACGAAGACCCGGTCGCCCGGCACGGCTAGGACGTCGAAGCCGAATCCGTCTATGGCGATCCCACCTGCTTTTCGCAGGGGCAGGAGCTCAGGCATCTGCCAGGGCGAGCGAATGAACTGATAGTCGACACGGAGCAATCGCAGCTCGAGGTCGGACCAATAGTCGGCGGGATCGCCTGCAACGGCGTGGTGGGGCACGCCGATCGTTTCCGCAACCCTGGCCGCGATCCGAATCTCACGGTCGGTGCCCGTTTCGGGATCGGCGGTGAGCGCGGAGACGTCATCGCGGCGGCTCTCGGCAAGAAGTCCGAGGCAAAGGCGGGAGTCGAGGCCGCCGCTGAGCGGGCATGTGATCGGGCCAGCGGGCAGGCGCGCGACCGACGCGCGCAGGGCCTCGACGACATCGGCGGCCCCGGCGCCTACGTCCAGGCTGGGCTCGACTTCGGCCCATGGCCAAGGCCTCTCGTCGACGTACGCTTTCCCCCGGCGAACGCGCAGCATCGAGAACGGTGGCAGCCGCCGAATCTCAGCGAACGGCGTTCGCTGCCCAAGTGGATAGGTGAGCGAAAGGATCGCGGCCCACGCCTCCCAATCGACCGAGAGCCGGCGCGGACTGGCGAGAGCGAGCGCGTCGATCGTCGTCGCGAGATAGACCGCCCCGTCGTGCTCCATGTAGTAGACCGGCGCCACCCCCGCGACACTTGAGTGCACGTAGCTGCGTCGGCCCTCGATCACCAGGCCGCAGGCGGCTCCCGCGCAAGCGGCGTCACGCCAGTCGCCGATGCCGGCGCCGCTGAACATTTCGACCCGTTCGCTCCACGCAAGCCCCCGCTGGCTTCCCCCCTCCCACCGGATCGGCTCGCGATCGACGACGAGCATCGACCCCCGATCCTCGTGGACGATCGTAGATTCGCCCTCCAGCCCACTGGCTATCGCCAGAACCTGATCGCGGTCGTAGCGTCCGAGCGCGCCACACGCCAAGGTTCGACTCGGACGGCTCAACCAGGTGCGCTATCCGGGCGGGGTACTTCGAAGCCCTCCGCCACGTCGATCTCCCCGAGTACATGGCGGTAGCGCTCGCACCACTGGTGGAATGTGACGATCCCGATTGCAGCGCGATCGGTTCGAGGCTCCCTGCCGCGGTGATGGCGGGTCAGCCTCCGGAGAGCGCGCGTCTTGACCCACGGTGTGAGTGGCCCGTCGGTGACGGTTGCGTAGACCGCGTCGGCGATCGCGGCCGATCGGTTGCGACGTGGAATCTTCGCGCCGGCGCCTTCATCGCGGTTGAATATCGGCAGGCTCAGAAGGCGAGGGTCGATCACAGCGAACAACGCGTCGTAGAGCCGGCCGCCGCGCTTGCTCTCGAATGTGATCGCGAAGCAGGCGCGGGCAACGGCATCGTCAATCAGCGGCATCGACATCGGCACCTCAGCTCCGAGAGTGGCATACGGCGTCATCGAGACGTAGCGGGCCTGGCGCGTCCAGTAGGTCAAGACCGACCGGGCGGGGTGTCCGCGGAAGCGCTCCGACTCGGCCATGTATTGCCGGTGCGAGGACGCCCAAAGGGCGGCACCGAGCCCGTGAGTCGAACATCCAAGGTGTCCGGCGGGCCTGTCGCGCGCGAATTGCGTCCCAGACGCTCTCGACTGTCGCGTCGTCGCCTTGGGTGCCGATGGTTTCGGCGGTGAAGAACCGAGCGTTGGGCCCGGCCATGTAGTCGAAGCCGAACCCGTCGACCGAGGTCGCGCCGGTGTCGCGCAGAGACCGCGAGCATCGGCATCCGCCAAGGCGGGCGAGGGACCTGATAATCGACGCGTAGCGACCGCACCTCGAGATCCGCGCCAGTAGTCCGCGGAGGAGCCGACGACCGTCTGGTGAGAGAAGCCGCTCGCTGCGGCGATCTGCGCTGCGATTCGAAGCTCGCGGTCCGTTCCCTTGTCGGGATCCACGGTGAGCGTCGAGATGTCGCTGCGGCGCTGCTCGGAAAGTAGTCCGAGGCAAAGCCGGGAGTCGAGGCCACCGCTGAGATGACAGACGATCGGCCCAGGCGGCAACCGCGCGATCGAAGCGCGCATGCCGTCGAGGACGGCGGCAGTCCCTTCGGCAACGTCCAGGTTCGACTCGACCTCCGCCCAAGGCCAACGGCTCGTCTCGACCCGCGCCCTCCTCCATCGAACCTCGAGCGTCGAAAATGGCCGCAGCAGCCGGATCTCGGCGAAGGGCGTGCGATCGCCAAGTGGAAAGTCGACCGTGAGGATGCCGGCCCACGCTTCCCAATCGACCGAGAGCCGTCGCGGACTGGCAAGAGCGAGCGCGTCGATCGTCGTTGCGAAGTAGACAGCTCCGTCGTGCTCCATGTAGTAGACCGGGGCCATCCCGGCGACGCTTGAGTGCACGTAGCTGCGCCTGCCGTCGAGCACCAGGCCGCAGGCAGCAGCTGCACACGCCGCGTCACGCCAGTCGCGGATGCCGGCGCCGCTGATCGTCTCTGGCCGTTCGCTCCACGCGAGGCCGCGGCCCTCCCCCTCCCACCGGATCGGTTCGCGATCCATGACCAGCATCGACCCCCGATCCTCGTGGACGATCGTCGATTCGCCCTCCAGCCCACTGGCTATCGCCAGAACCTGATCGCGGTCGTAGCGCCCGAGCGCGCCACATGCAAGCTTCCGGCTTGGACGGCTCAACGAAGGCTTGCCTCGAGCGTCGTCCAGCGGTCGACGTCTGGAAGCCCGAACTCGTGGAGCTTGGCGACCTCGCCGACACGCGATAGCCGAAGTGGCGCTTGTACCACTCAATCGTCTCGGGGCGGTCTGCGTTCGTGATCACGCGCGATGCTCCCGCCTCGCGCATCAGCTTCATCCGGAGCTCCTGAAGGCTCCTGCCGATGCCCGTCCCCCTTTGATCGGGGTGGACGGCCAGGAGGGTCGTCTTACCCACGGGGCCGCTGTCCGAATCAAGCATCTTGAACCCGGCCACACCGACGATTCGCGTCTCGTCCTCGGCCACGTACCAACGGCCGACGTCGAAGTCATCCATCTCAGGCGAGGGAACACGGTGCATATTGGCGGTTTCCAGGACCTCGAGCATGCCGCTGCGGTCGGTGGGCAGCCGAGCCGGCCGCACCCGGTAGCCGGCTGCCTTACGAGCGGAGATGGTCACCTACTGGGCTTCGATGGGACCCGAGCGGCCACGGAGCTTGTGGATCATCGCGCCACGGTACTCGCGGTTGAGCTCGCCGATGACCTTGATCGAGATGTTCTGCGGGCAGACCTGCTGGCACTCGCCGGTGTTGGTGCAGCCGCCGAACCCTTCGTCGTCGTGCTGGCGCACCATCGAGCGGGCGCGGTGGAAGCGCTCGGGCTCGCCCTGGGGGAGGAGGTTCAGGTGCGTCACCTTGGCGCCGGTGAACAGCATCCCCGACCCGTTCGGGCAAGCCGCGACGCAGGCGCCGCAGCCGATGCAGATCGCAGCGTCCATCGCGGCCTCCTGGATCTCGGGATGGACTGGGATCGAGTTCGGCTCGGGCTTGGGGCCGGCGTTGACCGAGACGTAGCCGCCCGACTCGACGATCCGGTCAAGCGGCGAGCGGTCGACCATGAGGTCGCGGAGCACGGGGAACGCCGTGGCGCGGAACGGCTCGACCGTGATCTCCTGGCCGTCTTCGAAGTCGCGCATGTAGATCTGGCAGCTCGTCACCTGGCGGGGGCCGTGGGGCATGTCGTCGATCAGGAGCGAGCAGGATCCGCAGATCCCCTCGCGGCAGTCGTGGTCGAAGGCGACGGGCCGCTCGCCCGCTTCCAGCAGGCGGTCGTTCAGGACGTCGAGCATCTCGAGGAACGAAGCGTCCTCGTCGATCTCGATGTTCTCGTAGCGCTCGAACTCGCCGCCGGCTTCGGCAGACGGCTGGCGCCAGACCTTGAGGGTCACCTTCATCGCGCGCTCCTCACTTGTAGCTCCTGGTTGCCAGCTCGATCGACTCGAACTCGAGCTTCTCCAGCTGCATCTCGGGCTCTTCGCCCTCGCCCTTCCACTCCCACACCTGCACGTTGGCGTGACCGTCGTCGTCGCGTACGGCCTCGCCCTCGTCGGTCTGGTGCTCCTCGCGAAGGTGGCAGCCGCACGACTCCTCGCGAACGAGGGCGTCGCGGCACATGAGCTCGGCCAACTCCAGGAAGTCCGCGATCCGCCCCGCGTACTCGAGCGTCTGGTTGATCCCCGCCTCGCCGGGCTCGATCCGAAGGTCGGACCAGAACTCATCGCGGAGCTCGGAGATCCGGCCCATCGCCTGGCGTAGGCCGTCCGCCTCGCGCGTGATCCCGCAGTGGTCGAGCATGACCTCGCCGAGCTCGCGATGGAAGACGGTGTGCGGGGTCTTGCCGCCGACGCCGAGGAGCCTGTCGATGCGCCCGCGGACGTCCTGCTCGGCCGACTCGAACGCCGGGTGGTCCGATCGCGACGTGGTCTGAGACGCCGTGAGACGAAGTTGGTCACGGTGTGCGGGGCGATGAAGTAGCCGTCGGCAAGGCACTGCATCATCGCGCTTGCGCCGAGGCGGTTGGCGCCGTGGTCGGAGAAGTTCGCCTCACCGATCGCGAACAGGCCGGGGATCGTGGACTGGAGCTCGTAGTCCACCCACAGGCCGCCCATCGAGTAGTGCGGGGCGGGGTAGATCATCATCGGCGTCTTCCATGGCGAGTCGCCGGTGATCCGCTCGTACATCTCGAAGAGGTTCCCGTAGCGGTCCGCGATCACGTCGGCGCCGCGCTCTGAGATCGCGTCGCGGAAGTCGAGGTAGACGGCGCGGCCGGTGCCGCCGACGCCCAAACCGTCGTCGCAGACGATCTTCGCCGCGCGGGAGGCAACGTCGCGGGGCACGAGGTTGCCGAAGCGCGGATAGCGCTCCTCGAGGTAGTAGTAGCGCTCGGCGTCCGGGATGTCGGCGGGCTCCCTGACCTCGGCCGGATCGCGCGGCACCCACACTCGCCCGTCGTTTCGAAGCGACTCGGACATCAGCGTGAGCTTTGACTGGTAGTGGCCGGTCGCGGGGATCGAAGTGGGATGGATCTGGGTGAAGCAGGGGTTTGCGAACGCGGCGCCGCGGCGGTGCGCTCGCCACGCCGCGGTGACGTTGCAGCCCATCGCGTTCGTCGAGAGGTAGTAGACGTTGCAGTAGCCGCCAGTCGCCAGCACCACGGCGTCGGCGGCGTGGCGCTCGATCTCCCCCGTGATCAGGTTGCGGGCGATGATGCCGCGCGCCTGGCCGTCCACGATCACGATGTCGAGGAGCTCGTGGCGGTTGTGAACGGTCGCGGTGCCCTCAGCCACCTGGCGCTGGAGCGCCGAGTAGGCGCCAAGGAGGAGCTGCTGCCCGGTCTGGCCGCGGCAGTAGAAGGTGCGCTCGACGAGGACGCCGCCGAACGAGCGCGTCGCCAGCATGCCGCCGTACTCGCGGTTGAACGGGACGCCCTGGGCGACAGCCTGGTCGATGATGTT
This sequence comes from uncultured bacterium, assembly GCA_963725035.1. Classification (GTDB taxonomy): domain Bacteria; phylum Actinomycetota; class Thermoleophilia; order Solirubrobacterales; family 70-9; genus JALZKA01. The sequence continues at coordinate 97,287 of CAVRWX010000001.1, read as the reverse complement.
GGTGGAGGTCTCAGCGAGGCGCCAGACGTTCGCCTCGCGCGCGCGGAAGTCGCCCCCCTTGATCGTGTCGACGAAGAGGCGCTGGACCGAGTCGCCCTCGTTCGCGTAGTCCTTGGTCGCGTTGATGCCTCCCTGGGCCGCGATGGAATGGGCTCGCCGGGCCGAGTCCTGGAAGCAGAACGCGTCGACTGTGTAGCCCTGGCCGGCCAGGGTCGCCGCCGCGCTCGCGCCCGCAAGACCGGTGCCGACAACGATCACACGATGGTCGGCGCGCTGGCGCGGCCCCACCAGCCGATGGGCGTCAAGCCACGTCTGCCATTTGTCCTGGAGCGGGCCTTCCGGAATCCGGCTGTCGAGAGTCACACCCACCGGCACCAGCTTCTTTCGGGGCAAAGCCCCTCGCTCCATGCCTTCACCCGATCGCCCCCGTCCAGAACGCGATCGGGACCGCCATGAACCCGACGGCGACGCCGATCGCGATCACATTCGCCATGCGGCGGATAGTCGGGTTGCGGTTGGGCTTGTCCCAGCCGCCCGTCTGGAAGAAGCTCCAGACGGCATGGCGGAGGTGGAAGCCGAGAGTTGTCACCGCGGCGACGTAGATGACGACGAAGATCGGATGCTGGAACGCCTGGTCGAGGTTGTCGTAGACAGCTCCCTGGGTGAACTCGCCTGAATTGATCGTGCCCGTCGTGAACTGAAGGATGTGGAAGACGACGAATACGAGCAGGAAGAGTCCGCCGACCTGCATCGTCCGGGCGGAGAGAGACCGCTTGATCACCGGCGCCCGGCGCCCCTCGGGCCTGGCCGCGCGGTTTCGCGCGGCGAGTTGCCACACGGCGATGATGTGGGTGACGAACGCGCCGAAAAGGAAGACCCGCGCCACCCATAGGAGGCCCTCCCGAGGGATCACCGGTTCCCCGACGGTGCGAAGGAACTCGGCGTAGGCGTCGATCGAGCCGCTTTCGTTCCCCGGGCCCTGGAACACCTTGAGGTTCCCGAACATGTGCGCGATCACGTAGAGGACGAGGATGGCGCCCGTCACGGCAACGATCTGCTTCTTGCCGACGGACGAGTTCCAGAACTCGCGGAGCCACGCACCCCGAGTTGGGGCGGAGCCGCTCTCCGCCGGCATCGTCGCGGGAGCGCTCATCCCTTTAAGAACCAGGCAGCCATCGGCTGCGCGATCCTAAACCCAAAGCGGGTGACGGCTCCTCCGAGCCTCAGCGTTCAGGATCCTTGCGCCCGGTGCTCGGGGTGACCCTGGAGCGCGCCGCCCGCACCAGGCCCAAGATCCCATCGCTGCCCCGCGGTGCCGACGTGCCCCCGTGAATGGCGTTCGTCACCTTTTCGGTCTGGAGAGCCCGGTCGGCCACCTCGAGCAACTGGAGCATGGAGTCTCCTCGCTTCCACTGCGCGACTCCGGCGGCCGCGGTGACCTCGAGCCCGGTCTCGTTCAGGACCGTGGCCTCCACGGCGTAGCGCATACGGGCGGACGCTTGGCCTGCTTGGGCGAGAGTCGTCTCCGGCATCACGACCACGAATTCATCGCCGCCGAAGCGGCCGACGCAGTCGAACCCTCGCGCCGACCCGATCAGCGCCGCGCCCGTGGCCGCGAGCACCTTGTTCCCGATGACGTGTCCGTGCTCCTCGTTTATCGACTTGAAGTCGTCGATGTCGAAGAAGCAGCACGAGAGGTTGTGTCCCTGGCGCGTCGATCGCTGGACCTCGCCCTTCAGCATCTCGAGCACGCGCTCGTACCTGAGGCATCCCGTGAGCTGGTCGATGCCGGATGAGCGCAGGACCTGCGAGACGGGATCGCCTCTCTCGGTCATGCAGAGGGCGGCCAGGCGCGCATGCGATTCGGCCGCCCAAGTCAGCTCTCCCCGAGTCAGCGGTGAGGGGCGCTCGAATCCGGCGTAGATCGCGCCAAGGGGGCCGGCCGGTCCCTCGATCCGGCACGCGACCGCGTGCCACGCATCAGGGGTTCCGTGGCCTTCCTTCCACCCCGAGGCCGGCTCCAGGCTGGTGCCGGCGGTTTTCAGCGCTTGGCCGAGAAAGCTCCCCTGGGTCCATGGGACGGTGGCGCGCCGCGCGGCGTAGCCGGCCGCCGAGAGGAGCTCGACCTTGCCCTCGTTGTCCTGACCCAGAACGATGCCGGTGTCGGCCCGGAGCGCGGAGACGAAGCATCGAACGACGACATCGAGCGAGGTGAGGGTCTTATCGGGTTGGTCGCGCGCGGTCATGGCGGGCGCTCGTTCATCGGTCGCCGTTCTTGCGTCCCGCTCGCGATCTCGATCGGACCTGGGTCCTGCGGACCAGCTCGACGAAAGCATCAATGCGGTTTCCAGGCGCGGGCGCTGCGTGGACCTGTGCGCCCCCGCCGGCCTTGGCGGTTTGAAGTGCGCGGTCCGCGGCCTCCAGGAGCTCGAGCATCGATTCGTTCCGCTGCCATTCCGCCGCTCCGACCGATGCGGTGACCTGGAGGTCGGCCGCCCGGGCAACCGCTGCGCGGACCGCCTCGCACAACCGGTCCCCGGCCCGGTGAGCGTGGTCGAGTGACGTCTCTGGCATCACCACTACGAACTCGTCTCCTCCGAATCGGCCCACGCAGTCGAATCCGCGGGCGGCCTTGAGAAGCGCCTCGCCCGTACTCGCCAGAACCCTGTCCCCCGCCAGGTGCCCGTGCTCGTCGTTGATCGCCTTGAAGTGGTCGATGTCGAAGAAGCAGCACGAGAGCTGATGACCCTGGCGCTCGGAGCGCTGGACCTCGCCCCTCAGCATGTCGAGCACGCGTTCATGGGTGAGGCATCCAGTGAGCTGGTCGACGCCGGAGGACCTCAGCACCGATGCGACCGCGGTGCCGCTCTCGTTCATGCATAGCGCGGCGAGCCGGGCGTGAGCCTCCGCAGCCCACATCAGCTGATCTCGGCCCCGGTTTGACGCGTGCTCCCAGCCGGCATAGATCGCGCCCAAGGACCCGGCAGGGCCAACTATCTGGCTCGCGACGGCGTGCCAAGCCGATGGGGCCGAGTTGCCATCGTGAAAGCGAGAGGAAGCCTCGAGCCTGACACCCTCCTCGACGAGCGCCTTCCCAAGGAAGCTGCCAGACGTCCACGGAACCGTCGACCTGCGCGCGGCGTGCCCGGTGGCGGCCAGAAGCTCGGGGCTGCCACGGGATCCGAGCCCGACGATCATGCCGGTGTCGGCACCGATCACACCGACGAAACACCTGAGCACGACGTCGAGGGAAGTCTGCGTCTTGTCCGGAAGCCCCCTGGTTCTCGTTTTCGCGATGGTGCCCGGGATGTCCATCCGTGTCTCCACACGAGCGGTTTGCCTATTCCAAGCCGCTCCCTCTTGCCGCTGTGCGACCAAGAAGTCCGTCTTGTCTTATGTGGGAGCGCCCCAGGAGATCGCCAATGGCAACGCCGAAGTTCTCTCGCTCAGCTTACCCCATTTTGGGTATTGCGCAACCCTTTTGCAGCGGGCCTCAGCCCAGGATCTCTTGGTACTCCGCCAGGTTCGCCGCGGTCGAAAGAAGCCTGTCGCGAAGAGCCTGAGATTCGCTCTCTACCTCGTCGCCGAGAACGCTCAGGCGCCCCGCATCGACGGCGACGACTAGGCGGTCGGCGGTGGCTCGGCCATCGCGTCGCGCAGCGCGCGGCCGATCTGGTCGGCCGTGACTATTCCCCGCAGGCGGCCGTCCTGATCGACTGCCGCGAGCGCGCCCAGCCGGCGCAGTGCGTCGTTTCCCAGCAGGGAGTCGAGCGGCGCGTCGGCCAGGACCTGGAGGGCCCCCGAAGAGTCGGCCTCGAGCACGTCGCCGACCCGCTTGGTCGCACGATCCGTATCGGGCACCGCATCCGCCGCTTCACGGACGATCAGCCCGACGAACCTCTGTGCCGCATCCGTCACCGGGAACCACGGCCAGCGGTAGCGAAGGAAGAACTCGTCGAGCGCCCGCTCCACGGTGGTGTCGTCGGCGATCGAGACAGGCTCTGCGTCCATCACGTCCGCGACGCTCAGATCGCCGATCCGGCTCTCGACCTCAGTGCGGCGAACGGTCCCTCGCGCGGCGGATCCCAGGAGGAAGCCGACGAGCGCGAGCCAGATGCCCGAGATCACATCGCCGGTCACGAGCACGAGCACGAGGCCGCCCGCGATGAAGAGGTAGGAGAAGCCCTGGCCTGTCAGCGCCGCGAAACGGGTCGCCTTGTTGCGGTCTCCGGTGAGGCGCCATGCGAGCGCACGCAGGATGCGTCCCCCGTCAAGCGGGAAGGCCGGAATGAGGTTGAAGATCAGAATGATGACGTTGAGGCTCGCGAGCCAGGCGATCACGGCCAGGACTCCCGAGACGTCCGCGTCGTTCGAGACCGCCATCGCGTCGAAGAACCCCTGCTCGGAGCCGGCCAATCCGACTCCAGCGGCGGTCGCGGCGATCGCGATCAATAGGGTCACCGCCGGCCCGGCCGCCGCAACGCGGAACTCGACCCCGGCCGAGTCGGAATCGCGCTGCATGTGCGCGAGGCCGCCAAAGAGCCACAGCGTGATCTCGGAGATGCCGATTCCGTTACGCAGCGCGACGATTGCGTGCCCGAGTTCGTGGAGGAGGATCGACCCGAAGAAAGCGAGAGCGCTCACGACGGCGAGCGTGAACGGCTCCACTGACCCGTCGGGAGCACCCGTAACGTCGCCGTAGTAGCCCGAGAGCCAGAAGATGACGAGGAAGAGGACGAAGAACCAGGAGTAGTCCACAGCGATCCGGATGCCGCGGACCCGGAACAGCGTCAACGCACCGCGCCCGGACATCGCCTAGCCGCCCACGTCTTCGAACTTCGCCGGCTCCTTCGTCATCGCGGCGGTGACCGCGGCGATCTGGTTGGGGCTTCCGATCAGCGCGCGCTGGAGCTCGGCCTCGAGCTTCAAGGCATCCTCGCTCCGGCCGGTGTATGCCTCGTTGATGAGACGCTTCCCCGAGCGGATCGCGTGCGGGGACTTCGAGGCGATCTCCGCGGCGAGTTCCTTCGCATCGGCAAGCGGGTCTTCGGAGAGACGGGTCACCAGCCCGAGATCGAGCGCCTCATCCGCGCCGATCGTGCGGCCGGTGAACACGATGTCCTTCGCGACGTCGAGCCCGACGAGCGCGGGCAGGACTTGCGTGATCCCCATATCGGGGATCAGGCCGTACTTGATTTCCATCACGCAAAGCTTGAGTTCTGAGGCCGAGATGCGGATATCCGCGCCGAGCGCGATCTGCGCGCCGCCGCCCAGGCAGTTGCCGTGGATTGCAGCGACGACGGGCATCGGGAGGCGCTGCCAGTCATACGCGACGCGCTGAGCGATGTTCGCCACCTCGCCCGGAACGTCGGAGATCATCTCGTCGACGCCCACGTCACCGGCCATGAAGCTGGGGAAGTCGAGTCCCGAGCAGAAGCTCGGTCCATCACCCGAGAGGACCACACAGCGCACGTCCTCGCGGTCGGCCAGCTCGTCGGTTGCGGCGTCCAGAGCCAGGAACATCGGCCAGTCGAGCGCGTTGTGCTTGTCGGCACGGACCATGCGCACGTTGGCGACGCCATCTGCGACGTCGATCTGCACGCGGTCGTCGGACATGCGCCGGATCCTACGGACAGTCGTATGACTTGAAGGGCGGGAGCACGAACGAAGTGCTCTTGACGTCACGCCCGGGCTTCGAGACTTCCAGAGTCCTGGAGACACTGATCACCTGCTGCAGGGCGTCGAGGCCGTCCTTGAGCGGCTTCCTCACCCGGATCGGAACGAGTAGGGCGTCGACCAGGACGGTCGGGGTGCCAGTGGCGATGCCCTTGAGCGCGCTTGGGTCGAAGCGCTCGGGGTCCGGCTTGTCGCCGGAGATGATGAGGGCGAGCGCGGCGCCCTCGCCCGTCGCCTCCATCGCCGCTGAAAACGCGGTCACGCACGAGCGTTTGTCCTCGTTGGTCATGGCAAGTCGAACGGAGCCGCTCGCCGGCTCCAGCGCCTCAGCCGCCTCACCAGGCTCGGCGTCGTCCCGAATGCGCCGCAGGGTCTCCTGGGCGTCGTCCAGCTCGTGTGCGAAGACGAATCGCCCGGTTCCGGCGTCGGCCACGAAACGCGCCGCCGCGTCTGGGGTCTCCTGGCCCGCCTCGTAGATCTTCCTTTCGAGGGAGTAGCCAGCCAGCTCGAGCTTTTTCTCCACGTCCTCGACCGGCTCGGCAGTCGAGACGATGCTGACGCTCTGATTTCCTCCGGCCGCCGCGCGGATGAGCGTGCCGTCGAGCGGTGAGGCTCCTCGGCCGTTGAACTGTGTCGTGAAAACGGCGAAGACGTCTGGGTATGCCCTGGAGGTGACCTCGAACAGCGTGGCCTCCGGGCTCTTCGCTCGCGGAAAGGTCTTGTTGCTCGTGGGCAGCGCGTTCGCGTCCTCAGGGAGCTCGAGCTCGTCGCGCGCCGCCACGACGTCCACGGCCTGGACGAGCTGCGTGTCCTTGGGCAGGTAGCGCGCAAGCTCGACCGGCTTGGCCGCCGCGTTCGTCTCCTGTTCCGCGCTGTCGCAGGACGCGAAGCCCAGGGCCGCAGCGATGGAGAGTGACGCGAGCGCGGCTCGAGCCCGCGACGGGGAAGCGATGCTCACGCGGCGGCGTGCCGGGTGATGATCCGGTCGAAGTCGGTGGCGGCCGGCAGGGTGCCAAAGGCGCGACCTGAGTCGCCTGCGAGCCGAGACGCGCAGAACGCGTCGGCGACCGCCTCGTCGCCAAAGCGGATCAGAAGCGACGCCTGCAGCACGAGCGCCATGCGCTCGACCACACGCCGGGCGCGGGACTCGATCGTCTCGATGTCCCCGAACTCGGCATTGAGCTCCTCGACCGCTGTATCGAGCCGCGCGTCGGAGCCGGCCGCTTCGCCAACCTCGCCCAGGAACGCCTCGAGCGCCGCGGGGTTCTTCGCCAGTCCGCGCAGAACATCCAGGCACTGGACATTGCCCGAGCCCTCCCAGATCCCGTTCAAGGGAGACTCGCGGTAGAGGCGCGGCATCCCGGACTCCTCGACGAAGCCGTTGCCGCCGAAGCACTCGAGCGCCTCGGCCGCATGGGCCGGCGCCCGCTTGTTCACCCAGTACTTGAGGACCGCGTTCGCCAGACGCCGGAACTCGAAGGCGGTCGTATCACCGGCGCCGGCCTCGTCGTAGGAGCGGGCCAGGCGCATCATGCCGATGGTCGCGGCCTCGGACTCGATCGCGAGGTCTGCGAGGACGTTCTTCATCAGGGGTTGCTCGATCAGGAGCTTGCCGAAAGCCGCGCGCTGAGAGGTGTGGTGGATCGCGGCGGCGACCGCCTCGCGCATCCCGCCGGCGCCGCCGATGACGCAGTCGAGGCGGGTGTGATTGACCATCTCGATGATCGTCGGCACGCCGCGTCCCTCGTCGCCGACCATCTGCGCCCAGGCGCCGCGGAACTCCACCTCGGATGATGCGTTCGAGCGGTTGCCGAGCTTGTCCTTCAGGCGCTGGATGTGGATCCGGTTGCGCTCGCCGTCCGGCGTGAAGCGAGGCATCAGGAAGCAGGAGAGGCCACCCTCGGCCTGGGCGAGAACGAGGAACGCGTCGCACATCGGCGCCGACATGAACCACTTGTGGCCGGTCAGTTCGTACTCCGCGCCAGGGCCGCCGCCGTTCAGCGGCGAGGCGACCGTCGTGTTCGTCCGTACATCGGAGCCGCCCTGCTTCTCGGTCATGCCCATTCCGCACAAGGCGCCGGCCTTGTCGGGCGCGGGACGCAGGCGTTCAGCGTCGTACGAGTTCGAAAGGAAGCGACCTTCCCACTCCTGGGCGATCTCGGGCTGCGCGCGGATTGCGGGGATCGCGGAGTAGGTCATCGAGATCGGGCAGCCGACCCCGGCGTCGGCCGTGAACGACATGAACATCGCGGCGCGGGCGACGTGCGCGCCCGGCTGGGGATCGGTCCACGGCAGCGAGTGGATGCCGAAGCCGATCCCGGCCCGCATCAGCTCATGCCAGGCGGGGTGGAACTCGACCTCGTCGATCCGGTGGCCGAAGCGGTCGTGGGTGACGAGCCGGGGCTCGATCTCGTTCGCCTCGCGACCCCAGCGCTTGGCCTGCTCGGAGCCCGAGAACGCGCCTACTTCACTGACGCGGTCCTCTGCCCATTCGCCGCCCTCGCGGCGGAGCGCCTCGACCAGGACCCGGTTCGACTCGAACACGTTGTAGTTCTCGAGCGGGGAGGCCTGGTTCGAGACCTCATGTGTGGCGTGGGCGCTGCGCGGTTCGACGGTGGCCATGAGGACGTGAATGGTACGCGCGAGCGCGGATCGGGTGTTCCGTCGTAGCTACGCCGGGATCTCGAACATCCCCTGGAGTTGCGCCGCGAAGAAGAGGTCGCCGGAGATCTTGATGCGGCCGTCCTGGAACATCGCCATCGGAAACTCCGAACCCGTGGCGAGGCGAAGGAAATCGGGAGCTGACACCTCGAGGGTCGTCCGCGGTGGCGTCTCGGGGTCGCGGGTCGTGGTCTTCAGGCGTCCACCTTCGAAGACGCAGAACCAGGTCTCGACCTTCTTGCCCTCGCCGATCCGCCAGCGGATCACGCAGTCGGGCGGAGCTGCGGCGGGCTTCACCTGAGAGGGCATCCGGCGGAACACCTCGCCGACGACAAGCGAGCGCATTGGTCCGACGGTCATCGCGCGGAGCATCGGGTCTGGCGTGCGGCGCGCGAGGCGTGCGAGCGTCGCGGCGTCGAACCGGCCTCCGATTGCGCTCAGCAGCATCGGGGCATCGTATGCGGCTCGATAGCCTGCGCTGCCCCATGGCCAAGATCGAAGTGAAGAACCCCATCGTCGAGCTCGACGGCGACGAGATGACCAGGATCATCTGGTCGTTCATCAAGGAGCAGCTGATCCTTCCGTACCTCGACGTGGAGCTCCTCTACTACGACCTGGGCATCGAGAAGCGCGACGAGACCGAGGACCAGATCACGGTCGATGCGGCCAACGCGATCAAGGAGCACGGGGTCGGCGTCAAGTGCGCGACCATCACTCCGGACGAGGCGCGGGTCGAGGAGTTCGGCCTGAAGGAGATGTACCGCTCGCCGAACGGGACGATCCGCAACATCCTGGGCGGGGTCATCTTCCGCGAGCCGATCGTGATCTCGAACATCCCGCGCCTGGTGCCGGGCTGGACCAAGCCGATCATCATTGGCCGCCACGCTTTCGGCGATCAGTACCGGGCCGAGGACGCGCTAATCCCGGGCGAGGGGAAGCTGACGCTCACATGGACGCCGAAGGACGATGGCGAGCCGATTGAGATTGACGTCTTCGATTTCCCGTCGAGCGGAATCGCGATGGCGATGTACAACCTCGACGACTCCATCCGCGACTTTGCTCGAGCCTCATTCCGCTACGGGCTGAACCGCGAGTACCCCGTCTATATGACGACGAAGAACACGATCCTCAAGAAGTACGACGGACGGTTCAAGAACCTATTTCAGGAGGTCTTCGACGATGAGTTCAAGGCGGACTTCGACGAGAAGGGGCTCACGTATGAGCACCGCCTGATCGACGACATGGTCGCCGCCTCGCTCAAGTGGGAGGGCGGCTACGTCTGGGCGTGCAAGAACTACGACGGCGACGTCCAGTCCGACACCGTCGCCCAGGGCTTCGGCTCGCTGGGCCTGATGACGTCGGTCCTCATGACTCCCGACGGCAAGACCGTCGAGGCCGAGGCCGCGCACGGCACCGTCACCCGTCACTTCCGCGAACACCAGAAGGGCAACCCGACCTCGACCAACCCGATCGCCTCGATCTTTGCCTGGACGCGCGGCCTTCAGGCACGTGGGCGAATGGACGAGACGCCCGAGGTCTCGGAGTTCGGCGAGACGCTCGAGCGCGTCTGCGTGGAGACGGTCGAGAGCGGAAAGATGACCAAGGACCTGGCGCTCCTCGTGGGCGAGGATCAGGACTTCCAGACGACGCAGGAGTTCCTCGCGTCGATCGACGAGAACCTTCAAAAGGAGATGAGTTAGTTGGCAGACACCCCCGTCAAAGTCACCGTCACTGGCGCCGCAGGTCAGATCGGCTACGCGCTTCTGTTCCGCATCGCCGCCGGCGAGATGCTCGGCAAGGACACCCCGGTCCACCTGAACCTGCTCGAGATACCGGATGCCGTCAAGGCTGCCGAGGGCACCGCGATGGAGCTAGACGACTGCGCCTTCCCCCTGCTCGCGGGGATCGACATCTTCGACGACCCCAACAAGGCTTTCGACGGCTGCAACGTCGGCCTGCTCGTGGGTGCCAGGCCGCGCGGTCCGGGCATGGAGCGCTCGGACCTCCTTGAGGCAAACGGCGGGATCTTCAAGCCGCAGGGCGAGGCGATCAACGCCGGCGCCGCGGACGACGTAAAGATCCTCGTCGTTGGCAACCCCGCCAACACCAACGCGCTCATCGCGATGTCGAACGCTCCCGACGTGCCGAAGGAGCGGTTCACCGCGATGCTTCGCCTCGATCACAACCGTGCGATCGCCCAGCTGGCCGGAAAGCTCGATGTCGGCGTCTCCGACGTCACGAACATGACGGTGTGGGGCAACCACTCGACCACCCAGGTCCCCGACCTCGGGAACTGTCAGGTGAACGGCGGGTCGGCCTGGATGGCAGTCGACGACGAAGGCTGGATCTTCGACGACTTCATCCCGACGGTCGCCAAGCGCGGCGCCGCAATCATCGACGCCCGCGGAGCGTCATCGGCGGCCTCAGCCGCCAACGCGGCGATCGACCACGTTCACGACTGGGTGCTGGGAACGCCGGACGGCGACTGGGTCTCGATGGGAATCCCGGCCGATGGCTCCTACGACATCCCCGAGGGGATCATCTCGGGCCATCCGTGCACCTGCTCCGACGGCGAGTACGAGATCGTCCAGGACCTGCGGATCGGCGACGCCATCCGCGAGCGGATCGACGCGACCGTCGCCGAGCTCCAGGAGGAGCGAAGCGCGGTGGAGGGCCTGCTCTAGTACCTCAACGGCACCTGCTTCTCGCGTCGCCGTTCGGCGACGCGCAATTTTACGCCGGGTAGTAGGCCCGGCCGTCTTTGCGAACCCTGCCGTCGGCCTGGAGCTCGTGCAGGACTCGGTACATGTAGTTCGGCTTGATGCCCAGCTTCTCGGCGATCTCGGACGCGCTGATACCGGGGTTCTCTGAGATCACCTTCAGGGCGTGCTCTGCTCGGGTGCCGCCCTTGCGGCTACGGCGGCGCCGGCGCCCGTTGCTCGACGTTCCGGAGGACGAGCCGCGCGGCCGGCCGGGGCCGCGTTTGCCCTCTTGGCCGTCGGTGAGGCTCGCGAGCGCGCGCTGAAGCCTGGCGCGCTCGGAATCGAGTTCGGAGATGCGGTCACGGAGAAGCTTCGCCGCCTTGTCGACGGTGCTGCTGGCTGATGGCATGAGGAGAGTCCCTTCAGTAAGTGTGTAATTCACACATTACTGAGAACTCACAAAAGTAAGTATGCGGCTTAGCTGCGCTTGCGAGGAAGCGTGCCGAAGACGGCGTCCCAGATGGGCGTCGATACGCCGTATCCGTAGCGGTGGTCCTGGAAGTGATGGCGCATGTGCTGCTCGCGCAGGCGCTTGCCGAACTCTGTCTTCGGCACCGCATGGTGAAGGTAATAGTGGGTGTAGTCGTACATCAAGTAACCGATCAGGAAACCGGCGAAAAGTGGAAGGCCGGTTGGAATCCCGAAGATGAGCCAGAAGAGGCCGGCGAACAGCAGGGCGAGCGGGATGCTCGCGCCGGGGGGCATCACCAGTCGCATCTTGTCGTTCGGGTGGTCGTGGTGGACGCCGTGGATGATGAAGTGCATCCTGGAGCCGATCGGATGGTCGGGCTCCCAGTGGAAGACCTTGCGGTGGAGCCAGTACTCCGACAGGGTCCAGATGCCCAGTCCGGCGAGAGCCAGGAGCGCGACCTCGACGCCGCCCATTCCCTCGTTTACGGCAACGACGATCAGCCCGACGATGACGGGGGTGAAGATGAGCGCCGGCACCACCGGATGGACCCGCGAGAAGAAGTCGAGAAAGCGGGACTTGAAGAGTGGGGGAGAGGCGCTGAGACGAGCGGTGCGCTCCGTGGACATGACCCAGATTGTAGGCGAGAGCGCTCTCGCCCGGGCGTTTTTCGCGGGGTTTGCGGAAACGCTTCGCGGGACGATTTACGCGGTTTGCGAAAACCGGCCCCACGGGGCGCGCAGGGAGTGGCATAGTCGGCCGCGATGCTTAAGGAAGAGGATCGAACCAAGGAATGGGTCCGCGCCGTGGGGCTGACCCGGCGAGGGCTGAAGCCGGGTCGCAAGGGCAAGCCAACCTGCGCCGACTGCTTCTTTCACTGCAACGAGCTCTGCGCGCTCGATCTCGATTCACCGTGCTCGACGTTCCGGCCCGACACCCCCACGGGGCTCGTGCCTCCGCGCCAGCCGGAGCTGCTCCTGCGCCAGGGCGCCTAGGCCAGGCGCAGATTCGCCGTCATTCGCGCCGCAGGGCTAAGGGCTCTAGCCGGATAGCCGATGGAACCTGTGATGCGGGAATTCACCGAGCCTCAGCATGACCACGGAGCGTGGGAATACGAGCCCGACACGCACAGGACGCGTTGGTCCAACGCGCTGTACGAGATCCATGGCGTCGATCGCGAGACCTTCGACCCGACGGTCGAGAACGTAAGCACCCTCGTCCACGCGGACGACCGCGAGACCTACCTGGCGATCGTTCGCGATGCGATCGTGACACGCACTCCCTTCGCCTGCCAGCACCGCATCGTCCGCCCCGACGGGGATACGCGGGTCGTGATCATCCGTGGCTCATTCGTCGAAGGCTTCGCGGACACTCCCGACCGTCTGATCGGCACAACCCAGGACGTCACGGATACCGCCGGTGAGGATGACCGGCTCTCCCACCTGGCAAACCACGACACGGTCTCCGGCCTCTACAACCGCAATCGCTTCATGGAGGAGCTCACGCGCGAGATCGCGTCCGGGCGTCGCAACGGCGCCGACGGAGCGCTCCTCGTCTTGAACCTCGATCGTTTCTCAGACATCAACGCCGTCCTGGGCCACATGGCCGGCGATCAGCTCTTGCGGAAGGTGGCGACCGTGCTGGGGGGACGCCTTCGCGAAACGGACACGCTCGCCAGGATCGGCGGCGACGAGTTCGGGATGATCCTTCCGGGCTGCGACGCGGATGCCGCCGGCCGGGTTGCCACGCAACTGATCGAAGCGATTTCCAACGGGGCGACGATTCATGCCGGGGGTTCGGAGCGCCGGTGTGGCGGATCGATCGGGATGGCGTTCTTCGGCCCGGCCGACCGCCGTCTGGCGGACGATCTCCTGGTCGAGGCGTCGTTGGCCATGCACCGCGCGAAGGCAAACGGCCGCGGGCACGCGCAGTCGTTCTCCGAGGAGATGCGCGCCGAGCAGGCGGCCGTGCTCTCGACAGAGGACGAGCTGCGGGGGGCCATCGGAGGGCACGAGCTTCGGGTCCAGTTCCAGCCGATCGTCTCTTTGGAGCACGGCGCGACGATCGGGTGCGAGGCGCTGGTCCGCTGGGAGCACCCGATCCGCGGAATGGTCGGCCCCGGCGACTTCGTCTCGATCGCAGAAGAGACGGGCCTGATCTCGAAGATCGGGCGCATCGTCTTGGAGCAGGCCTGCCGCCAGGCCGCTCAGTGGAAGCGGCACGGCAGGGATCTCTTCGTCTCCGTCAACATCTCGCCCCGCCAGCTCACCCGCCCGGACCTGGTCGCGGACATCTCGCACGCGCTCACGACCAGCGGTCTGCCCGCGAACCTCCTCTGCCTCGAGGTAACCGAGACGGCGCTTCTTCGCGACCCCGGTCCGATCGTCGAGAGCCTGCGGCGGCTGAAGGCGCTGGGCGTGCGCATTGCGATCGACGACTTCGGGGCCGGCGCGTCGTCGTTCGGCCTCCTTCGGATCCTCCCCGTCGACCAGATCAAGATCGATCACTCCTTCATCCAGGGGCTCGGCGACACCACCTCGGACAGGGCCGTCGTGGCCGCGGTGGTCTCGCTCGCCAAGGAGCTCGGCCTCGCCGTCATCGCCGAGGGCGTCGAGACCCAGCGCCAACAGGCCGAGCTCCGCGAGCTCGGCGCCGAGCTCGCCCAGGGCTTCCTCTACTCGCCCGCTCGCAATCCGGAAGAGCTTCAGCTCGACGCGTTCGCTGCGACCGTCACGCAGGGCGTCTCCTAGTCGCTCACCTCAAATACGAGCGGTTGCCGTTACAGGGATTTTGCTGCGGGTATAAGCTGCAAAACCCACTTTCGGCAGATCAGAGGAGAGAAACACATGCCAACCACGAGGACTCAGAAGGCGCGCGACGCCGCAGAGACGGTCAGCTCGAACGAGTACGTACGCCGGCTCGTCGAGGATGAGGAGCTTCGTGATTCGATCCGCGACGCCTTCGACGCTTCGAAGAGCGCGTACGGCCGCATCCAGAAGCAGAAGCACCCCGCTCGTGCCGTGATGGACGACAAGAAGACGCAGCGAGAGCTTCGCGAGGCCGCGGAGTCTCTGCGTGAGGCGTCCGACCGCCTGCGCGGCAAGAAGAAGAGCGGTTCGGTTCTCGGCAAGCTGATCGTCCTCGCCATCGTCGGCGCTATCGCGGCGATCGTCCTCTCCGAGGACATTCGCAAGGCAGTGCTTGATCGCCTCTTCGGCGCTGAGGAGGAGTTCGAGTACACCTCGACGACCGCCCCGTCCAACGGCGGAGCCGCTTAGCCTTAAAGTCGGGCCGGCGAACCGAATCATGGGGGCGACAAGCGGTACGCAAGAGCGCCCGGGTCGCCAGAGCCCGCTCGGACCTGAGCTCTAGCGGTCGGGCCACGCTTGACGCGTGTCCCCCGCTACGCGGTCGGGCTGCGGCGGCGCGGGAAGGCCTTCGTGAAGCGGTAGAGCTCGCGGAGCTTTCCGTGGAAGCGAAGGTCGCGGCTAAGGATCGCTCGCTTCGGATTGACCGTGCCCTTCGTGAGGCCGATCCACTTCGCCCAGGTCGTCTCCCACGTGAGGTCGGGATCGGAAGCGACTCCGGGCTCGGCGCGGGTAGATCCGTTAGCGACGACCACGTGCCACGGGTCGGCGTCCGGGAAGCGCCATTGGATCGTGAGCGGCTTGCCGTTGACGGCCGACGTGTCGGCCGAGCGCGCGATGATGTCGAAGAAGAGGCCCTGGACCTCGGGGTCGGAATCGGGGTGGGGGTGAGGCTCGCCGATGATCTTCGCCTCCAAGAGGCGGATCTGGCGTTTCGCGAGCTCTGAGTGCTCAAGCGTGTAGTCCATGGGCAGGACTCCGGGCATCTCCTCGAGCGGCCAGCCGATCGCGCGCCACTTGGTCAGGACGGACTTCATTCCGAACTCGAAGATGTCCTCCATCTCGAAGCCGTAGCAGCGCGTGTACTCGCGGTCGAAGTTCGGCGGGTTGAAGACCGCGGCGACGTAGGGCATAACGTCGAGAAGCAGTTCGTGGACGGCTGCCTTGCACTCATCCGACTCTTCGAAGAGCTCGGAGAGCACCTTGACGCCGAAGCCGATGTGGCGCTGCTCGTCGCGGGAGACGTTCGCCATGCCTTCGGTGAAGCCCGGCAGCGTCCCCTCGTTCGCGAAGAAGTCCTCGATGAAGTGCTGGCCCGGCTGGGCCATCGAGGCCTCGACGACCATGTGGTAGAGCGCGATCGCCTGGGCGAACTTCGGCAGCGAGCGATCGCGGCGGAGCTCCTCGGCCATGCGGTCGAGCCGGCTGAAGACGTTGCGGTATCCCCAGTTGAGCTCGGGCTCGGTTGAGGCGAGCGTTGCCTGGATCGTGTCGCCGGCGCCGATGACCTCCTTGAAGAAGCGGTGGAAGAAGACGGCGTGGCGGACCTCGTCGACCTGCTGGGTCGCCAGGAAGTACTTCTGCTCCTCGCGCGGCGCGGCGTCGATGTAGGGGGAGAGGTTGTCGGCGACGGAGTCCTCGCCGTAGAAGAACATCGAGTAGATCCAGAGACCTGATTTCTTCTGAATGTCGGAGAGCGCGGCCCAGCCCTTGGTGTCCTCGGTGAGGTCGATCGAGGTGGCGCTCCAGTTGGAGGCCTCCCATCGGCGGTAGAGATCGTCGTAGGAGATCGAGTTAGCCGCCCTGATCCCGTCGTTCTGCGCAACGCTCACCGTCTACCTCCGTTTTGGGTCGCCTGAGTGGCCGCATAATAACTGACTCAGTGGTCAGTTAGTAGCCTTCCAGCGATGGAGAGGTCATCCGGCACTCAGGCGCCGGCGCGAAGGCGCCTGTCCGCCGCGGACCGCCGCGCGGCGATTCTCGAGGCGGCGCTTGACGTCTTCTCCGAGCGCGGCTTCTCCGAGGCGTCGCTCGACGACGTGGCCAACCGCGGCGGAATCTCGAAGGCGCTGATCTACGAGCACTTCTCGTCGAAGCGCGAGTTGCAGGTCGTCCTCCTCGACACCTACCTCCACGAGCTGATCGAGGCCGTGGTGAGCGCGGTCGGCACCGAGACGACCGACGAGGAGCGGCTGCGCGCCGGCATCGACGCCTTCCTCGTATTCGCATCGGGGCGCCCGGCGATCCTTCGCCTGCTGACCACGAACGTCTCCGACCCCGTAGCCGGCGAGACGATCGACCGCCTTCGCGAGGAGGCCGCCTCGACCATCGCGTCGATCATGGCCCAGGACGCGCCGGAGCCGGAGCCGGGCGATCTCGACATCGAGACGACGGTCGCGATCCTCGCCCACCTCATGGCGGGCGGGATCCAGTTCCTCGCGGGATGGTGGATCGAGCACCCGGAAGTGCCGCGCGAGCGCGTGGTCGAGGTTGCGATGGGCGTGAATTGGATCGGCCTCGAGCGCCTGGGCGAGGGCGTCCGCTGGCACGCTCGCGACTGATCCCGTCGCGTCGTACCCTGGGCACGTGTCCATCGCCATGGTTGCCCAACTCGAAATGAGCGCTCTCGAAGCCGGGCTCGACGAGGTGCGCTCGGCTCCGGCACTCGAAGGCACGCTTGAGCTCATCGCCCGCAGGCCGACGACCGAGGAGCGGGAGATCGTCGATGAGGCAGAGCTCGAAGTTGATTCCGGGCTCGTGGGCGATATGTGGTCCTACCGGCCGAGTCAGCGCACGGGGGCTCCCAATCTCGAGACCCAGGTGACCGTGATGAGCGCTCGCGCCGCCGCGCTGGTCTCGGGCGGCGACGGTCCCGACGGGTGGGCCCAGGCGGGCGACCAGCTCTACGTCGATCTCGACCTGAGCGAGGCCAACCTGCCGCCCGGCAGCCGGCTCGAGATCGGCGCCGCCGTCCTGGAGGTCACCGAGGAGCCGCATCTCGGCTGCGGCAAGTTCGTCAAGCGCTTCGGGGTGGACGCGATGAAGCTCGTGAACTCCGAGGTGGGCAGGGCGCTCCGCCTCCGGGGCGTGAACACCCGAGTCGTCGTGCCGGGCACGGTGCGCAAGGGCGACGCGGTGCGCAAGATCTAGGGCTCACGGCCGCGTGAAGGGCGCAACAACGGCTCGCTAATGGATCAGGACGGAGACGGGTCGGCAGGCGCTCCGAAGTTTGCGTCCTAATACGGGGGCGCCGTGGACGTTCGGAGGGTTGTACACCGTATGGGTGGTCAACTCTCCGAACGATCGGCGGACGCGATCATCTTCGCTTTGGCGGCTCGACAGCATGGAGTCGTCAGCCGCAACGAGCTTCTGCACGCCGGCGTTTCACGCCGGCAGATCGACCGGCGACTGTCCGACGGCAGGCTAAGAGCTCTTCATCGTGGCGTCTACCTCGTGGGTGCGGTTCCGTCCGAGTTCGCCTATTCGAAAGCCGCGCTGCTTGCTTGTGGCGACGAATCTGCACTCGGCTGCCGCTCAGCGCTTTCGATTTGGAAACTTCGCACCTATTCCGCCTTGGCCCGGCCGTGGGTGACCGTTCCACCCGGCCGCCGAATTGATCGGCCTGGGATCGTCGTCACCCGTGCACCGCTGCCCTCATGTGACGTGCGAACGAAGCACGGCATGCGGATTGCGAGCCCTCCCAGAGCAATCCTTGAATTCGCGGCGATAGCCAGCGATGAATACGAACTCGAAAGCCTGGTGGCCGATGGGCACTACAGGCGTCTCGCGCGCGAACACGAGCTGCGAGATCAGATCGAGCGAAATCCGAACCGGCCGGGCGTTCCGCTGCTTCGGCAAGTCCTTGACCTAGATGGAGGACCGCAACGAACAAGGTCCGATGGCGAGCGCTGGCTCCTGCGCGTTCTCCGTGAGCAACGCATCCGCGGCTTCGAGGTCAACACCAAGGTCGCCGGGTGGGAGGTCGACTTCCTCTGGCGGGAGCAGAACTTCTGCATCGAGCTGGACGGATGGGATGGGCACTCGTCGAGGCCGTCATTCGAGAAGGATCGTCGCAAGTGGGCGGATCTGAACCTCGCAGGCCTGAGAGTGATGCCGCTGGCATCTCGCGACGCAGAGCGCAACGAGGCAAGAACGATCCACCAAATCAAGGAAATGCTGCGGCAATCGGCCAACTGACCAAATCTCGGAGCCTTAACCACCACATAGGTGGCAAACCCTCCGAACGATCCCACGGAGCCCGACCCGGCCTCCAAGCCACTCCCTTGGTGCCCAATCATTCGGTTGCGAACTACGACCCGGTCGGCGTAAGACCGCAGGCGCCCGATCTGACCCCCTTAGAGCCCAATCAGCGGCTTCGAACCGCGAAGCGGCCGGCGCAAGACCGCTCCGGGCGGCGCGGGCGCTAGTCCGCCAGCTTCGGGCTCGACCAGTCCTCGGCTAGCTTCGCCGCCAGCAGCGCTCTCAGCCCGTCCGCCGGCACTCGCTCTTGCGTCAGCGAGTCGCGGTCACGCAGCGTGACGGTGCCGTCCTCAAGCGTCTGGCCGTCGATCGTGATCGCCCACGGGGTGCCGATCTCGTCGTGACGGCGGTAGCGCTTGCCGATCGCGCCGCTTCCGTCGTATTCGGCCTGCATCGCGGGGCGCAGGTCTTCGAAGATCTCTCGCGCGCGCTCCGGCATCCCCTCTTTGTTGACCAGAGGAAGGACCGCGACCTTGACCGGCGCAAGGCGAGGATGGAGCCTCAGCACGGTCCGCGAGCTGTCGTCCTCGAGCGTCTCGACCTCGTACGCGTCGACGAGGAAGGCGAGGGTCGCGCGGTCGGCGCCCGCCGCCGGCTCGATGACGTGGGGCACGTAGCGCTCGCCGGTGCTCTGGTCGAAGTACTCGAGCTTCTCGCCCGAGAACTCGGCGTGCTGCGTCAGGTCGAAGTCGCCGCGGTTGGCGATGCCCTCCAGCTCCGACCAGCCGATGGGGAAGAGGTACTCGACATCGGACGTGCCCGACGAGTAGTGGGACAGCTCGTCCGAGTCGTGGGGCCGGAGGCGCAGGAGGTCCGGCCGGATTCCGAGGCGCGTGTACCAGTCGAAGCGCTCCTTGCACCAGTGGTCGAACCACTTCGGCGCTTCGTCCGGCGGCACGAAGTACTCCATCTCCATCTGCTCGAACTCGCGAGTGCGGAAGATGAAGTTGCCGGGCGTGATCTCGTTGCGAAACGACTTGCCGACCTGGGCGATGCCGAACGGCGGCTTCTGGCGGGCAAAGCCGATGACGTTCTTGAAGTTGATGAAGATCCCCTGGGCGGTTTCGGGGCGAAGGTAGGCCTGCGAGCCCGTGTCCTTCACCGGTCCGACCGTGGTCTCGAACATCAGGTTGAACTGGCGCACCTCGGTGAGGTCGTGGGTGCGGTCCTCCGACTTAGGCAGGTTCGCCTTGGCTGGGCACAGCTCGTCCGGGTCCAGGTGGTCGGCCCGGAAGCGCTTCTTGCAGGCGCGGCAGTCGACCAGCGGGTCCGTGAATCCCGCGAGGTGGCCCGATGCCTCCCAGACGCGCGGGTGCTGGAGGATCGCCGAGTCGAGCGCCACGATGTCGTCGCGCTCTTGAAGCATCGAGCGCCACCACTCGTTCTTGACGTTCGTCTTCGAGAGCACGCCGTAATGGCCGTAGTCGTAGGTCGAGCCCAGGCCTCCGTAGATCTCCGACGACGGGAAGACGAAGCCGCGCCGCTTGCACAGCGACACGATCTCATCCATGGTCACGCCGGTCGAGCCGGGCTGATCAGCCATCGTTCGCCGAGGCTATCGGCCGCCCGCTGCGATACTCACCGCCGCAAATGCCGATCTACGAGTACCGCTGCGAGAACGGGCACGAATTCGAGGCCTTCCAGTCGATGTCGGAGGACCCGATCTCGAAATGCATGGAGTGCAGCGCCTCCGCGCAGCGCGTTCTGAGCGCTCCGGCCGTCCACTTCAAGGGCTCGGGCTTCTACACCACCGACTACGCCCGGAATGAGACAAAGGCATCATCTGCGGAGCGGTCGAAATCCGCGGCCGAGAGTTCAAAGTCCGAAAGCTCGTCTTCGAAGAGCGAATCCTCCTCCAAGAAGTCTTCAGACTCCTCGAGCGCGTCGTCTGACTCCTCAAAGAAGAGCTCCTCGTCGAGCTCGTCCGAGTAGCGCTAGCCCGCAGGGCTGCAGATCGGGTCGTTCTCGGGCTCGTCGCCGGTCAGCTTCTTGACCGCCCTGATGCATTCCTCGACCGGGACGATCAGGTTGCTGCCGCTCGTGCCCGACGGTTTCAGCACGAGTTCGTCCGAGCTGCCGCCGATCGCCGCCGCGAAGACGAACTGCGGCATCGTGAGCGCGCCCATGTCGGAGACGAACGCCTTGGGAGCGTTCCAGCCGATGAGGGGCCCCTTGAGGAAGTTGATCGGGATGCGCGCCGGGCTCGTGAGGCGGTCCTTCATCCCCTGGATGATCTGCTGCTGGAAGCCGGCGCGATCCGTGTCGTCGATCGTGGTGTCGCCGCACGTCGAGCTCCGCGTCCGTGCCAGCGCGAGCGCCTTCTCGCCCGAGAGCGTCTCCTCGCCCGGGCCGAGATCGACGCCGAACGCGCCGCCCGAGATCTCGTTGCAGACCCGGTTCTCGAGATCCACCTCCACGCCCCCGATCGCGTCGATGAGGTCGCTGAAGCCGGCGAAATCGACGATCGCGATGTGGTTGATGTCGATTCCCAGGAAGTCCTCGACGGTCTCGATCTGAAGCTCGGCGCCGCCGAACTGGTAGGCAGCGTTGATCTTGTTCGTCCCTTGGCCCGGGATCGCGGCTTGAGTGTCGCGCGGGATCGAGAGCTTCTCGAACGCGCCGCCGCCGGCCCGGAGCACCATAAGCGTGTCGGCGCGGGCGCCTGCCGCGCACGCCGTCGGCGTCTCGCCGGTGGCGGCCTGCTCCTGGCATTTGTCGGACTCGCCCTCGCCGGCGAAGTCGTCCGAGCGGACATCGGTTCCCACGACGAGGATGTTCTGCGGCGAGATCGCCATCAGCGGGTTGCCGCCGAGCGTGTCGCCGGTGTCGGCGAGCTTCGACTTCTGGATCGTCGCCGAGATCGCGAAGGCGATCAAGGAGAGGAGGAGCCAGCCGCCGATGGCGATCCCGATCCACTTGAGCCAGGGCCGCCCCTTCTGCTCGGGCTCCAGGGCGGGGGCGGGTCCGGCGGGCCCCTTCTCGCCTTTCGGGCGGACCTTTTCGCGCAGCGATGAGAGGTCCGGCTTGCCGACGCTGAGCCCTCGGCGCGACTTGTAGACCTTGTAATCGGGGGGCGGCTTCGGCCGCTCGCCACCGCTGGAATCACCTGACTCGGGAGCCATTGACTAGAAATACTCGTTCATGGGCTCTGCACCTTCCCCCGGCGAGGCCGGATCACCCGTCGCGATCGGCATCGATCTGGGCGGCACGAAGATGCTCGTGGGCGTCGTCGCGGGAGGGCCCGAAGGTACTCCACAGGGTCGAGGAGGTGAGCTTCGGCCGCTCCGCCGAAGAGGTCCTCGACACGATGGAAGCCGAGCTCCGGGTGGCACTCGAGGCGCATCCCGAAGCCGGCGCCGCGGGACTCGGCATCCCCTGCACGATCGACCAGGAGCGCGGCCTTGCGATCAGCGCCGTGAACCTGCCGATCGTCGACGTTCCGATCAGGGACCTCATGTCCGAGCGACTCGGCATCCCCGTCCTGCTGGACAACGACGGCAACACGGCGGCGCTGGCCGAACACCGCTGGGGCGCCGCGCGCGGGGCCCGCAACGCCGTCCTGCTCACGATCGGCACCGGGATCGGGGGCGGCCTGATCATCGACCGGAAGGTCTATCGCGGGTCGACGGGCGCGGGCGCCGAGCTCGGCCACATGGTCATCGACACCGACGGGCCGCGCTGTCAGGGGAACTGTCCCAACAACGGTTGCGCCGAGGCCGTCGCGTCGGGCACCGCGCTCGGAAGGGAGGCGCAAGCGGCAGCGGAGCGCCACCCGGAGTCGGCCCTGGGGAAGATCCTGGAGGCAGGCGAGGAGGTGAACGGCCGCGCCGCGACGGCAGCGGCGATCGCGGGCGACGAGGTCGCGCGCCAAGTGTTCGAACTGATTGGCCGTCGGCTGGGCGCCTTCGCGAGCGGCCTCGCGAACGTGTTCGAGCCCGACGTCATCGTCTTCGGCGGCGGCGTCATGGCCGCGGGCGAGATCCTCCTGGGGCCGATCCGGGAGGAGGTCGAGCGCCGTTCGCTGCCACCGATGAACCGGACTCGCATAGCCCACGCCGAGCTCGGCCCCGAAGCAGGCATGATCGGCGCCGCAACCATGGCAATGGATGAGATCTCGGAGATGACTGATGGCCACCCCTGGGCGCCTCGTCGTCTGCCCGACCCCGATCGGGAACATGGAGGACATCTCCGAGCGGGTGAAGGTCGCCCTGTCCGAGGCCGACATCGTCGCCTGCGAGGACACGCGCCGGACGGGGCTTCTGTTCGAGCGCCTGGGCCTGACGCGCCCGCGCCTGGTCTCGAACCACGAGGGGAACGAGTCGGAGCGTGCCCGCCAGCTCGTGGGCGCGATCGAGCGCGGCGCGAAGGTGGCGCTCATCTCGGATGCGGGCACCCCGGCCATCTCGGACCCCGGCTATCGCCTGATCGGCGCCTGCATTGAACGCTCGATCGACGTCGAAGTGCTGCCCGGGCCATCAGCCGTGGTGACCGCGGTCGTCGCCTCGGGCCTGCCGACGGATCGTTGGCGCTTCGAGGGCTTTCTTCCACGCCGGGCGGGCGCGCTCGAGAGCGTTCTTGGTGGGGGCCAGACGGTCGTTGCCTTCGAGTCGCCCAGGCGCCTGCCGGAGTCGCTTGCAGCCTTGGCAGCCCTTGCTCCCGATCGCCCGGCGGCGGTGTGCCGAGAGCTCACCAAGATGCACGAGGAGGTCGTGCGCGGCACCCTTGCCGAGCTCGCGCGGCGCTTCCGCGACGAGGTGAAGGGCGAGATCGTGGTCGTGATCGGGCCCGCCGCCAGTTCCACCTCGTCGACGCCGGACATCGCTTTCGCCGTTGACGCCCTGCGCCGCCTTGTCCAGTCCGGCGCACGGCCGCGTGCCGCCGCGGGGGTCGTCGCGGCCCTCACAGGGACGAGGGCGAACGAGCTCTACACCGCTCTGACCGGCCGTGAGCCCCGCGAGTAGCGGGAATCAGGTTGTATCTCGTTAGGGACGCATTAAGTGTGCGCCTATCCGTAGAAAACACGGACGGTTGACGCCAGAGTAGGGATACGATCACGAAGAGGAGTTTGGTTGGACGACCAGGGCTCAGGATGGGCTCATGGCGGACAGCCGGGAAGGCTTGAACGGCGGAGTGAAGTGAGTACAACTCGGTGAACCCCGAAGCGCCGAGCGCCGCGCTGCCTCAGCGCCGTCACGTTCTGGGCCGTCTTCTCGCGCTGGCCGCGCTGGTCGCTGCGGTCGTGCTGATCGTTGTGGTGTTCTTCGGCGACGACGGCGGGCGCCAGTACAAGCTCATGTTCCAGACGGGCGGACAGCTCGTGCCGGGCAATCAGGTCCTCGTCGCGGGCCAGCCGGTGGGGACCGTTGACTCGATCGACCTATCGGACGACGCCCAGGCCGTGGTGTCGGTCACGATGGACCGCCCGATCACGGAGGGCACATCCGCGCAGATCCGCCTGACCTCGCTCTCGGGCATCGCCAACCGCTACGTGGCGCTCCAGATGGGCCCGGATTCCAACGAGGAGTTGCCCGACGGCGCCACGCTCGAGGCGGACGCGACGACGTCACCGGTCGACCTCGACCAGCTCATCGCCACCTTCGACGACGAGACCCGGACCGCGCTACAGAACTTCTTCAAGGGGTCGGCGACCGTCTACACGGGCAACACCGAAGAAGCGCGCAGCACCTACAAATACTTCGCCCCGAGCCTGCAGGCGGGTGAGCGCCTGATCGCGGAGGTGAACTCAGACCAGGCTGCCCTGAGCCGCTTCCTGGTCCAGGGCGGAAAGGTCTTCAACGCCGTCGCCGACCGGCGCGACGACCTCGCCGACTTCACCGCGAACGGAAACCAGGCCCTTGCGGCTATCGCCGCCGAGAACGAGGCGTTCGACGGGGCTCTCGCTGCCCTGCCCCCCGCGATGCGCCAGGCGAACACCACGTTCGTCAACCTGCGCGCGGCGCTCGACGACCTTGACCCGATGATCGCCGATCTCGGCGAGGTTGCGCCCGAACTTCCCGAGTTCCTCCGCGATCTGCGGCCGGTTGCGCAGGACGCCATTCCCGTGCTCGCCGACCTGCGAACGGCGATCTCGAAATCGGGCGACGCCAATGACTTGACCGACAGCCTGAAGGATCTCCCCGCCGTTGAGCGCGCCGCTCGCACCGCCGTGCCGGTGACCGTCGACGCCCTCGCCGACTCCCAGCACATCTTCGAGTTCGCCCGGCCCTACATGCCCGACCTGGTCGCCTTGATCTCGAAGCTTGGGCCGGGTACGGGCTTCTACGACTTCAACGGGCATTTCCTCCGCGCTTCGGCCGCCGGCTCGAACCTGTTCGAGTACGACGCGGCCACAGAGGATCTCACCGCGATCCCGCGGAGTCAGATCTTCGATGCGTACGCCGCATTCGGCGACCAGCCGAAGAGGCGCTGTCCGGGCGGAGCGACGCAGCCCAACCTGGGCTGGCCCGCGCCCGAGGACCACCCGTTCCTCGCCGATGGCGAGCTTGACGGGCGAATGTGAACCCACCGACGTCCCACCCGGCCCATGAGAAGGATTGCCGGCATCTTCATCGCCTGTGTGGCCGCGGCCACGCTCCTCGTCGTCGCGCCTGGCGCGGAGGAGGGCGAGGACTACAAGGTTCGCGCGATCTTCGACAACGCCTCGTTCGTCGCGCCCGGGATGGACGTCAGGATCGCCGGCGCCAACGTCGGTTCGGTCGCCGAGCTCGACGTCACCTTCCCGGGCGAGCCCGCCCGGCTGGACGGCTCGGAGGAGCCCGGCAAGGCGGTGGTCGTGCTTCAGATCAACGACGCCGGCTTCCAGGACTTCCGCCAGGACGCCTCTTGCCACATCTTCTCCCAGTCGCTCCTGGGCGAGAAGTTCGTGGAGTGCCAGCCGACGCAGCCCCGGGCGGCCGGGACTGCTGCTCCGCCTGAGCTCGAAGTGATCGGCGATGGCGAGCGCGGCGAGGGCCAGTACCTGTTGCCGCTGGAGCAGAACGGCAAGTCCGTGGACCTCGACCTGGTCAACAACATCATGAGCGAGCCATATCCGGACCGCTTCCGCCTGATCCTCAACGACCTGGGCGCGGCCCTGGCGACGCGTGGCGACGAGCTCGAGGAGATCATCGAGCGGTCGAACCCGGCGCTTCGCGAGACCAACCAGGTGCTCGCAAGCCTTGCCCGCCAGAACAAGGCGCTCGAGAGCCTTTCGAAGGACTCCGACGCGATCATGACGGAGCTTGCCGCCGAGAAGGAGCGGGTCTCGTCGTTCATCAACGAGTCGACGACTGTCGGCGAGGCCACCCTGGCGGAACGCGCCGCCCTGGAGGAGACCTTCGCGCGCTTCCCGGGCTTCCTGCGGGAGCTGCGCTCGACGATGACCGAGCTGAGAGGGTTCTCGGACGCGGCAACGCCGGTGTTCGGGGACCTTCGCGTCGGAGCACCCGCCCTCACCCGCGCGAGCGAGGCGCTTGGGCCTTTCTCCGACGCGGCGACGAAGTCGTTCAAGTCGCTCGGCGACGCGGCCGAGGAGGCGGGACCGTTGCTCGCCGATTCGGACCCGGTCGTCCGCCAGACGCGCGACCTGGCGCAGGCCAGCAAGGCCCCAACCAAGGAGCTTGCGCTGCTGCTCTCGACGATGCGCGAGACAGGCGGCTTCCAGGGGCTCTTCGAGACGATCTATGGCCTCACCGGAACGATCAACGCGTTCGACAGCTTCGGCCACTTCACCCGCGCCTTGATCCCGACCAACGTCTGCTTCGACTACACCTCGATCGAGCAGTCCAACTGTGGAGCCAAGTTCACCGACCAGGCCGCGGGAGCCGCCGCGCGAGCGCAGGACCTCGCGATTCGCGAGCCGATTGATACGGACCGCGATTCTCGCCCGCAAACGCGAGACGAAAAGACCGGCGGCGGGTCGCCCGATGCCGGCTCCGCCGACGACGGGGATGGGGCCGGCGACGAGGACGAGACCCTCGAGGGCGGCGGCGCCGGCGATGCCGCCGAGCCGGATCCGACGGCGAGCCGCAAGGCGATGAAGGACCTCCTCGACTTCATGATCGGCGAAGGCCAAGGAGGCCGGCGATGAGGGGCCGCGGCGTGGGAGCGACACTCTCGGCGAGCCCGACGATGGTCGGAGCGATAACGACGCTGATCGCGATCGTCACCGTCTTCCTCGCGTACAACGCGAACTCGGGCCTGCCGTTCGTCCCGACCTACAACATCACGGTGCAGCTTCCCGACGCCGAGAAGCTCGTCCGGGGCAACGAGGTGCGGATGGGCGGCGTCCGGATTGGGCAGATCACGTCGATCACGCCCGAGACAGATCCCGATACGGGAGAGCTCCACTCTGATCTGGCTCTGGCGCTGGACCCGGACGTCGAGCCGCTGCCCGAGGACTCGACCGTCACTGTGCGGGCGCGCTCCGCCCTGGGACTCAAGTACCTCGAGCTGGCCCCGGGGGAGTCGGATGAGGGCTTCGAGTCGGGAGCGGTCGTGCCGGTTACGTCCGCGCAGCCGGCCGGCGACATCGACGACTTCCTGGAAACGTTCGACGAGCCGACGCGGATCGCGGCGCAGGAAAACCTTGTGGAGTTCGGCAATGCCCTGGCTGGCCGCGGGCCTGACATCAATGCAGCGCTTGGCGACCTCCCCGGCGTGCTCGAGAACCTCGAGCCGGTGATGAAGAACCTGAGCGCGCCGGACACCAAGCTCGAGCGGTTCATCTCCGCGCTCGCAGCGACGGCGGGCGAGGTTGCGCCCGTCGCCGTCGAGCAGGCCGAGATGTTCGCCAACCTGGATACGACGTTCACGGCGCTTGCGCGGGTCGCGCCGTCCCTCTCGGAGACGATCGCCGAGACGCCGCCGACCTTCATCGTCGCCGAGGAGACCCTGCCCACCATCAGGCCCTTCCTGACCAACAGCGCCGGCCTTTTCAACGAGCTGCGCCCGGGCATTCAAGCGCTCACGGCCTCGGCGCCCGCCGTCGCCGATGCGCTCGAAGCCGGCGTTGATCCGTTGAATGATTCGCCCCGCCTCAACGACGAGCTCGCGCCGACCGCGCAGTCGCTCAAGGACTTCAACGACAACAACACAGCTCGCGAGGGCCTTGACCGCCTCGAGCAGACGATGGACGTGTTCGGGCCCGCGATCGACTACATCGGGCCTTCGCAGACAGTCTGTAACTACTGGACCATCCTCTTCAGGAACCTCGCAAGCGCGGCCAGCATCGGCTCCAACGGGGCCCGGACCCAGCGCGTTTCGGTCTTCGAGCCCCCAACGGGACCGAACAACGAGGGATCGCTGGCGAGTGCGCCGGCGAACGGCCCGACCGACACGGAAAATCACCTTCACTACAACCCGTACCCCAACACCGCTGCGCCTGGCCAGAACCCAATCGAGTGCGAGGCGGGGAACGAGCCCTACATCGTCGGCGAGCAGGTCATCGGGAACGTGCCGGGTGACCAGGGAACGTTGACGGACGACCAGCTCCCGTCCCAGCTCAGGAGGGGCGAGCGATGAGGTTCCCAGGCCGCTCCTCAAAGACACCGCCTTCGACCGATCCGAGCCTCGATCCCCGGGTCTGGGGCCGCCGGTACGGCGGTCCGCACCCGGCGTGGTGGGGGCTGGTCTTGATCGTCCTCCTGGCGATCCTTTCCTTCCTCGCCTACACCAAGAAGCTGCCATGGAGCGACCCGGGGTACACCCTGACGGCGACCTTCGAGAATGCCGCAACCGTTCGCGAGACCGCTCCGGTCCGGATCGCCGGCGTCAACGTCGGCAAGGTCACCGACGTCGAGTCGGAAGGTGACGCGGCGAAGGTCACGTTCACCGTCGAGGACGAAGGACTGCCGATCCGAAGCGACGCCGAGGTTGAGATCCGGCCTCGCCTCTTCCTCGAAGGGAACTACTTCCTGGACCTGCGCCCGGGCAGCCCCAGCGGAGCCGAGCTGCCCGACGGCGGCGACATCCCGATCACGCAGACTTCCACCGCGGTTCAGCTCGACGAGGTCTTGGCCATCCTCAACGAGCCGCAGCGCCAGGGCCTCCAGCGCCTCCTCGAAGGCTTCGGAACAGCCCTTACCTACGAGCCCACGGCCGAGGACGACGTGACCCAGGACGACATCGTCCAGGGTGAGACTGCGGCCGAGTCGCTCAACGACGCCTTCAAGTACGGCGGCCCGGCGGGGCGCGACTCGGCGATCGTGGCCGATGCCCTGCACGGCGAGCGCCCGGGAGACCTGGCGAAGATGATCGACTCGACCGGCGTCGTGTTCCAAAAGCTCGGAACGCGCGAGGAGGAGCTCGCCGACCTCATCACCAACCTGAACATCACAGCCGGCGCCTTCGCGAGCGAATCGCAGAATCTCTCGCGCTCGGTCGAGCTGCTCGATCCCACCCTGAACGAGACCGAGGACTCCCTGGCCGCCCTGAACGCCGCACTGCCGCCGCTGCGAGCGCTTGCGATCGAGTCGCGGCCGAGCTTCCAGGAGCTCCCCGACACGATCGCGGCTCTCACGCCTTGGCTCGAGCAGACCGAGTTGCTCCTGCGCGACGAGGAGCTGGGCGGCACGGCGCGAGTCCTTCGCGAGGCCGCGCCGGGACTCGCGCAGGTCGCTGCCTCGAGCAAGGACCTCTTCCCGCAGATGGAGCTGGCCGGGCTTTGCACGACGCAGAACCTGGTCCCTGCCGCTGACTCCGAGATCACCTCGGATGCCGCCGGTGCCCAGTTCAACATCGGCGAGCCGAACTTCCAGGAGCTTTTCTACACCGCTGCCCAGCTCGCGAGCGCGGGCCAGCCCTTCGACGGGAACGGCCCGTATCTCCGCCTCCAGCCGGGCGGCGGCGCGCAGTTCCTCCGGGCTGAGAATCCGGGCGGCCTCCCCGGACAGGACACCCGCAACTTCGGATACGGGGCCGATGTCCCGGACGGGATCCAGCCGGCCCTGCCCGATGGCGTGCCTGCGTTCCGGATGGATGTCCCCTGCCACACCAACGACGTGCCCAACCTGAACGGCGCAGCCGCCGCGGCAGGGGCGCCCGACCTGGTGCCGGCACCATGAGGCGCGCGATCCGAGAGCACACGAAGGACTTCCTGGCAATCGTCGCCCTGATTGTGTTTGCCACGTTCGTGGCCGGTGTGATCCTCTCGAGCCAGCGCCAGCCCTATCCGTCCTGGGTTCCGTTCCTGGGCGACGACCAGTTCGAGCTGGAGATCGAGATGCCGACCGCCCAGGCGGTGACTCCGGGCCAGGGCCAGACCGTCCAGATGGCAGGGGTCGAGATCGGCGACATCCGCGAGGTGTCACTCGAAGACGGCCGCGCGATCGTGACGGTGGGGGTCAACGAGCCGTATGAGGAGCTGATCCACACCGACGCGACCGTCCTGATGAGACCGCGCACGGGTCTCCAGGACATGACGCTCGAGATCGACTCGGGCACTTCGGCCGACACCGTGGCCGAGGGTGACCGGATCCCGCTCGCCCAGACCGAGGCGAACGTCCAGCCCGATCAGATCCTGGCTTCCCTCGACGGCGACACGCGTAACTACCTGAAGCTCTTGCTCCAGGGCGGCGGCGAGGGCCTCGGGGGTAACGGCGAGGAGCTCTCGGCGGGGTTCAGGCGCTTCGAGCCCCTTGGCCTGTATCTGAAGCAGATCAACGGCGGCCTCGCGGAGCGCCGGCGCAACATCAAGCGCGCGATCTCCAGCTTCGGCGAGCTCGCGGCGGAGCTCGCGGAGAGCGATACGCGCCTGGCGGACTTCGTCTCCACCCAGAGCGAGGTCTTCGACGCGTTCGCGAACCAGGAAGCGAACCTGCGCGAGATGCTGCAGGAGCTGCCCTCGACCCTGGAGGAGACGCGGGCAGCGCTTGCCAGCGGCAAGACCCTGGCACTGGAGCTGGGTCCCGCCTCCGAAGCCCTGATCCCCGCAGTTCAGGCGTTCGAGGGCGGCCAGGAATCCGCTCAGCGCCTGGCGCGCGAGACGCTTTCCCCGATCCGCGACCAGATCCGCCCGTTCACCCGGGAGGTGCGCCCGGTGCTCCGTCACCTCGGCCAGGCGGCGCCGCCCCTGGGCTCGACCGTCGATTCGACGACCAAGGCGTTCGAGGACCTGAACCGCCTCTTCAACGCCTGGGCCTACAACCCGGGCGGCCCCCAGGAGGGCTACCTCTTCTGGACCGCCTGGCTCAACCACAACGCGAACAACACGGCGCTTTTGCAGGACGCGCACGGGGCGTTGCCTCGCGGCATCGTCTTGCAGTCGTGCCAGACCGCAGTACGCGCGGAAGAGCTCGCCACCGTGCGCCCGTTCATCTGGACCCTCCAGCGGCTCACCAGCGCCCCCGAGGCCGCAGACATCTGCCCGATAACCCCCTGACCTAGATGGAAACCAAAGCTCCAACCGCCGTCCGCATCCTGATCGCAACAGGGTTTGCGATCTCGTGCTTCGGCCTGCTCCTCTTCCTGTGGATCTCGTTCGGTGGGCCCGTGCCGTTGAAGCCGGAGGGCTACAAGGTGACGGTCCCCTTCACCGAGGCTTCTCAGCTTGCCCAGGGAGCGGACGTGCGCGTCTCCGGGGTTTCCGTCGGGCAAGATCTCGCGAGTGGAGCGCATCCCGGGTGGCGAGGCCGAGGCGACCCTCGAGCTCAACTCCGACTTCGCGCCGATTCCCAGCGACACCCAGGCCATCCTGCGCCAAAAGACGCTCTTGGGCGAGACCTACGTCGAGTTGACGCCGGGCTCCGAGGAGGCGGAACCGCTGCCAGAGAACGGGGCGATTCCGACCGCCCAGGTTTCGGACGCGGTCCAGCTCGACGAGGTGTTCCGGACCTTCGACCCGAAGACACAGGAGGCGTTCAGGGTCTGGATGCAGGGCCAGGCAGCTTCGTGGGAGGGCCGCGGCGACGATGTGTCCGCTGCGCTGGCCTCTTTGGACCCGTTCGCCGACGAGGCCAACCGGCTCCTGCGCCTGCTCGACACCCAGGAGGAGGCGGTGACGAAGCTCGTGAGCCAGGGCGGCGAGGTGTTCGGCGCCTTGTCCGAGCGCCAGGGTCAGCTCCAGGGCCTGATCAGGAACAGCAACATCGTCTTCGGCACCACCGCGCGCCGGAACGAGGAGCTGGCCGAGGCGTTCACGATCTTCCCGACCTTCCTGCGCGAGTCGCGCGAGACGCTCACGCGCCTCGAGGAGTTCGCGGTCGACACCGACCCGGTTGTGACCGCGTTGCGCCCGGCAGCTCGCGAGCTTGGGCCAACCGCCGTCGAGCTCGCTGCCCTTGCGCCGCACCTGGAGGCGTTCTTCAACGTGCTGCCGCCGATCATCTCGGCGGCGCCGGCGGGGATGAAGGCGACCCGCCGCCTCCTGGACGACCATCTGCCGCCGCTTCTCGGCAGCCTCGATGACTGGCTCGGCCCTGTGAACGCGATCTTCGAGGTCGTGCGGCGCTACCGGCGCGAGTTCACCGGCCTGGCGAACCTGGCGGCCGCGAGCCAGAACGTCTTCTTCGAGATTTCCGCCCTGAGGGAGGCGCACTACATCCGCACCGAGTCGCCGCTTACCCCGGAGGCCATCGCGGCGTACCCGCAGCGTCTCGATGTCACCCGCACGAATCCGTACCTCTCGCCAGGCGCCTTCATGGACCTCGCCGGCGGCCTCGATTCGTTCGAGACCCGCCACTGCACTCAAGACGTGGACGCCCAGCTCGATCCTGCAACTGCGACGGATCCGATCTTCCAGGCGCACACGGACGGCGACGCTGCCGAGGCCCAGACCTTCTTCGACCGGCTTCAGCGCTTCGCCTTCAACAACCAGCTCGACACGAACCTGATCACGGCCACGGGCTGCGATGCGCAGCCGGCCGTCGACTCGGTTGGGTCGCCCAGCGAGTCGAGCCGCTACCTACACGTCCGAGACCTTGAGAATCCGTAAGAAGAAAGAGCCGAGGGCGCAACTTGTCGCAATTGGCGGTGTTTACACTCATGCCCCCGGGGCAGGTCGCCCCACAGTGGGTACAGAAATCCGATCCGGCGCGCGAATTTGCGCGCTTACTTTTCTGAGGAGGAAAGAAATTGTTCAAGAAATCACGAAAGGTTGTGGCAATCGCACTGGCCTCAACCGTCGCGCTTACCGGCGTAGCGATCGCCGGCATGACGGGCGCGGAACTTAACGACGCTGAGGTTGAGGGCAAAGTCACGCCTGACAAGCTCCCCAAGAAGGACTTCAAGCCCATCGCTCTTTTCCAGGGCGTTATTAACAGCCCGGACTCGACCGGTAACGAGGACGCCAACGCGGCGTCGGAGCTGATCCACACCTCGAAGAACGTCAAGGTCGACCTGAAGAACACGCCGGTCTGCGATGTCGACCTTGCGAGCGGGACGCCGACGGATGTCGCGAGGGACCTCTGCCCGAAGAAGTCGTACATCGGTAAGGGCGTCGCTGAGGTGCATGCACCTGGCGCCGCGCCGGCTTGCGACGTATCACCCGGCGTTGATCCCCCGTGCGTGGTGGCGGAGCCGGTCGTCTCCGTGTTCCACGGTCAGGAGCAAGAAAGACCTCCAGCTCCACACCTACAGCCCGGCGCTCGGCGCGGCTTCGCCCGTCGTCGACGCAGCGATCGTCAAGTCCGACGAGAACGGCTACGGCTCGGCGCTCAGCGTGCCGAATGCTCCTGTGACCGGTGCATTGAAGATCACCGCGTTCAACGCGGAGCTCTTCAAGGACTCGAAGGTCGCCAAGGCCAAGTGCGATCCGAAGGAGATCAAGTTCCTGCGCCAGACGGTCTACCAGGACGGTTCGTCCGAGGAGTCCAAGACCAAGCAGAAGTGCAAGGTGAAGTAGGCCCGCCCTACTCAGCACCTGAGTTCCGAAAAGGGGCGGCCTTCGGGCCGCCCCTTTTCTTTGCCCGCATATCCTCGGCGGCCCGTGGCCTTCTACATCACCACCCCGATCTTCTATGTGAACGCGGAGCCGCACCTGGGGCACGCGTACTCGACGATCGCGGCAGACGTCTTTGCGCGCCACATGCGCCAGCGGGGCGAGGACGTCTTCTTCCTCACCGGCACCGACGAGCACGGCGAGCCGGTCGAGCTGGCGGCGCGCAACGAGGGCATCACCCCGAAGGAGCTGGCCGACCGCAACGCTCCGCGCTTCGAGGCGATGGCGGCGGCGGTCAACGCCTCGAACGACTTCTTCATCCGCACCTCCGATACGCGCCACACCGATCGTGTGGCCGAGGTGATCCAGCGCGTCTACGACCTGGGCCACGTCTACGAGGGCACGTACGAAGGCTGGTATTGCCCGCGCTGCGCGGACTTCAAGACCGAGCGCGAGCTCGGCCCGGGCAACACGTGCCCGATCCACGAGATCCCGCTGGAGCTCGAGACGGAGCAGAACTGGTTCTTTCGCCTCTCGGCGTTCCAGGACCGCCTGGTCGAGCTATATGAGCGCGAGCCGCTCTTCGTGGTGCCGGACTTTCGCCGCAACGAGGCGCTGTCGTTCATCAAGGGAGGGCTTCAGGACGTCTCGCTCTCGCGGGCGAAGCTCGAGTGGGGGATGCCGCTGCCGTGGGATCCCAGCCAGCGCATGTACGTGTGGTTCGACGCGCTCCTCAACTACTACACGGCGCTCGGGTTCGCGCGCGAGGGCGAGGACCTGACCGAGCGCTTCTGGCCGGCGGCGTTCCACCTGCTCGCCAAGGACATCCTGAAGTTCCACGCCGTGATCTGGCCCGCGCTCCTGATGGCGGCCGAGATCGAGCCGCCCACGGGGATGGTCATCCACGGGTACCTCCTGATGGGCGAGAAGAAGATGTCCAAGTCGCTCGGGAACGTTTTGGACCCGTTCGAGGCGATCGAGCGCTTCGGAGCGGACGCCCTGCGCTTCTACTGTCTGCGAGAGGTCTCGTTCGGCCAGGACGGCTCGGTGTCGGCGGCCGGCTTCGAGTCGCGCTACGAGACCGAGCTCGCGAACGACTTCGGCAACCTCGCCAGCCGCACGCTCGCGATGATCGACCGCTACCGCGACGGACAGGTGCCCGACGGCGAGGTCGACCCGGAGTTGGCGGATGGCGCGGACGGGCTGAGCGGCTTGGGCGCCGTGGTGTCGGAGCTGATCGACCGCTCGGAGCCAAGTCAGGCGCTCGAGTCGATCTGGGTGCGGGTGCGCCGGGTGAACCGCTACGTCGAGGAGACGCGCCCGTGGGACCTCGCGAAGGACGAGTCTCAGGCTGAGCGCCTCGACCAGGTGCTCTACAGCCTCGTGGAGGCGCTCAGGGTGCTGACGCTGGCGCTCGTGCCCTACGTGCCGGAGTCGGCGGACAAGCTGCTCGACGCGCTCTCAGAAGGGGAGCGAGGCCTGAGCGAGTTCGGCTCGAAGGGCGGGGGGTACGCGGTCGAGCGGATCCCGCCGCTGTTCCCCAAGCTCGACTCAGAGGCTTGAAGTACGTCTTTCGCACGGTCGTCGGGCTTGGCCTGGAGGTGGCTGGGGTCGTCGCGATCTCCCTCGCGGTCTACAAGCTCCTTGGCGTGGGGACGTGCGCGAGCGGCGGGCCTTACGCAATCGCCCGCGAGTGCCCCGAGGGGACCGAGTGGCTCGGCCTGGCGATCCCGATCTCCGTCTTCGTGATGCTCGGCGGCGGGGCGCTCTATGCGATGCGCGGCGCGCCTCCCGGGTCTGAGAAGAAGGGCGGCGCCGGCCTCGCGCTGCTGATCGGCTGGTGCGGACTCTTCCTCGGGATCGCGTTCGCTTGCTTCTGGGGCGTGTGGGGTCCCGACGCGAATCCGGGCCCGGGGGGCAAGGAGGGCGGCCTGATCGTCGGCTTCCTGTTCGTTCCGATGGGCCTCACCCCACTGGTGGTAGCGCTGGTCGCGATGCGAAGGGAGCGCAAGTACGGCATCACGCCCGATCCCGAGGCGGACCTCATCTCACGGCTCGAGAAGCGCGCGCCGGTGGCGCGCAAGTCCAGCTTTGCGACTTCGGGGGGCGCGGACAAGCTGACCGCGATCGAGCGCCTCCAGGCGCTGCGGGACAGGGGTGCGATCACCCAGGCCGAGTTCGACCGGCTCAAGGCGGAGGTGATGAACCAGTGAATCCCGTCGCAGCGCTTTCTCACCTCGCGGCGATCGTCCTCGGCATCCTCGGCGGCGTCTGGGCGATCAACGCCTTGACGCCGGAGTTGCCCGACTCAGACGTCGAGCCTGGAGTCGAGATCCCGGTTCCCGTCGAGCCGGAAGCTCCGGAGTCGCTGTTCCAGCCGGGGCCGCTCTCGACCGCGATCTTCCAACTCGAAGAGCAGACGGGCGACGGGGTCGAGTACGCCTTCCTCTCGATCACCCCCACGACGCTCTCGGTCAGCGATGTGAAGGTCGAGGGCGGGGTCGAACCGAGCGAGCTGAGTGCTGGTGAACCTGAGCGCGTGATCGAGCTCCTGGGCCGGGAGCGCAACGGCATCACGCCCGAGCACGTGCGCCAGATGGACCTGGTCGCCACGAAGAACGGCCAGGTCTGGGTGGTCCAGCTCGATTCGACCGCGCCGGGGCTGTCTCCGCCCTACCAATACCTCGTGCCCTACGGGACGGACGAGGTTGAAGCAAGCACCGCGATCCCGGACCCGCTCACACCCTGAGGCACAGAACACGCGCCTGGTGCCAGGCACCCAGTGTGTTGCCAGGCACGACGCCTGGTGCCAGGCACGGTGCCAGGCACCTTCGACCTAGACTGCCCGCGTGGTCGATACGCATGCTCATATCGCCCTTTGCGAAGGGGATGCGGAAGGTGTCGTCGAGCGGGCGCGGGATGCCGGGCTCACGCGCATCCTGACCGTGGGCCTCGACGAGGACTCGAACAGTGGCGCGGTGGCGCTTGCGCGCGAGCATGAAGAGGTGTGGGCCGCCGTAGGGCGCCATCCGAACTCGGCGACTGGCTGGGACGAGGCGGCCGAGGCTGAGTTGCGCGTGCTGGCGGCGGACGAGCACGTGGTCGCGATCGGCGAGACGGGGCTCGACTTCTACCGCGACCGTGCGTCGCGCGAGGACCAGATGGCAGCGTTCCGTGCGCAGATCCGGATCGCGCGGGACGTGGCGAAGCCGTTGGTGATCCACATGCGCTCCGGCGAGTCGAGGCAGCCGGATGCGGTGGCCGAGTGCTTTGCGCTCCTCGCATCCGAGGCGGGCGACGCCGATGTCATTCTCCACTGCTTCTCGGCGCCGCCCGAGCGGGTGGCCGAGGCGATCGCGAACAGGTGGTTCTGCTCGTTCGCGGGGAATGTCACCTACCCCAAGGCGGAAGGCCTTCGTGAAGCGGCGCGGCTCGTGCCCGACGACCTGATCCTGGTCGAGACCGACGCGCCGTTCCTTGCTCCGCAGTCGCGGCGGGGCAAGCCGAATGAGCCGGCGCTGGTGGTCGAGACGGCACGTGAGGTTGCCGCTGCGCGGGGCATGGAGGACGAGGCGTTCGGTGCCCTGGTCGAGGAGAACGCTTCCCGGGTCTTCGCGTGGTGAGCGGCCGTGCGCCACGGCGGGTGTCGCTCGGCCAGAACTTCCTCGCCGACCCGAACCTGCTGGAGGCGATCGTGCGCGAAGCGGGGCTCTCGCCCGACGATGTGGTGCTGGAGGTTGGGGGCGGTCAGGGTGTCTTGACGGAGCGGCTTGCTGCGATCGCGAGAGCGGTCCACGTGATCGAGGTCGACGAGCGCCTGCGGGCCGGTTTGGAGGAGATCGCAGCGCGCCGCGAAGGGGTGAGGCTGGTGATGGGCGATGCGATGAAGGTGGACTTTCGTGCGCTTGACCCGGCGCCGACCGCGATGGTCGCAAACCTGCCGTACTCGGTCGCGACGCCGGTGATCATGCGTTCCATCGAAGAGCTCCCAGAGGTCAAGATCTGGACGGTGATGGTGCAGCGGGAGATCGCCGACCGGCTGCGCGCGACGCCCCGCACGAAGGCTTACGGGGCGCCCAGCGTCCTCGCCCAGCTCTCATGCAGCGTCGAGATGCTGCGCGCGGTGGACCGGCGGGTCTTCAAGCCGCCGCCACGGGTGGACTCTGCGCTGCTTCGCCTGGAGCGGGTGGCGGATTGGCCGGGCGACGGCGTGGCACGCCTTGTCCGGGCGGCCTTCGCCCACCGGCGCAAGGCGCTGGCGCGCTCGGTGGCGACCGCAGGCGTGGAGACGCGCCAGCGTGTGCTCGCAGCGCTCGCGGCGATGGGCAAGGAGCCGACGGCGCGGGCGGAGGAGCTTCAGCCGGAGGAGTTCGTCGCGCTGGCGAAGGAGTTGGCGGTGATCAGATCCCCATCGAACGCACACCCAGAGCACGAATACCGTCGCCGGATCGGGCCGTGCTCCTCGCCTGCACCGGTACAGGCTTCGTCCCACGTCCTCGCCCGGCTCGCCCGTGCGCCCTGGGCGCACTCGAACAGGAATCGTATCTAGATGGTCGTGCGCGCCCCCGCGAAGCTGAACTTGTGCCTCTACCTGGGGCGCACGCGAGAAGACGGCTTGCACGAGCTTCGCTCGCTCTTTTGCCCGCTCGCCCTGAGCGACCGGATCACGGTCACCACGTCGGATTCCGATCGCGACGAGGTGATCTGCGAGGGGGTGGCAGGGCCGAATCTGGCGGAGGCGGCGCTGACTTCGCTTCGTGCGCGGGGGTGGAAGAGTCCGCCGCTTCGGATCGAGATCGACAAGCGCATTCCGGTCGCTGCGGGGCTTGGCGGGGGGAGCGCCGACGCAGCGGCGGTCCTGCGCCTCGCTGAGGGCGAGGTGGACGGGCTGGCGGACCTGGCGCGGGAGCTCGGCTCGGATGTTCCGTCTCAGCTCGAGCCGGGGTTCATGCTGGTTGCCGGGGCGGGCGAGCGCCTCGAAGGACTTCGCCCGCCGGCGCCGTTCGGGGTCGTCCTGATCCCGTTCGACGCCTGGATTGAGCGCCGGAGAGGTGTACGCGGAGGCGGACAGGCTGGGGCTTGGGCGGGATGAGGCAGAGCTAGATGCCATCGAGGGCAGGCTGCGCGACGCGGCCGAGGGCGGGGTGTCGCCGCTCGAATACACGGAGCTTCTGAAGAACGACCTGGAGCAGGCTGCGGTTTCGCTTCGACCGCGGATCGCGGACGCTGTCGACGTGCTTCGAGAGGCCGGGGCGGAGGCGGCGTTCGTCACGGGCTCTGGGCCGACCGCCGTGGGCCTGTTCGGAGACATCGTGGCTGCGGATCGCGCGTTCGGGGAGCTGGGCCCGGAGTGGGCGGATGCGATCGTCACGGCTTCGGTCGTGCGGCCGTGACAGGGTTGCGGTTGCATTGAAACGCGTCTGGGAATTCATCCGCGAGCACCCGCTGATCATCGCGATCGCGGTGCTCTTCATCGCCTACCAGGTGTTCGGCGACGCGCTGCCGTCGATCAATCTGGAGCAGGCGCTCGAGGACATCTCGGATTCGCTGGGCCAGTGGACGTATGTGGTGGTCGGCGCGCTTGCTTTCCTCGAGACGGGGGCATTCGTGGGGCTCGTCTTCCCGGGCGAGACGGCGGTGGTGCTTGCCGGGGCGATCGCCGGCAACGGGACGACGTCGATCGTCGTCACGATCGCGGTCGTCTGGGTCTCGGCGTGGCTGGGGGATACGGCCTCGTTTTTCATCGGCAGGCGACTTGGCAAGGACTTCATCCTCAAGCATGGGAGCAGGGTGCGGATCACGCCGGAGCGCTTCGCGCAGGTGGAGGACTACTTCGGCCGCTACGGCGGCCGGACGATCCTGATCGGGAGGTTCATCGGGCTGGTGCGGGCGCTGGCGCCGTTCATCGCGGGGAGCTCGGGCATGACGTATCGCGGTTTTGCTCCGTACAGCGTCTTGGGGACCGGCCTTTGGGCCGCGGCGTTCTCGCTTCTGGGCTACGTGCTGGCCGAGAACATCGAGAGGGCCGAGGATCTGGCGAGCCGGGGAATCTTCATCTTCGGCGGGACGATCGCGATCCTCGTCGGCGGCTATCTGGCGATCCGCTACATGCGCGTTGCCGAGAACCGCTCGAAGCTGGCGCGGCGGCTGGAGGAGACGCGGCCCGGAGCGTGGGTAGCGGAGTTGGGCCGGCGCATGGAGCCGCAGGCGCGCTTTTTCTGGCACCGGCTTACGCCAGGCGAGCTCGGGCTCGAGTTCACGACGATCATGGCCTTCGTCGCTGTCTCGTTGTTCATCGTGATCGCCTTCGGCGTGGTGGTGTCTGGTGATCCCGGGCCGACACCGGGCGACAGGGCGGCATTCGATGTCGTGGACAAGCTGAGCTCGGGCTGGCTCGACGACCTCGCGGAGGCGGTGACCCGGCTGGGCTCCGGCTATCTCACCGCTTTGGTGGCGCTGGTGGTGGCGATCGTCCTCGGGATGAAACGGATGTGGCCCGAGCTCATCGTGACCGTGGTGGCGGTCGCGCTCGCCCATCTCGCGGTTCCGATCTTGAAGGAGATCATCGAGCGCCCGCGCCCGGTGGACCCGGTCGGGAGCGCCGAAGGGTATTCGTGGCCTAGCGGTCACGCCGCTTACGGGATGATCTATGCGTGGATCGCTTTCCTCATGGCGGTGCGCGCGAATATCAACAGGGTGTCGGGGACGGTCCTGATCTTGATTGGGCTGGTTGTGTCCGCTGCGGTGGGCCTCTCGCGCGTCTATCTGCGCCTGCATTTCCTCTCCGACGTGTACTCCGGAGCGGCTCTGGCCGTGGCAGCGTTCGCGATCTTCTCCGCCGTTGCCCTTCTCGTTGTGCACTTCCGCGACAATGAGGCGGAGACGTGAGTTTTCTGGCAGAGCTGACGGCGGTCCACTACCTGTTCGGCGGAGCGGGCCTGCTCAGTGTGCTCGCTTTCGGCACGCTGATCCTGGCGCCGACGATGAGCTCGTTCGGGCGGGGCTGGGAGAAGGCGGCCGCCGCGGTGCTGTCGTTGTTCGTGCTCGTCGCGCTGCTCGCCCTGGGCTTCGGCCTCGGCGTCGTGATCGTCTACTACTGGGACGACATCTCGCGCATCTTGAGCTGAGGGCGCGACGGTTTTCAACGCGCTTGGTGTCAGGCACCTAACGCTTCACCCGCGCTGCCAGGTGCCCGGAGCCAGGCACCCAAGACATCCGCTGCCACAATCAGTGGGTGACGGCGGAGTCCAAGAAGGAGCCGAAGGCCGCCAAGGCGGTCGATCCGGCGACGCTCGAGGCGCTCTCTGAGGCGATCGAGTCGGGCGCAGGCCTGCCCGCCGTTGCGCGTGCCGCCGCGAAGGTGTTGGGCACGAGCGTTGCGGTGATCGACCGCTCGAGCGTTGTGCTCGCGGTGGCGGCCGCTTCCTCGTCCGAGGAGGGGAAGCTCCTTGGGAACGGCGAAGGTGTGGAGTCGGTGGAGTTGCGGGTCGCCGACGCCGTAGTCGGGGAGCTTCGGTTCAGGGCGAAGGGCGGCGCCACTTCCGACGCGCCGCTGGCGCGGATGGTCTCGGCGCTCCTGGCGCTCGAGGTAGAGCGCTCGCGCTCCGGCGACTGGGCCTCGGACGAGGCGGCTGGCGAGTTCGTGAACGCCGTCCTGGAGCGCCGGGTGACTGACCGGGGCGACATCGCCGCCCGCGCGGCTGAGGTGGGTGCGGACCTCGAGGATGGTGCGGGGGTGATCGTTGCGCGTGCGCACCCGCACGTGGCACAGGACGGCGACTGGCGCGCGCGGGTTCTGACCGTCGCGCTTCGGGTGCTTCGCACCCAGGCGAAGGGCTCCGTCGCCGTAGTAGGCGACGGCGATGCGGCGGAGGTGAGCGCGCTCGTGCCGGCGGGCGATGCTGAGGTTCTCAGACGTGCCGCCAAGGCGCTCTCGGGCGAGCTTCGCCATTCGCTCCAGGGCTTTCGGATCACCGTCGCGCACTCGCGCCTGGCGCAGGATCCGGTCGACCTCTACCGCGCGGGCAAGGAGGCGCTGCTGGCCGCCAACGTCGCCGAGGCCGAGGAAACCGAGCTGCTCGCCTTCGAGGACACGGGCTCCTACCGCCTGCTCCTGCCGGCGATGAGCGAGGACCCGTCCGAGCTCGAGCGCTTCTACGAGGAGACCGTCGCGCCGCTCTCCGCCTACGACGAGCAGTACGAGACCGATCTGGTGAAGACGGTCGAGGCCTACCTCGACAACGACGGCAACGTGACTCCGACCGCGGACACGATGTTCACCCACCGCCACACGATCCGCTACCGCCTGGAGCGCGTGCGCGAGCTGTGCGGGCACGACATCTCGTCCACCGAGGGCCGCGAGAAGCTGGGGCTGGGCCTCAAGGCGATGCGAGTCCTGGGCATCGCGCCACCGAGGGGCCCGGCGATGGAGCCGGGGGCGAAGGGCGGGAAGGTGCGGAAGCCGAAGGGTGCGGAGTAGTGAACCGGCAGTCCAGCTCCGGGGGAAGGACTCGAACCCTCTCTTCAACCACCAAAAAGTCGCGTGCTAGCCAATTACACCACCCCGGAACGGCGGTCCGCCGAGTCTAGAACTCGCCGAGAGTAGGAATTCCCACGATATGTGTCGATTTTCCTCCTCTCGGCGCTAACGGTGCCGCATTCCTGCTCTCCTCGCGCTCACCCGCGTAAGCCTCAGACCCCAGGACAGCGCACGACCAGAATCCGCCCAAAAGGGCACTGCCACGAGCCTCGCCTCTACGATGGGCGCGTGGCCGGCTCCAGCGAAGCGCCGACGGTCCTGATCATGGCCGCGGGCGAGGGAACGCGCATGCGCTCCTCGGTTCCGAAGGTTCTCCACGCAGTCGCGGGGAGGCCGATGGTCGCCTGGCCGGTTCACGCCGCGCGTGAGGCCGGCGCAGGACGTGTGCTCGCGATCGTCGGTCCCAAGCACGACCTGAGCGCAGGTC
Source organism: uncultured bacterium (assembly GCA_963725035.1). Lineage (GTDB taxonomy): Bacteria > Actinomycetota > Thermoleophilia > Solirubrobacterales > 70-9 > JALZKA01. Next base: position 54,811 of record CAVRWX010000001.1, on the reverse strand, counting down.
TGCCGGAAGGAACCGAAACCGTCATTCAGCCCGAGGCAAACGGCACCGGCGGCGCGATGATCGCGGCGCTCGAGGCGATTGAGTCTTCGGAGGAAGTCGTCGTCCTCTCAGGCGACCACCCGCTCCTGGACGCCGAGACAATCTCGGCTCTTCTCGAAACGCACCGCTCCGAAGACGCCAAGGCGACCGTCATGACGGTCGAGCTTGACGATCCCGGCCAGTACGGGCGCATCGTCCGCGATTCGGACGGAGGCGTCGAGCGCATCGCCGAGACCAAGCACCCCGAGAGCGTCCCGCCGGAGATCCTCGCCATAAGCGAGATCAACACGGGCACCTACCTCTTCCACGGCCCGACCTTCGCCGCCGCCCTCGGCCAGATCACCAACGACAACGAGGCCGGCGAGTACTACCTGGGCGACGTCCTTCCGCTCATGCGCGCGGACGGCCACCGGATAGCCGCGCACGTCGCCACCGACCCGAACGTGAACCTCGGCGTGAACACCCGAGCCGACCTCGCCCTCGTCGAGACGGAGGCTCGGCGCCGCATCAACGAGGCGCACATGCTTGCCGGCGTGACCATCACCGACCCCGCATCGACCTGGATCGACGCCGGCATCGAGATCGGCCAAGACACGACGATCGAGCCAGGCACCGCCATCCGGGGCGAGACCACGATCGGAGAGGGCGCGACCATCGGCCCGCACGCGACGATCCACTCTTCGACGGTCGGCGCCAACAGCACCATCCTCCGCTCCCACCTCGACTCAGCCAGCGTGGGCGACGGCTGCGCCGTCGGTCCCTTCACCTACCTACGGCCCGGCGCGAAGCTCGCCGACGGCTCCAAGGCCGGCACCTTCGTCGAGATCAAGAACTCCGAGATCGGCCCTGGAGCGAAGGTCCCGCACCTCGCGTACATCGGAGACACGGATGTCGGCGCGGGCGCCAACATCGGCGCCGGCTCGATCACCGCGAACTACGACGGTAAGGAAAAGCACCGGACGAAGATCGGGGAAGGTGCGCGGATTGCGATCAACAACTCGCTTGTCGCTCCGGTAGAAATCGGCGATGGCGCTTACACTGGCGCCGGTGCCGTGATCCGCTCAGACGTGCCATCCGGCGCGCTTGGTGTGACCGACGCCGATCAGCGCAATATTGAGGACTACGCCGAGCGAAAGACGAAAGACGCCGAAGGGGACAAGTGAGCACCACTGAAACCGCAGCTATCTCGTCCGAGCCGCGCGCTGAGATTCAAGACTCGATCATGACCATCGCCGAAGAGATGCCAAGCCCCCTCAGCTCGATCCCCCACGACTACACGAAGCGCCTCATGGTCTTCGGCGGGCGCGCCTCGCGCGAGCAGGCCGCGCGCATCGCCACCAAGCTCGACGTCGATCTCGGGCAGGTCACGCTCAAGACGTTCGCCGACGGCGAGGTCTACTGCCGCTATGAGGAATCGATCCGCGGCGCCGACATGTTCATCGTGCAGTCCACCGCAAAGAACGTCGCCGAGGGTATGACCCCCAACGACTCCCTCGTCGAGCTCCTGACGATGATCGACGCCGCCAAGGGCGCCTCGGCTCACCGCATCATCGCCGTCATGCCCTGGTACGGGTATTCGCGCCAGGACAAGAAGTCCGCCCCCCGCGAGCCCATCACCGCGCGAGTCGTCGCCCAGTGCCTCGAGGCCGTCGGCGTGGATCGCGTCCTCACCATGGACCTCCACTCCGGCCAGGTGCAGGGCTTCTTCTCGAAGCCCGTCGATCACATGACCGCGATGCCCATGCTCACGCAGTACTTCATCGACCAGGCAATCACGGACGAGCTCGTGATCGTCTCGCCCGACGCGGGGCGCGTGAAGGTCGCGCGCAACTTCGCACGCAAGGTCGGCGTGCACTGGGCCGTCATGGAGAAGGAGCGGCCCGCCCACCAGGTCGCGGACATCGGCTATGTCGTCGGTGACGTGAAGGGCAAGACCGCCGTCCTGGTCGACGACATGATCGACACGGCCGGCACCCTCTGCGCCGCTGCCAAGACCGTTCTCGACGAGGGAGCCGCGAAGGTCATCGCCTGCGCCACCCACGGTGTCTTCTCGGGCCCGGCATACGAGCGCCTCGCCTACGAGAATTCCGGCATCGAGCGCATCGTCGTCACCGACACCGTGCCGCTCGCCCCCGGCGCGCCAGAAAACATCACCGTCCTCCACGCATCGCAGATCCTCGCCGACTCGATCCGGCGTATCTTCGCCGACGACTCCGTCTCGGAGATCTTCGCGGGCGAGAACCAGCTGTTCTAGCTCAACGGCCGGGGGTCAGGTATGCCCGTCCCCGGGGTCCAGCATCCATGCTTCACCGAACCGGCCGGGCATCCATGCCCGTTCGGAGCCCCCGATGACGGGCATCCCCGACCCCCAGCCTGCGCTCGGTTATCCGAAGTCGGAAATGAGCCAGCCGCTGCCTTCCTCTGCTTCCTCGAGGAGGATCGTCCGGAACGTCGCCAACTCGCCCTCGGGTTTAAGAGCGGCCTCGGCGCGAGCGCGGTTGCCCGAGATGCTCACACTCCGCACGCGCACGGTCACCTCGGCGAACGATTCGCCGATCACGCTTTCCATGATCTGGGGACACCCGAGCCGCTCTTCCGTCTGGAGGGCCCTGGCTGCTGCCCGCCGCATTACGTCCTGAGCCCCATTCGTCAGGAGGCCGCAAGCGCTTTCGAAGTCGCTCGCGGCTGCCGCGTCGAAGAAATCCAGGACGACCGTCTCGACCTTCTCCGACTCGGTGGGCGGATCCTCGAAGAACGCCGTGTCCGTGATCGCGAGGACCACGAGCACGATGCCCACGATCAGGATCACGGCGGCGATCCGTCGCCGTGCGACTTCCGAGAAGTACCCCATTGGCCTCCAACCTATATTCACGGCGCATGCTGCGCGTCGGACACAAGGGGGCGGACGGGATCGTCCCGGGCAACTCGATCGAGAGCTTTCACGCCGCCGTCGAGGTGGGCGTCGACGCCATCGAGTTCGACGTCCTTCGCCCGCCAGAGGACTTCGCCGACGGCTCGGACTGGCGCACCGCGCCAGCGGGGCCGGCGACTGGCGGCGGGCCCATCCTGGTCGCCCACGACTGGGGGGCCGCGCGCCGCGCCAAGGACCCGCTGACGCTCGACCAAGCGCTAGACGCCTTCGCCAAGCCGCCTCTCGACCGGGTGAGGATCGACCTCGACATCAAGATCAAGGGGCGCGAGGACGAGATCGTCGAGGCGGTCCGCTCCCGCGGCCTCACGAAGCGCACGATGACCTCGGGCACGGAGATCCCGACGATCCGCCTGCTCGGCGAGATCGCGCCCGAGCTCAGCCGCGGCTGGACGATCCCTCGCGTCACGCGCGACTGGACCAAGAGCCGCATCGGCAAGCCCCTCGTCCTGGCAGGCATGGCAACTCTCCGCGCGCGCCTGCCGCGCCGGGTACGTCAAGAAGCGCCACTTCTGGGCGTCGAGTCCATCTGGGTCCACCACGGCCTGGCGACCCCCGCGCTCGCCGAGGCCGCCCACGACTCCGGCTGCATCCTCGTCGCCTGGACGGTGGACGACGCTGCGCGGATGAGTGAGCTCGCAGCGATGGGCGTCGACGGCATCTGCACGAACGACCCGCGTCTCTTTTCACAACTAGCGGAATAACGGAGTGCCGGCCACCTTGACGACTCAGCACTGTGCGACGACCCAACCCCTGCAATTTCGCCGGGAACTGCGTATTGCCGCCTAGCGCCCAACCTCGGCTCCCGGCTATCCTCATCGGTCGCCCATGGCCTCCGATCGCCCAAATCTCGAAGTAGCCGAACGCACTGAATTCGGCTCTCGCACGACCCGCCGCCTCCGCCGTGAGGGGCTCGTTCCGGGCGTCGTCTACTCAGGCGGCAAGGAGGCGCGGACGTTCAGCGTGCCCGAGCGCGCGGCGCGCAACCTGCTCGGCACCGGCGCCGCGCTCTTTGACCTGACCTTCGCCGGTGGCTCGGCCGAGCCGGTGGTCGTCAAGGAGCAGCAGCGCCACCCGGTGCGCGGCAACCTCATTCACATCGACTTCCAGGTCGTCGACTTGAAACAGGCGATCCAGTCCGAGGTCTCGATTGAGCTCCTCGGCGCCGAGGAATCGCCCGGCGTGAAGGAGGGCGGCGTCCTCGAGCACATCACCCACTCGATCAACGTCGAGGCGCTCCCGACCGACATCCCCGAGTCCATCGCCGTCGACGTCTCCGGCATGTTCATCGGCGACACGCTCCAGCTCGACTCCGTCGTCGCCCCCGAAGGCGTCGAGTGGGCCCTCGGCGAGGACACCGACCCGGGTGAGATCACGATCGCGACGCTCAACCCGCCGCGCGTCGAGGAGGAGCCCGAGGTCGAGGAAGAGACCGAGCTCATCGGCGAGGACGGCGAGCCGATCGAGGCGCCCGAGGGCGAAGAGGCCGAGGGCGACACCGCCGAAGATGCCGGAGACTCCGGCGACTCGGGCGGCGACGACTCCGACGGGGAGTAGATCTGTCCATTCTTCCGCCGGCGCTCCCGCGACGACGCCGGCGAACCTGACGGGGGAGACTCGGATCGCGTTCTCGTGGTCGGGCTCGGCAACCCCGGCAAGCGCTATGCGAAGACGCGCCACAACATCGGATTCGAGGTCGTCTCCGAGCTCACCAGGCGCTGGGACATGCCGCGCGCAAAGGAGAAGTTCCGCGGCCTTCTGACCGAGGGCCGCACCGGGCCTGGCGGGCCCCGTGTCGCGGCGCTCCTGCCGCAGACGTTCATGAACGAGTCGGGCACCTCGGTCGGGCCTGCACGTGGGTCACTCAAGGTGCCGCTCGACCGCCTGGTCGTCGTCTACGACGAGATCGACCTTCCGTTCGGCGAGATCCGCTCCAAGCTGGGCGGCGGCGCCGCGGGCCACAACGGGATGAAGTCGCTCCGCCAGGGCCTCGGGAGCGGCGACTTCTGGCGCGTGCGCGTGGGAGTCGGCCGCCCCGACTCGACCGATCCCGAGATCGTCTCGGCCTGGGTCCTTGGCCGCTTCTCAGAGCCGGACAGCTACGTGCAGAGGCTGATTGACGACGCGGCCACCGAGGCCGAGCGCCTGGTCGAGCGGATAGCGTCGGAAACCGATGAGTGACGCCCTGACGACTTACGAGGCATCGGAAGGCGTCGCCGTCCTTCGCCTCGACCGCCCCCAGGCGCGGAACGCGATGAACACGCAGATGCTCGAGGAAATGCTCGCGCACATCGGCACCGCCCGCGAGGACCCTGAGGTGCGGGCGCTGGTCGTCTCCTCGACCGACCATCTGGGCCTCTCGGCGGGCGCGGATGTGCGCGAGGAGCTCGACGAGGACGGCCGCATCCGCCGCATGCAGCTCTTCGCCGACCTCTACGACGACCTCGTCTCGTTCCCCAAGCCGACCGTCGCCGTGTGCCACGGCGCGACTGTCGGCGGCGGCGCCGAGGTGGCCGTCGCGTGCGACATCCGCGTCGGCGGCTCGAACATGCGCCTGCGCTTCCCGGGCGCCTCGCTGGGCGTTCCCGTCGGGCCTGCCCGCCTCGTGACGTTGTGCGGCCTGTCGGTCGCCAAGTACCTCCTGATCTCCGGCAAGGAGGTCGCCGCCGACGAGGCGCTTCGCTGGGGGCTTGTCCACAAGGTGGCTCCGGCCGCCGCGGCCGAGGCGATGGCGATCGACCTGGCTACCACCGCCGCCTCGCACCCGCCCGAGGCCGTCGCGCGCCTCAAGGCAGATGCTCCACGAGTGGGACGGCGTGGTCGAGCGCTCGAAGGCCGAAGGCGAGGGCCAGGTCGAGTGGCAGCGCTCGGGTCCCGGGCTTCCGCATCGAACGGCCTGACTCAGGGTTTAAGGTGGCGAGGCCACGCCACCGAAGGGAGTCAGATGAAAACGGTAGCTCTCAAGGAAAAGAAGCAGAAGTGAGGCGGAGCGCATCCATCGGGACGGTTGCGGCGCTGATCGCACTCGCCCTGCCGGCAGCCGCAAGCGCCGACGTCGACGACCTGCTGGTCGACACGACCTCGGACAACGTCACTCTTGACGACTGCACCGCGGTGGCGGCCGACTGCAGCCTGGCAGGCGCGTTCGTGCGTGCAGACGACTCGGACTCAGGCGGAGAGACGGACGCGATCGGGTTCGACGCCGCGATCTTCAACGGCACTGCGGCATCCGCGACGATCGTGCTCGCCGATCCGCTGGAGACGAGCGAGCCGCTTGATCTCGGCCTGGATTGCGCGCTGGATAAACCATGCGTCGGCGTCGATGGGTCTTCGACCGGCGGGAATGCGATCAGCGTCACCGGCGGCCCGTTTGCGATGCGCGGACTGGCGATCTTCGATGCCATCTCGCAAGGGCTCTTCCTGGGCTCGGGAGCTGATGACGTTCGGGTCGAGAACAGCTGGTTCGGCCTCGAGCTGAACGGGACCGTGAATGGGAACGGCAGAGGCCTGAACGTGACGGGGGATACGGTCAGGATCGGCGGCGCTGATCCGTCCAAGCGGAACTACTTCGCGGGGAACGGTATCGGCCTGGAGGTCTTCGCCGGCGCATCCAACACAACGATCAAGGGAAACGTCTTCGGAGTCCGGCCGAACAACGCTGTGGCAGGAAACTCGGAAGCCGACATCAAACTCGAGGGGAACCTCGCGGGAGTCGGTCCCTCGGACGTGCAGATCGGCGCCGAGCCTGACGAAACGCTCAGGTGCGACGGCGCCTGCAACGTCATCGGCGCCACCGGAGGTGGTCTCAGCACCGGGGTCGACCTGTTCGGAAACGACATCGCCACGTCCACCGCCTCTGACGTCGAGATCCTGGGCAACCACATCGGAGTCCGCGGTGGCGGCGACACCCCGATCGGGGATGCCGGCACCCTGGTCCACCTTGGCCTTGCGGATTCCGTGACAGTCGCTCAGAACCGCCTCGCTGGAGGCGTCGAGGGCATCAGCACCGAATTCGGCGCCACAGACATCTCGATCGACGACAACGCCATCGGGCTCAACTTGGCTGAGGACGCGGTCATCTCGGGTCCCAGCGGCACGGCTGTGATCGCGCAATCCTCGGCTGACGGGCCCGTGAAGGTCAAGGACAACCGGATCGCTCGTTCAACACCCGGCGTCGGAGTCATCACCTTCGACACCGGCGCCGTCGTCTCCGGTAACGAGATCGGGCTCGCGGGCGTGGCCGGCAGCGGCGGAACGGACGCGATCAGATCATTCGGCTCCGAGGTCCAGATCAAGAAGAACCTGCTTCAGGAGGCGGACACGGGCATCGAGGTGCAAGGGGTCGACGCACAGATCGGGTCCGGCGATGCTGATGGCGCGAACGAGATCAACAACATTGTCAATGACGCGATCGTGATCCTCGGTTCCGCGAACAACGACGAGCTGGGGGTCAACCTCGGATCGGGCGCTGGCGGTATCTTCGTCGACCTCGTCGGCATCGACGGCCCTGGGAATGGAGCTGGAGGCCCCAACGACGAGATCGAGGCTCCGGCCATCAACAAGGCTGAGCGAGAGAAGGTGAAGGGTGACTCCGAGGACAAGGCGACGATCCTGATCTTCAAGTCCGACTCGGCAAAGGACACGACGCCCTCGGGTCTCAAGAAGTTCCTTGGGGAGACCAAGGCCGACAAGGACGGCAAGTGGAAGTTCAAGCCCGACAAGAAGCTAGACAAGGGCCAGGTCGTCACCGCGCTTCAGACCGACAAGGACGACAGCTCGTCCGAGCTGGCCGTCGGCGAGAAGGTCAAGTAGCAGGGCTTCCGGCCCTCACTAGCCTGAGCTGAGTGTCGCTTCGGCCCACCCTGGAGCTCGCGTACGACGACCGCGACTACGCGGCCCTTCGTGCTGCCGTGGGCTCGGATGAGCACACGGCCCACGCCTCGGGCTCCATCCAGCCGTACCTGATCGCAGCGCTCGCCGAGGACGAGGATGCGTTGGGTGGACGGCCCGGTCGTGGTCGTCGCGCCGGACGACGTGGCCGCACGGGACCTCGCGCGCGAGCTGGGCGCCTATCTGGCGCCGCGCCGTGTGCGCCACTACCCCTCTCGTGGCACGGGCTACGCATCGCACGTCGCTCCGCCGCCGCACCTCGTAGGCCTTCGCATCGCCGCCCTCGACGCCCTGACGGGCGAGTGGGACGGCGAACCTCCCGTAGTCGTCGCGAGCGCCGTCGCCCTGGCCGAGACTGTGCCCGACGCCTCGCTCAGGCCCGAGGGGTTCGCGCTCAAGATCGGCGAGGAGATCGACCTCACATTCTGCTCCGAGCTCCTGGCCGAAGCGGGCTACGAGCGGGTGGACCAGGTCGAGGCGCGCGGGCAGTTCGCGCTGCGCGGCGGCATTCTGGACGTGTTCGGGGCCACCGAGGACCGCGCCGCGCGCCTGGAGCTCTTCGGCGACGAGATCGAGTCGATCCGCTGGTTCTCGACCTTCACGCAGCGCTCGCTCGGCGAGGCCGAGGAACTGGAGCTCTCACCCGCCGCCGAGCTCGCCACCGAGCACCGGATGCTCGCTGAGGCAGCGTTGGAGGACTCCGAGGAGGGAGGGCCGATCGACTTCCTTCCCGTCGACTCGTTCCGCGCGCCTCTTGACGTGATCTCGAAGGACGTTGCGTTCGTGACGGCGGCGGACGAGGAGATCGAGCCCGCCCTTCGCTCGCACTGGGAGGACGTGACCGCGGCGATGCACTCCGACGACGCGCGCCGCCTCTACGTGGACGTGGCGGCGCCGCTTGCCGAGCGCGCGGCGCTGCGGGTGCGCTCGACCGCGCCGGACGAGGGCTTGCTGTCGATCCGCGCCCAGGCGCCCGCGTCGGCAGCGCGCTCGATGCCGGAAGCCGAGCCCCAGCTCGAGCGGGAGGTCCGCTCGGGCTACCGGGTTGTCGTCGCCTTCGACCACCGGGGCGAGGCCGAGCGCGCGCGATACAACCTCCAGCGCCTCGACGCCTCGTTCCTGGGCGCTGTGCTCCCGGCCGACCCGGGCGTCAATTTCGTCGAGGCCCACATCGGTGAGGGATTCGTCTCGCCTGCGCTGAAGCTGGCTGTGATCCCGTGGCGGAAGCTCGTCCACCGCCGCAGCGCCGCCGCCCCGACGGTCCGAGGCACGCTCGCGTCGATGGCCGACCTGGCGGTCGGCGACCACGTTGTCCACCAGGACCACGGAATCGCTCGCTTCGCCGGCTTCGAGACGAAGACCGTGGCGGGCGTTACCCGCGACTACCTCGAGCTCGAATACCGCGGCGAGGACCGAGTGTTCGCGCCGACGGAGCAGCTGGCGAAGATCACGCGGTACGTCGGAGTCGGCGGCGAGTCGCCGCAGCTCTCGGCGCTCGGCTCCAAGCGCTGGGACTCGATCAAGGCGCGGGCCCGTCGCGCGGCGCGCGTGCTGGCCGGCGACCTCCTGAACCTCTACGCCGAGCGCGCGGCTCGAAGAGGACACGCGTTCGGGCCCGATTCGGAATGGGCCGTCCAGCTCGAGCAGGCGTTTCCCTATCGCGAGACGGCCGACCAGCTGGAGGCGATCGAGGCGACCCGCGCTGACATGGAGTCGGAGCGACCGATGGACCGCTTGATCTGCGGCGACGTCGGCTACGGCAAGACCGAGGTGGCGCTGCGCGCGGCGGCGAAGGCGGCGGGGGAGGGCAAGCAGGTGATGTTGCTCGTGCCCACAACGGTGCTCGCCCAGCAGCATCTGGGCACGTTCCGCGAGCGCTTCGCCGAGCTTCCGTTCGAGGTCGCGGCGGTGTCTCGGCTCCGCAAGCCGGCCGAGGTGCGCACGACGCTTAAGGCGTTCGCCGAGGGCGGGGTGGACGTGTTGATCGGGACGCACCGCTTGCTCTCGCGCGACGTCCGCGCCAAGGACCTGGGACTCCTCATCGTCGACGAGGAGCAGCGCTTCGGCGTCAAGCAGAAGGAGCTCCTGCGCCAGTTGAAGCTCCGGGTCGACGTGCTGTCGCTCTCGGCGACGCCGATTCCACGCACCCTCCAGATGAGCCTTGCCGGGCTTCGCGACATCTCCGTGATCGAAACCCCGCCCGAGGGCCGCCGGCCCATTCGCACATACGTGGGTCCCTACGACGAGGATCTCGTCGCCAAGGCGATCCGGCGCGAGGTCGATCGCGATGGGCAGTGCTTCTTCCTCCACAACCGGATCGACACCCTGCGCGACATGGCCGAGCGCCTGCGCGCGCTGTGCCCTGGCGTCCGTTTCGCCGAGGCGCACGGGCAGATGGACATGGGGGAGCTCGAGTCGACGATGCTCGGGTTCCTGCGCGGAGACGCGGACTGCCTGGTCGCCACGACGATCATCGAATCGGGCCTCGACATCCCGCAGGCCAACACGCTGATCGTCGAGCGGGCGGACCTCCTCGGCCTCGCTCAGGCGTACCAGATCCGCGGGCGCGTCGGGCGCTCGCACGAGCGCGCGTTCGCCTACATGCTCCATCCCACGTCCGAGGCGGTGTCGCACGAGGCGGCAGCGCGGCTGGCGACCCTCTCCGACCACACAGAGCTTGGTTCGGGCTTCGCGATCGCGATGCGCGACCTCGAGCTCCGCGGGGCCGGCGACCTCCTCGGCGACGAGCAGTCGGGCCACGTTGCGGCGATCGGCTTCGAGCTCTACATCTCGATGCTCGAGGAGGCGACGGAGGCGCTCCGGGCCGGCGGCGAGGAGGGAGCGCCGGAGTCGCAGGTGCGGATCGACGTGGACGTCTCCGCATATGTGCCGAGCGACTTCATCCCCTTCGAGGCCGCAAAGATCGAGCTTCACCGCCGCATCGCGGCAGCGCGTGAGGTCGGCGAGCTGCGGGCGCTCGCCGACGAGCTTCGCGACCGCTTCGGGCCCGTGCCGGACCCGGTCGAGGCCCTGCTCGAGCTGCAGCGCGCGCGTATCGAGGTCGGAAAGGCCGGCGGGCGCGTCGCCGAGGTGCGCGGAGGGCGGCTTTCGATCTCGCCGCTGGAGCTCGATTCCGCGCGCGTGGCCTCGATCCGGGCGGAGATTCCCGAGGCGATGTACGAAACGGCGCGCCAAACGCTCTCACTCCGCGTGCCTGACGAGCCGCCGGAACGGCTCGCCGCACTGCTCCAGCTGGTGGGCGCCTTAACGGCTCCTGAACCCGCGCTTGCGGAATCCCGCTAGGTTTTTGCGCCGATGAGAAGTCTTTCGAAGAGAACTGTTGCTTTCGTCTTTGGCGGGATCCTGGCGATCCTTGTGATCCTGGTCGCCGCGACGATGGGCATCGGCGCGCTCAGCCTTCCGGACGGCGCCACCGCGTACGTCGACGACGTCGACGACGGCGAAATCACGCAGGACGATCTCGACCTCGCGATCGAGCAGGCCGCATCCGGCCAGGGCGGCGAGGTCCCCGAGCCCGGCACGCCGCAGTACAACGCGGCTCTCGTTCCCGCGCTGTCCGATCTTCTGCTCGGCCGCTGGGTCCGCGGCGAGTCCGAGGAGCGCGGCATCGCGGTGACGGAGCGCGAGATCGACGTGGAGCTCGAGACGATCATCGAAGAGCAGTTCGGCGGCCAGGAGGAGTTCGACAAGTTCCTCGAGGAGTCCGGCTTCTCCGAGGAGGACGCGCTCGATCGCGTTGAGCTACAGCTCCTCACCCAGTGCATCCAGGACCAGGTCATCCCTCAAGACCCCGAGGCGCCGGCGCCGACCACCGAGCGCGAGGGGTGTCAGGGCGAAGAGGAAGTCGAGATCACCGAGGACGAGATCCAGAAGTTCTACGACGACAACATCACCCAGTTCGAGACGCCCGAGACCCGCGACGTCCGCACGCTCCTCAACCCCGACGAGGACAAGGCGCAGGAGGCGGCCGACCAGCTCGCCGAGGACAACAGCGCGGCGGCGTGGAAGGAAGTGACGAAGGAGCTTTCGACCGAGGAGGAGACGGCAGCGCTCGGCGGTCTGCGACCCGGCGTCCAGCAGGGACAGAACGAGCCCGCACTCGACGAAGCCATCTTCTCGGCAACTGAGGGCGAGGTAGTCGGCCCGATCGAGACCGAGGCCGGCTTCTACGTCTTCCAGGTCGAGAAGGTCAACGCGGCCGTGACGCAGCCTCTCGACGAGACCACCACCGACCAGATTCGCCAACAGCTCGTGACGCAGGAGCAGCAGGAAGCGGTCACCGAGTTCCAGGACTCGTTCGTCGTCAAGTGGCGCGCCCGCACCGTCTGCTCGGAAGACCTCCTCGCGGACGACGAGGACGGCACCGTCCAGACTCAGCTGGCCGAGCGTTGCTCGAACTTCGTCGTCACCGACGATGGCTGCCTGGGCGATGACGAAAGCGACGAGCTTCAGCCCGATCCTGTCACCGGTGAGGTTCCCGAGGCGCCCGAGGGCTGCGGCGTGTTCGTGCCCCTCTGGCCGGTGATCCCTCCGATCCCGCTTCCGCAGGAAGAGGAGGATCCGTTGCTGGCGACGCCCGGTGGAACGCTGACACCGCTGCCTCAGGGCCCGCAGCCTCCGCCCGTCGATGAGGAAGCGCTGCCCCCAGGGGCCGAGCAGCTCGGCCTGCCGCCTGGCACCGTCCCGCCTGGGACGGCGCCGCCTGGCACCGTCCCGCCTGGCACCGCTCCGCCCGGAACGACCGCGCCTCCCACGCAGGGCGCACCGCCGGCGACTCCGCCCGGAGGCTGAGAGTGAGCGGCGACGCCGCCGCAGCGCTAGCCCGGCTTGACGAGATCACCCGCCGGCTGCGGGTCGAATGCCCTTGGGACCGCGAGCAGGACGAGCGTTCGATCGTCCCGCACACGGTCGAGGAGGCCTATGAGTTGGCCGACGCGGCCGCCCAGGGTGACGACTCGAAGATGATCGACGAGCTCGGGGACGTCCTCTTCCAGGTCCACTTCCTCTCACTCCTCCTGGAGGAGCGCGGCGCTGGCTCGCTCACCGAAGTCGCGGAGGGAATGACGGCGAAGCTCATCCGCCGCCACCCGCATGTGTTCGACGAGAGCGAAGCGCGTCGCTTGCTCGCCTCTGACCCCTCAACGTCCCGCGAAGTCCTCGCCAACTGGGACCAGATCAAGCGTGAGGTGGAGGGCCGGGGGGCCGACGATCCGTTCGCCGACGTGCCGGAGAACCTGCCGGGACTTCTCTACGCGCGGAAGGTCCTGCGCCGCGCCGCGCCTGACGAGGGCTCGCCGCCGCCGAAGGATCCGGAGGCGCGCGACCGGGCCGAGCGGTGGCTGGGCGACGTTCTGCTCGAGCTGGTGAGGATTTCGCGCCGCCTGGGCGTAGACCCGGAGCTCGCGGTCCGCGCAGCCGCCGGGCGCGCGCGAGACGAAGCGCGCGAAGCGGCGGACTAGAATCTCAGCCGGTCCCCGCCGCGCGACAGTGCGCCGCGGGGCGTCTTTTCGCATGGCCGAGATCGAACGCATCCAAGCGCGGCAGATCCTCGACTCCCGGGGCAATCCCACGGTCGAGGTGGACGTCACCCTCGCCGGTGGCGCGATGGGCCGTGCCGCCGTTCCCTCCGGCGCGTCCACCGGCGAATTCGAAGCCTCCGAGTTGCGCGACGGCGGCTCGGAGTGGCTGGGCAAGGGCGTTGCGGGTGCGGTGGCGAACGCCAACGGCGAGATCGCGGATGCCCTCAAGGGTGCCGACGCCTCGGATCAGGCTGCCATCGACCAGGCGATGATCGACCTCGACGGCACCCCGAACAAATCGCGCTTGGGCGCAAACGCCATCCTGGGTGTATCCCTTGCAGCCGCCAGGGCGTCGGCCGCGGAGGCCGAGCAGCCCCTCTACGAGTACGTCGCCGGCGTTGCGGGCACAGGCCCACCCTCGGTGATGCCGGTGCCGATGATGAACGTCCTGAACGGGGGCGCGCACGCCGACAACTCGATCGACTTCCAGGAGTTCATGGTCGTCCCCGCCGGCGCTTCCACGTTCGCCGAGGCTCTCCGGGTGGGCACGGAGGTCTTCCACGCGCTCAAGGGCATCCTGAAGGGCCGGGGCCTGAACACGGCCGTCGGGGACGAGGGCGGATTCGCGCCGGACCTCGAATCGAACCGCGATGCGCTCACGGCCCTGGTCGACGGGATCGAGGCGGCGGGATACAAGGCGGGCGAGGACGTCTACATCGCGCTCGATCCAGCGACCAGCGAGATCTTCAAGAGCGGCTCTTACGTCCTCGAGCACGAGGACCGCTCGCTCTCGCCACTCGACATGGCGGCCTACTGGGCGGACGCCATCGACTCCTTCCCGATCGTCTCGATCGAGGACGGGATGGACGAGGAGGACTGGGACGGGTGGAAGGCGCTCACGGACCTGGTCGGCGAGCGCTGCCAGCTGGTGGGCGATGACCTCTTCGTCACCAACCCCGAGCGCCTCGGCCGTGGCATCGAGGCCGGGGTGGCCAACTCGATCCTGGTCAAGGTGAACCAGATCGGAACGCTCACCGAGACGCTCGAGGCAATCCGGATGGCGCGGGAAGCGGGCTACACCGCGGTCATGTCCCACCGCTCGGGCGAGACCGAGGACACCACGATCGCCGACCTTGCCGTGGCGACGGGCGTGGGCCAGATCAAGACCGGCGCCCCATCGCGCTCCGACCGCGTCGCCAAGTACAACCAGCTCCTGCGGATTGCAGAGGAGCTCGGCGGCGCCGCGACGTATCCGGGCATCGAAGCTTTCAGCGGAAGGTAGAGCGCCCCCGGCGTTGAATCGATGATGCGTGAGCTCGCGCGCATACCGCGTCGCACCCCGCCGGCAGGGCGCCCGGCGCTCCGCTTCGCGCGTGGACTGGGAGCGCCTCGGGCGCATCAGCCTGGTCCTGATCCTGTTCGTGATCCTCGCGCTCTACATCAACCCCGTCGTGAACTTCGTGGACGCCTGGCGCGACTCCCGCTCGGAGTCGGGACAACTCGCCGAGCTCAAGCAGGAGAACCAGGAGCTGTTAAAGCGCGCGCAAACGCTCGAGCACTCGGACGCCGCCGAGCTCGGGGCGCGCGGCCTGGGCATGGTGAACCCGGACGAGCGCTCGGTCGTGATCTGCGAGCGGGGCGGAGCCGCGGGCTGCGCCAGCTCCGCACCCTGAGCCTCAGCGGAGGCCTTCACGTGTGTTACGCGGCGCCGAACGGCGCCGCGAGAAGCAGGTGCGTGAGTGATGTTTGATGATCGCGCGCTCAGCGCCGGCGAGTACCTCCTGGGCGCCGCCGAGCTCGGGCTGATCGTTGTTGCGCTGGCTTTCTGCGCCGTGCGGCTTCGCCGTCTCGCGCTGCCGGGGTTCACCGGCTCCCCTGCCCTGGTCGCGGACGTGGTGGGCACGATGGCACTCGCGACCGTGCTCGCGGAGCTCCTGGGAACGTTCGAGTTGTTCACGGAGGCCGGCTACCTGATCGGCGCCCTGGTCGTGGCGGCAATCGCGGTGTTCATCCCTGGGCCGCCGGCCACGCCCGGTGCCAGGCCACACGGAAGCGATACGCCCCCCGCGCCACAAGCCCACCGCCTGGGCCTCCCGATCGTCGCCGTCGTCGTCGCGGCGATCTTCGCCGGATGGGCCATTCCCACGCTCAGCGGCATCACCGGGGGCATGGGCAGGGCGGATTCGCTCTGGTACCACATGCCGCTCGCGTCCAGGTTCGTCGAGACGGGCTCGACGGGCGAGATCTTCTTCTTCGACCCGATCTTCTTCGCGTCCTTCTACCCGGCGAACTCCGAGGTCCTTCACGCGATCCCGATCCTGACCTTCGCGCGCGACTTCCTCTCGCCGCTCCTCAACCTCGGCTTCCTCGGCCTCGGCCTTCTCGCGGGCTGGGCGATGGGCAGGCCGTACGGCCTAGGGCCGCAGGCGCTCCTGGGTGCAGCGGTCGTCCTGGGCGCCGAGACGATGACCGACTTCCAGGCCGGCGAGGCGCTCAACGACGTCGGGGGCGTCGCGCTTCTCTTATGCGCTGCGGCGCTCCTTGTCAACGGCCACGCGGCGCGGGCCGATGGCCGGTCGGTGAGCGCCGGTGCACTGGCGTTCGCGGGCGGCGCCGCCGGCCTGGCGGCGGGCACCAAGCTCTCATTCCTGGCGCCGGTCGCGCTCCTCACCCTGGCCGTGATCGTCATCGCGCCCAGCGGCGCACGCATTCGCGCCACCGCGGCGTTCGGCCTCCCGATGCTCCTGACGGGCGGCTACTGGTACCTGCGAAACCTCGTCGCGACCGGGAACCCCATTCCCTACACGGGTTGGGGGCCGCTCGGGCTGCCCACGCCAGAGCGAATGCTCGAGTTGCGGCCGGGCTTTTCCGTCGCCCACTACTGGAACGAACCTGACATCTGGTGGGACTGGTTTGCACCCAAGCTCGCCGAGGAGCTCGGTCCGCTGTGGCCGCTCGTCCTGATCGCAACGGTGGGCGGTGGCGTCTACGCCCTCTGGAAGGGACGAGAGCCGATCCTGCGCGCGCTCGGCGGGGTGGCCGTCCTCACCGCCTTGGCATACGTCTTCACGCCGCTTACGGCCGGGGGGGAGCAGGGCGAGCCGATCGCGTTCGAGTGGAACATCCGCTATCTGGCGCCGGCCGCGGCGATCGGCCTGGCGATCCTGCCGCTCCTTCCGGCGTTCCGCGCCACTCCGCGGGCCCGGTCGGTCTGGCTGTTCGGCCTCGGCGGCGTCGCTCTCTTCACCACGCTCACCATCGTCCAGTGGTCACACGGCACCCACGCGAAGGGTGCGATCGCGACCGGCATCCTCGTCCTCTGTCTCTTCGGCGGCGCCGCTTGGGCGAAGGGGCGCGGATACGTGGGGCCGCAAGCACCGCGCGGCCGGGTGATCGCGGTCGTCGCGGCTGTCGGGCTCGCCGCGGTGGCCGCGGGCTTCGCGGTCCAGCGGCACTACCTGGAGCGCCGCTACGAGGATCTGAGCCCGCAGCTCCGCCTGGCCGAGGCGGTCCGGTGGGCGAACACCGTGACCGACGAGCGCATCGCCATCTCCGGAGTGCGCGGCGTCTTCAACCAGTACGCGTTCTCGGGGTACGACCTCTCGAACCACGTCCAGTGGCTTGGGATCGAGGGCGAGCACAGTGCGTACGAGCGGATCCCGGATTGCGAGACCTGGCGCTCCGAGGTGAACGACGGCGAGTACACGTACGTGGTGACGCTTTATGACCCTTACCAGCCGCTGGGGCTAACCGATACCAAGGAGGCACTGTGGACGCGTAAGGACCCCGGCGCCTCCGAGGTGCTGCGCAACGGTCCGGTCAGCGTCTTTCGCATCGACGAGCCTCTCGACCCGGCGGCGTGCGGAAACCTCCCCGATCTCGAGCCGTCCGAGCTCGACGGCGACTCCGTGAACGAGGACCCGCTCGCGAACCAGCCGCCCCCAGGCTCGGGCACCCGGGTCGGCACCGAAGGCGAAGAGGGGTACTGATGCTCGGCACGCTTCTCGCGGCCGTCCTCATCGTCCTTTCGTCGGTAGTCATCGGAAGGGCGCTGATGCTGGCCTTGGGCTGGAAGCGCCCAGAATGGGTCGCGGGCGCGGTTGGATTCGCGGCGCTGGTAGTCGTCGCTCCGTTCCTGGTCCGCCTGCCCGGACGGGGGCTCACGGCGGCCGTGATCCTGGCCGTCGTCGCGATCGCGTGCGCGGTCGTGACGCGCCGGGCGACGCCCCAGCGAGCCCACGGTGAGCACGCCGCAGACCCGAACCGCCCGCGCGCGCAGCACCTGGTCGCGCTCTGCGTCGTGCCGGCCGTCATCGCGGTCGCCTGTCTTCCCTTCCTCTTCAACGAGCAGACGGGCGTCCTGGGTGAGGGCATCTACACGAACGACCAGGCCGCCCAGCTCTACTGGGCCGATTGGCTGGCCGACGGATTCGGTCCTCAGCCGAACGCCGTCTCCGTGGGATACCCGGTCGGCCCGCAGGCGCTGGCGGCGAGCGTGTCGGAGGGCACGACGGTCAACCTCGTCGACACCTTCAACGGCCTGCTCGTCGCAATTCCGGCCCTGACCGCGCTCGCCGCCCTGTCGCTCCTGGGCGGCCTGCCGCCTTGGCGCCGCGGCCTGGCGGCCGGCCTCACCGGCCTGCCGTATCTCGGCGCGTCGTTCCTTGCCCAGTCCGGCTTCAAGGAGACGGTGATGGCGATGCTCGTGGTGGCGCTTGCGATCGTCCTTCACCTGGCGCTGAGGCGAAAGGACGAGGACCGGGAGGCGCCCCCGGCGCGCGCGGTCGTGGGAGTGATCGCCGTCCTTGCCGCAGCGTCCGTCTTCACCTTCTCGATCCCCGGCGGCGTCTGGTTCGCGGTCGCGATCCCGGTCTGGGCGATCCTCACGGTCGGCTTTGGGAACGGGACGATTGACCTCTCGCGGGCGAGAGCGGCAGCCAGCGATCATCGCGGGCTTCTCATCGGCGGCGCCCTGGCGCTGGTTGCGCTGGCGCTGATCGTGATCGGCCCGGCCCGCGACTTCATCGACAAGATCGACGAGGTCCAGGGCTCGAGCGGACGCCTCTCGTCGCCCGTGTTCCCCGGCGAGGCGCTGGGGATCTGGCCCGAGGGCGACTTCCGCGTCGTTCGAGGGGATGTGGACGGTTCGCTCCTCGCGACGCTGTTCGCCGGGTTCTGTGTTCTGGGCGCGACGCTTTCGCTCCTGCGCAAGCGCGAGTGGGCGCTTATCTCCGTTCTGGCGGCAACTGCCTTCGTCTACGCCCTCGCGCGGCCGTTCGCTGAGATCCACGTCGAGGCGAAGGCGCTATGCGTCCTGGCACCGATCGCGATGCTCGTGACGGTGCGGTGGCTGCTCGCCCCAGGCAGGGAACTGGGCGCTCTCGTCCGCCAAGCCGCCGGCGCCGTGTTCTGTGCGTTGGCGCTGGCTTCGACCTTCCTCGCGCTTCGCGCTGCGCCAGTCGGCTTCAACGACCGCGGCGACGACGACCTGCGAGCGCTGGCCGAGCAGATCGACGGCGGATCCGTCGTCTTCCTCGGGGTCGACCGCTTCGCGGGCTACTGGCTCCGCGGCACCCTGGCCGAGAGCCCCGGCGGTTACGTGCCGCAGGACGTCGACGCGCGCCCCGAGAAGACGTGGCAGCAGGGCCTTGCGATGGACTTCGACACGCTCGAGCCCGTCGAAGCTCGACAACTACGACTTCGCGATCACGACCGCGGCCGCGTATGCGTCCACGCCGCCGCCCGAGCTTCGAAGAGGTCGCCCGTGAGGGCGAGTACGTCCTGTGGGAGCGGACAGGGGATACGCCGCCCACCCGAGTGTTTGAAGAAGCAGGCGATCCAGGTGTGCTGCTCGAGTGCGGAGGGGGTGACATCAACCGCGGCATTGCGACCGTGCTCGACACGCCTGCGACCGTGGACCAGGGAGACTGGGAGCCAGCGGCGACGTTCGATGCTCCAGGTAGCGCTGAGGTCGAGATAGACGCTCCTGCCGGCGAGTGGGCCCTCTCGCTCCAATACCACTCCCAATCGCCGCTCACCGTCTCGGTGGACGGCGCGGAAGTAGCTGAGCTGCCGCCGTCGCTCGAGGGCTTCTACCTCACGGGTGCCGGCCGAGGCGCCTTCTGGCCCGCGGGCGAGGCCGTCACGGACGGAGGCCCGGTCGAGATCGAGATATCCGCTGACGAGCCGAGCGCGCTCCAGCGCGCGCTGGGTGTCACGCGCACGAGCTGGCTGGGTACGGTGGCGCTCACTAGCCAGGACGAGCCCAGGATCAGCGCCGAAGCCTGCGACGAGTACGTAGACCACTTCGAGATCGACAGATGACCGAACCTTCCCCCCTCATCTTCGTCGGCGGCACGGGCCGTAGCGGCACGCACATCGTGGCCGAGCTGATCGGCCACCACCCGACCCTGCATCCGATCCCGATCGAGTGCCGCTTTCACTCGAACCCGAAGGGGCTCTCCGAGGTCGTCACGGGCGCGGCGACGCCTTCCGCATTTCTGACCAAGCTAAGGCGCTACTGGTGGCACCGCGTCCGCGTCGGCGAGAAGGCGCTGGTCCGCGCGCGCTGGCGCGCCCGGGGTGAGGGCAAGGAGCGCGGGCTTCACAAGATCATTGACAAGGATGCGTTCGAGGCCGCCGCCCGCCGCTTCGAGGATGCGACAGCCGGAATCGATGACGGCACCCGCCCCGAGATCGTGGCCGCGAGCCGCGAGCTCTTCTTCGACCTCCTGGGGCCGCTCCGCGAAGGCAAGCCCGGGCTGGTCGAGATGAGCTGCTTCACGATCGCCTCCGCGCGCGGCCTCGAGCTGATCTTCCCCGAGGCGCTCTTCGTCCACTCCGTCCGCGACGGCCGGGACTCAGGCTCCTCGAAGGTCTCGAAGGCGCAGAAGTCACACCACCCGTCCGATGCCGCGACCGGCGTCGAGTGGTGGGAGGGGCGGCTGGCGCTGGCCGAGCGGGGCTATCGCGGTCTTACCGATCCGTCAAAGCTCCACGCCGTCTGCTTGGACGAGCTCGTCTGGGGCGACCGTGAGGCCTCGTACGCGGGGCTCGCGGAGTTCGCCGGGCTCGGCGACGATCCCGTCATGCGAGCCTTCTTCGACGAGGAGATGAACGCGCAGAACGCCCACCGCGAGCGCTGGCGCGAAGGCCTCGACGATGCTCAACAGCAGGCGGTCGTCTCGCGCTACGAAACCGCCCTCGACCTCATCGAGCGTGAGGGCTACCACTGCGCTGCCCTCCTGCGCAGAAACTACGAGCGCGGAGCGTGATGGTGCCAGGCACCTCAGACACCGATTCGAACTACGAATGCGTCGCGTGACGGTGCCAGGCACCCCCGCTCACAATTCGCCGGCTCGCTCGTCTTCGTCGGCGGTACGGGCCGCAGCGGCACCCACATCGTGGGCCGCCTGCTCGGCGAGCATGGCGCGTTCGCCGACGTTCCGATCGAGGCGCGGTTTCACTGCAACAAGCGCGGCCTGCCCGACCTGCTCGAGGGCCGCGTATCGCTCGGAGGCTTCATGGAGAAGCTCCGGGACTTCTGGTGGCACCGGATCAGGGTCGACGAGCAGCCGAGGGGGCTCTACTCGCTCATGTACCGCTCGCAGTTCGACGAGGCGCTCGAGACGTTTGAGTCGACGTATCACTCGGATCCGATCGCGGCGAGCAGGCGCCTCTACCTCGATCTCCTGTGGCCGCTCGCCGAGGATGAAGGCAAGCCTGGGCTCGTCGAGATGAGCTCCCACAACGTGCGTGAGGCGCAGATCCTCCGCCGCCTCTTTCCCGAAGCCAAGGTGATCCACACGGTGCGCGACGGCCGCGACGCGGCCTCGTCGGTCACGACCAAGACGTGGGGGCCCGACGACGTGATCAAGGGCATCGGCTGGTGGGCGGACCGCCTGCGCTGGATCGATCGCGGCATCTCGGGCGTCGAGGACGGCGCGGAGTACGGGCTGCCGGCCGACCGCTTCCACCTGATCGTCCTGGACGACCTCGTCGCCGGCCGCCGGGAGGAGAGCCTCGCCGGCCTCTGCGCTTTCTTGGGCGTCGAGCCGGACGACGGGATGCACGAATTCTTCGACGGTCAGATGAGCGCGTCCGGCATGCACCGGGGGCGCTGGGCCGAAGGAGCTGGGGCGATCGGCCGCGCCCGGGTAAAGCGTCGTTACGAGCGAACCCTCGCCGAGCTTCGCGACGAGGGCAACCACGTCGCAGCGCCGCTCATGGATTCCCTGGAGCGCCTGGGTTAAATGGATACCCACCGGCACCTGCGCCTTTCGCGCCCAAAGGCGCTCATCCGATGACCGACCGCATCCTCTTCCTCTCGTCGAACGGCACGGGCCTCGGCCACCTCACGCGCTCCATGGCGATCGCCCGCCGCCTCGACGAATCGCTCGAACCGCTTTTCTTCACGCTGTCCGGCGCGGCGCCGGTGGTGGCCGACCAGGGCTTTCCGGTCGAGTTCGCAGCGTCGTATGCGACCCCGACTGCCGGGAGCGACTGGCGCTGGTCGCGCCGCTTACGCGGTCGACTGCGCGCGGTGATGCGCGACGCCGACCCGCGCGTCCTCGTCTTCGACGGGGCCCATCCGTACCAGGCGCTCCTCGACGCGATGCCGTCGGTCCCTGACGCACACCGCGTCTGGTGCAGGCGCCCGATGTGGAAGCCGGGCTCCAACTTCGGCGCGCTCGAGCGGACGCGGTTCTTCGACCAGGTGCTCGAGCCGGGAGAGTTCGCAGCCTCAGAGGACCGTGGCGCGACGGTCGCCCTGCGCGACGATGCCTTCTGCGTCGCCCCGGTCGTCTTCTGCGACGACACGGAGCTTTATGAGCGCGCGGACGCCGAGCGCAAGCTGGGCCTGGAACCTGGCGGCGTGAACGTGCTGGTCCAGCTCGGGCAGGGCGAGGAGGTACGGGCGGCGTCCGAGCGCTGCTTGGCGCACCTCGCCGGCCGCGATGGTGTGCGCGTGGCGGCGCTCCGCTCGCACCTGACCGCGATGGACGACACACCTCCGGGGGTCGTCGGGCTCGACTCCACGTACCCGATGAGCAGGTACCTGCGCGCGTTCGACGCCACGGTCTCGGCCGCCGGCTACAACGCCTACCACGAGCTGATTCGCTTCGGGGTGCCCTCGTTGTTCGTGCCGATGCGCAGGCAGACTGACGACCAAGAGGCACGTGCCCGGTACGCGGAGCAAAGCGGTGTGGGTCTTGGCGTGGACGGGCCTGCCGCGGCGGAGCTCGAAGCCAAGCTGGACGACCTGCTCGACCCCGCGAGACGACAAGCGATGCAGAACGCCCTCATCGAGCAGCGCCCGCCGAACGGCGCCGCGCCGTCTGCCGAGTGGCTTGCGGGGCTTGCGGCAACCGAGCGACTCAGAAAGCCGGGGACCAAGCGCTGGAAGCGCTATGCCGCGCATCCGGTCACCTCGGTTCGCGCCGCCGCACCCTTCGCGGCGCGCGTCCCGGGCGCGCTGGGCAGGATCGCTCATCAGACCGTGACCCGGCCCAAGGCCCGGCTGCTTGTCGATGCGGGCGACCTGAGCCCTGAGCAGGTGGCGAGCCTCCTTCCTCCGGTGATCGAGGAATCGGGCGAGGCGCCGGAACGGGTCCTGGTCCTGACGGGCCGCGTTGACGTCCTTCCCATTCTTCGCAAGGAAGGCGTAGGAGGGGAGCACGCTGCGAGAGCGGGCCGGCGCGACCTCATCCTCGCCGAGCGGCCTCGGATCAAGCGCACGGTGACGCTTGAGGCCAACGGCACCAGCGATACCCTCAAAGGCTCGTGAAACCTCCTCAGACGAGTGAATCGGCACCTGCCTCGGTGCCGTCCAACGGCGCCCAGAGCGCGACCGGTGCCCTGCCCAACCTCATCATCATCGGCGCCCAGAAGTGCGGCACCTCTGGGCTCCACTACCACCTGGGCCTTCACCCGGAGGTCTCTATGTCGAGGCCCAAGGAGCTCAACTTCTTCATCGAGGAGCGCAACTGGCCCCGCGGCGAGGATTGGTATCGCCGCCACTTCGACCCCGAGGCGAAGGTGCGAGGCGAGGCATCGCCCAACTACACGGCCTTCCCGCAGCACGTCGGCGTGCCGGAGCGGATGGCCTCGGTCGTGCCGGACGCGAAGCTGATCTATCTCCTTCGCGACCCGCTCCAGCGCATCGCCGCGCACTGGGTCCACAACTACGCCAAGCGCCGCGAGAAGGGCACGCTGGCCGAGACGCTGAGCCACCCGAACACCTCATACCTGCAGCGCAGCCAGTACGCGATGCAGCTCCAGCAGTTCCTCAACCACTTCCCGCGCGAGCAGATCATGATCCTCGACCAGGAGGACTTCCGCAAGGATCGCACCGACACGCTCAGGCGCGTCTTCGAGTTCGCCGGCGCCGATCCCGATTTCTCACACCCAGGTTTCGAGCGCGAGCGGCACTCGACGTCGCGGAAGACCAGGGCGACGAAGCTGGCCGTGCGCATGGAGCGCGCCTCGAAGTCGAGGTGGGGGAGGATCGTCCCGCCCAAGGTGTGGTTTGCCCTTGACGAGCGGCTGCCGATGAAGAAGCCGATCGACCGCCCGGACGTGCGGCTCGCGCTGACCGATGAGGCGCTTCGCGCGCTTCGCGACGACGCCGAGCGCATGCGCGAGTTGGCCGGGCGCCCGTTCCGCGACTGGTCGATCTGGCAGGCGTGACGCCGCCGAAGGGGGGTAACGACCCCGGCGGGTCCGGCGCGGTCCTTGGATCCAGGCTCGTCCGCTACGCCGGCGTCCAGGGCCTCTCGCTCGGCATCTCCAACCTGATTCAGCTCGCGTCGCTTGCGGTCGTCGCGAACTTCCTTGGCCCAGCCGACCTCGGCCAGTACGCGCTGCTCCTCTTCCTGTCCGGGGTGGTGACGCAGGTGTTCGTCGTGCTCTCGAAGGCGGGCACGATCCGGCGCGTGTTCGGCGGCGGGGACGACGACGATGACGACGACGAGGACGACAGCCAGGTCTCCGCGACTCCCCAGCGCTCGCTCGGCGTAGGCATCCTCTGGTCGCTCGTCCTTGGCTTCGGCGGCGCCGCGCTGATGATCGCCTTCTCCGAGCCTCTCGCCGACTGGCTCCTGGGTGACGACGGCGAGTCGATCTACGTCGTGTGGGCGGCGGCCACGGTCGCGTTCTGGCCGGCGGCGAAGCTGACCTCGATCTCGATCTGGTTCGAGCGCCGTCCCACAGCGTTCGTGATCGCCGACGCGCTCGCGGCCGCTGATCGCGCTCATCGCCCTCGTGGTCCTGCTCGCGGCGGGCGCGGGGATCGAGGGCGCGATCGCGTCCACCGCCTTCGGCGTCGCCGGCGCGACCGTCGTCGGGGTATTCCTGCTCCGGCGCAGCTTCCACCCGGCCATCGATCTGCGAGAGACCTGGGAGATCGCCAAGCAGGCGAAGCGCCGCGCTCCGGTCGTCTTTCCCTTCTGGGTCATCCAGAACGCGGACGTCTTCATCCTGTCGCGGGTGATCTCGGAGACCGACCTGGGGATCTACACCCTGGCCTCGCGCCTCGGTCTGGTCGTCTCGTTCCTCCCGCAGGGCTTTCGCATGGCGATGCGCCCGCTCCGCAAGGCGGCGATCTTCCAGGCCGTCTCCGACGAGTACGGGATGCAGACGCAGAAGGGCCAGCTCCTCGGGTACTTCACCCTGCTCTGCATCTTCGCCGTCCTCGTGATGATCCTCCTGGGCGAGGTGATCGTCGAGATCGCGCCGCCCGAGTACGCGGACGCGGCGCCGCTTATCCCGTTCGCGGCCGGGGCGTTCGTCATGCCCGCCTTCTACCGGACCGTGAATCAGAACTCGACCCTCCCGAACAACCGCCGCGTATTCGTCGCTGGGTGCCTTGGCGCGATGGTGATCTTCTGCGGGCTGACCTACGGGCTGGCCTCGGAGATCGGCGCGTACGCGGCGCCCATCGGGATGCTCATCGGCTTGGGCATTCCCTCCGCGTACATGTTCGCCCGCACGCAGCGTGGCAAGAAGCCGATCGTGTTCCCGTACGGCGAGGTCCTCAAGGCACTCTTCGCGGCGACCCTGATCGCCGCGGCCTTCCTGGCACTCCCCGACATCGGCGTGGCCGCGTCGATTGTGGTGGCCATCGTCCTGCTCGGGGTCTTCCTCGCGGGCCTCGTGGTGATGCGGGTGATTCCGCGGAATCACTGGGAGCCGCTCGCGCACATGGCGCGCTCGTCACTCAGGGGCTCGACGGTGAGCGGCTTCAACCCGCGCGCGGGCATCCGCTCGATCCCGGAGGCCCAGCGCAAGCCGCTTCGCAGGGCGATCAACAAGGGCATCCCGGAGAAGCGGCTGCGGGGCGGCAAGGGGGAGGAGCTGGTCGGCATCCTCAGGCGCCTTGGCGACGCGGCGGGAGTACCGGGGATCATCGAGCCGACCGAGCGCGACGAGGAGATCTCGCTCTACCTCTTCGAGCGGGCGCCGACCGCCGTCAGGAACGCGTCGATGCGCAGGCTCCTCGCCGACGGAGCGGCCTCGGATGAGCTGCGCGCGCTCGAGGACCTGACGACCCACCTGCGCCGTGTTCCGAACGACGCCTGGATGGGCGAAGAAGAACGCAAGGGGTCGACCCCCTTGCGGCCGTGTCGGCGCGACGGTGGTCGGGCGACCCTCGGACGGCACGATCACGATCCGGTCCGGCTCGATCGTGACTTCGACCTTGCGGCGCTCGGTCCAGTGCTCGGTATAGATCGGGTCCTCGGTGACCGCCGGATCGAGCCAGAGGCCGTAGCCGTCCGCCTCGCCGTGGTCGAAGCTCGCCTGGAGCCCGGCGCCGGGGCGCTTGCCACCGCGCCCGCCACGGCGGCGCCTGCGCCGCTTCGGCTGCTGGGCGCCGGCTTCTCCGTCTCCGTCTCCGTCGCCTGAGTCCTCGGCGTCGTCCTCAGGCTCGTCCTCGGCCTCTTCTGACTCGGCCTCCTCGAGCGTTGCAGCCTCGATCTCAGCCTCGATCTCGTCGCGAAGATCGACCTCGCCGGTCTCCTCGCCGTCGGCCTCCAGGCCGTGGCGGCGGCGAAACTCGCGAAGCTCGGTGGCGGGAACGTCCAGTTGGTGGGCGATCCAGGCATCGGTGCGGCCCTGGCGCACCCATGCGCGGACCTGATTCAGCTGTGAGCGGAGTGGCTTGCGGGGCATTTGCGGCGCCGACTTTATCCAGTCGCCCCGCGAACCTGGATGGTTCCTTGACGGCCAACGGTTGTATGTGGCGGAATGCTGATCAAGCGGCTAGGGTTGCCAATGGAACCGACCGGCGCCCTGAGGGGGGTAAGCCGAATGGAGGCAGCGCAATGCTGGTCCTTACAAGGAAGACGGGCCAAAGCATCATGATCGGCGACGACATCGAGGTGTCGGTGCTTGCCGTGTCGCGGGACAAGATCCGGATCGGGATCACCGCGCCGAAAGAAGTGCCCGTTTTCCGCAAGGAGGTCTGGATCTCCATCAAGGACGGCGAGGCTCAGGACAAGGGCGGGGACGGAGCCGGCGAGCCGCCGAGCCAGAACGGCATCGAGGAAGCGATCATCGACGGCGCGGCCGCGAAGGTCGAAGAGGCACTGGGCCGCAAGGACTGAGGCGCGGCCGGATGTTTCGCGCGATGGAAACCCCTTAACGGCACCTGCTTGTCGCGCCGCCGTTCGGCGACGCGTCTAATCCTAGCCCATCAGGAGGGCGAGCGTCTCGAACATCACCACGGTGACGACGAAGACCGTCAGCGTGAGCGCGGTGAAGAGGACGCTGAACCGCACCTTGCCGGACTTCTCCGTCCGGGTGATGCGGCGCGCACGCGAGCGCGAAGCGGCGCGATGGCGCAGCTGAGCACGGCGCTGACGATCGAGAACGGTCTCGTTCTCGAACGCAAGTTCCCAGTCGTTGAGGCTTTGGCGCATGCGCATGGGACGAAGAAACCTAACAGGATGAACGGCGAAATGCAAACGTATGTTCACACTTCACCTACGATTCCTTAGCTACATCCGGCACAACCACGCCTGAAAACCCGCCGAGAGGTGGAATTCCCACACATATCGTGGAAATTCCTACTCTCGGCGAAAGCGGCGGCCTTCAGCAAGCGCCCCACAGGCCGACGCCGGCGTTTGCCGCCTGCTGCTGGAGCCGCTCGAACTTTTCGGCGTAGTCCACGTTTGGAGCGATCTCGAGCGTCCGCGCGTAGCCCAGGCGAACGAGCTCGGCGTTCACGAACCGGTCACCCAGGTACACGTACGCAAGCAGCCGGTCATAGACATCCCGCCGCTCCTCCCCGAAGCGAAGCGTCACCCGCTCCCCCTCGAGCAACCCGGTCGTAAAGCGCGACGCCTTCTTCCCGAAGCACTCGACCGGCTGACCAGGCGCCACGGACTCCGGAGTGTCGACCCCAATGAAGCGCACCCCTTCAGTGCCGCCGTTCTGAAGCTCCATCTCGGCCGTGTCGCCATCTACAACCCGAACCACAGTCGCGTCCACGCTCTTGCCCGCGGGCTCACCCCGCGGGTCGCGCCCTCCTTCCTCTTCCTCTCCCTGCGTGAGAAGGAGCAGCAAGACGCCCGCGATCAAAAGCACGACCGCGCCGGCACTCGGAAGCCTGGGCCCGAAGGACACGTACGCACCCTCTAGCCCCGGGCGGACGAATCCCGCCCCCTGCAACGCCGCTTGCGCCAGCTCACCCTCGTGGAATCTGACGACCGCTCAGCGGTCGCCAATTGACACACGCGAGGAATGGGCGCTTCGGACGAGGAGCGCTAATCGCAGCACGAGCGCGTGTGTACCGAAGGTTTCGCTGAGCGGGAGCGGATGACCACACGCCGACCCGTTGCTCGATGCGCCCGGGCGGAATCTCACGCGAGGGCAGGGTTAATCGCGCATAGCGGTACTAACTCTGCCGTCGCGTCGGGCCATCCCCTTGCGCCTATCGGCGCCCCGCCCTACGGCTCCCGGGTGACGTTTGCGAGGAGGCTTTCCTTGATCTCGGCGACGATCTCGAGGGCCTCGGACCACTCGCGCTGCCAGACGTTCCGGCCGTAGATCACGCCCGAGCCGCCGGCGTTCATGATGAACCCGGTCTGCTCGAGGACCTTCTCGTCTGAGATCTTGGAGCCGCCCGAGAGCACGACGAGCGAGCGGCCGGCCGACTCGACGCACTGGCGGATGGCCTCCTCCTGCGTCACGTCCATCTCGTTGTAGGGAGCGGGCGTGAGCTTGTCCTTCTCGGGATCGATCTTCGGCATGTTGAGCTTCACGATGTCGGCGCCCATCTCCATCGCCATGCGGGCGGCGTAGTCGATCGCGTAGAACGTCGTCTGGCCGCCCTTGGCGTCGAGCGCCGAGCCGCGCGGGTAGGCCCAGATGACCAGCGGCATGCCGAACCGGTCGCAGTCCTGGCGGACCTGGCGGAGCTGCTCGAGGTCCTGGCCCTGCGATGGCGAGCCGACGTAGAGCGTGTAGCCGACGGCGTCGGCGCCCAGGCGCACAGCGTCCTCGACCGACGCGTTGCAGGTCGAGAGCGCATTGTCCGAATCGGGAATGTCGGTCTTGCCGTTGACCTTCAGGATCAGCGGCACGGAGCCCGCGTAGTCGGGGTAGTACTTCTCGGCCATGCCGATCTGGCAGGCGAGCGCCGAGTAGCCGGCCTCGGCAGCGAGCTTGAACTGGTACTCGGGATCCTTCGAGTCGGGGTTGGGGAAGAAGTCGCGCGGGCCGTGCTCGATGCCCTGGTCGATGGGCAGCAGCATGAGCGTGCCGTTGCCTGGCCCGAACTCGAACAGAAGGCGGCGAAGGCGCGTCCGCTTGCCGGGTGCGAGGGTGTCGAGCAGCGATTTCTGGGCATTCATGCTTGTGACTTCCATGCTGGCGATCATAATGACCGCGTTGCGGCTTCCGAGGACGACTCCCTCATGATCGAACACTCCTTCACCGGCCCACCCTTCACCGTCGGGATCGAGGAGGAGCTGATGCTCCTCCACCCGGACTCGCTCGACCTCGCGGGCGAGATCGAGGCGATCCTCGCGACGGTCCCTGCCGAGCACGAGGGGCAGGTGAAGCCGGAGCTCATGGCATCCGTCCTGGAGATCGCAACGCCGCCGTGCGCCGGCATCAACGAGGCGGGCGCCGAACTGGCCGAGCTTCGCGAGATGATGGTCGAGCTCGCGGCTGCACAGGGCCTCCTTGTTGGCGCGGCGGGCACGCACCCGTTCGCGCGCTGGGAGGAGCAGGCAATCGTCGACCGGCCTCGGTACCGCGACCTCGTCGAGCAGCTCGGCTACATCGCAAGGCGCGAGCTGATCTTCGGCACCCACGTGCACGTGGCGATCGACGGGGCCGACCGCGCCATCTATGTCGCCGACGGGATCAGGCGCTACCTGCCGCTGCTCCTGGCTTTGTCGACGAACTCGCCGTTCTGGCGCGGTCACACGACGGGGATGATGTCCGCGCGAGTCCCGGTCTTTCGCTCGTTCCCGCGCGAGGGCATCCCTCCGCATTACGGGACCTGGGAGATCTACTCCCACAGGGTCGGCCAGATGATCCGCGCCGGGGCGATCGAGGACTACACGTACATGTGGTGGGACGTGAGGCCTCATCCGAAGCTCGGCACCGTCGAGACACGAATCTGCGACCAGCAGACGAGTCTCGAGGCAACGCTCGCGCTGGCAGCCCTCATCGCCTCACTTGCCCACCGGCTTTCGGCGATGTATGACTCCGAGGAGCCCCTGGTCGAGTACCCATCAGAGCTGATTGACGACAACAAGGTGCGGGCTGCGGTCCGCGGGATGGAGGGCGAGCTTGTCGACTTCCGCGCTGGGCATCCCGTGCCTGCGTCCGAGTTCGCAAAGCGGCTGCTCGAGGAGCTCGCGAACGACGCGAACGAGCTCGGCTGCGCGCATCACCTCGAGACGGTCTGGGAGATCCTCAGGGATGGAACCGGTGCCCGCCGCCAGCTCGCCACCTGGGAAGAGACAAAGGACCTCCAAGATGTAGTCCGCGGGCTGGTGATCGGCTGAGGGGCGACTGAGGGGTCAGACCCCTCGCGCTCCGAAGAGCCGATACAGCAACGGTTTCGGGGTCAGACCCCGCGCTGATTTGACGCGTATCCTCGTTGTCGGATGGCCGGGCCAGAACTCAGCGTTGTCTGTCGCAATTGCGGCTCCGAGGTGAGCCCGTACGTCACTGAGTGCCCCTATTGCGGCACGCGCATCAGAAAGCGGGCGCCGCGCCTCGAGCGCGAAGGCGACGAGATCAGGATCCGTGAAGGCAGGCGCGAGAAGAAGCTCCGGCGCGACGCGGAGCGCCGCGAGCGCAACGAGGAGCGGCGCGCCGGCTTCGGGGAGGATCTCTCCACCAAGCCGATCGCGACGTTCCTGCTTCTCGCGATCCCGGCGGTCGTCTACATCCTCCTGGAAGCGTCGGTCCTCGACGCCCAGGACTTCGTGATCCTCGGACCCGTCGATTCCGAGCCGTGGCGCTACCTCACAGCGCCGTTCGGAGTCGCGAACGCCGGCATGCTTTTCATCTGCGGCGTCGTGATTGCTGCGTGCGGCCCCGCTCTCGAGCGGAGGCTCGGTTCGATCGCCACGTTCCTGCTGGCGCTTGCGTGCGGCGCGCTGGGCATGCTTGCCGCGGTTGGCGTAGATCAGGCGATCGGTGACGATATCGCCGTCGCTGCCGGGCCGAACGGCATCGCCCTGGGCCTCCTCGCGGCCTATGTGGCGATCCGCGAGCCGGAGCGCCGAGCGGACCCCGACGACTCGTACGACCCGATCGCGGCGGGAGTCGCGGCGGCAGTCCTCCTGGCGATGCCGATCGTCTTCGCCTTCTCCAATCCGTGGGCGGGCATCGCCGGCGGCCTGGTGGGAGGCCTCTGCGGCTACACGGCAACGCTCGCCAGGAGGCGGGCGTGAGCAAGTACACGGCGCTCGACGACGACCTCCACGCCTACCTCGTTGAGCACGGGGCGCGCCAGGACGAGGTGCTCGCTCGTGTTCAGGAGGAGACTGCGGCCATGGGGTCGCTCGCGGCGATGCAGATCGCGCCCGACCAGGGAGCGTTCATGGAGATCCTCACCCGGGCTATCGGCGCCCAGGAGGCGCTCGAGATCGGGACCTTCACCGGCTATTCGGCGATCTCGATCGCCCGCGGCCTCGCCCCGGCGGGCCGCCTGCTCTGCCTCGAGCTCTCCGAAGAGTTCGCCGAGACGGCCGCGGGCAACCTCGCGGCCGCCGGCGTTGCCGACCGCGTCGAGATCATCACCGGCCCGGCCGTCGAGACGCTCCGCAAGCTGCCCGAGCGCGAGCACTTCGACCTCGTCTTCATCGACGCCGACAAGACCGGTTATTCCGAGTACTTCGAGGAGGCGCTCAAGCGGACGCGCCCCGGCGGCTTGATCCTGCTCGACAACATGCTCCAGGACGGGCGCGTGCTGGACCCCGATCCCGACGACGAGTCAACGAACGCGATCGTGGCGCTGAACGAGAAGCTGGCGGGCGACGAGCGGGTCGATATCGCGATGGTCGCGATCGCGGACGGGATCACGATCGCTCGCAAGCGATGACGCTCACCCAGGACGAGGTGTGGCGCAGGCAGGCCGGCTTCATCCACGGCTTCATCCGATGGATCGGCTCAGCCAGCGCGGGCGCCGAGGTGTGGGAGGCACCGGGCGTGAGCGCGGCGATCGTCCCCGCCGCCGCCACGCGCTCGATCCCGAACTCGGTCATCCCGGAAAGCGCCCAGGCGCTGGCATCCTCATACGACGAGCTCGCCCGCGCGTACCGCGACGCGGGCGTCAAGTCTTGGACGGTCTGGCTTCACGAGGGCGACTCGGAGTCTCAGCAGTT
This sequence comes from uncultured bacterium, assembly GCA_963725035.1. GTDB lineage: Bacteria > Actinomycetota > Thermoleophilia > Solirubrobacterales > 70-9 > JALZKA01. The sequence goes on along the minus strand of CAVRWX010000001.1, from coordinate 22,562 downwards.
CCTGGAGGACAAGGGCCACGTGTTCGATGGGGCGCCAGTCGCGATGGCGCTCGAGCTCTCGGACTGGGAGGCCGAGGACCTCGGCGACCTCGACTGGGACGCCGAGGCCGGCTTCGACGAGCTGGGGCGAATCAACGACCTGGCCTACGGGTACGACCCCCCGGGCATGGCGCCGGCGATCGCGTCGCCGGCGGCGACGTCCAACTCCATGTCTACCGCGCTCGCGTGGAGGGCGAGGTCGCATGCGTCCTCGGCACGCTCGACGTCGAAGATGACGCTGGGATCATCTTCGTCGCGACGCCACCCGCGATGCGCGGCCGGAGGCTGGCGAGCCGCCTGCTGACCGCGGCCCTGATCGAGGCGCGAGAGCGGGGGATGAGGACGTCGTCGCTTCAGGCCTCGGCCCTCGGCAGCCCCATCTACGAGCGGCTTGGCTACAGGACGTACTTCCGCTTCCACATCCTGGAACGGCAGTTCCAAGCCCAGGGCTGACAGTAGGTTTCTGCGCGTGGCGCCGGAGTACTCCGAGGCAGAGTTGGACGCGGCGATCGCCGCGCTGGAGGATCCGGAGCGTTTCCGCGAGGCGGAGGCGATGGTCGGCCGAGCGGCGCCGAAGTTGGCGCGAGTGCTGGCTCAGGCGCTCGAGTCGGGTGGATGGTTCGCCGAGTCCCATGAGGATGCGGCGGCAAGCGCATCTGCGACCGAGGACGAGGCGGACCGCCTCATCGCGGTGAGGACGCTTCTGGCAGAAGAAGCCCGCGTGGGCATGCTGGTTGGCGTCGCGGTTGGCTGGGCACTTGCCGATGAGTTGAAATCACAAAACGAGGAGACACCTTCATGAAGATCAAGTTCCACGGACAGTCGTGCTTCGAGCTCAGCGATGGCGACGCGACGGTGGTCGTCGATCCCTTCCTCAAGCCCAACAACCCGGTCGCCGTGCACACTGCCGACGAGGTCGAGGCGACGCACGTGCTCCTGACGCACGGGCACGCCGATCACATCGCCGACGCCGTAGGGCTCTGCAAGCGCACCGGGGCGCCCGCTGTTGCCATCGTCGAGACTGCGAACTGGCTCGGCGAGAACGGCGTTGAGGAGACGTTCGACCCGAACCTCGGCGGCACGGTCGAGTTCGACTGGGGCTCCGTGAAGCTCGTCCAGGCCTTCCACACCAACACGATGCCCGGCTCGGACGATGCGCCGTTCAGCGCCGGCCACGGCACCCCCGTCGGCCAGGCTGCAGGGCTCATCATCACGATCGGCGGCAAGACGATCTACCACGCCGGCGACACCTGCCTCTTCGGCGACATGGAGCTGATCGCGCGCCGTCACCCGGTCGACATCGCGATCCTCCCGATCGGCGGCCACTACACGATGGACCGCCACGATGCGGCCTTCGCGGCTGGACTGATCGGGGCGGCCACGGTCATCCCCTGCCACTACGACACGTTCCCTCCGATCGAGGCCGACGCCGAGGCCTTCAAGGCGGACGTCGAGGACCAGAGTTCCTCAGAGGTCGTGATCCTCGCGCCAGGCGAAGAGCACGACCTCTAGGGGTGACGCCGAGACGGGTCTAGTCGTTCTGCGGACCGCGCATGAACCAAGCCTTGCGGTCGTGCCAGTCGTGTGCCATGAGCACGACACCGGCTGCCGCGAAGAGCGTGCCCACCAGTCCGTGGTGGAGGCGCTGCGTACCCACCCAGACACGGCGCGCCTGGTTGTCGTAGTGGACGACTCCTGCGGTGATGTGCTTGACGGTTTGCGGGCTCATGGTCGTGGTTTGGGTACGCATATGAGGTGCAACCCCTACATCGACCCTAGGGACAGCCCTCCTTAGTGGAGAAACGTCCAGGTTCGTCCAGATCGCGTCTCCTCCGATCGGAGGAGGCAACTTGGTCCCCTTTCACGCCCGATCGGCGGATGCCAGAACGGTCTGCGTCCGCGACCATTTATCGCCTTACCCCCCTAATCCCGGACGTCTCAGCTCGAAGCCAAGGAAGGCCTCGAGTTGAGGCATCCGCCCTTCTCTTCATCTCTCCTTACGCACGGTCGCCTCGTCACGGCCTAGAATCCTCTGCGATGGCCACCGCAGCCCGCTCTCAGCGCGTCCGCGTGCTGGTCGCCGACGATCACCCCGTCTACCGCGAGGGCATCGTGCGTGCGGTCAAGGATCGCCCCGACCTCGAGCTCGTGGGCGAGGCCGGCGACGGCCGCAACGCGCTCGAGCAGATCAAGCTCCTGGAGCCGGACGTAGCGGTCCTCGACATCCGCATGCCGGGCCTCGAGGGGACGCAGGTGCTCTCGGCTCTCAAGCGCGACGGCAACACCACCGAGGTGCTTTTCCTCTCGGCGTTCATGGAGGCCGAGCTGGCCTACACCACGGTCGCCGAGGGCGCGCGCGGATACCTCTCGAAGGAGTCGTCACGCCAGGAGATCTGCGACGCGATCGTCTCCGTTTCCCGCGGCGATACCGCCCTTGCGCCCGAGGTGCAGTCCGCGCTCGCCCAGGAGATCATGGACCGCGAGCACTCGCACGGCCGTCCCGAGCTGAGCCCGCGTGAGTCCGAGGTCCTGGTTCTCATCGCCGATGGCCTCTCGGCACCCGACATCGCGAAGCAGATCCACCTCAGCCCGACCACCGTCAAGACCCATCTCGGGACTCTTTACGAGAAGCTCGGCGTGTCCGACCGGGCTGCGGCGGTCGCCGAGGGCATGAGGCGCGGCCTCCTCGAATGACGGACGCCGATCTCCGCGCGGAGATCGAGGACCTGCGGCGGCGCCTCGCCGAGGCAGAGGCTGAGCTTGAGGACCGCAAGCAGTTCGTGGCGCAGGTGATGGAAGCCGAAGATCGTGCGCGCCTTCGCATCGCCGAGCTGATCCACGACGACGCACTTCAGAGCCTCCTGGCCGCAAATCAGGACCTGATCGAGGCAGCGCCCGGCCGCGAGCAGGTGACCAGGGCGCATGAGGTCGTCAGTGGGACCATCGCTCAGCTCCGCGAAGCGATGGTGGCGCTCCATCCTGTGACGCTTCAGCAGGGCGGCCTCGAGCAGGCGCTCAGTGCCATCGCGAGGCAGGCCGAGCGCCAGAGCACCGGCCTCGCCGTGAACGTCGCTCTGGATCCGGCGGCGGTTGGGCGGAACGACGAGCTCGTCCTTGCGATCTCGCGCGAGCTCCTCTCGAACGTCGCCAGGCATTCGCACGCTCGCAAGGCCAGCGTCGGCGTCACGGCTCAGGACGGCGCGGTGGAGGTCTCCGTGGCCGATGACGGGGCGGGGATGGATCCCGAGCGGCGCCGCGCGGCGCTGACCGAGGGCCATATCGGGCTTGCGTCCGTTACTCAGCGAGTCGAGGCGAACGGTGGCGAGCTGCAGATTCAGGCGACGCCCGGATCAGGCACGCAGGTCTCGGCCCGGCTCGTCGACTAAGAGCCGGGCGCGGGGTCGAACTCCGCGGGGCCCGAGCCCGAGGCCCCGGGCGGAAGCGGCTCCGACGGCGGATCCTGAGGCGGATCGACGACGGGCGGCGGGTCGCCTGGGACGATCACGCCGTCCGAGTCGCCCGGGTTCGTCGGAATCGTTCCGCCACCGCTGCTCGGATCGCCGACGGTGGCATCGTCGGCGGGCGGTTCGGCGGGCTGCTCAGTCGCGGGAACAGGCTCTGTCGCGGGCGCCGGCTCGGGCTCGACCGGGGCCTGCGTGGCCGGAGGCTCGGCGGGCGCTGGAGCGGGCTCCTCGGCCGGCGCGGGCGTGGCAGGCGACGGCGCGCCGATGTCGGCCGTGCCGTGCATCGCGCGGTCCGCAGGGCCGACCATCGCGGTGGCGTTCTGCTCGATGGCGGCGGTGCGAACGGGCGTGGAATCCGATGCGAGGTGTTGCACCTCGACCGCCCCGGCGGTCAAGAGAGCCATGCTCGCCATGCCGGCGGCGGCCTTGGCGCCAAGCGCGCCGGCGCCCAGGGTCGCGGCTCCGCCGCCTGCGAGGCCGAGACCTCCGCCACCCGCTGCAGCCGCGCCTGAGACGCCCGCGCCACCGGCCCCCGCCCCCGCGCTGCCGACACCAGCGCCTGCGCTGGCCGAGCTTCCGGCACCCGCCTTCGCTCCGCCAATTCCGAGCTTCGACGAGAAAGCGTGTGCAAGCGCGGCAAGCGGGCCGATCGGCACAAGCGCGGCGAGCGCCTTGCCGTTCCGGCGAAGTTCGGAGCGGTAGTCGCGGCAGCGCTTGCAGTCCTTCATGTGGAAGCGAGCGGGGCCGGACACCTTCCGGAGGCCTTCGGTCGCCTCGGCAAGTTCCAGGTGGACCTCGTCGCAGGTCAGGTGGCGACCCTGGCTGGCATCGGCCAGAGACATGCGGGCCCGGACCAGGAGCGACTTGACCGCGGGGACCGTCGTGTCCATCGCGATCGCGATCTCCCCGTAGGAGAGGGCGTCGATCTCGCGCAGGAGCAACGCGCTCCGCTGCGTCTCGGGCAGTCCCTGGACGTCCAGGATGAGCGCCCTGAACTCGGCGCGCTTCTGAACCTTCTCCGCAACCGAGGTGCCGTTCTCGTGCGGGTGGACGTCCATGGAGTCCTGGCCCTCCGGCACAGGCTTGCGAAGGTGGTTGAGGCAGCGATTGCGGGCGATCCGGTAGAGCCACGGCCGCGCGTTGATCGCCCGGTTGTCGGCCAGGATCGCCTTGTGTGCGGCGACGTAGACCTCCTGGAGCACGTCCTCGGCGTCCTCGGTCGAGGAGAGCATTCCGCGGCAGAAGGCAAGGAGCCGCACGTTGTAGCGGTCGACAAGCGCTTCGAAGGCCCGCTCCTGCCCGGCCCGGATCATCGCGATGAGTCGCTCGTCCCCCTGGAGCTTGAGCAGGGGAGAGCGTCTGCCAAGCAGCCCGATACGGCCAGAATGTGTGAGGGCCGACGCTTCCAAGCTCTACCTACAAACACGGTAACACCGAATTAGTTGCGTGCCTAGGGCGCGAGATTGTGGCTTGATTAAGCCGACTGATGGCTTTTCAGCAGCGAGATGAGTGCCCGGGGCGGGACTCGAACCCGCACGGCCCTTGACGGGCAGCGATCGTTTAAGATCGACTGCCTTTGCACCGAGTTTGCATACCCGGGCGCCCCGGATCCGTCGGAGCAGTGCCGGCCTTCGCAGTGGGCCTTCAGGCCCTCGGCTGCGCCCTTCGTCAGGTACGTCTTGACCTGGCCCTCGACGGGGCCGCGCAGGAGCATGCCCAAGACTCGGCCGGGGTCGATCTCGAGCGCGTAGACGGCTTTGGTTCTGTCGCCGTCCAGCTCTGAGAGCTCCCAGCGGCCGTCGACAGACTTGACGTCGCCCGACTCCTGCTTCCAGGTGAGGCCGTTCGGCTCGTTGTCGAAGGTGAAGCGCAGGATCGACTTCGACTTCTTGACCTTGACGTCAGCCTCGACCTCGACCAGGGTCGCGTGGCCGTCCGCGTCGGTCTCGATCACGTCGATCTTGTCCATCGCCGGGTTCCATACGACTGCGCCCGGGACATCCGCGGCGACCTCATAGACCTTGGCGATCGGCGCGTCGATCTCGACCGTGTGGCTGGCGCTGATCTTTCCCATGGCGTGAACCTACCCGGCTAGAGCTGGGTCCAGACGGTCTTCGTCTCGAGGTACGCGTCGAGGTTTACGTGGCCCTTCTCGCGGCCGATCCCCGACGCCTTGTACCCGCCGAACGGCGCCGCCGGATCGCCGCCACCCCAAGCGTTGATGTAGACGCTTCCCGCCTTGAGCATCGCCGCGAGCTTGTGGGCATTCGAGATGTCCCGCGTCCACAGCCCGGCCGCCAGCCCGTACTCGGTGTCGTTGGCGCGCGCGGCGACCTCCTCGAGCTCGTCGAACGGCATCGCGACCAGCACGGGCCCGAAGATCTCCTCGCGCGCGATCTTCATCTCGTCCGAGACCTCGGTGAAGAGGGTGGGGGAGACGAAGTAGCCGTCGCCGTTCTCCGGTGAGCCGCCCGCCAGGGCGTTCGCGCCCTCTTCCAGCCCGGAGTCGATGTAGCCCTTGACGCGCTCGAACTGCTCCTGCGACACGAGCGGGCCGAACTCAGTCTCGGGGTCGAGACCCGGGCCTACCTTCGCCTCGCCGGCATAGGAGGCGAGCTTCTCGGTCACCTCGTCGAAGAGCTCGCGAGCGACGTAGAGGCGGGAGCCCGCGTTGCAGGCCTGGCCCGAGTTGAAGTAGATGCCCTGGAACGAACCCTTGATCGCCTGGCTGAGGTCGGCGTCCGAGAGGATGATGTTGGGGCTCTTGCCGCCCAGCTCGAGGGTGACGCGCTTGAGCGCCTTCCCGCACTTCTGCGCAATCTCGCGGCCGACAACGGTCGAGCCGGTGAACGCGATCTTTGCGACGCCAGGGTCGTCGACGAGCGCCGCCCCGGTCGCGCCGTCGCCCGTTACCACGTTCAGGGTGCCGGGCGGCAGGCCCGCCTCGAGCGCGAGCTCGCCCAGGCGAAGGGCGGTGAGCGGCGTCTGCTCGGCCGGCTTGAGGACGATCGGGCACCCCGCTGCAAGGGCGGGCGCGATCTTCCAGGTCGCCATCAGGAGCGGGAAGTTCCAGGGGACGATCTGCCCGCAGACGCCGACCGGCTCGCGGAGCGTGTAACAAAGGACGTCGCGAGCCGAGACCGGGATCGTCTGGCCCTCGATCTTGGTCGGCCACCCCGCGTAGTAGCGAAGGTGGTTCACCGACGCAGCGATGTCGCCCTTGGCCGACGCGAGCGGCTTGCCGTTGTCGAGTGACTCGAGCTCGGCCAGCTCGTCGCCGTTGGCCTTGATGAGCTCCGCGAGCGTGTTCATGAGCGCCGAGCGCTTCGCCGCATGGACCTTGCGGAGCGGGCCGTCCAAGGCGGCCTGCGCTGCCTCGACCGCGCGGCGCACGTCTTCCGCCGAACCCTGTGCGATCTGGCAGATCTCCTCGCCCGTGGCTGGGTCGATCGTCGCGAAGGTGGCGCCGTCCGAGGGCTCGGACCACTCCTCGCCGATCAGGAGCTTCCCGGGCACACGTCCCAGGAAGTCGCGGGTTGGTTGGGACAGGAGCTCAGCTGGTGCAGTCGTCATCGGCCGGGATCGTATCCACGACCTCCGGCTCGACGGGCGCGGCGGGGACGTCCCCCTCGCCCGGCACCGGCTCAGCAGGCGGCAGAGGCGGATCCTCGACGGGAGGCTCCTCGCAGACGGGTGTCTCGTCACGCGGCTCTTCCGGAGTCACGTCCGTGACCGGCTCGTCGGACGTGGGCTCGGAGCCCTCGTCGTCGCGTGCTTCATCGGAGTCTGCCCCCGGCGGGCTCTTCGCAACGGCATCCACCTCGCCACCCGACATCGACGAGTCTCTCGCGATGACCTCGGGCGAGCCGTCGTCCTCCTCGCCGGGGGGCGTGCCCCAGGCCGTGACCGAGACGGAGTAGGTGCCCGCGCCGACGTACGGCACCCAGACCGAGGTGCCCTCGCCCGTCGTCTCGCCCAGGTCGATGACGGAGCCGTCCGCGCTCGTGACGCTCACCGAGTAGCTGTCGGCACCTTCGAGGCTGTTCCACCCAGCGTCAATCTGGCACATGATCTGCGAGCCGGCGAGGCCGCAAGAGTTGAGCGATGCGGTGACAGTGAGGCCCGGCGATCCGGACGCTCCAACACCGCCGCCTTCAAGGGCGAGGGCGGGGAACGGAACCGCAAGGGCGATCAGCGCGAGGCCGAGGATCCGCTTCCGAATCATCCCCTGCCTCCGACCGGGAGGAACGAACCCTGGATGAGGTCGACGGCGGCGATCGCATCAGCCGGAGCGCTCGCCTGGTGCGTGGTGGCCAGGTAGTACCAGCGGTCTCCCGAGCCCCGTAGGACAACCTCGTAGGTAGGGGAGCCGGCGGGCACGTTCTTGGGCGCCAGTGTGATCGAGCTCGCCTGGACCGAAGGTCCGACGTTTCGCTCGACGACACGCGCGCTGCCGGCGAGCGTCTCGAGCTGCTGGAGCGAGCTCGCCTCGAACGCGGCGAAGTCGAGTTGCGGGTTGTCCTGGATCCAAAGCGTCGCGTCCGCGGTCCCGTCGGTCGAGACCGCGGCGAAGGTCGCGCCGGCCGCGGGGTTGACGCGATCCCATCCAGCGGGCAGTGCGAGCGTGAAGGTCGACTCGGATACGAGCTGGGCGTCCGCCGGGACGGCAGCCTTCGCCGGGGCGTTCCCGTTTGCGCCCTTCGCGTCGCCCTTCGGGTGGGCGGGAGCCTTGTCCGCCTTCGCCGCCGCAGCGGTCGAGGTCGGCTCGGGCGCCGGCGCGTCGTCGCCGTTCAGAAGGCTCAGGACCGCGAACACGGCGATCGCGGCGACGGGGAGCGTGAGCCAGCGCAGGTCGATCTGGAAAGGCCCCACCGAGGTAGGCACCGATGCGGAGGGCAGCGCGAGAGCCGGAAGCGACGGGACCAGGGACCGGATGCGCTCGCCGAGGCCGGGGCGGACCTCAGAGACCGCCGCCGCCTCGCACAGTTGCTCGCAGTGCAAGCAGAAGATCCGGCGAACCGCCCGCACGGGCAGGGCCGCGGGGAGGCTGACGCGAGTGCGGGCAACGCATCCCGCGTGGGTGGCTTCGACCACGCGCTGCGCCCCGCCTGGGGCAGGCAGAGGAAAACCACCGTTGGCCGTCGCCGGTATCACGTAGTTCTCATCGGGCAGGCGCGCCTAGGCCTTTAGGCGTCGCAGCGCCACAGAAACCCTGGGAGAATGCGTACATGCTCGTAACCACGCTCCGATGGGCGTATCGACGCCTGGGGCGGCACTATCCGCGTGTCTTTTTGGTGCTCGAGCTCCAAACCGTCTATCCGGTCATTCTTGGCACTTACGCCCTCTTTTCCTTCTATTACGACGGCTCCACGGGCGAGTTCTTCACGCTTTTCGGCATCACGTGCGCACTGGCGGCGATAGCGATCGTCATCGCCTGCTTCCGGACCTTCCCGATGCTGCGCCCACTCGAGCTTTGGATCGCGGGCGCTCGCGACGAGCGCTCGACCACTGAGGCATGGGCCGCGGCGATCAGCTTCCCCTGGCGAATGATCCGCTCGAACGTCTTCGTGCCCGCCACCATCGTGCTGATCCCGTCAGCGGTCGCGTCCGTCGTCTTGCTGGACCTCAGCTGGACGGCGGTGTTCCCTTTCATCGCCGGTTCCGCCGTTGCCCTCGCGTACGCGTCGATGCTCCACTACTTCGCGCTCGAGATCGGCCTGCGCCCCCTCTTGGTGGACATCAACCAGCAGATCTCGCCGCGAACGGATGCGAACGTCTCGACCATCTCGCTTCGCTGGCGCCTTCTCCTGACGCTGCCGTTGATCAACGCCATCACGGGCATGACCGTCGCCGCGCTCACCTCGGAGGGAGGCGGCGGTGCATCGCTGGGGCTCGATGTCGCCATCGCCGTCGGCGTCGCCACCACGATCGCGCTCGAGTTGACCCTCCTCGTGACGAGGTCGGTCCTGCGTCCTCTCGCCGACCTTCAGAAGGCAACCGAGCGCGTTCTCGACGGCGACTTCAGCGCCACCGTGGCAGTGACTACGGGCGACGAGACGGGCGAGCTCGCTGCTTCGTTCAACGCGATGGTCCAGGGCCTGGCCGAGCGCGAGCGGATCCGCGATGCCTTTGGCACCTACCTCGACCGCGAGGTGGCCGAGTACATCCTCTCCGACGAGTTCGACGAGGAGGGACGGGAGCTGGAGGTCTCCGTCCTGTTCACGGACGTGCGCGATTTCACGGGCTTTGCTGCCGGGGCGGAGGCTAAGGAGGTCGTGGCGGCGCTCAACCAGCTTTTCGAGGTGGTGGTGCCCGTCATCTCGCGCCACGGAGGACATGTCGACAAGTTCGAGGGCGACGGCCTGCTGGCGGTGTTCGGCGCGCCCGCTCCCTACCGGGATCACGCCAAACGGGCCACGCGGGCAGCGATGGAGATCTGTCGCCGAGTCAACGAGCGCGGCGAGGCCGGCGAGCTGCGTGTCGGCGTCGGCGTCAACACGGGCCGGGTCGTGGCCGGAGCCGTCGGCGGAGCGGGCAGGCTCAATTTCAGCGTCATCGGCGACGCGGTGAACGTGGCCGCGCGGGTCGAGGCGGCGACGCGCAAGCTCGAGCGCGACGTCCTCATCACCGGCGCGACCGCGGAAGCGCTGGGCGAGGGCGTCGCGTTGACTGAGATCGGGCCCTACGACCTCAAGGGCATCGCTGAGCCCGTGGAGTTGTTCGCCGTCGATTCGCCCACGAGGGAAGCCGAGGACGAGGAAGCCTCGCTTCTCGACCCGGAGCCCATCCTCGCGGCGGCGGGCCGGATGAGGCGAGGGTTCAGACGGCGCTCGCGGAGATAGCAGTCCGCCGCGATGGCAGCCACTGAGGAGACCGAGACCGCGTCCGTCCACGGAGGGCGCCTGGTCGCCCGGGCTCTCAAGTCCCGCGGCGTCGAACACCTGTTCACGCTCTCTGGCGGCCACCTGTTCTCGATCTACGACGGCTGCAAGGAAGAGGGGATCGAGATCGTCGACGTCCGCCATGAGTCGGCGGCCGTATGGGCCGCCGAGGGGTACGCAAAGGCGACGCGAAAGCCTGCCGTTGCCGCGCTGACCGCCGGCCCTGGCGTGACCAACGGCATGAGCGCGATCGCCGGCGCCTTCTACAACCGCTCGCCCATCACGATCCTCGGGGGCCGCGCGCCCGAGATGCGCTGGGGTTCCGGATCCCTTCAGGAGATCGACCACGTCCCGTTCGTCGAGCCGCTCGTGAAAGCGGCGGACACCGTCAAGGACACGGCCGACATCGCCGCTCGTACCGCCACCGCTATCGACCTCTCGATGGCCCATCCCTCCGGCCCAACCTTCCTCGACTTCCCGCTCGACACCGTCTTCAGCGCCGCCGAGTCCGACCCCGGTGCCGACCCGGGCTTCCAGGCCGGCGAGGTCGCCGGCGGAGTCGAAGAGGCGGCGAAGCTCCTCGCCGGGGCCGAGCGGCCGGCGATCATGGCCGGCACGGGTCTTTTCTGGGCGCGCGGCGAGGACGAGCTGCGCGCGCTGGCCGAGGCGCTGGGCGCGCCGGTGTTCCTGAACGGCATGGGCCGCGGCTGCCTGCCCGCCGACCACGAGCTTGCCTTCTCCCGCGCCCGCGGCCACGCGCTGAAAGAGGCCGATGTCGCGCTGGCCATCGGCCTACCGCTCGACTTTCGCCTGGGGTTCGGCGCCTCGTTCGGCGAGGACACCAAGCTCGTTTGGCTCGACGCCGCCCCCAACGAGCTCGACCGCAACCGAAAGCCCGACGTCGAGCTCGTCGGCGGCATCGCGCCGACTCTCGCCGCCATCCGCGAGGCGGCGTCCGGCGCCGATCCCTCACGGACCGCTGGCTGGGTCCAGGCGGTCCGCGCCACCGAGGACGAGAAGCGGGCTGCCGAACTACCGGAGCTCGACGACGATCGTGCCCCGCTTCATCCGATGCGCGTCTACAAGGGCCTGGCCGAGGTGCTGGACCGCGATGCGATCGTGATCGGCGACGGCGGCGACTTCGTCTCCTACGCGGGCAAGGTCGTCTCCACCTACGAGCCAGGGACGTGGATGGACCCCGGACCGTTCGGCTGCCTCGGTGCCGGCCCCGGCCAGGCGATCGGCGCCAAGATCGCCCACCCGGACCGGCAGGTCTGTCTGCTCCTCGGCGACGGCGCGTTCGGCTTCTCAGGAATGGAGTTCGACACGATGGCCCGCCACGGCATCCCCGTCGTAGGCGTCATCGGCAACAACGGGATCTGGGCCCTGGAACACCACCCGATGATGTTCCTGTACGGGTACTCCGTCGCGGCGAAGCTCCGTCCCGAGACCCGCTACGACCAGGTCGCGGAGGCTCTCGGCTGCCACTCCGAGCTGGTTTCCGAGCCTGACGAGCTGCGGCCTGCGCTGGAGCGCGCCTTCGAGTCGGGTAAGCCCGCACTCGTAAACGTCCTCACCGACCCCGAGGTCGTCTACCCGCGCAAGTCGAACCTGGCTTAGCGCCGGATGTAGCGCCTGACAATCCGACGCGCCCTGCGTTGTGTTTGTAACGAGGTCGCTGATGCGGCCCGAGGACACAACTTGAACGGAGTTGCCGATAATGGCCTCCCATGGAGGAAGCGTCACCCCTGCCGATCGCCGGACCCTGCGCGTGAGCCCGCTGCGCCAAAGCGATGCACGGCTCGCGCGGCGCGCGACAGCGGGCGACGAGGCTGCGTTTGCCGCGATCTTCGAGCGCTACGGCCAGGATCTCTACCGCTACTGCAGGGCGATTCTCGGCGATCCGACCGACGCGCAGGACGCCCTCCAGAACACGATGACGAGGATCCTACGCGCACTGCCGGGCGAGCAGCGCACGATCAACCTTCGGCCTTGGCTCTACCGCGTCGCGCGAAACGAGTCCCTGACCTCATCCGCGATCGCGACCGAGCGTCGAGCTGACCGAGGAGCGATCGCCGGCTGTTCCCGCGGCGGACATCAGCGCCGAACACCGCGAAGCCGTGAGAACCCTGGTCGCCGACCTGGCGTCGCTACCAGAGACGCAACGGTCAGCCCTGGTCCTTCACGAGATGAGCGGCCTCAGCCACGAGGAGGTCTCGGAGGCGCTCCAGTGCTCTCCGCGAGCGTCGCGGCAGGCGATCTACGAGGCCCGGATCGCGCTCCAGGACTTAAGGAGGGGAGAGCCATGGACTGTGACGAGATTCGGGCGATGATCTCGGACGGCGACGGGCGCGTCATCCGCGGGAGGAAGATTAAGGCTCACCTTCGCGACTGTCAGCGGTGCTCCGATTTCGCGCTTGCGATCCGCCATCGCCGCACCCAACTGGGCTGGCTCGCGCCGCCGCTCCCGGCTGCGGCAGCGTCCGGTCTGATCGCCAGCGTCCTGGGCGGCGGAACCGGCACCGGGGGCGCACTCGGCGCTGGAGCGGGCGCCGTCGGCGTCCTTGGCGGATCGAGCGTGCTCAAGTCGATCGGAATCGTGGGCGCAGGCCTCGCGATCGGCGTCGGGGGCGCAGGCGTGGCCGGGGTTGACCTGCCGGGTGGATCCGCCGAGCGCACGAGCCGGAGCGGCGGACAGGCCGAGAGCGCTTCCGAGTGATGCCGGATCTCAGGTGCCTGCGACCATCGCGGTCAAGTCATCCGCAGGGGCTGGAACACCGAACGGCTCCGCGGCGAAGGATGAGCCCAGCGGAAACCAAGGCAAGAAGGACCATGGGAAGAACGGGAAGTCTTCTGACGAAAAGCCCGGAGGCGGCAAGCCCTCGGAGCCCCCGGGGCAGACGGGTGACAAGCCCAGTCCACCGGCGCACTCCAACGCCGGCGGCAACTCATCGGGGCCACCCGCCAACTCGAACGCCGGGGGCAACTCTGCCGTGTCTCCACCTGCCACATCGAACGGAGGCGCGAGTTCTTCCAACCCGCCGGCCAACTCGAACGCGGGCGGTGTCCCTTCGGATCGCGCCTGAGCACTCGAACTGCGGGTGGCAATTCGGACAAGGATCCGGAATAGGGCCTGACATCGGCTCCCGCCGGGCGTTGTCGTGAGGCAACCCCCCGACGAAGGAGAAACCAATGAAGCGAACGATGACCACCGCTGCCGTCTGCGCCGGACTGGCGCTCATCGGCGCTCCCGCCGGCTTTGCGGGCGACGGCGAGAACAACGGCAAGGACGAGATCGCGAAGGCCTGTCACGAGCTCAAGAAGGCCGACAAGGACGCGTTCCGCGCGACGTACGGCCCCAAGCACGCGATGAAGAACTGCAAGAAGGGCGTGGAGCCTGTGGCGGACGAGACCACGCCCGCCGAGTTCAAGAACGCTGCGAAGGAGTGCCGCGCCGAGCGCGATGCCGACTCCGATGCGTTCCATGAGACCTACGGGACCAACGGCAACAAGCAGAACGCCTTCGGCAAGTGCGTCTCGACCAAGGTCCAGGACGAGACGAGGAAGAGATCCCCGTCTCGTAACGCCTCGGACTGACCGCAAGCTTTCGGCCGTCGCCCGCTCCTCGGGCGGCGGCCGTTTGCGTTTCGGCTTAGGCCTAGATCGCGCGCTCGGCGCGCCGCAGGCCGGTGATGGCCCAGACGCCCATCAGAACGGCAAGCCCGCAGCGCCGCGCCGTAGGCGAGCAGCGCCTCGGGGGAGCCGCCGATCACCCACTGGCGCGAGGCCTCGAGCACCGCGGTGAGCGGGTTGAAGTCCGACACGAACGCGACCCATCCTTCGAGGAGCTCGCGCGGCACGTAAACGGGCGCCGTGAAGATGAGGAGGAAGGCGGGAAGCTGGATGAGCGGCGCCGCCTGCATCGTCCTCATGCGCATGGCGACACCGCATGAGAACAGGAGGGCGGCGATGTTGGTGAGCATCGCGACCGAGATCGTCTCGGTGATGTCGAGCCCCGAGCCGGTCACCTCGGCCCCGGCGAGGAGGGCGATGACCGTCACGACGCCCCAGACGATGAAGGCCCGCGCCAGCGCCGAGATCGTGTAGCCGATGACGAGCGCCGAGCGGCCACGGGTGCCAAGCATCAGGCGCCGAGCGAACCCCGATTCGAAGTCCGCGGCGATCGAGAAGCCGGCGAAGACGCCGCCGAAGACCGCCGACTGGATCAGGACGAAGACATACTGGAACGTCGTGTAGCTCGGGTAGTCGAAGCCGGGCGAGTTAGAGACGGCAACAAGCCCGCCTGCGAACGCCGTGAAGAAGAAGACCGGCATCAGCATCGACGGCAGGAGGAACGCCGGGTTGCGGAGCATCTTGTAGAGAAGGCGCCAGGCGATCGCCCAGGAGGCGCGGGCGTGTCGAATGATCAGATGAGCACCAACAGGTGCCGGTGGAGTCGTGGGGTTCATCAGGTGCGCTCCATTCGAGTTCGAAGCGCCGCGGTGGCGGCCCAGATGCCGATCGCGAGGATCGCGAAGCCGACGCCGAAGCCGAGGGCAAGCGCCTCGCCGTCCCAGCCCGTGATCAGAAGGCTCCGGTACGCCTCGATGATGTAGCTCACCGGGTTGACGGTCGCGATGGCGTGGAACCAGTCGCGCTCGAGAAGGTTGCGCGGGAGCGCGCCCGAGGAGAGAAAGAGGAGCACGAACATGAGCGGGAACACGCCCTGGACCTTCTCCGCGTTCCCGGTCCGTAGGCCGACCGCCATGCCGAGCGACCCAAACGCCACCGAGATCACCATTGCCAGCGCGAACATCACAAGGATCCCCAGGGCCCCGGCTGCGAAGTCGGCGCCGAAGGCGAGGCCGACGGTGAGGAAGACGACGCCTTGAGTGACGCCGAGGACCAACGTCCCGGCGAGCTGGCCCGCGATCAGCGCCGGCCCGTGCAGAGGCGTCAGCTGCAGTCGGTTGAAGAACCCGCGCTCGATGTCCTCGGCGATCGACTGCCCCGAGCCCATCGTCGCGAACAGCGCGCCCTGCATGAAGGTGAGGCCGAGCGCGAAGGTGAGATAAGAGTCGGTCGGGAAGCCGGGCAGGTTCGTCGCCGCCGCTAGCCCGGACGAGTTGATCGCGAGCAGGAAGAGGGGGAAGATCATGCTCGTCACGACGACCGCGGGTTGGCGGGCCGTACGGATGATCGAGCGGCGAGCCAGGTGCCCGACCTGGACAAGTGTGCCGGTGTGGATCCGTGGCGCCTCGACGGTGGCAGCGGCCGTGGTCAAGCGCCCACCGCCTCCATCTCGCCCGTGGTCCGCGGCTCCGCAGCTTCCTCCTCGCCTGCGTCGGCGCCCTCAAGTCGCTTGCCGGTCTTCGCCAGAAAGACGTCGTCGAGAGTCGGCGCGTGGATCTCGAGGTTGTGCACGGGAATGTTTTCCGCGTCGAGCGCCCTGACAACGGGGGCGAGCTCCTCCGCGCCTTCGCGCAGGCGCACGCCCACGGCCCCGAGTGCCGCCGGCGCCTTTTCACCGAATTGCTCGAAGACGCGCTCCATGCGCTCAAGGTCGCCCTCGTTGGAGGGGATCGCCTCGACGGTCGGCCTGCCGATCTCTGCCTTGAGCGAATCGGGCGTGCCCTCGGCGACGATCCGGCCGGTGTCGATGATGCCCACGCGCTGGGCGAGCGCATCGGCCTCCTCCAGATACTGGGTGGTAAGGAACACAGTGACCCCGTGCTGGCGCGAAAGGCGTGTCACCTCGTCCCAAAGAGCGGTGCGGCTCTGAACGTCCAGGCCCGTGGTCGGCTCGTCGAGGAAGAGAACCCGTGGCTCGTGCACGAGCGCGAGCGCGAGGTCGAGGCGCCGCTTCATGCCGCCCGAGTAGCCGCCGACCTTCCGCCCCGCTGCTTCCGCCAAGCCGACCCGTTCGATCAGCTCGTCGCCGCGGCGCTGCGAGTCGGCCTTGGTCAGGCCGTGCATGCCGGCCTGAAGGCGCATGTGCTCGCGGGCGGTGAGGAACGGGTCGAGCGCCGCCTCCTGGAGCGCGACGCCGATCGAGTCGCGAACGTCGGGGCCTTCTCGCACCACGTCGTACCCCGCGACCCGGGCGGTGCCCGCGGTGGGAGGAAGGAGGGTCGTGAGCATGTGGACCGTGGTCGACTTGCCGGCGCCGTTGGGGCCGAGGAAGCCGTAGATCTCGCCGGGCTTCACCTCGAGGTCGATCCCGTCTACGGCGCGCGGGCCCTTCTTGAACTCCCGGACCAGGGCCTCGACTTCAATTCCGTTGTCGTGTGCTTGTGGGGTCATGTACTCCTCAGGAAGTTGATGAAGTCAACTATCTGGAATCTAGAGTATCATCCTCCTCAATGAACTCTCGGACGACAAGCGTGGCAGCTGAGGCATGGGGCGCCGCCACCGAGCTCTTCTTCAAGCACGGCCGGCCGAAGATCATGAGTGCCGGCCAGGATCTGATGCTCTCGCCCCCGCAGGGGATCGTGCTCCGGTTCCTCGATCAGCCGCGCCCGATGGGCGAGCTGGCGGCGATGATGCACTGCGACAACTCGAACATGACCGGCATCGTCGACCGAATGGAGGAACGGGGCCTCGTGCGCCGCACTTCGGCTGAGGGGGATCGCCGGGTGAAGCTGATCGAGCTCACCGAGGAGGGCGCGGGGGTCCGGGAGGAAATGGAGCGCCGCATCGCTGAGCCGCCGGAGGCAATCACGAAGCTTTCCGTCGCTGACCAGAAGGCACTCCGCGACATCCTTCGCCGCGCGCTCGACCGGTAGAACTTCCGTATGGAGATTCGCGAAGCGACGGTCGAGGACATCCCCGCGCTCATGCCGCTTTATCGGGGTTACTTCGACTTCTACGAGTCGGACCCTGATGACGCGGATGTCGAGGTCATGCTGCGCGAGGTCATCGCCCTTCCCGAAGACGAGGCATATCTCCTTGTTGCAACGGATGACGAGGGCAAGGTCGTCGGGTTCGCCAACAACGACTGGAAGTGGTCGAGCCTTCGCGGCAAGAAGATCGTCCTGATGGACGATCTCTTCGTCCACCCCGATGCCAGGGGCGGCGGGTACGCGGACGCGCTGATCAAGTCCGTGGCCGACGTCGCGCGTAAGCACGGCGCGCCTAACATCCTCTGGTACACGGCCCACGACAACGTGCGCGCCCAGACCGTCTATGACCGGGTCGGCGGCGTCGCGGGCGACTACAAGGAATACGAGCTCGAGCTCTAGGGCGCGACGACTTCGAACTGGCTCATGAGGCCGTGGTCCTCGTGGTCGAGCATGTGGCAGTGCATGACGAACTTGCCCGTGTAGTCCGAGACCTTGCCCGCGATCGTGATCGACTCGAACGGGTCCAGGAAGAAGGTCTCCTTGAGGCAGTCCTCTTCGGGGGGAGGAGGAACCGGCGGGTCTGATCCGTTGCGGCGCTCGAGCGCGTACCAGTCGGTGTGGTGCGGATGCATCATGTGGGCGACGGTGGTGTTGTTCGAGATCCTCCAAACGACGACCGATCCCAGCTCGGGCTTGGTCTCGACCTTGGCCGGATTGAACGTCTTGCCGTTGATCCGCCAAGGGTTGCCCGCAAATCCTCCCGAGACGTTCCAGTCGAAATCGATCGGGCTGCCGGCGTTTACGGTCTGAGTCCAGGCGGGAAGCGGCGGCAAGTCGAGGTCCTGAGGCTCGGCGGTCTCGTCCGCGAGCGTCTCGTCGGCGACGCGGAACTGCATGATCGCGCCGTTGTACGGCTTCGAGCCGAGCGCGTTCTCGCCGTCCTCGCGCGGTCCGCTTCGAAGGACCAGGTTCTCGCCCTGGGCGGCGGCGAAGTCCACGATCACCTCGGCGCGCTCGCCGGGACCGAGGAGGATCTTGTCCCTTGCCAGCGCCTCGGGCATGAGCCCCGACTCGGTTGCGATCTGGGCCATGGGCGGCGCTGACGGGCCTTCGAAGGAGAGGTTGTAGGCGCGGAAGTTCGATGCGTTCAGGATCCGGATGCGGTGGCGCTGCGCCGAGACCTGGTGGTAGGGCAGCACTGCGCCGTTCACCAGGACGTGCTTTCCCTGGGCGCCGTCGTGAGGAGGGATCAGGTGGTCAAAGGGGTCCTTCAGCTGGTTCTTCGAGTCGAAGTCCCGGTCGGCGATCATCAGCGGCAGGTCGCGGTCGCCGCGGGGAAGCGGAAGTGCGAGGTCGACCGCGTCCTCGGTTATCCACATGCCGGCGAGGCCGCGCCAGACGTTCTCACCGGTGCGGTCGAGGCGGTGATCGTGGTACCAGTGCATCGCGGCGCGCTCGTCGGCGCCGTCCTCGGTGAAGTCGTAGCGGTACTCGCGCTCCGAGCCCGGCTTGATCAGAACGTCGTTGCCGGATTCGCGCTCGGAGAGCCCGGGGGAGATGTCGCAAAAGAACGAGCGCGGCTGCGAATCGGTGAGGCCCCCGGGCTGTCCGTCGTCCTTCGAGCGGGTGTGCGCGCCGTGGAGGTGGACGGTCAGCTCGCCGGCCTTCTTCGGTAGTCGGTGCTTGAACTTCACCGTCGTGCGCTCGCCCGAGGGGCGGCGGATCGTCGGTCCCGGGAAGGTCCCGTCGTACGTCCACATCTTCGTCTTGCGGCCGGGGAGGATCTTCACCTCGGCCGGCTCGATGGGGATGGTCAGGTTGGAACCGGTCAGCTCGCGCGGGATCGGGAGCTTGCGCGAGTACGGCTCGACGGACGCGGCTACGGCGGCGTCAAGCGAGGGGCCGCCCGTCGGGCGCAGCCACGCCGGCAGTGCCAGCGCGGCCGCGCCCGAAGCGGCTCCGAGTACGAACCGGCGACGGCGAAAACGTCGCTCGTCACCGGCTTCCATCAACTACCTCGACGTGACGCCGATCGCACCCTGCATCTCCGGATGGACGATGCAGAAGTAGTAGAGCGTCGAGCCGGGCGCAGTGTTGACCGTACGAGTCTCCGACTCGTTCTTGGTCTCCGTGTACCAGGTGTCGCCCTTGTCGTTGTCGTCGAACGAGGTGTCCCAGCCCTTTTCGCCCTTGTCGACATCCGGCGTCTTGACGACGAATTTCTTCGAGACGTCGTGCGTCTTGAAGATGTTCACGCAGACCGGAAGCTCGATCTTCGCGCACTTCTTCATCTGCTTGTTCGTGGTCGGCAAGCTGCCTTCCTCGACCAGGGAGAAGGTGTGAGGACCGATCTGCCTTCGGCTTCGAATCGTTGACGATCTTCAGGTCCTGGCCGGAGGCGACGGATTCGTCGCCGACGAAGGCGGGCGGACCGCCTTGCGGGTCAAAGACCATCTTGATCTTCGCGGGCTCAAGACCCAGCTTCGAGTTGTCAGCCGGAGCCGACGAGGTGACGAGTGTGAGGCTGAGTGCTGCAACTGCGCCCGTGGCGAGCGTGCCTGCCCACAGCTTTTTGGAACGGATCATGTTCACGTGTTTTGAACCCTCCTGCGCAAAGAAAAGTGCGCATGTCGATGACACACGGTCTTACGGTCCGCCGCCCCTGCGAAAAGTCCCCGAGCCATTGCGTCCCGCTACCGATTGCCGAACATTCTAGAACAAAGCGCGGAATTTCAGCGGGAATCTGAGATGACGACACCGAGGCGCAGCTCAGCGCCGCCGTTCCAGTCCTTCGCGTTCCAGACGAGGCCGATCTGCACGACGGCGAGGACGGTCAGAGCAATCCACGCCGGCTCATATCCCGCGACGCCCGCAGCGGCAGCGAGGAGCATCGGTCCCTGGACAAGCGCGAACCGCGCGACCACGACCATCGGGTCGGGCGCCGTCGAGCCGGGGCCCGTGTTCGTGGGGCGCAGGAGCACTGCCCACTCGCCCGGGGTTCGGCCCCGCCACAGGAGCGGGATGGCGAGAAAGGTCGCCGTGCCGGGCACCAGCACGAGGGCGAAGGCCCGAAGCGCCTGGGAGCGGATGCTCTCCGAGACGAAGAGCTGCCCGCGCGTGGCGTCGAGGAGAAGGCCGAACGCAGCCAGGAGAAAGAAGCCGACGGCGGCGATCAACGCCACATTGCAAAGCGCGGCAAGGAAGCGTCGCCCAGGAGTGACCTTCCTTATCTCGGCCTGGGTCGTCGGTGTCCTCTGGCCGGGGATAAGCGCCAGGAGCGGAGCGCAAAAGGCACCGATCCCCGCGCCGATCGTGTTCGTGATCAGGTCGGCAGTCGAGAAGTAGCGGTACGCGCATGGGTAGAGGCCCCAGTCGCCCGTGAGTTGGGTCAGCTCGATGAAGAACGACACCCCGGCCCCGATCGCGACGGTGGCGAGAAAGCCCCGGTTGAGGAGATGGCGAACGAACATCCCCAGGGGGATGAAGAGAAGAACGTTCAGCGGCAGGTCCTGAACGTCGGGATCCCGCAGGACGGCTCGAAGGCCGTCGCTCCGGCGAACGGCGCTGACATGGTCGAAGACGTGGAACGGGTCGAGGCGCGCGTTGACGCCGAAGACGTCGCAGAACTCGGGCGAGACGGGGCGGAGGGGCAGGACCACGGTGAACGCAAGGCCCACGAGGTAGAGACCGAAGAGCCCGGCGAGAAAGAGCTGGCCGGCGCCGAGCGCGCCATTGCGGCGGTACTGGAGCGCGACGTATGGCAGGGCGGCGCCGGCGGCGATCAGCGGGAAGATCGCGATCGCCGCGTAGATCGGGGCGAGCCGGCTCAAGCCGCGCCGGCGGCCTCGAGCGCTGCGCCGTAGAGGATGTCGTGCTCGGACACCTCGATCTCGGACAGGCCGAAGCAGCGCATCACCTGGATCAGGATCACGACCCCCGCCACGATCGTGGGCGCCCGGCCCGGGTGAAGGCCGGTCACTTCCAGGCGCTCCTCCAGCGTCTTCGCCGCAAGCTGCGAGTACATGCGCTGGATCGCACCCAGCGACAGCCTCGAGCCGTGAACCGCGTCGGGGTCGTAGGGATCGAGCGCCTGGTCGATCGCGGCGAGTGAGGTCGGAGTCCCCGCCACACCGATGCCCGCCTGCGCGTGGGCGAAGTCGGATCCTTTGAGGACGCCGTCGATCAACGTGCGGACGTCGTTGGCCAGCGACTCGAGCTCGCCCTGCTCCGCCGGGTCGTGGGCGATGTGGCGCTCGGTGTGGCGGACGGTGCCGGCTTGGAGCGAAGCGTGGAAAGACACCTCGGACCCCGAGCCGATGACCAGCTCCGTGGAGCCGCCACCGATGTCGACGACGAGCACATCGTCTGTCTGCGGCCGGCCTTGGATCACGCCCAGATAGGTCAGCCGAGCCTCGTCGTCGCCCGAGAGGACACGGGCGTCGAGCGCGAAACGCTCGCGCAGCTCGCCGCAGAACGCGCCGCGATTCTCGGCGTCGCGGACGGCCGAGGTCGCGATCGCGACCGTCGTATCCGGGTGATGGGGCTCCATCAGCTCGAGGTACTCGCCGACGGTGTTGCAGACGTCCTCGATCGCCTCGCTCGAGAGCTGCGATGACGTGTCGACGCCGCGTCCGAGGCGCGTGACGGTCGAGTGCCGCTCCAGCTCGGTGATCCGCCCGTCGCTCTCGACGTCCGCGACCAGAAGGCGGGTCGAATTCGAGCCCATATCGACGACTGCAACGCGCATCTGAGCGGAGCGTAGTGGTGAACCAATGAGGTGGCTGCGCGCTCTAGGCTGCGAGTGTGATCTGGTTCCTTCGCCATGGCGACGCCGCGGATGGGGCTGACGACTTCGCGCGGCCACTGACCGAGAAGGGCGAGCGCCAGTCCCGCGCAGCCGGCGCGGCGCTCGCGGCGCTCGGCGTTGAAATCGACGTGTGCCTCACGAGCCCCCGCGTTCGGGCAGTCCAGACCGCGGAGCTCGCCTGTGAGGCGCTGGGCATCGAGCCCGAGGAAGCGAACGAGCTCTCGGGCGGTGAAATCGACCCCGAGTCGCTCGCCGCCGGGCGTGGCGACGTTCTCCTCGTCGGCCACGAGCCCGATTTCTCCCACGCGGTCTACAACCTCACCGGTGCGCGGATCGACATGAAGAAGGGTGGCCTGGCCGCGGTCGATGGCCGCACGCTGGTATCGCTCCTGCGCCCCGCCCAGATCAAGCGTCTGGGCTGAGCCCGCTTGCTACGGTTTCAAGTGCGCCGCGGGGTGGAGCAGTCAGGTAGCTCGCCGGGCTCATAACCCGGAGGTCGCAGGTTCAAATCCTGCCCCCGCTATAGGCA